>JAFZPM010000040.1 GCA_017550335.1 Paludibacteraceae bacterium
GTGTGTTTAAACAGTTGGGGATTTATCATCTGACGATTTACAATTTGCGGGGGAACCCCGAAGGGGTAATCATAATACAGGCACGGGTGTAAACCCGTGTGCATGGTGTAGGAACAGAATAGGAACCCCGAAGGGGTGACACGATTTACAACAATCGTTTATGCGATTGGAACAGGCAGATCATAGAATGTATGTTTAAGTGTTGGGGGATTTATCATCTGACGATTTACAATTTGCGGGGGAACCCCGAAGGGGTAATCATAATACAGGCACGGGTGTAAACCCGTGTGTATGGCGTATGAACAGAACAGGAACCCCAAAGGGGTGACACGATTTACAATTTGACTATTTACAATTTACAACAGTCGTTTATGCGATTGAGACGGCAAATCATAGAATGTATGTTTAAACAGTTGGGGATTTATCATCTGACGATTTACAATTTGCGGGGAAACCCCGAAGGGGTAATCATAATACAGGCACGGGTGTAAACCCGTGTGTATGGCGTATGAACAGAACAGGAACCCCGAAGGGGTGACACGATTTACAACAATCGTTTATGCGATTGGAACAGGCAGATCATAGAATGTATATTTAAGTGTTGGGGGATTTACGATTTTTCAATTTACAATTTACGATTAGCAGGGAACATGTATGCCCCCCGCTAAAGTCTAATGTCTAAAATCTAAAAATCACTTTTCCAATCAAACCCATCCAACTGATATGTGTTTTCACTGTCGCAACCAGCGATGGCAGACGAAAACTCGTCAGAGGAAATCGTTTGTCTCTCCTGACCAGCCTCCACTTTGTAGAAATTACTATATTCATTTTCGTTCTCATCCTCCCCGAAAGCGGATATGAAGGAACGGACAACGGAACTATTCTCTATCTTGACATAATCATATTGTCCATAAGTGCCGCTTTCATTGCCCGACTCAATCTTCACGAAACCATTCTTGTAGAAGGTCATGCCTCCGATTTGTCCCGTCTGATAGGTCAGTTCCACCAACTGCAAACCATCCTTGCCATTGGTGAAGAGCGCCAAATAGCCCGTCAAATTCGAATCCTTGGTCCACTCACGCAACAGGATCTCATCGTTACCATCCCCATCCAAATCGAACAACGCATACTGGTCTGGTAGTTTCACCTTTCCCTCCCCACTCATGCTCTGAATCCTTTCATTCTGCGTCCACACAGAAACGGCATCCTTCAGCACATTCGCGGTATTGTCACCGGCGGAAGTCTCCGTCTGGGTGGAATCTACTGGAGCGGCGGACTCACTGTTGTTGTTCACGTTGCCTGAGCATGCGGTAAGAGCTGCCAAAGCAAGAATAGGAATCAATTGTGTCTTCATATCTACATAATTTAGGTTAATAATCTATAAGGGAACAATCCCTTCCCCAAATATACAATACTTTGGCGACATTATGCGGATAGGCAATCCATTCTTGGCGAAATAATTCATTCCAATCCCTACGCCCATCGCATAATAAACAGCATGGTTTCGAGTTTATCTATAGAGAGATTGTCAGATGGCAGGAATCGGTTCCAAATAGACGTGAATGGCTGACAAACAGCGAGATGCCGAAACGTGATGGTAAAGTGCGGATGCTTTTTTCAAGCCATTCGACTATATTTTTATTAAAACGTTGAAATTTTAGGACTTACCTTTCGTATATTTGCATCGTAAAACATATTTTGTGTATGGGTATATTCAGTAGCATTTTTTCAAGGGATAAAAAAGAGACGCTCGACAAGGGTCTCGAAAAAACCAAGCAGAACCTTTTCAGCAAGATTGCGCGCGCCGTCGTCGGAAAGTCTAAGGTGGACGATGAAGTGCTGGACAACCTGGAAGAGGTGTTGATCACCTCTGACGTGGGTGTGGACACGACCTTGAAAATCATAGAGAGAATAGAGCAACGCGTGGAACGTGACAAATACGTCGGCACGGACGAGTTGAACAATATCCTCAAGGACGAAATAGCCTCCCTGCTGGAGGAAAACAATACCACGGACGAGAAGGATTTCTCCATCCCGCAGACCGACGGACCATACGTCATCATGGTGGTCGGCGTGAACGGAGTGGGTAAGACCACCACCATCGGAAAGCTTGCCTACCAGTTCCAGAAACTGGGCAAGAAGGTCTACTTGGGTGCGGCGGATACTTTCCGTGCGGCGGCGGTGGACCAGCTGTGCATCTGGGGCGAAAGAGTGGGTTGCCCAGTCATCAAGCAGCAGATGGGCTCTGACCCGGCTTCCGTGGCATTCGACACCCTATCGTCCGCTAAGGCGAACAATGCTGATGTCGTGATCATCGATACCGCCGGAAGACTTCACAATAAGATCAACCTGATGAACGAGCTCTCCAAGATCAAGCAGGTGATGCGGAAGATCATACCGAACGCTCCGCACGATGTGCTTCTGGTTTTGGACGGTTCCACCGGACAAAATGCCTTCGAGCAGGCGAAGCAATTCACCAAGGCGACGGAGGTGAGCTCGCTGGCCATCACGAAGCTGGATGGTACGGCGAAGGGCGGCGTCGTCATCGGCATATCTGACCAGTTCAAGATTCCTGTCAAATACATCGGTGTAGGCGAAGGAATAGACCACCTGCAGGTATTCAACAAGAGAGAATTCGTCGATTCCTTGTTCAAATAAACCAAGAGAAATGCAAAAGAAGTCGATCGACATCATCTGCATGGGGTGCTCGAAGAACCTCGTGGATGCGGAGCTATTGGCCAACCAGTTGGAGGCGAACGGATACGAGACGCACTTCGACCCGAACCCATCCAAGGCGAAGATCGTCATCATCAACACCTGCGGATTCATCGGCGACGCGAAGGAGGAATCCATCAACCAGATCCTCAGTTTCGCGAAGAAACGCAAACGTGGCAGCGTGGAGAAGCTACTGGTGATGGGTTGCCTATCGGAGCGTTACCTGAAAGAGCTCACGACGGAGATTCCCGAAGTGGACAAGTTCTACGGCAAGTTCGCTTGGAAGGATATCATAACGGACCTCAAAGGCGAGTACCGCTCGGATTGCTCCAATATCCATAAGCTATCGACCCCCTCCCACTACGCTTACGTGAAGATCTCGGAGGGATGCGACCGCCGTTGCGCATATTGCGCCATCCCTATCATCACAGGCAAATACAAGTCTCGTCCGATGGAGGAGATCGTCTCCGAAGTCGAGTCGCTCGTGGCGCAAGGCGTGAAGGAGTTCCAGATCATCGCACAAGACCTGACCTACTACGGGAAGGACCTCTATGGAAAGTTCGCCATCGCGGATTTGGTCGAGAAGATATCCGACGTGAAAGGTGTGGAGTGGATCCGCCTGCACTACGCCTACCCTACCCAATTCCCATACGACCTGCTGAAGGTGATGAGGGAGCGTGACAACGTCTGCAAATACCTCGACATCGCCCTGCAACACATAGACAACGATATCCTCAAGGCCATGCGCCGTCCCATCACGGAAGAGGAGACCAACAACCTGCTCCAACGCATACGCGAGGAGGTGCCGGGCATCCATATCCGCACCACCCTGATGGTCGGATTCCCTAACGAGACGGAAGAGCAGTTCAACAAGCTGATGGAGTTCACCCGAAAAGCCAAATTCGAGCGCATGGGAGCCTTCACATACTGCGAAGAGGAGGGAACATATGCGGGAGACCACCTCAAGGACAACATCGACGAAAAGACCAAGGAGAAACGTCTCGGACTGTTGATGGACCTCCAGGAGGGCATCGCCGAGGAGTTGAACAAGGCTAAGGTGGGCAAGACATTCAAGGTCGTCATCGACCGCAGAGAGGGAGATTACTACTATGGAAGGACGGAGTTCGACTCACCTGAGGTAGACCCGGAAGTGCTGATACCAACCGCCAACGGAGAGCTAACCATCGGAGCATTTTACCAGGTCAGGATCACAGACTACGAGTATTTCGATTTGATAGGGGAAGTAGCCCTATAGAAATAACTTAATCCCCATCATCCTTAACGATATGTACTTCGTTATGGTTTACTATGTTCAGGAACACCTCGTCTTCCGAACAAGCACACATCGCATTATCATCGTGTGAGAACGATATCTTCTGCTGTTGACCTGTTTTCCTTAGATACCGGTCGTCCGGGTAAACATAGCATATATGATTCCCCAACACGCAACAAGCCCTGAGTCGTTCCTGCAAACCATCCTCAGACCGTCCATAGTATTCATGATGATGGGTGAAAATCTGAATATCGTATTTTGTCTCCCTGGAATATTTCGACTTCCCGCCATAATCATAAGGGGAAACCTCCATCCCGTTCGGATCCCTGAAATAGATATCAAGCGGCACGTCGGGTTCCTTGCCGAACTGCACGACAATAACCGACTCAATATTCTCCTTAAGTTTTTGGTCGATAAACGCATATTCATCGAGTTTGAAACTGATATGATGTCTACAGGCTGTCATAAACATAGCCAGCAACAGCAGGAGAATCCAGTGGAAGGCTCTAATTCTCCCCGCAATATTCATATTCGATTTATTTTCCATCGCTTATCTTTCTTAAAATTAGGAGATATAATAAAGATATCCCACAACAAATCTAACCAATATGGATTACAAACACAAACACCCATTTTATCTAAAAGGCCACAAAAAACTCCAACACATTGACTTGCAATATGTTGGAGTATTGATTTTGTGGAGATGCAGGGGTTCGAACCCTGGTCCAAACGGGGAAATCATAAGCTTTCTACATGCTTATTCCTGACTTCGATTTTCGAGCGACGGCAAGACCAGGACCACCAACCATCGCCTTATCCTCTAAAGTTTCATTCAGGCATCGAGGCCTACCTGAACTATTCCCGATTTATCTGCTCCTCCGTATCCGACCGCTTCGGGACGATAGCATCGGGGAGAAGTCTTGTCCGGACACCCGTGTCCGGATTAAGCCAAAATCTACTATGCTTCGATTAGGCAGCAAGAGCAAAGTTATTCTCGCCAGTTAAATTTTTGGTCTCCAGATTATAGTGCTAGCCACCAGCGCACTGCATGCTTACCTACCACCTCTGCCCGCTGTCAAATCCAGTCATCCCCATAGAATGTACTGCTCTGCGCAGGTTAAAGGACGCTTCTCTAAGCGATTGTGCAAATATAAAACGTATTCACGGAAATAGATGTCTATTGCCCGTTAAAAAAATCTAATAGAAATAGATATAATTAATAATCAATACTTTACTAACCAAAGTACTCCATTCTACTGGCGTCAAGCCTCAAGAAGATGAACAATAATATCGTGAATCCCCACAGGGAAGAACCTCCGTAACTGAAGAACGGAAGCGGGATACCGATGACAGGCGTCAAACCGATCACCATGCCGATATTGATGAAGAGATGGAAGAAGAAGATAGAGGCCACGCAATAGCCATAGATACGGCTGAACAGGGAGCGTTGCCGTTCCGCCAGCATGATCAAACGTATCAGAAGGAAGAGGAACAACCCCAGCACGAGCGCCGCACCGAGGAATCCATGCTCCTCGCCAACGGTGCAGAAGATGAAGTCGGTATCCTGTTCCGGCACATATTTCAGTTTTGTCTGCGTACCATTCAAAAAGCCTTTGCCCGTCAAACCACCGGAACCGATGGCGATCATGGATTGGTTCACGTTATAACCCGCCTTCTTAGGGTCGTTCTCCATACCCAACGTCACCTTGATACGCGTCTGCTGGTGAGGCATCAGGCTATCGAACGCCTTATCCGCCATGCTGGAGATGCCAATGCACGCCAACCCGAAGAGACCGATGAGAAGATACCCCCGCATACGCTCCTTGATCCTCATGACAAGACAAAAGACAAAGGAACCAATGACCGCCGCATAGCCGATATAAGTGAAAGGAACCGGATAGCCAAACGTCTTGTAGACGATGTAGCCTATCAGGAACAACACAATCGTCGCACCCATGAGAATGGAAGCCGATTTCTTGTCATGCATGAAAATGATCAGGAAAGCGCACTGCACAATCAATGCGATACCCATCACAATCAGCAACCCATACGATTCGTCAGGCAATTCAGGGATGACGCAGACCGAGCCAAAACGTATGGAGACGATGAATATCACCACAAGGAGGAAGCCTAGGAAAAGAAAGATTCCGTTCATGCCCTCCCGATATAATACCAACAACAAGCAACTATAGACCAACGCGGAGCCGGTCTCCTGCTGGAAGACGATCAGAAGCATCGGCATAAGGATGATGAGAGCGGTCATGATCCAATGCCTTGGGCGAAAAATGGAATAGCCCGGTTCACTCATGAACTTCGCCAATGCGAGGCAGGTGGCCGTCTTGGCGAACTCGGCAGGCTGTATACTGACAGGACCCAACACCAGCCACGATCGGGAACCCTTGATCTCCGGCGCCACGAAAATAGTCAATAGCAACAGAAATAACATCGCCACGAACAAAGCATAGGCCAACATATTATAGAGACGGCTATCCAGCATCAGAAGGACAGCTCCGATCACCAAGGCGCAGCCAATCCAGACCAGCTGCTTGCCATAACGGAAGGAGAAGTCCCAGAACGGTGCCTCCTCGAAGTTATAGACCGCCCCATAGATGCTGAACCAGCCCATGATGACGAGGAAAAGGTAGATACCGATGGTCACCCAATCCAGATTCTTCACTATGTTAATTCTACGTGACGGCATTACTTAGGCAACAAATTAGCGTTCAACATTCTTTCCTCCAAATAGAGACGCCGCTTAGGGATGTATCCCTTCAGGTACTTCTCCATCATCAGCGTGGCGATCGGCGCGGCCCATGTGGCACCGAAACCACTGTTCTCGACCACGACGCAAATAGCGATCTTAGGGTCCTTCTTCGGTGCGAAAGCCATGAAGAGGGAGTGGTCCTCCCCATGCGGGTTCTGGGCCGTACCCGTCTTACCGCACACCTCGATGCTATCGATGCGCGCGGCCCAACCCGTACCGTTCTTCATCACCAAATCCATACCCTCCACCACAGTCTCGAAGTAGACGGAGTCAATGGTGGAGACCTTCTTCTGGAGGTAACAGGAGTCAATGGACCTTCCCTCAATATGTTTCACAAGATGAGGAACGATGTAATAACCCCTGTTCGCTATCGTAGCCGCCAAATTGGCTATCTGGAGCGGCGTGGCGAGGATTTCTCCCTGTCCGATGGAGTTGGATACGATCATGAGGGATTTCCATCGTCCTTCGCCATATATACGGTCATACACGCCCGAGTTAGGGATGTAGCCACGTTTCTCGTTAGGCACATCCGCACCCAACTTATAGCCGAAGCCCAGCGAGACCACATGGTTCTTCCACACCTCGAATGCATTCGATATGTTCTTGTACTTCTTATTGTCCATCATGTTACGGAAACCCGCGCAGTAGTAGGCGTTACAGGAGTGCTGGATGGACTGTATCAGATTGAGCGGGGAGTAATGGGCATGGCAACCCACCTTGAAGCTACCCACATGGTATCCCTCCGAGCAAGGGAAGGCCGTCCATTGCGAGATGATCTTCTCCTGCTGGAGAACCAGCGCATTCACCGTCTTGAAGGTCGAGCCTGGAGGGTAACAAGCCATCATCGGGCGGTCGAACAACGGTTTCAGCGGGTCATTCACCAAGATATCGTAATTCTCCGAACGCTTACGTCCCACCAAGAGGGAAGGGTCATACGTAGGGCTGGAAACTAATGCGAGGATCTCTCCCGTGGAAGGGTCGATCGCCGCAATGCTACCCACCTTGTTCTGCATCAGACGTTCGCCATAAGCCTGCAGGTCAATATCGATGGAGAGCTGCAAGTCTTTGCCAGGCTTGGATTCCTTGTCGTACAACCCATCCTCCAATTTGCCTTGAATCCTACCATGCGCATCACGCAGGAAAATCTCCTCGCCCTTCTCGCCTCGGAGGTCCTTCTCGTAAGTCAGCTCGACGCCATTCTGTCCGGCATAGTCGCCCGGCACGTAGAAATGGTCGATCGTATCGGCCTTCAGCGTATTACGACCCACCTCACCGATACTGCCTAGGAGCAAAGCGGCGTTAGGGTAATTATATTCACGCAAGGTACGTTTCTGCAGATACATGCCCGGATAGAGGAAGCCCTTCTCATGCAACACACCATAGTCGTGCGCATCCAACTGGGCGATCAGCAGTTGCGGTGTATACCGGGAATAGCCCACACGGTTGCGCATCTCCCTCACCTTCGCGATGAAATCCTTCTTCGTGATGTTGACGGAACGGCAGAACTCCAAGGTGTCGAAACCGTTCATCTCACGAGGAACGACCATCACATCGTACGACAATTTATTGAATACCAAAACCTTATCATTCCTGTCACGGATGATTCCGCGGGCAGGGAACTGCACCTTACGCAGATAAGCGTTGCTATCAGCCTTATCTTGGTAAGTCTGATCGACCAACTGCAGATTGATTAGTCTGGCAATGTAGATAAGCACCACGGACAACATCAATGCGGCGATCACAAATCTTCGGTTCGCATAGATATCGTTCGTCATCGGCGTCTAGCTTTAAAATATTCGAAACAGAAGATGAGAAGCAATGTGAACACGGAACAACAGACCGCCTTCAACAAAGCGAACCAGAACACGGAGAAGGTGAACGCCTCGATCAGGAAGAACGTCAAATGGTGGATCAAGACCAGATAGGCGACATATTGCACAAACATATTGAATCCAAACCTGTCTATGGAAGGGGTCATATCATCGAAATCATCCTTCGGTCCGAAGAAGTTCTGGAAATAGGGTTTCAGGAAAGCGACGAAAGTGGTGGCAAAGGCATTGCAACCCAACGTATCACAGAAGATATCCAGCACCAAACCCAACAGGAATCCCCACACCAACGTCATCTCCTTGGAGACGGAAGATGGGAGCAGCAGGATGAAGTAGACATACAGATAGGGAGTGATAAAGCCCAAGAACTTGATATTGTTCAGGAGCAATATCTGGAGCAGCAGGAATCCTACGCACGAAAGCAATCTTTTCAGTGTAATATCAATCATCGCTACGACCCTTTCTCTTCTCTAGAGCCGACTTTTCATCGGCATATTGACACCTGATGACATCCACGTACGACAGTTTGTCGAAGTCCACCGCCAATTCCACCCTGATATCGTAAAAGTTATCATTACGTTCCGAGAAGGAGATCACCTTACCGACCATGAATCCCTCCGGGAATGTGGAGGAGTAACCGCTGGTCACAACCGAATCGCCCAGGGCGACAGGGATATACAACGGCACCTCATGCAAGGTGGCATAGCGGAAATCCGTTCCCTTCCACGAGAGCTGTCCCAAATGCGTCTTCCCCTTGATTGTGGCGCTTGTCCACGAAGAGGCATTCACAATCGGAACGACCGAGGCGAAATGGCTCGATGTACTATTGACGATGCCGACGACACCCTTTTCGTTCACCACACCCATGCCAACCCGCACATCGTCATTCTCACCCTTGTTGATGGTGAAGTAGTTCTTCTGATTACCCGCGGAGAAATGGATGACCTTCGCCGTGACGAAGGAATAATTATTCTGAACGGAATGGTACCGTCTGCCTGCATATGAAGCATCCTGGCGATAGAAGGCCAACTGCTCACGCAACTGAACCAGCTCCGTGTTCAGAGACTCGTTCTCCTTCGCGAGGGAAGCATTCACCGAAGCGAGGCTGAAGTACTTGTAGATCTTGTCCGACAGGTTATAGACGCTGCCCACCACCACGTTGCTCGAACTCAGGAAATGACTACGCTGGAACTGGTTGTTGTTCACAATCAGCCAAAACGATATCAGTTCCAATCCCAAGAACAGGAAAAGAGTCTTAAAACGAAGAAGGAAGAGAATCAGCGTTCTCATGAATATCTAAGTTCAATGGGTTTAAAAACACAAAGCGCACTGTGCGGGAATCGCCCAGTGGCCTTGCATATTTCTCACGGAAGCCAATCCCTGTTATCTCATCAGGAACGGCAATTTGTCCGCATTCTTAAGCGCGGTACCCGTACCACGCGCGACAGCATGCAACGGATCCTCAGCCACATGGAACGGAATGCCTATCTTAGCCGTCAGACGCTTGTTCAAGCCACGGAGCAACGCACCACCACCCGTCAACCAGATACCATTGTTCACGATATCCGCATAGAGCTCAGGAGGCGTCTGTTCCAAAGCGTTCAACACAGCTGCCTCGATCTTGGAGATGGATTTCTCCATGCAGTGAGCGATCTCCTGGTAGGAAACCGGCACCTCCATCGGCAACGCCGTCATCTGGTTCGGACCTCTCACGATGTAGTCCTCAGGCGGCTCGTCCAAGTTCGTCAACGCGGAACCCACATTGATCTTGATCTGCTCGGCCGTAGGTTCGCCGACCTTGATGTTATGCTGACGACGCATATAATCGATCACATCCTCGGTGAGGTCATCACCTGCGATACGGATGGATTTGTTCGTGACGATACCGCCCAAAGAGATGACTGCGATCTCGGTGGTACCACCACCTATGTCGACGATCATGTTACCCTCCGGCGCCTCGACGTCGATACCGATACCGATCGCGGCAGCCATAGGCTCGTAGATCATATAGACCTCACGTCCCTGCGCATGCTCCGAAGAGTCACGCACCGCACGCATCTCCACCTCGGTACTACCCGAAGGGATGCAGACCACCATCTTCAAAGACGGGTTGAACAAACGGTTATTCGGGAACGCCATCTTAATCATACCACGGATCATCTGCTCCGCGGCGTTAAAGTTAGCGATCACACCATCACGCAAAGGGCGGACTGTGTAAATGTTCTCATGAGTCTTCCCATGCATCTGGCGCGCTTTTTCCCCAATCGCCATCAATCGGTCTGTCTTACGATCCAACGCCACGATGGAAGGCTCATCCACGACAATCTTCCCGTTATGGATGATGATCGTGTTCGCCGTTCCTAGGTCGATCGCAATTTCCTGTGTGAAAGAAAACAATCCCATGTTTCTTTATATTTTTATTTTAGTGTTTAAAATGTCTAAAACCAGTCATCACCATGGCCACGCCATTGTTGTCGCAGTAGTCGACAGACTCTTGGTCCTTGATGGAACCACCCGGCTGAACCACCGCAGTAACACCCGCGTTCTTGGCGATTTCGACGCAGTCAGGGAATGGGAAGAAGGCATCGGAAGCCATCACCGCCCCGTTCAGGTCGAATTGGAAGTTACCCGCCTTCTCGACAGCCTGTTTCAACGCATCGACACGGGAGGTTTGTCCCACGCCACTCGCGCAGAGTTGTTTGTTCTTAGCCAAGACGATCGAGTTGGATTTCGAATGCTTCACGATCTTGTTCGCGAAGATCATATCCTCGATTTCGGACGCTGTAGGCGCCTTCTTCGTCACAACCTTCATATCCTCCGACGTCTCCACCTTCAAATCTTTTTCCTGAACCAATACGCCATTCAGGACGGAGCGCACCTGTCTCGTCGGGAGCTTCGCATTCTTCTGAACCAGGATGATGCGGTTCTTCTTCTGGGTAAGGATCTCCAAAGCATCCGTATCGTAGTCAGGAGCGATGATTACCTCGAAGAAGATTTTGTTGATCTCCTCCGCGGTCGCCCTATCCAACACGGCATTGGTGATCAGCACACCGCCGAACGCGGAGACCGGATCACCCGCAAGGGCATCCTTCCAAGCCTCCAAAACCGTAGGACGGGAAGCCACGCCACAAGCGTTATTATGTTTCAGGATAGCGAATGTGACATCATCGAAGTCAGCCATCAGGTTAACGGCCGCATCGATGTCAAGCAAGTTGTTGTATGAGATTTCCTTTCCCTGCAATTGCTCGAAAAGGTTATTGAAATCCCCGAAGAAAACACCCTTCTGGTGCGGATTCTCGCCGTAGCGAAGCATCTTCGAATTGTTCGCCGTGTAGCGGAAAGCCGAAGCCGATTCCCCATCGAAGTAGTTGAAAATAGCCGAATCGTAGTGGGAAGATACGGCGAACGCCTCCTTGGCGAACCAACGGCGCGTATCGAGGGTCGTAGTGGCGCCCTGCTCCTTCAGGAGGTTCAGGAACGGCTCGTACTGCGCTTGGGAAGCCACGATGACAACGTCCTTGTAGTTCTTCGCGGCGGCGCGGATCAACGAGATACCACCGATGTCGATCTTCTCGATAATGGCTGGTTCCTCAGCACCCGATGCGACTGTATCCTCGAACGGATAGAGATCAACGATCACCAAGTCGATTTCAGGAATCTCGTACTGCTCCATCTGTGCCAAATCCTCCGGCAAAGCGCGGCGGGCCAGGATTCCTCCGAAAATCTTCGGGTGCAACGTCTTCACGCGGCCTCCCAAGATGGAAGGGTACGTGGTGAGGGACTCAACAGCTTGGCAAGGGATGCCGAGAGACTCGATGAAAGACTGGGTTCCACCCGTCGAAATGAATTGAACACCATCCGCGTGCAGGGCACGTATAATCTCATCCAGTTTATCCTTGTGGTAAACCGAGACCAAAGCCGTCTTAATTTTTTTACTATCAGCCATTTATGAAAAATATTTTTATATCTTTTGCAAAATTAGAAAATTTAGTTCTTATTCTAAAAGAATTTTGATGTAAAAATAACGGGTTAACGAGCTTTTTTTCTAAAAATTTCACGAAAAAACTCGCAAAGTGTCGTTACCAGATCACGATACGCTCTTCCGGGCGGACAAACATCTTGTCATTTTCATCGATTCCGAAGGCCGAATAGAAGAAGTCCAACATCGGTAATTGCACGTTTACACGATACTTTCCGTTGGCATGGGAATCGGTGATGACCTGGTTGCGAAGATACTCATCCCGATAGTTGCCAGCCCATATTCTCGAGTATGCGAGCAAGAACCGCTGATCGACAGTCTGACCATCTATCAACGTATCTTTCGTATTGTCTGTCAACGTGTTAAGGAACGCCTGATGGGCGATATTCAAGCCTCCGAGGTCCGCAATGTTCTCTCCGAGGGTCAACTGGCCATTGCATTTCATGGAATCGATCACCACCACATCGGAGAAACGCTCCTTCATCTTCGAGGAGGCAGCCTTGAATCTCTCGGCATCCTGCGATGTCCACCAATCCGTCAGGTTTCCATCCTTGTCGAACTGTCTGCCTTGGTCGTCGAAGCCATGGGTCATCTCATGTCCGATGACCACACCGATGGCGCCGTAGTTCACCGCATCATCCCCATCCGCATAGAAGAAAGGAGGCTGCAGGATGCCTGCAGGGAAAACGATCTCATTCGTCAACGGGCTGTAATATGCATTCACGGTCTGCGGAGTCATGTACCACTTCTCCTTGTCGACTGGCTGACCCACCTCACGCATCTCCTTCAGGCTGTGGAAGTTGGTCAGGTTAAGGAAGTTCTCGACCAAGCTGAGGGAGGGATCCACAACAGCCCCGGAATAATCTTCCCACTTATCAGGATAGCCTACTTTTACGCCAATCGCCGCCAACTTGACCTTCGCAGCCGCCTTGGTGCTATCACCCATCCACTTCAAAGCATCGATTCGTTGACCAAAAGCTATGCGAAGATTCTCCACAAGCTCCTCGGTACGTTTCTTCGCAGATTCGGGGAAGTATTTTTCGACGAAAAGCTGCCCCAAAGGTTGACCCAATCTACCTTGCACCATATCCAAGGAACGCTTCCACAACGGTTTCAATTCCTCGATGCCACTCAGCTGTTTGCTATAGAAATCGAACTTGGCCATCATAAAGTCGTCCGATAAGTACGAAGCGACATAATTAATAGTGGTGACCGACATATAATCGTTCAAAGTGACGGAATCCGTCTCGGCGATCAATTTAAAGATATTGGAGAAGTAGCGTGGTTGCCCGATGGTCAACTCGGTCGGCTTCACAGGGAAGGCGTCGAAATAGACATCCCAGTTGAACCCCGGGTAGGACTTCTTCAGTTCCTCGAACGACACCTTGTTATATGTCGCCTGCGGATCACGGTTCTGCACCTTCGTGTTCATCAAGTTTGCCATCTTCTTTTCGAACGCATAGATGGCCTCCGCCCTCGCCTCCGTGCTGTCGGCACCCAACAGGTTCAAATAACTGGCCAGCATACGTTTATATCCGCGGATGATTTCCTGACCCTTCTCGGAATCGTCGAAATAGTAATCACGGTTAGGCAAGCCTATGCCATCCTGCCACAATTCGGCGATATTCATCGAACTGTTCTTCGAATCAGGCGTGCACCCGACAGCGAAGAAAGGATTGCCCGCATTCAGGTGGAAATAAGCCACATCAGCCGCGAAGGAGGAATCCTTCACATTATAACTCATGGAATTAATCCTATCAAGAATATATCGTATAGGGGAAATGCCCTCCTGTTGACGCCTGAGCGAATCCATCGCCAAGGCATAATAATCACCGATCTTCTGTTCGTTGCTACCCTGTGGCGCATGTTTATCACGCGCATTCTCCACGATCTCCCGCAAACGTTCCAGATTATCGTCATTCAAGACATCGAAGGTGTTCAAACGGCTCTTCTCTCCCGGAATAGGATGGCTCTTCAACCATCCACCATTCGAATACTGGTAAAAATCATCGCCTTGGGCGACCGTCGTGTCGAAATCGGGCGAAAAATGAGCGAACCCATCAACCTTCGCCTCGTTGCGGACACACGAAGCTAGCAATAGGGAAGAAACACATCCCATCATAAAAACACGTTTAATCATAATATTATATTGCACTACACTTAATATTCAAAATGATTCTCACATCATCACTCGCTGTCCTTTAAGAAAAATGGTCATATATCACATATATATAAATTACCCATCCTGGAATTAGGACATGGACGCAAAACAAAATCATGTGTAAAGATAGCAATAATTATCCGGAAGAATTACAGATGAAAAGTTAAAAATATGCCTCGACCCCCAAATCGCATCCGAACGCATCCGACACCCTACCCGATCCGTCGGGAAAGCATGCGGCACGGATCGGACAAATCCCCCCGAAGGAACAATTCCCAAATGAAAAAACCGCACGTCGGGTTTGAAAAACTATGTTTTTTCGTTTGTACGATAACCATTGTTTCTTTAATTTTGCTTTCGGTAAAACAAACTCACTTCAGTACCTATATGCTACAACAGAAACTGCAACTAAAACTGCTGACAAAGCTTTCGCCACAGCAAATACAGACCATCAAGCTGTTGGAGATACCTACGCTCGAACTCGAAGAACGCATCAGGCAGGAAGTGGAGGAAAACCCGGCGCTGGAAATCATCGACGACCCCATCACATCCAACAACAACGATTCGCAAGAGAGCGGCGAGGAGGGTGCGGGAAACAACGACGAGCTGGATGGAACTAATTTCGAGGGAGACAACTACCTCAACGATTATAAGACTGAAGATGACGTCCCAGAATATGCCTTGGAAGCACGTTCCCAACAGGAGGCTAAGATGGAAGGGTTCTCTTACGTAAGCAACGAAACGCTGCAAGAGCATCTTCTCAACCAACTGAACTTCAGAACATTAAAAAAAGAATTGAAAGAGGTGGCGGAATACGTCATCGGTAACATAGACGAATACGGATATTTAAGGAGAACCGCCGAATCGATGGTGGATGACTATTCATTCCAAACGGGTAAAATCATCCGCGAGTCTGTCGTGGAGCAGGCCATCGAAATCATCAAGTCCTTCGACCCTGCGGGAGTGGGAGCCAACTCGCTCGAAGAGTGCCTTCTCCTACAATTGGAGAGAAAGGCATCCACCCCACAGATAGAAACAGCCAAACTGATCATAAGCAAATCATTCGTAGACCTTTCCCAGAAACGCTACGACCGTATCGTCAAAGATCTCGGCATTGAGGAGAAGGAGATCAAGGGGGCAATCTCCGAGATCATCAAACTGAACCCTAAACCGGGCAACGCATGGGATAGCTCCTCCAACGTCAGCAACATACAGATAACCCCCGATTTCATCGTCGAGAACGAGAACGGGGAACTGAATATCAGCCTCAACCAAGGGGCTATACCTGAACTGAACATCAACCGGAACTTCGCGGAGATGCTTGATGAATACACCAACAACAAAAACAACCAGACCAAAGAGATGAAGGAGGCGGCGGTCTTCGTCAAGCAGAAATTGGACTCCGCGAAATGGTTCATCAGCGCTGTCAAACAACGCCATGAAACGCTCCAAAGCGTCATCTGCGCTTTGGTGGAGGCGCAGAAGGAATTCTTCCTTTCGGGCGATGAGACCAAACTGAAGCCACTTATCCTGAAGGATATCGCAGACAAGACGGGCTACGATGTCTCCACCATCTCAAGGGTGAGCAACAGCAAATACGTACAGACGGAGTTCGGCATATTCCCCATCAAATATCTCTTCACAGACGCCCTCCAGACCAACGACGGAGACGTGATATCCACGAAGGGCATCAAGACCGTACTGGAGGAGTGCATCAAGAACGAGGACAAGAAGAATCCGCTGACGGACGACCGTCTCATGGAGATCTTAGCGGAGAAGGGATATACGATAGCAAGACGCACCGTGGCGAAATACAGGGAACAACTGAACTTCCCCGTCGCACGGCTTCGCAAGGAATTATAACAAACCAAACTATAGAATATGATGGAAACAGACAACAAAACAGAACAGGAGAATCCTATCCAAACGGAAAAGGACATCCAGAACGAAGGAGGAGAGTTCACCCTGGAGAAAAACAAGTTCCAGAAGAATCCGTTGAATCCGCTCTCCTCGAAGAAGAAACGCAAGAAGATCTCCAAAAACATCGCGAAGGCCATCTCGTTCATCTTCTTCCCGCTGCTTATGCCGGTCTATGGCACATTCATGCTTTTCAACATGAAGCTCTTCTCCTACTACCCCGTCCAATATGTGGATACCGCCAGGAAAACCATCTACATCTTCGGTGTCATATTGCCATGCTTGTCCTTTATCATTTTGAAGCTATTCAAGGCGATATCGGATGTGAGGGTGCCGAGGAAGGAGGAACGCCTAATACCCTACATCTGCATCGCCTGCTGTTACCTATACTGCGCATACCTATTGTACCGCAACGCGATGCCTATGTGGGTCATCGACCTCGTGTTATGCGTGTCGTTCGTTATCTTCTTAGAATCCATCATCTCCCAATTCTGGCGGATTAGCGGACATGCCACGAGCACGGGCTTGATGACGGGAGCTATTTTGGTGGCGGGTTACAGCACATACACGGACGTCTGCACCTTGGTTTGCATATTCGTGCTCATCGCTGGGATTGTGGGCAGTGCCAGAATATACCTGAACCGTCACACGGAGGCGCAACTCCACACAGGTTTCTTCTTCGGGTTCTTCAGCGTATTCATAATTTCTTACCTGAATCCCGGGCAGATCTTCAGACTGATATAGTGACAGGTGCAAAACGGTGTGGCGTCAATTCGTTTTCACCACTTCTTGTCCGAGTCTTTTTTCCCCTTGCAGATCTCGATGTAGGGGCAATATTCGCAGTTATTAGCGTTACTCGTCTGGACGAACGGGGTGTTTAGGTCAAACATCCCCCGCAGGAGCTCCGTCAGATTCCGTTCAATCGCTTCACAGAGGTCTGGGGAAATCATTGATATCTCATCCTTCTCCTTTCCATCTCCCATAAACAGGTTTTTCAAGCCATCCTTATAACGCACATACAAGAGCGACGGTATGGTTTTCTTGCCCTTCTCCACCGTGCACAAATAGGCGTATAACATCACTTGCAGCGCATATGGCATGTACCTTTCCCGATCTGGGTTGTCGCCTTCGAACAAGATAGAGATGTCAGGGAAGGAAACCTTACTGGAGCCAGTGCCATTGCTGTTTTTCTTGATGCCCCCCGTTTTGTAGTCCACCACCCGATAGATTCCTTGTCCCTCTTCTTGTAGGCGGTCGATGATGCCGCCCAACGTGAAACGCATTCCATCCACCACGAACTCATGGGTGATTTCTTTTGTCTCCACGCCAACGATTTTAAACGGAACGCGGTTTTGCAAATCGATGGAGAGCACATTTTTCACGAACGCGAGCACAGCCATTTTGAGCAGTAATTGTTGTCCGGAATAGTCGATATGCGCATTCTCATCCGTCTTGAAATATTCACGTCTGAAAGCATTATCCACGACTCCCTCTATCTTCTCTTGCTCCAATAGTTGTCTCAGATCCTCCTCTTCCACATACTTTTCTTTGAAGCGCCCGTAGATCTCCTCCATCGCCGCATGGAGCACCAATCCTAACAATCTATTGTCAGCCTCGTCCTCCAACTCTTCAGGTTCCTTCAGTCCCATGATATAGGAGAAGTAGAATTTCAATTGACACGAGATATAGGTGTTAAGCATGGAGGGCGACAGGATGGAAGCGGACGGATTGGATGCCTTGTCGTACGTGTGGCGCAGTTTCTTGATCATCCCTTCGGTCTTAGCCACTTCAAATACGGATGTCGGTGACACTTCAATATCCGACCGCAGGTCTTGCAGGTCCACCTCGATATCCGTCTCCGCCAATAATTGCATCAGGAAACGGCTCATTTGTCCCTTAGAGCCTCCGTTAGTCGCCGTGCAATAAAGGAATGTCGCGTTCTCCACCCGCTGAAGAAGACGGTAAAAATAATAGGCATACAACGAGTTCTTATGCTCGATGGTGGTCATGCCGAAGGCGTGGCGCAGGCTATGTGGGATGAAAGAGGATTCCCCGCCTCCCTTAGGCAATACGCCCTCATTGACGGAGAGCATCACCACATTCTTGAAATCGAGGTTACGTGTCTCGAGGAAGCCCATCACTTGCATGCCCTTCACTGGCTCGCCGGAGAAGGGCACCGAGACGGTGGAAAGCATCCTCTCCAACAGTTTACACAAGGTTTGTACATTGACTTGCAGGTCGCCATTCTCCGACAATGCCAAGAGCCTGTTCACGACCGTGTAGGTACGGAACAGTGCCTCCTTGTACAAAGGATCATAGATGGCGTCGTCCAACGCAGGCGAGGCGTCGTCCTGGGGGTCTGCTGCCCCCTTGCGGTAATACGTGGCCACCTTCTTCAGGATAGCCACCAACCACTTCAGCATGGAGGATGATGCCTCGTCACTATTCGCGTCGACAAAAGAGAACAGCAGTTCCAACGAATCGTTTCCACCCCGCAGATAGTCGATGGTAGGGAAGTATTTATGTTCCTTGACGATCTTGTCATAAAGTTCCGCAGACCCCTCGAAAGCGATCTGCACATACGGATTGCACAATGTCTCCCTGATAAGGCGGAAAGGAACGGAGTGTAGTTGTTTACCAGCATTGATCGACACGTTGCACTGCATCTCAACCAGCACCTTCACCAAGGCATATACAGGTGTCTGTATGAGAGGCAGACCCATCGTGATATTCAGGTCGTCCACACAAGGAGGGATGGAGTGCAGGACCGGCAAGAGGAGAGACTCGTCGCATAGGACGACAGCCGTGTCGGAGTCGGAGAACCCCTTCTCCTTGCAGCTTGCCAAAAAGTCATTCAAGTACTTAGCCTGCGCATTGTCCGTGGAGGAACTGATGTAGGAAAAATGTTTCGAAGTGTTCCGGAATACGTTCAGCACAGACCGGGGCAGTTCGTTCGGGAACTTCTCCAGGTTCTGAGACATGAAGGTGGCCGCCTCGTGCCGCACATCGGGCATATTCATGTAAAAATCGTCCGTATCCCAGTAAAAAAGCGCCTTGTCAGCCTTACGGAGGCGTGAGAAGAGCTCTATCTCGCACTTGTTCAGCACGTTGAATCCGACGAATACATATTTTGCGGAAGGGAAAGGCTCAACACCCTTTTGCCTAAGCACCTCATCCACCACGATACGGTGCAACATACCCCCATAGGCGAGACCTTGGCTACGCAGCCTCTCCCGAAATTCATTGTACATCGGTAAAAGTGCGTTCCAAAGCGCCATGAACTTCCGCTTCAACAGGGATTTCTGGTCCACGGAAAAGTTATGGAAGAAACGTTGCAAGGAAGCGATTTGATCCTCGGACAAGAAACTGAAGTCATCCTCCATCTTCGACAGTTCCACCATGTTCTTGAAGAGCATTTTGGCGGGCACGAGGTTATTGTCCACATCCTCGAAGTCGCTGAGGATGACCTCACCCCAGAAATAGAAGGAGTCCATCGTCTCCGGCTCGACTCCCAGTTCCTCCCAATCGATATGCGCCGAATAAGCCTTGAAAAGGTCACAGATGAGCTTCGGCTCATCCGCCACCTTCAGGTTCGTACATGAGGCGAACATATCTTGGATGGTCATGTATGAGGGAGACCAAATCGGCTTGTCGACGCTTTTCACCAAATAGTTATTGAAGAAAAGCCTAGCGCGGTTGTTCGGAAAAACAACCGTCAGGTCAGACAACTCACCACCATACTTGGCAGTGAGGTCCTCCGCGACAAGCTGCAAGAACGGAACGGCTCCCATAGGCGAACAGATTAGCTCCTCACCTGACCATTACCCTTGATGATCCATTTATAAGTAGTAAGTTCCTCCAAGGCCATAGGGCCGCGCGCATGCATTTTCTGCGTGGAGATACCAATCTCCGCACCCAAACCGAACTGGGCGCCATCGGTCCATGCCGTGGACGTGTTCGTGTAGACGCAGGCGGCGTCCACCATGCGGTCGAACTTCTCGATGGAAGCCTCATCCTTGCTGATGATCGCCTCACTGTGTTTGGAACTATATTTGGCGATGTGTTCCAAAGCCTCGTCCAGGTTCTTGACCGTTTTGATGGACATCTTATAATCCAGGAACTCCGTACCGTAGGAATCGGCTGTCGCTGGTTCCAGATATGGGTATTTGCCCTTCAGCGCATCGTAGGAAGGCTGGTCGGCATATATGATCACGTTCTTCTCCGCCATACGCTCGCAGATGGCAGGAAGGTCTTGGAGCCTCTTCTCGTTGATGATCAGGCAGTCCAATGAGTTGCATACGCTGACGCGGCGGGTCTTGCCGTTGAAGACCGCATCCTGTCCGATCTTCAGGTCTCCGCTCTCGTCGAAGTAGATGTGGCATACGCCAGCACCCGTCTCGATGACAGGGATCTTCGCATGTTCGCGCACGAAGTTGATCAGGCCCGAACTGCCCCGTGGGATGATCATATCCACATAGCCGATAGCGTTCAGCAGTTCACCCGTGGATTCACGACCGGCAGGCAACAAAGCCACGACGTTCTCGTTCACATTCATCCTGCGCAATACGGAATGGATCACGTTGACAATCGCCGTGTTGGAGCAATGCGCATCCGAACCACCCTTCAGCACGCAGGCGTTGCCCGATTTGAAGCAGATGGAGAAGACGTCGAAGCTCACGTTAGGGCGAGCCTCATAGATCACGCCGATCACCCCGAAAGGCACGCTGATGCGCTTCAGTTTCAGCCCGTTCGGACGTTCGATATCTTTCAAAACCTTACCCAATGGAGAGGGCAAACTCGCCACGTTCCTGATGTCAGAAGCGATGCCCGCAATGCGTTCCTTCGTCAACATCAGACGGTCATACATAGGGTTGGACTTGTCCATCTTGTCCAAATCCTTCTGGTTCTCGGACAGAATGTAGTCGGTTTGCTTCTCAGCCTCGTCGGCCACCGCCAGCAGCACTTCGCGAACCTTCGCATCATCAAGGCCTACCAAAGTCTTGGAGGCGTCACGCACTGCGGCAAATAATTCATTCGTTTCCATTGTGGTATAAGTTTATGATAACATCAGTAATACGCAAATTTACGATTTTAGCGTGAAATAAAAAACATGGCACGGCACATTATCATGCACGTGGAAATCACAAAATAGTAAATAGTAAATCGTCAAATAGTAAATGTTCGAGTAAATCCGCCTCAACAGTTATTCCACGTTCACCTCGCGGGCTCTTTCCCTCAAGGATAATAGGACATGACAGGCGATGAAGTTGCCGAATGTGGCGGGCATATATGAGATCGTGCCGACGGTGGAGACCTTGTTCTGCTCCTCGACCATCATGACCGCCTTCTCGTCGGGTAGTTCGGAACTGAAGACCACCTTGAATCCTTTTCGGATGCCCATTTTGCCTAAACGTTTACGGACAGCCTTCGCCAAGGTACAATTGTAGGATTTGGAGATATCCGCGATCTGGATCTTCGTGATGTCGCTCTTAGCCCCCGCACCCATCGAGGAGATCAACGGAAGGTGACGTTCCATGGCGCATTGTATCAGGAAAACCTTAGGGCTTAGCGTATCGATGGCATCCACCACAAAATCATAGTGCGCCTCGTCCAACAACTGCGAAGTGAGCTCATCTTTCAGGAAGATGGTGTGGACATGCAGTTTCAGTTCCGGGTTGATGTCCAGGAGGCGTTTCGCCAGCACTTCGGTCTTATCCATCCCTAACGTGGAATGCAGGGCCACCAGTTGGCGGTTGATATTGCTTTCGTTCACCTTATCCGCATCCACGATGGTGAGTTCACCGACACCACCCCGCACGATCATCTCGGCGGCATACGCACCGACACCGCCGACACCCACCACCAGCACATGCTTTTTCTCCAACGAGGCCATAACCTGTTCTCCCAAGAGCAGCCTCGTCCGTTCTTTCCAATCCTTTTCCATCCTCAAAAACGTTTAGAGCAAAGGTAGCGAATAATCATCTCCTCAGCGTCACATGGCCGACAAATGAGCGGTCCAAATCAAAGAGGAACAGATAATACCAATAATCGTCGGAAGGCAAATTACGTCCGCCGCTCGTGCCATCCCACGGCATGTAGTCGTTATGGTAGGAACGGATCAACCGTCCGAACCGGTCATACAGATCCAATTTATAAGCGCCTATCGTGTCCAAGAAAGCGATTTCCCACACATCGTTGACACCGTCCCCGTTCGGAGTGAAGAAACTCGGCAAATCAAGGAATGTCTCCGGGAAAGGATCCAAGTCCACCTTTTTCGGACATTGTCTGTAGAATCGTATGGAAGCGACCGCCGTATCCGAAGTGACACCTATGTTGTTCCGCAAATAGTATCTCACCTCATAAGTGCCCTCATTCCCATCAGACGGCATGTCCACCGACAGGCCACCCCTCACGACGGAGACGAACGAGGGAGCCTCTACCAGATGAATCGCCGTTATACTATCCAATATTCTGGCCGGACGTTCCGCATTCAGCGTAATCTGATAGTCATTGCCTAAAATGTCATAGAAATACGGGGTGAAAGGCGTCGAGTCACAAGGCAACTTCACCGACACCTCATCATCGACCGCCACGATCCTCAGGTCCATCACCACGGACACCCTGCACCGGACATCACTATTCCTGTAGACATAATTTCCCTCCGGCACATCATAAAAGACCTGTTCACGCCCCCCACACACGAAATTGATGTTCGGATTGACCTCATGCGTCAAATCAGTACCCAATTCTCCCCGATAACGATGATATGGATCCATACTGACCGTAGCCGTCAAAGTCGCAGCGTCCGTCATGATGATATGCTCCCTGCAACCATCCAATGCGAACGACGGAGCGACGCAAAGCAGATGGTAGAGAAGAAATACATATGTCCAACGATAAATATGCTTCATACGATGCAAAATTAATAAAATTTATTTTCGAACACATATTTATCCCATCCTTTTCCTAAGGCCAATCAGCACTATTCCTTGATGATGCTCTCCTTGTACACTTCCGTATCCGTGGAAATCTCCAAATAATAGACACCGGTAGGATATTTCCTGAAATCAATGGTGGAGGACGGCTTCATCTTGTCGTAAGTGCCCATCAATTGTCCCAGGTTGTCGTAAAGGATCACATCGAAGGATTCCGCTCCCTTCACCGCCACCTTCAAGAAATCAGAAGTTGGATTAGGATATACGGATATCTGCTTCGTCACATCCTGCTCAACATCTTCCACCTCCGTGAGGATGGATGTGCACTCGTCGGAGTTGCAGACATTGGAGCTGTTCGCCACGCCCGGTGTCGGATAGAACACCTGACCGTTCGAGCACTCACCGAAGGTAACCCACTCGTCACCACCGTCATGTAGGAGTCCATAAGACTGATTGTCCTCCACATAATCGTATTCAACATCATCAATGGTGTAGATATCATCGCCACAAGCCATATTGATACCCACATAGGAGCCCGTAGTGTTTTCCAACTTGAATCCAGCATGCAGCGGACCACGGTAGGAGAGATTATCCGCCCAGATGAGCACCCTAGCCCCAGGGGCCACCTTCGTCTCCTCATAGCCGAAAGGAATCATGTACTTCGTGTCATTCCCGAACTTGTCCGTCAGGTACATTCCGGCGAGGTTGACAGTCTCATCGCCATCGTTATATATCTCGAACCAATCGGAGTAGTTACCGAACTCGTCAGAAGCGCCCACTCCATCCGTACCGGAAGCGCAGATCTCATTAATACGGATACTAGGTTGCACACAATCACTCAGTTTCTCGAACACGGCGGTCAACACAAGATCGCCACTGAGGGTCGCGCGGTAAATCGGATTGGTGGAGAGATATTCGCCGGACGACGGAACCTCGGTTGCGGTACCATAGACGATGGACTCCTCGAAGAAGAGCTTCAAGTCTGAACTTGCAGCCTCATGCTGGTGTACCTCCACAGCGAAGATATTCGTCCCTTTCTTCAAGGAAGAACCAGGAATGACCACAATCTCGGTAGAGTCATTGGCCCATGTGCCGGCGAATTTATCGCCACCCAACTGGCTATAATCGATATTGCTGACCCTGACCTTCTTTCCGTTCACATAAAAGACGTAGGCATCATCGAATGTGATACGGGCGACGATCGCCTTGATGTTCTCCACATCCTCCAACTCAAAGACACTTCTGAAATAAACGGTGGCATAGTGATTCCCCTTCGAGCCACTCTCGATCACAGTATCGAAGCCATCGTTTTCGGTCTTGTCATTGTAACCCATCACACCAGAGCCCTCTCCCCATGAAGAATCGTCAAAATCAGCATAGCGCCACTTCGTGCTCTGCTCCCCCTTCGAGGAGGTGTTGAACTTCCACATTCTCTCATGGGTATACTCCAATCCGACAGTATCGACCTCCTCATCCTCCACGACAGGAGCGGAGGAAGATTCACCATCGCTCTTCCAGCCAAGGAATCTATATCCGACCGGAGCCACCGCTTCGAGTTTCAATTCCTTGCCGGAGAAATATTTGCCCGAGAAGGAAGAAGTAGGAAGAAGTTCCCCGTTCACCAAGATGCGGCCAGCGGGCAGGTTCGAAGAGAGTTTCATCTTCACCAGACTGCTGCCGTCCAACTCAGGGAAGTTGTCTTTATCCGACATCTGGCTATAGATATTTTCCGGTCTCTTCTTGGCGAAGCTCAACATTCCACCATCGCTCAAACCTGCGCCTTCGAAAGTGGCGCAGAATTCGGTGGATACCAACCTGGAGATGCTATCCCACGTGGCGGAGATATTCTCATACTTCAACGCAGTGCCCAAATGGATCAAGTACTTGGTCAAGAACTTCTCTCTGAACGTGCTGTTCTTCATCAAGCTGGAGAAGATAATGGTCTTCCACTTCGTGTCCTCAGTAAATCCCACGCCGTTCTTCGCATTAGCCCAATTATAGCGAGGGCCCTCACCCTTGCACCACTTGAACATGTCCAATTCAGGGATACAATGGTTGTCGCCACTCTCCCCATAAAGGCCCAGTCCGAAGTCCGCATCGAAGGAGATCCAGCGGAAACGTCCGTTGTTGCGTTCCCTCCAAATCTTGCAATTGTTCGCCGGCCAGTCGGTATTCACGATGAATTGCTCGAAGATCTGATAGTTCATGTACTCATCCATGTCCATCATTTTGGAAGCCTTCTCATAGTAGTCGCTAGCTTTAGGGTCGCTGTTGGAAAGGAAATCAACCAGATTGTTGTACGCCTCCAGATCGCCGCAAGTCGCGACAACACCATGCTTGTTGGTGATTTCTATCACATCAATATCCTTGCCTTCCAAGCCAAAATTAGATTGGATGAAAGCCTTGTTCGTACGTTCACGCAGGCCCATCAGACCCTTGTATTTGCCATTCAGGTAGAAAGCTACCGGCTGGTATGCCTGATAGTCGATGCCCATGTTCTTCGCGATGCTCTGCATAAAGCCGTCTCGGCAACGGATATATTCATGGTTATGGCCATTTCCTCCGTTCCTCAATTGCAAGGACTTATATTCATTACCCATCTTGTCCTCGAAGAAATCATATTTCAGCTTCGAATTCCCGGCACCCATTCTGTCGCCTGCCTTGATTTTCAGGGACTTCGTGCCATACATTCGGGAACAACCACCCATCACCGCGATGTCCACCTCATGCGACAACACCTGTTTCTCATCCACGAAATACTCGAAGTTGGCCGGACGCGTCCAATCCATCACATAATTCAGTTTCCTCTCAGGGAGGCAACTTGTCTCCGGATAGGTGCTATATGGGTTATCTTCAGCGCCCTCCGTATAAATACCAGTGTTCTCATCGTATAGGTTCTTCGAGTCGGTCACAATGGATACGATAGGCAAGGTAGACTTGCCACAACCGTTACGGGAGGCAGATGCGGAGATGAACGTACCCGTCAGGATGGCGCTGGAGAGCATGCCGTTCTTGTATGCTCTTGCCCGGATGACGACACTCTTCTCCGTACTATTTCCGATGATATCCGATACGGCAATGCCGTTGGAAGAATATTTCGTGCTATTCTCATCCGGTTCGCTACCATCTATCGTATAGCGGATCGTCGCATCAATGGTTTTGGTCTTAATCTTGATAACAGAATTGCTGAGCGAAACAACACCAGGCTTCATCCCGTCGAACTCAGGCATATCACAACGGCAAGAGGACAAATTCGCATAAACCGCGGAATTCTTTTTCTTCGGAGTAGGCTCCATATAACCCACCCCACCCTCGTAAACACCATACGAGATGTGCGGCTGCGTCGGTCCATATCTGAACGAATCCACAACAGCAGCGTGCTTGTCCTTCAACACAATGACACCTCCGTCGGAATCCAACTTGCGTTCCGTCTTGCTGTCCATCTCCGATCCGTCGAAACAGAACACCTTGTAACCGGAGCCATCAATCTTATCTGAATCGCCCAAGTTCCACGACCATTCCTTCTCCACGGAACCATTCTTCTTCACCTTATAATGCACGATTTTATACCCCTTCAACTCAACACTCGAACTTGCATCATTAAAGAGTTCAACCCAACCATTGTAGTTCTGGTTCTTCATATAGGTTGAAATGTTACATGGCATTACCTCACTCACCTTCACATCCGCATTCGCCGCAAACCCTATAGACAATCCAGCCAGCATAAGCGGCAACCTTGTCAGTCCGAATCGAATTAGTGTTTTCATAAGCAATTCGTTTTTAATTAACACCTTTTAGGGGCGAAGAACCCACCCAGGGAAGTACACCTCCCTGTCTACTCTGTTTCATCCTTCTAAATTCAGGCTTGCCCCTTTCCTTTGTAAACTCGATTACGAATATAATAAAATTTTCTTAACATCAAAAAAAAATCGGACTATCGTAATTGACCAATAATAATATAAACACGAATGTGTTGACGACGAAAAGTCTCTTTTTGAAAAAATATCTTAAAGGATGAAAATAATACTTTGTTGTATGCAAAAAATAAGATTTCTTTGCGAAACAAATAGATGAAAGCATATTTTGGATATGGCTGAGATGAAAAACCTTGCTAAACAGACCGCTATCTACGGCGTTAGCAGTATTTTGGGCAAGTTCCTGAATTGGTGTCTCGTTCCGCTCTACACGTACGTGCTCACCAATTCCGCCGAATACGGGATCGTGACGAACCTCTATGCGTGGACCGCCCTCCTATTGGTTATCCTTACATACGGCATGGAGACGGGGTTCTTCCGTTTCGCGAACAAAGACCAGGAAAATGCGGGCGATGTATACAGCAGCGTGCTCTGCTGCGTCGGCTCCACCTCCACACTCTTCGCGCTTCTGGGTGTGGCATTCAGCCCCACCATCGCTGACCTGCTAGGCTATTCCAAACATCCCGAGTTCATCTCGATGCTCTGCGTGATCGTCGCCTTGGATGCGTTCGGGTGCATCCCCTTCGCCTACCTGAGGTTCCAAAACCGTCCGATCCGTTTCGCCATCCTCAAGCTGGCGATGATATTGGTGAACATCTCCGCCAACATATTCTTCCTGATCATCTGTCCGAAGATTCAGGCCTCACACCCCGAATGGATCTCTTGGTTCTACGACGAGAGCTATGGTGTAGGATACGTGTTCATCTCTAACCTCATCTCCACTGTATTCGTCACCTGCATGCTATTGCCTCAAATCCTGAAGGCGAAACTTAAGATAGACTCCTCACTGCTGAAACAGATCCTGAAATACTCCTTCCCGCTCCTCATCCTAGGTGTGGCGGGTATCATGAACCAGAGCCTGGACAAGATCATCTTCCCTTACCTCATACCCGACAGGGAGGTGGCCGACGCGCAACTAGGCATCTACGGCGCATGTTTCAAGATCGCGATGGTGATGATGATGTTCACCCAAGCCTTCCGCTACGCCTACGAGCCTTTCATCTTCGCACAGAACAAGGGCGGCGACAAAAAGAACGAGTATGCGGATGCGATGAAGTTCTTCATCATCTTCTCCTTCCTGATTTTCCTGGGAATGATTTTCTATCTAGATATACTGAAGCATCTGATCCGAAGCGACTACTGGGAGGGCCTGCGTGTGGTGCCGATCATTCTTATATCCTACCTTTTCCAAGGCATCTTCTTCAACCTCTCTTTGTGGTATAAACTGACGGACAAAACCCAGTATGGCGCTTATTTCTCCATCATAGGTCTGGTCATCACGCTTTTGGTGAATGTCTTGTTCGTGCCAAAATATGGCTACATGGCCTCCGCGGCCGCCTCGCTCTGCTGCTTCTTCGTCATCACGGTGATCTCCTATTGCTTCGGGCAGAAATATTACCCGATCAACTATGATTTCAAATCCATCCTCATCTATGCACTTGTGACGGCTCTCTTCTTCGTCATCCACACCTTTTCGCCAGCGGAAGGGGCATTGCGCTATGTGCAGGATACAATCCTCTTGTTGTTGTTCCTCGCCCTCATCATCAAGCGAGACCTCCCGCTGAAGGCGTTGCCAGTCGTCGGGAAGTATTTCCGATGAGAAGCGGAAGGAATTCCTGACATAGTGTTGACGACTGGTCTCAGGAGATTTCCTTAACCAGCGTGGATTGGGTGTTATTGTTTGATGATCTTATAGATTTGCTCATCGCTTCCTTGGGGTGACACGCGCAGAAGATATATCCCTGAACGTAATCCGCTCATATCCATGATATGACTATCGTTGATGGCACTCTCCTTGAGCATGACATGCCCCGTGATGTCAGTGATTTCCAGATGGCACACCCCGATCATATCGAACTGGAGGTATAGCTTATCCCTGACGGGATTAGGATAGAGAGAGACGATGCGATTAGAGTGATTGGACGAGGATTCCCCATCATTGTCCGTGTAAATGGCAGTGAAGGAATACGACCTTTTTTTTCTGGTCCTTACAGTTATCTTATTATCATACAGATATTTGGCATCGACCACATTCCCTTTGTCCGTACAGATGGCCAGCCACTTCACGAATCTCTGTCCATTCACCTGAGGCGAGGCCTCAACGGTAATGGAATCATTCTGGAACCATTTCCCGTCAAACCTGTCACGGTAGAGCCGTTCTCCGCAAAGGAACAGATTTCCGTTCCGCACTTCGTCCCCTTCCAAAGAAGATTTAATGGTAAGCGGGATCGGTTTCCCCAAAGAATAGTATTCGGACAGCATCCCATAAAGGAGGTCGTGCCTATGTTCAATCCAATCCGGCATCTGGTCGAGGCAGGTCTTCCATGTGCTTTGAGGCCAATCCCACCTGGTTCTATGGTAAGGATACTCATCCGCTATGATGGATGTGATAGAGTCAATGACATGGTACATCTCGGATTTATGGAAGATATCCCCCATCTGGATGGCGATCCTCTCTATGTACATCCTTCGCACAATGGGGTCGGATAAGATACGTTCCAGCGTCCAGGTCGCCCAATCCTTGTTTCCATGTTCATAATAAGGCTCCTTCCTCGAAAGGAAATTGAATGGATTGATATACACCCCGATAATATCCTTGTTGGGGTCGGTAATAGGCCAATATTCGAATCCGCCATCCAAGTCCTTCAACAACCATCTCCACTTCCCGTTGTTCCTGTTTCTCCAGATAACATAATTGTTGTTAGGCCAATCGTAGTTTCCGACGAAAGCCTGAAGCGACATGTAGTTGACGAACTCGTTCACATCCACGAGGGAGCATAGCTTCTCATGGGAGAAGTCGGGCTGGCTGAGGAATTCACATAGATTATCGTACGCGTCACGGGTGCCTTCCTTGAGTTCATGGTTTTTGAACAGGTCAATGTCCTCAATCCCGTAGTTGGACATGAAGTAATCATCATTGTCCGGCTCCCTCATGTTTTCTATTCCCCAATACTGTCCGTTCAAGTAGACGATGACGGGTTGGCAAGTTTGGTAATCGACATCGACCTTCCCGCCTGAGAGTTTCTGCAGGAACGCATCTTTCACGATCGTCATTTGGGCGTCGTTCCCACCGTTCCTTAGGTAGATGCATCTATATCCCTCTTCCTCCTTGGACTCCTTCTCCGGGAAGAATTTGTAGGAGAAATATTTGTTGCCGTACCTTTTCTTCGCATATATCTTCAGGCCCTTTATCTTTTCGACACGGGGCCATCCTCCCGCGATTCTCGCCTCGCACAGCTGGTTGACCACCCTCTCCCCTTCGACGAAGTACTCCATGTTGAGGGGACGTCTCCTATTGGTCCTATAATTGCATGGCCCCCCGAAATCCTCCCTGTAGTAGACGCCTGTTTTCCCCTCCACGTATATTCCCAACGTGTCGTCCCACAGATAGACCGGATCGATGGAAAGCGATACGATCGGGAGTTGCATCTCCCTGTCGGTTATGATGTAACTGTTGGCGTTAGCAGGTTTGCTCAGCAAATCCCCACTGATGATTTTAGCCTTTATGACCGTGGAGCTATCGATGGTTATCGGTTGGACGTAAAGCGGGGAATGCTCCGTGGGTTCGCTTCCGTCCAGCGTGTAGCGGATGTTCCGCCCGTACGGATCCGGAGCGGCAAGTTGGACGGTCAATGAGCCGTAGTATATACCCCCCTGAACACTGAATCCGACATCAGGGGCAGATTCCCTTTCCGCGCAATCATCCGAATTGGGCAGCATCGGCGTGGCGTGTTCGAACCAGACCCAACTCGATGCGTCGGATTGGCATCTGCCGAAGCTGTGGTTGATGGGGGCATCCGTATATTTCGGGGTTTCATCTTCGACCTCCCCATCGTCGCGGGTGAGATAGAGCCTACCGTTGACGTTGCCCATGTTGATGGCGGCGTGTACGTGTTCGGGGAGCGTCGTCTCCACCTTGTCCGTGTAGATGACCCTATACCCATGGGAAGGGATGACGCACTGGACAGGTATTTTCCATAAGAAAGGATCGGAAGGCTTGTCGGATAAATACCATCCCTGGATGTCTATGTCTTGGTCTGTCGTGTTGTGCAGTTCCACCCAACCCTCCGGAAAATTATAGTCCTCGTCGATTACCGCATTCACGTTGTTGGGCATAATCTCATTGATGATTATACCCCTGTTGGCGGCATGCACGGCGCATAGTGGCGGCGATACAAGACCCATAAGAGCAAAAAATGTACTTAATGTATCCTTCATATCTTAACCCAATCCGTAATTGACGAGTGGGATCCCCCTTCCTCATCGAAGACCACAAAATTATTATTTATTTCAACACATGGACAGGATAACGCCAAACATCTTTCGCAGAAAGCTAACGGACAATCACCACCTTTCCTCCGACGATATAGACACCTCTAGCCAACCCCTCTATGTCCGACGAATCTCTGATCTTACGTCCGTCCATCCAATAGACGCCGTCGGCATATTTCCTCCCATTTCCATCCAAACAGTCCCGACCCATACTTATCGTTTCGGGGACATCCGATATTCCCATCTGTTCCGACTTGAATTTCTCACACAAGAATTTGTAATTCCTCCCATACCAATCTTTCACGTAGTCTAGTTCCTCCGCAATCGACGGTTTCAGGGGCACCGGGTTCCCGTTCCACTTGGCATACTCCCGTTCCCACGCTCCCGATGTCAGAAACGCGTCCGCATACTCATCCAACCGTTTCTCTATATTCTTCGGAAGGAACAATGTGGAATAGAGGTTTACCCACCTGTGCTTCACGCTATCCATAAATCCATCCATATTCTGCAGGATGAGCCTATTAAACGGAGGAACATTACTGAATCTATCGAAGGAAACAAGTACATCGTTATAAGTTCCATCCCAAGAGCCGCCTAAAGACATATCCATGTCCCATGGCGAGATCAGGAATTTATGGCCTTTATTGACATTAACAACAGACAAAAATGTGTTCTTGTAGAGACAATCATCCACATTGAGAGTCATTATAAGAACAATGTAATCAACAAGATTCTCCGGATAGAAATAGTCCTGATATTGCTGGAGGAAGACAGAATCCGATGTCCCCGCTGAATTTAAGTCCATCAAATCCATCAAAGGTTTCCAAGTGTCGAAAGAAGGAAGATCGCTTGGATACTGCAGTTCCCACATGTTCCAAGTGGAACTGTTCACATCCTCATCCGCATAGGATTTAAGGTTGGTATGAGGGGAAATCCCTTTGTATAGCACCCCCCTTATGGTAGTGTCATTCTCATCCTTCTTCGTCTTTTTTAGGCCTAACAGCTTACGGTCTATCTTGTCCGACATGCAGTACAGCCCATGGTAACTTCCATTGATGAACACCTCCACAAACTCGCCTGCCGTCCCATTCCGATTTCCATAAGCAGTCTCGTATGGAGTCTGGCTCATATCGTTCCACACATCGAAGCAGACCCTATTCCTCATTCTCGTCCTGTCGATGGCCATCGCATCTAAGATCCAACTATTCTCTTCTCTGATACCCAATATGTTGGCATTCTGCTTCTCACCAGCTTCATCCACCAGTTTGATGGAGAATGACTTCTTCTCATGACTGACCGATGTTCCTCCCCGATACCTGATTTGGCACTGATACTTAACCGATTCGGACAATGAATCCGTCCTTTTAAGGAAGTCGACTATCTCTATTTCCCCATTGACGAACGCTCTTTTACTGACGGCAGAGATATCCACAATCAAGTTCACAAGCGGCAACGAACCAGACCGCAATTCGCTTCTCATTTGCTCGAATTGGGTATTGTTCTCCTGTCCTTTCGCGGATTCACACAATGAACATGTCCCCAATACGAAGGTCAGGAAAAATACCGTGAAACAATATGGAAACGACTTGTTATTCATTTACTTGAGCAATAACAGAAATGATTTCTTAATAATTCAACACTTTAAATATGCCCCCTTGCGATCATTTATCTATCATACATAAAAATCGATTCGTTCAACCAGCCATAGGCGTTCCCCTGTTATATGCCCCAAAAATAATAATTATCTTTTTGAGCAAACGCATAATTGTTCTTTTTCTCACTCCTCCACTCCTTTTTTTCGATCTTGCGCTCTCCCTGTGACACCAGACATATTGGAAGAGATGATCAGTCACACAGCAAAAAAGAGCGTCCTCCGGATCACTCCGAGGACGCCCACACAGTCGGTAGATTTCCGTATATCAGTTATATGCTGACTCTCCGTGTTCGTACACATCCAAACCTTCTTCCTCGATTCTCTTCGGAACCCTCAAGCCATGAATCTTCTTGATCGCGAAGAATACCAGGAATCCTACGCCGAATGACCAAGCCGCTACCGTGACCTCACCAATCAGCTGAGTCAATACTGAGTATCCGCACTCTTCGTAGGCGAAAACACCCGTAAGGATCGTACCCGTGAATCCTGCCATACCGTGTACAGAGACTGCACCGACAGGGTCGTCGATATGGAGCTTCGTGTCAAGGAAGTTGACAGAGAAACACATTACCACGGAAGCGATGGCTCCGATAATTGCCGCGGAACCGATGGAGACGCAGTCGCATCCTGCCGTGATGCCGACCAAACCTGCCAAGATACCGTTGCATACCATTGACAATGATGGTTTTCCGTATACCAACCAAGTGTAGATCAATGCCACGATTCCTCCTACGGCCGCCGCGATGTTCGTCGTCACGAAGATGTGGGACATGGCGGACATGTTATCGAGGATGCCTCCTCCGTAAGTCTCAGGATCTACCGCTCCTTGAGCCGCTACCGTTGATCCAGGGTTGAATCCGAACCATCCCATCCAGAGGATCCAAACACCCAAGGCCGCCAAGGTCAAGCTGTGACCCGGAATGGCGTGGGTCTTTCCGTCCTTTCCGTATTTGCCCAAACGTGGACCCAATACGATGGCGCCGGCCAAAGCGATGAAACCACCACAAGAGTGGACTACGGCGGATCCCGCGAAATCATGGAATCCCAACTCGCTCAACCAACCGCCGCCCCATGACCAGTGCGCTTGGATCGGATAGATGAAAGCGGAGATCAGGACAGAGTAGAGCATGTACATGGAGAACTTGGTACGCTCAGCCATGGCACCTGAAACGATGGTGGCCGCTGTCGCACAGAAGACCGTTTGGAAGATGAAGTAGCACTCCTTCGGCAAGTTGCCGCAAGGGTTTTCCACGCCACCGATACCGAATCCGCCCCATCCCATGAACGTTCCGGCGCCGAACATGATGGAGAAACCCACCACCCAATAGAGGACAGAACCCGCCGCGAAGTCGCAGAAGTTCTTCATCAGGATGTTGGCCGTGTTCTTCGCCCTGGTCAATCCAGCTTCAACCAAGGCGAAACCTGGTTGCATGAAGAATACTAGCATGGCTGCCAAAAGCACCCAAATCGTGTCGACCGCACTGACAGAAGAGGCTTCCTCCGCCGCCTCCGCCACAGCACCGTCTTGCGCCATGGCAGGCAGACCTACGCAGAGGGAACATGCCATGGCCCCGATGCGTGTGGCCCTTGATGTTATATGTTTTAATATCGTGTTCATAATTAGCATATTGTTTATCGTTTGATTTAATTGAGTCTTGTTCTCTGTTGTCATTTCTCTTGTTCGGCATTATAAAGGGCAGTGTCGCCACGGTCGCCCGTCCTGATCCTGATGGCGTCCTCCACATTGATGATGAAGATCCTACCGTCGCCGATCTCGCCCGTGTAGGCGGCTTTCTGGATCGCCTCGACCGTCCGCTCCACGTTCTTGTCGCGAACGATGATGGAGACCAATGTGCGCTCGATAACACTTGTGTCATACACGACACCTCTGTAGATGCGTCCTTGTCGCGCCTTTCCGACTCCACGGACATCATAGTACGAGAACCATTCGATATCCGCCGCCAACAAGGCATCTTTCACTTCCTCAAACTTTGTTTTTCGGATAATTGCTTCAATCTTTTTCATGATGATTAAGTTTTAATTCATTACATGACTAATCAGTTAAATAGCCACATCCTCCTTAAAAGCTGACGCCGAAGACACCATATATGTTTTCCGTGTTAGGATTCAGGACCAATTGTGTGAATACCGGCAGGGAGTAATACTCCGTGATTTTCAACTCCTTGGTAGCCTTCAAGGAGAGGTTCACCATGTTGAAATTAGAGGAATACACACCTTCCCATGGGGTGAACCCGGCCGCGAATTCCAGTGAAACGGCACTCAAGTTCACAGGGTATCCCAGTTCGATGTAGGTGGAGAACTGTTCATCCCCCTCCACATTCTTGTCATTCAGGAAATAGGTGTTCCATGCGATGCTCAAAGCGAACTTCTTGCAGACTGCGGAGAAGTCGAATCCGACCGTACCCTCCAACATGTGCGAATTATCCCCGAAATACTTAGGTGTAGCGCCATCCTCATACGGACCGAAGTAGTCCGTCAGCGCCATCGAGAAACCACCGACCTCGTAACCCAAGATCCAATCGAACTCGTTCACAGCTGTCTTAAAATCGGAGGAGGCCCATGCGCTCAGGGACAATCCTTTGTATGAAACACCAAACGTAGGCTGGAAACTGGCCCCCGACACCTTAGCGCCGCGGCACAAATACGAACTTACCAAGTCCGCACCAACGGTGAACTCAACTTTCGACGAGGTGCTATCCTTTTCTTCCGCTCTCAGGGGGCATGCCATAACGCAGGACAGCAACATTATTAACCCCAACTTCCATAATCTTTCCATAATACTAATGGTTAAATGTTATACATAATATCATAATGATAATTGATTTGCTATTTTTACTATCATAATGACACTGCAAAGATAATATTGATAACATTATGATAATAGTAATATCAGTTTATTCTACAAAGTGAATTTCCGTATCTGACAAACTGTAACGGAAGGAGGGCATTTCGCTTCGGATTTATAAGGAAATCATATCGCTTTTACGACAAACACTCACGCAGGAAGAAGGGGGGCCCAGAGGGCGTCAATGGGACATTGCCCATTATTTCAGCGATAATGACAGATATATCAAAAACTCAAAACAGGAAGTCTTCGAAATTTATTTTTCAAGTAAATTCGCACCAATTACAAAAAATCCCTATCTTTGGCGAATAAAAACTCTTTGGCGAATAAAAACACATGGCAATGGAAAAGATTGACGACTTAGACAAGGATATTCTGAAGATTATCACCAGAAACGCCCGCATTCCGTTCAAGGATGTGGCGGCAGAGTGTGGAGTGTCACGCGCTGCTATTCACCAACGTGTCCAACACTTGGCTGATCTAGGTGTGATTATTGGTTCCGGCTATCACGTCAACCCTAAGATATTAGGTTACCAAACTTGTACATATATAGGAATCAAACTAGAGAAGGGTTCCATGTATTCGGAGGTGGTTCCTGAATTGGAGAAAATCCCAGAGATCGTGGAGTGCCATTTCACCACGGGTCCTTACACCATGATGGTGAAACTCTACGCCAAAGACAATGAGCATCTGATGCAACTCCTGAACGGTAAGATCCAGAGCATCAAGGGTGTATCCGCCACGGAGACGCTTATTTGCCTCGAGCAGAGCATCAAGAGGGAATTGCCGATCTCGCTTTAAATTAATTAAGAATTTTGAATTTTGAATTTTGAATTGACGGGATGTGATTCACGTCGCCGAACGTGCCGAGATTCTACGTTTGCATATCCCCACGGCCTGAAAGGCCAACACATATATAGCCCAGGGCAACGCCCTGGGGTAATTATTGGCGGGGCATGGCATTATATCCCCTTTTTATGGGAAAAGAGAGAATATATATCTATTTAAGGCCCTGTTTGCCTGTTTTTCTAAGATGTTTTCACTAAAAATCACGATGACGGAGAGTTTTTCTTTTTTCATTCCTTAGTTTAGCCAATTCTTTCGTACTTTCGCGCAATGAATAGTTGGCTCGCATTATGAATGATAACATAGTAGATACCATTACCAAAGGGGATTATAAGTACGGATTTGTCACGGACATTGAGACCGAGGTCATCCCGAAAGGGTTGAACGAGGATGTTGTGCGCCTCATCTCCGAAAAGAAGGGGGAACCGGAATGGTTGCTCGAATACCGCCTGAAGGCCTACCGGCATTGGCTCACGCTGAAGGAGCCGAACTGGGCGCACCTCAGCATCCCTGAAATCGACTATCAGGATATCTACTACTATGCGGCCCCGAAAAAGAACTCTCCTAAGAGCGAAAAGGATATCGACCCGGAGTTGCTGAAGACTTTCGACAAGCTGGGCATCCCGTTGGAGGAGCAGAAACACCTCGCGGGCATGGCGGTGGATGCGGTCATGGACAGCATATCCGTCAAGACGACTTATAGGGAAAACCTCGCTGAATTGGGCATTATTTTCTGCTCGTTCAACGAAGCGGTGAAGAACTACCCGGACCTCGTCAAGAAATACCTCGGAACGGTCGTTCCTTACACGGACAATTTCTTCGCCGCATTGAACTCGGCGGTCTTCAGCGACGGCTCCTTCGTCTACATCCCGAAGGGTGTTCGTTGCCCGATGGAGCTCTCCACCTATTTCAGAATCAACGCCGCCCAGACCGGCCAATTCGAACGCACACTGATCGTGGCGGACGACGACAGCTACGTCTCCTATCTGGAGGGCTGTACCGCCCCGATGCGTGACGAGAGCCAATTGCACGCGGCCATCGTCGAACTGGTGGCACATGATAGGGCGGAGATCAAATACTCGACCGTACAGAACTGGTACCCAGGCGACAAGGAGGGTAAAGGCGGTATTTACAACTTCGTCACCAAACGCGCGCTCTGCAAGGGAATCTCTTCGAAGGTCTCCTGGACGCAGGTGGAGACGGGTTCCGCCATCACATGGAAGTATCCGAGCTGCGTATTGCTGGGCGATAACTCCGTCGGGGAGTTCTACTCCGTGGCGGTCACGAACAACTACCAGCAGGCGGACACGGGTACGAAGATGATACATCTCGGCAAGAACACGAAAAGCCATATCGTCTCCAAAGGTATTTCGGCGGGACTCAGCCAGAACAGCTACCGGGGATTGGTGAAGGTTTCGAAGAACGCGGACGGTGCCCGTAACTTCTCGCAATGCGACAGCTTGCTGCTGGGAGATAAGTGCGGTGCGCACACCTTCCCGTACATGGACATCCATAATGAATCGGCCATCGTCGAGCATGAGGCGACCACCTCGAAGATCAACGAGGACCAGATTTTTTACTGCAACCAGCGAGGCATCAGCACCGAGGATGCGGTCGGTCTCATCGTCAATGGCTACGCGAAGGAGGTGCTCAACAAATTACCGATGGAGTTTGCGGTGGAGGCGCAGAAGCTGCTGCAGGTTTCATTGGAAGGATCAGTAGGTTAATAGACAATTATTATATATGCTATTAGAAATTAAGAATTTACATGCCAATGTCAATGGCAAAGAGATTTTGCGGGGTATCAATCTGACGGTGAACGAGGGGGAAGTGCACGCCATCATGGGCCCGAACGGTTCAGGAAAGAGCACACTCTCATCCGTGTTGGCGGGCGACCCGACCTTCACGGTAACGGAAGGTGAGGTTTATTTCAAGGGAAAGAATCTTTTGGAGCTCTCCCCGGAAGACCGCTCAAGGGAGGGTCTTTTCCTCAGTTTCCAGTATCCTGTGGAGATCCCTGGTGTCAGCATGGTGAACTTCATGCGCACCGCCACGAACGAACATCGCAAATACAAAGGGTTGGACCCCTTGTCCGCCTCCGATTTCCTGAAGCTGATGCGTGAGAAGAAGGAGTTGGTGGAGTTGGACAATAAATTGGCGAACCGATCCGTCAACGAAGGATTCTCCGGTGGCGAGAAGAAGCGCAACGAGATATTCCAGATGGCCATGCTGGAGCCTAAACTGTCCATTCTGGACGAGACGGACAGCGGTTTGGACATCGACGCCTTGCGCATCGTGGCCAATGGCGTGAACAAGCTGAAAAAGGCCGATAACGCAAGCATAGTGATCACACACTACCAACGTCTTTTGGATTATATCGTTCCGGACATCGTCCACGTCCTCTACAAGGGTCAGATCGTGAAGACGGCGGGCAAGGAACTTGCCTTGGAGCTGGAGGAGAAAGGCTACGATTGGATAAAAAAAGAGTTGGGTGAATAATTTCATGGCAAATATGTCGATAGAGCAATCATACATAGATATTTTCAAGCAGTACCGCGACGTGCTGAAGAGGAATAGCGGCGCACCCATGGACGCGTTGAGGGAGGCCGCCTTCGAATCGTTCCAACAGAGGGGATTCCCTACCCGGCGCATGGAGGCATACCAATACACCGACATGAAGGAGGCCTTCGCGGTGGATTATGGCATGAACCTCAACCGGATCGCCCTCACGGAGGATTTCCGCTGCGAAGTGCCGGGCATCAACGCCTATCTCTTCTATGTGGTGAACGACACATTCTTCTGTCCGCCCGAAAGCGAGAAATATCTGATCGAACTACGGGAAAAGGGCGTTTCCATCGGCAGTTTACGTGAATACTCACAGACTGACCCGGAGCTCGTCGCGAAGTATTACGGCAAGACGGCGGTCAGCGGGGCGGATGCGATCATAGACTTCAACACGGCTTTCGCACAGGACGGGTTCTTCCTTCATGTGCCGGAGAACGTGGTCATCGACAAGCCTATACAGCTGATATGCGTGATGACAGGGAAAGTGCCTATGTTGGGCACGCAAAGGAACCTTATCGTCTTGGAGCGGTCCGCACAGGCCAAGCTCCTGCTCTGCGCCCATACCCGTGGCGAATGGGAGCAACTTTCCAACAGGGTGACGGAGGTTTTTGTCGGTGAAAACGCTATTTATGATCATTACAAGCTGGAGAACACACACTCCAAATCGATCAGCGTGGCGAACCTGAACATCCGTCAACAGAGCGGTTCGGAGATCATCGTGAACGACATCACGTTGCACAACGGACTGACCAGGAACAGGATCCAGATCGACATCGACGGGGAGCATTGCCAAACCACCCTAAGCGGCATGGCGATCGGAGACGCAAAACAGCACATCGACAACACGACGCTGATCAACCACCACAAACCGAACTGCAAGAGCCGTGAGCTCTATAAATATGTTTTGAACGACGAGGCGACCGGCGCATTCTCCGGCAAGATTATGGTGGCCGAGGGCGCATTCAAGACGGAGGCTTACCAAACAGACCGTAACGTCTGCATGTCTCCGAACGCTAGGATGTACACGAAGCCTCATCTGGAGATCTATGCGGACGACGTGAAGTGTAGCCACGGCGCATCGACCGGAAGAATCGATGAAACGGCGCTTTTCTACCTGCGTTCGAGAGGAATCCCGGAGGAGGAGGCCCGCATGCTTCTCATGTTCGCCTTCGTGAGCGACGTGTTGGACAACATACGGATCGAGGCTGTGAAGGACAAGATCCGCCTGCTCGTGGAGCAACGCTTCCGTGGCGAACTCTCCCACTGCAACAGCTGCGGTGTTTGCAAATAATGGACGATTCCATCGGTGAAAACGGGGGGATTATGCTGTCGAACCCATCCCTTTTTTACCCTCTCCTCGACCCGTTACATTCCGGATACCCCGAGCAGCTCCAGAACTCCTTGCCGGCATTCACCCCCTTCTTGGCCATCCGCTTGATCATCGGCTTGCCACACTTAGGGCAGATTGGCGCATTGGATTGGATGCTTTGTTCCGCACGGTAGGCGAGTCTTTCGGCGGTCAATCCTTCGGAGAAGCCCCCTTCTTCACGAAAGGTGGTGAGGAGGTTCTCGATTTGTTTGCGAAGCATCATGATTAATCGATTGCATAGAACAAGCAAACAGTTTGCAGCAATGATAGAATCTCCCGAATTAAGCCATTCGTCAAATTTATGCTTTTGTTTTAGGATATGTATAGAGCTGAGGTGCTGCACGTCATCCTTATAATTGGGGTGATCAAGCTGAATGGCAGTAACTCTTTTATGATCATCAGAATGTATTGACCATGGAATTTGCTCCTGACACATTAACCAGTTCACATAATCATTTGCTAATTCAGCCAAACTTGCTCTTGCTACATCTGTAAGCTTCATCTCTGTTTCTTTAGAAGTAGAATGACGTGATCCCCCCTCTGCTATATTGGCTGGCACAGAACGTGCAGCTTGGGTCATTTGGTCATATTGACGGCCACAAGGATCATTTGAACGTTTTAAATAGCGATTGCAGAAATCTTGTGTTGCTAATTGGATGACATTCCCTAAGACCCAAGTATCCAACCAGTAAAAAGCAAAACGATAAATTTTCATTTCAGACAGATTTTTAAATTATTATTGGTTGCAAAGGTAATAACTTTTTCGACATGTCAGTAATATGACATGTCGAAAAAAAGAGGTAAAAAACCTCACTCCATCTCCTTCACCATCCCCTCCACAAACTTCATCTCCTCCTCTGTCAGCCCATATTTCCTGCGCAACTGCTCTTCCTCCCACTATTTTCCCCTTTCCAGCCGGATCAGATCATACGCCTCCTTGACCAGCCGGAACTGGTCCGCCGAGATTTTACGGTCCATGTCGGTCGCATCGCTCGGCAGGCGGTCGGGGTGGTATTTCTTGACCAGGTCGCGGTAGGCGTTCTTGATCTCCGTCTCGGAGGCGGTGGTGAGGAGCCCCAATTGGTTGTAGGCCTGCGTCAGCTTGTGGCCATAAGAGGATTTCTTCTTTTCCTTTTTCTCTGAAGAAGCCGAGGAGTCGTTATTTTTCTTTCCCGCAGTTTCTTCCGACTTAGGCGTTTCATACTTTTGCTTCAGAATCTTCCAGTCCTCTTGCTTGATTTTCAGCTCCATAGAGATCCCGTAGAGGATTTCCATCTCAGAGCCGACCACCCCATCGCTGGAGAAAGCCACTTGGAAAAGCGCATTCAGCAAGTCCAAGGCGGCCTCATAGAAGATGCCGGATTTCAGGATGTTACGGCAACATAAATTGTACCGGAGAAGTTCCCGGGAAGCGTTGTAGTGCCGCAGCAACTCCATACACTCACTTGAGAAGAGACACTTGTCGCCCGATATGGGGTCGGTGCGCAACTCCCTAGGGCGGCACCATAGCATATTCCTGTATATCGGGTGGTTCTTGAAATAGAGCCGTGCGACGGACATCTCCCGATGGTCCACCTCACCATCTTTGCGGATCACCCAGGAAAACAAGGCGATGACGGAGAGGGCGGACGTATAGACATTCACATCCTCCACCCCACTCGGGTAATCCCCTTGAAAGATTCTCTTCCTTCTGGCATTTGCGCGACCGGTGCCCGTCAGGGGAGGAATAGGCTCATAGTTCGGGACATCGGATGTGGGCGGATTCTGATCACGGATCATATCCCCCACCTTCTCGACAGGACGTTTCAGCCGCTCGAGAACATACCGAATCGCAATAGCCAAAACGCCGACCAAAAGATATATAAACCAGTCCCTCAACATAGAATAAGTTTGGTAGGTAAAATCATTCTATTACAAAGATAAATAAAGGGGAAGGCATTCCCAATGATGCGCATGTTTTTATTGTCCATACCTGCTATAATAAAACCGATTGTGCTAAAAAATACCGTTTTCACCGATGAAATGGCAACCCATGCGGACCCAGGGCGTTGCCCTGGGCTAGATATGTGGTGGCCTTTCAGGCCGTAGGGATGAGTAAGTATAGAATGTCGACACGTTCGGAAACGTAAATCACATCCCGTCAACTCTTAATTCTTAATTCTTAACTCTTAATTCTCTACATTCCCTTCTCCAGCCGAATAAGGTCATACGCCTCCATGACCTGTCGGAACTGGTCGGCCGAGATTTTGCGGTCCATGTCGGTCGCGTCGCTAGGCAGGCGGTCGGGGTGGTACCTCTTGGCCAGTTGTCGGAAGGCAGCCTTGATCTCCGGTTCGGTGGCGGTGGTGAGGATGCCCAATTGGTTGTAGGCCTGCGTCAGTTTGTAGCCGAAGGTGGAAGATTTCTTTTGCTTTTTCTCCTGTTGTTGCTCCTGTTTTTGTTGCTGATCCTTACGCTCTTCATATTGATCGGAAGAGTTCTCCGATTCATTCCACTCCTGTCTGTTTCTCCGATTCTTTTTCTTCTTCTTATTAGATTTTTTGCCCATTTCATCGGAAGATTCGGATGAGGAGTCCGCCCTGTTTTTGTGTGGTCCCCGATATGTTTCATACTTCTGTCGCAGGTTGTTCCAATCCTCATAACGGATATTCAGTTCCTGTGCGATGCTTTGGAGGATATCCATCTCTGACTTGATCACCCCATCGCTGGAGTAGGCCACCTGGAAGAGCGCCTTCAGCAGGTCCAATGCCGCTTCATAGTAGATGCCGGCTTCCAGAATCTTGCCGCAACATTTGCCATGCCGCAGCAACTTCGGAAGAGCGTTATAGTATTCGAGCATCTTCATATAATCTTTCGTGACAAAACGGGGGATTCCCGTCACAGGGTCATTTGTCATTCCAAGGGGAGGATGCGATAAGATCCTATAGTACGTGGTGTGGTGTAGCGAGAAATAGTAACGCGCCACATCCAATTCCTGCGAACCCACGTTCCCATCCTTCCTCATCACCCACGAGAAGAGAGCCACAATAGAGAGTGCGGCGGTGTAGAGTGTTTCATTCTCCGACTTGAACTCATTAGCGTCCCAATCAAAGATGTACTTCCTTTTATCCCTTGATTTCCTATGATGGGATGAAGTCTTTTGCTTTGTCCTCCTGTTGTTCGTATTATTTGCCGAATTGCTTTTCCAGGAACCGCTTGCATGGTCCGTCTCCGATGGTTCCCCATCACGTTTCAGTATTAGCGTAAGGATGAGAAGCAGAAAGGGAAGTACAAAAGCAAATAAAATCGCAATCATGTGATAAGAGAATTCTTTTTATAAACACAAATTCTAAGGTTAGGACAATATCAATACTACCACAAAAATATAAAAACAAAAAAGCATCCCCAACAGCGTCGTTTGTTTTATTGGACACATCTACTATGACAAAAACCGATTATGCAAAAAATATCGTTTTCACCAATGAAATGGCAATCTATGCGGACCCATCCGTGCGAACCCAGGGCGCTGCCCTGGGCTAGATAATGTGATGGCCTTTCAGGCCGTGGGGATACGCAAATGTGGAATGTAGGCACGTTCGGCAACGTGAATCATTTAATTAATGAGACGCCGCCCAAAAATTGACTACGTCGAACTGACGATTCATAATTCAAAATTCAAAATTCAAAATTTTCATAGGGCGTTGCCCTGGGCTATATGTGTTGTGGCCTTTCAGGCCGTAGGGATGAGTAAGTATAGAATGTCGACACGTTCGGAAACGTAAATCACATCCCGTCAACTCTTAATTCTTAATTCTTAACTCTTAATTCTCTACATTCCCTTTTCCAGCCGAATAAGGTCATACGCCTCCATGACCTGTCGGAACTGGTCAGCCGAGATCTTACGGTCCATGTCGGTCGCGTCGCTCGGCAGGCGGTCAGGGTGGTACTTTTTGGCCAATAGGCGGAAGGCCGCTTTGATCTCCGGTTCGGTGGCGGTGGTGAGGAGGCCCAATTGGTTGTAGGCCTGCGTCAGTTTGTAGCCGAAGGTAGACGATTTCTTGGTCTGATCCTGCTGTTTTTGCTGTTGTCCTTGTGAGCGATTATTCTCCTGCTGCTTCGATTGTTTCCAGTCTGATTTCGCCTTCTCGGAGTTGTTGTTACCACTGGACGATTTCTTTTTGGAGGAAGCGTGGCCCTTCCCCATCTGCGTATACTTCTGCTCCAGGTTCATCCAATCTACCTTTAGGATCTTCAGCTCCTGCGCGATACCCCGAAGGATCTCCCATTCCGGCTCAATCACGCCATCGATGGTATAGGCCACCTGCAGGAGCGCCTTCATCAAGTCCAAGGCAGACGAGTAGTAGAGGCCGGACGCTAGGATATTGCTGCAACACTTACCATAACGTAGCATTCTCGGACATGCGTTATAGAATTTGAGCATCTGCATGCAATTATTGACCGAGATATGTTCGGCACCCGTAATGGGATCCTTTTCCAGTCCATTAGGGAAGAGCCGCTGGATTCGGTTAAATGCGGGGTGCTTTTCGAAATATAGTTGCGCCACGTCCAACTCATCGTCATCCGCACCGTCATCCTTCCGCATCACCCAAGAGAAGAGGGCAATGACGGACATGGCGGACGTGTATAACTTCCTTTTGTCAGATTCGTCATGTATAACACCTCCTTGTAGGAGGGTATTGTTTTGGAAAATCCTGTTCCTTGCGCGTTTGCCGCCTCCCGCCCTGATTGGTTCATCGAACTGGTCTGATTTGCGGTTGGTTTGCGACGATTGGTATGTATTCTCATTGGAATTGTCACTGTCATACGAGGTATCCTCTTTCCGTTTATATCTCGTGTCATCCTGATCGGTATTGTCTTGATTACTGTAGTTATAGGAGGTGCCCTCCTTCCGTTTATATCTTGTGTAATCCTGATCGGTTTTATCCTGATTATTGTAGCTATTTGAGTTGTTTGTGTTATTTGACGTTTGAGCCGTGTCTTCTCCATTTTTTTCATCTTCATATGACAAAATCGCAATAATAATACCTACTATTATCGCGATACAAAAAATGGGTATTAAAGTCTTTGTCAGGGACGCGAGCAGAATCCCTAACAGAACCAATAAAAAGATTTTAGTAGTGGAGTTCATATAAGACATTTATTTCCACAAAAATATAAAATTCTGTTTTAAGTTCATAATCCGTTGGGCAGGCAAGGAGGGCATTTTTCCGATGGAAACGTATATTTTATGATAAAATATAGAATATCGGCACGTTCGGCAATGTAAATCACATTCCGTCAATTCCCCCAGGGCGTTGCCCTGGGCTAGATAATGTGGTGGCCTTTCAGGCCGTGGGGATATGCGAGTGTAGAATGTCGGCACGTTCAGTAATTAATGAGACGCCCCTAAAATTCTTAAGTCTTAATTCTTAATTCTTAATTCTCTACATTCCCTTCTCCAATCGTATAAGGTCA
>JAFZPM010000041.1 GCA_017550335.1 Paludibacteraceae bacterium
TGGCTATCGCGGCGGGGTCCCACCTCTTCCCATTCCGAACAGAGAAGTTAAGCCCGCCGGCGCCGATGGTACTGCGTATAGTGGGAGAGTAGGTCGCCGCCGTCTTCGGGGTCAATCCTTTCGGGTTGACCCCTTTTTTTTTGTGCCTGCCCCTCGCGGAGGCTTGCTCCCCTCACGGAGTTTTTTTCTTTCCCTACAATATATCCGTCTGCAATTCCACTCTGACCTTCTCGTCGGATAGAACAAACGCGATGCCACACTCTTCCTCCCACGGACATTCGCACAACCATGCGAACATTCCGTTATACCTGAAATAAAGCGTCCTAAAGTCTATCAGGTCCATGATATTCTCTTGCGTGACATTCTTTTTTGTATATGCACGCGGCACTCGCCAATACTCTTTTATCTCATCATACATGGATAAATAATATTCGAGCAATACACGAGGGATTTCTTCCAAATACCTTGCCTCGTTCTCTTGATACTTCCTATAGGATGCCCTGTGCACATCCGTTATGCCATCCTTATAATCACACGTTGCTATCCTGACCAATTTCTCTTTCCCATACAACAACTTCTTTTCTCTCTTCTCCCAACTTGCATCATAGATCATTTCCCCGAAAACAGGATCGTCTATCTTGCGATAGTCATATAATTGGGATGGTGTGAGAATGCGAGGCGTTTCTTCGGATAGGAGTATGGCGATAGTCTTATCTTCTGTCCATCCACATTTGCAGATCCAGCCATAATTACATTTAGAGTCAAAGTACAACGTCTCAAATATAAACATCTTAACAATTGTCTGAGTATTTATATTGTTTATGTCATGCTCAGTGCCTTCAACGTCAACTCTTTTTGAAATTTCGTCATAATTTAATTTATATGAATCCAGAAGCACTTGTGGTATCTCTTTAAAATAATCATCCTTGCGTGACATATATTTTTTATATGCCACTTTTTGTTCCTCTGAAATTTTTTTATTTGATACAGAATGGAATTTGATCTCAATTTCATTGGGATATCCATACATGTCAAACTTTTCTGTTTTATAAAAAGAGTCATCTTTATACTCCAATTCTCCTATTAATTCATCTGTGATTTTTGCCATTTTACTGTTCCCTTAAGTTCATAATATTACTTTGATTCTTCTCTTTCGCTTTCTTTGCCGCAATTCCTCCCGAATGAGGAATGTTGTTGTTGAGAATGCTCGCCATGGCGGGGATATTGGATGGATGTTGTATCAAATCCTTTTTGGTTAGGTAACCGTCTCATTGAAATATTTCTTGAGGTTTTCCACTGCGTCTTTGTTGCCCAGTTTTGCCGCTTTTTGGAAACAAATGTGTGCATGTTTGGTGTTTTGAGCCATAAGGACTCCTTCCATTTTTAATTCGCCCACACGATTTATGGCGCGGGGCTCATATTGTTCTGCGGCCTCCATATACCATTCCACCGCCTTGTTCAGATCCTTTTTTATCCCATATCCATTCTCGTAGCACCTGGCTAAATTGTACTGAGCTTTTATATCTTCATTTTCTGCGGCTTCTTTATACCATTTCACGGCAGTCTCAATGTCTTGGGGAACGCCCTCGCCTTTCTCATACATCTCACCCAAAAGCGATAATGCGCGCCTCTCTTTTGATTCTGCCGCCAGTTTTAGCCACTTGAATGCTTCTTCGAAATTTTTCTCGACTTCATAATAGATGCGGCCGGCATGATAAGCACAAAAACGATTCCTCGAGGCTTTCTTATACCATTTGAGCGCCTCTTGGTAATCCTGTTTTACTTTCCTCCCTTCCTCATAACAATCTCCCAGATCCTGTTGCGCTGGGGTGTACCCTGATTCCGCCGATTTGGTCAACCAGAAAATCGCATTGGAATAGTCTTCTTCGGTAGAACCTATATACAGATATAAAGATCCAAGAGAATATTGTGCCTTATTAAAGTTTTGGAGTGCGGCTTTTTCATACAACTCTATTGCTTTTTGGTAATCCTTTTTAAGACCATGTTTCCCCCATTCATAGAAATGAGCCAGACACATCTGTGATTCGATTTCTCCCGCCTCGGCCGCTTTCATATACCATTCCACGGCTTTCTTCTCGTCCTCTTCGACACCATTCCCCTCAAGATGATGCCACCCCATGTAGAACATGGCGATGGCGTTCCCTTCCTCCGCCAATTTTTGTAATTGGCTTAATCCTGCCTCCACCTTCCCGGATGCCATCAATTCGTTGGCGGCCTTTACGGGTTCGTAATCCCATTTCGAGAAAGGAAGGACTCCGTATAATTCGTAGCCTTTTATTTCCATAATCAATCCTCCAATAACTCTTCCAGGCTATCCGCTTCGTCAAAGTCGATTTCATCCACGATGTTAAATCTCGTCCATGTGTGGGTGTCCGTTTTGTACACGATGAAATCGTTGTCCAAGCAATCGAATAAAGGGAGCATCTTCTTCTTGATGAATTCCACATGGAGATCCTCTTCCGCATCAAGGATCTCGTCAAACGACAACACCCGGCTGTCGTCGTCATCAAAGAAGATCGTTTCATCACAGTTGGACACAATCTGTTTTACCTCGTCCGAAATGTTGCATTTGTACAAATCCTCGATTTGTTTGACCTTCCTTTCGTCAATCTTCTGATTCTGAAGTTCCTGTATAAAATCGTTCTTGTTCATCTCCTGTTTTATTCTGATCGTTTAGAATTATATTAGCCTATGTCACAAATACACGGACGGATTCTGGCACTTCAAGTTTATCCGTCCGAGTGCCAATTGATGATGTGATGGCGCGGACTTCCAGAGGGAATCGTGTCGCTAGTCGTTTTTTGGAGAGACCGTCTCATTGAAATATTTCTTGAGGTTTTCCACCGCGTCTTTGTTGCCCTGCTCTGCCGCCTCTTGGAAACAGAAGTGTGCGTGTTTGGTGTTTTGAGGCATAAACTCTCCTTCCATCTCTAATTCGCCCACACGATTTAAGGCACGGGGCTCATATTGTTCTATGGCCACCGTATACCATTCCACCGCTTTGTTCATATTCCTTTTTATCCCATATCCATTCTCATAGCACCTGGCTAAGTTGTATTGGGCTTTTTCCTCTTCGTTTTCTGCGGCTTCTTTATACCATTTCACGGCGGTCTCAATGTCCTGGGGAACGCCCTCGCCTTTCTCATACATCTCACCCAAAAGTGATTGCGCTCTCTCTTCGCTTGCTTCTGCCGCCAGTTTTAGCCACTTGAATGCTTCTTCGAAATTTTTCTCGACCTCATAATAGATGCGGCCTGCATGATAAGCACATAACGGATTCCTTGCAGCTTTCTTATACCATTTGAGCGCCTCTTGGTAATCCTGTTTTACTTTCTCTCCTTCCTCATAACAATCTCCTAGATCCTGTTGCGCTGGGGTGTACCCCGATTCCGCCGATTTGGTCAGCCAGAAAATCGCATTGGAATAGTCTTCTTCGGTAGAACCATAAAGTAGATATAACGATCCAAGATAATATTGTGCCTCATTAAAGTTTTGGAGAGCGGCCTTTTCATACCATTCCTTTGTTTTTTGGTAATCCTTTTTAAGACCATGTTTCCCCAATTTATAGAAATAAGCCAGACACATCTGTGATTCGATTTCTCCCGCCTCGGCCGCTTTCGTATACCATTCCACGGCTTTCTTCTCGTCCTCTTCGACGCCATTCCCTTCAAGATGATGTTTCCCCATGTAGAACATGGCGATGGCGTTCCCTTCCTCCGCCAATTTTTGTAATTGGCTTAATCCTTCCTCCACCTTTCCGGATGCCATCAATTCGTTGGCGGCCTTTACGGGTTCGTAATCCCATCTCGAGAAGGGGAGAACACCAAATTTTTCGTAGTCTTTTATATGCATGGTCAATCCTCCAGTAACTCTTCCAGACTATCCGCTTCGTCAAAGTCGATCTCATCCACGATGTTAAATCTCGTCCATGTGTGGGTGTCCGTTTTGTACACGATGAAATCGTTGTCCAAGCAATCGAATAAAGGGAGCATCTTCTTCTTGATGAATTCCACATGGAGATCCTCTTCCGCGTCAAGGATCTCGTCAAACGACAACACCCGGCTGTCGTCATCATCAAAGAAGATCGTTTCATCACAGTTGGACACGATTTGTTTTACTTCGTCCGAAATGTTGCATTTGTACAAATCCTCGATTTGTTTGACCTTCAAATCGTCAATCTGATTGTCGTGAAGGCTTTCAAGAAATTCTTTCTTATCCATTTTTTTAATTACTATTTAGACTTTTAACTTTCTTTGATAATCTGTCATACGCACCCCCATTGGCATGGATTCCCTGCCTGTCATAGTGGTCCTTCGCATGGAATGGTGTCATGTTATCGCATGTATTTTTGCCCCCTAGGCTCAATGGCTGGATATGGTGCATATCATAGGGTTGCCCCTTCTGCCTGATCAGTTTACCACTCTTAGCGTAGAAATCTTCCGTATAGGTGGGCCATTCTTGATGGTGTTTTTCCGACCATTCTTTACGTAATTTTTCTTTTTGGTTGTTAAACTCATTCCTTTTTTTCCTGTTTGCCCTTGTGGACATAACTGTTATATCCATAACCTCAAATTTTTTACCCGAAAAATCCTCAGGAAAGTCAGAGATCTCACCCATCTCCTTATAATAATCCATTATATTGTCTTTTATCTCCTCCTGATCACCTTTGCTGAGATTGCTTAACTTTTGGGGTTTTTCCTCAGTGGGTTTGTCGTTATTAGGAGCCTCTGCGTTAGTGGTTGATGAACCGATGCTTTTTTTACGATTTAAATTGTTCTTGCGCAGTTTGCCTGACGCATCGACGCTTGATGGATTCTCATTATTTTTTCCCATAGTGCATCATTTTAGGTTAACGTTTTTCGCCATTGCTCGATAGTCATTCCCCACGACCGTATCAATTGTTATGGTCTTCCCGTTGGATGTGTTGATGGTGAATGTAAAGCCATCCCCTGGCACTGTTCCTTCTGTCTCAGCCACTACTGTGACGATTCCGTTCTCAGGCACCTCATCGACGCGGCATCCGTCGGAGTCTATGAACTCTATGCTCTTGATGATTGGTGTGATGTCGTCTTTCGGTTCCTCCTCGTTCGTGGCCATCGGGTTCATGTCCGACTGGTGCTCCACCTTGGCCATTTCCATTGCGGGCAGGGAGGGAATCGGTATCTGGCCTGTGGTCTGGAACGATATGCACATCGGGCAGCCCAAGGCGCATGTCCCCTTGCTGTTCTTCGTCAGCGGGTGGGCGATGCGGTTGATGTACATGCCGCTGTATACGCTGTCCCACTTTGTGATCATCGCCACGCAAGGTTTGGGCATGTTCGGCACCATGTTGCAGGTACCGAAGGCCGGGGATGGGAAGGCCGGACCTAACGTCATGCTCGTGACGGCCAGCTTGCCGTTGAAGTAGACGTTCATGTTGTCTAGGATGTTGTTCAGCATGGACGGCGCCACCCCGAATTGGCATGTCGCCATCGCTCCTTTCACGATAAATTCCTCTTCCATCTCTAAATCCTTTTAATGGTTATCTCTTTGGTGAAGTAGCCAGTGTCCTGCTCTTCCACCTTTGCCTGAAATCCGATCTCCGAGGGCAGCCCGTCGTCGTCCCGCCCTATGCGTAGCGTCGCATGTCCGCCCAGCAGCCTTCCGCTCCCCTCGTCACGGAAGTCGTACGTGTCGTAGCGGGAGAAGCCGTCGACCACCTTCCTTCCTTGGAAGACGAAGGTGGATATCCTGGCGCGCGAGGGGAAATCACGCACCCCCAAACTGGCGACCGGCTCCTCTTCCCTCCAAAAGAGGAGTTTATATAACATATTCTCCTTCAGCGTGTTGAAGAACTTCTCCTCCGTCTTTAACGCCAAAGCATATTTGTTCGACTCCTTCTCTATCAGATAGCTGTTGTAGTAGTCGACGATTTCCTTCCTTCTCGCCAGCCAATGCTCCTTCAATCCTTCGAAGTCGTTGACTGCGATGAACTCCCCCTGGTCGGAGATGCGGAGGTCGATGGGGTAGAGCGCCTTCCCGAACTCCAGGATGATCGCGTCGAACTCTTCAGGGACAGCCCCGTTGAGGGTCTCGTCCGACGAGCCTTTCATCAGGAAGGAGTAGTCGTTGCCATCCATCCGGGCCTCCACGTGTTCCACCTTGTGGAAGGCGCTTCTCTGTCCGTTGGCGAAGGTCACCACGGAGGAGAAGTCGTAGGCGGTTTCTATGTGGTTGAACTGGTACCTCATATTTGTTGTTTTATTCTATTCTAAGGATATTCTGATGATCTCCCTCGTAGTTCTTGTATATCAGTTCCCAGTTGCCTCTCACGTCCGGCAGAGGGGCGCGGAACACTCTGATCTCCGTTTTCTCGAAGAGGATTTTCTTGTCGTCCACGTTCAGGGAAATCTCGAACAGGTTGTTGTACTTGCTCACCTTCACGTCTAGCGTGCCCTCTTTCTCCTTGCGGTTTTCGCCGAATGCCTCGTCGAAGAGGCGGAGCGACTCTTCCTCGTTGAAGTAGAAGTAGGCGTCGTATTGGTATCCGTCGCAGTTCCAGAGCAGTTCGTAGTCCTTTAGGCGGGCTGGTCTTTTGATGCCGTTATCCATGCTTTTGTATCTGACGGAGATGCGTTCGGCGTTCGTGAAGTTGCAGCTCGAGATGAAGATGGATGACCTCTCGTCCTCGAAGGCCACGTTGATGCGGTAGTTGAAACGCTCGAAATATTTGCTCAGCAGGGAGTCAGCCGGGAGGTCCTTGTCAACCACCATTCCGGGGTTGTGCTCCAGGGTCCAATCGACCAGTTCGTTTATGGATTCCGCTCTTTTCTCCTTGCATATCTCTTCGTCGAACTCGTTTGTCTCCTGGCCTAGGGCGGACCAGTCCAGCAGTATGGTGCGGGCGATGCCCTTCGCGTACAGGACGACCACACCTTTGGGAAGGAAGCAAAGGTCGAGGGATTCGAACTTTTCCTGTTTCAGTACGCCATTGCTGTCGTATCGTTCATAACCCTTCGCGAACAGATCCTCCATCTGTTCGAAGGGCAGGTCTGCGTAGAGGGAGTATACCTTCCTCTCCGTGTAGGAGAGCCACAGGGCGTCGATGCCACGGGGTAGCCGGACCTTGCGGTCTTCATCGTAGGCCGCTCCGCAGAACCCTTGGGCGATGCCTTGGTGTAGGGTGGGGTTCCCGAATATGCTGAGCTCTTCCACGTGCAATTTCCCTTGGTCGGTTCTGTCGAGGACAAAATCCGCTCCTAAAACTTCGATGGGGAACTTTACCGGGGCACTTGCCATGGGTTCCCATTGGTATGCGTTTGTGCGATTTTCCATCTCTTTTTTCTTTCCGTTGCAACTGCTGACGCAAGCGATGGCGATGATGATCGCAAGCAGAATGGCAGCTGTGATGATTATTGTTTGGATATTGTTAAGCATTCTCTATGATTATGCGTATGTTGTTAGGGCAAGCGGCGTTGACGAATCGTTTGTCCATCAATAGTCCCGGGCTCGTGAATACCTTATGGAGCGGTTCACCCTTTACGGACAAATGCAGGTATTCGTGACGGATTGTCTTCATGAGTGCTTCATCCACCGGGGTTGAATTCCTTTTGATCCTTGTCTTGCCATTCTCCTTGACGAAGTTGTATAGGTCCTTCCCTTTCGCGACATCGTAAAACTTTTTAATAGGCTCTTCTTCCTTCGAGATGTCAAACTCGGACTTGTTCTCCAGATTGTCGCTACCCAATTCCTCCAACATTATATTGAGCGGAATGTGGCAATAGGAGTTGCGGACGAATCGGGAGCCTCTGGCTATGTCGTCATCGTTGAACCATCCATCCCTGATGAGTTCCTCCCTCTTCTTGTTTCCCGCGTATATGTGCTCGACCATTGGCGTTTGGTATGTCATTAGCGGCATGTAGACGGAGGACGGACTGGTATATATGGCGTTGTGTATGTTGTTATACATGATGAACTGTTCCTCCATGTTGTCGCTATAGCCACCCCCAATGTCGCTGTGGGCTCCCGGGATTATCTTGCTTCTCTTGTCGTCGTTGATCAGCGTCAGGGAGAAATTCTTCCTGTATTCGTCCGCCGCGCAGATTTGGTACACCTTACTCACCACGGTGGTGTCGATGGTGAGGGCCAGCTCCTTCACGTCGTCGTCGAACTTCAGTCCGTAGGAGGAGACCGTGTCGAACAGCCCTAGGAAATCCACCTTGATGTTACCTGATATCTTGATATCCAACGGTTTGAAGTTGTCCATCAGACATACTTTGTAGTTGGTTTCCTGTGTGATGACGGGTGTCAGGACGGTGTTGTACGAACTAGCGATCATGGCGGCCGCGAACGCTTTTTTCAGGTTCGTCGTGTCTCCTTTCGGGGATTTGATTCGCGAGGTGAAGCTTCTGGCCGCCGCCGCGCCTCTGCTGAATCCGAAGACGTCCATCGTGAGTTCGAACTCGACGGGTGTTGTCGCCTCCTCCTTTAGCTTTTGTAGGATCGCGGTGATTTTCTTGCAGGCCCGTTCGATTTTCGCGTTCACGCCATAGGCGCCGAATCCGATGGCTTGGCCTAAGGTGCTGTCGCTGTAGGACCCTTTCCCCTTGAAGTAGTCGTCCTTGTACTCTGTGGGGTCGACGATGGGTCTTGGCGCCGTGCCGATGCCCTCGACGTAGACCGAGAAAATCTTCTTGTTGTCGTTTTTGTATATGGTGTAGATGTTCGCCACGTTGGAAAAACCGTTCGTGTGACTATCGTTCTTCTTGTAATATTTCGATCTCTTTTTGTCGCTGATGCTACGGGAAAGGTACTCGTTGCGTTCCCGTATATTCATCATGCTGTTGCCGGTCCCGTCGAAGAACACACCAATGTGGACATCGATTTTTTCCGTCTTCTCGTTTTCGTTGTTGTTGCTGGAGTTGTCGCTCCCTGTTACAAATTTACCTCCCATGGCGCTCCGTGTTATTTACCCACATAGACGTTGCTACCTCCCGTGATGTACAGCTTGGACTTGGAGTTGATCTTCCCGTCCTTCGACACCTCGCAGCTCAGTTTGCCGGAGATTTTGGCGTCGCAGTCTTTGCTGACCTTCATGCTCATCTTTCCGGATACTTCCTGGCTAAGGTCTTTCTCCACCGAGATGCTCTGTTTCCCTTTGATGGTGGATTCGGCGTTGCCTTCGATATCCTCGGTGAAGTTGCCTTTTATCTTGTTCTCGCATTTCCCCTTGATGTCGGTGGAACTGTCTCCTCCGATCTTCTTTTCGTAATTCTTGCCGGCGGATACGATGATGTCTTCGTCGGCCGATAATCTGATGATCTTGGAGTGGAGAGAGATCTCCTGCGTGGAATTGATCTCGATGATGCCGCCGGAGGTGGATATCTGTATGGTGTTCCCGTTGTTGTCGTCGATGGTGATTCCTCCGTCTCCGCCGTCGTCCAATATGATTTGGCGGCCGCTCTTCGTTATGATGCTGTGGATGTTGTTCGATTCGCCGCCGCCCAGGGCGTTTCTTCCGTTGAACATGCTACCCATCACGTAAGGGCGGTTCGGGTCGCCGAACTCGAAGCCCACCATCACCTGGTCGCCCACTTCAGGGACGAAGACCATGCCTCGGTTCTTCGCGCCGCTGCCACCGGCGTCCGGGCTTTGCACGCGGATCCAGTTCGTGTTCTTCGAGACAGGTTTCTGCCAGTCGAACTGCACCTGCACGCGACCTAGGTTCTTCGGGTCGGAGTTGGTGGTGACGGTCGCCACCTCCGGGTAAGCCTTGATGGGCTCTATGTTCGAGCGTACAGGCTCGTAGCCCATAGGGGAAGCCTCGAAGTAGTTGGAGTAGTTACCCATCTTGTCCACGGTATGTTCGATGTACATGATGCGGTATTTCCCCAAGGATGGGACACCCATCTTGCCTGGAAATCCGATCTCGATCACGCCTCCCAGCTTCAGGCGGCAGGTGTGGGTGATTCCCTCCACGTTCAGGACGGAGCCGTCCGCTGTTTTTTGTCTGGAATCCAGCAGGTCGGTTAGTTGTTTTTCCTGCGATATAGGGTACTCGCTGTGGGTGAGGTCCTTGTTCTCCTTGTCGTAGATCAGCTCGTTCTTGCGGGATGCGTTGCCCATCAGTCCGGACGGTTTCTTCGGGTTGGACTTGGAGATGATCTCCTTGCCGTCCTCGTTCATGTAGTCGTACCGCATGTAGCTGCGAGGGGTGGCGGATGCCGTGGTGCGTAGGCTGAGAAGGTCGTTGCCCAGCACCAGCTTCGTCACGGCCGAGTCGTTCGGCTTACCGAAGCTCAGTTTCTCGCCGTCGTAGAAGAAGAGCTCTCCGAAAGTGTAGGAGAGACGGTTGAAGAAATCGAATAGGCTCTCGTTGTAGCGTGCCACGTAGGGCAACTGGTTGGTGAATTTCGGGGAGCACACGACCGAGGAGGCCGCCTTCGAGGTGTATTTCTTGTTCTCGTCGAAGATGTTCTGCAACGTCGTGTCCACGTAGGAGTCCATGCCCCTCACGTTGTCCAGTTTCACCACCTTGCCGTGTCCGACGAGGTGTATGCGGTTGCTTTGGTGGCCATGGTACGCATGGTCCGGCTCCGTGTCCCATGAATCGATCTGGACATCGGTCACATATCCGTTGAAGTCGAGCGACCCGCCCTTCTCCACGTGCTCGAAATGAATCACCACCTCGGAACCCACTTGCTCCAGCAGCGTGCTGGGCTTTTGTTTCCACAACTCGTCGCGTGACATGAATTCGCACACCACTTCGAAGAAGTGCGTGTCGTTCATTCGTTGTTCTAATCGTAAAGACTCGAATTGGATTACGTTCCCGTCCACCGTTACCTTTGGCTTCACTGGGTTCAAATTGTCTGCCATATAATCATTTTTTATTATTTACCACAAGTGATTAACGCATAACAAAGATAACAAAAATTTCATAATTTGCCCAGTTTATGATGAAATATTAATCGGAAAGCCATGGGATTTTCACGTTTTTTCACGTTTGGTCGTCGGCGTTTTCCTGACAGGTTAGATGCCATGATTTTGTGCATACGGATAATGCGTGGAAGGGTGAGGGTGCGTATTCCCACTCCGGTCGGAAAGGCGTCGGATTCCCTTCTCTTTTCCCTATTGTGATTACTTAATAAGTTTATTTACAATTACATGAAATATATTTTCGTGAATATGCTTGGGGATGATTGTGTGTTCGCAAAGATTGGTAATATTATTGAGTCCGGATAATTACTGCGTTTTTGATTTCGTATATTTATAGAAAAAACATACCTTTGCCCCGAAAAACGATGTTAGGACAGAATGAGTCGCAAGAAATATTATTTTATCGGTTTATTTTTTGTTGTGATTTTCGCTATTGTGTATGCGTTGTACACAAAGCGGGAAGAGATCCTGATGTCTGTTATCCAGAAAAAAATAGATAGGTTGGAGCAAACCACACATGGGAAGCTCTCCATCGGAACGGTCCGCATGGATGGTTTCAGGAACCTGATGATCAGTGACCTCCTTTTCTTGACGCCGACGAAGGATACGTTGGCGACGGTCCGCAAGGTGGGTGTCTCCTATAATTTAAGCAACCTGTTGAAATTCAAGGCGAATGTGGAGTCCTTGGAGGTGGATGGTGTCCGGGTGTACTACAACGACCAGGAAGGGAACCCTCGATATTCATTCCTGCTGAGGCATGATGTGGATTCCACCTCGTCCGGCAGTGAGGGGCATTCCTCGAGGATAGAGTCCTTTGTGCGTATCTACAAGAAGGCGTTGACCTATTTCCCTGAGTCCATGCACATCTCGGATGTGGTGGCCATAGGCTACCGGGATGGTAATCTGTGCAGGTTCTCCTTCCCTGAGAATTCCTTGAAGAATGGATATCTGGAGGGGCAGGTCATCTATCGTTTGTCTTCGCCTACGGGGCAATTCAAGGAGAAGAGCTTCGTCGTCACCGGCACGCTGAACGAGCCCGACGGCAGGATGGGTTCCATCCGTATTTACCCTGCCACGCAGAACTCCATGCCTCTCTTCTTCAAGAAGGGGGACAACCTTGTATCCGTCCGTTTCGACACGATGGACATCTCTCTCTCCGCCGACAAGCGGTGCGAGAACTGGAAGGGTAATATCCGCCTTGTGCCGTTCACGCTTTCGAATGAGCGGATCGCTAGCATACCGGTGCAGTTGGATTCTGTCTCGATGAACTATTCGGTGAACATCGCCATGGAACCATCCCTCAAGGTGGAATTGGACAGCTCCAGTTCGTTGAGCATCAATGGGTTCCACTTCAATCCGTATCTATTGTATGAGAAAAGGGACACCGCCCCTCATCTACGGGTGGAGGTCCATCGTGATAGTTTTGTGGCGCAATCGCTCTTCAACGCATTGCCGAAGGGCTTCTTCACCAATCTAGAGGGAATACAAACGAAGGGAACCCTTTCGTACCGTCTCTTCTTCGATCTGGACATGAATAGGATCGACAGTCTCTCGTTCCGTTCCTCGTTGGATAAGCGTGATTTCTCTATCGAAAAGTTCGGTAAGACGGATTTCACCACCGTGAACCGTCCGTTCACCTACCATGCGTATGACCATGGCGAGGAGGATGCTTGTTTCGTCGTCGGCGAACCGAACCCGGACTTCGCTCAGTTGGACGAGATATCCCCTTACCTGAAGCATGCCATCTTGTACTCCGAGGATGGACTCTTCTTCTGCCACAAGGGTTTCCTTGAGACGGCCATGAACGCCGCCCTCGTCAAGGACATCAAGGAGAAACGTTTTGTCCGTGGGGGGAGCACCATCTCCATGCAGTTGGTGAAGAACCTCTGGCTCAGCAGGGAGAAGAACGTCTTCCGCAAGTTGGAGGAGGCGATGATCGTTTGGCTGGTCGAAAACAACAGACTGGTCTCCAAGAACAGGATGTATGAGATATACCTGAACGTCATAGAGTGGGGCCCGCACATCTACGGTGCCAGACAAGCTTCCCATTTCTATTTCGCCAAGGAACCTTCCGAGTTGACGCCTGAGGAGGCTATTTTCATGGCGAGCATCATCCCGCGTCCGAAGAAGTTCATGTGGTTCTTCGACAACGATCAGGAGCTGAAACCGTTCTTGGCTCCCTATTTCGACTTGCTGGGCGATAAGCTATTGCGGCATGAGATCATAACGGAGGAGCAACGTGAGAAGCTGGGGCATAGCGTGAAGCTCACGGGTGCGGCCCGCGTCTATCTGCGCAGTTCCGTGGCTAAGATGCGCTCCGGGGATGCGGTGGATGCGGAGGATGAGAACGTGCTTCTGGAGTCTCTGGATAAACCAAGGGAAGAGAATGAAACTATTTCAAACAGCACAGATAAAAACGATTGACGCGTTGACCGCGCAATATGAGCCGATTCATCCATATAGGCTGATGGAACGTGCCTCCCGTGTTTTCTTCGATGAGTTATTGCGTTGCGCCCCGTCCGACACCTCCTTTTGTGTGGTCGCCGGCAGTGGTAACAATGGTGGGGATGCCTTGGTGATCGCCCGCTATCTGCTGATGATCGGGCGGCCGGTCTCCGTCTTCCTGGTGAATCCTAAGGGGAAACTCTCTCCTGATTGTCAATCCGCTTTTAATGACCTGAATGAGAAGTTCCCCAACCATATCGTGGAGGTGGTATCGCCCGAACAGCTCGTCGTCGAAGGGGATTGGCTCATAGATGGATTGTTCGGCTCGGGGCTCAACCGCCCTCTTTCCGGCATATACGCTGATATTGTCCGTATCATCAACGAAAGCGGTAAGCATATCGTCTCCATCGACCTGCCTTCCGGCTTGATGGGGGAGGACAATGGCTCGAACGATCCGCGAACCATCGTGAAGGCGAATCGTACCTTCACCTTCCAAATTCCTAAGCTCTCTTTCCTGTTGCCTGAGAATGAGCGGTATGTGGGCGAGGTGACGATCCTCGACATCCAATTGCACGGTAAGGCGATCGCGGAGGTGGAGACTGCTTTCTTCCTGACGGAACGGGTGGATGTGCAGGGTCTCTTGCGCCCTCGTAGTCGCTTCGCACACAAGGGGACTTGCGGACATGCCTTGTTGATCGCGGGTTCCAGGCAGATGACCGGTGCCGCTATCTTGGCCGCTCGCTCCGCCCTGCGTTCGGGGTGTGGCTTGCTGACCGTTCAGGTGCCTAACTCCTGCCGTCAGGTGTTGCAGATATCCGTGCCTGAGGCGATTGTGAGAACTGATGATTCGGAGGAGTGCTTCTCCACCGCTCCGGATTGCATGAAATACAATGCGGTGGGTGTGGGTCCGGGCCTTGGAATGTCCGACGCCTCGGCGCAGGCATTCTCGCAGCTCTTGGATGTGTTGGGAGACAAGCCTCTGGTGGTGGATGCGGATGCATTGAATCTATTGGGAAAGAACTCGTCGTTGTGGAACAAGATACCGAAGGGGACGATCCTGACCCCTCATCCGAAGGAGTTCGAACGGATATCAGGCGTGAAGTGTGACGGCTTTGCCCGTTGGATGAAACAGATTGAACTCTCCGTCAAGTACCAAGTCGTGGTGGTACTGAAGGGTGCGTATACCTCTGTCTCCTTCCCTGACGGATCGTTGCATTTCAATACTACGGGAAACGCGGGTATGGCGACGGCTGGAAGCGGCGACGTGCTGACGGGTATCATCCTCTCGTTGTTGGCCCAAGGCTATGAACCTTGTCATGCGGCGGTGCTAGGTGTTTGGCTGCATGGGGCGGCTGGAGACTGCGCTTTGGCGGAGCAGTCGGAGGAGAGCTTGGTGGCGGGAGACTTGGTCGGCTCTATGGGGAAAGCGTTTAGAGAATTAAGAATTAAGAGTTAAGAATTAAGAATTAAGAATTTTGAATTAGGAGTTGAGTCGTTTTGGATAATTATTTACCATTTAACTATTTACAATTTACTATTTAACGATTTGCGATTTACTATTCCGGGAGGGTTTTGAAGTTTTTTCTTCCTATTAGGCTGTTATTATCTCTTAATTTTATAAATTTGAGCAACGTTTTTTACGTTACATTATTTTGAAATGAATTATTATGGCAAAATCAAATAAGAAGTCGAGGGCTAGTTTGCCTTCCAAAAAAAATAAAAGGGCCAAGGAACCTGCAGGGGGCAAGCAGCTCACGAAGCAGGAGATGTTGAACCGGACGGTTCGTTTCTTTGAGCAGAATCCTACACAATCGTATAATTACAAGCAGGTCGCTTTCGAGATAGGCATCTCGAGCATGACCCAGAAGCGCCAGTTGATCCAGCTGATGGAGGACTTGGTGCTGCAGGAGTTCCTTATTTCCCCTTCAAGCGGGAAGTATAGGCTTGACAATCGTAGCGGAGCCATCGTGGGTAAGCTGGAGCGCCGCACGGGTGGAAAGATATTCCTCGTGCCTGAGGATGGTGGCGAGGAGGTTTTCATCATGGATAAGTACCTGAACAAGTCCATCGTGGGCGATACGGTCCGTGTCCGCCTCTTCGCGCGCCGCAAGGGATGCATACAGGAGGGTCAGGTGTTGGACGTCCTGCAACGTGGACATGACACCTTCGTGGGTAAATTGGAGGTCTCTAAGGATTATGCCTTCCTGCAGGTCGACAACCGTCTGTTGGTGAATGATATCTTCATCCCGAAGGATAACCTGAAGGGTGGAAAGACCGGCGACAAGGCGATCGTGAAGATCACGGAGTGGTCGAAGAGGGACCGTAACCCGGTGGGTGAGGTCGTTGAGATATTGGGTTCCGCAGGGGATAACAATGCGGAGATGAACGCTATCTTGGTGGAGTTCGGTTTGCCGTACAGCTACCCTCAGGTGGTTGAAGAAGCGGCTGACAAGATCTCTGACGAGATACCAGCCGATGAGATCGCCCGCCGCATAGACTTCCGTGGCATCCCTACGTTCACCATCGACCCGGCCGATGCGAAGGACTTCGACGACGCATTGTCCATCCGTAAGCTGGAGGACGGCAAGTGGGAGGTGGGCGTGCATATCGCCGACGTGACCCACTACGTCAAAGAGGGTGACATCATCAACGAGGAGGCCTTCAAAAGGGCTACCTCCATCTATTTGGTGGACCGTACCATCCCGATGTTGCCGGAGCGTTTGTGCAACGTGATCTGCTCTTTGCGCCCTGACGAGGACAAGTGTTGCTACTCTGTCATCTTCCAAATGGATGATGACGCGAATGTGCTGAAATATCAGATCGCCCATACGGTGATCCGCTCCAACCGTCGCTTCGCCTACGAGGAGGCGCAGCAGGTGATCGAGACGAAGGAGGGCGACATGAAGGAGGAGATCCTGACCTTGGACGCCCTCGCGAAGAAGTTACGGGAGCGTAGATTCGCCAAGGGAGCCATCGCGTTCGAACGGACGGAGGTGCGCTTCGAGATCGACGAGAAGGGCAAGCCTTTGTCTGTCTATTTCAAGGAGTCCAAGGATGCGAATAAGTTGATCGAGGAGTTCATGTTGCTGGCCAACCGCACGGTGGCGGAGCACATCGGCAAGGTGAAGAAATCCGAGAAGGCGAAGACCTTCGTCTATCGTATCCATGACTTGCCGGACCCTGAGAAGTTGTCCAACCTCTCGCAGTTCATCACCCGTTTCGGCTATAAGCTGAAGACGACCGGAAAGAACACGGAGGTCTCCGCCTCCATCAACCGATTGCTGGATCAGGTGCAGGGAAAGCGTGAGCAGAACCTGATCGAGACGATCACCATACGTTCCATGGCGAAGGCGATCTACTCCACGGATAATGTGGGCCACTATGGTTTGGCCTTCGATTTCTACACGCACTTCACATCGCCGATCAGACGATTCCCTGATATGATGGTGCACCGTCTGCTGGACCGTTATGCGGAGGGACAGAAGAGCGCCGACCAGACAGTTTTCGAGGACTATTGCAAGCATTGCTCCGATATGGAGCAGGTGGCCGCGAATGCGGAAAGGGCCTCCATCAAGTACAAGCAGGTGGAGTTCATGTCGGACAAGATCGGACAGACCTTCAACGGTGTCGTTTCAGGCATCCAGGAGTGGGGTATCTATGTGGAGTTGAACGAGAACAAGTGCGAGGGAATGATCCCTATCCGTGACTTGGATGACGACTTCTATTCCTTCGACGAAAAGGAGTATTGCCTGACGGGAAGGAAGTATCGCCGCACCTATCGTTTGGGTGATGAGGTGGTTGTCCGTATCAAGAAGACGAATCTGGACAAGAAACAAATGGATCTTGAATTAATAGAGAAATTATAATGACGAAAAGTGTTTTGTATGGGGCGTTGGTGTCCCTTCCTTTGCTGCTCTTCTCTTGTGGGACGGGTGACGGGCATGATGACCGCAGTGACTTGTTCCTCCGCGGGAAGGTGAAGAGTGTGACGGAAAATCAGTTTCATGCGGTGGTGACGCCTGACGGTGACATCGTGAAGGGTGCCTTCTTCCGCACCGAAGGGGAGTGGGACTTCGTGGAGAGGTTCAACAAGGATGGCATGTTCACCTCCATCTCTTACCTGGATAGGGACGGGGATACGATCAGTAAGAGCATATATGCGTATGACGAGAAGGGAAAGCTTGCCTCGAAGAGTTTCTATGACCCGACATTGAAGAGGAGGACCGAATATGAGTATGATACGCGGGGGCGTGTCAAGCTAGCCTATGACTTCGATGAGGACGGTGACTTGATGCTTGTCACCTCGACGGAATATAACGATGATAACCTGATCGAGACGAGTACTACGTTCAACAAGCAGGGCAAGTACCTGCGTCAGTCCATTTTCCAAAAGAACAAGAAGGGCTTCGTGACGGACTACAAGTTCTATAACGAGGAACGTAAGTTGGGCAACTGGCGCAAGGAGGCCCATGCGGACGACGGTAAATTGCTTGAGATGTCCGTCCTGAACCAGGATGAGACCGTCGCCTTCATGGTGAAGTGTATGTATAACAAGCAAGGTGACCTGACGTTGTGCGAACCGGTCTCGGAGGAGGATGAATACCTGAGTGACCGATATGTCTATGAGTATGATAAGAAGTCCAATTGGCGGAGAAGGATCCACTTCAAGGGGGATTCCGCCTATAGTGTGACGGAACGTGTCATCGAGTATTATTAAGACAGATTCGGAAAACTCATCGCTTTTATTTAGCAGGAAATGCCTGTATAATCATAGGACATGAAGATAGAGGAGCGTCGTGTTTTGATGCCACGTCTCTTTCTCATGCAGACATGCAGAGGTCTCAATTCCTCTTGCAGAAAAGAGTTCATAGAGTGTTGATGTGATAATTTCGCGTCAACACTTATTGTAAATGGTAAATTGTAAATGATTAAATAGTAAATATTCTTACCTTTGCGCCACGAAAATTTATTAGCATAATTTCAGATGATTTCTGTAGATAAACTGACGATTCGATTCGGGAGCGTCACGTTGTTTAATGATATTTCCTATGTGGTGAACCCTAAGGACAAGATTGCCTTAGTCGGTAAGAATGGTGCGGGTAAGAGTACGATGCTGAAGGTCTTTGCGGGCATACAGCCTGCGACGAGCGGAAGCGTCTCTGTGCCGAAGGATGTCACGATCGGTTATTTGCCGCAGCACATGATCCACAACGATGGTGTCACCGTCATGGAGGAGGCGGAGAAGGCCTTCTCCGATATCTTCGAGCTCCAGAAGGAGATTGAACGCATGACGGTGGAGTTGTCCGAAAGAACCGATTACGAGTCTGCCTCTTACCAACAGCTGATAGAGCGCCTGACGCATGCCAACGAACGCCTGGACATGATGGGGGTGAACAACTTCAAGGGGGAGGTGGAGAAGACGCTTCTGGGACTCGGCTTCGTCCGCTCCGATTTCACCCGCCAGACGAGCGAGTTCAGCGGTGGCTGGCGCATGCGTATCGAATTGGCCAAGATCCTGCTGAAACGTCCTGACGTCCTCCTGTTGGACGAGCCGACCAACCACCTCGATATTGAGTCCATCCAATGGTTGGAGGAGTTCCTCAAGTCGAGTGGGAGCGCGGTCATATTGGTGTCGCACGACCGTGCCTTCATCGATGCGGTCACGAACCGTACCATAGAGATCTCTTTAGGCAAGATATACGATTACAAGGTCTCCTATTCCAAATACGTGGAGTTGCGCAAGGAGCGCCGCGAGCAGCAGTTGCGGGCTTACGAGAACCAGCAGAAGCAGATACAAGACACGGAAGACTTCATCGAACGCTTCCGCTACAAGGCTACCAAGTCCAACCAGGTGCAGTCGCGCATCAAGCAGTTGGAAAAACTGGATATCATCGAGGTGGATGAGGAGGATAACTCCGCCCTGCACCTGAAATTCCCTCCTGCGCCGCATTCGGGTACCATCACGGTTGAGGCGCAACACTTGACGAAGAGGTATGGCGACAATGTTGTCTTGGAAGATATTGATTTGACGATCAAGCGAGGCGAGAAGGTGGCCTTCGTGGGCAAGAACGGAGAGGGTAAATCCACCTTGGTCAAGTGTATCATGGAGCAGATACCTTATGATGGAACTCTGAAACTGGGTCATTTGGTCAAGATAGGTTATTTCGCCCAGAACCAAGCCTCTTTGTTGGACGAGAACCTTACCGTGTTCGATACGATCGATCGTGTGGCGGTGGGGGATGTGCGTACGAAGATACGTGACATCCTAGGTGCTTTCATGTTCGGTGGTGAGGCCTCCGACAAGAAGGTGAAGGTGCTCTCGGGAGGTGAGCGTACCCGTCTGGCGATGATCCGTCTGCTGCTGGAACCGGTCAATTTCCTGGTGCTCGACGAGCCGACCAACCATTTGGACATGCGTTCGAAGGATGTGTTGAAGGACGCCATCAAAGCGTTCAACGGAACGGTGGTTGTGGTATCGCATGATCGTGAGTTCCTGGATGGCTTGGTGGACAAGGTCTATGAGTTCGGCAACCATAAGATCAAGGAGCATCTGGGAGGTATCTATGATTTCTTGCAGTCCAAGAAGATGGCTTCCCTGCAGGAGTTGGAGCGCAAGGCACAGCCGCAGGTGACGGAAGCGAAGGAGGTCAAACCATCCGATAATAAGCTTTCCTACGAGGCGAAGAAGGAGTTGACGAAGAAGATCCGCAAGGCCGAGAAGGCGGTGGCTGATTCGGAGGCGGAGATCAACGCTATCGAGCAACGCATCGCGGAGATCGAGACGGAGCTGCAGAACCCTGAGAATGCGACGAACACTGCCTTGTTTGACGAGTATAAGAAGAAAAAGCACGAACTGGAACAGAAGATGTACGAGTGGGAGCTCCTTTCCGAGGAGTTGGAGACGGTGAAGGCGCAGGCCTGATCACCGTTCCCATTGCGATATGTCCGCTTGTTTCTCCAACCGTCTTTCCATGTGGTTGGGTAGCCAATCGAAGAAGTCGAAACCTGTGATCCGTTCTATATCATTCACGGAATGGACAGCCTTGTCGTAGGGCTGTCTGTCGTTGTTGTTCTCAAATATGAAACCTATCGCCTTTTCCTCCCCCTTCTTGAGGGAGAGCACCACTTTGAAGAATGCGTCCGGCACGGCCACCTTGTGTCTCTTCCCGATCGTCTCCACCTCCTTGGCCCTGAAAATCGGTCCGCATACGATGTAGATGCAGCTATCCTTCATGGCCCATTTCTCCCTGCAGATGGTTTCCAGGGTGCCCCAATCGCCCGCGTTCAGTGTGGCGCTTTGCGGGCAGATGTTGGTCAGCAGGAAACACTCGTCCGCTGCGGTGGAGTCGAAGCGCATGTCCGCGAAGGGCGCCATGTGTCCGCGGCTCAGGTGGATGCTCGTGTGCTTCAGTTCTCCCGAGTAGTCTGAGTCTTCCACCCTATACTCTTTCCCTACCATAGGGTCGGGAAGGAACTTGTTGCGACGTTTGACGGTGATGGTGGATGCCTCCTCACGGGTGAGTTGCCAGGAGACCCAATTAGGGACCAGCCGTTCCGTGTTGAAGGATAGGGAGTAATGTTGATGGTCGATGACGACGCTGTTCTTCGGCCGTTGGCGCACCATCAAGTCGTCAGGCGTGCCCGCATTCTTTGAAAGGCTTAGGCACGAGTTGAGGCCCGTCAGCAGGAGGAGAGGCAGGATGATAAGTGAAAGCCTATGTCTCATGATGTTTGAAAAAAAGGAAAGGCGCATTGCACGATGTCAATGCGCCTTTTCGTTGTACTTTATTGAATTAGAATCTCCATCCGATTGTCGCGATGATGTTGCGGGTCTTCAGGTTTGCCTCCTTAGGCTCGCTGTAATAAGGGAAGAATGGATAGAGGTGGTCTTTCCTGTTTTGGAAAGCGTAAGCCAGATCGCAGTAGAAGTGCTCTCCCTTGTAACCTGCACCACCGGTCACGTAGATCGCTTGCTTAGGGAATGTGCAGATTCTGAGGTTGGTGACACTGGCCGCCTCTTTTGCGGTGAGGTCTTTTGTAGGGCTAGTGGAATATGCGCCACCCGCACGTACGAAGAATCCGTCCGCCACTTGTACTTCAGCACCCACCTTGATGGTGTGCTCTTGGTTCATCCGCTCCTCCGCTATGTCTGTTTCGGAGTCGATGTTGATGTCGTCAGCTTTCATGCGGATCTTCTTGTAGTTCTGGTATTGGTAGTCGACGTCGATCATCGCCTTCTTTCCGATCACACCGGCCAAACCCGCTTTGAATTTAAGAGGGGTCCTTATGTCGTAGAATGCTTCATCCTGCGGCTCTAAGGAGGATGCGAAGTCATCTCCTATTTCTATGTCATAGTAATCTGACATGTCATAGTAGGTTGGCGTCTCGAAGGATGCACCAATCCTCAGTTCATCGATAGGGCGGACAATCGCGCCGACCCTGAAGTTGAATCCGTGGCCGCTTGCGTAATAGGTCTTGTCCATGTACCAATGGTCATACTCGTAGTTAGGCAACGTCTCCTCGTCGTAGATGGTCGATTGCTTGTACTCGATCGTGTTGATACCGAAGGCGGCTCCCACATAGAATATGTTGCTGATGTTCAGACCATATGCGATATCCCATTGCCCTATGTGGCCCTTCTCCATCAGCGTGTAGCCCCTTTGGATAAAGGCGTCAGGAGCGAATAAGGAATAACCCTCCTCGTCGAGGAGATTGATGTCCTGTGAGAGATAGTAGTGCGGATCGCCTGGGCCCATGTCTCCGAAGTAGTCCGACAAAGAGACACTCGATTCCTCCATCTTCTGTCTTGTGTATCTGGAGATGTTGCTTCTGTTATAGTTGATACCCAAGGAAGAGGTGACATATCCGTGCTTTCTCTTCTTGTTGCCGAAGTTGATCACGAAGGCGAAGTTGTCCAACGCACCCTTTACTTCTCCGTCGTTGTTGATATACAGGCTCGGAGAGAATGTCAGTTCCGAACTTCTGTAGATTCCCAACGCGCCTGGGTTATCCTTGATGGCGGATGAGTTTCCTCCCAATGCGGTGAATGCACCTGCCATACCTGCGTACCTTGCCGTACCCAAAACAGGGTTGAACTGGCTGAATGTGAGGGCATCGTAGACGCTCTGCGAGAATGCCATGCTGGATAGTGCCGCAATGCCCATTGTCATCAATAATCTTTTCATGTCTATATCTTTTTAAATTTTTAATTCAAAATATTTAATTCTCGTGGTTTGGTCGTCCGCACCGAGTTGGCGTTTTATACTTATCTGCGTCCGCCACTGCGTCCGCCACTATGTCCTCCGGATGAACGTCCGGATGAGTAGCTGGAGCGGGAAGAACCAGAAGACCTCGTGCTCGAAGAGGAAGAACGGTAGGAACCGCTGGAAGACCTGCTGGAAGAGCCTCCGCTTCGTACGGATCCGTTGCTGCTGCGTGTCGACGAACCGTTGCTCCTTATCGACGAGCCGTTGTTGCTGCGTACCGATGAGCTGCCATTGCTGCTGCGTACGGAGGAGTTGTTGCTCCTGGTGCGTACGGAAGCGTCGTTGCTTCTAACCGATGAGCCGCTGTTGCTACGTACGGAAGCGCCTCTCCTGACGTTCGCGCTTGATCCGCTGTTCCTGATCACGCGGGTGCCGCTGTTCCTGATCGAACTCCTGTCACGTACGGTGTGACGAGGCATTACGATGTGGCGTGGCGCAGGTGCCGGGTGCCAGTAGTGATGATGCGGATGATGGTAATATCCCCAGTTGTAGCTGTATCCCCAATATGGATCCCAGTGGTAACGATAGTATGGCCAGGACCAGGAGTAGTATCCTACATAATATGGCCTTCCCCAATAGTATCCGTAGTAAGGGTCGGTGTTGATGTACACGGTCGTGGTGGTCGGTGAGCCCGTCTCAGTCTCCTCGTAGCTGTACATCGGAATGCCAGCGTCGTGGAAACGATTCAATCTCTCCGTGTATGTGTAATCATCCCCCTTTTCAACCATGACGGTATCCGTGTAGAACTCCCCACCTGCGATGGACGGATCCTCGACAAAGATCGTGTCATCGTTGACGCGGACATTTTGCTGCTGCTTCGTTTTGAGCACCATGGTTTGGTACTGAGCCTTCTTCTGGGCTTCCTCCCTCTCCTTGGCAAGCTTTTCCGCACGGGCTGCCTCTTCTTCCGCTTCTTTGTCTGCGTCTTCTGAGTTGTAGTAGATGTCGTCCACTACAGCGAAGGCATTGTACGGTAGGAATGTGATTCCCAACACGTAGAACAATAATTTTAGAATTTTCATGGCTTTACCCTCCTATAATTTAAATCAAAAACGTAATTTTGTGTCATAAAGTTTTCGACAAAGATACTAAAAAAATATAATACTCGTCGTCCCTTTATTTCAACGTTCCGAAGATATTCATATATTTTTTCTGTTGCAAGTGATGTGGATGTTTGAGCTGTTTTTATCGACGAATTAATGTTTTTTATCGATGAAATATATTGAGGTCCGTTTTTCTTTCTCTTCAGACGAGGAGTATGTTAAGGATTTGTTATCCAGTGAGTTGGGAGATTTGGGTTTTGAGAGTTTCTCTTCGGATGAGGAGGGTATGGTCGGCTATGTGCAGGCCTCCGTTTTCGACGAATCCGCTTTGAAGAACGCATTGGCGGACTTCTCCTTCGACCCGAATATCCGCTTCGAGGCTAAGGTCGCGGAGGACAAGGACTGGAACGAGGAGTGGGAAAAGAACTACTTCCAACCTATCGTCGTCGGCGACGAGTGTGTGGTGCACGGTTCCTTCCATAAGGATGTGCCGCCCGCTAAATACGACATAGTGATCAACCCTAAGATGGCTTTCGGCACGGGCTACCATGCCACGACAACCCTCATGATGAGGGCGTTGCTCCGCCTCGATGTCGCAGGCAAACGCTTGCTCGACATGGGTTGCGGAACGGCTATCCTCGCTATCCTCGCCACTAAAAAGGACGCCGCGGAGGTGGTCGGCATCGACATCGACGAATGGGCCTACGAGAACGCGAAGGAGAACATCGTCATGAACGGAACGCCTGACATCGAGTTGAGGCTGGGTGGCGCGGAGGCGCTGAAGAGGGAGTCCTTCGATGTAATCTTGGCTAATATTAACAGAAATATATTGTTGCAGGATATCCGCCATTATGTGGAACGGATGCGGAGCGGTTCCCTCTTGTTCCTGAGTGGTTTCTATGAGTCTGATATCCCTGTCATCGAAGCGGAGACGGCTAAGCATGGACTGAGGAAACTCTCCTACGAAATGCAGAACGATTGGGTGGCCGTCCAGTTTGAAAAAGTCTGATGTTTAATGTTTTATATAAAAACCTAACTGTTATGATGCAAACAAATTCACAATTGGAGCTTGCCTGTCGGGTGATACGGGAGACAAACTCTAATCTGTTCCTGACCGGTAAGGCGGGAACGGGTAAGACAACGTTCCTGAAGCGACTGAAGGAGGAGTCGCCTAAACGTATGGTCGTGGTGGCGCCGACGGGCGTGGCGGCCATCAATGCGGGTGGTGTGACCATCCACTCGTTTTTCCAAATCCCTTTCGGTCCCTATCTGCCTGGACAAAAGAGCCTCTCTAAGGAGGTGAGTAAGCTGAGAAAGGAAAAACTGAATATCATGCGCACGCTGGACCTGCTGGTGATCGACGAGATCAGTATGGTCCGTGCGGATCTGCTGGACTGCGTCGATGATGTACTGCGGAGGGTGCGCCGCTCTTCCTCCCCATTCGGTGGGGTGCAGTTGCTGATGATCGGCGACACGCAACAGCTGACGCCTGTCGTGAAGGATGATGAGTGGGCCATGCTGCATGATGTCTATGATACACCCTATTTCTTCTCCAGCCGGGCGTTGCGTGGAACGAATTTCGCCTGCGTGGAGCTGAAACAGGTGTTCCGCCAGGAGGACGAGGCTTTCGTCGCCCTCCTGAACAAGATACGTGACAACCAGGTGGACGACAAGACCCTCGCCGAGCTGAACAAGCGCTATCTTCCTCATTTCAACCCGGACGATAGCGAGGGCTATATCCGCCTGACCACCCATAATGCGACGGCGCAACGTCTCAATGAATCGAAACTCTCCGCCTTGAAGACGAAGCCTTACACGTTCAAGGCTAAGATTGAGGGTGTCTTCCCTGAATATGCGTACCCCACGGACGCGGAGCTGGTGCTGAAGGAGAATGCGCAGGTGATGTTCATCAAGAACGATTCTTCCCCTGAGAAAAGATATTACAACGGGAAGGTCGGTGTGGTGAAAAACATTGACGGTGAGGATATTGTGGTGGAGGACCGCCAAACGGGTGATCTGATCACCGTGGGCCGTGAGTCGTGGGAGAATGTCCGCTACGAGCTGAACAAAGAGACGAACGAGATAGAGGAGAAGGTGGATGGTGTTTTCGAGCAATATCCGCTGAAGACGGCTTGGGCTATCACGATCCACAAGAGCCAGGGCCTCACCTTCGAACGTGCCATCATCGATGCCGCCGCTTCGTTCTCGCATGGGCAGGTCTACGTGGCCTTGAGCCGCTGTAAACGTTTGGAGGGCATGGTGCTGAGTTCACCCATCTCGCTTGCCGCCATCAGGCATGATAGCCGTGTCGACATGTTCAACCAGGAGGCGGAGACGCGTGTGCCGGACAATGATTCTCTCCAGGCCATGCACCGTGATTACTTCGCGCAGCTGGCGGAGGAGCAATTCACCTTCAATCCGATATCCATTCCTCTCCATTCCTTGCAACGTCTGATGGCGGAGTCTTTCTCCAAACTATACCCTGCCGTCCTTGCTTCGGTGGATGGGGCGGTGCCGGAGCTGGAGAGCAAGGTGACCAGTGTCGCGACCCGTTTCGTGGCGCAGGTCCGTGCCATGGCGACGGAGAGCAGTGATGTGGATGCCGATGAGCGGATCAAGGAACGTACCCAAAAGGCCGCGGCGTATTTCCTCCGTGAGTGCGAGACGATCATATCGCCCGTGCTCTCTTCCTTGGCTTCCGTGCAGACGGACAACAAGGAGCTGGCGAAGCACTTCAATGATTTGCTGACCTCCCTGCAGGAGGGGTACGACGAGAAGATGGCGACGTTACGGGCCTGCTCGGAGGGCTTTGGCGTGAAACGTTACCTGAAGGCGAAGTGCGATGCCCTGTTGGTACGGAAGTCTTCCCAGACGGAGAAGGCGCGGAAGAGCCTGCCTCTTATGGATGATGTCACGTACCCCGAATTGTACGAGGAGCTGCGGAAGTGGCGCAGGGAGATCGCTGACGATGAGGGTCTTCCCGCATATATGGTCTTGTCCCAAAACGCTCTGATCGGCATCGCGAATTTCTTGCCGATGAATGAGGAGGAACTCCTGATGGTCCGTGGCATGGGTAAGCAGAAGGTGCGTACGTACGGGGAGGAGATCATCTCCATCGTGCAGGCGTGTATGGACCAATACGGATACCAAAGGTCATCCCTGTTGGACGATTTTGCCACTAATGCGTCTGCCTCGTCGAAGAAGGCTGGCAAGAAGAAGAGGATGGTCGGTGAGACGTTCGCCATCACGCTGAACCTCTTCCGACAGGGGAAGACGGTGAAGGAGATCGCCGAGGAGCGTGGCTTGGTGGAGAGCACCATCGAGTCTCATTTGCTCTATTGTGTGGAACATGACGAACTGGACGCTGAGGAGGTCTGTCCTCCGGAACGTTTGAATGAGGTGCGCTCGTTTGTCCGCAACCATCCCGACATGGGAGTCGGTGACCTGCGCAAGGAGTGTGGCGAGAAGTACTCTTGGGCGGAGATACGGCTGGCGTTGCTCGAGAGAAAAACTTTTCCCTGAATCGTGAAGTATGGGCTTGTTGCTGAGGATGTTAAGGTTCTGTAACATTGTGAAGCCTGCGCTTTAGTCTTCCCTGCGGATCGCTTGCAGATTCCAAGATTTTTTCTAAAATTTGTAACGAAGTTGCGCATGTTTAAGGCAATGGTATTTGTTTTATTTTTGTATTTGTAATATATTAATAATCAATAAAATGCGTAGCGTTTTTGTTTTAAAATCAATTCAATCAATTGGTAGAGAATGATCAACATACGAAAACTTGAAGCCGAACTGTGGGAGTCGGCAGATCTTTTGAGACAAGGTAGTAAACTGACGAGCAGCCAGTATTGTATGCCTGTGCTTGCCCTGCTATTCCTGCGCTATGCCTACAGCCGCTATAAGATGGTTGAGGCAGAGATCTTGGAGAATCGTCCTAGTCGTGGTGGCCGGGTAATGCCTGTGGAACCAAGTGATTTCTCTGCCAAGAGTGCGCTATACCTCCCTCGTGAGGCTCAGTTCGATTATTTGGTGAATCTGCCTGACAATGTCGTGTCTGCTGGATTGAAGACCAAGGACGGACAGGAAATCAACTCCATGGGCGAGGCTGTGAATAATGCCATGCAACTGGTGGAAGACCAGAGCGAACAGTTGACGGGCGTACTTCCTAAAACCTATACAATGTTTGCTGACGACTTGTTGCGCGAATTACTTCGCATCTTCAACAACAAGACCATTGACGAGGTGGGTGGTGACATTATCGGACGCATTTATGAATATTTCCTTTCGAAGTTTGCCAAGGCTGTCGCATCAGATGATGGGGTATTCTTCACTCCAAAGTCACTTGTAAAGATGCTTGTAAATGTGCTGGAGCCTTCGCAAGGCATAATGCTCGATCCTGCTTGTGGCTCAGGTGGTATGTTTGTGCAGACGGGTGACTTCGTGAATGCGGCTGGCATGAACGCCAATACCAATATGACCTTCTACGGACAGGAGAAGGTGGAGTATAACGCCCAGCTCTGCTTAATGAACATGGCTGTTCATGGATTGAACGGGCGAATCATTTCTGGCGATGAAGCCAACTCCTTCTACCACGATGCCCATAACCTCGCAGGCAAATGCGACTATGTGATGGCCAATCCACCTTTCAACGTGGATAAGGTAAAAGCCGAGTCGACTTCTGCGGCAGGTCGCCTCCCCTTTGGACTGCCAGGCGTTAATGCAAAAACGAAAGAAATAGGCAATGCCAACTATTTGTGGATTAGCTATTTCTATGCCTACCTGAACGATCATGGACGCGCAGGCTTCGTGATGGCAAGTTCGGCTACAGACAGCTCCAATAAGGATCGCGACATACGTGAGAAGTTGGTGCGTACGGGCGATGTGGATGTCATGGTGAGCGTGGGCAACAACTTCTTCTACACGCTATCGTTGCCTTGCTCGTTATGGTTCTTCGACCGCAATAAAAACGAAGCAATCCGTGACAAAGTGCTCTTTATCGATGCCCGCAACTACTATACTGTTGTTGACCGCACGTTGAACGAGTGGACAGAGTGGCAGCTCCGTAATCTGCAGGCCATTGTGCATCTCTATCGTGGGGAGAGGGAAAAGTATCAGCAACTCCTGTCGGACTACAATAAAGCCATTGACGAAGCCCTTGCCGCTTTGAATGACGAAGCCCAGCCCTTTAGCGAGCTAATAGATGAAGATACGCGTGGCCGTTTCTGGGAGGTGATGGACTGGAACAATCATGCCGGGCGCGATTATACTGAATTGGAACAGAGACTTGATGCTCAAATTAACCAAACTAAAATGTTCATCAAGTCTGCCGAATCCTTGATTGAGAAACGCAAAGTCAAGGCTATGCGACAGGCTGGCGAATCATTCTGTAATGCGCTTTCCGATATTTTGAACATCATAAACGAGTACGAATGGCTCACCTCGAAGTTTGGCGACGGAGAATACATCGATGTCCTCGGACTCTGTAAGATTGCCACCATTCAAGAGATAGAAGAGAAGAACTATTCTCTGACTCCCGGCGCCTACGTGGGCGTTGCCGAACAGGAGGATGATGGTGTGAATTTCCATGAGCGTATGAACGAGATTCATGCTGAGTTGGCACAACTGAACAAAGAAGCCAATGTGCTGATGGATGAAATACAAAAGGCGTGGGAGGAACTGAAATGAGCAAGAAGTCAATCAGATTCTACAATGACCATGAGGTTCGTGCAGTTTGGGATGACGAGCAGAATAAATGGTGGTTCTCTGCGGTTGACATTGTGGGCGCAGTGAATGATGAATCAGACTACAAGAAATGCCGCAACTATTGGAAATACCTGAAGGGCAAGATGGCCAAGGACGGGGTTCAACTGGTTAGTGTCACTAACCACTTCAAATTCGAGGCTCCTGATGGTAAGCAACGTGCCGCTGATGCATTGGATGCCGAATGTGTACAGACATTAGCAAAGCACTATCCAAACAATCGTGCCAGTGCTTTCCTCGACTGGTTTGTGTATAGCGACAACACCATTGACGGACAGAGCAAGAAGAAAGCATACACCCTCGTTGAGAGTGGCTTGTTAGAAACACTGAAGCCTGGTACTGTCAAAGCTCTCCAGCAGATTCATGCCTACCTCTTTGGTGGATTATATGATTTTGCAGGCAAGATTCGCACCAAGACTATTTCAAAAGGAAATACTATCTTTTGTCTGGCAGAACACCTACATCAGAACCTGAAGACTATCGAACAGATGCCTGAGACGACATTTGATGAGATAGTAGATAAGTATGTGGAGATGAATGTGGCCCATCCTTTTATGGAAGGCAATGGTCGCTCTACACGTATCTGGCTTGACTTGATTTTCAAGAAGCAGCTGAAGATGTGTGTTGACTGGAGCAAGATTAACAAAAAAGACTATCTGGATGCCATGGTTGCAAGTCAAATGAACAGTACCAGAATCCGCGAACTGCTGAAACAGGCACTGACTGACCGCATTGACGATCGCGAAATCTTCATGAAGGGTATCGACTATTCCTACTACTATGAGCAGGAGGATGGTGCAGAAGTAGTTGAAGAAAGAAAGGAGGGGTTGGCATGAGTGAGTGGAAACGATACAAACTTAGTGATATTGCATCCCTTAGCAATGGCATTAACTTTGATAAGTCTGCATACACTTCTGGGGTAAAACTTATTGGTGTCGCTGATTTCAAAGATAGAATCTATCCAGATTATAATTCTCTTCAAGAGGTTGATTCTAAGGTGGTAAGAAAATGTGATTACTTAGAGAGAGGTGATGTCGTGTTTGTACGTTCCAATGGAAACAAGGAATTGGTTGGTAGATGTATGATGATAGACCAAGATATTCCTGTTACATATTCTGGTTTTTGCATTAAGTTACGCTTGATGGATAAAAGCTTTTTTGAGCCAATCTTTTTCAACTATTTATTCAGAACGAGACAATTCAGAAAGGCAATGACAGGAACCGCTGTTGGTGCGAATATACAGAATCTTAGTCAATCAAGATTGGGTAATTGTGAGGTTTGTGTACCCAACATCGAAGAACAAAGAGAAATCGCCACCATTCTCTCCCGCTACGACTCCCTAATAGAGAACTATCAGAAGCAGATAAAGCTATTGGAGGAAGCAGCGCAGCGACTCTATAAGGAATGGTTCGTTGACCTCCATTTCCCTGGGCACGAGAAGACAAAGATTGTGGATGGAGTGCCTGAGGGGTGGGAGAAGAAGAAAATTTCGGAAGTCTGTGAAACAATAGGCGGAGGTACACCATCAACTAAAAATATTGAATATTACGAAGGCGGAACTATTAGTTGGGTAACACCCACTGACATTACACGAAAAAATAGTTTGTGTTTATTAAGTACAGAGAAAAAAATCACAAAAGAAGGGCTTATCCATAGCTCAGCAAAGATGTTACCATCAGAGACCATCTTGATGACAAGTAGAGCAAGTGTCGGCTATTTTGGAATATGTGATTTTGAAGTATGTACGAATCAAGGCTTTATTTCATGTGTTCCTTTTGAGAAAGATTTTCAGATGTATCTTTTGTACAATTTGATGAATAGAGTCGAAGAAATTAGAATCAAAGCTGGAGGTTCTACATATCTAGAGATTAGCAAGAGTGTCTTTCGCAATTTTGACATAATCTGTCCTACTCAAAACGTCATAAAAGAATTTCAGGGCAAAGCCCATCCCCTTCTTGAAAGAACAAGAATTATAGCTAAGCAAATCCGCCTCCTCACCGAAGCCCGCGACCGTTTGCTTCCCAAACTGATGAGTGGAGAAATAGAATGTAAACAATAAAACTAAATTATATGAAAAAAGAAAAATTAACAACAAGTAATCAAATCCTTATTCAAAGTATTATTGAAAAAGAATTTAATGAAAACAAAGGAACCTATAAAGATGAAAACTCTTATTTCGAATTTTTTTCTGCCAATCAGATATTGAAAAATCTTAATTTGAGTGATGATCAATTAACTAGTGGAATTGTTGGAGGAGGAAATGATGGAGGGTGTGATGCTATTTATGTGCTTTTGGATGGAGAGGCAATAACATCAGATCAGTTGGCTACTTTGAAAGTTAATAAGGGTTCTGTCCTAGAAATTATAATAATTCAAGCTAAAGAACAGATTGGTTTTGGAGAAGATTCCATTTTAAAGCTCAAATCAACTTCCGAAAACCTATTAGAACAGAATTGTAGTAATGAAAGTTATAAAGGTCGTTATAATGAGGATGTTCTGGAAAGTTTTAAACTATTTAGAGATATGATTATGACCTTTATAACAAGTCAAATTCAAATTTCTATTAAATTTTTTTATTCGACTTTAGCTGTCGGAGATATTCATCCAAATGTTATTTTTCAAAAAGACGAACTAATAAATAAAGTAAAAGAAATATATCCAACAGCAAAGGTTGAGTTTGTTTTTGTAGATGCTGATGCCTTGATGGCTTTTTATAATAAAGATATTGACTATGTTGGAATACTAAGTCTTTCTGAAAACCCAATTTCTTTAGGTGCTAACGATTATATTACATTGATAAATCTATCAAATTATTATCATTTTATAACAGATGAAAATGGTTATTTAAGATATAGTATATTTGAATCAAATGTCAGAGATTATCAAGGCCAAAATAGTGTGAATTCAAGTATTGCATCCACTTTATCTGAACAGAACTCTGAAGCAGACTTTTGGTGGTTAAATAATGGTGTAACAATTATTGCTGAAGAATTAAGACCAATTACGACAAAATCTCTCGAAATAAGAAACCCTTCGGTTGTTAATGGTCTGCAAACGTCGAGAGAAATTTACAACTATTTTTCTAGAGATATAGGTCGTTTAGAGAAAGAAAAACGCAATGTTCTTGTGAGGATTATTTGTCCCAAAGAAGAAAGTTCTAGAGATAAAGTCATTTTTGCCACGAACAATCAGACTACAATTCCAAAATATTCATTAAGGGTAACAGATAAAATTCATTTTCAAATAGAGGGCTATTTTAAGTCCAAAGGGCTATATTATGATAGACGAAAAAACTATTATAAGAATAGAAATAAGAAAAGGTCTGATATTATTGGGGTTCCCTTTTTGGCTCAATGCTTAATTACTCTGGTTTTAAAGAAACCCGATTATGCGAGGGCTAGACCTTCAACATTACTTACAGACGACACCACGTATCATTCGTTATATGAAGAAGCTCCTAATCTAGAGTCATATTTCAAAGTTGCAAAAATCGGCAAAATAGTAAAGTCGAATGTGACTTTGTCAGATAACCTTGAGCGGTCTGAAAAAAGTGACATCTTATTCTATGTTATTTATGCAGTCGTAGCTAAAAGGTTGAAAACAAATGATATTACTTTGGACATTCTTAAAGATTTTGATTGTGAAACACTTTCGGATGATGAAATAAACGAAAGTAAAAATTTAGTATATGATTTATATAAGAAAGAAGGCGGCAATAGTAGAGTTGCAAAGAGCTCTTCGTTTATTAATAAGTTAATAGATGAGTTAAATCTTTAGGACTATCTTTTTGGGGAGTTACGCTAATAGATTTTCAATCTTTTAATCCTAAATAATTTTAATTTCAGTATCGCTACTGATATAAATGCAAATTAAAAATATGTCAACCTTATACAGCGAAGACCAACTGATACAGAAGAGTACAGCCGAGTTTCTGGAAAAGGAACTGGGCTGGAAGAACGTCTATGCTTTTGACCAAGAGACACTGGGCATGAATGGCACGTTGGGACGTACAAGTTACCATGAGGTGCTGTTGACCCGCCATCTTGGACAAGCCCTAAAGCGACTGAATCCTTGGCTGACGGATAAGCAGTTGCAGGAGTGCATGGTGCGCATGTCGGAGCACATGAGCAGTCAGACGCTAATGCAGGTTAACGAGCAGAAGTATCAGCTGATTCGTGATGGCATACCCGTGACCCGCGTCAAACCCAATGGAGAGACAGAAGAGGTAAAGGCCAAGGTGATAGATTTTGCCTCGCCGGAAAAGAACGAGTTCCTTTGCGTGAGAGAGTTGCAGGTGCATGGCGCCCTCTATCGTCGCCGTGCTGACATCGTGGGCTTCGTGAATGGTTTGCCTTTGCTGTTTATGGAACTGAAGAACCACGACGTTGAAGTGGTGGATGCTTTCAACAAGAACTATCGCGACTATCTCGACACCATACCGCAATTGTTCTATCACAATGCCTTCATCATGTTCAGTAACGGACTGGAGGCACGTGTGGGTACCATCGATTCGAAGTGGGAGTTCTTCCACGAGTGGAAGCGACTGACGGAACAAGAGGCGGGAAACATCGAACTGCCAACGATGCTGCGAGGTATCTGCAAGAAGGAGAACTTCCTGGACTTGCTGGAAAACTTCATCCTCTATGACCATAGCGGAGGACGGACAGCAAAGATCCTGGCTCGTAACCACCAGTACTTGGGTGTAAACCAAGCCATAGAGATGTACCGTAACCGCCAATATCTGAACGGAAAACTAGGCGTGTTCTGGCATACGCAGGGCAGTGGGAAAAGTTACTCTATGTTGTTCCTGGCGCAGAAGATTCGCAGAAAGTTTGAGGGCTCGCCTACATTCCTAGTGCTGACAGACCGTGACGAATTGAACAAGCAGATAAGCGACACGTTTGAGAACTGCGGATTGTTGGGGAATGTGAAGGCGAAAAAGTTCATCGCCAGCAGTGGTGAGGACCTGAAAGCGAAACTGAAGGGTAATCCATCGTTCATTTTCTCGCTGATTCAAAAATTCAACGATCCAAAGGCAGAACCCATCTACCCAGACCACGACATCATTGTGATGAGCGATGAGGCGCACCGCACACAAAACGGTATCTTCGCCGACAACCTGATGCACATGCTGCCGACAGCCCATCGTATCGGCTTCACGGGTACGCCGCTGTTGTCGGATGATAATATCACAGCCCGCACCTTTGGTGGCTACGTAAGTATCTACGACTTTAAACGGGCTGTTGAGGATAAGGCAACTGTGCCCCTCTATTACGAGAACCGCGGCGAAAAACTGAAGGATCTGAAGAACCCTGAAATCAACAAAGAGATAGCATCCGCCCTTGAGCAAGCCGGCGAATTGGACGCTTCGCAACTGGCCAAGCTGGAAAGGGAGTTCGCCAAGGAGGTGCATCTGTTGACGGCGGCCAAGCGCCTGCGCCTGATCGCCAAGGACTTTGTGCGTCATTACAGCGACCTGTGGACTTCGGGCAAGGCGATGTTTGTGTGCTACAACAAGGTGACGTGTGTCCGTATGTTCAACTACGTGCAGGAATACTGGCAGCGCGAAGTCAAGGACTTGGAAGAGACCATCGCCAAATGTACTTCTCAACAGGAGGTGCAGGAGATGCAACGCAAACTGGAGTGGATGAAGGAGACGGGCATGGCCGTGGTGGTTTCGCAAGAGCAGAACGAGATACAGACATTCCAAAAGTGGGGGCTCGACATCAAGCCGCACCGCGAACGGATGGAGAAGGAGGAACTGGATAAGGCTTTCAAGGCGGACGATTCCCAGCTGCGTGTGGTCTTTGTCTGCGCCATGTGGCTGACAGGCTTCGATGTGAAGACACTCTCGTGCCTCTATATCGACAAGCCCATGAAAGCACACACGCTGATGCAGACCATCGCCCGCGCCAACCGAGTGTCGGAAGGAAAGACGAACGGCCTCATTATCGACTATATAGGCATTGTGAAAGCCCTTCGCCAAGCCCTGGCAGATTATACCGCCAACCCAGGAGGTGATGAAGGAGGCGATGACCCGACCATCGATAAGAAGGAACTGATCAAGCATGTGCTGGAGACGATAGCTGCTGCCACATCTTTCTTGAAAGAACATGATTTTGAGTTAGACGACCTCGTTGAGGCTGAGAGTTTCGAGAAACTGTCGCTACTGAAGAGGGCTGCCAATGCGATGTGCGAGACCGCCGAAATCAGGAAGGCATACTGTACAATCGCCTCCTCGCTACTGAAGTTGTGGAAATACCTCGACCGCGAGGATATAACGCCCGAGATGAAACAACGGAAGGATGCCATTGAAGCTATATTCAAAGAACTGCAACAAAAACGCAAGCATGCGGACATCACAGATCTTAGTGTGGCCATCAATGAGATAGTGAATGAGCATCTGGAAATGGATTCAGGTCCTGCGTTGGTGGCAGAATCACGGCGCTTCGATATTAGTGGAATCGATTTTGACCTGCTCCGTCGTGAGTTCGCCAAGAGCAAGAAAAAGAACCTCGTTCTAAAGGATGTCCAGGAACTATTGCAGGAGCGAATTGCCCAAATGCTGGCACAGAATCCTTCTCGTATCAACTTCTACGAGAAGTACCAGAAAATCATCCATGACTATAACCAAGAGCAGAACCGTGCCACGATTGAGAAAACCTTCGAGGAACTGATGAACCTCTCCCATGACCTGACCGAAGAGGCGAAACGCTACATACGTGAAGGGTTTGAGAATGACGAACAACTCTCCATGTATGATGTATTGACGAAGGAAGACCTTTCAAAAGAGGATATTAAGAAATTAAAGGTTGTCGCCAAAGAATTGCTGGAGAAGATAAAGTCTCAATTAGCCACTATGAACCATCCGTTCGACAAGCAAGATACGAAGGCTTCTATCATTGTCACTATTCGCGACATTCTCTGGGAAGGACTTCCAGAGAGCTATTCTGACGAAAGCATCAACTACTATCGTGATGCTGTGTATAACTACGTCAGTCAGCATTATGGCAGTGTGGCATAAGTAGAGAATAATGTTTGACCTGATATATATGTCTGTCGTTGAGGAAGTTAGGACATTGTAACATTACGCAGGTTGCCACATTATCCTTCCCTGCGAATCGCTTGCTGATTCCAGGAATTTTTCTAAAATTTGTAACGAAGTTGCGCATGTCAAAAATAATGGTGATCGTTTCACTTTTTGTATTGTTAAAATACTGAATATTAAAACAATGCGCAACGTTTTGTATGTTATTATAAATTTAATTCAACCAATAGGTTATGAAACTGAAAACATGTATGCTGTCGTTGGTGTCGTTGCTGATGCTCGCTCCTTCTTGTAAGAAGATTTACGAGGAGAATTATTACAACACCACGCAAGAGAGTGTTTACAATTACGAGTATTACCAGAAGGTCCTTTTGGACCAAAAGGAGATCACGGATGACTTCCGTCCGCCTTATCTGAAGAAGGGTGACACGGTGGCGGTGTTCGCCGCATCGAACAAGGTGACGAGGAGCGAGCTTTCCGCTGGCATCGCCAAACTGAAGTCGTGGGGTCTCAATGTGGTTGAGGCTGACAACCTCTATGAAGACGACGGACGCTATGCGGGCACCCAGTCGGATCGTATCCTCGGCCTGCAGAAATTGATCGACAACCCTAACATCAAGGCGTTGTTCTCCGCCCGTGGCGGATACGGGGCGGCGCAGGTGATTCCGTTCCTGGATTTGGAGAAACTGAAGGAACAGCCTAAGTGGGCCATCGGCTACAGCGATGTGACCGCTTTGCATGCTGCCTTGAATAACCTCGGCATAGAGAGCATCCATGGCCCTATGGTGAATAAGATGACCGATGCGGAGAGTGTGGAGACGCTTCGTAAGGCGTTGTTCGGCGAAGAGGTTTCCTATTCGATCACGACCAACAGTGACTGCGTCATCGGTAAAGGGGAAGGTCGCTTGGTGGGTGGAAACCTCTCCCTCATCTATAGCTTGGGCGGCACGCTGTTCGACCTGAACGCGAAGGATGCCATCCTGCTGATCGAGGACACTGGTGAGAGCAATTACCACCTCGACCGTATGCTGACGAACCTGAAACTGAGCGGTAAACTGGACTGCATCAAAGGCTTGGTGGTGGGTGAGTTCACCAATATGAACCAAGGCTCCGATAGACCGATCAATGAGATCATCCTGAACAATGTGAAAGACTTGGGTATCCCTGTGATGTATGGCTTGAATGTCGGACATGGGAGCACGAACTATGCGGTTTATATGGGACGAAAGGCGAAGCTGGTTGTCGCGAACGACAAGGCTACGCTCACGTTCGAGTGATTGATGGATTGAGGAATCATGGCAAAGACGAAATCTGTATACGTGTGCCAGAACTGTGGCGCGGAGGCTCCTAAGTGGGTGGGCAAATGCCCTTCCTGCGGGGAGTGGAACACCTATGTCGAGGAGGTGGTGCGGAAGGAGAACCCGAAGAGCCTCCAATCGCTCCGTTTCATACCCGACAACGGAGGCTCAAAGCCTGTCTGCATCGATGATGTGGAGACCTCGGAGGAGGTGCGTGACGACACGGGGAACAATGAGTTCAACCGTGTCTTGGGCGGTGGCATCGTGCCGGGCTCCCTCACATTGATCGGTGGCGAGCCGGGCATCGGCAAGTCCACCCTCATCCTACAAATCGTGCTGAGCCTCTTCAACAAGAAGACCCTTTACGTCTCGGGCGAGGAGAGCGTGAAGCAGCTGAAACTGCGTGCGGATCGCCTCTCCGTGAAGGCGAACCCGAACTGCTTCATCGTCAGCGAGACCTCGCTGGAGCAGATCTTCGTGCACATCCAGAATGTGCAGCCGGACTTGGTGGTGATCGACTCGATCCAGACCATCAGCACGGAGTTGGTGGAGTCTTCACCGGGTAGCGTCTCCCAAGTGCGCGAGTGCGCCGCCGCCATCCTGAAGTTCGCCAAGGAGAGCGGGGTACCCGTCCTGATGGTGGGACACATCAACAAGGAGGGCAACATCGCCGGACCGAAGGTGCTGGAGCATATCGTGGACACTGTCCTGCAGTTCGAGGGTGACCAGCACTACATGTACCGCATCCTCCGTTCCATCAAGAACCGTTTCGGAAGCACGTCCGAACTGGGCATCTACGAGATGATGCAGTCCGGTCTGCGTGAGGTCACCAACCCCTCCGAGCTCCTGCTGAGCAATAACCATGCGGGCTTGAGCGGCACAGCCATCGGTGTGGCGATCGAGGGGGTACGTCCCTTCCTGATCGAGGTGCAGTCGCTCGTCAGCTCCGCCGCATACGGCACGCCGCAACGCTCCACCACGGGCTTCGACATCCGTAGGCTGAACATGCTGCTGGCGGTGCTGGAGAAGAGGGTAGGCTTCAAGCTGGCGCAGAAGGATGTCTATCTGAACATCGCGGGCGGCCTGCGGATCAACGATCCCGCATTGGACCTCGCCATCATCAGCGCGATCCTTTCTTCTAACATGGATATCGTGGTGGATGCCCATACTTGCCTCACGGGCGAGATAGGCTTGTCCGGCGAGATCCGTCCCGTGAACCGTATCGAACAACGCATATCGGAGGCGGAGAAGCTGGGCTTTAAACGGATCATCATCCCCGAGTTCAAGAACTTGGACGTGAAGAAGTGGAACATCGAGGTGGTCTGCGCCCGGAAGGTGGAGGAGGCCTTCTCCGCACTCTTCGGATGATTTGTATTTTTTAACGGATGGGAGGGAATACGCAATGTCCCTTCTGCGTTATTAGGGTGGGGGAGAACCTCCTCCACGTTTTTAGATTGCTAATGGATAAGGATATGAGACGCTTGCGCATTTTTTCTGTGTTGTTGTTCTGTACGGTGGCTTCGTTCGCCCAGATCAACACGAAACGTATGATGGATATCGGAAGGAATGCCATCTTTTTCGAGGATTATGTGCTCTCTATCCAATATTTCAATAAGATCATCAATGTGAAGCCTTATTGGGCTGACCCCTACTTCTACCGCGGTGTGGCGAAGATGAGTTTGGAGGATTATGTCGGGGCGGAGGCGGATTGCAGTGCCGCCCTGGAACGAAACCCCTTCATGGTGGACGCCTACCGTTGCCGTGGCGCCGCCCGCGCTTGCCTGAAACAGTATGATGAGGCCTTGGCGGATTTCGATAAGGGACTGGAGTTCGAGCCTAAGAACAAGTACCTTATGCTCTGCAAGGGTTCCGTCTATGCGGGCGAGGAACGTTGGGACACGGCCATCGCCGTATTCTCCGAAATGCTGAAGGCTTACCCGAACTACAAGGACGCTTACCTCCGACGCGGATATTGCTATTTCTCGAACGGTGACACGGCGAACGCCCTTGCCGACTTCGAGAAGGTGCTTTCGATCGACCGCTTCTCACCGGACGGGCATGCGGCGTGCGGCTATGTGCTCAATGGCAGGAAGGAACATGACAAGGCGCTCGCCGAGATGAACGAGGCGATACGATTGGACCCTTATTGCGTGAACTATTACGTGAATCGTGGCGTTATCCTTACGGATGCGGGTGATACGCTGGGGGCGATGTCGGACTATGACTACGCGATCCAACTGAATCCGACCTGCACTCCCGCTTTCTTCAACCGGGCTATCCTGCGGACTGAACAAGGCCAGAAACGTCTCGCGTTGGAGGACTATGACGAGGTGCTGGACCTGGACCCTGAGAATCACTTCGCCGTTTACAACAGGGCTCTGCTGAAGAAGGAACTGGGACAGTACCGCTCCGCGATGAAGGATATTTCGGTCATCATCAAAGAGTACCCTAAGTTCTATCCCGCCTACTTCGTACGCTCGGAACTGAAAAGCAAACTGAACGACAAACGGGGGGCGGATGCGGACTATGTCAAGGCGCTCAGTGTGAAGCAACAGGGGGAAAAGGAGGCTCAATCGCAGTCTCCCGAAAAGGCTTCCCTGCCGAAGAGCAAGAAAAAGTCCAAGGATATGGGTAACCATAACAACATGGTCGTGATGGATAAGCAGGAGGAGATGCAACGACTCTCCTACCGTAGCGAGTCGAGGGGACGTGTCCAGAACGTGAACTTCCACGTGGAGCTGGGCGGAATCGTCAAGCTGACCGCCCACCCGAAGGCTGGCATGTCCATGGGAAAACATACGCTGTTCGATAAGCGCATCAGCGTTTTCAACGGCAAGAGGATCTACCCGGAACAGCTCTCCCTCTCCTGCGAGGAACGGCAGATCGACAACGAGGAGCTGCAACGATGCTTCTCCCGCATCGAGAAGGCTACCCGCCAGCTCGTCACGGATCCTTCCCCTAAAAACTATTTCTCCCGCTCGTTGGATTACCTTTGCGTGTCGGATTACGAGAGCGCCATGGAGGATCTGACCCAGGCGATAGAGGGCAACGACGCGGAGAACGCTTGGCTCTACTACTTCTGTAGGGCCAATGTACGTTACCTGAAGTATCTCTCCGATGTGGAGCTGGTCAGCAAGGGCGAAACGGCGCTGCCGGAGGGGATGGACCTCTCCATGGTGGGACAGATGGCGTGCGATTTGGTGCAGAAGGATTATGACAAGGTGAAGGAGTTGATGCCTGACTTCTCTCCCGCATGGTACAACAGCGGACATGTCTATGTGCGGCAACAGAACTACCAGAGCGCATTGGATAACTTCTCGAAGGCAATCACCCTGACCCCTTCGTTCGCACAGGCTTATTTCAACAGGGGGTTGACCCATATCTACCTGAAAAAGAGGGAGGAGGGAATCTCCGACCTGAGCAAGGCCGGTGAGTTGGGGCTCTATTCCGCCTATAACGTGATCAAGCGCTTCGGTGGAAACAGGTGATGTTGTGGCTTATTGCTCCGCCGGTTTCAGGATGATGAGCGTTTGCCCGATCTTCAATGCGTTGCCCTTCAGGTGGTTCCATCGTTGAATATCCTCCACACTACAGCCATATTGTCTCGAGAGCTTGTAGAGGGTCTCCTTGGGTTGCACCGTGTGGGTGATGGTGTCGGTGACGACGGGTGTCGGATCCTTTTTCTCTTCGTCTTGCGGAACCTCCTCTTTCTTCTTGTTCTTCTCTTGGTCTTGTGTTGTAGGACGGGTGACGTAGAGTGATTGCCCGATCTTCAGATAGGTGTTCTTCAGATGGTTCCATTCCATCAGATCCTCTACGGTGCAATCGTATTTCCTTGCTATCTTGAATAGAGTCTCTTTTTTCTTCACGATATGGCAGACGGGCTCCGTCGGTGCGGCGGGTTCTTCCTTTTGCGGCTCGGAAGGCTCATCTTGCGGTTCCGGTTCTTTTTTCTCCTCCTTCTCCTCTACGGTTTCCGGTTGGGTCTCTTCTTCCTGGCTAGGCGGTGTTATCTCCTGCGTCTCCTCTTCTGAGGTCTCGTCTGTGGTGGATGGATGTTGATCCTTTCGTTCGTCTTCGCCGATGATCCTTCGTATGCCGATGAAGCGGATGCGGTAGTAGTCCGATTCAGGGTAATTGTCGATGGTGATGCCCTTGCTGACGGATGCGTGGATGAATTGCAGGGTGGTGTTCTTCCCGTCCGGGTTCACGTCGTAGATGATGCCCACGTGGCCCACACCCTTCGATTTGGAGTTGCTCCCCTTGAAGAAGATGAGGTCCCCCTTTTTGGCGTTCTCCAGCTTGGTCTTTTCTCCCTGCAGGTATTGGGAGGCGGACGATGCGTAGAGCTCGTAGCCGAATTGGCGGAAGACATAACCTGTGAAGCCCGAGCAGTCGAACCGCTTGGGTCCTTTCCCTGCATACTGATATTTCTTCCCGATGTGGCGGGCCGCTTCTGTGATGATGGAATCCCTCAGGGACCGGTCTGGATCTTTCTCCCGCCTTGCGTACGAGGCGAAAGGTGAAATAGTCAATAATAGCAGTATGATTACTTTTATCTTCATGTGGCAAAGGTAATATTTTTTGTATGATTATTCATCTGATAGAAAATTATTAATATGTTGTCTATCTGAAATAAAAAACGTAACTTGCGCCCGATTAAAAATTAACGTTTCTGGATATTATGAATAAATTTTATGTAGGGGTTATTGCTTTGATTTCCACAACAGTAACTAATGTATTTGCGGTAGACCAAGAAGAGTGGGTGTATTTTAAAAATGGAATTACCGTCGATGGTTCTTCGTCTTTTAATAATTCTGTTTTTTTCGAAGCACAACTCGGCTTTCATAATAAGGATGGACAACTTTCAACCACAATTAATGATGATGGTCTTTTCACATCGAAGGAATTCCGGCTATATACCACATGCTTGAGGGAAAAATATTATACGCATCTGACGATTAGCCCAATTGTGACTGATGTATCCACTTCATTCTTCATTTCGACCCAAAACGAGGACATGACGGGTATCTATTACTACCCGTTGAACTTCATTGCTCAGGATTACATGTTTGAGGGCAACTCTTTGTCATTTAAGAAGATGGGGGGTAAGTCACCTGTGGTCTCCCTTTCCGATGATGGAACCGTGAGTGCGGGCGCTTTGTCGTTAAATGGCGGCAGTGAAAATTTGGGCATTAAATTCGACAATGGCTCTTCCCGCTGGAATCTGAGTGTTAAGAACGAAAACAGTTATGCCACAATGAGCATGGACGTGCACGAACTTGTTGTGAACGGAGATGTGAGTTTGCCAACCTCCGATTTTTATTCGAAAAATGTTCGTGCCGGATCTGTTGTCTCTGGAAATATCAGGTCAGAGGGGTATATGGAGGCGACAACCAATATTTATCTTAGGTCTAGGGAGTATGATGGTAGCTCATATATTCCAAACTTGAGATTGTCTGGCTTACATGATGAGGGAACCTCTGGCATTGAAGCCACTACAAGATTCTTGATGTCCACGCAGAATACTACACCGGGTGGAGACAAAAGGGTCTATCCGTTGAACTTTGTGGCGAGGAACTATGGCTTTGAGGGTTCTTCCATCTCTTTGACGAAATGGGGAGGAGAGACTCCTGCGATCGTGTTGACGGACACGGGCTATGTCTCCGCCAAGGGATTGTCTTTGAATGCTGGCTCAACGACCGGGTCAACCCTGACTCTCTCTCCTAAGGAGGATGATTCATGGAGCCTGAATGCTACGAAAGGGACTGGTGAGGATGCCGCTCCTGCCGCATTGGACGTGAACGTGAGTGACTTGAATGTGAAAGGTAAACTGGTTTGTGAAAGCGGATTCACTGCCTCGGGACCTGTCTCTTTCGATAATGGAATCACAGCGAATAATGTCTCTTCAATTATTGGAGTGAGTACGGGTGGCGGATATCTGTTATACTCTGAGATGGCGAAATATTCTCCTCAATTGTCTATATTGGCGAAAAAGGATGCTGGTGGGAAAGCCTATTTCTCGATTTCCTCTCGATATGTTATCCCGAGTGGCACATACTACTCCCCGTTGAACATCGAGGCGGACACGATTGATTTCGTTGGCTCTTCCTTCTCATTCAGGAAATTGGATGCTACGGAACCTGCGATTGTTTTATCGGACACTGGCGTTGTGGCGGCTAAGGGTTTGTTCCTCTCCGCGAAATCCGCTAGTGAACCAGGCTTGAAGATATCTTCCTCCGCGGATGGCTCTTGGGAATTGTCCGCCATCAAGCCAGGTGAGACTCCTGCCCCTGCTTCATTGAACATGAATGTGAGCGCATTGAATGTGAACGGACCGATTGTTTGCAAGGATCAGATGAAGGTGGCTTCTGTGGAGACCGGTGTGCTGCGCGCCAACGATGTCACGGTGAATCTGAACAACGCCGCCGATTATGTCTTTGACGAGAATTATGACTTGAAGTCGCTCGAGGAGGTGGAGTCTTTCGTGAAGGAGAACAAGCACCTCCCAGGTGTGCCTTCCGCTTCCCAATTGGAGGAGAAAGGCATGAGCGTTTCTGAAATGAGCAACCTGCTCCTCGAAAAGGTGGAGGAACTTACCCTCCATTTGATTCGTGTCGAGAAGGAGAACCGCGCGTTGAAGGCTGAAGTAGAGAAACTGAACGAGATGTTGAAAAAATAAATAGCTGGTTTTATCCATGCGCATGAGGGTGTATCCTTTGATGCACCCTCTTTTTTTATGCATAATTGATTTAAGATATCTTCTGTGGGTGGGTTCGAATGGATTTCTTCCACATCTTGTCGAATTGGAATATTATCTGTATTTTTGCAAAAAAATAATATAATCGTTTTTGTGTGTCATGAATAAATTTTATTTGACGGTTGTTTCATTGATTTTTGTTGGTCTGACAAATATTTTCGCTCAGCAGGATTTTACGAGTGATGTTATTGTGCGTAAATCAGGTTATCCAATGGTAAGGTTGACTACTAATGGAGCAATGGTAGGATCAGGACTGTATTTGCATCAAGGAGGTGCTGAATCTTACATGAATCCGTCCTTTTCGATTGAGTTTGACTCTGCGGCATATATGTGGAATATCGTCCCTTCTACCTATACACCTAACCCAATGGCTCCTTCAAGCACTGTCATCGCTCCTCTGAGATTGAACGCAAGTACATTTATGGTCGATGCTCAGGCAAATTTTAGCGATTCGGTTAAATTCCAACAACCGGTTGATTTTCAACAATATGTTGATTTTCAACAATATGTTGATTTTCAACAACCGGTTAATTTTCAACAAACAGTTGATTTTCAACAGCTTGCTTCGTTTAGACGCTCTGCCAGTTTCTTTCCTGATGGAGTATTCAAGACGACAAGTATTGATGATAGAGGCTTGTGTACATCGAATCGCTTCGCACTCTATGCCGGTAACTTAAGGGAGGCATTATATCCGCATTTGGAGATCCTGTCGGAAAGGGATTCTTTCCTTGTTACGACAAAGAATGAGGGCCCAGGTGGTTTCAACGCCTATCCTATGAATTTTGTGGCGAAGAAGTTCGGCTTCGAAGGCAACTCCATATCGTTGAAGGAATTGTATACGGATTCGACAGTGATCAACCTCTCCGGTGATGGCACCGTGAGTGCTGGCGCTTTGGCGTTGCGTGGCGCTGGTGGCAAAGATCTGACTGCCAAATTCGATGAAAAAGCCTCTGCCTGGAATTTGGAGGGATCCTCTTCGCTGAATGTGAATACAGGTATGGCTTTTAACAAAGATGTCTCGTTCAATAAGGCAACGTGGTTTGGGAATGATGTTATTATCCGTTCTCCTAATAATGGACGTGTAATTTCTTGGATTGGACAAAAAGGAGTGCTTGCATCTGATAGAATGTGCGTTTATACGAATGGGGACCATGAATCGAGTGACTATCGTCGTTTAGAGCTTAGCGCAAGGTATGATTCCGTAGGTGATGTTCAGTGCTTTTTGATTTCCACCAGATATGGAGAATCTATTTCTTATCCGTTGAAATTTGGTGCGGAGGATTTTAGTTTTCATGGAAATTCCTTGTCTGTGAAGAAGGCGCTCAGCGATTCGGTTATGATCAATCTTTCCGGTGATGGTACCGTGAATGCTGGCGCCTTGAAGTTGCGTCAGGATGGTGTGGATTCCGGCAAGAAGCCTACGTTGGAGATCCTATACAACGGGGAGGAATCGGCTTGGAATCTGGGTGCGACGGGTGATTCCGCAACTGCCCCTTTGAACGTGAAGGTGAGCAAGTTGAACGTGGATGGCCCTATCGTTTGTAAGGATCGGATGAAGGTGGCGGAGATCGAGGCCGAGAAGATGCGCGTCAACGATGTCACGGTGAATATGGATCATGCCGCCGATTATGTCTTCGATGAGAATTATGACCTGAAGTCCCTCGATGAGGTGGAGGCCTTCGTGAAGGAGAACAAACATCTCCCGGGTGTTCCTTCCGCCTCTAAGATGAAGGAGGAGGGTATGAGCCTTTCTGAGATGAGCAACCTGCTCCTCGAGAAGGTGGAGGAGTTGACGCTCCATCTGATCCGTGTCGAGAAGGAGAACCGTGCGTTGAAGGCGGAAATGGAACGGATGAGAAACGAGAAATAAATTCCTCCGTGGATGCATGTACACCCTATATGTAGAGACGCAATGCATTGCGTCTCCGCATCATCCAATGTTTTCAAATCCCCCAATGCGCCTGCACACCATTGTACAGACGCAATGCATTGCGTCTCTACGTTTCCCACAATTGTAAAATCCTTCATGGATGCATATGTAGAGACGCAAAATATTGCGTCTCTACGTTGCGTTCCTCTACCATTTCCTGTACAATAATATTTCACAAACGGGTGCTGTAACGTTATGCGGAGGCCGGTCGTGTTGCTGGGCCCTATTGTAGAGACGCAATGCATTGCGTCTCTACGCCGTATTGTTGCGCACATTCCTACCCATATTCCGCATATCCCCATGTTTCGCAGTCAGGTAGCCTCAACGTTATGCGATGACACAACATGTTTCCGGTCCTATTGTACAGACGCAATGCATTGCGTCTCTACGTCGTAATGTTGCGTACATTCCTCCCCATATTTCGCAGTCAGATAGCCGCAACGTTATGCGATGACACAACATGTCTCCGGTCCTATTGTAGAGACGCAAAATATTGCGTCTCTACGTTGCGTTCCTCTACCATTTCCTGTACAATAATATTTCACAAACGGGTGCTGTAACGTTATGCGGAGGCCGGTTGTGTGCTGGGCCCTATTGTACAGACGCAATGCATTGCGTCTCTACGGCCCTGCCATCTGACCTCCATACACAAAATAGGGGCGCCCATGATAGGACGCCCCTAAATAATTCTTGCGTTTGGGGATGATTACCATGCCCCGCCAGTCCCGTTTTCTGTACTAACGTCCAGTTTTTGGAGTTGGTTGATGTTGTAATGCTGTCCTGATTCGTAGAATCCGTATTCGTCGAAGTAGTTCAACTCCCCGTCAAATCTGTCGCCCACATAGAAGTTGTAGTTCCTTATGTCGGCGTTGTAGGCACAGACAGCTCCGTTTTTATTATCATCTCCGCCACCTCCTCCCCATCCGAATCCGGAGCCTTCAGCAGGATTGAATGGCATCTTTAACGCAGCGATGACGTTGCCGGAGTTGTTTGCCACGACGAAATATTGATTGGCATTTATTCTGAATCTTTTGTTGTAGATGTGACCTACAGATGCGACAGGTATGGCCTCGTCGAACATTCCGTTTCCACCAACAGCTAGGACGAACCCTCCCTTATGGGTGATTCCTGATCCTGAGTCCAAAGGCGAGTCTAGTTCATGTCTTTGTGCTACTACAAGTATTCCGCCTGAAATGACCATGTCTCCGTTTGAGTCTATTCCGTCACCTTGCGCTCGTGCGTAGTGTACACCTCCGTTCAGATAAATGTGTGTGTCTTTGTCTGCTTGCGCCGTTCCTGAGCCTGAGTTGCCTTTGGTAGCATTCCAGGCGTCGTCCGATGCTATTACGTAGGTACGGCTATCTCCTCCGACTGTGATGGAGATGCCGGAGAATGCCTCGTAGGAGGATGGTACCGTTATGTTTCCTCCGTCAATGATTAATTCCTTTTTCCCGAATAACGCTTGGTCGTATGGAGCGTCCACCTCGATGTTTCCGTTGTTGACGGTGAGAACGTCCTCAGCGAGGATGCCTGTGTCGTAAGCGTAGATGTCGATGCAACCGCTATTGATGGTGAGGTTATGGCCCGCCTTGATTCCCTTTGGCGAACCATGCGCCTTGGTGCGTGTTCCTTCGATTGATTCAGTGTGCGAGTGCGTTTCATTCTTTTGACTACCGGCATTGATGATGAGTTTCAGGTTTTCGTCGTCTCCGTTCTTTTCTCCGATGATGACATCTCCGTCACACATGATTCCCTTGCCCAATGTGGCGGTCAGGTTGGCCGATCCGCCTGTCATGGTGAAGTTCTTGCCTGCCTTGATGATTTTTGGTGAGGCGTAGCTGTAGATTGTCTTAGAGCTGCTTCCGCCGAAGCTCCAACCACCTCCTCCGCCACCGCCGGATTGGGTTTTCCCGGTGATGTAGTATCCACCTTCTATCTTGATGGTCAGGTCACCGCCGAATATCTCCATGTCTCCGTCCGCTTTGATACCCTTGCAGAGGTAGGCGTCCGAACCGATGTTGATCTCCACTTTTCCGTCGGTCAAGGTGAACTTGCCGTCGCACTTAACACCCGTGCAGGATACCGTGTCCTTGTTGGCTTTCTCGTCGTATTGTTTGCCAGTTAAATTGATGGAGGTCTCACCACCGTTGAAGATCACGTTGGCGTCCGCGTTGAATCCCTTGGCCGCGATGCCGGCTCCCGTGACATTCACTTTGCCTTCTTGGTTGATCTCGATGTCTCCGTCGCAGGCGATGGCCGCGTTGTAGCCGTAGTCGTTGTTAGTGCCTGCGAATGGTTCCTTCGCATTGAGTGAGGCGTTCAATTCACCACCTGACACGGTTACTTTCCCCTTCGCTTTGACTGCTTTGGAGCCCTTACCGGTTACCTCGGCGCTGACTTTTCCGCCAACAATCTCTATGACGCTGTCGCACTTCAATCCTTTGGTGTCGTCCGATGCGACGTTAAGGTCTATCGTACCGTCTTCGATGCGGATGAGCTCGCTGCAGTCCACACCGTCGCTGGCCGTCCCAGAAATGGACAATGTGCCTCCGTACATCTCCAGTCCGTCCGCGTTGATACCGTCGCCCTTCGCTCCGTCGATGCTTACCTTGCCGCTGTATATCTCCACACGTTTGGAGGAGTTGATGGCGTGTTGTTTCTCTCCCTTGATGGTGAGCGATCCGTTCTCCAAATCGTTGAACTTCAGCTTGGATTTCGAGTAGAGGGTCGCCTTCAGGTTGTTGTTCTCGCTGTCGGCGAGAGTGGATTTTCCCTTGAGGTAAATGGTGGCCGCATACGACTCGTCGTCCAATCCCTTGTTCAGGATGATCGGTGCGGTCTCACAGGTGAGGGAGAGGTTGTCCAACACTAGTGTGTAGCCTTTGTCAGGTGTGAGGCTGAAGGACCCGTTGTCGGAAGAGCCCGACAGATAGTAGACGATGCCCTTTTGCTCTTCTGATGAGATGATGTTCACATCCGAGCCGTCTGTGACCACCTCGATGTTGTCGAATGGGTTGTCGACGGTGACGGAACGTCCCTTGTAGGTGACGAACACCGTGTCACCTTTCTCCATGCCGAAGGTGACGCTGTCGATGTCGTTGAGGGCATAGTCTGTCGTCTTCCCATCCTGGGACTCCAGTAGGATTTTCCCGTCTTTGAATCGAATGGTGTCGACACTTTCAGTGGAGAGTGATGCCTTATCACTTCCGAAGTGGAAAATGATCGTGGTCTGTGCCCAAACGAACAACCCTATGAACATGCATGCGATAAGAATAATGTTCCTTTTCATATGATTTGAGTTTATGTATTTCTTATATAGGTTCGTCTAGTCGTTTCATGGCCTAACTTAGTGTTTTTCTAAGGTGGAGCGGGGGAATCGTACCCCTTTCATGCATCCTCATGATGATTTGTGTCAGTTAGAAAACCGAGGTTTAATGTCACTAAGACTGGCTGATTATCGATTAATCCAATTTGGTTGTAATATTATTATATATTTCCCTATTGGGCAATTTCTTTTAGGCGAAATGCCATTTTTTTTCAGTGACGAACGAAATAGTAGGTTGTTCTGGTGGTTTAGTACCTCAAAAAAAAAGAGGCCACCCTGTCCATAAGGAAGGATGACCTCTCACCTTAAAAAATAAAATGAATTGGTTGGAATTGTTTACTCTTAGTCTTTATTCCGAACATGTCTGGTACTTCCCAGGCTCGTGTATTGGATTTTCGCCGTTGAATCCTCTTGGACGTTTGACATTTTCGTCGTAGCGTGTTTTGCTGAATATTCGGAAATCGCCTCGCTCGTAGTCTTGGAATGAAATATGACAGTAGATTGGTCCTTCTGGCAGGTATTCATTATGGGACATGGTGCGGGTTCCTACCGTGTAGAGGTAGTTGTAGTATCCGTCTTTGAAGACGATGTGGAGTGCTATATTGCCGACGGTGAACCATCGCCCTTTGGCAAGGATGTTCTCTTTGTGGCTGTCGTCATAGTCCATCACCACGAATTCGGCGTCTCCATTGGGTGAGAGATGGTACCTGTATTTGTGGTTGCCACCGCAGCATCGACCGTCCATGAACCATGTATATCCGTTTTCGGGCATGAGTCTTGCATCGCGTACGGATGTGTCAGGATGTGCGAGTTGCTCTGGCGTGACGAATCTCTCTGGCTCGACGTCTTTGATTAGGTCGTCCAATGTGGAGAATGGTTGGTTGATCCTCGGCAGTTTTGTGGCCTCTGACTTATCTCGTTTATAGAGACGATATGGCAATCCGTCGTTCCCGATCATTGTCATCTCATCTTCGCTGAATACGTAGTATGCGTAGGTGGTTGTTTTACCTGAACTGGATACAATGTTCAGAGATCTGTTGTTGAGCGTGTACCAATCTCCCGTAACGTCAGGGTAGCCGGTGACGCCACCTGCTCCATCCTCTTGAACGATGAGTGTGCCACTTTCTCCGATCCATGCCTCCTCGTCGGTGGTGATCAGTCTACAGTCGCGGTATTCGCTTCCTTCGCAGTTGGAGGCTTGCGGATTGGCGGCTTTGCAAGGAGCAGTCATGCCTTCTGGCATCTTCTCCGAGTAGCCGAGCCTGAAACCCATTCCGGCCGCACCGTCTCTTGAACGTATCGCTCTTCGGCTCACCCTCGCGAACTCTTCCGGCTCGCTGTAGTGCCCACCTCGACGGGTCTTGTTACCGGAGCCTGTGAGCTGGATAGGGTTGGTCTTTGGCGTGTCAGTGTAGCCGATCAGCCAGTCGTATACCCACTCCCATGAGTTGCCGCTCATGTCATAGATCCCTAATTCGTTGGGTTTCTTCGTGCCCACTTCGTGAGGGGAGTCTCCACTGTTGCCGGCATGCCATGCCACTTCGTCCGCATCGTCGCTTCCTGCGTATTTATGGTTCAATGGCACACCCTTCTTGCCTCCTCTTGCCGCGAATTCCCACTCTGCGTCGGTCAATAGTCGATAGGTGCGTCCTGTCTTCTCGTTCAGCTTGCAGATGAAGTCGTTCGCTTCAAACCAGCTGACTCCGATTTTCGGGGCTTTGCCTTTCTCCCAGAAATTGGATGTGGTGCCCATGACTGCGTCCCAAAGTTCGTTGGTCACCTCATACTTGCAGATGAAGAAGTCGCTTACGGACACTTGATGGGAAGGCGTCTCGTATTTCTTGTCTTGCTCTGCGCAATCGTCGCATCCTCTGGTGTAGGTGCCTCCTTCCACATAGACCATCTCGATGACGACTTTGCCCACGGTGTCGGAGAAGTCTCCTTTCGGACGGTTCGTGTCGTCTGTGAATGTGGCGCTGTCCACATCGGCGATCTTGTATTTCTTCGTTTGGTCACCCTCGATCAGCATCTCATTCTTCTTGAATCTGATGGTGTCGATCTCTTCAGTCCTCATCGATTCTTTTTGACCGTCCTTTAAATGTATGGTCAGAATCTCCTGTGCCGACCATAAGAGAATGCTCACAGTCGACAGAACCGCAAATAATATGTACTTTTTCATTTCTTGCTGAATTTAATGTATGTGTTGTTTAACTTAATAGTGTAAATGCCTTGGGGAATGTCGCTTAGATTGATGCGTTCTCCCCTTTGGATCTTCCCCGAAGCGATCTGTTCGCCCTTCAGATTTAATATCGCATACTGGACGGGCGACGAAGATGGCGAATTGATTTCCAAATAATCCGAAGCCGGGTTCGGATAGATACGGAAATCGGGGTCTCCTTGAAGAAGAGAAGTGCCGGACGAGGAGTACTCCATAACCTGGAGTTTCCGGATCTCGCTGATCTTCTCTTTTTTGGGGGTGCTTGTCCCGTCTGGTTCCACTACTAAGTATTGGCCGGAGAAATAGATTTTGCCGGTTTCATACATTGAATACTCTCTTGTGCCGCTTCTCGAATCCACGGTCACTTTCGCTGCTGGTGTGCCACCCGCAAACGTAGCATGAGGGCACAGCAATAGCAGGAATAAAACTGAATAACTTTTAGTGTTTTTCATCTTATAAAAAAGATTTGCTATATATTGGTGAGGGCAAATATATGTTTTTTTTTGAAACAACTATTTGTTTTTCAGTGAATAAATTACTTCCTGTGGATTGTGGCTCGTCGCACTTATTTCTTCACGCCTAGTTTCCTTTGCGTTCCGATAGAGAAGTTTCGCCTTGTATGGAATGCTCTAGATAGTCGGTGCCGAATAGGTGGTATATTTGCTCGTTGAGAGTGATCTCTTGATCGCAGGTCGTGCATTTTTTCTTTCGCGTTTTCTTTCGCTGGGGGAACCTGAACTCTCCGTATAGGTTCCACAAGAGATAGGCGGGCATGATGTCGTATATATCGGAGGAGGTGCGCTCTCCCGTGTGTTGCGCATTGAGGGAAAACGGATGCGCTTTTGCTGAGCCAACCACCTCCCTTTTTCTCCCGAGACAGCAACCTTATCCTGCATGTTGTCATTCAGTGTCAGGTGTTCCAATGCTTGCGCCGCGACATATAGTTGTGCGACGAGGATGGCTAGAATACTATTTTGCAGGAGATAGGGTAGTGGTCGGAGTATTTCTCCTTCCCGATGTGGAATTGCAGGGCCTTCCCTTCCTTGCTGTGCATGATCTGGTCGATGCGGAAGTGGAAGAGTTTTCCATTATAGGTATATCCGTAGCCGGAACCGCATTCGGCGAACGAGTCGACGAGTTTGTCTCCCTTCACGGTATAGTAGGTGTATGATACCGGCACGTCGTTGAAGTCACCGCATAGGATGATAGGGTATTTCGTTTCACTTACCAGGGAGTCCACCACTTCGGCTTGCCTAGCCCTGATCTTGTAGGAGGTGCTCATCTTCGTGGAGACGGAGTTCACCACGCTGTTCGCGTCGTTTTTGGATACCGCCTTGATTTTCCTCAAGGTGGCCTTCTCCTCTTCTGTCAGTTTGTTGCTTTCGAAGTGGCAGTCGAACACCCGGATGGTGTCCCCTTTGAAGAGGATGTCCGCATATATCGCGCTGTTATGTTCCGATTCGTAGTCGATGATGCCTTTCCTTACGATAGGGTGTTTGGAGAGGATGGCGACACCGATTTGGGCGTTCCATGTCAGTTGGTTCTCGTAGACGGCGCAATAGGGATATTGGGTGGAGAGCGTGTCCGTCACCTCTTCTTGTGAAAGGTATCCTTTGCGTGTGCTGTGTCCGAACTCCTGGATGCATACGATGTCGGAACCGCAGTTCAGGATGTATTCCAGCGTTTTGTTCCTCTCCTTAGGGGCAAAGAATTGGAACATCTGGACATTGTAGCTGGTGACGGAGAGCGTGTCGCCCGTCGCCCTATGGTCATGACCGATGGAGAAGGTCCTCCGTGCCTCGCTGTAGCATGTCACGAATGCGATCAGCGGGATGAGGAAGTAGATCTTCTTCTTGGCGATCCAGAAGAGGAGGAAGGCCATGTTGACGAGCAGCAGGTAGGGGAAAGCCAGTCCGAGATAGGACGGGAGGATGTGTTGGGCCGGGTCGATGAAGCAGGCTGTCTTGCCGATCAGCATGCACAAGGCCACAATCCCGTTGAACAGGATCGCGAAGGTGTAGACGGTGAATCGTATGAATCCCCGTTTCTTACCTTTTCTTTCCGAAGAGTTTTCCTTTTTCATCGTCGTTTAGTGATTCGTATCCGCTGCTTTTTATTTTGTCAAGTATTTTGTCTATCTCCGCATCCTCCTGCTTCTTCCTGTAGTTGTAGTCTTGGTCGCTCTCCTTGGTGTAGGAGACTCTCATCTTGGGCTTTTTGCCCACCCCCTTTGTGAGGTTCACGATGCGGTGCAGGAGGTCGCTGATCCATGTGGTGATGTTTTTCCCTTTCTTGTAGTTGGCGGCGAAGAAGTAGCCGGCGATGGCTCCGCCGATATGGGACAATTCCCCTCCCGCATTCTCCGCCTTGATCTGCATCAGGCTGATGGCCACGCTGACGAGCGCGATCCATTTTATTTTCACCTCCCCGAAGAGGAACAACCTGATCGTCTGGTTGGGTGCGAAGATGGCGGTCGCGACGGTGATCGCCATGACTGCGGCGGAAGCACCCAATAGATGGGCGAATCCGACCTGCCCCGCGAATCTCGGGAAGAGGTTGTAGGCCACGATGTAGGTGATTCCTCCGGCGATTCCGCCTAGGATGTAGACGCCCACCAGGTCATGCTGCGTGCAGTGTTGCAGGAGAAGCCTGCCGAACCAGTAGAGCATCAGGATGTTGCACAGGATGTGGATGAAGCTCTCGTGCAGGAACATATAGGTGATGATGGTCCATGGTTGGCGAAGCAATGTGCCGACGTGGGCGGGGAGCATGAGGTGGTCGAGCCAGTTCTCGCTGATGTTGAACAGGCTGAGGATCGCTATGGCAAGGTTGACCGCCAAGAAGACGCCCAAGTTGATGTAGATGAGCTTCGTCAAGGTGGTTCCTCTCTTGAACGACTCCATTAGTTCCTCTTTGATCTCTCCTCTCATACTGAATCTCTGTTGATGGGTTCAATGAATTAATCGTAAGCCGCTTATCCTATCCTTCTGGTGTTCCTCCTCTTCCAGTAGAGGATGAGGAGCAGTCCGAATAGCAGACCTCCCAGGTGGGCGAAATGCGCCACGTTGTCGAAACTGAAGTTCTTGACTCCGCAGAATAACTCGAGCAGTGCATATCCGATGACCATATATTTGGCTTTGATAGGAATCGGGATGAACATGAGGTAGAGGGGCTGGTTCGGATAGAACATGCCGAATGCGAGCAGAAGACCGAACACCGCGCCCGAGGCTCCCACCGTCAAATATGAGTTGTAGACTTCGTCGGCGAAGGCGTTCACCTCACCTATTGTACGTAGGAATTCACCGTTGCCCAAATTGACGGGTGGGTTTACACCGCTCGCTATGAACCGATTGATATCTTCGGCGAACGGAATGAGGTCGTATGTCCATGCCAGTTGCTGCACGATGCCCGCGCCGATGCCCGTCACGAAATAGTAGAGGAGGAACTTGTTCTTCCCTAACGTGCGCTCCACGATCGGACCGAACATATATAGGTTGAACATGTTGCAGAGTAGGTGGATGATGGAGTTCGGGTCGTGCAGGAACATATAGGTCACGAACTGGTAAGGCTTGAAGCCGGAGCCTGACCAATAGTGCAACCCGAATCGATCGTATAGGTCTATGCCTATCTTGGGCAATAACTGTCCTGCCACCCAGAACAGGACGTTGATAATAATCAAATGCACTGCGATGGACGATCCGTTTTTATTGATTGCTATTCCCATACTGAATCTTTTAGCGGGGTTGCGGACGTTTTTTCCGAACCCATTGTTTGGTATTCATTTGCCTGATCGGTGGATTCCCGTGAACCCATCATCCGTTTGACGCTACAAAAATAATCAAAATCCCCGCATATTATGTTGGTAAACATAAATTTGTCTCTTTTTTCGAATTAATGATATTCTTTTTTGGTTTTCATAGCATTTTTCCGCCATTTTTTTTTGCAAAATTAATATTCGGGATTATCTTTGTTGCGATTACGCTTAATGAAAGACATAAACGAGGATTTGGAGCAGTACTCTGATGATGTGATGGTGATTTTTTTTGATGTGATATTACGATAATTCTTATATATTTAATTACATTTTGTTATGAACAAATCAGAATTTATTAAGGCAATCGCTGAGAAGAGCGGTTTGACTATTGCAGACAGCAAGAAGGCTGTTGATGCTTATTCAGAGGTGGTAACTGCAGCATTGAAGGCTAACGACAAGGTGGCTCTCATCGGTTTCGGTTCATTCTCAGTTAAGGAGAATCCTGCTCGTGAGGGTGTTAACCCTGCTACAGGCAAGAAGATTAAGATCGCAGCTAAGAAAGTTGCTAAGTTTAAGGCAGGCGCAGAGTTGAACAAGGCTCTCAATTGATTGTTTTAAACAAACGGATAGAAGGCGACCCCGAAAAAGGTCGCCTTTTTGTTTTCTTGCGCTTCACGAACCATAATCGGATATTTTTATGTATTTTCGCGCAAGTTTTGCGGAATCCCTCTTCCTTGCCCGGTCCGGGAATGCGTTGACGACTCCGCGCTAGTTGTTGTAAGTTGTAATCGGGAGCCTTTGACGTTCCCACATATCGATTTTTAGAAATGAGTTTAGATAAGTCTTTGTTCCAGTCTGTGAAAAAAGCGGTTGAGACGCTCTATGGTCAGCCCGTCGACGACAAACTGATCCAGCTGCAGGCCACGCGTAAGGATTTTGAGGGCGACCTGACCCTCGTCGTTTTCCCCTTTGTGAAAATGTCTAAGAAGAAACCGGAGGAGACTGCGGCTGAAATCGGCGACAAACTGCTCAAAATCGATAGTGCGGTCGAGAAGTATAACGTCATCAAGGGCTTCCTGAACATCTCCATCTCGAAGAGTAATTGGGTGGCTCAACTGAACGCCATGCTCGCCGACGAGAACTATGGAACGAAGAAGGCGACGCCGGATGCTCCCCTCTATATGGTGGAGTACTCTTCCCCTAATACGAACAAACCATTGCACCTCGGTCATGTGCGCAATAACCTGTTGGGTTATAGCTTGTGCAAAATATTGGAGGCGAACGGCCTGCGTGTCGTGAAGACCAATATCGTGAACGACCGCGGTATCCATATCTGCAAGTCCATGCTGGCTTGGAAACTCTTCGGCAATGGCGAGACGCCTGCATCCTCCGGCAAGAAAGGTGACCACCTGGTGGGTGACTATTACGTCAAATTCGATAAGGAGTACAAGGCGCAGGTGAATGACCTCATGGCGAAGGGGAAGAGCGAGGAGGAGGCCAAACGAGAGGCTCCGCTGATGGTGGAGGCTCAGTCCATGCTGAAGAAGTGGGAGGATGGCGACCCTGAAGTGCGCAAACTCTGGAACATGATGAACGAGTGGGTCTACGCAGGTTTCGACGAGACCTACAAGCGCCTCGGCGTGGGCTTCGATAAGATTTATTATGAGTCGCAGACCTATCTCGATGGCAAGGCCAAGGTGAACGAAGGTCTCGAGTCGGGTGCCTTCTACCGCCGTCCGGACGGCTCCGTGTGGGCGGACTTGACCCAAAACGGGCTGGACGAGAAGTTGTTGCTCCGCTCCGACGGCACCTCCGTCTACATGACGCAGGACATCGGTACGGCTACGCAACGATTCAATGAATATGACATCAGCAAGATGATATATGTGGTTGGTAATGAGCAAAATTACCATTTTCAGGTGCTTTCCATCCTCTTGGACCGCCTTGGTTTCTCATGGGGCAAGGACTTGGTGCATTTCTCCTATGGCATGGTGGAGTTGCCTGAGGGCAAGATGAAGTCGAGGGAAGGAACTGTGGTGGATGCGGATGATCTTATGGATGAGATGGTTAGCTCCGCCAAGGAGGTTTCCCGCGAGCTGGGTAAACTGGATGGCATGTCTCAGCCGGAGATCGACGACATCGCCCGCATCTGCGGGTTGGGTGCCCTGAAGTACTTCATCCTGAAGGTGGATCCACGCAAGAACATGCTCTTCAACCCGAAGGAGTCCATCGATTTCAACGGCAATACGGGTCCGTTCATCCAATATACGCACGCCCGTATCCGTTCGGTTCTGCGTAAGGCCGCCGAGAGCAACATCTCGTTGCCAAGCGCCTTGCCTGCCGATTTGGACATCTCAGAGGTGGAGTCGAACCTCATTCAGACGTTGTCGAATTTCCCTGGCGTGGTGGCGCAGGCGGGCGCCGAGTATAGCCCGGCCCTCATCGCGAACTACGTCTATGAGTTGGTGAAGCAGTACAATTCGTTCTATCATGATTTCTCCATCCTGAAAGAGTCGAATGTCCAGCTGGCTCAGTTCCGTCTCCTCCTCTCCAAGAAGGTGGCGGCTGTCGTCAAGACGGGTATGTCATTGCTGGGCATCGAGGTGCCGGAGCGGATGTGATGTCTCCCCGAAAAGGGAGGATTGACAAAGATATTTTATGGATTGTGGTCTGTTCGGTCTTTCCGAACAGACTTTTTTCTATGTATTAGGCTAAAACACAATGAATTATTGCCGTTTTTCACCCCTATTCTCTTTTAAATGAATTTTTTGCGGAAAAAATTTCGTTGTTAAAAAATTTTTTAGCATATTTGCGTATGGCGAACCAGAAATGTGCTCTATTGCTAGAAAGTGTTGATGGTAAACTGTATATGGTTTAGGTATAGTATATTTTATACATGTAGACTGTTGAATTATGAGGAGAAACTTTTACATACTATTTTTGATGACGGTCGCGCTTCTTTCGGCGGCAAACGTTGTTGCTGCTGATGATGATAATGTTTTTTGGAAGCGTGTATACTATAATGACTTTGGCGGTAACTCGAAAACGGCTGATCTGATTGGTCCGGAGTTGGCCCCAGGTGAGACGCATGAGTCTCTTGACTGGGATCCGACGTTGCAGTGGGGGTATGTCCTCACGAAACATTGGGATAGCAATTCGGAATGGTATAATGGCGGAGACCACACCTTCAAAGACGATAGGGAGACCGGTTATTTCTTGATCATCAATCCAGATAATAGAAACGATGAGATAGTCGCATACAAGACGCGATTGAATGGGCTTTGCCGTGGTGTGAAGTTCCGTTTCATGGCTTATGTGGCCAACATGACGAAGGCTTCTTCTTCTACCGCAGGTTTCCAACCTACAATAGGTGTCGGCGTGTATGAGGGAGAAAAACCGGAGGTGAAGGTGTCCGAGCAGGCCTACTACAAGAGGCAGATCCCTGCATCCGATCATAGTAACTCGGATTCTTCGTTGGATTGGCTGGAATTGTCAATCGATTTCATCATGAACTCGGATAGGGACTATGCCTATTTCATCGTGACGATGGTTCAGCCGGAGTCTGCCGGATGGGACTTCGCCATAGACGACATCTCCGTTTTTGTGGAGCAACCTAAGGTGGAGATCACCCATGACGAGATTTTCTACGAAGATCCGTTGACGCTAAGCGCCAGCTTCGACAACAACGGCTTCTTCGTCGATATGAACAATGTGGAGTATACGTGGGAATATAGTGCTAATGGTAGCGACTATACTCTCTTGGCTTCAAACAGTTACAAGAATGATAAAAACTTCTCCTACACGATAGATGCTTTCGATAAGGACAAGCATAATGGCTATTACCGTGTAAGGATCGGGGAGAAGGGTAATCTGGATTCCGAGGTCTGCTCCTTGGTGAAGGAGATTCAAATCAAAGAGACGAAGGACAACAAGAAAGTAGTCCTGTGCGCTGGTGAAAAGCGAGTCATGGATGATGGCACGGAGTTGGATGCTTCCATCCTCAAGACGGGCGATATCAAGCAGAAGGATAATATCTACTACCATATCACGGTGAAGGAACCTAAGACGATCACGAAGGAAGATGAGTATTTGTGCATCAACCAGGTTTACACGGGTAGAGCGGCGGATTACCAAGGTCAGTCTTTCTCCACGGAACAGGAGATCTCCTATACGAAGGCATACAAGGATGAGCAAGGATGTATTGACTCGACGGAGAACTGGACCATATCCGTTTCCGGACCGAAGGTGGTGAGCCGTAGAGATCCTGTCATCTGCCAAGGCGAAGAGGCGTATGGCAAGGTTTACGACACTCCTGGCGTATTCTCCGAAACAGAGTCGGACGAGAGCAGCTCTTGTATCAGCTATGTCTATGATGTCACGGTAAACCCGACGTATGATATGACGGAAACCGTCTATCTCTGCCAAGGCGAGACTTTCAACGGAAGGGTCTATGGCGAGACGGGTGGTCCGTTCTACGATTCCCAGACCTACAAGACGAAGAACTGTGGGTGCGATAGTGTGGTGGGGTACACCATCTATGTGACAGGAAAGACCTACACTTATCTGGATCCGGTGACTATTTGCTACGGTGAGTCGTATACATATGACGGAAAAACCTATTCTGATCCGGGTGTGTATACACTCGATAAGGTTGTTGCGAACAGTTCCACAGGCTGCGATAGCGTCGTGCAGTTGAAATTGACGATTTTGGATCGCTACGATAATAAGGATAACCCGATAGATACCCTTATCTGTTACGATTCGAAACTGTTCGGCGTCCCTTATCCGAACCCTACTACGACTCCTATCCTTGTGCGTGACCCTAAGACTTATACCTCTGTCACGGGTTGTGATAGTGTCGTATGGTTCAGCTTGACGGTCTTGCAGATCCAATTGAAACTGGAGATCAAGTCTGATAGAAATACTGTATGTCGAGGCGAGGAAGTGGAGATCTATATCAAGGAGCTGAAACCTAAGAATGTGCCATACACTTGGTATCCTGACTTGGGTGGGGCCAGTACGACGAAGAAGGTGTTCACACCTTCAGGCGATCTCGATTGCGTGGTGAAAGCGGAACGTGTGATCGATGCGACTTCCACATGCGTCTCCACGGATACGATCCATGTCTACGTGAGGGAAGCGCCTACATTGTCTATCGATTCGATTAACCAGAAGGAGAATCTGGTCGCTTATAATGTCACGGGCGGCACGGAACCGTATAGGATCTTCTTGGATAAGACCCAAGTGGGTACTGAGCCGACAGGCGAATTGCATGAGTCTCCGATTGGTACGCATAAGTTGGTCGCAATGGATGTGAATGACTGTACGGATGACTCCTATTTCGAGATTTCTCCTATCCCAGTTATCCCTTCTGAATATTTCACGCCGAATAGCGATGGCACGAATGATAGGTGGATAATCGAGAACATTGATGTCTATCCAAGATGCAACGTTAAGATTTACGATCGCATGGGTCGTGTGGTTGCGGACATTGACTCGTATGACAATGAGAATGGTTGGGATGGTACTTACATGGGACACCCGCTTCCATCTACGGATTATTGGTACGTGATCAACCTCCCTGAGTCGGATAGACAGTTGATGGGGCATTTCACGTTGCTGCGATGATTGTCCCTCCCATCTTAGGAGATTGTTAACTTTCTATATATTTTAGGTATTATGTCTCAATTATCGGATTTGATTTTGAAGCAAGTGACTTCCGCTGCTTCAGGAAGTAATTTGGGCACCAATGTGTTGAATGGCTTGACAGACTCTATCGTGAATAGTCTTAAAAAAACCGCTACGTCTCAGGGTGGTGTCGAGCAGTTGATCTCTTTGTTCACGGGAAAGACTTCCGCCGCTAATAGTTCGGTGACTGCTTTGGCTTCTCAGATTTTCACGTCTCAGTTCGCCAGCAAATTGGGTCTATCCTCTTCGGCTTCCTCTTCGGCTACGAGTCTGTTGCCGACCATCATCGCAAGCCTTGTCTCTATTGTGATGTCTAAGAAATCGGGAGGCTTGGATCTCTCTTCTATACTCGCTTCTTTGGGTGCCTCTTCCGGCAACTCCACGGCTAGTAAGTTGGGTTATATCGCTGGTACTTTGGGTAAGTTATTCAAGAAGAAATAAAGATTTATTCTTGACTCATATGATGGAGCGTGTCAGTCTTGATGCGCTCTTTTTTTGCTTGTACGGGCTCTATTGCGTAGCTCTTTTCCCCCTTCCGCATGATGGTCCCTGGGTTGGTCGCATGCCCGTCTGTTTTTCCTCCCCCACCTGACGAAAAAAGCCCCGTCACAGTCATGCGACGGGGCTTCCTTATGATATGCGTTGCCGATTATTTCAGCTTCGCGATGTTCTCTTTCAACGTGGCGATCTTGCTCTCGGCGTCAGACTTCTTCTTCCGCTCTTTCTCCACGATCTCAGGCTTGGCGTTGGCCACGAACTTCTCGTTGCTCAGCTTCTTCTCCACACCGGCGAGGAATCCTTCCAAGTACTTGATCTCATCTTCCATCTTCTTGATCTCCTCCTCCACATTGACGTTGTTGCCCAATGGGATGGAGATCTCGATGGTGCCGACCATGAAGGTGGCCGCCGTGCCGCTGATTTCGTCGGTCGTCTCGGAAATCTTGTTGACGTTGGCGAGCTTCTGGATGATGGCGTTGTTCTTGTCGTCGAAGCCTTCTCCCTTGTGGTATATCTCGAACGCCTCCTTCGGACTGATGCCCTTGCTAGCCCTCACGTTACGGATGCCTGCGATGATTCCCTTGGTGGTCTCCATGCGGTTGATGTTCTTCTCGCAGAACTCCTCCGCAGTTGGAAGCAGGCTGACCATGATACTATCCTTCTGGTCGCGCTCCTTGATGTTCTGGTAGAGCTCCTCCGTGATGAACGGCATGAATGGGTGTAACAGCTTCAGCAACGTCTCGAAGTACTCCAATGTGGCCTCGTAGGTCGCTTTGTCGATTGGCTGTTGGTAGGCTGGTTTCACCATCTCCAAGTACCAAGAGGAGAACTCGTCCCAGAAGAGTTTGTAAACTGCCATCAACGCCTCGCTCACCCTGTATTTGCTGAAACAATCGTTGATCTCCGTGATGGTTTTGTTCAACTGGTGCTTGAACCATTTAACCGCCTTCTGTGCGGACTCTGGTTGCTCGAGGTCAGCCTTCACCTCCCAGCCCTTCACGAGACGGAAAGCGTTCCAGATCTTATTGTTGAAGTTACGTCCTTGCTCGCACAATGCCTCGTCGAAGAGGATGTCGTTACCTGGTTGTGCGGAGAGCATCATACCCATACGCACACCGTCGGCGCCGAAGCGGTCGATCAGATCGAGCGGGTCAGGTGAGTTACCCAATGATTTGGACATCTTCCTGCCCAACTTGTCACGCACGATACCCGTGAAGTAAACGTTGCGGAAAGGCATGTCTCCTTCGTACTCGTAGCCCGCCATGATCATGCGCGCCACCCAGAAGAAGATGATGTCCGGACCGGTCACCAAGTCGCTGGTAGGATAGTAGTATTTGATCTCCTCGTTGCCTGGATTGTTGATTCCGTCGAAGAGGGAGATCGGCCACAGCCAAGAAGAGAACCATGTGTCCAAGCAATCCTCGTCTTGACGAAGGTCTTGGATGGTCAGGTTGTTGTTGCCGCTCTTCTTCTTGGCCAACTCCAGCGCTTTCTCCTCGCTCTCAGCCACCACATAACCGCCTTCAGGCAAGAAGTAGGCCGGGATTCGGTGTCCCCACCAGAGCTGACGGCTGATGCACCAATCCTTGATGTTCTCCAACCAGTTGCGGTAAGTGTTCTTGTATTTGGCTGGGTAGAACTTCAGTTCGTCCTTCATCACTGGCTCCAATGCTATCTTCGCCAAATGCTCCATCTTGAGGAACCACTGCATGGAGAGCTTAGGCTCGATGACCACGTTGGTTCTTTCCGAGTAGCCCACCTTGTTGGTGTAGTCTTCGGTCTTCTCCAACAGACCTGCTGCGGCCAGATCCTTCTCGATCTGCTTCCTGACGTCGAAACGGTCTTGTCCGATGTACATGCCGGCCGCCTCGCTGAGGGTTCCGTTGTCGTTGAAGATATCTATTGTTTGGAGGTTATATTTCTCACCCAACATATAGTCGTTCACGTCGTGGGCAGGTGTCACCTTCAAGCAACCCGTACCGAACTCGATGTCCACGTAATCGTCCTCGATGACAGGGATGACGCGGTTCACCAATGGCACGATCACCTTCTTGCCGGAGAGCCAACGGTTCTTCGGGTCTTTCGGGTTGATGCACATGGCGGTATCACCCATGATGGTCTCAGGACGGGTGGTAGCCACCACCGCATAGCGTCCTTTCGCGTCACGGTGTACGATCTCGCCTTCCGCACCAGTTTCACCCTTCAGGTCATCGTCGGCGACGTAATATTTCAGATAGTAGAGTTTGCTATGCTCCTCCTTGTAGATCACCTCCTCGTCGGAGAGGGCGGTCAAAGCCTTCGGGTCCCAATTGACCATGCGCACGCCACGGTAGATGAGGCCTTTGTTGTAGAGGTCGCAGAACACCTTGATGACGCTCTCGCTGCGTGGCTCGTCCATGGTGAAACCGGTACGGTCCCAATCGCAGGATGCCCCCAGCTTCTTCAATTGCTCGAGGATGATACCTCCGTGTTTGCGGGTCCACTCCCAAGCGTGCTCCAGGAACTGTTCGCGGGTGAGGTCCGTCTTCTTGATGCCCTCCTGCGCCAGCTTGTTCACCACTTTGGCTTCCGTGGCGATGGAGGCGTGGTCGGTACCAGGCACCCAGCAAGCGTTCTTGCCCATCATGCGGGCACGGCGTACAAGGATATCTTGGATGGTGTTGTTCAGCATGTGACCCATGTGCAACACGCCCGTCACGTTCGGCGGAGGAATAACGATTGTATAGGGTTCGCGACCATCGGGCTTCGATTTGAAGAAGCCGTTATCCAACCAGTATTGGTACCACTTCGACTCCACGTCGGCAGGGTTGTACTTGCTTGCCAGTTCTTCCATATTGTTTGTTACAAATTAATTCCGAATATTTTAGGGTGCAAAGTTAGTGAAAACAAATAGAAGTTTTGTGGTGTGGCGTGATATTTGTGAGAAAAAACGAGGGGAGGCGCATCGTTTTTGCACATCCCCGCCTTTGCTTGAAGAATCTTTTATGGGATGAATGGACAAGTCGTTCCCCTCTTCATCCGTCATTAAATATAAAATGATGGGTGAACCATGGTAAATCGTGGCTCACCCATCATAAAGAGTGGAAAAATTACTTCAAAATCAATTTCTCTGTGTGGACATTACCGTTAGAGATGGTCTTGACAATGTAGACGCCCTTGGCCTTGTCTCTTAAGTTAATGTTAATTTCGCTACCGATTTCCTCTGCCGAATAGATCAGTTTGCCTGTTATGTCAGTGATGACTACAGTGTTGCCTTCATCACTTTCCTTGCTGAAGTAGATGGTGAATTCACCCGTGGTTGGGTTCGGAGCGAGGACAGGAACGGATTTCGAATCCTTATCACTACTCTCGTCTTCGAACTCTTCGTCGGTCAATAAATCATCAACAATTGGAATCTGGCCTAGCCTTAACTCAGCTTCGTTATCCTGCTTTTCTTTTTCGCAGTCAAAGATTTCCGTCTTGAATTTTGATCCATTTATTACGTGGAATCCTTTCTTTAGGCGAATCGTTTTTCCGCACGAATATGTGACTTTGGCCTTGTTTTTTATCACATTGCTTGCGTTGAGAAGATACATCGCCTCTTCTGTCTTGTTTTGGGTAATAGGATCGGTGAGGTTTCGAACACCCCAGTCGTCAGGGCGACAGAACCTGTATCCTGACTCAGAAGTCCAATAGCGTGGTACTTCATACCATGTTTCGTTTTTGGCGGTAGGCTTTGAATTCCCATCGTTGTCTTTGGCGTAAACAAAGGCCTCTTCGTAAGAAACTACACCATTCTTGTCATAATCGGCGTCGATCTTTGAATTTGTGTCGAAATCTTTGCCATAAAGTGCACTGTAGAATGGTCTGAAGAAGCAGCTCAAATTACTACCCCATGAACTACTGTCTGCGGATGTCGCTGTACAAATCGTTCTATTATCGAATTCTTTCAAGTGTTCGATGAATGATCCGGAAAAACACTGCGCTAACAAAATTGTTTTTTTGCTCGATTGTACGTTGTTGACCATTTTGGCGAATTTCGTGTGAGAAAGAACCGTTCCATTCCAAATGGCAATGTCCTTTGAACCCTCATAACCATGATCAGTCACGAATACAAATAGTTCGTCGATATTCTTCGTGTTTTTAAGCCTATTGAACACATATTCGATGCTGTCTAAGACTGCTGTATAAATACGGTTAACGCCAAGCCTGTTTTTGAAGAGCTGAGAACCATCCGCATAATAGTACCGGAATTCTTCGTACTTCTTAGCATCTTTATTCCATTCCATTTGAGTTTCCCAGGTTAATTTGGAATCGTGTCTTATCGCCTTAGTGACTGTGTCTTTATAGATTACAGTCTCCCCACCTTTGTCCATACCATCGGCTATGATTGTATAGATGTGATCCTTGTTAAATCCGTAAACTTGCGTTAGGAATTGATACGTTTGGGAGCAGTTATTCCAATATTGTGAATAATTACAAGTCTTCCCACATCCTCCATTCAGTATGACCGCATAACTGTTGGGGGAACTCTTCCCTGATTTCACATATGCACCATTGTTTAGAAACCCATACTCGTCAAATGTGCCTTGTGAGTATGCGCTAAACTGACATACTGAAGAAATTAGGATTGTAAGAAATGCAAAAATGTTATTTCTCATATCCGTAATCTTTTTGTAATTATTTCTTTAATGATTCAACTTCAGCCTTCAAGGCCTTGTTCTCTTTCTCTAATTCGATCATGTGGAGGGTGAGTTCCTCTACCTTCTCGAGCAGCAAGTTGCTCATTTGTGATACGCTCATGCCGTTCTCTGAGATCTCTGCAGCGGATGGTACGCCTGGTAAGTGTTTGTTCTCTTTAACGTAGCTCTCCACCTCGCTGAGCGGACGCAAGTTGTAGTTCTCTTCAAAGACATAATCGGCAGCGTTGTTCAACTCCACGTTGATGTCCTGCGCCTTGATTTGGTTGGCTTTCAACACTTCAGCCACCTCAATCTCATTGTGACAGGTGATCTTGCCTGTCACGTCAAGGTTTGCGAGCATGTTAACGTTGTTCTTTTTCATCGTCATTATTTTGGCGTTGCCATTTGTGATAAAAGAGAAGTTCATCGCAGAGATCGACAGGTCTGCATAGTTGTTTTTGCCTGATGAGGTGATGTTCATTCCCTCTGTGACGCTATTGTCCTTCGAAATGAGGAGGTTGACTTTGCCTGCTTCATCCGTTGCATACACTCTCAACCATTTATTGAACCTATTGTCCGTTCCTTTACAGATGAGGTTCCCGTTCATTGTGGTGGTGCCGGAAACCGTGAGGCTGCTATTTACTTTCGCCGTTGAATTAACGGTTACCGCTCCGTTCAGATAGGTTGCCCCTTTTACATACAATTTGTAATTCGCTGTGCTTGAGGTTGGTGTGATACCAATTGCCACATTACTTGCACTTCCGCTTGCTGGACCATTGTACAATCCATAATTACTTGAATTCCACCAACATTGTGCGTTTGCTACACATACTGACATTGCAACTCCTAAGGTTGCGGCAAAAATCTTTTTCATTTCCATACTTTTTGTTAATACGTTAATTAATAATAAATAAAAGGGTTTAAGGTTCACGTTGCTCTATTGTTTGCTTATGCTTACTGATAGTGTCTTAGTACCCTCATGCAATCGGCCTTTTGCATCACAAAGTTATCTCTGTTCCCTGAATCGTGTTGTGGTAAAAATCTACAATTTAATATTTTTTATCACTTTTTATTCCACACTTTTCTTCTTGTTGCGATATTTCTTGCGTGCCGTTATCCTTGTTTTTGACGGATATATAATTGTCTTGCAGAAGTTTATCGGTTATTTGTGCATAGAGTACGGATTGTCAAAAATATTGCGAAAATAGGTATGTTTCGGCTGTTTGAAAATGCAAAAATCGTGCCAATCCATCGCCCGAGTCCGCTTTCTACAATTTTTTTTGACAAAAGTTCATGCTCTCGTGACGGGTGGGGCAGGGGGTGTTTCCCCCTGGGTGTCGGGACGTGTTATTTTTTATCGATGATGCTCATCTCGCAGTTGCGGCAATCGAATGAAAGGTGGTACTCCTTCCCATTGTTCGCTGTAAGTGTTAGCGGCTCTTGGATGTCGTTCGCCGTTTTGTCTAGCTTTTTGCAGTAGCCTAAAGTGTGGCGCAGGCAGTGTTTGCAGGTCATGACGGGTACGTGCTGGGGTGGACGGCTCTCGAAGGAGGGTGCGATTCTCTCCACTCCGTGTTGCTGGTAGAAGCGCCGTGCAGACTCGTTGTGCACGTTCCCCGTGTAGTCCAGCTCTTTTAACGGGAAGGCGTGGGTGGTCTGCGGGAAGATTAGCCTGGACTTCTCTCTCTTCTCTTCCCTCTCCGTTTCCAACTGTTGTAGCAAGTCTCTCCGCCATGGGGTGAGTTTCCCTGCGGGGATGAAGTATATGCCGCATTTGAGTTCCACGTTGGTGACACGGAAGATGGTGTTGCCGCTTTTCGTGAAGATATTCCGCATGTTGTCCCTTTGCCGCTCCTCGTTTTCGCATGGGGTCTTCTCCTCATCGAGGGGCAGTGTGGCGGATATCCCGTCCTCGTCTGTGGCGGTGGCGGCGAGCCCTTTTGGGGTCTCTGTCAGGGTGATTTGCACGTTGATCTTCCTCTCCGCCGATTCTTTGGCGAGTAGTCGTTCGAAAGCTTGGTCGAAGTTGCGGAAGAGGGTGGTGCGAGGGGGCAGGGTAATCTTTTCCGCCGGGACGATGACATCCCCTTGGACCGTGTTGGCTCTGAACCCGTGGAACTCTCCGTTGTGGTCGATGAAGCAGAAACCGTCGCCGTTGGATAATGCTTTGTCCGTGCGGACGATGATCCCGCCCTTCTGCGAATAGGCGGTCCCGATTCTCTCTCCGATGGATTTCGGGGTGTCGGGTTGGATGATGTCACGTTGCCTGCCGTGCAGGAAATAGTTGGTCGATCCTCTGTGGAAGCTCTTGTCCGTGTTGGGAGTGAAGGTGTAGGTGCAGTGGCCCGAGCTGGCGGGTGCGTACTCCTTCCCGTTCAGTATCTTATCCAAGGCTTGCCGATAGTAGGCGGTCACATTCTTCACGTAGGGGATATCTTTCAGCCTGCCCTCTATTTTCAGGGAACTGACGCCAGCGTCCAGTAGTTCCTTCAGATGGTTGGACAGGTTGAGGTCCTTTAGCGAGAGCAGGTGTTTCTCCTTGGCGAGGATGCGTCCTGAGGCGTCGGTCAGCGTGTAGGGTAGTCGGCAGAATTGTGCGCAGTTGCCTCGGTTGGCGCTTCGTCCGCAACCGTTCTGGCTCATGTAGCAGACACCGCTGTAGCTCACGCAGAGTGCGCCGTGGATGAACGCTTCCAGTTTGACATCTGTGCTTTGGCTGATTTCCCGTATCTGTTCGATGGATAGTTCCCTTGCCAAAACCACCTGCTCGAACCCCGCCTCTGCCAGGAATTTCACCTTCTCAGGGGTGCGGTTATCCATTTGTGTGCTGGCGTGGAGTGGAATCGGGGGCAGGTCCAGCTGGGTGATGCCCATGTCTTGGATGATGAGGGCGTCCGTGCCGGCCTCGTATAATTGATGGATGAGGCGTCCTGCCTGCTCCAGCTCTTGGTCTGTGAGGATGGTGTTGAGTGCCACGTAGACTTTCGCGTAGTACTGGTGGGCGAACCGAGCGAGGCGTTCGATTTCCTCTATGCTGTTGCCGGCCGCCGCCCTTGCGCTAAACTGAGGCGCACCGATGTAGACCGCGTCCGCACCGTGTTTCACGGCCTCGATGCCATGATCCGCCGTTCTTGCCGGAGCGAGCAGTTCGATCTTGCGCATTACCGTATACGACTGATGTTGTAGGGCGTTTTTTGGTAGACGAAGTAGTTCAACCAGTTGGTGAACAAGAGGTTGCCGTGGCTTCTCCAACGGACGATCGGCTTCTTGTTAGGGTCGTCATCCTCGAAGTAGTTGCAAGGAATCTCTATTTCCAGCCCTTTGTCCTTGTCCCTGAAATACTCGTCGCGGAGTGTGTTGGGGGCATATTCCGAGTGCCCGGTGATGAAGAACTCACGACCGTTTCGGCCTTGCACGATGTATACGCCCGCATCGTCGGACTCGGCGATGATTTTAAGTCCTTGTATCTTTTCGATGTCGGCTCTTCTGATTTCCGAGTGGCGGCTGTGTGGAGCGTAGAATATGTCGTCGAATCCCCTGAAGATAGGGTTCTTTCCGTCCAGTATTTTATGTTTGAATACACCGAACTTTTTTTTGCTCAGGGCGTATTTAGGTATTCCGTAGTAGTGGTACAATCCAGCCATCGCCGCCCAGCAGATGAAGAGGGTGGAGGTGACGTGGGTCTTGGCCCAATCGAAGATCTCCACGATCTCGTCCCAGTAAGTCACTTGTTCGTAGTTGAGGTCCTCGACGGGAGCGCCAGTGATGATCATGCCGTCATACCGTTGCTTTTTGATTGTCTCGAAGTCCTTGTAGAAGGTCATCATGTGCTCTATGGGCGTGTTTTTGGAGGTATGGCTTTTCACCTTCAGCAAGTCCATTTCGATTTGCAGAGGAGTGTTGGAGAGCAGACGGATGAGGTCGGTCTCCGTTGTGATTTTGAGAGGCATTAAGTTGAGGATGATGATCTTTAGGGGACGGATGTCCTGCGATGAGGCGGACTCCGAGTCCTTCACGAAGATGTTCTCTTTCTTTAATGCTTCGACGGCTGGTAAGTTCGATGGTATGTTTAGTGGCATGTTTTCCTCCTCTTTTCTTTTTCACTGCAAAGATAATACATTATTTGTTTTGATTAATGCGGGTGCTCAGTGTATTTAAATTCGGCAATCCTTTGATTTAACAAAAAAAAAGAATATTTTTGTCAATGTTTTTCTAAAACGATTATTTGTCGATTACATGAAGTGGAAATTCTTCAAATTATTGAGTTGTGTTTTCCTTTTTGTGTGGATGTTGTGTGGATTTGTTTCATGTGTCCACTCTTATTGGTGGGACGATGGACATGTGTGGGCGAAATATACATTCGAGGGACAGGTGACGGATGCGGAGGAACATGCGCTTTCTGGAGTGAAGGTCTCTTTCCTGTATAAATATATGGACGCACACATGGAGTCCCTTTGTGAGGATTCCTTGACCACCACGGACGAGGAGGGTAAGTATCTTGCGATTGTGGTTGACGAGAGTTATTGGCCTGATAAGCATGGTTTGCGTTTCACGGACAAAGAGGGGGCGATCCTGGATACTTTTTTCAAAGCGACGAATCTTGCTTCTTTGAGGGGAGGAGATGGTGAATGGTATAAGGGCCATTCGGATAACATTTTGAATATCAAATGGAAAAAATGAGTGTTGATTTTAGAAAAAATATGGAAAAAAATATTTATGTGATGCTGAACAAGGTGTTGGCATTGTTATTGATGGCATTAGGGTATAATTCATGTCATAAAGAGCATGGAGAGGGAGAGAACGTGGAGTACGGGGAGGAGTATGGTTGTCCACATGCGGATTACGTTTTCCGTGGTAAAGTGACGGATGGGGAAGGGAATGCCTTGCCGGGCGTGAAGATCTCCCTTTTGTCTGTCTCTTCTGATGGCAAAGACTTGCGGGTGAGCCGGGATTCTTTGTCGTCAACAGATGAGAATGGAGCTTATTCTGTGTCATTTGATTATTATAGCAACATGGGGAATGCCTTGCGCTTCACCGATAAGGATGGAACGACTTTTGACACCCTATACGGTTCTAGTCCAAACCTGGCTCCGCTCAAGGGGGGCGGTGGCGGGTGGTATCAAGGTGCTTCCGAGAACACGATGGATATTAAGTTGAACAAGTGATTTTTTATAGTATATTTATTAACCGATTTAAAAATTCAGGTGTTATGAAAAATGTATTTGGAGTATTGAACAAATTACTGGCGTTGATTTTGGCGGTGCTTGGTGTTCAGTCCTGTAGCCATGGTGGAGATGAGTATGGTTGCCCGACGGCGACTTATATTTTCCGTGGAACGGTGACGGATGGAGAGGGGAATACCCTTCCTGGTGTGAAGGTTGCCGGTTTGGCGAAGTCTGAATTAAATGAGGCGTATGTGGTCCAGGATTCTCTCACATCGACGAATGAGGAAGGGAAGTACTCTGTGGTGTTGGATGGTTATTACGAATCTGGCTTGCGTTTCACCGACAAGGATGGTGCTTCCGTTGACACCTTCTGGAGTGCCGCGAACCTCGCTCCGTTCAAGGGTGGTGATGGCGAATGGGACAGTGGTGTCTCTGATAATAAGATGAATATCGTAATCAAGAAATAAAGGATGGATCGTCCTGATAAGTTGTCTCTCAGGAAACGTCTTGCCTTGCGTCTGCATGATAGTTTCCGCCATAATGAGGCGAAGACCCACAACCTGACCTATCTCTTTTGGGAAGCCACGTTGCGGTGTCCGTTGAGTTGCCTACATTGCGGAAGCGATTGCCGACAGGAGTCGGGTGTGAAGGACATGCCCGTGCAGGATTTCCTGAAAGCGGTCCGCCAAATCGTCCCGATAGTGGACCCTCATCGTACGATGATCGTTCTGACGGGTGGGGAAGTGCTTGTGCGCCGCGATATAGAGGAGGCGGGGATCGCCTTGTATGAGATGGGCTTCCCTTGGGGTATCGTCACAAATGGTTATCTGTTGACTCCACAACGGTTGCAGTCCTTGCTGAACGCAGGCATGCGTGCCTGTACGGTCAGCTTGGACGGATTGGAGGAGTCGCACAACTGGTTGCGGCAGAACCCGGATTCCTTCCGACGCGCGGTGGAGGCCATTCGCCTTTTGCCTCGCACGGATCTGCGGCATGACGTGGTGACCTGCGTCAACAACAGGAATTTCGACGAGTTGCCGAGGATCAAACAACTCCTGATCGATTGCGGCATCAAGGAGTGGCGTATCTTTACGATATTCCCTATCGGTAGGGCTGCGGACAATCCCGAGTTGCAGTTGCCGGATGAGAAATTCAAGGCCGTCTTCGATTTTATCGAATCGACCCGCAAGGAGGGCAAGATCAAGTTGAATTATGGTTGTGAAGGCTTCCTAGGCGATTACGAGATGAAGGTGAGGGACAATCTTTTCTTTTGCAGGGCTGGCATCAACGTGGCGTCTATCTTGGTGGACGGAAGCATATCCGCTTGCCCGGACCTTCGCGGACGCTACATACAAGGCAACATCTATGAGGATGATTTCGCTGACGTGTGGCAGAACCGTTACCAAATCATGCGGGACAGGTCTTGGACCAAGGTGGGGGAGTGCGCTGAGTGTGAATTCTTCAACCACTGCGAGGGAAATGGTTTGCACCTGCGCAACGAGGAAAAAAACGAGCTCGCCTTTTGCCATCTGAAACGGATCATGGGCGGTGTGAGCGGCAAATAAACGCCACATTCCGAAAAACACGTATGTGGTTACACCGTTGTTCCTCGGAAGGATTTGGAATTTATGGAATAATGAGTTTGGAAGCGGGGAAATGGTCTATTTCCCCGCTATTATTTCCACTTCGATCAATGCTCCTTTAGGCAGGGATTTCACTTCCACGCAGGATCTTGCGGGTGCGTTCTCCTTGAAATACTCCCCGTAGATCTGGTTCACCGTGCCGAAGCTGGCCATGTCGGTGATGAAGACGGTGGTCTTCACGACGTTGGCGTAGGTGAGTCCTGCCGCTTTCAGTATTTCTCCGATGTTTTTCATCACCTGTTTCGTCTGCTCCTCGATGGATGGTCCGACGAGGTTCCCCGTGGCGGGATCGATGGCGATTTGTCCGGATGAGTATAGTGTTTCTCCTGCCCAGACAGCCTGGCTGTAAGGCCCGATGGCGGCTGGTGCGTTGTTTGTTGATATTATTTTCCCCATGTCTTAAAAAATGTTTATCGAAATACAAATGTAATTCTTTTTTGACGGAAATCCATCCGAAAGTTGTATTTTTGTGGTTGTCTGTAAGACGGGGACAATCATGATGAACAATAGTGAAATACAAAGTGTGAAGAACAAGTTCGGCATTGTGGGGGCTGACTCCGCATTGAACCGGGCGATTGACGTGGCTGTGCAGGTGGCCTCCACAGACTTGTCCGTGTTGGTCACGGGAGAGAGTGGAGTGGGTAAGGAGAGGTTCCCGCAGATTATCCACCAGTACAGCGCGCGGAAGCATAACAAGTACATCGCTGTGAACTGTGGCGCCATCCCGGAGGGTACGATAGACTCCGAGCTCTTCGGGCATGTCAAGGGTTCGTTCACGGGCGCCACTTCGGATAGGAAAGGATACTTCGAGGAGGCGAACGGAGGCACCATCTTCCTGGATGAGGTGGGCGAGTTGCCCCTCTCCACGCAAGTGCGTCTTCTTCGTGTCTTGGAGGCCGGTGAATACATGAAGGTTGGTTCGTCGGAGGTCTACAAGACCAATGTGCGGGTGGTGGCCGCCACCAATTTGGACATGTCCCGCGCCATATCGGAAGGCCGTTTCCGTGAGGATCTGTACTACAGGTTGAACACGGTACCTATTTCAGTTCCGCCGCTCCGTCAGCGTGGGGACGATATCTATTTGCTGTTCCGCAAGTTTGCGACAGACTTTGCGGAGAAGTACAAGATGCCGGCCGTCTCGTTGTCCCCTGAGGCAAAGATGCTATTGCTCCATTACCCTTGGCCGGGCAATGTCCGCCAGTTGAAGAATGTGACGGAGCAGATCTCCGTGCTGGAGACGGAGCGTGAGATCTCGAAGGAGACGCTGCTCTCCTATTTGCCGGCTCAGGTGGTAGGATCCAATTTGCCGATGGTCACTCCTTCGTCGGGCGACAAATCGTTCAACAGTGAGCGGGAGATCCTCTATCAGGTGTTGTTCGACATGAAGAAGGATATGAACGACCTGAAGAAACTGGTGAACGATATCATGCGGGGCGCTGGTATGCATGTCGAGGATATGCCGATTTCCCAACCTGACGTGCATGGCTATCGGGATATCCGCCACTCCCTTGACGATGTGCAGGGGTTGGACTCCGGTTTTTCTTCGGATCCGGGCGTGCAGACTACTCCGGTCTCTTCCCCTTCCGTGACGCAAATCAAGGCGCAGCGGGACATTCAGGACATGGAGGAATATGTGGAGGAGAACTTCTCCCTGGAGGACGCGGAGAAGGATATGATTAAGAAGGCATTGGAGAAACATAATAATAAAAGGAAATATGCGGCGCAGGATCTGAAGATCTCCGAGCGCACATTGTATAGAAAAATCAAACAGTATGGCTTGGAATAAAAGGAAATATTTTCTCTTGGCATTGGTCGCCCCGCTTTTGGTGGCGCTTGTCTCCTGCAAGATATCCTATAAGTTCAATGGCTCGTCCATTGATTATACGGTCGTGAAGACAATCAGTATCGAGGAGTTCCCGAACAGGGCGCCTCTCGTGTACGCTTCGCTATCGTCGGACTTCACGGAGAAACTGAAGGAGGAGTTCTCCTCCAAGACCGCTCTCCGTTTCGTGGAGCATGACGGAGATTTGCAGATTTCGGGAGACATCACCGGCTATAATGTGGTTTCCAGCGGTGTGAACTCATCCGGTGAGGCGGTCGATTCCCGCTTGCAGATGGCGGTCTCTGTCCGTTTCGTGAACAAGGTGAACTCCACGGAGAGCTTCGAGAAGACCTTCTCCTCCTACCAAACCTTCTCCAATCAGTACACGATCGACCAGGTGCAGGGAGAACTTAACGGATTGCTGATCGAGGACATCGTCAGCCAGATATTCAATGCGACCGTAGCCAATTGGTAATAAGATGACCACAAGTGAACTCATATCGTTGATGGAACATCCCGGACGCGTTTCCGAGCGCCATCTGAAGGATCTCCGGGAGAATATGGAGCGTTTCCCGTATGCACAGACGTTCCGCCTGCTCTATTTGAAGGGACTTCATAACGTGGGGGATTTCCGATTCGACCAGGAACTCAGGAAAACTTCCCTCTATGCCACAGACAGGAACGCCCTGTTCCAGTTGGTCCTTGTCCAGACGGAAGAGGAAGAGCCGGAGGCAGCGCCTGAGACGAAGCCTTCTGCGGAGCCCGATCCCCTGCCTGTGACGGAGAAACTGCCGCCACGCGTCGTGCCGTCCTCCGTCTATATTACGGATATGACCGAGTTACTGAACGATCTGAAGCCGATTGAGACGGACGGGAATGTGAAGGAGATGCGCGGACAGAGCCTGATTGACGAATTTATATGTTCGAGGGAATCGATTGATGAAAAAAAATATGTCGTCGACGAAGTGCCTGCCGAACCAATTCCTGTCGTTCCGGAACAGGTTGAAAATCAACAAGAAGAGACTGCCTGCCTGACGGAGACGTTGGCTAGAATCTACATCAAACAAAGGAAGTTTGACAAGGCGATAAAAATATTTAGGCAGTTAAGTTTGAAAAATCCAGAAAAAAGCATTTACTTTGCAGACCAAATCAGATTCTTTGAAAGACTGATAGAAAATTTAAACAAATAAGTTATAAAAAATGTTTACGTTTATTACGATTGTTGTTGTGATTGCTTCCATTACTTTGGTTGGCGCAGTATTGATGCAAAACTCTAAAGGTGGAGGCTTGGTTTCAAGTTTTCAGGCTCAGAATCAAATCATGGGCGTAAAGAAAACTACGGATTTCATGGAGAAAGCGACTTGGTTCTTGGTGTGTGTGGTGGTTGTGTTGAGTATAGCTAGTGCTGCGGTTTATCCGAGGGAAGAAGCAGGCGCGAAATCTCAGTTGACAGGACAAGTGGAGTCTGCTACGGCTCCTGCTTCTGACACAGAGTCTGAATAAAAAAGTAATTTGATTTTAATTGTCAAGGGGTCGGATTTTTTCTGGCCCCTTTTTTTCTTTTTATGTTGCGAGAATATTTCTTTTACTTTATATTTGTATAGGTGTGCGTCTTTTCAAGGATGTCCCTATGAAAACGTAATGTAATGGGCGGGGGTATCTCCCCGTGGACTTTTGTGTAGCATAATGACAAACAAGGAATGAAAAAAATTATATTCACATTCATCGTTCTACTCTCCTTTCTCGGGCTTCATGCGAAACAGTATGGTGTCAATAATATTGAGATGGTGCACTTGCAGGATGCCTCCCGTTATGTTTGTAACCCTGAGAATATTCTCTCGTGGGATTCCGTGGCGGTGATGGATGCCTTGCTGGGCCAGTTGGAGGACTCCACGGGTATTGAGGTGGTGGTCGTCGCGGTGGACTCCCTCGCGAACCAGGACTGTTACGAGACCGCTATCCGCCTTGGACAAAAATATGGGGTGGGTAAATCCTCGTTGAACAATGGCTTGGTCATCCTGCTCTCCACGCAGGAGCGGTGTGTGCAGCTCTCCACAGGCTCTGGACTTGAAGGTGACTTGCCTGATGTAATTTGCAAGAGGATACAACGTGAATATATGATCCCTTATTTCTCGGAAGGGGATTGGTCAGGAGGTATGACGATGGGTGTGCGTGCCGTCTATGCCACTTTGCAGGGCTCCATGACATGGGAGGAGGAAACGGAAGATCTGTCCCTCCTCGAAATCCTGTTATTCCTAGGCAGCATCTTCCTTTTCCCGTTCATCGCTCTATACACGTGGTGGAAAAACAAGAAGTGCCCTAATTGCGGCAAGCATTCGCTGAAGCGGACCTTTAGCGAAAAGGTCTACTCCGACAAGACATTGGTGAAGTATAAGGATTCGTACGTGTGCAAGAAGTGCGGCGAGGAGACGACCCGTCTGCGTACTATCTATAAATCGACCAGCACCACCCGCAGGTCCGGAGGCTATGGGGGTGGATTCGGTGGCGGATTCGGCGGTGGATTCGGCGGAGGGTCTTCCGGTGGCCATTTCGGCGGCGGACATTTCGGCGGTGGTGGCGCTGGCTCCCGCTTCTAAGCCCCTCTCCCAATAGAATAATATGCAATCATTTTAGTACAAATTTATAATTACATGTAACATGAAAAAGAGTTCGATAATTTTAATCGCGGTTGTGGCTGTACTTGCGCTTTGGTGCATCAGTGCCTACAACTCCTTGGTCCAGCTGGACGAGAAGGTGACCGCTGCATGGGGTAATGTGGAGACGCAATACCAGCGTCGTGCGGATCTTATCCCTAACTTAGTTGAGGTGGTGAAAGGTTATGCGAAACATGAGCAGGGAACCCTCACATCGGTGATCGAGGCGAGAAGCAAGGCTACTTCCGTCACGATCGATCCTTCTAACATCACACCGGAGGAGTTGGCGAAGTATCAGGAGGCGCAACAGGGTGTCACCAGTGCATTGGGTAAATTGTTGGCTGTGGCGGAGGCCTACCCTGATTTGAAGGCGAATGAGAACTTCAAAGATTTGCAGGCGCAGTTGGAAGGCACCGAGAACCGCATCGCGGAGTCCCGCCGTACGTTCAATGAGACGGCTAAGGAGTACAACATGAAACTTCGTACGTTCCCGAACAATATTTTGGGTGGAATCTTTGGCTTGAGCACGCGCTCATACTTCGAGTCGGAGTATGGTGCCAATAAAGCGCCGAAGGTGCAGTTCTGATATAAAGACATATCCCAGTTTTGACATTGGAGAGGCGCGGGAATTTCCCCGAGTCTCTCCTCTTTTTTATGCCTATATTCCGCTTCTCGTTCCATGGGGTGGAGAGAGGGAAGTCCCCCTGCGCCATTTTTTTTCAAAAATCCGTCTGTTTTTGGCGCGTGAAATAAAACAAAAATAACTATATTTGCGCTCCGATTGAAAGTGGGTTCGTTTATAGACCATTGATTCAGTCCGTTAATGTGAAAAATAAATTTAAAAATTAAGTATAATTAACTGTTATTAAAATGCAAAACAAAGGATTTGTAAAGTTGATTGCGGTGCTCTTCGCATTCGCGTGCCTCTTCTACCTTTCGTTTAGCCTTGTGACCAGCCATTATGAGAGCAAGGCCGCCAAGATGTATGGCGAAGGTACGGAAGAATACAACGGATATCTCGACTCTCTTGCGGGTCAGAAGGTTTGGTTGGGCTACACGTTGAAGGAGTGTCGCGAGAATGAGTTGAACTTGGGTTTGGACTTGAAGGGTGGTATGAACGTGGTGATGGAGGTTTCCGTTGCCGACATCATCAAGTCTTTGGCGGGAAGCCAAGCCAATACCGAAGAGTTTGACAAAGCGATGAAGTTGGCGAAGGAGAAGCAACTCAACACGCAGAAGGATTTCGTGGATCTTTTCGCTGAGGCTTATAAAGAGGCGAACCCAGGTAAACCATTGTTTTATCTGTTCTCATACGAGTTTAAGGACAAGTTCACCTCCACTCCGGAGGATCGCGAGGTGGTGGTAGCTCTTAAAGAGCAAGTGAAGGCCGCCGTTGACAATTCGTTCAATGTGCTTCGTTCCCGTATCGACCGTTTCGGTGTGGTTCAACCTAATATCCAGCAGTTGGATATCGCCGGACGTATCCTGATCGAGATGCCGGGTGTGAAGGAGCCTGAGCGTGTGCGTAAGTTGCTGCAGGGAACTGCGGACCTCGAGTTCTGGGAGACTTTCGACTATAATGAGGTTTACGGATATCTCGTGGCTGTGAACAACATGGCTAGGGAGATGGAGGCTGCGTCATCCAAGAAGGCTGAGGACGAGCAAGGAAATGCGTCGGATAGCGATGCGAAGGATACGGTGGCCATGTCTATCGCGGATAGCCTTATCGCTGCCGCTAAGGCTTCGGTTCCGGATTCTCTTCCAGTGAATTCAGACGATGCGAATATCAAGGAGTTCAAAAAACAGAATCCGTTCTTCGGTATTTTGGAGCAGCGGAATGTTCCTAACGGAAGGGGTCCTGTGATTGGTGTCGCTGATGTGAAGGATACATCGAAGGTGATGAACTACTTCCGTTTGGCTCGTGAAAAACGTCTCATTCCTGCCAGCTTGCGTCCTGTATGGACAGTTAAGCCGGTTGATGAGGGTGGCAATAAGGTGATGTTGATCGCTATCAACTGCGCGAGAAGGGACGGCAAGGCTCCGTTGAATGGTTCTGTCATCACGGACGCCCGTGCGGATATCGGTCAATTCGGTTCTTCCGCAGAGGTTAGCATGGAGATGAACCAAGAGGGTGCTAAGAAATGGGCTGAATTGACGAAAAAGAATATCAATAAGAGCGTCGCCATCGTATTGGATGGTTATGCATACTCTTACCCGAACGTTAACTGTGAGATTACGGGCGGTCGTTCCCAAATCACTGGTAACTTCACTATGGAGGAGGCTAAGGACTTGGCCAACGTGTTGAAGTCTGGTAAGATGCCTGCTCCTGCACATATCGTTCAAGAGGATGTCGTTGGTCCGTCTTTGGGTCAAGAGGCCATCAATGCGGGTCTCATCTCTTTCATCGTGGCCTTCATCCTTGTGTTGATCTACATGATCTTCTACTATGGCTTGGTTCCTGGTCTTGTGGCTGACTTCGCGTTGCTTTGCAATGTGTTCTTCATATTCAGTGTCTTGGCCTCCTTCAAGGCGGTCTTGACCTTGCCTGGTATCGCGGGTATCGTCTTGACGCTCGGTATGGCTGTCGATGCGAACGTGTTGATCTATGAGCGTATACGTGAGGAAAAGAGAAACGGTAGCCCTATCAAGAAGGCTTTGACGGACGGTTACGGCAATGCGTTGAGTGCGATTATCGACTCTAACATCACTACGGTGTTGACGGGTATCATCCTCTTCGTGTTCGGTACGGGTCCGATCAAGGGATTCGCCACGACGTTGATCATCGGTGTGCTTTGTTCCTTGTTCACCGCAGTGTTCATCTCCCGTCTGATCTTCGACTTCTTGTCTAGGAAGAAGCCTGAGATGATGGAGGCCTTGCCGTTCTGTACTTCTGCCACGAAGGATTTCTTGCAGAATGTTAGTTTCGATTTCATTGGCAAGTCGAAGAGCTTCTTGATCGGTTCGATTATCTTCTTGGTTGTCGGTTTGGCTTCTCTCTTCACTTCTGGTTTGAAGTCTGGTATCGACTTCTCTGGTGGACGTAACTACATCGTTCGTTTCGAGCAACCGATCAATACGGCGGATATGGCTTCCCAATTGAGGAACGTATTCGATAACGTGAGTGTCATCACTATCGGAGAGAGCAACAAGGTGAGAATCTCCACGAACTACAAGATCATGGAGACTTCCGACAACATCGACGATGAGATCGAGTCAATGGTTTACGATGGTGTTAAGTCTTACTTGGCTGACGGCGTGACAAAGGATATGTTCTTGAGCAGATATGTCCGTACGGCAGACGGCGGATTCGCTGCGGATACTGAGGACGGTTCTGTCACATACGGTTTGCAGAGTTCCCAGAAGGTGGGACCTACAATGGCTGACGACATTAAGACTTCCGCTATCTTCGCGGTCTTGATCGCCGTGTTGGTTATCGGTCTCTACATCTTGATCCGTTTCCGTGACATCGCGTTCAGTGTGGGTGCCGTTGCTGCTTTGGTTCATGATACGTTGTTCATCATGGGTATATTCTCCTTGCTGAAGAATGTCATGCCATTCTCCATGGAGGTGGATCAGTCGTTCATCGCGGCTATCTTGACGGTCATCGGATACTCCATCAACGATAAGGTGGTCATCTTCGACCGTATCCGTGAGTTCCGTAGAAACTTCGCGACCCGCGAGAGCCATAAGTTGTTCAACGATGCCTTGAACTCTACCCTTAGCCGTACGTTCAGTACCTCTATGAGTACTTTGGTGGTATTGTTGATTATCTTCGTGTTCGGTGGTGATACCATCCGTGGCTTCATCTTCGCCATGTTGGTAGGTGTTATCGTCGGTACGTACTCTTCTTGGTTCATCGCTGCTCCTATCGCACAACGCTTGCTTTCGAGGAAGGAAGATAAAGCGTCTGTCAACGGTAACAAGGGCGGTAAGAAAGAAAAAGAGGAATCATCATCGACCGAGGTTGCTACGGCGGAGTGATGTAAAAGAGAATTAGTAACGAAAAATTCTGTTTTTCGGATTTTATAATAGATTTCACACGTTTCCGTTCAGAAATGTGTGAAATCTTTTTTTTCATTGGTGCTTATGGAATATTTGGAATCTGGCGATTTGTTCAATTATAGGAGACGAAGTTCTTCTGTCGTGCACATAGGCGGACTGGAGTTGGGTGGTGCCAATCCTGTGCGTGTCCAGTCTATGGCCAATACCAACACGAACGACATCGAGAATAGTGTTGACCAGGCGTTGCGTATCGTGGCCGCCGGTGGTGAATTGGTCCGTTTTACCGCTCAGGGCGTTAAGGAGGCGGAGAGTCTGAAGCTGATTCGCCGCTCCTTGTCCGATAGGGGGTGCGACACTCCGTTGGTGGCTGATATCCATTTCAACCCGGCTGCGGCTGAGGTGGCCGCCCAGTATGTCGAGAAGGTGCGGATCAACCCGGGAAACTTTGTCGACAGGGTGCATACGCTTCAGCATTTCGATTATACGGACGAGGAGTACCAGCAGGAGTTGGAGAAGATAAAGAACCGTTTGCTCCCTTTGTTGCGTATTTGCAGGGAACATCACACCGCCTTGAGGATTGGGGTGAACCATGGGTCATTGTCCGATAGGATTTTGTCCCGGTATGGTGATACACCTCGGGGCATGGTGGAGTCGTGCATGGAATTCCTCCGTATCTGCAAGGAGGATGGCTTTAGCGATGTGGTGATTTCCATCAAGGCTTCCAATACGGTGGTCATGGTACAGACGGTTCGTTTGCTCACGGCCGCGATGCGTGCCGAGGGCCTCGCGTTTCCTTTGCATCTGGGCGTTACCGAGGCGGGAGACGGTGAGGACGGCAGGGTGAAGTCCGCTCTAGGCATCGGTGCTTTGCTGGCGGATGGTATCGGCGACACGGTGCGTGTCTCGTTGAGCGAGGCGCCGGAGCACGAGATACCTGTGGCGCGGAAGCTCGTGGATTATATCACGGGTAGGGCAGGCCATGCGAAGATCGAGGCGAAGGATTCCGGCAAGGTCAATCCGTTCCAATATGCCCGCAGGTCCACGTCCGGTGTGGGGAATATCGGAGGGGATGCGCTCCCTGTCGTGCTGATGTCCTCCGCCATCTCTTCGAACGGGTTGGCTCCTGATTATTTCTTGGAAGGCGACCGCATGGGAGGTGGTACGATTTATGATGTGAACCGACTTTCGGCTTTGCGCTCCGACAACTCTCCGTTGAAGTTCCTGCAACTCTCGTACCCGGATTATTCCAAGGATGTCAGGGAAGCGGTGGACGAACATACGGTATTTGTTTTGACGACCAATCATCGGAACGGGGTGGGGGAGCAACGCGCTTTCTTCCATGCCTTGCTTGCTGACGGGGTGCGTAATCCGGTCGTGCTCAAGCGTACGTACGATGACGCCAATCTGGAGGATCTGCAGATCAAGGCGGCGGCTGACCTTGGTGTCTTCTTTATCGATGGATTGGGAGACGGTTTGTGGGTCGAGGCGCCGAATGTGCCTCAGACGCAGGTGCTTTCCCTTTCGTTCGGCATTCTTCAGGGCTCCCGTGTGCGGGTTAGCAAGACGGAGTACATCTCTTGCCCGAGTTGCGGGCGCACGTTGTTCGACCTGCAGTCCACCATCGCGCAGATCAAGGCCAAGACTTCCCATTTGAAGGGGTTGAAGATTGGCATCATGGGCTGCATCGTGAATGGTCCGGGCGAGATGGCCGATGCCGATTACGGGTATGTGGGTTCCTCAAAGGGGAAAGTGAACCTTTACAAGGGTCAGACCTGTGTGGAGAAACTTATTCCGGAAGAGGAGGCGGTCGAAAGACTGATTGATTTGATTAAGCGAAATGGAGATTGGAAATAAATTCATATCTTTGCGTAAGATTAATAACTAAAAAATATAATTATGGGATTGTTAAATGGAAAGACAGCTCTCATCACTGGAGCTGCCAGAGGTATTGGAAAGGCAATCGCGCTGAAGTTTGCCAGTGAGGGTGCCAATATAGCATTCACGGATTTGAAGATAGACGAGCTTGGGAAAGCGACAGAGGCTGAGATCGCCGCTTTGGGTGTGAAGGCTAAGGGATATGCTTCCAATGCGGCTGATTTCGAGGAGACTCATAAGGTTGTGGAGCAGATCCAGAAGGATTTCGGTAGCATCGATATTTTGGTGAACAACGCAGGTATCACGAAGGATACTTTGTTGTTGCGTATGACGGAGGCACAGTGGGACGCTGTCCTGACGGTGAACCTGAAGTCCGCATTCAACTTCATCCATGCATGTGCGCCTATCATGATGCGTCAGCGTGGTGGTAGCATCATCAATATGAGCTCTGTAGTAGGTGTTTCCGGCAATGCTGGACAATGCAACTACTCCGCTTCGAAGGCCGGTATGATCGGTTTGGCTAAGTCCACCGCCAAGGAGTTGGGATCCCGTGGCATCCGTGCGAACTGTATCGCTCCTGGTTTCATCTTGACGGATATGACGATGCAGTTGTCTGAGGAAGTGCGCAAGCAATGGACGGATACCATTCCGTTGAGAAGGGGAGGTACACCTGAGGATGTGGCTAACGTCGCTGTTTTCTTGGCATCAGACCTCTCTTCGTATGTCTCTGGTCAGGTTATCCACTGCTGTGGAGGTATGAACATGTAAGATTTACAATCGATTCATATATGGGGGATGTGCCGTCACTGGCTCATCCCCTTTTTCTTCCCTTCTCCCCTCAACACGATATCAACCTGTTTTCAACTTTTTCCCAACGTTTTTTCAACTACATCTTCCCCCTTGTTCCCGTGGCATGCGTGGGCTTGCCCTAAAAAAATGTTAATAAATGTTGGTGTATTGTAGATTTTTTTCCATCTTTGAAGTTATTTAGATTAATTCGTTGTGTTGCTGATGTCGGATTTCTTCATAAATTTGTGATTTGGAACGTCAGTGAATGACGCGAAATATGAAAAGTGATTATGAAAACAAAGGGATTTAAAATATTTTTAGGGATAGTTGCGTGCATTTTGTGGTCTGTCTCTCCTTCGTATGGTCGTACGATAACAGTCGGTGCGTCGGGCTCTGGTGCCACGTATACGAGTATCACAAATGCGGTGAATGCTGCGCAGGCCGGGGATACGGTGTTGCTGCTCAGTGACATAACGTTGGATGAGGATCTCAGCTTCTCTAGGAATATTGTGGTGATGTCCAAAAATGGCTATGCCATAAAAAGGAAAGCGAATTACCTGAATCTTATATTTATCGAATTACACCTCTCCAACACGAGCATCTATGTCAATGGCGGGTGTGAGGTCGAGTTCAAGAATGTGGTGCTGGATTGTGATGGCCTTGGTTCCACGACAACTTTCTCTTCGTATAGCCATTATGTGTCGGTTAACAGCAGGGCTGTGCTGAAACTCAATGGCTCCGTCGTGAAGGGGAGTGCGGAGGCGGCGCCGGTTGCGGTGTCAGGTACTTTGATCGGTGGTCTGATCACAGGGAATACCACTTCGGATCCTTCGGTTGGCGTGGTACTGGTTAATTCGGGTGGAACCCTGGTGAATGTGGTCGTCGCCTCGAATGTGCTGGACCAGTCGAATGTGGCCGCGGTGAGTTTGAACGGTGGTGACATGATAAACTGTACGGTGGTGGGGAACAAAGCCCGGACGGGTTCCTCTACGACACGATATGCGGTCGCCTCCTCTAATAATGGCTGTAAGATCACCAATTGCATCATATACGGGAATGGAGCTGGTATCTCCTCCAGAGCGAATGTGACCTATTCATGCGTGCAGGGAGGGTATAGCGGCAGAGGCAACATCTCCGTCGATCCGCTCCTGAATGCGGACTATTCCCTGAAACTGGAGTCTCCGTGTGTGGATGCGGGAAACAATTCCGCCATCTCCAGCATTACCGATGTGGATTATTTCTGGAGAAACCGAATCTCTGGTGCGGCTGTGGATATGGGTGCTTCCGAGGTGGTGCAGAATTATTGCGAGAAGATAGATTCCCACATCTCTTGCGGCGAACCGTTCGTGTGGATAGACGGCAAAACCTACACCGAGAGCAATCATACCGCTACGGATACCGTTTCAGGCGGAAGGGAGTGCGATACGATCGTCACACTCGATCTTACCGTATATCCTGCCGTGGATAAGTCTTCCCTGACGGAGGACCAGCTGAACAAGATTGATTGTACGGGTGAGGAGGTCACTTTCTCGTTCGACCCAAGCGCGAGCGGACGTACATCCTTCAAGTGGTTGAACCCTTCGGGGACTGTGGTCGGCACATCGAGTGCGTATACTGCAGTCGTCAAGGACAATGATGTGGAGTACCTTTTCGTGGCCTCTACACCGGAGGGACTTTGCCCGGACACGACCATCTTCATGGCTCTGGTCAACTATGATTTCTATGTCCAGAATGTCGCTAACATCTCCGTGGATAGCGTCGCTAACAATGGCTGTCTGTTGAAGTCTTTGGATTTGGAACCATATAGGCCGATCATCTCGTACTGCTCTAGCATGGGAAGTGATACTTCATACTCGTATCGGGTGAATGAAGGGCCGTGGGTGGACTTCTCTTCGACTCCTACATTGACGGATGTCGCCTCGGGTGATAAGATATTCTGGCGTGTCGTGGTGCATACCCATGAGGGGGATGTGCTGCAGGACGAGACGAGGGATCCTGTCGTTGTTCATCTGAGGGATAACGAGAACCCAGTGCTTTCCTGCGACGGCATCTCTTTAGGAAAACGTGTGCTTCCTGTGACGGACTCCATCAATGGTGTCGTCTCTTCATCTGTCACCGTGGATGATGTGCTTTCCGCCGCTTCCGACAATTGCTCTTCTTCCTTGAATGTGTATGCGAGTCTGGATGGGGAGTCGTTCGCCTTGTTCAATGGCTATTCCGGCTCTTTGAATGTGTTCGATATGCCTTCCCTTACCACTTATTGGAAGGTGGAGGATAACGGTGGTCTCCAGTCGGGTGTCTGCCCGGTCACGTATGAGGTGGAGCGTGCCACGGAGGTGGACGGCAAGATGTATGCGATTGTGCGTGACACGTTGGTTTGCTCACTGCCTGTTTCATGGCATGGATATACCTTCACCCGTGATGGGGAGCGGACCGAAGTGGGCGCCGCGTTGTTGACCGTGAGGGTGGATAGCTCTTTCTTTAAGACGGATACGGTGGTGAGTGCCGGTCCTTATACATGGCGTGATGGCATCACGTACATGGAGAGTGTCGAGGTGGAGGACTTCCATGTGGCGAATGTGGGGAGCTGCGATAGCGTGTTCTCCTTGCATCTCACGATAAAGGAACCGACCAACTTGAAGGTGGATGAGCCTATCACTCCGATCGATAGTGCCATGGATGAACGATGTGCCTTGTCCGTGCTGGACTTGTCTCCTTTGATGCCTGGCTATGAGTATAGTTCGGATAATGCTACGGATACGACCGTTTATTACAAAATAAATGGCGGAGAATGGATCGAGTACACTTCCGCTCCCCGCCTTTATCACGTCGCGAATGGAACCTCTTTGTTCTGGCGTGTGGTCATCACCACTGACGACCACAACACGATTTCTGAAGAGACCGTCACCCCTCAGGTGATCCGCTTGAGTGATGCGATCGCTCCGACACTTGATTGTAAGCGTATCGCCGCGGCTAATCGTCACGTTCCGGTTGTGGATTCCGTGATGGGAAATGTATTCTTCCATGTCGCTCCATCAGACGTGAAGATGGCGGCGTCCGACAATTGTTCTTCCAATTTCACTTTATACGTTAGTACCGATGGCCTCTCCTTCTCGGAATACAATGGGGAAGCGCTTGCCTTGAATGTGTTCACGCAACCAGTGACCACGTTGTATTGGAGAGTGGCGGACGAGGCTGGCAATAGCTCTTCCGCTTGTACGGGTGAGTATGGCGTGGAACGTAATACTGAGGTCGGCTCTAAGGAATATGCGATTGTCCGTGACACTTTGCTTTGCGCTGGCGATTTGCCGTTTGTTTGGCATGGATATTCCTTCACCCGCGATGGTGAGCGTGCCGAGGTGGGCGCCGCTTTGCTTACCGTGCATGTCGATAGCTCCTACTTCGTGGAGGAGACGATCGTCTCGACGGGACCATACACTTGGCGCAACGGTGTCACTTACATCGAAAGCATACGTGTGGATGGATTCCACCAACCGAATGCAGGGGAATGCGATAGCGTCTACGCTTTGAATCTCGTGGTGAAGAGTAATAATTCACTGATGGTCTATGAAGCCTCTTCCCCTATAGACAGTGTGGCCAATGATGGTTGTGCTTTGCGGTTCTTGGATATGACCACGTTGGTCCCTTCGTATGTCTATAATGCGAATGATGCGCTTGATACAACTATCTTCTATAGAGTGGATGGTGGTGCATGGGTGAACCTTGCGGATCAGCCGTCGCTCAGTGGAGTGGTGGATAAGACCCAATTGCACTGGAGGGTAGAGGTCAGTGCTCCGGATACCACGCTGGCGGATGAGACGGTCAAACCACAGATCATTCGGGTGAAGAACCAGACTCCTCCGACGTTGCTGTGTGACGGGATATCGGTTGGCAAACGTTTCGCGCCGGTAGCCGATTCCGTGAATGGAGAGGTTCGTTTCACTGTCCTTCCTGCGGATGTGAAGGTGGCCGCCTCCAGTGAATGCGCTTCCGAGTTTGATGTGTTGTATAGCAATGATGGATTGAACTTTAACCCATATAATGGCTTGACCTTCAACCTGAATGTGTTCACGCAACCTGAAAGGACATTGTACTGGAAGGTGAGGGATTTGGACGGAAATGAGTCGGAGTCCTGCTCCATCGACTATTCCGTGGAACGTGCCACGGAGGTGGACGGCAAGATGTATGCGATTGTATGCGACACGTCCGTCTGCGCTAAGGCCTTCCCTCTTGAGTGGCATGGACATACGTTCGCCGCCGCTGGTGAGTCGTTCGAGGTGGGTGCCGCATTGTTCATGGTCAAGGAGGATAGCTCCTTCTTCCGGAACGATACGGTGGTGATCTGCGGTGTTTCCCAATATACGTGGCGAGACGGGAACACTTATCGGAGCGGTTCTTCCTACGACTTGTCCTACACGGTTGACAACGGAGCAGGGGAGTGCGATTCGGTGGTGAATGTCCATTTGGTTGTGCATTCCAGGATGACCGGCAAGAAAACGGGTGACACGGTGCGTTACTGGGGCTGTTATGAAGTGGATACCAAGTATCTGGGCTTCACGGCTAAGCCTGCTCCTGAATATAACCTCTATCGATGGTATGAGCAGGGTAACCCTATGTTGGATGCTTCTGGCAACGTGGTTGAGGGCGTGAGCCGCTTTGAAATGACATTTAATGGTTTGGATAATTACGAGTATAAACTGATTGTCTCCGCTGCTGATGGATATTGTCCGGACACGACGGTCTACATCACGAACTCGACCCACTTCATGGAGACGGATTCCTTGACCTTGATGGATTTGGACGCCAACGAGAATTGTAAGGCATACGTGCGGTTGTGGGATTATATGCCAGGCTTCAAGGATATTTGTTCCTTCTCCTATATCGACACGGTATGCTTCTTCAATTTGAACGGGCAAGGTGAACGTTCGCTCTCTAGGGATGATTACTTCGAATTCACGGATGGCGACACGATATTCTGGAGGGTAGGTTATTTGGCGGCTAACGACACGGTCTATACGGTTTCCAGCACCGATTTCTTCCAGCGCGTGTCTGTCGTGGATCGTACCGCACCTAAGGTGGATGAATTGGGTATCTCTTATGGCAATAGGGTACACCCTGTCGCGGACTCTGTCGTGGGGGATGTGCGTTTCATGGTGCCTCTGTCGGATGTGACGGATCATCTTTCCGACAATTGCGATGCGGTCGCGGATTTGACCCTCAAATATAGTTACGATGGTGTCTCTTACGAGGATTTCTCGGGCATGGAAGTCACCATGAATGTATATGACTCTCCGACCGTCTTGGTTTATTACAGTGCGACGGACAAGAGCGGGAACACGATGATCGACTCCGTCCTCTATCGTGTGGAGCGCAATACGCCGTTCGGGGACGACTCTTTCGCTGTGGTGCGTGACACCATGCTTTGTCCAGCCGAATTACCGTTTGTATGGCATGGACATTCCTTCTCACGTGATGCGGAGAGTGGCGTGGTGGGTGCGGCCCATTTGACGGTCCACACATGGACCGGATTCGAAAAGTATGACACGGTGGTCGCTTGCCATTCATATGTGTGGAGAGATAGCGTGGAGTATTTCGAGTCTACCGAAGAGCCGACCGTGCGGGTTTATAACGGAGAGGGCATTTGTGATTCGGTGGTTCATCTGAATCTGACCATTCTGAATCCTTCCTATGGCGTGGACACTGTGGTGATCTGCGTGAAAGAGTTGCCGTACGAGTGGAACGGATATGCGTTGGGAGGCGATTCGGTGGTGAAGATGAACAACAAACAGGGTTGCGACTCTTTGGTGAATGTGAAGGTGATCGTGTTGCCGGTCGCGCGTGCGGAGATCTATGACACGGCGTGTGGCTCGTATACGTTGAACGATTCCGTCTATACCCAAAGCGGGGATTATGAGCAGGTGCTCACCTCTTTGGTGACGGGTTGTGATTCAATCCTCACTTTGCATCTCGTGGTGAACCCGCTTCCTGTGTCTCATATCTATGAGACGGTGTGCGGATCCTTCACGTTGAATGATTCCGTCTACACGAAGAGTGGGGTGTATGAACAGCACTTCACGTCAAAGGCGACGGGTTGTGATTCGACGTTGACCCTCCATCTGACCGTGCTTGAACATACGTATGGTGTTGATACCATCATGTTGTGCCAGGGCATGTTGCCATATATGTGGCATGGCATGGCGGTCTATGGCGACACGGTGATGCGCCTGAGAAACCACGTGGACTGTGATTCGTTCGTCTCCATCAAACTGATCGAACGTCCAATCATGATAACGGATATCTATGACACCGCATGTGGCTCCTATTCGTTGAATGGATTCGAGTATAATAAATCAGGAACGTACGAACAGCGCATGATGGGTTCATGGGGTTGCGATTCCGTGGTGAAACTGCACCTGACATTGTTGGAGGAAAGCATGAACACCGTCATCGAGGAGGCTTGTGGCTCGTATGAACTGAATGGCGTGACCTATACGGAAAGTGGCGTGTATGAGCAACATCTGACCGCCGCGAATGGTTGCGATTCCTTGCTCACCTTGGTGTTGGATATCAAACCTGCAGGTGACACGCTCATCAAGGAAATCACTAGTGGTCCGTATGTGCTGAATGACTCGGTGTATACTAAGTCCGGCATGTATGAACAGTATATTCCGACTGCGAATGGTTGTGACAGCATCGTGCGTTTGGATTTGACCATCGTCGAAGGCGTTGTGTATGAGTGGATCGATACGGTATGTAGCGGCGGACTCTATTGGGAAGAGACATTGCTGAAGCAGTCGGGTACATATTCCAAACATTACGTGACGGCTAGGGGAGAGGATTCGACCTCGATCCTGCATCTGACGGTTCTGCCTACGATGTATCAAACCATCGTGGATACCGCATATTCTTTCTATATCCTGAATGATTCCGTCTATACGAGGAGTGGTATATATGAACAATACTTGTACTCTTCCATCGGTTGTGACTCCGTCTTGACGCTGAATCTGAAGATCCTGAATCTCGTGAATGGTGTGGTCAAGGATACGGCCTGCACCTCCTTCTCGTTGAACGATTCCGTATACACGGAGAGCGGTACGTACGAACAGCATTTTGTCACGGCGGACGGAAGGGATTCCACGTTGGTTTTGGAGCTGGTCGTTTACCCTTCCTATATGGTTGAACTGGATGAGACATCATGCGGGGCGTATACGCTGAATGATTCCGTTTATACGACCAGTGGAATGTATGAGCAAAGGCTCCAGACCGTCAATGGTTGCGATTCCGTGATCAAGCTGAACCTTACGGTGCTGGATATTCCGACGAGGTTTATCACGGATACCGTCTGTGATTCGTATGTGTTGAACGACTCAGTCTACCGTATGAGCGGACAATACGAGCAACTTGTTGCCTCCGCGGATGGTTGCGACTCATTGATCAAGTTGAACCTGACCGTGTTGCGCTCTCCTCTCACGCAGATTTACGATACGGTTTGTATTTCATATCGTTTGAACGATTCGGTATACACGGAGTCCGGTATCTATGAGCAACGTTTCCCTGCCGCGAATGGGTGTGACTCCATTGTGCAGTTGAATTTGCTCGTGCTTTCTTCCCCGACTCTCGTCGTGTACGACACGGCTTGTGTCTCGTATACGGTGGATGGCACCGTCTACACGGAGAATACGGTGCTGGAGAAGAAGGTGAATTCCCCAGTGGGATGTGATTCGATCATAACGGTGCATTTGACCATATTGCCAGTCATGATGGACACTATCTATCGTACGTCGTGCGATTCGTTAGTCTTGAATGATTCCGTCTACACGGAGTCCGGTGTCTACATCCAGACCCTTGTCTCTTCCTTGGGATGTGATTCCATCCTGACGGTGTACTTGACGATCCTGGAACCTACGTATGGACAGGATACGGTGGATATATGTGAGAATGCCACGTCGGTGGATTGGCATGGTTATAAGGTCTCTTCCGATACTTCCCTGGCCATCAAAAACGCGATGGGGTGTGATTCGATCGTGGCTATCCACCTGAATCGTTTGCCTATCGTGAGATCAGAGTTCAGTGATACATCCTGCGCTCCGTATGTATGGCATGAAGTGGGGTATGAGGTGTCTGGCGATTATGATTATAAGTTGACATCCTCTATCGGTTGTGACTCTATCGTCACGCTACACCTGACGATTTTGCCATCGTATGAGATTTTCGAATTGGATAGTGCGGTCTCATATTATGAATGGAATGGGGAACGTTACGATTCATCAGGCATCTATACCCAGCATCTTGTCTCTACGGCGGGTTGTGACTCTGTCGTGACGATCGGCCTCACCATCCTGCCTCCTCCTGAAAAGACGCCGGAGAAGGTTAATGCATGTATCTCGTATGAGTGGCAGGGTAGGACATTGACCCAAAGCGGTGTCTACTACGACTTGCTGAAGACGGCTGCGGGTGAGGATAGCATCGTCTCGATCGATTTGACGATAAATTATCCTAAGTACAATGAGGATACGATCCATTACACGGTTTGTAGGAATGAATTGCCGGTGATTTGGAATGATTATGAGATCTCCAGTGATACTTCGAGGGTGGTTCTCACGACAGCTGCGGGTTGTGATTCGTTTGTCATCTTCCGCTTGAACATCTTGCCGGTATATGACACCACCACGTATGCCGCATCGTGTGATTCGTTCGAGTGGCATGGCAGGTATCTCTATGATAGCGGCATATATACGGATACGCTACAATCCATCCAAGGGTGTGATAGTATCACGAGATTGTCTTTGACCATAAAGAAATCTTCCATCACGAAGATTAGGCGGACGCTTTGCGAGAGCGAGTTGCCTGTTCGTTGGAATGAGTATGAGTTCTATCGAGACACCCTTATCGTCTTCCCTAGCGCGAATGGCTGTGATTCCATCATCGATGTGAAACTCACAGTCAACAAGGAGTATGATCTTGTGTACAATGAGGTCTCTTGTGGCGTGTTCCATTGGATGGGCAGGAAGTTGAGCAAGTCGGGAACATATGTGGATTCGTTCACTACCGCTTCTGGTTGTGACTCCGTTGTCACGTTGAATCTTATCGTCTCTCATGCGGACACCTTGTATTTCGTCGACACTACCAAGGCTGGTACGATCTATGAGAAGAATGGTTTCACGGTGGAGGCGAACCATATCGGAACCCATGAGTATGAAGTGAATCTGCTCTCCCAATACGGATGTGACAGTGTAGTTCATCTGACGCTGTTCGTGGATGGCCGTGACATTCAGATCCAATGGGTCAGTGTCGGCGGCGGAACGCCTACCTATTTAGGGGAGCCGACCATGAAGCGTAAGTTCTGCGCTGGCGACGAGTATACATTGAACTATCGGATCTTGGGTGGCGTGCCTGATACATTTAAGTTCTTCTTCGATTCGGAGGAGATCGCCCAGGGATTCCGTAATGTTGTGGGTGAGGTGAAGGAAGGTGAAACCGGCTCCATCTCGTTCTCCGTCCCTGAGAATATCGATCCGGGTAAATATACCGTGCATGTACAGATGTTCGGCGAGGGCAAGAGTAGTAGGGTAGCGAATATTCCGATCCGTATCGGCTATGACTCCCGTTATGTGATGCGCATGTGGAATGATGTCGTCGTTTGTGACAATTCCAAAAACGAGTTTGTTAGTTACCAGTGGATGAAGGACAACGAGATAATCCCAGGGGCTACGGGTCAGTATTATTGGGATAAGACGGGTCTGGATGGTCACTATTCATTGCATGCCATTACGGCGAATAATGACACGATGTATGTCTGTGGCAAATACTTCGAGGCGTTGGATGTTCCGTTTGCTGTCACCACTTACCCTACATTCACGAACAGAGGTATGGTGACGGTTTATGTGCAGGGTGTGCAGGAAGAGGAACTTGAGGGCGCTCGGATGTATGTCTATACGACGGAGGGAGCACTGAAGTACTGGACGGATATCGTCAGAAAAGAGAATGAGGTCTGGGTTACGGAAGGAAGATATGTCTGCATCGTCATCCTCGCGGATGACCGTAGTGCGTCTTGTAAGTTCGTCTCCCATGCTGCGGAATTGAGAAAATAATTTAGATTGCTGAGATGATGGTTATGAAAAGGATTTTGTATATAGCGGCCTTGTTCCTTTCCACGAGTCTGTATGGACAGGGCGAGATGCTTTCGTTTGGAGTCGGGGGTGGATTGAATACTTTTTTCTTCAAGCCGACCCTTGACCGTCCTTTGGATAGTGGCGAGATGAATTCCGAGTCGGTTCTCTCCTTGGGGTTCACCATCAGCTCCCGCTATGTTTTTTTCTTTCAGAATTCGAACTTCGGTGTGGGAAGTGGAGTGGATTTCCTGCAATATAGGACAAAGGCTAGGCTCGATGGCTGCATTGTCACTCCATCGTATGATCAGGAGAATGGTCAGGCGTTCGATTTGATCGAATCCTTCGCCGGTTGGGAGGAGAAGGGGCGGATGTATGCGTTTGAGTTCCCTCTGGGAGTCTATTACAAGGTGCCATTCTCCGAGAAGGCGAATATGGTTGCGGGGTTGGGAGGTAAGCTTGTGGTGCCGGTCCTTTCCCGCTATGAGGTTTCCTCGGGCACGTATGCTGTCCGCGGTTATTATCCTCAGACGAATGTTGTCATAAAGGATTTGCCTCATCATGGATTCGTCAATAGCGATCCGTATGCCAGTGGCGCTCTTAAGACGAAACTTGCCTTCTCCGTGTATGGTGAACTCGGATTCAATTTCTCCGTGTCCGAAAAGGTGATGCTATATACAGGGTTCTATTGTAATTATGGATTGACCAGTATCTTGAATGATAAGAAGAATAAGGTGACTGATCTTTGGAACGATTATTTCGTGGATACGGAAAGCCTGTTCGCCACCCGCATTGTCGACAAGGTGCAACTTTTCTCCTTGGGACTGAAATTGGGTATCACATTGCCTTCTAATAATAGGGATCAAATCGCCGCCGGAACTAAATCGGAAGTGAATACGCCTTCCCGTAAACCAAAAGTGGAATAGTTTTTTTGTGTTTGATTCCGAGAAACTTATGCATCCTCGGAAATAAAATGTCCTTTTCGATTTGCGCATTTGGCGGAATTTCTTAATTTTGTATAGAGGGAATGAATCACTAATGGTGTCTTCTCTGAAAAGTCGGATTGAATATTAGTAATAAAATAATAAGATCACCATGAAGAGAAATTTTGTGTTTATATTATCGATGGCTATCGCTGGATGCTTGTCCAGCTGTGGCGATGGGGGAGGTTCAGTTCTGCCGAACGGTGGTTCATGCACGAATGAGCCTGTGATGGAAAGTATGTTGTGCGAATATGTCCCTGATGGTCAGACAGCTGTCATCTATGGTAGGAATCTGAAAAATTGTGAGATCATGTTCCCTGGCGCTGATTTCCCGGCTAAGATCGTGGAGTCTTCCAATGATAAGATTTCCGTGGTCGTTCCGGAGGGCTCAGAGGACGGACAACTGAAAATCAAATGTGGGGATAAGGTAATCCTTTCCAAGTTCTTTTTCCGTGATAACCGAAACATTATCGTGAACTTCGATTACAGACTTGCGACATGGGGCGGTTATAATCCTATCGACGAAAATGGTGAATTGATCACCGGTACATTGGAGATGGGTACGGAAATCTCTCCTTTCGTGAATGGCGCCAAGTTGCCTCAGCCTTGTAGCGGTAACTATGGTTTGCTCTATGGCAAGTACGATCATCCTTGGATGATGAACCAATGTATGTACATCCAGTATGTGGCTAACCCGCAGGAGGGTGGCCGCGGTCCTATCTCTGTCGCGACGAAGGCTTTCGAGTCTTACGACTTGAGCTCTTTGGCCCTCAAGTTTGAGGTGTATGTGCCTAAAGAGGTGGCTTATAAGGGTATTAAGACTGAGATATTCTTCGGTCCTATCGATTCTCCAGACAAGCATGGTCGTGAGGTTTCTCCAATCTGCTTCTGGGAGCCTTACAAGAATTGCTCGGACGGTTTCTATACGGACTCATGGACTACCATCACGATTCCTTTGACTGAGTTCTGGCATGGCGTAAAGAGCGACACGGATCCGTTTGAAGGCAACTTCGACTTGAAGAAGGCTACGAACTTGAGCTTCCTTCAGTTCGGACAACCGGAGGGCGAACCTCAGATTATGATGTGCGTGGATAACTTCCGTGTGGTTCCTATTATCCATTGATTTATTGTCTCTGATATGATAAAGACTGGCGGTTTTCCGTCAGCCTTTTTTGTGCTTGGATGTATGTGCTTTCCCTACAAATCGCGGAAATGCTCCTCCGCCTCTTTGAGACTATCCAATTTCCCCACGTCTATCATCTTCAACTGGTTGTTCACGTGACACCGGATCTCCGCCTTCCTTGCATTCTCTATGTAGAAATCCATGATGGGGAATTTGGCGGGGTAGTGCTCCATTAGTGTGAATATCCTAGGGGATATCACATGTATGCCTGAAAACGCATATTTGCTGTTATGCTCTGGATTGAAGTCGCTGAAGGGGGATTTCACCTCTCCTGTTTTAAGGTTCTTCCATCCCCTCAGAAGGCTTTTCTCGTCGAAATAGAGGTAACGGGAGGTCTCCCTCTCCTTAACGAGCAGGGTGGCGTCGCATCCGCGCTCCTTGTGGGTCTCGTACAAGCCCCTTAGGTCGGCGTCCGATAGGATGTCCACGTTATGCACGAGGAAGGGTTCTCCGTCGTCAAAGAAGTGCGCCGCCTTGCGGATGCCACCTCCTGTGTCGAGTAACATCTCCCGCTCGTCCGATATCTCTATCCTGATGCCGAAATTCTTCTTCTCCCGCAGGAACTCGATTATCTGGTCCGCATGATGGTGCACATTGATGATCTGCTCGTCGAATCCTTGCTCCGCGAGTCTTGTGACCACATGCTCCAGCAGTGTACGTCCACCGACAGGCACCAATGCCTTAGGCAACGTGTCGGTTATGGGTTTAAGCCGCGTGCCCAGGCCTGCGGCGAATATCATCGCTTTCATACTTTCTACGCATTATTTCTTTTCGTCTATCTCTCCCGACAAAATCTTATTGTACCGTTCCGTGTCATTCAGCAGTTTGACGGCCTCGTTCTTGCATTCGTCGAATTTGAGGGATTCGACAATCGTACCCCTCTGGTAGTAATAGCGCTTTGCGATTTCTATGCTGATGGTCTTGATGATCTCTTTCTTGAAGAGGTTGAGGTCCGTGTCTATGTCGTGTTTCAGCTTAGCTTCCAGCGCATTGATCTCCGCCTCCGCATACTTGGCGTAGCCTTCCTCCTTCAGAGACTCTTTCAGGGTGGAGAGGAACGTCTCAGAGAAGGATTCGTACGTGAAGTTCTTACTCTTCACGAAGGCCCTGAACTCCTCGTATTCCTCATCCGTGTAGGTGAAATCCTTGAGAGGTGCGATGGTCGGATGTTTCTTCTGGTATTCCGTCACGTAATCGAAGATGATGTCCTTCTCGTAGAGATAATACTCCGCGGTGGAGGATACGGTGTCGGCTGCGAACACGTCCGGGTTGATACCTCCGCCATCCCTGACTGTTCTGCCGTGGATGGTCTTGAATTCATGAGTGAGGCTATCCGGTATTCTTTGGGAATACTCCTTGCCGTTCTTCTTCGAGTAGTCGATGGCTTGGATGCAACGTCCGCTAGGGATGTAATACTTTGAGATGGTCACCTTGATGCTTCCTCCGTGAGGCAACTCCCTGGTGGTCTGCACCAGACCCTTTCCGAAGGATCGCTCGCCGATGATGACGGCGCGGTCCATGTCTTGCAGCGCACCTGCCACGATCTCCGCGGCGGAGGCGGAGTTACGGTTCACCAGCACGGCGATAGGCATATCCTTGTCGATAGGGTCCCTCAACGCCTTGTAGGTCTTGTTCAGGTTCGGGTTCTTTCCCTTCGTGTAGACGACGGTCGATTTCCTGTCCACGAACAGGTTGATCATGTCGACCGCCTCGTCCAAAATGCCACCGGGGTTCTCCCTGACATCTATGATCAGTTTCTTGATCTTCTTATTATTCTTCAGGTCGAGGAAAGCCTCCTTGAATTGGTTCGCCGCCTTTTCCGTGAATCCATTGATGTAGATATAACCGATGCCCGGGGCGATCTCCGTGTAGAACGGGATGGCCGGTATGGCTATTTTCTCCCTGTTGATCACGATCTTGGACTTCTTCCCATTGGTGTGTTTAACGGTCACTTCCACCTGGGTGTTCGTCTCACCCCGCAACTGTTCGCTGGCATTCGTCACATTGAGGCCCGCGGCGGACTTCCCGTCGATTTCCACGATGATGTCACCCGTCCGGATACCCGCACGCTGGGCAGGCATGCCCTCATACACGTCCGTGATGAGGATTCCCTCCTTCCGTTGCGCGATCACGCAACCTACGCCCGCATACTCGCCTGTGGTCATCATCTTGAGCTTATCCATGTCATCTTGGGGAATGTAGTTGGTGTAAGGATCCAATGATGACAACATCTCATCGATGCCTTTCTTGATGGTTTTCTCAGGCACAATGGTGTCCACGTATAGTAGATCCAGCTCTTTGTAGACTGCGTTGAAGATATCCAGATGTTTCGCGATCTCCACATTCCTATTGGTGGTTCCGTCCGCCCAAATGCTTAAGGAGCAGCAGATGGCGAGGGTTGTGAGTATTGGATGTTTCATGATCATATGAGTTACATGTTGTTATAATTCTTTTTGTCGCCCCAGAGACGCTTCATGTTGTCCGCCAACCTGTTCTCCGCCGCATTGTCTTGCGGTGTCCAGAACTGGGTGCTGGATATCTTGCTCGGGAGAAACTCCTGTACGACGAAGTGTCCTTTGTAGTCGTGGGAATATTTATACTCCTTCCCGTAGTCCAAATCCTTCATGAGCTTCGTGGGTGCGTTCCGTAAATGGAGCGGGACGGGTTGGTTCCCGTTCTGTCTGACGAACTCCAGCGCCTTGTCTATGGAGAGGTAGGCGGAGTTGCTCTTCGCACTGGTGGCGAGGTATATGGTGGTCTCCGCCAATACGATTCTGCCCTCAGGCCATCCGATCTTATGGATGGTGTCGAAGCAGGCGTTGGCCAATAGGAGTGCGTTAGGGTTGGCGAGGCCTATATCCTCCGCTGCTGATATGACGAGTCTGCGTGCGATGAACTTCGGGTCTTCCCCTCCGTCCACCATCCTGGCCAGCCAATAGATGGCGGCGTCTGGGTCGCTTCCTCGTATGGACTTGATGAAGGCGGAGACGATGTCGTAGTGCATCTCCCCGTTCTTGTCGTATGCGTTGGGGTTCTCCTGCAGGCGCTCCGTCACTTTGTCGTTGGTGAAGTGCACCTCCTCGTCATCCGGCTCCGCACTGACGACCAGATCGATGATGTTGAGCAGTTTCCTTGCGTCACCACCGGCGAACCGCAGCAGGGAATCCGTCTCGTCGAAGAAGATCTTCTTGCGTTTCAGTTCCTCGTCCTTCTCCACCACCCGGTGGGCCAGCGTGAGCAGGTCCTCGTCTGTTTGTGGCTTGAGCACATAGACTTGGCAACGGGAGAGTAATGGGGTGATGACCTCGAACGAGGGGTTCTCCGTCGTGGCGCCTATGAGTGTGACGACGCCCTGTTCCACCGCCGCCAAGAGGGAGTCTTGCTGCGCCTTGGAGAAACGGTGTATCTCGTCGATGAAGAGGATAGGGGGCTCTGTGCTGAAAAAGCGTGAGTTCTTGGCTTTGTCTATCACGTCACGGACATCCTTGACGCCTGAACTGATGGCGCTCAGGGTGAAGAAGGCACGCTCCATCTGGTTGGCGATGATGCGGGCCAGCGTGGTCTTCCCCACACCGGGAGGTCCCCATAGGATGAACGAAGGAATATGTTTCAGCTCCATCATCCTACGAAGCACACCATTCTCGCCGACCAAATGTTTTTGGCCGACGTACTCGTCTAACGTCTTCGGACGCATTCTTTCTGCCAATGGTTGTGCCATGCTTCTTCTCCGTTGGTTTGTATTGCGAAATTAATAAAAAACAGTTCTCGTTTTTAACCTCCCGCCTGTCGTTCGTTCTTTATCTCTCGTTTTTTAGATTTATTAGGATAGTCTCTTCTCTCTGCGGTTATTTCGTCTCCTCGTACTCCTTCAACTCCAACTGTTCTCCATCCCACACGGCATACGTGAAGTGGGTGATCCAGTCTCCTAGTATCACCACCTTCTTTCCTTGCCCGATATTCAGGTCTAGGGCGATGTGGCGGTGTCCGAAGACGTAGAAATCTATGTCGTGCGTCTCGCTGTACTTCTTGGCGAACTGCACAAGGTACTCCCTCTCCTCTCCCAAGTAGGATTCCGCCTCGTTCCCTCTCTTCTTTTTCCTGTTGAAGTGCGACCACGTTAGTCCGAAAGGCATGGTCAGGTCGGGATGGATCCATTTGTAGAGGAATTGGCAGAATTTGTTGCGGAAGAACCCTCTCATGAAGCGGAAGGAGAGGCTGGGGTCGCCCAACCCGTCGCCATGGGCAACGTAGAACTTCTTCCCGTCGAGGGTTAGTGTGGTCTCTTGGGTGTATATGGTGGCACCTATCTCCTGCTGGAAATAACCGAACATCCACACGTCGTGGTTGCCGGTGTAGAGGTAGACGGGTATGCCGTCGTCGATGAACTCCGCCATCTTGCCTATGAAGCGGACGAAGCCTTTGGGCACGACGTATTTGTATTCGAACCAATAGTCGAACATGTCCCCCACGAAGTACAAGGCCTTGCAGGTCGGTTTGATGCTTTCCATCCACCTGACCAGCCTTTTCTCCGCCGTGAACCTATCCTCGTAGACCGTCAGCCCGAGGTGGGCGTCGGATGCGAAGTATATTTTTTTTTCAGATGTTTCCATGCCTGTTTATAGATAACCCAGCTCCAGAAGTGCCTCCTCGGACATTCTGTCCTTGGTCCATTCGGGTTCGAACACGATGTTCACATTGCATTGCTTCACTCCCTCTATGGCGTTGATTTTCATCTGAATGTCCTCCACGAGGAACTCTCCCGCCGGACAGCTAGGGGCGGTGAGCGTCATCTCGATATCCACCACGCCGTCCTCTTTCACGTCTATGTTGTAGATGAGTCCGAGGTCGTACACGTTCACCGGTATCTCCGGGTCGAACACGGTTTTCAGGGTGGAGACAATCTTTTCTTCCAATTCTAAGAATTCGTTCATTTGCTTTAAGTAATTAACTGTTTAGAGAAGCGGGCTGAATAGCCTAGCCAATGATTCTTTGATCTTCTGGCTGAAGCGGCGTGTCGCCCACTCTTCTTTCTTGACTTCAACGGATGAGCGTAGGTCATCGTGGTATATGTCGATCATTTTCTGCGCTATCGACGCATCATACATGATCGCGTTGAGCTCGAAATTCTGTTCGAAGCTGCGGAAATCCATGTTGGCGCTTCCGATGATGGCGATGTCGTCGGCCACCACGATCTTGCTGTGGATGAAGCCCGCCTGATATAGGTATACCTTTATGCCTGCCTTCAACATTTGGTCGAGGTAGGAGTAGGTGCTGTAGAGCGTCACCCTTGCGTCTGATTTCATCGGCAGGATGAGTCGTACGTCCACGCCACACAAGGCTGCGGTCTGCAGGGCGGTGATCAGACTCTCCGGAGGCAGGAAATATGGGGTCTCGATGTAGATGCGTTTCTTGGCTTCCATGAAGGCTTTGGCGAATATCTGCATCACGCTCTCCCACACCATGTCCGGTCCGCTGATGACGATCTGGGCCAAGCAGTCGCCCCGCTTCTCCTGAGCGGGATAGTAGTCCGTGTCCTCTATCAACTCCCTTTTCACGAAGAACCAGTCCATGAGGAAATTCTTCTGAAGTCCAAGCACCGCACTGCCTTCTATTCTGATGTGCGTGTCCCTCCAAGGACCCCAGCTCAACCCCTCCACGTAACGGTCCGCTATGTTGAAACCGCCCGTGTAGCCCACCTGTCCGTCTATGACGATGATTTTGCGGTGGTTCCTATAGTTCACTCGGCTGTTGATGTAAGGCAAACCTACCTCGAGGAAACTCTGCACCTCGATGCCCGCCTCACGCAACTCGTTGATTTTCTTCTTCTTCAATTGCCAACTGCCCACGTCGTCGATGATTACTCTCACCGCGACGCCCTCCTTCGCCTTCTCTTTCAGCACATCCATCACCTTCGAGCCTATCTTATCCGCCAGGAAAATGTAGTACTCCATGTGGATGTGGTGCTTGGCCGCGCGTAGGTCGGCTATGATGGATTCATACAGTTGATCCGCCTTCGTGAAGATATCCACCTTGTTGTTCTCGTGGATGGGTGCGTCACTGTTCTTGTAGGCCAGTGTGGCTATGCTTCTCTGCGTGTCGGTCAGATTGAGCTTGGGGAGTTCCGTCAGATCGGACGTGTTGCTCTTCTTGTTGATGAGCAGGCTTCGTTTGGAGATCACATGCCTCTTCCTGAACTTCCTACCTACAAGGATGTAGAAGAGGAATCCAATCACCGGCAGGAATATCAGGACCAGTATCCATGCGATGGACTTGACAGGGTTGCGGTTCTCCACCAACATGAAGATGATGGTGGTGAATATCGTGTAGATGTAAACTACGAAAAGTATTATGTAGGCTATGTCCCAAATCATTTTTTCCCAATTCTTTTGTAAA
>JAFZPM010000042.1 GCA_017550335.1 Paludibacteraceae bacterium
AGAAGAGGAGGGTTTTTGGCTGGTAGAATTCGTGAAGTTCCTATTTTATGGTCCCGAGAAGAGTACAAAACCACTCACATTCGGCGTATGCCTGCGTCGATTCTTCATTGTGCTGGATAATTTGATAGCGGCAGCGTTGGTTTTTTATGTCCTCACTTGGATTAAATTTTATTCGAATGGTGCGGACACTTCGTTCGATGTGATCATAGATGATATGTTAATATTGTGTATTAACAATGTGCAAGGTTTTTTCTTAATAATATTAGCCACATGGAGGTGGTTTTGTTATAGCGATTCTTTGCCGTGCCTAAAAAATTTCACATATCTAAGGCCGTATGTTATTTGCGTTGGGCTTATTGCAATCTTTTCTTTCTGTTATTTTATGTATTGGCTAAGATTGCTCATAGCTTGTAGATTTGACATTGACGCCATGTCAAAGCCTGTCTTGGGGAAAACATTTGAGGAGGATCATCTTTTTGACTATCTGCCCTATTGGGCACAAGAGATTAGAATTGTTATACTGGGTTTTGTTTTTATGATAAGGCGTCTTATGTTAAACGATGTTGACATGGATGATATTAAAAAAAACTGAATTATAACACTGACGGCGGTTTGGGATGTCAAATTTGCATAGATCCGTTAATTGGCAGTATCTTTGGTGTCGGAGAATTTTTATTCAATACAAAGGGAGCTGACCGTTACGGGGGCATCCTCGCGAAAAGAAAAAGAAGAGGTGAAAAAACTCCTGGTTAAAATAAAAAACGAAGATGGGAAAGAAAAAAAAACAGAAGGACAAAAATATCAATCGTTCTGTTCCTTTGGGGAAAGAGAAAAAAGAGCAAAAAGGAGAGGGCCTAGAGGAAGGATTAGCCTTCCTTTTTTGGGGGTATAACCCACTTTTGATTGAGCCGCTCTCTTTGGGCGTGCTGCTAAAAAGGATCTTGTTGGTCCTCGACAACTTACTTGCGGCTTGCTTTGTCATTCTTTCTTTTGCGACATTAACGTATTATGGAAGGGGAATGGATTGGCAAGGTGCAATGAAGGCGACTGAAGATTACATTTGTGGCCACCCGGTTTTGATGTCGTTATTGTTTATTCTTTCGACGTTAGCATACTGGCGTCCGATAAAGCATACCAAGTTGATGCCTCTTTCTCATTATGTGACCGATCTGGTGTTGGTGGTGTTTGTTGCTATTTGGGGTCTTATTCTGTTTTTTGTACTTGCTGGGTTGAAATTCCGTTGGTCTTTTGACTTCGACGAATTCCCATATTGGGTATCTTGTCTGCAGTTTACATTGATTCCTTTTCTTTTTTATTATAGACGTATCTTTTTGCCGTCTGTTTCTAAAAGACGCACCATAAAGAATTGTGATGAAAATGAAGAGGACGTCAATGGCGTTGAAAGCCAATCCGAACATTCCACCCTTTGGGACGATTTCAAGTTCTTCGTCTTTGGATCGAGGAAGGAGGAGGTTCCCGCAGAGAGCCTTACGTATAGGTTGACTCCCCGTCGCATCTCCATCATTCTGGATAACTTGATTGCGCCGGCGGTGTGTTATTATGTTTCCGTGTGGATGAGGCGGCTCTATTATGGTGTCGACTGTTCCTTTGGGGCTGTGGTCGACGATATTTTCCTAGACAAGGATTATGGAAATATCATCATTCTTTATCTTGTGATGTTGGCTCTCTTTTGGCGTCCCCTTTGGTATAGCGATAAAAAGCCGTATTGGACTAACTTTAAACAAGTCGCTTGCTATGGTTTTCTTGCTTTTACCAGTGCGTTCATTATTTTCCTCGTATGGCGTGATTATTCGAATCTTATTGACGCAGGAAGAATGCAGGTATATACATCTTATAACAGACAAAGAGGTATTTTCCATTTTGAGTATTATGTTCCCTTGTGGATTGATATCATACGGGTGATAGGTATCGTAAGCCTCTTTTGGGTCCGTCGTTTCTTGTTGCAGGATGTCGAAGTGTCTTTTAAGGGTGAGGACCGCTCTGCACCCAAGTAGCTGAGGCGCGACCTTGTCAAGATAATAGTTAAAGATGTTTATAGCATGTGGAAAAACAAGTCTGCTGACATAAGGAACATTTTGGACATTGTGTCAAACTAGACAACTATCCTGGTGAAGTCGCGGTGGAACACCATCCTATGTTTCTTCCGCAATGACAAATCCGGGAGGGAATGGGTAGAAAGACGCTTGAGCTAAGGGCTATGAATGCCTGCGGAATAGGACATTACCCAATGAACGTCCCCCGACAACAAAAAAAATCGCTTTTTTTTCAAAAAAAATTCATAGAACTATTGTTTTTACGAAAAAATTTGTATCTTTGTATTGTCTTGTCAAGGGGACAAGAAGTAAAGGTAAATTCTTTACAAGCGACTGAAAGGCGGAAGCTCAGGATTAACCCGAAAGGGTCTTGAAAGAAGCGCGAAGGTCGCAGCAATTTGTTGGGGAATGTGTAATAAGAAAAAAGATCACAAAAAAATTCAAAAATTATTTGGCGGTTTGAAATTTTATTATTACCTTTACAACGTAAAATTAAGTAAGGCTCATTGAGTATTGTAGATTGGCCAATCGAGACAATTTGAGTTATATATTAAATATTTATTAACAGTTAATTTTTTACAACAATGGCATTTAGATCAACTTTAAACTTGGGCGGTAAGGAGTATGATGTACTCGACTGCAAGTATTCTCTTCGTCGTGACGTAGATTCTAAGGGACGTCCATCATCTAACATCTACGGTGGTCGCATCACTGTACGTGTTGAGTCAACAGAGGACACTACGATTTTGGAGACAATGGTAAATCAGTTCAAGCCATTCAGCGGAAGCGTACTTTTCAAGAAAGGTGACGAAGAGGCTAAGATGAAAGAGCTCGAGTTCCAAAACGCATACATCATCGAATTCGAGGAGGGTATCAACGTTGTAGGTAGCGCTCCAATGGCAATCTGCATCACCATCTCTGCCCAAACCATCAAAATCGGCGGTGCTGAGTATGAAGAGAACTGGCCTACTGCTTAATAGTAGTGCTCAAATAATAAGAAGGACAAGGCGCAGGGGATTCCTGCACCTTGCTTCTTTTTGATATTGCCGTTGGGATTTTGGGATTTTGGGTCTACGCTGAGATGACGAGGCGAGGCACAAAAGAGCAAAAGCCCTTGGTGAGTTTTAGAGAGAGAGTTTTTATAATCAATGATAATCGGGGACCATGTGCCCCATAATTTAACAAAAGATGCTAAATTACGAAATTGGTGGAAACGAGAAACCGGTTGAAGTTAGCGAAGGCATAACTGAAATCCCTCAGAACCGGACTCTTTTTGTCGGTCAATTCACCGCGGACGATCCTATCGCCGCAGAGCCTATCACTGGATTGAAGACCGTAGAGGATGTGTATAACAAATTTCAGCCGAATGTGGATGTGGAGTTCGAGGACGCTGAAGGTCAAACGGTGCAGGAAAACTTCAAATTCAAGAACACCGCTGATTTCCAAGTGAAGCAAATGACCGCCCGCAGCAACTTCCTGAACGACTTGTCCGTCCAGAAGGAGTTCTACGAGAAGCTGGTGAAGCAACTCCGCACGAACAAAGTGCTCCAAAGAGCGTTGGAAAACGCAGACGCGCGCCAAGGCATGATCGATGCCCTAACGCAACTTAGTGAAGAATTAAAGAGTGTTGGAGAGTAGTGCCCCGACAGCTCGATGAGTTGGAATATCCTTTGGTGTGTCGCTCCGCGAGGAGAGGGATTTCCCAGACAACCATGACACGGACTCCAACCCCCCGACGCTGTCCGCTATTCTTTTAACCTTCCAAATATAAGGTTGAACGGGGATTCCCCCTATAAAAATTGTATTCTTAATCATGGCAGATGATCAATTGCAACAAGCGGAGCAGCCTACCGCTGCTCAAGAGGGTGCCGCTAAAGCGGGAGCTGGTGTAACACTAGATAGTGCGATCAACGCTTTAGCCCGTTATGGCGGATTCACTTTTTTGGAGACAGCTATCGACGGCATTCAAAACCTCAACCCTGACCGTAAGGCTCGTAAGAATATGTTCCTTCAAGACTCCCAGAAAAAGGGAGAGCGCAAGGAATTGGCCAATAAAATCAATCTTTGGATAGACCTTCTCCAAAACAGCAAGGATATCTCCGAAATGGTGGAGAAATGCCAGTCTAAGGCTGCGACAGTAGGTGCCCTATTGTCAAAGAACCAACTTGCAGCGGTCCAGGCTGTCAAAGAATTGGAGAAATCCTACAGGGCGATCCAACTGTTCTACAAGAACACAGAGGCCGACAAGATTTCAAACATCACCATCGTCAATGCCTCCCACGAGCAATTGACCGACCTCGACAACCCTCGCTTCATCGACTGCGTTTCCGAAGAGTTGAAGCAGAACTACGACCGTCTCGACCTGAGAGACAGCTACTCATTGCTCGTCGTTCCAGGATACCTCGGCTCAAACGCCGTGCTGGACAAATGGTCCAAGATCGCAAGCTCCAACAAGGTGATGCTCTTCACCGACTTCGCGGACCTCGACCATGCGGACGATGTCGTTGAGCTTTTCGCAAGCGCCGACCACGCTGGTGGCGACGCCTACAAGAGCAACACGGTTATGTGCTGTAACTGGTTGATCGGACGTAACGCATACAAGGAGATCGGCGAGGATGATGACCTGCGTGTCTCTCCTGCAGCGGCTCTCGCTGGTAAGGTCTACACGACCCTCATGTCTCAGGTAACCGCCGGTAAGAAATATGGTGGATTGAACGAGGTTGAATCCGTTGCCTTCCCATTGCGTAAGAGCGAGATCTCCCAATTGGAGTCTATGGGATTGGTTCCTATGGTGAACGAATACAGCAAGGTGATGGCCTTCTCCGCCAAGACTTTGTTCAACGGCGACAACTTGGGTCTTCAAACTTACTCCGTGGTTCGTGTGTTCGACTACGTCACTAAAGTATTGTTCGACTTCCTCAACCGCCGTTCCTTCGAGAACTGGAGCGGTAAGACGGAACGCGACCTCCGTTCTCAGATCGTTAAGTTCCTTGATGGTATCCAAGGCCCTAGCAAACTCATCGAAAGGTCTAAGATCATCCGTCTGGAGAAAGACCCTGTACAAAAGGACCGTGTCTATTTGGATATCCACATCACTCCATACTTCCCTGCCAAGAGCTTCGTCATCAAGCTGGACGGACAGAAGGGTGATGACGGTACAGAGTGGGACAGCTCATACGATCAAGACTAATATCAAGTCGACGTTGTCTCATGTCAATAAATGTGGAACTCCTGTCTATCTCTGGTAGCAGGAGTTCCTTTTCCTGATAACCTCCTACGCATGAAAGAAACCCTTGGGCATCTTTCTGACGTCTCTTAGCTTCTAAACGTTTCCGTATTTCCCCGCTTCCCTTCTTGCATTTGGGGATTGGTTGTTTTTGTGAACGTTTACTGCGCACCATAAACATATCTATGGTCCCTGTAGCATGAACTTGGTTGTAAAGTAGTGTCGGGTATTCGAATCCCCCACCCTGTGTGATGATGATCTTATGTGTCTGCGGAATCATTCTCGAGTCTATCCTCGATGTGTTAATGTAAGGCAAAATGCCTATAAATCAATTCCAGGAACCACCTGGGGAATTTTATAAAAAACAATGGAATATACTGAAAGAGAAAAAACAACGGAACCGAAACTGAGCGAAAATCCGCGTTACGCAGATGTGGGAAGTTGGGGGTTAACCTCCGACGGATGGAAGGTTTTCCGCCCGGTCCGCTACATCATAGAATATTCGCCATCTGACATCTTCTGCGCCTTGGACAAGGAATACCATAGGAACGGAATGCTCAAGGCGGTCCACCAACGATTGTTCAACAGAACCATCGGGATGACTCTCCGTTACGACTCGGAGGGATACCTGGCCGAGAAAGAAAACGAGGATTTCTACTACCGACAGCTTGAAGTCAAGCCTCAGGATCTGGCGGACTTCCTGGAAAAAGAGGGGTGGTACGACCGCAAAACAGGCGTCTCCTACCTCGGCGACATGGATTACGAACCTAGGATCGACGGTGAATTCACATACATGATATTCCAAAGCGTGAAAGCCAAATACGCTTCCGGGAAGTGGTACGTGAGGCTGAACCATATCAGGGCCATCCCTCCCCAGTTCCTGGACAAGTACAGCAACGGGACAGTAGACCCGGAAGGCAACAAATGCCTGCCGGACTGGCAAACCGGACAATACAGGGAAGGGGCCGTGTGGAGCGTCATATACACGATCGACGCCCAAACATACAAATCCTCCGTGAAATGGATGTATGGAGTCATGGTTCAGGCAGAAGAGGAAGAAAATGCGAATGAATAATGTATTCCTCTGGAAATAAACACCATAGCCCATATGATAGCAAGGGAATACACACCACAATTCCCCTGCTATTTTATGGTTTTATGCTATTTTGCAATAAAAGTATCTAAAATCATACTTCTAATTTGATTAAATTGGTTAACTTTGCAAGAATTTAAGAGGTTATGTTGCGTTCTGCGTAAAAAACTCCTGACGGATAGCAGTATAGTCAGATGATAGGAGCTTCACTATGGTATGGACGACTGATTTGCAAATGATGAGTGAGAAACAGAGCGCAAACACCTACTTGTCAATATGTTATAATATCCGAAGTGAAACGAAAAAATAAACGAGGGTTGACGATGAAACCGTTAAAATTATTGCTGTTATTGTGCCTTATGACGTGTGTGGATGGATGGGCACAGGCGATTTATTATGTGACAAAGGAAGGAGCCGGAAATCATTCAGGTGAGAGTTGGCAGAACGCATTGGATGAAACAGGCTTTTCCGACAAATTTTCCAGTTCGCCCTCAGGGACAACATTCCGCATGGGAGCAGGAGTCTTCCGCCCGAAAAACGGATTGACAGGTTTCACGACAGACAAAGCCTTTATTCTTGAAGGCGGATACAAATCCGTAGAGGGTACAATGACCCGTGACCTCTCCACCATGGGAGATGACGACATGACTGTCTTACTGGGTGACATATCCACCGACCCAACCTTGAACTCCCCTATCTCCTTCAACCCGGACGCGGACGGAATGGAGACATCCGGCATCATATTCGAAAGCTCAGCCCCAGCTGACTTTTTCGTGCTGAATAGCCAAAACGCTGGCGGAGAAATCGTGATGAAAAAAGGTGTGGGACGCAGACCTCAAAACAAACCTTGCGAAAACGGGGCAATGGCCTACGCAGACACCATCATCGCCGGTGAAAAAACCAATTTCGGCGTCGAGGACCTGGATATAATCCGCAACGAAATCGGTACATTCCAGATAGTACAGGAGAAAACAGGAGACGACGGATGCGTAACCACATACACGTACACCATCTGCGTCCTGCCTAAGGCTAAGGAAATCGACGGCAACCTCCACTACTACGTGAAAGTTGGCGCGAAGGGTGACGGATCCTCTTGGGACAATGCCATGGGAGATACCGCATTCGCCTACTCAATAAACAAAGTGAACGACGGAGCCACATTCCACCTCGCGGAAGGCACCTACAAGCCTGTATATGACAGGGATGGAAACCCTCAGGCAGGCAATATGGCGAAGTCATTCTTCACCACAAAACTAATCAACCTGCAAGGCGGTTACGACAAGAACGCCACAGGGGAAGCTATACCTGACCCGAAAAACCACAAGACAATATTGAATGGCGACATGTTGAGCGACAACGTGGATGGTGAATTCAACAATAGCGACGACGTCTTCAAGATCCTCACCTACGAGCCAACCAAATCAGGGAAAGCACATGTGGACGGATTATCATTTGTCAATTCCCGTTCCGATTTCTCACAAACCGAATTCGGAAACGCACAGGTCAGCATGAAAGGCAGCGAGGGCGGCAATCAACTCGAAGTAACCAATTGCACCTTCTCGAAAGGTCAGACATACCTGAGAACAAAGAACAGCTCTTGCACAATCAACAACTGCTACTTCGCAGATTCCAAACAACAAGCCATCCATTCGGGAGGTGGATCATTATCCATCAACGCAAGTACGTTCAAAGACAACATGAACATCTTCAACGTGGAGGGACAGGAGAAGTTAGAGATCATCAACTGTACCTTCACGAACGACACATCCAAGGTAAAATCCGCAATCGAGTTGCCATACGAGATCACGGAATTGAAACTGATCAACAACACGATCACAACACCAATCAAGATCAGCGAGTTGACCACCAAAGCGATCATCGTCGGAAACATCTTCGGATCAACGATGGAAATGGCGGCCCAAGATGCGACAATAAGCAACAACCTCTATGTGAACGAGGAGGGCTCCTACGAACCTGCACAACCAGGGAACACAAAGATCACGAAGGAAGACATGACGTTCCTCTTGGACAACGGAAACAACCAATTCACAGTGAAGGATAACGGCGGATTCACACCAACAATCGGTCTGTTGTCAGACACGTTGCAGAACGGTACCTCCATCCGCTTCGACCGAATCGGTCTCACAGATGTGGATACAGACCAACGAGGCAACCTCCGTCCTGAGTCCACCTGCGCAGGCTCCATCGAGAAAGGATTCCCTACCATCAACATCATCCTGGCAGACACGATCGCATTGGCAGGCAGCGAATATGTCGACAACCAACTCGGCCTAAATACAGTATACGAGATAGGAACATATGAACTGGAGAAGAGATTGGAACATGGCTCGATGAACATCCATGACACCATCTATACCAGACGTGTCACCATCTTACCTAACGGTACAAAAGGCGAGGACGGCAACCTCCACTACTACGTGAAAGTGGGTGCGAAGGGTGACGGTTCCTCTTGGGACAATGCCATGGGAGATACCGCATTCGCCTTCTCATTAAACAAGGTGGACAACGGAGCCACATTCCACCTCGCGGAGGGTGTATATCACCCAGTCTACGACAAAGATGGAGAGCCGACAACGACCAACATCATCAAGATGTTCTATACAAACAAAGCCATCAACCTGCAAGGAGGATATCCTGCTAGCGTGAGCGAAAATATAGCGGCACAACCTGACAAATTCCTTGCCGTACTGAGCGGAGACCTGGGAAACAACACATACGCCATCGACTCGGCTGGTAAAGGAAAGGGTGACGTCACTAACGTACTTTACTACGATCTGCAAGAGGCAGGAGATGTCCACCTCAGCGGACTCGCACTGAAGGGATACATCAATCCATTCGAAGTGCTGACACAACCAATAGACGCATCTAAAAAAGTGAACGAGGCGGCGCTTATCGGAATAAAGACCGAAGGCGAAGCAATGGCCACCCTCACGATGGAAGACTGTCAGTTAGTCAACTCCAACGATGGTCTTGTGGCAAAGAACTGCAACGTCAACATGGAGAACTGTTACTTCTATGACAACTTCATGGGATCTTCCGTCTCAGGCGGCAACCTGTCAATTACGAAGTCAACATTCGAAGAGTCATTCCTCAAAGTTAGCACAAAGAATTGCCAGGTGAAAAACAGCACATACATCTCGAAGACAGTCTATGGAATGTTTGGACTGTTAATCGATGCTTCCGAATCAATATTGGTGGAGAACAATACGTTCCTGACCGGATTTGAGGCACAAGGAAGCAATGAGCTGATCGTAACGGGTAACATCTTCGCTGACACAACCAGTGGAGGTGGTGGCAAGAACCTATCAGTCAGTTCAACCCACAACATCTACAACAATGCCATTGCGTCCGAACTCAGAAGCAGCGAAGACATAAACGTATCCCCTGAGGATTTCTACACGATCCTGAGCAGCGAGGTCAAAACGGTGGATGGCAAAATAGGATTTGTACACGAAACATATAGGAATGGAATCCCTGTCATCCCAATGAAAAATGACAGTTTGGGAGAGGTGTCATTACGATTCCCATTGGAGAAAGTCTCCATGAAGGAGGATCAGAGAGGCAACCCACGTCCTGAACTCACTAGCGCAGGTTCCGTCGAGAAAGGATTCCCTACCATCAACATTATCCTGGCAGACACGACTGTGCTTGCAGGTGATAAATATATCGACAGCAAACTCGGACTAGACACTATCTATGCGATAGGAGCACACGATGAGTTGAAGAAACTGGAACATGGATCAATGACCATCCATGACACCACCTACACCAGACACATCATCGTATTGCCAAAAGGCGTGAAAGGTGAGGACGGCAACCTCCACTACTACGTGAAGGTTGAAGGACAGGGAGATGGTTCCTCTTGGAATAATGCCATGGGAAATAAGGAATTCGCCTTCTCGATAAACAAAGTGAACGACGGATCCACATTCCACATCGCGGAAGGTACCTACCGTCCTATCTACGACAAGGACGGAAACAATACAACCAACAATGATGACAAAGTATTCTACACCACGAAGCTAGTCAACCTGGAGGGCGGTTACGACAAGGGCGAGACAAACATAAACGCCAAGGCGGATCCGAAGAATAACCTGACCATCTTCGATGGAGACATTTTGGGCGATAATACCGGTGAGGACGTGAATGTTGTAGACGATGTCTTGAACGTCATCATCTACAACGCCGCCAACCCAGGAAAGATCCACGTGAACGGTTTGACATTCAAGAACGGATGGTTGAGAATGATGGGCACCGAGTTCTATAACGCACAACTCGCCATCTACTCACAAGTGGAAGGATTTGAATACGAAGTGAGCGAATGCTCATTCTCAGGAGGACAATGCTTCATGGGAATAGGGAATTGCTCAGGAAAAATCAGAGATTGTTTCTTTGACTACCCGAGACAACGGGCCATCATCTCCATAGTGGATTCAAAATCCATCGACATCACATCATGTACATTCCAGAGAACGGCATTCAACATGAACGGGTACGAGACGTTCAACATCACCAATTGTACATTCAAGGACCCTCAGGACGAACCGGGCAACGCAATGTGCCAGCAATTGTCAGCAAAGGAACTCCGACTCATCAACAACACGATCATGATGAATGTCAACATAAATGAATCGGTCGACAAAACAGAAGCAATCGGAAACATTTTCGGATTGAACGTATCGATTCTATCCCCAAATACGGTAACGAGCGGCAACATCTATTTGGACACAGCCAACACCTTCAACTTCTCGTCACCAACGGACAGGAAGGTCACGAAGGAAGACCTGATGTACATCTTAGATAATGACGGCGACCAATACATATCAAAGGAAAACGGAGGATTCACACCATCGATCAACTTGATATCCGATATGCTGAAGGATGGCACCTCCATCCGTTTCAACCGAATCGGACTCACAGACGTGGAGACAGACCAACGAGGCAACCTTCGTCCTGAGTCCACCTGCGCAGGTTCCATCGAGAAAGGATTCCCTAGCATCAACATTGTCTTGGCAGACACGACCGTACACGCCGGAGACGCATATGCGGACAATAAACTCGGCATCAACACGACCTACTCAATAGGTGCATACGACGTGGAGAGAAGATTGGAACACGGCTCACTAGCCATCCATGACACGATCTATACCAGACATATCACCGTCTTGCCTAATGCAAGAGTGATAGACGGCAAGCTCCACTACTACGTGAAGGTCGGAGGAAATGGCGACGGTTCCTCTTGGGACAATGCCATGGGCGACACCGCATTCGCCTTCTCGATAAACAAGGTGACCGACGGTGCGACCTTCCACATCGCGGAAGGCGTATACCACCCAATCTACGATAAGGCTGGTGTATTGACAAACGTTGACAAAGACAGGATGTACTACACCACCAAAGCCATCAACCTCCAGGGAGGCTACCCTGCAGGAGTGAGCGGAGACGTAGAAGCGAAACCTGACCAATACATCGCGGCTCTAAGCGGAGACCTGGCACAAAATGTCTACGCCATCGACTCTGTCACAAAGGGCGGAAGGGATGTCACCAACGTGCTTTACTACGACCTGACAAACGGAGGAAACATCCGACTCAGCGGACTCGCATTGAAAGGCTCTTTCTATAGGTTAAGCCCTGACGCGACATCTCAAGTGGGAGAACACTCACTTGTCGGAGTAAGGACTCAAGACGGAACGACAGCCAACCTCACGATGGAAGACTGTCAGTTAGTCAATTCCAGCTATGCGCTGTACGCACATGGGAACAACGTCAATGTGAAGAATTGCTATTTCTTCGACAATACCCAAGGATCCATTGTAATAGGCGACAAACTGACTTTCACCAATAACACAGTGGAGGCATCATTCATCAGCGCCAATGCGGAACAGAGCAATATAAGCAACTGCACATTCATCTCAAAAACAGCAGGAAGCTCATATGGATTGGTGATCAACAACCTGGGTAAACCCGGCAAGTCGGCATTGTTGGAAAACAATACGTTCTTGACGGGTGTAGGAGGCGACACATGCATAAACGTAGTCATGACGGGTAATATATTCGCAAGCCCGACGGTTAAATTCGAGCGCGTCGCCACCATTACGTCAGCCCACAACATCTACAGATCAACCGCTCCTGCAAGCGAGCTGATGAGCGAGAACGACATTGCCCTCATCAACCTTGTTGACCTGAATAAGCTCATAGGAAAAGTGACGGATGGAGAAAACGGTGTCACGACAGAAAAGATTCAAGAAACATATCGAAACGGAATCCCTGTCATTCCTATCAACGAAGACCATATAGGCGACATATCTATCCGATTCCCGTCGGAGAAGGTCTCCATGAAGGAGGATCAGAGAGGAGCAAAACGTCTTGACAGCACTTGTGTCGGAGCTTACGAATTAGGCTGTCAGCCAGACACCATCTATGAGTTCAAGGTGTATAAAAACAGTGAGATCGCAGAGGGAACGGTGGGTATGAACAACAAGAAGGACGAAGTCGCCGATGCGCAAGGCTGCATCCAGGTGTACATCACCACCTACGTGAAACTGCCTTCCGAGGGTCGAACCGAATACTACGTGAAGACCACATCAACAGGAAAGGGTGATGGTTCAAGCTGGGATGACGCCATGAGCAATGAAGCGTTCCAACTAACCCTCAGATACATGGAAGGACAAAAGACCTACCATATCGCAAGTGGTAACTACGAACCTATCTACGATGCATTAGGCCAGAAACCACTCGATGGAAAGGATCGCACGTTCTACACGGGACACGCAGTGACCATCATAGGTGGATATCCGGAGAATGCGGCAGAGGGAGATGCCTCAGATCCAAAGGCAAACAACACCACATTCACCAGCGGGAAAGGCGAGCAATCAGCTCTGAACCTCTTCACAGCCATGCTGTCCGACAAGGGAAGCGTGAGGATCTCAGGCGTCGCATTCAGCGGACGGAAAGACGGAGAGGCGGTATCAGTCGCCGGTCTGGTTCCTGGTGTAAGCCTATCCATGCAACAATGTAAAGTGGAGAACTTCAAGACGGGTGTGAAATTGGATTCAGTTTCCGCCACAATCTCAGAATGCTCGTTCAAGGATAGCGTGGGCATCCTCACGACTGGACTCCATGCAGACTCCCTGAGCATCGAATCATCCACCTTTACCCAAGGAGGACAAGGAGTTGTATGCACCAACCCAACAAGCAAGTTGATCTTCAAGAACTCCACATTCGTAGGACTTGACAAATCGGCCATCGACTACAGCGCATGCACATCCGCTTCGTGCGAACTGGTGAACAACACCATCCTGGACAATGTGTACACAGCCAGCGCAACCAACGACAAATGGACCGGTAACATAATCGGTGGCAAGATCATACGGAAGGGAACGGGAGGAGAAAAGGTTGCCTCATCCTACAACCTATACCTGAATGACGAAGAAGGAGTCAATAAGAAGGCCATGGGGACGAACAGCAGCGCTGGAACGGACATCTGGACAAACATCCTGTGTGAAGAGGTTCTGGCGTGTGACGGAGGATCATACCAATTAAGCAACAACAAAGGATTCACTGAAACCGTGGCGCTCACCACCGACATGATAGAGCAAGCCGACAGCACAGTGAGCCTCCGCTTCCCTAAAGTCCTCGACAAGGACCAAAGAGGGGTAGAGAGGATGGCTAACTCCTGCATGGGTGCATACGAGTTTATTCCGAAGCCTAAACCTATGGATCTGGATATTCCAACCGCATTCACTCCATACACGGAAGATAAGAGAAACGATATCTTCATGAAAGGATATGAGGTTTACGTTTACAATCGTTACGGCATGTTGATCTGTCACTCAACAGACGGATGGGATGGCAAGTATAACAACAAAATGGCGACGCCAGGCGTATACGCTTACGTACTAATAATCCCAGAGAATGGAGAACAGATAAAAGGAACGATAGAGATATTAAAGGCTAAATAATTTCGAGATGAAAAGATTGTTGCTAATACTTATTTCCGCGTATTCGCTGAGCATGTACGCGATAGATCGTGAGTTCCCGGAGAACCACTACAAGATCATGCAATCTTCAGTGAATACGAAGACACCCATCGTGGCCATTTCGTCATTCAACGACAACCTATTTCTTATCCGAGACGGAAGGGTATACGTCGGGAAAGTCGGCAACAATGCGTCAGACCTTTCAAAATGCACCGAGAAAGTGGATCTGAGCGCATTGAACATAGACGGGACCTTTTGCCAATTCGGCAATAACATTCTATACTACTCTTCGGAAGGAGTCTTATACCAAGCCTCATTGAAAAATGGAGAGTGGAAATCCCCGGAGGCAATCCAGATCGCAGGCTATGCGAAGGAAAGGGTCATGGGAGAAGGCTCTTCCCTCGCCCACCGTCGCTGGGGATTCAAAACCGGCTCAAAGAGCAAGGAAAAGATGTACAACCCATCCATCGCGGAGAAAGGCCATCGGCTTTACTTCTCCTCGTCAGAACTGCCTGGAGGAAAGGGCGGACTGGATATCTGGTACATCGAACGGAACTCCGACAAAGGACCATGGTCCGCACCTATCAACTACGAAGAGGTGAACACCCCCGATGACGAGGACTTCCCACAGACGGTAGGCGACACGATGTTCTATTTCTCGTCCAACAGGCACGACGACAAATTCCGCGGATACAACATATACAAAAGGAAACTGAAGGGCAAGAAGACAATATCGATCGTGGAGAACAACTTCAATGGCAACGCGGACGACAAAAACTTCCTGGTCGTGACGAACACGCCATTCTTCATCTCCAATAGGGAAGGTTCCGCACAGATATACAGACCAGAGTTCTATGATCCGGATCTAGTGCTAGGGAACTCGGCAGGAGGAGATCCGGAGAACATCAAGATTCAAAGGATAACGATCAAAGACAAGACCTGCACTTTCCGTCCCGAATTCGACGGGAAGAGGTTCGCCGCCCACTACAGCGACGAGTTCGAACTGATATACCAGTTCGTCAACGATCCGCCGAACTGCAGGATCGAAGTCATCGGCTATGCTGACGACGAGGGAAGCGCAGACCACAACTCCTCATTGTCACTCAATAGAGCGAGCGCCGTAATGGACAAACTGATACAGATGGGTGTAGACGAGCAACGCATCACCTATCGAGGCGAAGGCAACGGAAAGCCTATCATCAAAAACGCCAAAACGGAGCAGGAACATAATTTGAACAGAAGAATTGAAATCATCAAGAAGTAGAAATGTCTAGTATGAAAGGGATGAAAAAGAGAATATATATATTGCTTGTCTTGTCGCTGACAACGTCCATCTTCACGGCGAATGCGCAACAGGACCTATTGCTGTCGCAGGAGATCTTTTCGCGCGTGAACAAGAACCCTGCCGCCACAGGCAATTCGAATGATATCGATATCTTTCTTCACGGGCGTCTCCAATGGTCAGGTTTGGAAAAGGGCCCCAGGACAACCGTTCTGAACGTCACCAACTACGTCGAGAAAATAAAATCCGGCTTCGGACTATCCTTCTCATACGACTGCTTCGGCGTGGCGCACAGCGCGACCAATGCGAAGTTGGCTTACTCGTTCCAAATGGACCTGAGCGAGCGCTATATCCTTTCCCTCGGATTAGGAGTAGGTGCTTACGCCGGAACAATCGATTACACGAAGCACAAGTTGGACGACATGAGAGAATTCAACGATGGAGAATACACCATGGACAAGCAGACAGAAATATCTCCCGACTTCGACTTCGGATTCGAGCTGTCCAACCCGCTATGGACCTTGGGAGTATCCATGACCCATCTGTTGAACAGCGAAAGCACGTCATTCAAATCAGGAAGGCACCTGTACGCATACTGGACGAGCCTTCTACCGATCGGCGACAACTTTAGCCTTGGTCCGACCGTATCCTATATGCACCATGACCAAGCCAATCTGATGGAAGTGGGATCATTAGTCTTTTTCAAAAACCTATACTGGGGTGGCGTCACTTGGCGTCCCGACCTGAAGGACAAGATGAACCCATCCGTGCTAGTCTTCACGCTCGGTTTCGAAAAGAGCAGGTTCCGCTTTGGCTACTCCTTCGACATGAGCGTAGGATCCGACAACCTATTGCCACCATCCCATGAGCTTATCCTCTCATACGGCATAGCGAAGAAGAGTAAACATTGATTCCGGCAACGGAGTCGGACATCGCGATGAACGGAGGTTCTTCAAGCAATAAATATTGGAAGATTTGTTTTTTTTATATAATTTCGCAAATGGTGGTTGAGCCACTTGTTGAAATATAAACAATTCATACATAGGCATTTGCGACGCATCTCGGACTATATTCAACGACTAAAGATGCATTGGGATGCAAAAGAGACGAAAAATGAGGATCTGGAAATATACGTCGGCCGTCTGTATGATGGCGATTTTAAGTATCTATTGGGGATTCGCCGCAGAGGTGGATTATTCCCGCAAAACATTCTATGTGGACTGTGCTAGAAGGGTGTCAGGTAACGGCACCTCGTGGAATGATGCTTTGAGCACGGACGAATTTGTAACAGTGCTCAAAAAAGCTAACTCCGGTACCACATTTTATCTGGCGAAGGGCGAATACATCCCTAGTGCCCCCGCCGAAAAGAACAGCATCGCATTCGAAGCATACGCCGGAGTAACCATACGTGGAGGATATGACCCAACCAACGAATCGGATGGCTACAGCCCGAGAAACCTAACGACCCTGACACTAACCAACAATCATGGTGACATAGCTAACTTCCACATGGATCCGAAAAGTCCCACGGAAATATATGACATCAATTTCAAGGGAAGGCCCACTCAGGAAGGAACACTACCTTACAGAGTGTTAATAGTGCCAGGGGAAGCGAATGGGAACGGATTCTTCCGTTTCGAGCGATGCACATTCAACCAAAATGCAGGGGTAAGCATGCCTTTCCAAACTGGCAACGGAATATTTAATCAATGCGACTTCGATTTCTCACAAGGAGGATATGTCTATTTAGGGGAATACTCATTGCCGGGAGGACCCAAACAAAATCAAATAACCTTCTCCAACAGTTCATTCTCCGGAGATCGCTGCATCGATTTCCATCTCCAAAACAACCTAAAGATCATCAATTGCACATTCGGAGGAAGAAACGGAGTACACTGCCTATCGGATGTCATAAAAGTTAACGTTCCAAATACTTCAACAGAGGAAGGAGTAAATAGCAACGACAATCTATCGGTGGAGCTCACGCACAACACCATATTGGGTAACATTCGGATAGAGGGAATAAAATGCATCGTGAACGGCAATTACATACATGGTAGCCTAATTGCAGACAATAGAGACACCTACAAGAGAACACAAAATGTTTTTGTCGAATCCGACGACATGTCCTTCACCGTAGGCGGAGATATCCTGCTCAAATACGAACGGATTTCCGAGCTCTTCCCATTCAGGAACTCAACCTACACGTTCGTGAAAAACCCGGGCAAACTCACAAAAACCGTTGCGTTGTTAACCGACTATTACTGTGCGGATGCGAACGATTTCCTCTTATTCCGCAATCTGGGAGAATCCGAGCTGGACATCGACCAAATAGGGCAAGAACGCTATAAATACCCATGCTTCGGCGCATACGAGCTGAAGTTCAACGACCAGAAAAACTACTACGTGAAGTCGACCGGCACAGGGGATGGCTCCAACTGGAAAAATGCGATGGGCATCAATAGATTCACCCAAATCTTCAAAATCGCACAATCGGGTTCCACCTTCCACTTCGCAGAAGGCGTATACACCCCGACTGACAAGTCATATTCAGACGGGTTCACCACCCAACAATCTATCAACCTACAAGGAGGTTACTCCATCAATCCAGCAGAGGGTGAGAAACCGAACCCATCTATCCACGAAACCATCTTCAATGCGGACAAAAGCGAGAACGTGGATTTCTCTGACGAAGGATTAGGGTATTTGTCAAATTCTTTAACTAACATCGTAAAATACGAGCCGAACGAAGATGGCACGATAAAAATATCCGGCATAAAGTTCACCAGGCAGAATAACGACCCGAAGGACCACTCAAAAGGTGCATTAATGATAGCAGCAGTATATAATTTTGACAAGAAACTGGACGTAGTGCTGGAAAACTGTACCTTCGACAACAACAACAATGCTTTTAGGGCCACAAATTGTCCCAACATCAAATTCAGGAAATGTCACTTTGACAACACAAGGGTTTATGCCATGGAAGCGAGCAACATCAACAATTTTGAGATTGAATCTTGCTCGTTCCATAAAAACGGCACAGCGATAATGGCCTACTCAAAGAATTTGAACATCTCCAACTCCACCTTCTTGAAGAACAGCAACACATTGGACTTAAGTATCTCAGATAGTGGTAGCGTCAACATAACGAACAACACGGTAATAGGTGGAATAAAAATATGGAAGGCAAATGAGCCGAATATCTCCATCGTGGGAAACATTATCACCGGGCCTAACATTTCCAGCGACAACATCGTGAACAAGTCACGGAACAATCTGTTCGCATACGACGACGAAAACGAGACGGAGTTCCTAACCTCGTGGGACAACAACATTTGGGACACATCAGATGATCAATTCACACCAAAGAAAGACCTCTACATGGCGATGGATTACACATACGACGAGAACTGGAATATGATTCCTTCACCCACATACGATAGAGGATCCTTTGTGATTCCTTTGCAATCCGACAAGACAAGGGATGGAATCAACCTCCGTTTCCCATTGGAGAAGACATCCGTCGAACGTGACCAACGAGGAGTGAGACGAGAAAAATTAACGTGTGTGGGAGCATACGAATATCCTGGCGATTATCCATACATCCCAGACGCCTTCACCCCATACTCCACAAACGGCAAGAATGACATCTTCATGAAAGGCTATGAAGTGTACATATACAATCGATATGGCTCCCTGCTTTGCCACTCCACCAAAGGATGGGATGGCTATTACAAGGGAAAACTGGTTGAGCCTGGCGTCTACATTTATGTGGTCACCACCAATGCGGGCAGTTGGAAAGGCACAGTGGAAGTAATCAAATCAATGTGATTCCGTAGAACATGAAAAAGATTCTGATAGCATTGCTAGGGTTATGCGCCTCGGTGGCGCAAGCTGATGAGAAGAAGTTTCTGGAGAGAAACGAGATCCTCCCGTTGAAGGCCTGCAACTATGAGAAGGAGACATCGGTCTCCTCCCTAAACGACAAGGTAGCCTTCATGCGTGGCGGGCAGATATTCGTCTGCAATTCAACCAACTCATGGGAAAAGAGCGACTTCACGATCAGGAAGGACCTTCAACAACTGGAAATAGATGGTCCATTCACCCAATATTATTCCACGCTATATTACTCCTCCGGCGGTCGGCTGTTCAGCGCGACGTTGAAGAACGGAGAGTGGATAACCCCACAGGAACTGGTGATCCAAGGCTATAAAAGCGACAAGGAAGACAACTATTGGGGATCGACCTTCGCATACCGAAGATGGATATACAGGTCAGCCAACAACTTCAACGAGGGCATGCACAACCCAGCCATCGCATCCAAAGGAAGACGCCTCTATTTCGTCTCCGAAATGGAAGGAGGCAAGGGCGGCAAGGACATCTGGTATATGGATTGGGACTCCTTCTCCCAATTCTGGTCCACACCTGTGAACGCATCCGAGCTTAACACAGAGTACGACGAAGATTTTCCGTTCGTGTCGAACGACACCATGCTTTACTTCTCGTCCAACAGACCCGCAAGCTTTAAGAAATACAACATCTATAAATATAACCTGACGGAAGACCATCCACGCGTCGAGATACTATGCAGTGGTTTCAACGGAGATTCCGACGACATGAACTTCATCTTCGCGGGAGGCACCCCATTCTTTATCTCCACAAGGAGAGGCGGGCAAGACGTCTTCTGTCCGCAGGACCGTGACGATGATGAGATTATCTTCAACTACGAGAAGGATCACCGTCCTACACTGATCGAAAAAAAGGATAGCCACACCATCGTCTTCTACTTCGACACGAACAAGACCACCATGGTGTCAAGCTATGAGAACGAATTCAACGCCATCTACGACTTTATCAACGAAGACCCCAACTGCAAGGTGAAGATCATCGGCTACACGGACGAGCGGGGGAAGGAGGCGAACAACATGAACCTTTCCATCGAACGCGCGAAGACGGTATACAACCAACTCGTGAAGATGGGCATCAGCAAAAACCGACTCTCCTACGAGGGTGCGGGGAGCTCCAACCCCATCGTGAAGAAGGCGACCACAGAAAGTGATCACCAGAAAAACCGCAGGGTGGAAATCATAAAACAGTAAAAACAATCGGACGATGAAAAAGATATTGCACATATTATTTGCTGCCGCCTTCTCGATGATGTGCCTCATGGCTCAGGCCCAGGACCTGATGCTGTCGCAGGAGATTTTTTCCCGCGTGAACAAGAACCCGGCGGCCACAGGCAACACGGATGATATTGATATTTTTCTTCATGGCCGCATCCAATGGGCGGGCGTGGAGCATGGCCCCAAAACGACCGTCCTGAACGTGACGAACTACGAGGACGCCATCCGGTCAGGATTCGGCTTCACCGCCTCCTACGACTGCATCGGAAAAGGGCACAACACCCTCAACGCCAAATTGGTCTACTCCTACCAGATAGACATCAACAAACGCCACATCCTCGCCATGGGACTGGGTGCGGGAGTGAATGTGGGAGGATATGACCATACAGCCATCGGACTTGAGGACGAATCCGAAATCGCGGAGGATGAAGCACTCTCAGAGAAGGAAAGGAAGCTAAGCCCTGACTTCGACCTCGGATTCGAGTTCTCCAACATCCATTGGACGCTGGGTCTATCCTGCACCCACATACTGAACAACGAAACAACAATGTTCAAAACAGGTCGCCACTTCTATCTATATGGGACAAGCCTGCTCCCTCTCAACCACAACTTCGACTTGGGTCCAACCATCTCCGTGATGCACCGTAAAAAGACGAACGTGATAGAAATCGGCTCCTTGGCTTTCTTCAAGAGGACCATTTGGGGTGGCGTGACTTGGAGGACAGACTTCCACAACGTAGTCAACCCGTCCACACTAATCTTCTCCCTAGGCTTTGAAAGAAGCAAATTCAGATTCGGATACTCATTCGATTGCGGAATCGGGAAACTCAACCAACTCCCTTCCAATACCCACGAAATCATCCTCTCCTATGGAATCGAGAAAAAGAGAGGGAAGAGGGCTGTTTCGGAGTAGGGGACGACAGAACATACCCCATGCGGAATGGGTAAAAAAACAAAAGGATGTATCGGACATTAGGATACATCCTTTTTTATTCCATCCCCCAAAAAGAAAAAACATATCAACCTCGTCAACCGCACACATCAGCCTAAAAACCGGTCGCCTCACGAAGATATAAGTCCAAAGATGACCATATTATCATCAGAAAACATATATTCGCGGAGACATCGCTTCCTGTATCCATCATCAGAAAAAATATTGTCAGCATCAACAGGATAGCGGAATCATTCACTTCATAAAAGGAGAGACCTCATGAAATATTCCATAAATAATGACACACTAATCTATCATGACGATGTCGAAAGCATCAGATGCGGTGAAAGGCCAGAAGGGGGAACGATAAAATGCATTGTCATCCCCGGTTCTGTGGAAGAGATTGGCGATAACGCTTTCATCCTGATGAAGACGCTCGAGAAGGTTGTGTTTACGGAAGGTTTAAAGAAGATTGGCAAAGAGGCCTTTGCCTATTGTTATAACCTGAAGGAGGTCGTTTTCCCTGAGAGTCTTGAGGATATCGGGAAGAAGGCGTTCACTGAGTGCACCGCACTGGAACGCATCGTCATATCCAGTAAAAAAGAGATCAATGTCTGGGACGAGGCCTTTGCCGACTGCATCAACCTAAGGGAAGTGGATTTGGGCGACACGATGGATCATACATGTTTGAGGATCAACGTCTTCGAAAACACCGCATTCCTGAACGAGTTACGAAGGAAGAATCCATTGGTGGTCATCCATGGTGAGGTCATCGACGGGAAGGAATGCCAAGGCGACTTGACCCTACCCTCCCACGTGAAAGGAATCTCCTGCGGCGCCTTCTCCGGCAACACGAAACTCACCAGCATCGTATTCCCGGAGACGGCAAACTACATCTCCTACTCCGCCTTCGAAGGATGCACCTCGCTCAGAAAGGCGGTGTTGTCCGCCAACATAAAGGAGCTACCCGAATACATATTCAAAGACTGCGTCTCGCTGGAAGAGGTGATCTACCCTCAGCAGGAGGAGCAATCCATATATGGTTACGCATTACAGAACACCCCCTTCCAAAAAAAGCTACAAGCAGCGGATAATTCGGTCGTCTTCAACGGTTGGTTGGTGGACGGATCACGCTGCAAAGGGAAGCTGCACCTGACAGGCATAAAAGGCATATCGGCTTACGCGTTTAAGAATAACTATTGGATAACGGAGGTGGAGGTCGACGAAGGGTGTGAAGTCATTGGATGGCAAGCATTCATGAACTGCCATGCCCTAAAGCGTGTCAAACTCCCATCACGGATGAAGGAAATCGAAGAGGCGGCCTTTATGAACTGCTACGAACTGAAAGGGATCTCTATCCCCGAAGGGATAGAGACAATCTCCACGGATTTGTTCTACAACTGTCTGTCGTTAACAACGGTCAGCCTACCCCGGTCGTTGAAGGAGATAGAGGATGACGCGTTCCGTAACTGCATGAAACTCGACGATTTAAACGTCAGCCCAGAGGTTAAGAAAGCCTCCGGGTGTTTCAAAAAGAACAAGTCAGTCAAAGCCAAGAAAATCATCACGGCAAAGACCAGGAAAGCCTTTCGGGAGAGTTTCCGCGACGGGAAAGAGGAGTGCGTCATCGTGGATGCGGAGCAATACAAAGGAGAGGAGGATATTGATGTGGTGATCATCCCAGAGGGGGTGAAAGTCATCGGAGCACACGCATTTGCCGATTGCGAGAATCTAGAGGAAGTAGTGTTGCCCGCCAGTCTTGAGATAATCGAGAACAATGCCTTCAAATCATGCTATGAGTTAAAAAGAATTGCCTTCCCCGAAGGGTTGGAGGTGATTGGACAGAATGCATTCCACAGATGCAGGAAACTAGGAGACATCGTCCTCCCGGAAAGCCTAAAACGTATCGGAGCCAGCGCTTTCTATTCATGCGAAGGGCTGAAACGGGTGATCCTGCGTCAAAAGATACAAGAGATCGGAGAACAATGCTTCAAAGAATGCGAAAACCTGCGAAGCTTCCACTGGCCAGCCAGCGTCCATGTCATCAACGAGCAGATGTTTGAATTTTGTGATGTATTGAATCAACTGGAAATACCCGAAGGAGTCACCTCGATCGGAGAATCAATCATCACCAAATGCAAATACTTAAAGACCCTACAAATACCATCCACGATGAAAACCGTCGGGGAGAAATGTCTGAAGGATTCATGCCTAGAGGAAGTCATCCTATCGGAAGGGGTGGAGAGCATCGAGAGCTATGCCTTTGAGGATAGCAAATCGCTACGTGCCGTCAGCTATCCCTCCACGCTAAAAAGCATTAAGGCTTGGGCGTTCATGGGGTGCGACCAACTGCGACAGCCGAAGGGATTGAAGGAAGTGGCAATACACAGAGATGCCTACCGCATTAGTTTTCGGACAAAGCTCCAGCATTTAAACAAGAATAACCATCTCACCCTTTGTGCGCTCGCACTGGTCATCTTGACAGGCATAATGACCTCACTCTTCGACCTCACGATATGGACAGCCGCACTGATAGCAATCGCAATCGTAATAGGAGTCATCATCATAATCTTTATCCTAGGATGCCTGTTCTATAAGTTTTTCTACAGATATTCAATCTGAAACGATCACCGCGCGAAGCGCATGATTCCGCAGCAAAATAATTGATCATTCAGTAAAAAATCACTTTATCAGAAATTTATCGCAATAAACATTATGATTTAAGGCAATCTTTCTATTACCTTTGTGAAAGAATTAAATGATTGATAGTGTTGATGTGTGTAAATTCATGTAGATATTTACAAATGTACATGTGAGCAAGCGCCCATTGCAGAAAGTTGAAGAGTAATTTTTGGTTGTTTTTCGTGTATGTTTCCTTCTATTTTCACGCTCGCTTTCGTTTTGCAAATATTTATCAATCAGTATATTATATATTTAAAGTAAAATAAATTATTATTCATTACCATGTTAAAGCAAGTATTCATGCTGGCGGCGCTGACGGGGGTACCGATACTATGCCACTCCCAAGCGAACGTCTACAGTTCGGCGGCCGAGAAAGCGGAAAATGACATGACGTTCTACCATGTGGTAGGGAATGCGGTGGTCCTGGAAGCGAAGGATGGCTCTCTCTCCACGGGTAACCTCTTCCAGTACAGTGTGGCGACGACCACGGGGCTGGAGTTCACCGACGTCACGTTGCTTTCGGTCTATCCGAACCCAACAAAGGATGTGCTCGTGCTAAGGACGGGCGAGTTGAAAAACCTAACGATGACCTTGACCAATGCGGAAGGGCAGCAGTTGTTGGTCGCTCCTGTGAGGGAGAGCGAGACCCGCATCGACTTCTCGCGCTATGCGTCCGGGCTATACAACCTCACGCTGACAAGCGGTAAATCGGTAGTCAAGTCGTTCAGCATCATCAAGAGATGACAGACCGGAAGCCCAATAGCGGATTCCCGTCGTCATAACTATCCAGAGAAACATAAAAATAATTAATAATCAAATTATTACACATGAAAAAAGTTATTACAATTGTCGCGATGACATTGTTGTGGATAGCGTCTCTATCGGCGCAGGTTCCACAAAAGCTCACCTATCAAGCCGTAATACGCGATGCGATAGGTAACGTGATCAACAACCAAGATCTGGAGGTCCAGATCTCCATCCTGCAAGGCTCATTGGAGGGTCCAGTCGTCTATTCCGAGGACCACAGCACCAGCACGACCGTCAACGGAGTAATCACGCTTGAGGTCGGAGGTGGAAAGACGGCGAACGACTTCTCCGCCATCGATTGGAGCAACGGTCCGTACTACATCCGCTCCACAGCCGAATTGAACGGCAAGAACATCTCCGTCACCTCGCAGTTATTGAGTGTCCCTTACGCGCTCTATGCGCAGAGGTCATTCTTCGCAAACAAGGTGGACGAGCAATTCCTGGAAGATTTCATCAACACCAAGATACAAAGCGCCTTGGACGAACGGGATGCGGCATGGGAAGGCAAGATACAAAGTGCCATGGACGAGATGAACTCAATCTGGGAAGACAAGATCCAGAGCGCCTTGACAGAGAGGGATGCTATGTGGGAAGGCAAGATACAAAGCGCCATGGACGAGATGGACTCAATCTGGGACGGCAAGGTACAGAGCACCATGAAAGAGAGGGATGCTATGTGGGAAGGCAAGATACAAAGCGCCATAGACGAGATGGACTCAATCTGGGAAGACAAGGTCCAGAGTGCCTTGAAAGAGAGGGATTCGATATGGGAAGGCAAGCGGAAAGCGCTTGAGGATGCCTTGGACTCCATCTCAGCGGAAATGGTTGACACGGTTCCTGTCAACAACACCGTCAAGTCGGCCGCCAAACATGGAGTATTGCCAGGCAAGTTCTCCATGGGGGAGAATTATCAAGTGCACTTCTCCAAGGGAATGTTACAATACCTCGCATACAAGGATGTTTGGAGATTCGCCAAAACACAATACGATGTTGTTGATATGTATTTCCGTGATTACTGGATGTATCCTACCGAAGGTTGGGTTGACAAGTACGAACATGGATCAGGCCCTGTGAATGATCCGGAGTGCTCAGAATATGTGGGCGATCCACTTGCGTTCCTTCCTTATAATTATTCGCTCGAAGCACAAGAAAACGGTCGTAATCCGATCCATAATGGAGGAAATAAGGAGAATCTATGGAATACTCCGTCTTCCGAGGAATGGAGATATCTCTTCTGTTGGAGAGACAGAGCGGATGAGCTATACTCAAAGGCCAAAGTGGCTGGAGTAAAAGGATATGTCATCTTACCAGACGATTGGACGACACCTGCCGATTTGAAATTTACTCCGCACACATTGGATTGCTCAGGTAATGTTTATGACAAAAAGACCTGGGAAAAGATGGAAGCTTTGGGTGCGGTCTTTATGCCTAACGCAGAATATTGGACATGGGAAACATATGGAGAATGCACCCAAATGAAATTGTCTGAAGACAAACCATATCTCTACTGCAAAGATCCGTCCAGCCCACGATGTGTGGATGATATTATCAGTTATTCTGTTTCCACCTACAGGACTAATCACTATCGCCTAGTAGTGACAGACAGCGTAGCAGAAGTGATAATGAACGGAGAGGCGCTTGAGAACGAAGACCTTGATGGCTTAGAGACTAACAGACAGAACGATTATATTCCAGAGAACAATCCAGATCTATCGGGCGTTGACATGAAAGCAGGTCTCCTAAGCGGGAAGTTCTCCGTCTCGGAAACCAAGCAAGTGAATTTCTCCCAAGGAAATCTTCAATACAATCCTGACACGAAGATATGGAGTTTCGCCAATAGTCAATATGTCCCCAACAATGGAACATGTGTTTCCCAATTCCGCTGGAGTACGTCTGGTTATTCGTTTGATCCACTTCGAGAATTTCGCGATGGCCGTTATAATACTAGAGGCTACGAACCTTCCGACATCTCAGGCACAAAATATGACTGGGGAGTGTATAATCCAATCTCTAATGGAGGCAACGTGGCAAACATCTGGCGTACCCTTACACTCGAAGAGTGGAAATACCTCATAAACAACAGGAAGAAGGGAGGGAAAGACCTCTACGCAATTGCAACGGTCTGTGGAATGCATGGAATGATCCTTTTGCCAGACGACTGGGATTTCGGCAATGGATTACTTCCTGAAAAGGCTGACATTGATTACGACCTCTACCAACAAATCGTCATCAAACAAGACCTATGGACCCTAATGGAAGAGCAAGGGGCTGTATTCTTGCCTAATGAAAAAGTAGATCATAACATCGCTTTTTATAATGCCGCATTTGAACAGGATAGGACAGACTGGATAGGTGGCGCATATTGGTCTGCAAATTCTTCAAAGGGAATGTATCTTTATGATCATACCGCCAGTTGGGTAGACACTTACATGATCGACCTGGAATTCGATTATGTTGGAGGAGTTGGCGTGGCTTCCGTCCGCCTAGTACGTGACGTTACCGAATAAGCATTGGATATCCCCGATTGGACCCGTTGAAAAAGCAACAGATTCCTATCAGGCACAATTATAACAAGCTCCCCTGCTCAGATCCAGCATCTGCAGGGGGGCTTGCTTATTTATAGTCCCCTTAACGCAAAAAAGAGTGTGGAGCAGGGAAATAATGTCATAGGAATCCATATATTTGTAAAAGTATCGGACTCTAATATTATCTACAAAAATCCGTACCCATATCAGTAAGAAACCCCAAAGATCACTTCCCTAAAAATCCATAGCACTATGAATTATTCCGTAAGCAATAACACACTGACCTACCACGACGATGTCGAAACCATAGGATGGATTGACACCCCCGGCGAAATAAGCAAAATCAAACGTATTGTCATCCCAAGCTCCGTGAAGGAGATCAAAAAAGAGGTCTTCAAAGGGTCGGAAGCGTTGGAGGAGGTTGTGCTTTCGGAAGGGTTGGAATCAATCGGAGAGAGCGCTTTCGCAGCCTGCCCACGACTGAGGGAGGTCATTTTCCCACAAGGACTGGAGGACATCGGGGAAAACGCATTTTCGGAATGCTCCTCCTTGGAGCGCATCGTCATCCATCCGGGAACGCAGGAAATCAACATCTGGGACGAAGCCTTCGCCAACTGCACCAACTTAAGGGAAGTGGAGCTGGACGATACGTTAGACTATACCAGCTTCAGACTCAATGTGTTCAAGAACACCGCTTTCCTGACCGAACTGCGCAAGAAGGATCCTTTGGTGATCATCAACGACGAGATTATCGACGGAAAGGAATGCCAAGGCGACTTGGTCATACCAGATTACGTGAAGGGGGTCAACTGTGGAGCTTTCGCTGATAACACCAAGCTCACCAGCGTCGTCTTCCCCGACACGGTGGAATTCGTTTCCTACGCAGCTTTCGATGGATGTACTTCGCTGAAGAAGGTTGTGCTGCCAGCCAACATGAAGAACTTGTCCGAAGCCACTTTCAGGAACTGCACTTCGTTGGAGGAGGTTGTGCTTCCGAAGAGCGAGGACCTGCACATATATGGTTACGCGTTCCGTAACACCCCATACCAGAAGGCACGGCAAAAGGAAGGCGCTCCATTCATCCTCAACGGGTGGGTGGTCGACGGATCATCCTGCAAAGGGGAAGTGCACCTTTCGGGCATAAAAGGCATATCGGTCTATGCCTTTCGTCTCAATCATGAGATAACCAAAGTGGTAGTCGACGAAGGATGCGAGGTGATTGAAACGAACGCCTTCAGGCATTGCCTCGCTCTTAGGGAGGTCACGCTTCCCGACTCATTGAGAGAGCTCGGCGACTCGGTCTTTAGGGACTGCCATCAACTGAGTAAGATAAACATCCCCGAAGGCATAGAAACCATTCCTCGGGACGCATTCGACAGTTGCTCATCGTTGACAGAGCTCAAATTGCCTCGTTCCTTGAAGGAAATAAAGAGAGGCGCGTTCGACAATTGCCTGAAACTCAAAAATTTGAAAATCGATCCTAAGGTGAAGGTAGCCTCCCGATTCTTCGAGAAGAGCGAGTCCCCCTTCATAGGGTGCATCGTCACGGCGGTAGCTACGAATGCCTGCCACGAGCGTTACCATGACGGGCAGGAGGAATGTCTCATCGTGGAAGAAGAGAAATATCTGGATAGGGAAGACATTGTGGCGGCGGTCATTCCCGAGGGGGTGAAAGTAATCGGGAACAGGGCGTTCTGCTCTTGCTACAATATGAAGAAGGTTGTGCTTCCCAATAGCCTCGAAGTGATTGATAGATGTGCTTTTATCGATTGCAAAAATTTGGAAGAGATCTTCCTCCCCGAGCATTTGGTGGAGATTGGAGCTAACGCATTTGAAAACTGCGAATCCCTAAAGCGCATTGTGCTTCCGAATAGCTTAAAAAGCCTCGGCGAATCCGCATTCTATTCGTGCGGCCATCTGAAGAAAGTGGTTCTTCCGGAGAGCCTGCAAAGGATCGGGAAGTGGTGCTTCAGCGGTTGTGAAAGGCTGGAAACCCTCAGTTGGCCCGCCAACACAAAAACCATTGAGGAGTACATGTTCTCAAGCTGTACATCACTGGAGCACGTGGAGATTCCCGAGGGGGTAACCACCATGGAGGGAAACATTTTTCAAGAGTGTACAAGACTGGAGGCCATTCAGATACCATCCACAATGAAGGAGCTCGCAGAGTATGCGTTCCGTGAATCGTGTCTGGAGGAGGTGGTATTGTCGGAAGGGGTGGAGACCATCCACAGCTATGCCTTTGAGAATTGTAAATCGTTACGTTCCATCAACTATCCATCTTCCCTGAAAAGGATCGAGGCATGGGCATTCATGGGATGCGACCAGCTGCAACGCCCGAAGGATCTGGAGAACGTGTATGTGGATAGGGACGCCTACAAACGTAGCTTCCAGACGGCTCTCCATGAGATAGTCAAAGAGTTTTATCTTGTTCAACTCACAATAGCGATGGTCGTCATATCCTGCATATTGTACCATCTCTTCGACTTCTCCCTAGGGATGACATTATTGCTGGCGTTAGGGGTTCTCATAGGCATCCTACTGTTGATATATATTCTTATCATTCTGTTTTATGCCCTATTTTACAAATACTCGATATGACCATCCCCGAATGGATCTTATCGAACATTCTATTTAATTATTATTCAACAGATTAAAAATGGATTTGACGGTCTTTTTTATCATCTTCATTTTTTTCCTATCGGGCTTAGGCTTTATCGCACACGAGGTGGAGGAGATCCTCACCCAACATGATTGGATGCAGAGAAACGCAGCGACCCTAAAGCAACGGTTCCCTAAGTTGGAAAAAGAGTTTGACCATCTGCTCACGATGGACACCAAAGCGTTCGCATTTGCCGTGTTAGAGGAGGCTATCGTAATCGTGCTGGCAATCTACCTACCCCTACACATGAATTGGACAGACATAATACCCATCGGCATTTTCCTCGCATACACCCTGCATCTGCTGGTTCATATCATCCAAGGGATTATCTTCCATGGTTATATTCCCGGGTTGGTAACCGCTTGCATAACATTCCCCATTTATGCATACGTCATATATTTCTTCATCTCTATATCAAATTACTCCAGTTACACAGATGCCTTCCCGTTTATCTTAGCCGGATTGGCGGGCTCATGCTTCCTCTTGTTGAATCTTTTGTTCTCCCATTGGATAGGGAAAAAGATCAGTTCGCTTTTCTAGGAGGGTCCCATCATCACTTATCCACCCGTATCCGTACGCTTCCCGTGTTCGTCAGGAACTCAGGGGCATAGAGGCATTGTGCCGAGGTGATTCCATTGCTGTAATCGCCCGCATGGGTCACCCAGAGCGGGTACTCGAAGACGTAGGTGCCCTTCGCCAGATGGTCGAAGAAGTAGTACATGGCGGCGTCCTTCGGCGACTGGTAGTAGCAGGTGCCTTCGCTGCAACGGTAGCCGGAGAGTTGTTGCGTCGGCTCCAGGCAGCTGGCCCGCTGGTCCTTCAGGGAGACATAGTCCATGTCGCGGTCGGTGCGCAACGTCACACGCACCACCAGTTTATCGCCCACGGAGAGCTTCGTGCCCTCCTCGATCGTCTTCAGGATAGGCTTGCCGTCCTCACGCGCCTCCAGCATCACCATCTTCTCCACGTGGAGCGCAGTCTTGTTCTTCAAAACCTTATCGATCTCCTCCTCGAACTGCCAGTAGAGCGCACCCCAGGAGATATTGCCGCCAGCCTCGCTCTTCAGCTCCACATGACCCATGGAAGGCTTCACATCGTCGCCATTGATATAGTGCGTGAAGTAGCCCGTGCCCGCCTCGGTCTTCTCAGGCTGGACGGTCTCACCTCCCAGCTTGATAGACACTTGGTTGTCGTTGGAGAGCCAGTCGGAACCGCTCAGCAACAACACGTTCAGGGCATCCACGTTGGCGATCGTGTTGTCCCAGTTCTGCGTACGCTTCTGGTTGAGCAGCCACAGGCGCATCTCGTCCTGCTCCTGCACCTTAGGGTCCACCACCTCCAACGCCTCCATCAGGCGCGTATGGGCGGAGATCGGGGCTTGGTACCACAGATAACCGCTCTCGTTCTTCAGCCAGAACATACCCATCTCGTCGGTCGTCGTAGAGAACTCACGGATCGACTCCACGATGGTCTTCGCCAACTCCTTGTCACCGCCCCGATAGAAGGCGATGGCGGCCAGCGCCCTGCCGTAGAGGGAGAAGTCCTTCCAACGTTTCTTGGCCAATTCGTAGTAGAATGTGAAGGCCTCCTTCGCCTTGGCGTCCACCTCCACCTCAGGGAAGAGGCTATGGACTTGGAAGTAGTAGAGCTCGTTCATGCCCACGTAGGCCACCTCCTTGTAATCCTTAGGATGGAGCCTCTTCAGTTCCTCATATGCGTCACGCAACTCACCGTCCAAGAACTGCAGTGAGGAGCGGTACTGCGCCCGCTCCAGGAATGCGTCGTCCACGATGCCCGCCTTGCGCAGACGACCGAAATTGTCGAGCACGAAGAGCGTGGTGTGCGTGCTTGGGTAGATATACGGTTCCACGCACTTGAACCAAGTGTATGCGCCACTTTCCAGGCGGAACTCCATCAGTTTATCGAACCATAGGCTACACTTGCCATGCAGGTCGTTCATATCGAAGAGCGTGGAGAGGCGTTGCTTCATCTCCGTCTCGTCCTTCGCCTCCATCACCCACGGCGACTCGTTCAGCAGGACATTCTTCACGTCCTGGTTCTTCTCCAGGTTGGAGAGGAGCGTCTGCTTGTCCATGCCCTGGGACTTCCACATGTTGATCACGTTGAAGATCTTAGGGTTCGACTTCGCGATGTGCTCGGACATCAGGGAAGCGAAGTGGGCGGCGGAATAGCTCACCGCATTCTCATGCTCCACCGTCGCCACCGAAGGTAACGCCTGCACGGCGTACCAGATAGGGTCCTTGGCGAACTCAAGCTTCAGGAAGCGGGAGGAGAGCGTATTCGATTTATTGTTCACTAGGTTCTCGAACGTGTATTCCTTCGTCTGGCCGCCCCTCACATAGATAGGCAGGGACTGCGTCAGCACCATACGGTCGGACAGGATCGGCAGCAGGGTCTGCTCCGCATCCGAGAAGTCGCCCGCCACGGCGGAGGTGCGCACCAGCACCGCATCCATATCACGAGGCACGTCGAACGAGCAGGTGACCACCGTGTTCTTGCCCGCCTCCACATCAAAGCCGGCATTTTGCTTAGCGACCACCTTCTCCGTCACAGGGTCCAGAAGCTCCATGAGGGCGGTTCCCTTTATCGTAGATTCAGAGAGGTTGATCACCTTAGCGGAGAGCACGCAACGGTCGCCCTTGCGCAGGAAGCGAGGCAGGTTAGGCGAAATCATGAAATCCTTTTGGGTCACCATCTGTTCGGACATCTGCCCGAAGAAGAGGTCCGTGGTATGCGCCAGAGCCTTGAAGTTCCAGCGAGTGAGGCTCTCCGGCATCTCGAAGGAGAACTGCACGTTACCCTTCTTGTCCGTACGAAGCTGCGGATAGAAGAAGGCGGTCTCGGCGAAATTCGTGCGCACCTGCGGGACTGGCGCATCACCATTTTCAGATGGGTTAGGAATCTCCGGTTCAGGTTCAGGTTCAGGTTCAGGAGCCATTACTCCATCATCGGATACCTCCTCCATTTCTTCATCTTCATCAACGGAATCAGCCATCACATTCTGGGCAGCCATCGCCCTCTTCATCATAGGAGCCGCACCATCCACACATTTAGCGACACCATAAGCCATATAAGCGTTATACCTCCGATATCCATCCGGCAGAGCTATGAAGCGGTCATATATCCAGTCCGTCGCTTCAATAAAAGACATCCATGAATAGGAAAGAGAGGCATTGATCCAATGACACTTAGCCCAAGAAGGGAACTGGAAAATTCTGCGGTAAACAGGGATGAAAGACCACTCATTTTCTCGGAACTGGTCCAGCGAGGCGTCATACATCGCCGCCATCACCTCCGCCTGTCTCTCTTTCGGCAAGGTGAGCGTCCAAGTCTCCTTCGAGCCTGGCAGCATCTTATTCCTGAAGACGGAGAGTTTGATAGGAATCCACTTAGACTCCTGTTGTTTCTTAATGGAGAAACTCGATTCATGGCAAGTTCCTTCATTCACGAGGAAGAACCTAACATTCAGATTCTCACCGTTCTTCTCCTCCAGTTTAAAGGAGAAATCCTTTATCTCATCGTTCAAGTCCACCCAACGTCTCTCCACTTCGCCCTGCTCATCGTTCACCACCACGAGCAGGTGGGCATCCTTCAGCGAGGAGCCGACACGCACCTTATACGCCTTCCCATACGGCAGGGAGAGATCCTTCACATCCTCGGTCCATAGGACTGTATGCACAGCTGGGCGTTTGTCATTCTTACGGTAGAGCACCATCTCGTAGGAGGCGGTCACCTCCCTACCCTTTTCGTCCAGAGCCTTCAGGTTCACCTTGTAGGCGCCGGAGAGCCACTCCTTCGTGTTCACGTTCAATGAGAAGATACCCTCCTTGTCGGAAAGGGCGCTGCCGGTAGCCACAGGAACAGTGTCGCGCAACACCTCATACGACACGTTCACGATCTGACCCTCACCATTCAGGTTGGCAATCTTATAGCGTTTGGCAGGGAAATCATCCATTAGCATACGTTTCTGCGAATCAGAGGAGAAGATAAGCGAGCGGTCGCCCACCGATAGGAAGATAGTCTCCTCGTGCGTCTCTCCATTCGCATCCGTCACCTTCGCACTGACCGAGTAACGATAGTAGGCAAGTCCCTCATCCGCCTCATCCTTCCGTGCCACGAAAGGGATGTCGAACGATCCATCGTCCGCCACCTCGCAGGTTTCCTCCGCCACTGTCTCATCGTCCCCTGCGGAAGAGAACGGCCACCACCATGCGTAAGTACGGACAACGGAGTATTCCACCTTGGCACCGGAGACCGGTGTGCCCAACAAGTAATCCGCACGACCCTTCACCGTGATAGAGTCACCGAAGGAGAAAGCATTCGTCGGGCGGGTCATCTTCACCTCGAAGGTAGGCCGTTTATACTCCTCGACACGGATGAACTCCGACCCATACGAGTCCACATAAATCCTGAAATCCCCAGACAATCCACTCGCCGGGATGACAAAAGAGGAGGCGATGGAGCCGAACTCGTTCGTCATCAGGTTCTGCTCCGTGATTGTTTGTCCATTCGCATCATAGACAATCACCTTCAACGCCTTGTCCGCGATCACCTCGACAGCCTTTCTCTCCAGCTTGTACAAGATAGCCTTGTAGTAAACCGTTTGGGAAGGTCGGTAGATGGCCCGGTCCGTGAAAATGGAGACATACGTCCCCGCATTGTCATTGGTGCGTGCGCCTCCATTGTACGAATAGCGATACAGGGAATAGGTGTCAGGAGACAAGAAGCGGTCATTACCGTCCGCGAAGCATGTGCTGACATATCCCCCCTTGCCAGGGAGTATGATCTCCGAGAAGCCGGAAGGATCGGTGGATGTCTCCGCCAGGATCTCAGGCTCCTCATTGTTCCTCTTTTTCTTAACCGTCAGATTCACATTCTGCTTCGGTGCGCCGCTCTTAGCGTCCACCACCACATAATCCGAGATGATATCCTCCTCCTTCTGCCGCCTGCGGGTCTGCAGGTAGAAGAGGTTGGAGACCTCAAAATCCATGTATTCTTGAGGCTTGGAGGCCAGTTCGACACAGTACATTCCGAAGTCGAGGGCAGGCAGTTCGACGATCGTATCCCGCAACACGCAATAGTTCGTCTTTGGCAGGTCGTAGGAGAAAGATTGCGTCTGGAACTTCTTATCCTTTTTTATCTCATCTCTGTTCAATGACTTATAATCGAATGAGGAAGAGACGTCCAGGCGGAAGAGGTTCAGTTTCACACGCTCCAGGTTCGCATAACGAATCTTCAGGCGCACCTTATCCGAGGTGTAGATCTTCGTGTTTTCCACCGATATGGAGACACTCGGGCGATTCAGTTTCTCCGCAAACGCTTTCAACTCATTTATCTTATTATGCTTAGGGAAAGCCTTGATACCCTCGTCACAAATATCCTTTAGTCGTTGCGGCAGTTTCGAGTCCTGCGGCAAATAATCCAGCGATACACCTCGGTTCAACTCTTCGCACAAAGCGATGCGAACCAATATCGAGGCACGCTCTTTCTTCGTCTCCTCCAGGAAAGCCTCCAGCTCCGAGACGAGCGGAGCACGGTCCCTCTTCCCTTCGTACAAGAAACCCATGAGACTCAATTTAGACTGCACGTAGGCGTCACGCTCCTTATCGTTCGCATGGAACGCCACCCACTCCCTCAGGAACTTCTCCCTCTCCTCGGCGGTAATAATATTCTCCACGTCGTACCGCTTCTCCAGCAAATCGGTGAGGAACAAATCGTAGAGTGTAGGGCGATAGACACGGCTATCCTCCCCTTTCTGCAGCAGGGCCTCGTATTCAGTGGCAGGGACCGCTTTCAGCTTCTCGTTGGAGAGTGCGGCGAATGAGCATTCACGGATCTTGTCGATGAAGATATTGGAAGTCCACTCCGTGATGTCCTCCGGCACATAGTTTCCAAGGTTCGTCCGCCGGTTGATGGCGAAAGCATCATCATGATAATATTTCAGATATAGTTTTCCAATCATGTATGTGGCGACCGAGCGGGCGACATCATCCTTCGTCTGCTGCTGGAACTGCTTCATCTCCTCCAGGCATTTCGTGAATGCACCCTCCTCGATGTAGTTCTTCGCATTGCCCCGTTCGATGATGCAACGTATCTGTTGGGGAGCGTTCCCCTCCGCTTTCGCGTGTTTCTCGATAGAATTGACCTTGGAGAGCGCCGTCTTAGGATTGGTATTCAACTGCTCGCCCACCGCCTTCCACTCCTTGGCATAGTCAAAAGAAGAAAATAGTCCCCACATAAACACTAAACTGATTATCGTTAAACAAAAAGAGCCTCTTCTCATATATTAGATATTTTATCCTACTAAGTTACAAAAAAGAATTATGTAATTTACTATTTTATGATTTACAAATTACTATTTGCGTCGTTCGGGGATATTTACAAATAACGGGGGAATATACATACATGCACATCCCCCCGCTAAAAACAGGGGTTGACACCCCTGCCTGTGATGTGGTCGCCCCGTTGGGGCTCAGGATATGCGCAACATGTAGGGATTCGCATCCCCCTTAATTCTTAATTCAAAATTCTTAATTCAAAATTAGAACGGGTATCCCACAGCGAAGTGGAAGGCGAAATTCTCCTTGAACCTTGGATGCGTGACCACCCACTTGCTCTTCCCCGCATTCTCTTCCGATGGGTTTTCAGGGTTGTACAATTGCATGCCCGCATCGAAGCGTAGGACAAGGAAGCTAAGGTTCGGGCGGATACCCACACCCCACGAGAGGCCGAACTCCTTGTAGAAATCCGCTATGTTGAATTGCCCGTAAGGCTGGTTCTTGTAGGCCATGACCGTCCAGACATTGCCGGCGTCGAGGAAGGAAGCGAACTCCAGGAAGGAGGAGAGCTTAAGTCTGTGCTCGATGTTGAAGACCAGTTTCACGTCGCCCGTACGTTGGAGGAAGTCTGAGTTCACATTCGAATGGTAACGGCCTGGTCCTAGGGTACGGGTGCTCCAACCCCTGACCGTGTTCGCCCCACCCGCGAAGAAACGTTGCTCGTACGGTAGGATGTCGGAGTTGAGGTACGGGCAGGCGAAGCCGAAATCAGCGTGCAGCACCACTTGGTTATTCCGCTTGGTCAGGAAGACCTTGGAGACGTCGAAGGTAGTCTTCACGTATTGTGCGAAAGGGGTGCCGAAGATCCTGTACTTCCCCTTGCCATCCTTGTCGGATCCCTCGACAGGCTTCTTTTCCACACCCGTCGCCGCGCAGACCACGAAAGGCAGCGTACCCGCCATGTCGATTCCCCCGCGCAACGTGTAGCCATTGCCGGAGGTGCTTCCCTTCCGATGGCTCGAATAGGTAAACGAGTAGGAGGTACGGGTGATGAACTGGTCCATGTAGCTCTCCTTCAGCAGGGCGTTCTTTCCACGCTCCAGGTAGGCGGCGAACCAGTCGGACATGTCCCTCGTGATGACATAGTTGATGTTATAGAGGTCGAACGTGTGCGACATGCGCTGGCGGTGGCTCTTCCAGCCATAACCCCAATCGAGCCCCACGAAACGTCGGTTATACTCCGGACGGTTCTGCCAATTGATGCTAGCGGAGAAGTTGGTCGATGAACCCACCTGCTTCCTATACTTCTCCGGAACGAGTCCGATGATGATGCGCGGGTAGGAGATGGAGGCCTCCACACCATACTCGTAGAAGTTGTTCGAGAGCAGTTGAACCCCCTCTTCACGGCTGCTGATATGCTCGTAGGCGCCGTTCAGTTTGATACGGAACGTTTCTGAACCCTTGAAGATGTTCTTGTTGGAGAAGGAGATGTAGCTTGCCACACCTAGGTCGCCCGCATTGTTCGTGCCGTCGACGCCGAACTGGAAGTAGTAGATGTTAGCGGGAGAGAGGTTGACGTGCACGTCCAGCAACGCACTATCGCCCTGCACAGGGGTGAAACGGATGTTCACCTGCTCCACCGCACTCAAGGAGCTGAGCGAAGAGTGGGTCTTCTCGAGCAATAGGTCGCTGTAGTAACGCCCGGAACGGATGAAGTTGTTGTAGTAGAGGATGGAAGGGCGGATGAACGTCTTCTCGCCACGGACCACCTTGATCCGTTTATAATCGATCGTATCAACGCCCCTGCTGTAAGAGTTGTTGACGATGACGTCCCGGATACGATAGCGCACCAAAGAGGGATCCACACCCGTCAGCGAATCGATGGTCTTCGTGGGGCGGTATTTCAGGGCGACATCCACCTGGTGGTTGCCCACCGCCGTATCCACAAGGAAGTAGAGGTTGTCCTTGCTGATGTTATAGTAGCCTTGGTTGCGGACATGGGAGATGATACCGGTGGTCGACTCGTCCAGTTTGGCGGCGACGAAAGGCTCGTCCTTGGCGAACTCCAGCCAGCGGTGCACGATCTTATAATCCACGATATTCTTCAGTTCGGAAGAGTCGATCGCGTTCTCCGAATGGCGGATGGTGTATCGATCGTTCTCCTTCAGGCAATAGGAGAGATAAGCTTTCTTGCCCTTTTTGGTCAAACAATGTCCGACCTGTGCGTTCAGGAAGCCCAGATTGTTCAGTTCCTTACGCATTTGGGTCTCCGTCTTGAGCGTCAGCTCCTCCGAATAGATGACCGGTGCGCTACCTATTTTCCGCAGGAGTCTGTTCATCCATTTCGTGGAATCCCTGCCGGAGAGGGAGTAGATGCGTAGTCCGAAGCGGGAAGCGGGTTTCTGGCGCAGGAGGTTCCCGAATTGTCCGGGATAGACCTTCCCGTCGACCGACTCGATCTCCACGTCCCTGAGCAGGTATTCACCCTCCGGGACATACTTCGTGGGACGGCAGGCCGAAAGCATCAGCAACACCGCAATGGTCCAAACGATCACCCTACTATTCACCATCCTCATCCCTCCTTTCTTCCTTGGAAACCGTGTCACGAGGCGCCAATAGGTTATTTCCGTAAGCATCCTTGCCGAAAGGCAGGAGCCCGCGGAAGGTCTTCGCCTCCTTGACAAAAACCACCCCGACCCCCTGCGTATTGCCGGAGGCACGGTAAAAATCATTGTTCGTATGGTTAAAGGCTTTGAGCCTGACCACCTTTTTCTTGCCCAAGAGATATTCCGCATCGAAGTCTCCCAAGAAGGAAGAACCACTCTCCTCGTCGGCCGTCGCCTGCCGCTGATAACCCAGGTTGGTGCTGAGCAACAGTCTGTCGTTGAATAGTTTCGTGGAGACGGAGACATTCATCTCCATATCGGAGAAATCCTCCTGTGAGGAGCTGAAGCCCGTACCGATGGTCACCTTGTCACCCAGGACGGAGGAGAGGGCGTTGTTCAAGGCGGAAGAGAGGGACGAGGAGGCCAATGAGGTGAGCATGTCGCCCTGCGCCTGCTCATCCGGCGCATAGAACATACCCAAGCCGATCAGATAGGCGAATTCACGGATCCGTATCTCGTCCGTCGTGATGATGCTGTTCAGGTTCTGCGTCACGTTGTTGTCCGCCTTCGGCAAGGAGATGTCGTAGGTGAGGTTCATCTGCGAAAGCGACCCTGAGGCATGCACGCCACAGCGCACCGGCTGGCGGGTGGTGCTCAGACCCATGCTCGAGAAGGTACTGCTGAGCGTGGCGAGGTCGGCCGTCAGGTCATACGAGGCGGTGGCGTCGAACTTCAGCTTCATCGGGTCGCCGTTGAACTCCACATAGGCGCCCTGCTGGATGGTGAACTTCTTGGCGGGGATCTCGCTCAGCTTGACCTTCACGTAACCGTTGTTCACCGTGTATCGGTTATAGATGGAGACGGTTCCCTCGTTGTAGGTGACATGGAGGTTACCATTTCCGTTGACCATGGCACCGTCCGCCACGTTGACGAAGAAGGAGGCCTGGTCGGTCAGTCCCACCATGATGTCCGCCTCAATGTTCAGCGGTGGCTCCTTCTCCGCAGAGGTCGAGTCCGCATCCTCCGCACCGGCAGGCTGGACGTAGACGATGTTATCGTAGGTCTGCACCTCAGTCACCGTCTCCGGCAAAACAATATTCAGCGAGGTCTTGTCACCGTTGCTGAACTCGCCCGTCACCTTCATGTGCGTGTCCGTCCAGTTCAGGCGCAAGTCCTTGGCGTTCGCATAGAAGACGCCATAGACCGTGTTCGACTTAGCCTTCGGGTTGTTCAGCAGCAGGAAGTTATCCATGTTCACCAGGAGGTTGTATTTGAACGATTGGAGCCTTTCATGGGAGATGTTACCCCTGATCGTCAGTTTGTTCCCGTTGTCGTCCTTCACGGTGAAGCGGTCCAACCGCAATTGGTTCTTCTTGAACTTGATACTATCCGAGATGGAGTAGCCCACCCCCGTGTAGTTGACCCGCATATAGGAGTCTTTCAGGAAGAGGAAGCCATCCAGTTCGGGGTCGGATATGCTACCCTCCGCCAGGATGTTAGCACCGAGGAAACCACGCACATCGCCCACGTAGTCCGAGGCGAACGGCAGGAAGGTCTCCAGCGGTAGGGAATCCATGGAGACCACCATCTTCAGCATGTTCTCGGCAGGCTTCACGACACCCTGCACCTGCGCCAGGCGTTTGCCCCTATCGCTCAGTGTCATTCTAGCCAAGACGCCCTTCCGCTCGTTGTTCCAGCGCATGTCCGCCATCAGGTCACCGATGCGGATGCCATCGTAGACGATGCTGTCGAGATGCAGGCCTTTGGTCATGAAGCGCATCTTCTCACCCGTCAATGCGGTGGCGCGGACCACGCCGTTCAGGGAGCAGCGTAACGGGATATATTTTCGGGCGAAAGCGGAGAGGATCGGTTCCAGGTCCACATGGTCGAAGCGGGCGCTCAGCGTGTCGCCCAGCTCGTCGGAGATGACACCAGCGACATCCATGAGGAGGTTCCCCTCCAAGGTGACACCCACGTTCTTCACGCTTATCTTCTCGCCCATCTGCCTCACCTCAGCCGGGGAGAACCCGAAGTGATGCCCCGTCAGCGTCCATTCGGACTGGCGGGTGGATACACACATGTTGAACTCATCGGCGCCCCGCTTCTCGGAGTGGATCACGAAGGGAAGCACACCCCTCACCATCGACGTGTCAGGCAAAGTGGAGAGCGCCAAGCGTCCGTCCATCCTATTCTGCGCGATGGAGGAGCGTAGATGCACATCCAGCATGGCCGCCCCGTTAGAGGCGGACGAATCGGCTAACAGATCGGCGGAGAGTCCCATTTTCCTGCCATCCGCATCCACGGCCACCTTAATGTCCCGCAACACAGATGTTCCACTGCGGAAGGAAGGCATGTCCAGCTTCAACTCCAAGGAGTTATCCGGGGCGGAAAGCCTACCCGAAAGGGAAGCGCCCCCCTTCACGGAGATATCTTGTCCGATGAAACGCATGAGGTCCTCCACCTCCTTCACCTTCAGGTTGAAGGCGAAACGGTTCTCCTTGCCCCCCTCCGGCACATCCATCTTCAGGAAGAGGTGGGGCCAATAGGAGCGCACCACACCCATCACGGAAGGATAGATATCCGCGAAATCATAGTGTCCTTTCAGGTCGACGTCCAAGACGGGGGAGGCGAAATAGAGATGTCTCGTACCATCCGACTGAACCACATGGCGGGCGACGGACGGTTTGCTCCAAATGATATGGGCGGAGTCACCGCACAGGTTGAGGCTATCGATGGCCACCTCGCCCATAAGCGCATTGAGGTCCGTCACACGGGCGGAGAGCGCCACGTCGATCCGCGCGTTGCCGAGCGAGTCGGCGAGATGGGTAGCCTGGGGCGAGAAATGACGGATCACCGTCGCCAAGGCCACACGAGGCACCTCGCCCGACAGGTTGGCCGCCTCCACCTTCGCGTTGCAGAAAAGGTTAGGGTCGCGGACCTCCACGAAAGAGGAGAGAGAGTCCGTCGTGAAATAATGGGCGTTGAGCCTCAACGTGTCGTAGGCATAGCCCTTGTAGGAAAAATCCGGAAGGCGGGCGACGAGGCGAGCGTCAGGCATAGCCTCCATCTTCCAGTCCAGCTGGAGGTCAGCCGTCATCGATAAGCGTTTGAAATCATCCGAATGGAGGATGGAGTCCAGCGCCACGTCCGTGAAGGAGGTGGAGAGGTCGCATCCTAGGTAGTTCTCCCGGTTCACATACCGCAACGTTCCCTCCAAGGCGAGGGAAGCCAGCGTGGAGGCGAGGTCTCCCTTCAGCTTCGCATTCGACAGCGGACCGTCGAACTGGAGGGCCAGCCTCATAGGCAGGTATTCGGAGAGTGTAGGATTAGGCTCCTTGCCGACCATCGTCATGATCCTATCCATGCCCTGTTTCGTCAGGGAGAGCTCGTCTATGCGTAGCACATAGGCGGTGGAGTCCCAAGCCAGGCAATCCTCCATCTTCACAACAGGAGTGGAGAGCTGGAGAAGGAACGGGTAATTGATTTTCAGGTCCTCCACATTCACGGCGGGGAACTTCCCGTAGGCGTGGAGTGAGAGGGCTGTTGAATCCGTCATGCAGGCGAACATCGGCACGAAGCACCGCAGGTCCGCCAAGGAGAATGAGTCGGATGAGAGGGTGACATCGTAGGTGAGGTCGTCCAACGATCCCTCCCCCTTCAGGGCAAGTTGGCTCTTCGGCAAGGCGAGCGCCAGCGAAGGCAAGGTGAGCTTGTTATCCTCCAGCGTAGCCTCCAGCTCCAGGTTCTCCACCCGCAGTCCTGACTTTTCGGAGAGGGAGAGCGACTCCACACCCACCGAGATAGCCCCCTCGGACGACAAAGCGAAGGATGCCTCCATGTTGAGGCCATCGCACACGATGTGCGAAGCGTTGAAGAGCCCTGGCGTCTCCTCGGCGGAGCGCACCTCATAGGAGGCCCGTCCGTTCTTCAGCACGACAGAGTGGATAGACATGGCGAAGGGCTTATCCTTCGGCTTATCCACCTTCGGCTCATCACTCGCGAAGGCATCGATCAGGAACTGGAAATTGAAGGCGGAGGAATCCGTCTCCTTGTAGACATGAGCGGTGAAGTCATCCAGCTCCACCTTTTTGATTTTCAGGTTATTGATATTCAGGAGGGCATGCACGTTGATGTCCGCCTTGATTCTACCCGCGAACAACAGCGTATCCCCCTGCTGGTCCTCCACGTAGATGTTCTCCACGAAGAAGCCATTGAGGAGGTCGAAGCCAATATAACCGAGGGAGAGTTCCGTGTTGGTCCTCTCCCTCAGCCAGTTTTCTCCGTATGAAACCAGCGATTTCTGCACACTCTTGTTGCTCAGCAGAGCCACCACAATGATATTCAAGACAAGAATAACAGCGATGACCAGCAAGAATATGCGGAACGCCTTTTTCACCCGATGTGTTATTTTCTATTCTCGAAATTACTACGTTTGATAACCACGTCGAACCAACCATCCATACGTTTCCTGGCAATGGAATCATTCAACCGGTCATCACAGGAATGTCCGTCGTTATAGTGGATATTGTGATCATCCATGTCACGTTCGGCGTCATAGTGGAGCGATATATCGCCCGCGAGGATCACCGAATTACGTTCGCCGTCGATGCCGATCAGTCGGGCGCGGGAGAACTTGAGCAGACCCGATTTCACATCCAGGGTATCCACGTGGAAGTCCTGTTTCCACACCACGAGGGCGCTGTCCTCCGCGAAGTCCAAGGAGAACTCATCCAAAGCCACCACGTCGCTGAATCTTTCGATTTTCATGGAATCCAACGGGAAGGTGATCGAAAGCGTATAATGATCCCTCTTCCTATCCCATGACTTGTTCCGTCCGGACAAATCCCCATGCAAGGAGAAGCATACTTTGCCATTCTCAATGACCAAACTGGAGGGGGCGTAGGTATTACCCTCCGTGAAGAGCCCAGCATCCGTCTTGATGTCGAATACATCATTTCCGACCTCCGTTCTTTTCAACTCTTCCTCCTCTGGCTCGTAGCAGGAAAAAGGCAAAAGGAGAAGTGCCGCCAAAAATATTTTATTGAACTTATTCATAACTTACAACGATTAAAAATTAAAAATCCTCAGAAGGCATAACCGGTTCTGCCTGAATTTCAGAGCTATAAGAGGTCTCCACGGCGGAAACCTCGTTTTTCTTTCCTACAGGGAATTGTACCGAAACCCTCAAACCAGCGTCCATGAACAATTTACCTTCGTCGAAGAAGGAGATCGGAGCATCGGCCAACGCGAACCTAGGCAGGATAATCTCAGGGTTTACGTAGAAATTATTGCAATTGATGCGGATACCGACCGCGGAGGAAGCGGAAGCGTACACGCTCTTCGGCTTGCCCAGCTCCTCCTTTATCTGGTCCTCATAGAGATCTCTCATACGCTCCTTGTTGATATCCGCGAAATTCGCGCTGGAGAGCATGAAGTCCACGCAAGCCTCGAGCCTCAAGTAAGGACGCACTCTACGTTCCTCGGAGTTGAAGAAGACACGGAAAGCGAGCGGGACGCCCAAATAATAGTTGCGCTGTGAGAAAGAACTCAATGAGACATAATCGCACGTCTTACCATTCTCATTCACAAGCCAATACAAATCTTCCATAGGTTTCTCGCACCATGCGTACCGGTTCGTGAACCGCACACCAGCGGAGAAAGAGACACGCTCCCTCGGAGGAAGGATATCCGCAGAGAATTCCAGATACCAAGAGGAATAGTCGGCATAACCCTCATCTTCAGTCCCACGATACAGAAGATTCTTCAAATCCACCTCATTCATGTCGGTAACGGAGAAACTGCAAGCCACTCCCAGATTCACCTTCGTCCCCTCGGACGATTCACCCTCCTGGGCGAAAGACGGGGAGCAGAACGCGGCCATCAGGGCCATCCATAGCCATAACTTTTTCATACTGTATAGATTTATAAATTAATGTTTTACTCTAACCTTCAAGGAGAGCGGTTCAATCTCCACCTTGATCTCCTTGCCCATCATCAACGGATCGCCGTCGATGTGGAATTCCCCCTCCTTGTCACGGAGGAGCGTCACCTCGTTCGTCCTCAGGGCAGTCACGTGGCGGCTCTTGTCGAACGTGCCCATGAAAAGCCTCAAAGCCAACCCCGGAGCCGCATAGATAGGGAATCTACCCAAGACGCAGATGTCCATGACGCCGTCACAGACGCTCGCATGAGGGGCGATATAAGCCTTGTTCCCCCATTGCGCCGCATTGGCGAAGGTGACGAGGAAGGCTCTTTTCTTCACCGTGGAGAAGGACGCGCTGTCCAATTGATACTCCTGCGGTTCGTATGTCTTATACTCACGGAGGATAACCTTCAGGTAGGTGAGGAATCCACGCTTGCCCTCCTTGGAGAAGGTGTGGCTCACATGCGCGTCGAAACCCGTCCCGCAAGTGCAGAAGAAACGCTTGCCATTCGCCAAACCGCTATCGACACTGCGCTCCTCCCCATCTCGGATCTGCTCCAACGCCTCCTTCGGATGCATGGAGTAGCCCAAGTGTCTGGCGAAACCATTGCCGGAACCGAATGGCACAATGGCGAAGGCCGTGTTGGTGTGCACCAAAGAAGAAGCCACCTCGTTCATCGTGCCGTCCCCACCGCATGCGACGACAACGTCATAGCCCTCCTCCGCGAAACGCTGGGCCAACTCTTTCCCGTGTCCGGCATACTGGGTGTTCTCCACCGTGGTCTCCCACCCTTCCGCAAAAACCTCACTGATTAATCCAGGCAAGTCCTTCTTGTCACTCGTGCCCGAAATAGGATTGATGATAAAAGCGATTCTTTTGGACATAATTTCAAGCATTAATGTTGCAAAGTAACAAAAATATTTACGATATTTGTCACGCCTGTTGAATTTTTTAACGTTAACAAAATGAAAGAAGACTTGTTGCAGTATGCATGGCTATATCGCCTATATGATGACAATCAATTACAAACCGTGGACGGAGAACCGATCAGCGTGATCAATGTGGGAGAACTGAACCGTGACGCGGGCCCCGACTTCTTCAACGTGAAGGTGAAAATCGGCGGAACGATCTGGGCCGGAAACGTGGAGATACACGTCGCCGCCTCCGACTGGCACAAACACCACCACGACGAAGACCCCCGCTACGACTCGGTCGTCCTGCATGTCGTGGACCGTTCCGACACACGCATCCGACGCGCCAACGGAGACCTCATCCCCCAGGTGGAGATGCGCCTCGATGCGGCCACACTCGCCAAATACGAGGACTTCAGAAGACCCCACCAATGGATCCACTGCGAAAAGCATTGGGAACGGATCACCCATGAGTACCTCCAACTACAACTCTGCAGGATGCTACATCTACGGCTGAGCCGCAAAACGGAGGAGATATTCACCCTCCTGAAACAGAACCGCAACAACTGGTCGGAGGTCTTCTACCGCCTGCTCGCCAAGAGCTTCGGCATGCACACCAACGCACTGCCCTTCGACCAGCTCGCACAGTCGCTCCCCCTCCCCTGCCTCGCCAAGCACAAGGACCATCCCGAACAGCTCGAGGCGCTCTTCTTCGGACAAGCGGGACTGCTGGAAACCACCCCGTCGGACGACTACGAGGCACTCCTGCAGCGGGAATACAACTTCCTCCGCCATAAGTTCGGACTGACCCCCATCGACCCCTCGCTGTGGAAGTTCGCAAGGATGCGCCCCAACAACTCGCCTTACGTGCGCATCGCACAGCTCGCCGCCTTGGTGCACCGATCCAATAACCTCTTCTCCAAAGTGTTGGAAATGAAAGACCCTTCGAGTATCCGCCAAACCCTGCAAACAGACGTCTCCCCCTACTGGCACACCCACATGAAGTTCGGCGCGACTTCGCCCACCTCCACGAAAAGGATGTCGGACACCACGCTGGACCTCCTCATCATCAACGCAGTATGCCCGGCCCTCTACGCCTACGCCATACAGAAAGAGGACGAGGAGACGCAAGACCGAATGATGACGATATTGGAACAAATCCCAGCGGAGAGGAACCACACGGTGGAAGGGTGGAAAAGGTTCGGGCTATGCGTGGAGACCGCCTTCCAGAGCCAAGCCCTCATCGAACTGAAGACACAGTACTGCGACATGCGCAAATGCCTACAATGCAGCATCGGACACAAGTTGCTCGCAAGGAAGTGCGGGGGAGAATATCTTGAACGGCCCCTCCCCTAACGGGAATCCAGCCTGAAAATTACAGGCAAACTGAAATACGAGGAGACATATCTACCATTGTTTCGGGCAGGGATCCATTCCGGCATATTCTTCACCAACCAGATGGCCGCATCTTCCAATAGGGGATCGCTACTCCTCATTACACGAATGTGATCGAGAGTCCCATCCCTTCTTACAATGAAACTTACAAGAACCCTTCCTTCAATGCCTGCCTCCGCAGCCGCCTCGGGATATATCAGATTTTCACGGATGTATTCCATCAGCTCATCCTTTCCGCCAGGGAACTCCGCCTTTTTTTGAACCTTAACAATTGGCTCATCCTCCTCATCGTAATACGCCCCATCGTCATCCTCATCATCGTCCGAATCCATGGAATCAGAATTCCTGAAATAACTCTCGACATCCACCGGCTCTTTCCTGACAGGAGGTGCGATGGGCTTCTTCCCCTGCTCGTCCGAACATGCGACGAGAGAGCCTACCAGAAGCAATAAGAACAAGATTTTCTTCTTCATGACATATCGCATTTTTGGGGGTGGAACCTATAAATTCATTTCACAGGGGTTGGAATTTGTTTTGTAGAGACGCAATGCTTTGCGTCTCTATGCAATGCTTTGCGTCTCTACCTGGATTTACCTTTCGTGTCGGTCAACGGCATCAGTTTAAAATTGATAGGTAACCTGTAAAACGAACTCACATCTCTATCATTGTCTTGGGCAGGAATCCAATTAGGCATACTTTTCACTACTCTAACAGCCTCCGCATCCAATATAGGATCAACACTTCTCAACACCTCCACATTGTCGAGGGACCCATCCCTTCTTACAATGAATTGTACCATAACCGTTCCTTGAATGCCAGCTTCTGCGGCCTGACTCGGATATATTAGAGTCCCACGGAGGTATTCCCTCAGCGCCTCCCTTCCGCCAGGGAACTCCGCCTTTTTTTGAACCTTAACAACAGGCTTATCGTCATCCTCCTCATCCTGTGCGACGGATGCGACGGTGTCAGCCCGATTAACCGGTTTGATAGGCTTAGCCTTCTTCGGCTGTACATTTACGGACTCCGTCATGGAAGAGCGACTTCTCCCCTTGATGTTCGCGGCGGAACCTGCGATGAAGGGGACAACCAGAAGCAATATGAGCAAGATTTTCTTCTTCATGATATATCGGGCTTTGGATGGAACCTATAAACTCATTCCGCGGGGGTTGGGTTCGTGCCTTTCGTGTTGCTCTCCGCTGCGGGCAGTTTAAACAGGAAAGGAAGACTGAATTTCGAACTCACATCTCTCCCATTTAATTGAGCGGGAGTCCAATTAGGCATACTTTTCACCACTCTGACAGCCTCCGCATCCAATATAGGATCAACGCTTCTCTGCACCGTCACATCGCCGATGGAGCCATCCTTCTTCACGACAAAACTGACAAAGACCCTCCCTTCGATGGATTTCTCCTGTGCCTCCTTCGGATATACCAAATTATCACGGAGGTATTCCATCAATTTCTTGTTTCCGCCAGGGAACTCTGCCTTCTTCTCGACCTTGAAAGCCGGGACTTCTCCCCCTTCATATTTGCCGTCCTTGAATTCCTTGATCGGCGCCTTGTCAGCGGCGACCTCGACCTTCTCTTCGCCCGCCATGCCTGCGACGAACGGACCGGCCATGAGCAATAAGAGCAATAATTTCTTCTTCATGTTATATTGTTTTTTTGTTGAACCTATAAATTCATTTCGTGGGGTCTTGGATTGTGGAGACGCAAGACATTGCGTCTCTATGCAATGCATCTTTGTGGAGACGCAAAGCATTGCGTCTCTACTCGGATTTGACTTCCTTTTCCACATCCGCCGAATTGCCTAGCCTAAAAGTGAGAGGTAAGAGGTAAAGCGAATTCACATCTTTCTCCCCTACCTGAGCAGGGACCCATTTAGGCATACCGTTCACCAACCTGAGAGCCTCCGCATCCAGTAAAGGATCGACACTTCTCGAGATCCGCGCTTCGGTGATGGAACCATCCTTCTTCACGACGAAACGGACAAAGACCCTCCCTTCGATGGATTTATCCTGTGCCTCCTTCGGATATACCAAATTATCACGGAGGTATTCCACCATTTTCTTACTTCCGCCAGGGAAATGAGCCTTCTTTTCAACCTTAACTAACGGTAATTCCTCCTTAGATAGGGTGTCTTTGAGCTCTTTGATCGCCACCTTGTCAGAGGCGATCATCACCTTCTCTTCCGCCGCCGAACCTGCGACAAACGGACCGGCCATGAGCAATAAAAGCAATAAATTCTTCTTCATGTTATATTCAAATTCAAATTATAATCATCCAATAAACATATCTCCTTCGTACGTCTAATCCAATACAAACCGGACGAATACGGCGCAGGAAGAAGAGACCGCCTCCCCATTTTTCCTGGCGGGAATCCATTTGGGCATATTCCGCACCACCCTGACCGCCTCCGCATCGAACAGGGGGCCACACCCCCTCGCTACATGAACATCATCGACGGAACCATCTTCCCTTACAATGAAACGCACAAATGAACGTCCCTCGACACGTTCCGCCATGTGTTTTTCCGGGTACTCCAGATTTTCCTGGATGTACCTGAGCAGTTCCTCCGCCCCTCCAGGGAACTCGGCCTTCGTTTCCGGCTCCTGCCCAAAGACAGACAAGACGTACTCCCCCTGAACGGGATCGGCAGGCTTCTTTCCCTGCTGAGCCGTACAGACGATGAGTGGTCCCGCTATGAGCAATAAGAGAAATAATTTCTTCATGACACGTCAAATTACAGATGTCCGATAAATTGGTCCATATATTTCTACATCCACGTCCTTCCCCCACATGTCAATCCCACGGCACCTTCCCGCCTCCGACCGCTTCCGTCCATCGCCGGGAAACATCACAAAGTTAACAAAGATTGGTAAAAAAACAAGTCATTGTATTTTGGGGATACGCACTCCCCGATATTTCGTAGAGTTCGGCCACACCAGCGGGGTTATCGCATCCCGAACCTATGCTTCCCCTGCCTGAATTTTTAGCCATTATTCTGATGATTATTTTAAAAAAAATGTATATTCGCATAAAATTACAATCGTCAACTATCAGTTATCAGTAAGAATATGAAAAAAATAGCGATCCCGTTTCTCATCAACGCAGTTATTGCCTTGAACAGCATGGCGGCCGATTGGCAGCCGGTCAGCCTCAGTTCCAAAGTGACCAACGTGCAGCCCATGACAGGTCTGGTGTTGTGGCCCTCAGAGGCAGAAGATCATTATAGCGCATACGGCAAGAGCCATGCGATGGAATACTCGTACGTGGCGCCATGCAAAGTGGTGAAAGGCTGCAATGCGGACAGCACCATACAATACGATTGGAGCTATATGGACAACCTTCTGGACGACATCAAAAGCCGCAACCACCAAGCCGTGATCCGCTTCTTCTACGAATACCCGGGCGAGGCGATGGTGGATAAGAATGTGGGCACGACAGGTGTCCCAGCCTACATCAAAGCCCGATCGGACTACAAAGAGAGCAGTAAAACGGTGGCCGGTGATGGCTTCACATACTATGCGGATTGGAGATGCACCGAGCTGCAACGATTCACCAAAGTGTTCTTCACCGATTTCGCCCAAAGGTATGAAAAAGACCCACGCATCGCCTTTGTGGAAGTTGGCTTCGGACACTGGTCTGAATACCACATATACGACGAGAACGGAGTGGACATCGGCAAGGACGGTAACTTCCCCAAAAAAGATTACCAGAAGGAGTTCTTCCTCCATCTCTCGAAGGTGATGGGCAGCATACCTTGGGCTATCAGCATCGACGCGGCGGACGACGATTACTCACCTTTCGCGAGCGACAAGGATCTGCGCAAGCTGGAATTCGGGTTGTTCGACGACTCCTTCATGCATAAGGACCACGAGATAGGATCCAAAGAGGGATACAACGAGGAGTGCTGGAACACGATGGGCAAGGACCGCTGGAAAACAGGCGTTTGCGGAGGCGAGATAAGCTATTACAGCAGCTCGGACCAGAAGAATTTCACCCGCGAGGAAGGCATGTACGGACTCACATGGAAAGGCCAGTCGGAGAAGTACCATATCACCTTCATGATAGCGAACGACAACCCCTCCAAGAACAGCTATAAAAACGCTGACCGGTTCAAGGAGTGCAGCATGATGACCGGCTACCACTTCGTGGTCACCAAATGCATCACAGATGGCACCCAGACCAAAATCACAGTGGAAAACGCCGGCGTGGCTCCGCTATACAGGGACGCCTATTTCGCGATCGGCTCCATACGCTCGGAACAGACGCTGCGCGGGTTACTGCCGGGGGAATCGACGGAAGTCACCATCGACGCGGCCCTGGAACGAGACAATAAAGGACGGGCTATTTCCAAACCCACGATCGCCTGCGACTACATACTCGACACACAGACCATCGAATACGACTGCGACTACAACGTCACAACGACCGGCCTTCAGGATGTAGAGCAGCAAAACACGGACGATGGCCAACGATATGACATCACAGGGAAGAAGGTCTCTGAGGATTACCGCGGCCTGGTGGTCGTCAAAGGGAAGAAGATATTATATAAAGACAAGTTGAAATAAGGATGGGACGCAACGCATTTGCTGTGGGCAATGCATTGTCTCTGTAGAGACGCAACATTTTGCGCATACGCAGGTAGAGACGCAATGCATTGCGTCTCTACGGTGTGGCCTGATTCATTCTGTCAAATTCCCACCGCGCCACATTGTTTTCGATGTATTCCGCGATACGGTTCATTTCCTCTTGGTCACGAATGATACGGTCATGGAATCGTGCCTGCCAGGCGAATCGGATGTTGTTTCTGTGCGCATAGACGGTGGTCCCGATTTTTATCCCCCGCACAATCGATGACAGGTTTTTGGATTGAGGGGAAAGACCGTTTTGCGCAAATTCATAACGAACCGCATTTCCGCAGGTAGTTCCTATGTTTGTAAAAAAAACAGACAAGAAACAGAAAAAGAGCGTTAAAATTTGTAAGTTTAAAAGTCAAAGGTAAAACGAACAAATAAAAACGCCCTCATATATGCAAAGGAACAATTTTAATTTTAGAAAT
>JAFZPM010000043.1 GCA_017550335.1 Paludibacteraceae bacterium
AAGAGTTGGAATATCTCGAAACGCAGTTGAGCATGAAGCGGGATAAGGATGATCTCACCGAGTTCATGGATCCATCCTGTGTTTTGCCATCGGGAACGGTATGCGCCTCGGAACCACCCGCAACCGAGCCAGAGAGAAAACATTCGAGTTCGCTGGATTATACGATTACTCAAGGCGAACCTAGTGTTGAAGATGTATTAAAAGACAAAGATGGGAACGAGTATTATGGTATGTGGAACGTGGATAAAAGGGCCCAATTCCCGGGAGGCTTTGATTCTTTGACGTCCTTCATGGAAGAAAATCTCCACTATCCGCCAGAGCTGAAAGGTATTCATGGTAGAGTTATCGTTCAATTCTTTGTGGGGATGGATGGATCGATTTCGAATGTGGAGGTTTGGTATCATGGTAGGAATCCTCTGATGGATGACGAAGCGGTGAAGCTAATCCAATCAATGCCTAATTGGATTCCTGCGGAAAAAGATGGGAAGGCGGTTCGGTCTTTCTATAGGTTGCAGGTTGGGTTTAGTTCACCGAAATGAACTTGACAAACAATTAAAACATATCATATATGGGGAAAGGGAAATCATTATGTGAACACCTCAAGAAGATTCGGGAGCAGATCGCGGAAGCCAATGGCATCGATTACGCTCCTAGGGAGTGTACATTCGAGGGAGATTGCAAGGGCACATGTCCGGCATGTGAGCGGGAGTTGGGGTACCTCGAATCGCAGCTGTCCATGAGGCGGAGTATGGGCGTTCCCATCAAGATCATAGGTTTGTCGGTCGCCTTGGCATCGGTCGCGGCATGCACTTCGAACCCGCCGGAAATCTGTCCGTCGAAAGAAATCTCTCCGGACTCTTTGGATGAAGTTGAAGCTTGTGGTGGTGTGGAAGATGATTCGTTTGATACTCAAAGTTATTTTGATGATGCGATTGAAGGGGGAATTGACTTTGATCCTTATGATAAAGCTCAATTCCCAGGAGGCCCTGATTCTTTGAAATCTTTTCTGCAAAAGAATTTACATTATCCACAAGAAGTACAAGATGAAGGTATCGAAGGTGTGGTCGTTGTTCGGTTCATAGTAGAGAAAGATGGTTCTATTTCGGATGCGAAGGCTATACGATCTGTGGATTCGCTGTTGGATACGGAAGTGCTGAGGGTGGTCCAATCAATGCCTAAATGGATTCCGGCGGAAAAGGATGGGAAGGCGGTTCGGTCTATCTTTTTTTTACCAGTTAATTTTAGCTTATCGAATGAATCTGAAAATTAAGGTCTAAATATTTGTACGTGACAAGATGGAATCATTATTGCTAAAGAACATATGCTTGTCTGTAATCCTGGCAATGGGAACGCTCTGTTATGCGGAACCATTCGTGGCAGATACAACGAAGAGGGTATCTTCGCAATCGCCCAATGATAACATCGCCCTGCGAAAAGATTCCGACAGTGCGGTGATTAGGGAGGATAGTGTTTATCATCTATTTAATGTGGATAAGAAGGCCCAATTCCCGGGTGGCTTGGATTCTTTGAATTCTTTCATAAAAAAGAACCTCTGTTATCCACCAGAAACAAGGGATATATGTATCGTAGGTACGGTTATTGTTCAGTTCATAATAGAGAAGAATGGGACCATTTCGGATGTAAAGGTCATTCGATCTGTAGATCCTCTGTTAGATAAAGAGGCGGTGAGGGTTGTTACATCAATGCCCAATTGGATCCCTGCTGAAAAGGATGGTAAGGCGGTTCGTAGCTACTACACGTTGCCAATTCGTTTTGGATTATATCGGTAAAATGTAGGTTGATAACACTTTTATCGAGATAATTTTATGCACCCCTAAGGTATTCTCCTCACTTTCCTCACGCTACCATCACTCATCTTCACAAGATTAATGCCTTGTTGCATGGAAGGGATTTGTATGCCTAATATTGAATAATAGGCGATTGGATGGATTTCTTCGGAAGGAGTTGTCAATACGTTAGTGGCTTCCTCTATTAACTCATATCCTGTGCGTTCGGATGTGATATGGATATTAAACACGAAGGTGGCCACCGCTGTCTTGCCTCCCTTTTGATACTTGATGGCTTGACGGATCGTATAGTTGGAACCGTTCGCCACCTTGCCCGGATATTGACCAAGGGAGAACGTGAGGCTGTTGGCGTCGAACTCGCTGAAGACGTAGCCGGAGGCATAATCGCAACGGTTGCCGGAGGCGGAGAACCAATGTCCGTAACCATTCGCCGAGGAGGCGGAGTTGTTGATCACCCCGTTGGCATCGACCGCATAGAACATGGCATGTCCATCGGTTGGTCCAGAGCTTGTCCATTGCGTGAGAAGGGTACCCACTGCGGAGGCTTGCATCTGGAAGGCCGTTCCAAGGCTGGATGCCGCAGCACCTTCCACCTTCAGGGTTATGCCTTGATAAACGCTTGACGAGGCAGGGAAATATACGTCGTAGGAAAGCTCCACATCCTTGATATCCTCCGTATCGGAGATATTAGCCGCTCCCCAAATGTTAGTGCCTTTGAATTCAACGGTATAGGGCCATTGGTCATCGTTCGTGATCTCCTCGTCCCACTTATGCTGGATGTATGCGGAAGGAGAAGGCGAAACGACCAAGAACAGTTTCTTCACCCCTTCGGGCACCACGCAACTCGTCACACCTTTCACCTCCGCACTGGCATCGGAACTGGTGCAATAGACCTCCTCGTCATAAAAGTATCTCCTTGAACCATCCGCCATAAGTGCCACATAGCCTAAGTGAAAACCGCGGGATGAGTATTGGTTGAATGTGTTATAAGCTGATACATTGGCGGTTACGAACCGTTCCCCGTTAAAATATTGTTTCGCATCCCCTTTGGGAAGAGATGCGCCCTTCGCCAGCGAGGTGAAATCGACGGATACTTCAGTGCCCGCCTTCGGTACATTAAGCTGGATGATATTGAAGCCAGTGCTTTGTGGACAGCTGCTGTACGTCACCTGATACTTAGCCGCCCCGAGCGCAATGTAATCATAGCGGAGCGTGCCGATGTAATCATCCGCCTCATCCCGCACATTATCCATGTCCATCGTGGCCATCTTCATGGCATAAAGGAAATACTCCATATAGAGGTCGGAAGCATCCATGTTCATCATCTTCATAAAGCTCTCGTTCGGGTCCGCCCCATAACCAGGGTTGAAGCGCCACAATTCGCCTATGACATCGATACCATATTTCCCGGTGAGGTAATAGTGCCACCAATAAGACTGGTACCTGTGCCACTCGTGCGTCATCGCATAATTGTGGGTATTCATGAATAGATTCCAGCTCTGCTCCCACTTCAATGCGGGATAGGACTGGTTGGCCTGCCATTGCGCGGTCTGTTCCCAGAATGTGGAACCGCTACCGATGGCGGTACGGAAGCCCGAATAGCCTTTGAGGTCAGAGTAGACCTGATATTGGAAAGAGTGTCCAACCTCATGAGCGACGGAATGTCCGACAGGCTTGCTGGTGCTTGGACTGAGCCAAAGGGCACCGATGACATCATCATACCCGCCACCATAGCACACCCACTCGGTGGTATGGTTCAGAAGAACCATCATTTTGTATTTTGATACGTTGGAATTGTTTTCGTCACAGAAGGCCAACTCGCCAATGTTCAGGGCATAGAAACCCTCACATTTCTTCAGCAAGTCATCAATATCCACCCGATAGGTTGAGGGGGCGTTCGTGGGGTTCGTGTTGCCGTAATACTTGTCCCAGTAAACGATGAAGTTGTCGCTCTCCTTCGAGCGGGACTTAGACCAAGTGTATTGGTTGTTGGGGTCGTTCTCACTATAGATCATAGTGTCGGTCCGATTCTTCCACTCCCGGGGAATGTAAAGGCTCTTTTGTGCGGATAAGGGCATCGAGAGGAACAATGATGTCCATACGAGAAGTGTTAATGTAAGTGATTTGCCCATCTGCTTTGTGTTTTTCATGGTGTATGTTAATCTAGAAAATCGAAAGCGCATACTTCGGTAAAGGAGAGGCATAGGTCAGAGAGATCGATCCCTCCAACCCTTATGCCTCATGTCATTTCTCCACCTCGAACTCCTTTTCCCAGGCTAGTATACCACCCTCCATGTTATATACATCCTTGAACCCGTTCTTCACCATAAGGTTCATGGCGTTGAGGCTTCTCTTTCCGGAGCGGCAATAGACCAGCACCGTCTTCCTCTTTTTGACCGCCTTGGCGATGTTCTTTTCGAAGTCGGGACTGCGGAAGTCTACGTTCTGAGCGCCCTTGATATGACCGGCGGCGAACTCCTGCGGCGTACGCACATCCACCACCTGAAGATTCGGGTTCTTGGTGATCATGTCGTGAAACTCCTGCGGCGAGATGTTCTTCTGGGCGCAAGCCACCATGGACAGAAGGAGTCCTAATAACAAAAACAATCTTTTCATAACTACTAAAATTAAGGTGCGTCCGAAGGATTCACCGATTTAATATATATATATAGCTAATCATTCGCCGATCACCTGCGCGATCACCTGCGGGAAGTATTGGTACTCCAGTTCGTGCACGTTATGTGCGACGTCATCCGGTGTGTCGGTAGGGAGCACCTTGCACTTCGCTTGGAAGATCACCTGACCCTCGTCCAGGTTCTCGTTCACGTAGTGGATGGAGATACCGCTCTCCTTCTCGCCGGCTGCGACCACCGCCTCGTGCACATGCGAGCCGTACATACCTTTTCCGCCGAACTTAGGCAAGAGGGCAGGGTGGATGTTGATGATCCGGTTAGGGAATGCTTCGATGATGGAGGAAGGCACCTGCAGGAGGAAACCCGCCAGAATCACGTAATCGATCTTCGCCTCCTGCAACCAACCCAGAACGGTACCGTCCTTCAATTCATCCTTCGTGAAGAGTCTGAAAGGTATGTTCAGGCGTTCCGCGCGTACTTTCACGTAGGCATCTTTCTTATTACATAATATAAAAGGGAAAGAGACATTCTTGTTGCCCGAAAAGTGGTTGATGATGTTTTCCGCATTTGATCCGGAGCCCGAGGCGAAAATGGCTAATTTTTTTTCCATTTGATTTCAAATTTCATTTTAGACATAAAAAAAGATACACATTTGGGGGTGATTGTGCAATATTTCGGATTTTTTGTAGGACATTACACGTTTTATCTCGCCAAAAATATGTTTCTTTGCACCGCAAATTTAACACATAAATTATTAACTAAAAAATTAAGATTATGTCAGAAGTAGCACAGAAAGTTAAATCGATTATTGTAGAGAAATTAGGCGTTGAGTTGGAGGAGGTAACCGATGAGGCAAGTTTCACTAACGATTTGGGTGCAGATTCATTGGATACTGTGGAGTTGATCATGGAGTTCGAGAAGGAGTTCGGAATCCAGATCTCTGACGACCAAACGGAGAAGATCTCAACAGTAGGCGAGGCAATCAAGTTGATTGAGTCAGAAATGAAATAAGGTCATAGTTTACAAAGCTATGAATTTCAGAAGAGTTGTAGTAACGGGAGTGGGCGCGATTACGCCAATAGGGAACGATGTTCCAACTTATTGGGGCGCATTACTGAAAGGTGTGAGCGGGGCCGCTCCCATTACGCTCTTTGATGCGACGAATTTCCGGACGACCTTCGCTTGTGAGGTGAAGGGTTTTGATCCGTTGGATTACTTCGACAAGAAGGAGGCGCGTAAGCTCGACAGACACGTCCAGTTTGCCATCGCGGCGGCGAAGGAGAGCATGGACGACGCGAATTTTGACCTGGAGAAGTTGGATGCCGATAGGGGAGGAGTCATATTCTCCACGGGCATCGGAGGTATCACCTCATTGGAGCAAGGCTTTGAAGAATTCCAATCCTGTGGCAAATTCAATCCGTTTTACATAACGAGGATGATCGCTGACATGGCGGCCGGACATATTTCGATGTTGTATAAGTTCCGCGGACCGAATTTCGGTATCGTATCTGCTTGTGCGTCATCGACACATGCATTGAGCGCCGCTTGCGACATGATTCGCTTGGGCAGGGCGGATGTGATGATCACAGGTGGAGTCGAAACAGCCATCACGCGTAGCGGCATCGGCGGATTCTGTGCGATGCATGCGCTCTCGACGAGGAATGACGACCCTCAGACAGCCTCCCGGCCTTTCAGCGCATCGAGGGACGGCTTCGTGATGGGCGAGGGTGCGGGATGCCTGGTATTCGAGGAATACGAGCATGCGGTCAGCAGAGGAGCGAAGATATATGCGGAGGTTGTGGGTGTCGGCGCGTCAGCGGACGCCTACCACATGACGGCGACACACCCGGAAGGAGCGGGCGCGGTTCTGGTCATGGAAGCCGCTTTGAAGGATGCGGGCATGCGTCCGGAGGAGATCGACTACATCAACATGCACGGAACATCCACACCATTGGGAGACCCTTCGGAGGTGAAGGCGATCCTTAGCGTGTTCAAGGAGCATTCCTACAAGATGAGCCTGAGTTCGACTAAGTCGATGACTGGACATCTTCTCGGAGGAACAGGCGCCATAGAGGCCATCGCCTCTATTCTGGCCATCAAGGAAGGCATGATCCCGCCGACCATCAACCACCAAGAGGATGATAATGATCCTGATATAGATTACAAACTGGACTTCACCTTCAACAAGGCGAAGAAACGTGAGATTAAGACTGCCATGTCCAACACCTTCGGGTTTGGCGGCCATAATGCGACAATCATATTTAAGAAATTTGAAGGTTAAATTTCTCATAAAAGAGGCGATGAACCGGGTAAGGCTTCTTTGGACGTCCTCCAAAGAGGATTATTTGGTTATCCAAAAGCAACTCGGTTTCACCCCCCACAATGTGGATTACTATAATCTTGCGCTCTCCCACAAATCCGTGTTGGTCAGGGCGAGGAAAGATAGCCAATCGAATGAGCGGCTTGAATATTTGGGCGATGCCATCATCGAATCCATCGTTTCGGATATCCTCTATAAACAATACAAGAATGCCAATGAGGGCGTCTTGACGAATATGAGGGTCAAGCTGGTGCAACGCGAAACCTTGAACAAGGTGGCCCAGCAGATGGGGCTTGAGAAGATCATCAAGACCACCCCCATGAACAAAACACATAACTTCAATGTATATGGTAACGCCTTCGAGGCTTTGGTTGGCGCCATTTATCTGGATAGAGGTTTCGACTTTACTTATTACTATCTGAAGGATGTCGTCCTGAAGAAGTTCATGGACATGTCCAAGGTGATAAACGATGACCATGACTACAAGTCCAAGCTCATCGAGTGGTGCCAGAAGAACCGCGTGCACATCGCCTATTCCGTGGTCGACGAATCGAAGGACAAAGACCATAACGTCATGTTCAAATCCGAAGTCCGCCTCAACAGTGTGCATGGAGGGTTTGGTACCGGCTACTCCAAGAAGGAGTCCCAGCAGATGGCTTCCCAGGCGGCCTTGAGACGGCTGAAGAAGGACAGGAATTTTTTCCGTAAGGAGAAAAAAAACGATAGTAACATGCAAAGCCAAGATTCGTCTTGTGCTGAATAAAGTGTCATAATAGGATGGAAAAGCTTATCCATTTCGGAAGAATCGCGTTCGAGAAGGCCAAGGCTTGCGCCAACCGAACCGTTTTCAAATATAGGGATGATGCCACGGGACAGTGGAAGAACGTCAGTTGGTCCGATTTCGCGGATCAGGTGCGTTCCGTCGCCATGTCCCTCATCGAATTGGGCATCGAGGAGGGTGACCGTATCGCCATCTTCTCCCAAAACATGGTGGAGATCATTGCGGTGGACTTGGCATGCCAGGCCATCAGGGCTACGACCGTACCTATGTATGCTACCGCATCCGCCTCTCAAATCGACTATATCATCAATGATGCCGAGATCAGCACCATCTTCGTTGGGGAGCAATACCAATACGATAGGGCGGTGGAGGTGTTACGACATTCGGAGCACTTGAAAAGGATTGTCGCCATTGACCCTTCCGTCCGCCTCAATGGTGTGGACGCCGCCATCTCTTTCGAGGATTTCAAGAAGCACGGACAGGAGTCACAAAGCGCGGACCGTATCCTGTCCGAGCGTCAGGAGAGACTCTCTTCCGAGGATTTGACCACTCTGATATACACGTCCGGAACTACAGGAGAGCCTAAGGGTGTGATCATCCGCCAGTCTAACTACCAGCAGGCGATGAAGATCCATGACATTCGCCTCAAGAACGTGACGGACAAGGATGTTTCGCTCTGCTTCCTCCCTCTCAGCCATATCTTCGAGAGGGCATGGACATATTTCTGCATGCACCGGAACATGGTCGTGGCGGTCAACAAGAACCCTAAGGAGATCCAAACCGTCATCAAGGAGGTTCAGCCGACCATGATGTGCGCCGTTCCGCGCTTCTGGGAGAAGGTCTACATGGGTGTGAACGATAAGATCGAGGGATTCCCTTCCCTACTCCGCAAGTGGATGCTCCATGCGGTCAAGATCGGTGAGCGCCGCAACCTGGGATACAGACGTTACAACAAACCTATTCCTACCCTTTTGAACATACGCTACTGGTTCTACAGAAACACGCTGTTCAAGTTGTTGAAGAAGGTGATCGGTCTGGGCAAGGGACGATTCTTCCCGACGGCGGGTGCCGCCCTTTCCGATGATGTGAACATATTCCTTCATAGCGTAGGCATCAATATATGCGTGGGTTACGGACTGACGGAATCGACCGCCACCGTCTCCTGCTACAACCCGTTCAATGTGGATTATGAGATACACTCCGTCGGCGATATCATGCCGGAGGTGGAGGTGAAGATCGGCGAGAACGACGAGATCCTTCTACGAGGAAAAACCATCACGGAGGGATACTATAACAAGCCTGAGGCGAACGAGAGCAGTTTCGTGGACGGATGGTTCAAGACGGGTGATGCCGGATACTTGACGGAACAGGGCAGACTGGTGATCCGTGAAAGAATCAAGGAGCTCTACAAGACTTCCAACGGAAAATACGTGGCGCCACAACAGGTGGAGAGCAAGCTCATCGTGGACAAGTATATCGAGCAGGCGGCCATCATAGCCGACCAGCGGAAGTATGTCTCCGCCCTCATTGTCCCTGCCTTCTCCGCCCTCGAAGCGTTCGCGAATGCGTCGAAGATCAAATACGGATCGAGGAAGGAGTTGTTGGAGAACCCTAAGATCATCGCCTTCTATGAGGCGCGCATCCAACAGGCGCAGAGGGACTTGGCGGTGTACGAGCAGGTGAAGCGGTTCACATTGCTCACTGACGCGTTCACGCCGGACAACGGGGAATTGACCCTGACCCTGAAACTGAAGAGGAAGGTCATCTCCGAACATTATGCGAAAGAGATAGAAAGCATGTATAATGGATAATATTTAATCTTATGGGAAAAAAAAGAAACAACAATTATCAAATGAATGATCCCCACCAGAATAGGGAGAACATCAGGATGCAAAACATTAATTTCCGTATGCCAAAGGTCAGTTTTTCCTTTATCAAAGGAAGCAAACTGTCTCTGCCGGGCATCCTTATGGTGATGGCATTGCTTATCTTGCCTAATAGTTGCACGACCATCGATTCCGGATCTGTGGGTCTGAAGTTCTACAAGTGGTCCAGTGACTCCGATAAACGCGGAGGTGTGATAGGTACTTGTAAAGGTTGGGTATGGTACAATCCTATCACGCAGAGTGTGTTCGAGTATCCGATATACGTGCAACGTAAGACATACGAACCGTTTTCTGTGAACGCCAAGGACGCGAGTACGTTCACCATGGACCCGACCATCGCCTACAGATTGGATGGCGGCAGGGCAGAGCAGGTGTTCATCAAGTACAGGAAATCGCTTGCCGACATCGAGGATGGTTATATCCGCACTTGTATATATGAGGCATACCGTACTTGTGCCAACCGTTACACTTCAGACTCTCTCATGGCGAACAGGGGAGGTTTCGAGATGGAGGTGCGCGAGAAGCTTGAGAAGTCCCTTTCCAGCGAGGGTTTCGTAGTGGAGGAGTTCACCTCGCAGATCACCCCTCCGACCTCGTTGGCTGAGGCGATCAACGCCAAGAACGAGGCGGTGCAGAACGCATTGAAGGCGGAGAACAAGGTGAAGGAAGCTGAGGCGAATGCCAAGATCGAGATCGCCAAGGCACAAGGTGAGGCGAATGCGTTGAAGATCAAGGGAGACGGTGAAGCTTACTACAACAGAGTGGTGGCTCTCTCCCTCAACGAGTTGCTGGTGCGCCAATGTGCCATCGAGAAGTGGGACGGCAAGTTGCCTACTTACATGGCGGGTGAAAAGGGTGCTGCCCCTATCATCGGACTGAAATAATTTAGGGGCTTATGATGTTCGTAGGAACATCATAAGCCTTTGTTTTCACATATAACTTTACAATAATGATTACAATAGACCAACTAAAGAGTGTGTTGGAACGCGAGGACGCGTTGAGGAGGTATCTTTGACATCGATGAGAAGATAGTTCAAATCGAGGAGGAGGAGTTGCGTACGCAGGCCCCTGGTTTCTGGGACGACCAGAAAGCAGCGGAGGCGCAGATGAAGAAAATCAAGGACATCAAGAAATGGGTGGACGGCTATAACGATGTGAAAGCCGCCGTCGAGGAGCTGAAGCTCTCGTTCGACTTCTACAAGGAGGAGGCCGTGACGGAAGAGGAGGTGGATGCCGCCTATGCCCATGCCATTGACCTGACGGAGAAGCTGGAGCTGCAGAACATGCTCCGTAAGGAGGAGGACAAGATGGGCGCCGTCCTGAAGATTGTGGCGGGCGCCGGAGGCACGGAGGCCCAAGACTGGGGCGACATGCTTATGAGGATGTACCTCCGCTGGTGCGAGTCGAAAGGTTATAAGACGGAGATCGCCAACCTGCTCGAAGGAGATGAGGCGGGCATCAAGTCCGTCACCATCAAGGTGGAGGGAGACTTCGCCTATGGTTATCTGAAGAGCGAGAACGGTGTGCACCGCTTGGTGCGCGTCTCCCCGTTTAATGCGCAAGGAAAACGTATGACCTCGTTCACCTCCGTGTTCGTCGTTCCGTTGGTGGACGACTCCATCGAGATCTACGTCAATCCGGCGAACCTCTCATGGGACACCTTCCGCTCCAGCGGCGCGGGTGGTCAGAACGTGAATAAGGTCGAGTCCGGTGTGCGTCTGCACTATAAGTTCCACAACGTGCTGACCGACCAGGAGGATGAGATCGTGATCGAGAACACAGAGACCCGCGACCAGCCGAAGAACAAGGAGAACGCATTGCGTTTGCTACGTTCCCAATTGTATGAGATAGAGCTCGAGAAACGTCGGGCGGAGTCCGCTAAGATCGAGGCGGGCAAGAAGAAGATCGAGTGGGGCTCGCAGATCAGGAGCTACGTGTTCGACGACAGGAGGGTGAAGGACCATAGGACAGACTACCAGACATCCAACGTGCAAGCGGTGATGGACGGAGATCTGGACGGCTTCATCAAAGCATATCTGATGGAATTCGGTGGAGGCGAGTAAATCGTCTCCACTCCTTTATTAACGAAGGAACGAAAAGGAATATAAGTCTAATTAATGAGGAGCTATATATCATGAAAGCAAATCCTATCTTAGTTGTTATCGCAATGGTTTTTACAACATTGCTTACATCATGCGAAAAAGCAGTTATGCCTGGTCTTTCCGAGGATGAGATCTCTATGGAGGATCTTCTTGGAGGGTGGGGGAATCCCGAAATCCTCTGTTATATGGCACATTCAGCGGTGCCTGGCGCAGACCTTCTGAGGGAAAGACTGCAGGAGAATCTGGAGAGAAGAGCGGACCAATCCGCTTTGTATTTCACGAAGGATACCGCCTACTTTATTCAGAAAAGTGAGGAGGGCTACTATTTCGTTAGGGCGCGCAGTACCTATGAACTCAAGACTGATCCTATGCGTCTGGAATTCGCGAACGATTATCTGATGTTCGATTCCTATGCGCCTAGGCTGTACGTCAAGAAGGATGAGGAGAGGATGTGCTTCTATCTCCTGAAGGAGGAGGCCATGGAGATGATCGAGAAGGATGGTTCGGTTAGCGCATTCATGGGGTTGATCCGTAGTAAGATTGACGATGCGCAGTTCGAGTTCTACTATACTCGGAATAAGCTGAAGATATACGATGACATCGAGAAAGGTGATTATAGCCACTACGATTGGGATTGAGAGGAATAGAAAAGTAAATATTTTTCAAAATAGAGGAAACCAATGAAGAAGAAAATAGCGATTGTGGCTGGAGGTGACCAGTCTGAATTGGAGGTCTCCCTTAGGAGTGCGGCAGGCCTGTATTCGTTTATCGATAAGGAGAAGTACGATCTATACATCGTCACCATTGTCGGTACTAACTGGGAGGTGGAATGTGATGGGAAGAAATATGCTATCGACAAGAATGACTTCTCATTTACTGATAATCAAGGAAATAAAATCCGTTTCGACTTCGCCTACATCACCATCCATGGCGTGCCGGGGGAAGATGGTAAGCTACAAGGCTACTTCGACCTGCTTCGCATACCATACTCATGTTGTGGCGTGTTGGCGGCCGCCCTCACCTTCAATAAATTTTTCTGCAATAAGTTCCTGAACGAGTTCAACGTGCCAAGCGCCAAATCCATCCTCCTCAACAAGGGAGATAAGGTGGACGAGCAGGCGATCGAGGAGCAGTTGGGCATGCCTATCTTCGTGAAACCTAACGGGGGAGGGAGTAGCTACGGAACCTCCAAGGTGAAGAGCAAGGAGGGTATCCAGGCGGCGGTGAAGGCGGCCCTCGTCGAGAGCGACCAAGTCATCATCGAATCCTTCATGCAGGGTACGGAGATCACTTGCGGTATCTACAAGACGAAGGAGAAGACGGTTGTCTTCCCTATCACCGAGGTGGTCAGCAAGAACGAGTTCTTCGACACGGACGCCAAGTACAACGGGGCGGTGGAGGAGATCACGCCAGCCAGGCTCTCCAAGGTGGTGACGGACCGTGTGCAACGCCTCACCTCCATGATCTATGACTATATCGGCGCGAAGGGAATCATCCGCGTCGATTACATCATCACCGAGGGGGATAAGATCAACCTTCTGGAGGTCAACACCACTCCTGGTATGACCGCCACCAGCTTCATCCCGCAGCAGGTTCGCGCAGCAGGACTGGACATCAAGGATGTGATGACCGATATCATCGAAAACGAACTGACAAAATAAGCTGAGCGATATGACCCTTTATCCGCAACTGATATTAGATGCGTTGAAGCATGTGCGCTACCCTGGCACGGGTGTGGATATCGTTTCCGCCGGCATGGTGGACGATAACATACGCATCGAGGGGAACAAGGTCTCCTTTTCCCTTTTGTTGGATAAACCCAACGATCCTTTCGCCAAGTCCCTGGTGAAGGCCTCCGAGCAGGCGATACTCACCTACGTGGACAAGGAGGTCGAAATCGTGGGGAACATCGGCGTGAACTATAAGACGCAATTGCCTCCACAACCCGAGAAGTTGCTTCCTCAGGTGAAGAACATCATCGCGGTATCGTCCGGTAAGGGCGGCGTGGGAAAATCCACCGTCTCCTCCAACCTCGCCGTAGCCTTGGCGAACGAAGGTTACAAGGTCGGATTATTGGATGCGGACATCTTCGGTCCGTCTGTCCCGAAAATGTTCGGAATGGAGGATGCGAGACCCTATATGGAAGCCGTGGAGGGAAGGGAGCTCATCCGTCCGGAGGAGAAATATGGTGTGAAGATGCTCTCCATCGGTTTCTTCGTCGACCCGAACAATGCGGTGCTTTGGCGAGGCGGCATGGCTAGCAATGCGCTGAAACAGCTCATCTCGGAAGCCAACTGGGGCGATTTGGACTTCTTTGTCGTGGACCTACCTCCAGGCACTAGCGACATCCACCTCACCATGGTGCAGTCTGTCGCGATCACAGGCGCGATCGTTGTCAGTACGCCTCAGGAGGTGGCTTTGGCGGATGCCCGCAAGGGAATCAGCATGTTCATGGGAGAGAAGGTGAATGTGCCTATCTTAGGACTTGTGGAGAATATGGCGTGGTTCACTCCAGCAGAGTTGCCGAACAACAAATATTATCTCTTCGGGAAGGAAGGCTGCAAACGCTTGGCGGAGGAGCTGAACATCCCGCTGTTGGGACAAATCCCTATCGTGCAGAGCATCTGCGAGGGGGGCGACAACGGAGAACCTGTCGCTTGCAACCCGGACTCCATCACCGGACAAGCCTTCGCCGAGTTGGCGAAAAGGGTGGTGGAACAGGTGGAGATACGTAATTCCACATTGCCGGAGACGCAGGTGGTTAATGTGAAGCATTGATAGGCTAAACATCGCCTTGGATCATAAAAAGACGGGTGTGTCAAATTTATTTTGATGCACCCTTTTTGTTTCCCTGAGGATTCAGATGAAGACCCCTCGAATGATTCCGGGGAATTTGTTTATTTGCCTGATTTTCAAAAAAAGACCGCCTGCAACTAATTTTCTTCCATAGGATTAAGCACCTTCTCTAAACTGTCGATCTCTGGGAGATGACGGTTGAACTCCTCCTCATGGATAGGGTGGATGTAGTAGGGCGATGCGGTGTCGGATGCTTCCCACCCTTCCACAATTTCTAATTTAAAGGAAACGGCGGACAACTCTTTGTGGAACCTAACCGATTTCATGTCGTACCTGAAATAGTCCGAAGTTATTGTGGTGACATATCGTTCGAAAATACCATCTTTCTCATACAGCTTGAATAAATTAGGATCGATAGACATGATTATGCCCTGAGGAACTTTTCTGATAATGTAGTCGGAGTCATCGACTACCTTTTCACCTTTCACCTTCAACCAAAGCCCGAATACGATTAACATAACGATGGCAGCTGTGGTGCCGATTATACTGTATATGCGCAAATAGTATCGTAAAAAAGCGTTGGATTTCTCCTGACACACCAATTTCCTCCATGCCGTAGCGGAAAGGATGGAGCCCACAAACATGATCGCGTCTAGATTCCATCTGACATGGTCATTCTTTTCTGAACAGAAAAAAATAGCCAGAAACGCACATAGAAATACAAAATGCAGGACTATGCTGTATTTCGCCTTGTTCACTTTCGTAATAATTGGTTGGTAGTTATTGTTCATTCACGTCTTATACGGAAAGAGGGCATATCAATTTTGACACGCCCTCTTTCCTATTGGTGCAATCCACGAACCTGTCGAGAGATTGTTCCTTCGTCCCTGGATTATTCTCCGATCTTAGGGATTTGGTTGTCAAATTCCGCAGTGTTGTTTCCAGAGAAGGAATTGTTTGTTGTAGCGGAAGGATTGACGCTTTTGATCAAATCGGAAATCATATCCAAGTTGAACTTTTTTGTCCTGCCCATTACGGTGAACCAGTCAACGATGGTCCAAATGCCAATGCCACCGCATGTGATAAGCTTCAGGATGCCTTTTCCTGGTTGTTTCAGGAGGAATCTATCGACGCCGAAGTTACCTAAAAAGATGGAGATGATTAGGTATGTTATTGGACTTTTTAGTTGTAATGCCGACAACTGATTAGACGCGTAGTCTGGTAAACTCTCTAATTTGGCGGCTATCATCTGTAATTCGTCGCTATCGAAGTTGTCCGCATTAGCCGCTAAGAATCGATCAATCAAACTCTTTTCCATTGTTTATTAAATTAATTGTTAAATATATATCGTTAAATTTCAACTTATTATCTGACATACACCTATCATTGCCCGAGGGAACACATCCATATCCACAAAGACTATACGCACAACCCGTTATTTGTTCATCCTCAAAACAATACCCAAATATATATATAATTCAACGGAAAGCAATTCTAAAAAGAAGAAAAAATAGAGCTTCTGGACAGAGAAAATTCGTTTGCCGCGCAAAACAGCCGTATGTATTTACTATTTAACTATTTACGATTTACTATTTTAGGGTATGGCGCGTGCGATTTTCTCTCTTCCTCTAAATGCCGCAAGTATTTACTATTTAACTATTTACGATTTACTATTTTAGGGCTACCGCAGCGGCACATAGATCTAAACTATTTTCGCCCCTACATGGCTTCCTCGAACAGGGTTTTCATCCCCTTGATCTTCTCTCCACGCACCTTTTGCAGGAGGGCTTGTATCTTTGTGCGGCGCACGGTGGCGAAGGAGAATTGTTCCTTCACCTCTATCCTACCTAAATCATCTTTCCCAAGTTCGCCCTTCTTCATGAGGAAGCCGGCGATGTCGCCTTTGCTGAGTTTGTCGCGCTTCCCTTTGCCGATGTAGACGGAGGCCCATTCGGAGGGTTGCGGCGCCTTGCATACTTCCGGCAGTTCGAATGGGTTCAGTTCCTCCCCTTCGAGGAAATCCGGCAGGTGTTCCTCCCCGTGGAGGATGATGTAGGCGTTACCGTCCGCATACATCCTGGCAGTCCTTCCGTTACGGTGCGTGTAGGACTCCTTGTTGATGGGAAGGTGGTAGTGCACCACGTTCTGTATCTCGGGGATGTCCAAGCCTCTGGAGGCTAGGTCGGTGGAGACCAGCAAATAGGAGGTTCCGTTCCTGAATTGGAACAGAGACTTCTCCCGATCCACCTGCTCCATGCCGCCATGGAACATCTTACAATCCAATTTATTCTTTTTCAGGAAATTAGCGATACGTTCCACCGATTCCCTGTAGTTGCAGAAGATCAGGGTAGGCTGATTGCCTATGGTGCAGACCAGCTTCAGAAGGGTCTCCAATTTGTCTTTGATAGGGGATTGCACCAGATGGACCTTTAGCGAACGGAGGGTCTCCGTGTTGTCTAGGAAATCGAGCACCATCGGGTGGTGTATCTTCGTGAAGGGAGGAATCTCCTCCGACTTCGTGGCGGAGAGCATCATGCGTTTCTTCACGCCCGTCAGTTGGGAGATGACCGCCTCCATTTCGCCTTGGAAGCCTAGTTCGAGGGACTTGTCGAATTCATCCAGCACCAGGAATTTGATGGTTTCGGGGCTGAAGCTCTTTTGGTTGATATGGTCCAAGAGACGTCCCGGTGTGCCGACGACCAGTTCAGGATGGTTGGCTAGTGCGTTCTTCTCCACTTCGAAGGGATGTCCGCCGTAGCAGCACGTGATGTGGAAATCGCTCTTGAAGGAGCGGAAGACCTCCTCGATCTGAAGTGCCAATTCGCGCGACGGGGCGATGACCAAGGCTTGGGTCGTGTCGATCCCCTGTTTCATCTGTTTCAGTAACGGAAGGAGGAAAGCCAGCGTCTTGCCCGAACCCGTAGGGGAGAGGAGCACGACGTCCCTGCCCGACTCATTGGCGCGGAGGGAGGCCTGTTGCATTTCGTTCAACTCATTGATACCGATTGTCTGTAGGGTGTTGGTGATGATGTCCGACATATCATGAAATTTTTTTATAGACTGACATTAGGTTTCGGGCGACCGCGTTGTCCGTGAATTTCTGGGCGTGTGCAAGGCCTGCGGCGACCATTCCATCACGTACCTCCTGGTGTTGGAGCACGTCGATGAGGGTCTCCGCCAGCTGGTCCGGGTTGTTGCAGTCGACGTATTTGGCGGCGTCTCCACCCGTTTCCCGGAAGCAACTACCCTCGCTGGTCACGACGGGCGTACCCATGGTGAGGGACTCCAGGATCGGTATGCCAAACCCTTCGAATAGGGAAGGATAGACGAACACCGTAGCGAGGCGGTATAGCGCAGGCAAGGCGGTCGTAGGCATCGCGTCCAGGAAGATCACCCTATTCTCGAGACCATACTCACGGATGAGTTCCTCCAGATGCTTTTTGTATTCGGAAGACCTTCCCACGATGACGAGCGGGAGGTCCAGTTGTGGGTGGCGCATCGCCTTGAGGATCAGTTCATGGTTCTTTCTCCGTTCGATGGCGCAGATGATCAGCATGAACTCGTTGGGGAGCGCATATTTTTGTCGGACCGCCTCAAGCTCCGATTCTTCCACGGGTTGATGGAACACAGGGTTACAGCCTTGGTAGACCACGTCGATCCGTGACTCCTCCTCATGCAGGAGCTCCATCAGATCGCGCTTCGTCTCTTCGCTGATGGCGATGACCCTATCCGCTGTTTTACAACCATGGATATATTTTTTCCGGAAAGAGTATCGGTCGAAGAGGGGGAACAGTTCCGGGTTCTTCAGGAAGATCAGGTCATGCATGGTGACGACCGTCCTCGTGCGTGTCTTTTCTATTCCGTAAGGCAGTTCGTGGCTTAGTCCGTGGTAGATGTCCAGGTCCAAGCGTTCGATATCCTTGCAGATTCCCCGGGTTCGCCAGAGGGAAGAAAAGAGGCTTTTCGCATGGATTCCCTGGGGCAGGACCGTTGAGGTGCATTGTTCGTTGAAGTTCCAGCGGATGGATTCGTTGATTTTCGGGGTAAAAAGGGTGTAATCGTTCTCCGGGAACTGTTCGGTCAGGAGCCGGATGGTGTCACGGCTATAGTTGCCCAATCCTCGGGAGTTGCAGAAAGCCCGTTTAGCGTCGAAACCTATTTTCATGCCTGTTGGGTGATGTTGACGTTCCTTGAGCCGTCCGGCATTTCTTGGATGGAGACCCTGACTGCGTCAGATGGCAGGAGTTCCTCGATCATCTCCGGCCACTCCACGAAGCAGACGTTGCCGCTGTAGAAGTAATCCTCGTAACCGAAGTCGTAGGCCTCCTCCACTTTGTTGATGCGGTAGAAGTCGAAATGGTATATTGGTTGGCCCTTTCCGTCCGTATATTCGTTCACGATGGCGAAAGTGGGGCTATTCACGACGTCCGTGACGCCCAGTTCTTCGCAGATGGCGCGGATGAAGGTGGTTTTACCAGCCCCCATCGAGCCGTAGAAGAGGAAAACCCGGCGGTCACCCATTTGGGCGATGAACTCTTTGGCGGATTCCCTTATGGAAGATAAATCATTTATTACCATTGCATTAGAAAGGGACTTAAAGCCCTATTGTTATATCTTATACAAACGACATGTACAACTTAGTTTAGTTGATCACCGCCATCTTCGTGACCATTTTGGAGCTTCCGTCAGGTTGTGCGGCGTAGATGAAGTAGATGCCCGTGTTCACCTTCCTGCCGTTCTTATCTTTGCCGTCCCACACGTAGACGCCGCCGTTGGAGTCTCCTTCATGGATGATTCTTCCCTCCGCGTCGGAGATGCGCACCTGACTGTTTTCCATCAGTCCCGTGATGGTGACAGGTCCGTTATAGTTTTCCCTGACAGGGTTAGGGTAGGCATAGACTTTGCTGTAGGACTCAGCCCCCTTGATTGCGTCGGTTTGGTAAAGGAAGAGTCCTGAGGAGGTGGTGATGTAGAGTTCGCCCGTCTCGTTGTTCAGGAAGAGATCCATGATGGCGTTCGAGGTGAACGGACAGTTCTCCGTGGTGAAATGGTGGATGGTCTCTTTCCCGTCTGCGGAAAGCAGGTACAGTCCGGTGGAGTTCGTTCCGACCCATTTTCTGTTGTTGCCGTCTATCACGATTGCGTTGATCTGTTCGTTTTCGAGCAGGTAATCGGCGTAGTTGGCGTTGTCTTCACGTGTTATCTTCACGCGGTCCACCCGGAAATCGCTGTCGAACATCTGGGATGCGTCAGGGACCAATAGGGGACCCTTGTCCGTTCCGATCCATATCACTCCGTCCATGTCTTCCGTGATGCAGCGGACTGTGGTAGGGATCAATGGGTGGGAGTCTTTGTCGTGGAAGGTGGAGCGGAACACTTTCTTATCGTCTTTCCCGTCCAGGTCGGTGCCGTTCAGGTCGGCGCAGAAAACGCCGGTGCCATCCCTGTATTTGATCACCCATAAGTAACCTTTGCTATCGATGAATAGGTCTCTCAGACCGTTGGTGTTTTGTAATTGGGTGTAATCCAGTTGGTACCATTCGCGGTTGGGGGTGAGTATATGAACTGGATTATGGGAAAGCATATTCAGTATCCAGAGGTTTCCGTTCTTGTCGAATTTGAGTCCATCGACCAGTGTATTACTACCATCCGCGGACAACGGGCTGTTGTTATTCGTGAAATGGTTGATGAGCCGTATGCCTTGGAATTCGAAGAGGCCCTTCCATGCGGCCACGAAGATATGGTCATTATCTTGGGGGTCTACGGCGATGTCGATCACGTCAAGGAAGTGCCTGTTGTGGAGGATGGCTGTATCCATGCCATTTTCCGTGATGATGGACCAATGACCGTTTTCGAGGATTTGCACGATACCTGGGGTGTGCAATGGACGGTCGAATGGTCCGCCGCTACCCGTGAGGAGTTTGCTGTCTTGGAACTTGATGAAGGCGATTTCTCCGGAGATTGGTCCGTCCGGAATGTAATGGTTGATGAATCCGCCCTTTTCTCCATACTTTTGGATGATGGTCCGTCCGTCCGCTTGGTAGTCACAAATCCAATACGCTTTGCTTTGCGGGTCATAAAGCGTCTCGAGCACTGAGTCGGACTCGACCCTCGCGACCTGTTCGAAGTCAGCGTTGAAGGCAATCATGGAGTCGCTCTTCGAGATGATCAGTTGGTTGTCCACCGAGATATTGGTCCCCCGAGGGAGTGTCATGACCGTGGAGAGGGTGGAATCTCTCTTCAATAAAATATCTTCGGAGCGGAAAAGCAGTGATTTATTGAAAGAGTACATCTTTGATATCGGGAGGATGTCACCCGTTTGTTGTAGGCTGTCCGCATTCTCTTCGTTCACGACTATTCCCTTTTCGATAGCCTTCTCTGAGAGGAGGTGGAAGGTTTGCCAACGGTTGAAATCAGCCAGGTTCTTATCCTTCTTAGCGGCGTAGCGGATTGTGTTCCCGGATTGTGCGTAGATCGAGTCGTTATGGAAGACGATGTTTTCGACATTCACGTATGTTCCTTTCTCTCCCAGGATATATGTGTCGACGATTTCCGCCATCTCCACATCCAGGACTGTGATGCCGAATCCGCATGCCAAGTAGGCGTATTTCCCGTCGATGGTGACGCCGTTCACCTTTTTGTTGCTCACTTCCGCGCGTTTGAGGTCGTTCACGTTGATGATCCGTGAGTTGGTCAGCAGGTCGATGTTGCAGTTTTCATAGATGATGACAAGTGTGTTTTGGGATTGGCAATAAGCGATCTTGGTGATATTACCGTCCGTCAGGCCTGTCAGTTTCGTATAGGTCTCGATGCTCTCGTACTCTTTGTCTATGGAGAAGAGGTTACCGTCGCTCAGGGCATATATTTTATCCTTGGATTGGACCATGCTGCAGGCGTTGCTGTAGCTGAAGAAGGTCTTCCATCCCCCCATGGGCAATTGGGCGAAGCCTGATGATGCGCAGCAAATGGCGCAGGTGATCGCTAGTAGTCTTATTAGGTTTCTCATAATGAGATAGTTATTTTGTTCCACTTAAGAATTGTATGAGTTTCTCCGTCGCTCTTCCCCTATGGCTGATTTGGTTCTTTTCGTCCATGGACAACTCTGCGAAGGAGCGGTCATAACCGTCCGGTTGGAAGACGGGGTCGTAGCCGAATCCGTTGGTTCCATGCCTTTCCGTCAGGATTGTACCGGCGACGATCCCCTCGAAGAAGTGTTCCTCCCCGTCGAGGATGAGCGAGATCACTGTCCTGAACCTGGCGCGGCGGTTCTCTTTCCCTTCGAGCTCCGCCAACAGTTTGTCTATGTTCGCCTCGGAGTCTTTCTCCGGTCCTGCGTACCTTGCTGAATAGACACCTGGCGCGCCGTCCAGCGCCTCCACCTCCAACCCCGTGTCGTCGGCGAAGCAGTCGCAGTGGAAATGGTCGTGCAGGTAATGTGACTTCTGCGCCGCGTTCCCTTGCAGCGTGTCGGATGTCTCAGGGATATCCTCCACACACCCGATTTCCGATAGCGTCCTGATCTCGAACAAACCGCTCAGTTTGTTCCTCACCTCATCCACCTTGTGAGGGTTGTTTGTCGCAAAGACTAATTGTTCCATCTCTTCTGTTATTTACGATACAAATCTACATAAAAATGTACGGAAAAAGGCGATTCCACCGCATGTTTTTTGCATTTGTAACGAAATTATCCGTTAAATGAAACATGCTTCACCCCTCCCCGATACGCATTGTTATTACATTTGCAATGCAAAACGAAATGAATTTAATATTTCGTTGTCAGGAAACATTTATACTTTAAATAGGCGACCACAATCACTCTGTGAAGAGTTAGTTGTGGTTTTTTTTTGTTTGTGGGGTGAGATCTATATTTTTACGTGAAATAGGATCACTCATGAAACTTCTTTCCGTTGTAATCAATTATTAGCCGTCCACTATACGAAAACTATCATAATTCTTCGTATCTTTGCGACGGCACAAATATACAAATTTCGCGATGGCAAATAATTTTGAAATGATCGCTAAGACCTTTCAAGGTTTGGAAGAGGTTCTGGCAAAGGAGTTGACAGAGATGGGAGCGGAGCAAGTCGAAATCATCACAAGGGGTGTTCGCTTCTATGGAGATAAGGAAATGATGTATAAGGCTAACTTCAGATGCCGCACGGCGCTGCGGATTCTTAAGCCTATCCATCAGTTCACCGCATCGGATGCGGATGAGGTCTACCAAATCATCAAGGCTATGGATTGGTCACAGTACCTGGACACGAAGAAGACCTTCGCCATCGACGCTGTGGTCCATTCCGAAAACTTCCGACACTCCAAGTTCCTCGCTTATAAAGCCAAGGATGCCATCGCCGACCATTTCATGGAGAAATATAACGAAAGGCCTTCCGTCCGTATCAAAAACCCGGATGTGCAGTTGAACATACATGTCAATCAGGATGTTTGTACCCTTTCCTTGGATAGTTCCGGCGAACCGCTCTTCATGAGGGGTTATAAGGTGGAGCAGACCGAGGCGCCTATCAATGAGGTGCTGGCCGCCGGCATGTTGCGCCTGGCGGGTTGGGAAGGCCAGTCCGACTTCATGGACCCTATGTGCGGGTCCGGTACCATCGCGATCGAAGCCGCCCTCATGGCTTTGAACATCGCTCCAGGTATCTATCGTAAGGGATTCGCTTTCGAGAAGTGGCCTGATTTCGACAAGGAGATGCTGGAGAACCTGTATGACGACGAATCCCAGGAAAGGGAATTCACCCATAAGATTTATGCTTCCGATATCTCTTCCGCCGCTCTGCGTATCGCGACGGAGAACGTGAAGAGTGCGGGAATGTCTAAATACATCGAGTTGAAACACCAGCCGTTCCAAGGCTGCGAACGTCCTCAGAACGATACGATGGTGATGTTCAATCCTCCTTACGGTGAGCGACTGAAACCTTTCGAGATGGATAAACTCTACGAGGAGATCGGCTCCAAGCTGAAAAACGACTTCACGGATATGTCCGCATGGATCATCACCGTGCCTTGCGAGACGACCGACCACATCGGTCTGAGGCCGTCCGTGAAATACCACTTGCTCAACGGCTCCATCGAATGCGAATTCAGGAAATACGAGATGTTCAAGGGACGCAGGAACGACTACCTCCGTGACCGTAACGAGGGTCGTACCTTCCCTTCCCAAGAGGAGGAAGATCGGTCAAGGAGATATTCTTCCCAAAACCCTGAGGAACGCAAGTTCAGCCCTGTCCGTGAGGACGGCTCATTCGTGAGGGTCGAGGAGGATACTTGGAACAGAAGCTCCAACAACGAGAACGAACAGAGCGAATACCAGCGCCGCAGACACGAGGCTTTCGAAAAGGAGAGGGAGTATCAGGAGAGGAAAAGCCAACGAGAGGCGGAATGGAACGAGCGTCGTTCCGAACGTCCGTACGACCGTAACCGATATGACCGTGAACGTGGTGACTTCCGTGGCGGTGAGGGTAGAAAAGAGTTCAGGAAACGTGAGGACCGCGGCGACGATGATTTCCGTGGCAGACCAAGATACGACCGGAACAGGGACGACGATAGACGTAGGGATTTCGGCGGACGTGATAACTTCAAGCGTCCTTTCAGACGTCGGGACGATGACGAGGACAATAGAGGAAACAGAAACTTCGGCGGTCGCAGAAGACGTGACGACGAAGAGTAGAGATGCGGTGACCCCACATCTCCATAAAACATACGTTAAAAAGCATTGGGAAGAACCAATGCTTTTTTTATGCTTATTTCCAAGAGGAATAGGGTTTCACAGCTAAGTTCGAGTTGGTGTAGCGCTTGTCAAGGGTCACTTCCTCCCCGATCCATTCGGGCTTTTCGAAGGTCTGCTCCTCCGATTTGAGTTCGATCTCAGCGACCACAAGTCCCTTGTTCTCTCCCAGGAATTCATCCACTTCCCATACGTTTCCTTTGTAAGGAATCTTATGCCGGTACTTCTCCACGCAAGGTGTCTTGGCCAGCGAGAAGAGCGCCTCGGCATCCTCCATCGGAATATCATACTCGATCTCGACGCGTGAGATGTTCTTCGCCTTGCCCTTGATGGTCAGTTTGGCCTTCTCTCCCTCGATGCGCACACGCACGGTGTTGCCGCCACGCTCGTTCAGATAGGCCTGCTTGTAGTATACGCCCTCCGCTAAGCCCCTCCAATCTTCGTTGCGCAACAAATATTTTCTCTCTATCTCGATATTCATTTTGTCTTTTTTTGTCTATAATCGTTACGCGAATTTAATCTATTTCGCCACTATTTTGTATTTTTGTCTGTTTAAAGTGAATACCCCGAAGAAATGGAGTTATCCATCTGTATACCAGTTTATAATCAGGATGTCACGTCGCTTGTTCACGAGTTGCACCGGCAAGCGTCGCGTTCTTCATGCGTCTTTGAGATCCTGCTGATGGATGATGGCTCCACATCCTTCCTTGAGGAGAACGGTGCGCTCGATGCGCTGGAAGGGGTCCGTTACGTGCGGTTGCCGCAGAACGTGGGACGCTCCGCCATACGCAACAAGTTGGCGGATGAGGCACGGTATGAATACCTGATCTTCATGGATTGTGATGTACTCCCTCTTGACGATTCCTTTCTCGAACGTTATATCCGCGTGGAGGGGCACGATGTTGTGATGGGTGGTTACCATTACGGTGGGCAACCCACGTCAGATAAGCATATCCTCCGCTGGAAATACGGCAAGGAGAGGGAGGAGAGAAGCGCCGAGGAGAGAAGCGTCCGACCGAACGACTCCTTCTCCACATTCAACTTCATGATAAGGAAGGCGCTCTTCGAACGAGTCCGTTTTGACGAATCGCTGAGGGGATACGGCCACGAAGATACCCTCTTCGGACTCTCCCTCAAGCGTGAAGGAATCTCCGTCACGCACATCGACAATGCTTTGTCGCACCTCAATTACGACGCTTCCGATGTGTTCCTGCAAAAGAGTTTGAATGCGGTCGCCAACCTCCAGGTCATCTGTCAAAGGTTGGGGTATGCCGAGGATCTGGCGGAGAGCATCCGGATATTGCGTTGCTTCAAGCGGATAGACCGTTTCGGCCTTCCAACCCTTTTCGCCAAGATTTATCCCTTGGTGCGTCCGTTGTGCGAAAAAAAGCTGTTGGGTAAACATCCTAGTTTGTTTATCTTTGATCTTTATAGACTAATTTATTTATGCGTTTGTTCAAGAAATTAATATACATAGCCTTATGCTCCGTCTCATTGGTGGCGCAGGCGCAGATCAGCCACGGTGGATTGCCTCTGCCGAAGGATCTGGATGCGGGTCCGTGCTTGAGAAGCGGGTCGGAGATCGTGCGTATGCCTGCGTTTGATGTGGAGGAACTGCGCCGGGAGGACTCCTTGGCGGGTAACAATGTCGGAGGGATTCGTTTCGCCTACGCCTTTGACGTGGACTATACTCCTGAGAATTCGGGGGCCCGTTACCACTTGAAGGATGGCCGGGACGTGTGGAGGCTCCATATCGTCTCCGAGGGGGCTTATTCCCTGAACCTTATCTTTGACGAATACCAGTTGGACGACTCTTCCCAACTCTTCATCTATACGCCGGACCGTAGCGCCATATTGGGATCCTTCACCGCGGAGAACAACTCGGACTGCGGTGTGTTGGCGACCGCTCCCGTGCCTGGGGACGAGGTGGTCGTGGAGCTGATTACGCCTAGAAATAGCGGCAGTCGGCTGCGGGTCGGCAATGTTAACCATGATTACCGTGGACTGAAATACTTCCCTACGGCTGGCTCCTCACAGGATTGTCAGGTGGATGTTTCCTGTAGGGGCATCCATGAACAGCAGTCCAGAAGCTCGGTGGTGATCATCGTGGCGGGAACCGAGTATTGCTCGGGTACTATGTTGAACAACACGTCGAACGACGGTGTGCCGTTGCTGGTGACCGCCGCCCATTGTCTGTACAAGGAGATGGGTGAGGTGGACGAATCACGGGCGCAGAGGAGCGTCTTCTTCTTCAATTTCGAACGCCCGCATTGCCATGAGGAGATCACCGGCTCGCTGGAGATGAGTATATCGGGCGCCGATGTGGCTTTCTCCAGCACCTCTTCCGATGCTTTGGTGATGAAGCTGAGGAGGTGTCTCCCGATAGACTATCGGGTCTATTTCGCTGGTTGGAACGCCACCCGTGAGCTGGGTGCTGGCGCATACTCTTTCCACCATCCTAATTCTGACATGAGGAAGATATCGGAGGAGGAGGATACCCCTTATCTCGGGACCTTCTTGGTGGATGATATCTTCGACTCCAATATTCACTGGATTGTCGACCAGTGGGAGAGTGGGATCATGGAGGGTGGCTCGTCGGGTGCGGCCCTGTTCGACGCCAAGGACCTCGTCGTGGGCGCATTGTCGGGCGGAGACACGAAGGAGTCTTGCTATAGGCCAGGCTATGATGCGTTTTGGGCTTTCAGCGAGACGTGGGAAAGAGGCTTGAAGGACTGTCTCGACCCTACAGGCACTGGCCGTAACGTGTGTGAGGGAAAGGAAACCCACCTGTTCCCTTGTACCCGTGTAACCAACTGGAACGATGGCGAGAGCATCCACCGTGTCTCCAGTTATGAGCAATTCGCGGCGGGACATAATAACAAGGGCATCGTCGAGTATGCGGAGGAGTTCCACCTCCCCGAGAAGTCGTCCGTCCTCTATGGTGTCTACCTCGCCCCTTGGCAGGGGGTATACTCCGACAGGGATACTGTCTTGCTGAGGGTATACCGAGGCGATTCGTTGCCGGGAGAGGTGCTGTGCCAGGAGGCTATCGCCATAAGCAATACGGCTGTCGCTAGACGGTCGGGTGTGTTCGAGGAGAGAGAGGTTTCCCTATGGTCGATGCGGGACTGCTATTACAGGCTTAAACAACCGCTGAGGGTCGATTCCTCCTTCTTCGTGGGCCTGAAACTGGTCTCCTCCCCTACAAACAAATTCGCGTTGTGCCACACGGAGGAGAAATTAGACGGAAAGAACACGGCATACTTCAAGGATGCGTCGGGATGGCACACCTTCGATTCCGCACATCCTTATTACAAGCAACCGACATCCCTCTACATCGAGCCTGTGCTACAGGAGGGGGGATCCTCCGCCATTGCGGTGGATGACCATTTGGCGGATGGACCTGCATCCATCGCTGTGCCTAACCCTGTGGAGGATGTGGTCACTGTCCGTTTCCCTTCCTCCCGGACGGTTCTCTGTTATGAACTGGTTGACATGGCTGGCAGGTTGGCACGTAAGGTGCTTGTGGAAAAATCCGCGGAGGAACTCTCCTTCCGCATGGATGTTCCGTCTGGTATTTACTTCCTACGGATGGTCTTTGAATCCTCTACGGAAACATTACGGTTGGTAAAGAAATAGTGTTATGGATAAAGCGGGGAAATCGGTTCTGAGGAAGTCCATCAAGGCAAGCGTGAAGGCATTGTCCGTCACGGAAAGGGCGGTGCGAGCCTCCCGGGTTTGGGCGAGTGTGGAGAAGGACCCTCGCTTCGTCTCGGCGAAGTATGTGCTGCTCTTCTGGTCGTTGCCGGATGAGGTGGATACCCATGCCTTCGTGGAGAAATGGCACGCCGAAAAGCATATATTGTTGCCTGTTGTCATAGGCGACACGCTGGAGATTAGGACCTACAAGGGCATGGAGAGCATGCGGAAGGGTGCATTCGATATCCTGGAGCCTACCGGCGAACCCTTCCTTGACTATCCGCTCATCGATTTGGCTATCGTGCCGGGGATCGGATTCGACGCTTCCGGCAACCGTCTAGGTCGCGGAAAAGGGTATTACGACCGGCTGTTGCCTCAACTGCAAGCCTATAGGATCGGGGTGTGTTTCCCTGAACAATATGTCTCCGCTGTGCCGACTGAACCATGGGACAGCAAAATGGATAAAGTGATTTTTGGTACGATTATGGATAATGAACAAGTGATAAAACTGGGCAGGCTGGAACAGATCCTGCCGGAGGAGCTGGGTAATCGCTCCTTGGATTCCGTCTTTGTGCTGACGGACGAAAACACGCACCGTCTCTGCTTGGGTAAACTCTCCGGATTGGGGATCCCTGTCTCGAATGTGATTTGCATCAAGGCGGGTGATGACAACAAGGATGTCGAGGCGCTGGCCTCCGTATGGAGCCACCTCAGCCAACATGGAGCCACCCGTAAGTCTTTGATGATCAATCTAGGCGGAGGCATGGTCACCGACCTGGGCGGATTCGCCGCTTCCACCTTCAAACGGGGCATGGACTACATCAATGTGCCGACCACCCTGCTGGGAACCATCGATGCGGCTGTGGGCGGCAAGACGGGTATCAACTTCGGCGGACTGAAGAACGAGGTGGGGGTGATCAACCCTTCCCGATCGGTTTTGATCGACGTGGATTTCCTGCGCACATTGGACAAGGAGAACTTCCTCTCAGGCTTCGCCGAGATGATCAAGCACGGACTGATCTCCTCCCGTGAGGTCTGGAACCATATCCTCCAGTTCGATCTGGATCATATCGACTACAATGCCCTCCCTTCCTTGGTGGAGGAGTCCATCCAGGTGAAGCGTGACATCGTGCGGGTAGACCCGACGGAGAAGGGTATCCGCAAGGCGCTGAACTTCGGTCATACGGTGGGTCACGCCTTCGAGAGCTACGCTATCCAGCAGAATGAGACGAAGCTGCATGGCTATGCGGTCGCTTGGGGTATGCTCGCGGAACTCTACCTCTCGTATAAACTGGTGGGATTCCCGAAGGAGGACTTCCTGCAGGCGGTTTCGTTGATAAAGGAACATTACGGGTCGCTCTACATCACCTGCAAAGAGTATGATCTATTATACGAATTGATGACCCACGACAAGAAGAACGAGGGAGACGGACGCATCCTCTTCACACTGTTGGGCGGTATCGGCGACATCCGGATCAACACCAATGTGGAGAAGAAGGATATCTTCGAGGCATTGGATTTTTATAGGGATACATTAGGAATATGAGATACAAGATAACCGCACCTAAGCAGGACCTCTTCGCGGAGGTCATCCTGCCCGCTTCAAAGAGCATCAGCAACCGTGCCCTGATCATGGGAGCGGTGGGTCGCTCGCACCAGTCGATCCGAAACTTGGCGAAGTGCGACGACACGGATGTGCTGGTACGTGCGCTAACCGCTGGCGGCAACCACTTCGACGTGGGGGCGGCGGGCACTTCCATGCGTTTCATGACAGCCTACCTGGCTTCCAAGCCGGGTGATTGGCACATCACGGGGAGCGAGCGGATGAAGCACCGTCCCATCGCGGTCCTGGTGGATGCGCTGAATGCGTTGGGGGCTGAAATAACCTACGAGGAGCAGGAGGGGTTCCCTCCGTTGCATATCCGCGGGACAGAACTGAAAGGCGGACACATCGCTTTGGACGGAGGGGTGAGCAGCCAATTCATCTCCGCCATCCTGATGGTGGCCCCCTCCATGAAGGAGGGCCTCACGCTGGAGCTCAAGGGCAATATCGTCTCCGTCCCTTACATCCGCATGACGCTAGGCATGATGGCGGAGATGGGCATCCAATCGGAGTGGAAGGATAATATCATACGGGTGAGCCCGCAACTTTACAAGATCGGGGACTATGAGGTGGAGGCCGATTGGTCCGCCTCTTCCTACTGGTACGAGATGGCCGCCCTTTCCCAACAGAGTGGTATCCATCTCCCATACTTGCGGGAAGTGAGCTTCCAAGGAGATTCGGCGGTGAGGAAGATCTTCGAGCCATTGGGTATATCGACCCGATTCGAGCGGGGAGGTATCACCCTCTCACGAAGTGGCAAGCCGGTGGAGCGCTTCCGTTACGACTTTGTGGGGCAGCCGGATCTGGCGCAGACATTGGTGGTGACCTGCTGCGCCTTGGAGATCCCTTTCGAGTTCTCAGGTGTCCAGTCGCTGAAGATCAAGGAGACGGACCGCATCGCCGCGCTGAAGAACGAGTGCGCGAAGTTCGGTTACCTGTTGACGGAGCCGGGCGAGGGTAGGCTCGCATGGAACGGAGAGCGTTGCGCGGCGCAGGAGGAACCTGTCGTGGCGACCTACGAGGATCACCGCATGGCGATGGCTTTCGCACCGATGGCGATGGTGCGGGGCTCCGTGCTGATAGACCAACCCATGGTGGTCACGAAGTCCTACCCTGAGTTCTGGGAGCACCTCAAACAGGTCGGATTCGCGGTCGAGGAGATATAGGCAAGGCCGAACTATAACGTCAGACGGGCTCGCCGGTTTGTTTCTCACGAACTGGCGAGCATGTTTTTGTCCGCCGATCATGTTTGCAACCAGGTTGCAGAAATCTTACTCTACTTTTGTATCAAACAAAAAAGGATAAGTTATGAGTGAGATTTTACATTTAATGAATGAGATGTCCCCCTATCTGTTACTGGGATTTCTGCTTGCCGGGCTGATGCATGCCTTCATTCCCGGACGATTCTACACGAAGTATTTAGCGGACGACTCTTTCGGGTCTGTCCTCCGCGCCGCCTTGTTCGGCATACCGTTGCCGCTATGTTCCTGCGGTGTCATACCGACCGCCATGTCCATCCGTAAGGAGGGGGCATCCAAGGGCGCTGTCACGTCGTTCCTGATCTCCACGCCTCAGACGGGTGTGGATTCCATCATCGCCACCTATAGTCTCATGGGATGGGCCTTCGCCATCATCCGCCCCATCGCGGCGCTGGTCACGGCCATCTTCGGCGGTTCCATGGTGAATATCTTCGGCAAAGAGAAGGAGGAGCACATGCATTCGGCGGAGCATGCGCACGAGGCCTCACATGCCTGCTGCCACGATGATTCGTGCGGTTGCGGCCATGAGGAATCATGCGGTTGCGGCACACACTCCCATGAAGATTCCTCTTTCGGCGGGAAGATAAAGGAGGCGTTGGTCTATGCCTTTCAAGAGATGATGGAGGACATCGGCAAGTGGCTGATGATCGGACTCATCGTGGCGGGACTCATCACGGTGTTCGTGCCGGACGAGGCTTTCGCGGTCTTCAAGGGGAACACTTTCGCCTCCATGCTGCTGGTGATCTGCATCGCCATACCCATGTATCTCTGTGCGACGGGCTCCATACCGATCGCTGTGGCATTGATTCTGAAAGGACTCACGCCTGGTGCGGGACTGGTCTTGCTGATGGCGGGTCCGGCCTGTAACATGGCCTCCATCCTCGTCGTCCGCAAGGTGCTTGGTACACGTACGCTGGTTACCTACCTCGCATCCATCATCGTAGGCTCCATCTGTTGCGGCATATTCATCGATTACCTGCAATTCCATGGCATCGTGGACTTCCTCTCGAACCTTGTCGGCAGTGCCGCTTTGCACGAGGAGGGTGACTCATGGTTCTCATGGGCATGCACGGCGGTGCTCATCCTCCTGCTGATCAATGCGCTTGTGCTGCCTAAGCTGGGAATCGGTCACCACCACGCCCATGCGCATTGCTGCTGCGGCGAGGAGGGCCACTGCGACCATGATGCGGCGCACTCCTCCAACCATTCCCACTACCATATCAAGGGGATGACCTGCAACCACTGCAGGGAGGCTGCGGAGAAGGCGTTGCGCGCTGTCGAGGGGGTCGTTTCCGTCACGGTGGACCTGGCCAGCGGAGAGGCCCATATCGAGGGCGACGCCAAGACGGAGGACCTGCGTCGGGCTTTGGAGGAGATCGGCTTCGCGCTACATGAGGAAGAAGCCATTTGAGTATTCGGTTCATTTGTCGTACATTTGTGTGGTAATTGAATCTCAGATGTTGGTAATGTATGGCAATGATAGTGAATCCTAAGGAATCGGGTAGCGCATGTTTCGCATTGTCGGGAAGGGATCTCCTGCTGAAGGAGGGAGGAAAGGATCTATCCTTCAATGACTTGTGCGAGTTGAAGGCTAAATTCGTTGAGGCTGATTTCTTCGACGAGCCATCCTTCGGGGTCTGTGCGATAGACCTTGGCGAGGGGAAGGATCTCCCGTCGGGCTATGAGTTGAAGACGATCCGTCAGTATTTCGCGGAGCATGCGGAGGAGGACTCCTTTCGCTTGGCACGTGCCCGCGCGTTGCTCGCATGGCGCAGGGATTGGAAGTTCTGCGGCAAATGCGGTGCTTCCCTACAAGATCATGCGGCACTCACCGCAAGGGTATGTCCCCAGTGTGGGAAGGTCTACTTCCCCCGCATAGAGCCATGCGTCATCGTGTTGGTGAACCGTGGAGATAAGATACTATTGGCCCGTCACAAGCAACGTAATCAGGACATATACGCCTGCATCGCTGGCTTCATGGAGGTGGGCGAATCCGCCGAGCACGCCGTGCGCCGTGAGATCATGGAGGAGGTAGGCATAACGGTGAAGAACGTACGTTACCGGGGCAGTCAGAGCTGGCCGTTCCCCGACCAGTTGATGCTGGCCTTCACCGCCGAATACGAGAGCGGGGAGATCAAACTGCAAAAGGATGAGCTGTCGGATGCCCGCTGGTTCGACAGGGAGAATTGCCCGGCAAGCCCGCAACCAGGCTCTATCGCTTATAAATTGATTCACAATGAGATATAGGGGATGACCCATCTAAAGGTCTTCGATGATTTTTATCGTAAAAAACAATTATTTTTAGTATGTTTTTTTGATTAAGATTTGTAATTTTGAACATTAAAAAAAACCAAAAATTACTAAGAAATGAAACTTTTAGATGAATTCAAAGAGTTTGCCATGAAGGGCAACGTCATCGACATGGCTGTCGGTGTGATTATTGGAGGTGCGTTCGGTAAGATCGTCTCCTCATTGGTTTCTGATATCTTCATGCCATTGGTCGGTTTGGCCGTAGGTGGTGTGGACTTCAGCGGTTTGTTCGTTCAATTGGGCGGCGACCAGAAATACGATACGCTCGCACAAGCACAAGAGGCTGGCGTGGCTACGTTGAACTATGGTAACTTCTTGCAGGTGACTTTCGACTTCTTGATCGTAGCGATCTGCATCTTTGCGTTCATCAAATTACTTAGCGCCCTGAAGAAGAAGAAGGAAGAGGCTCCTGCCGCTCCAGCTCCAGCTCCAGAGCCAACAAAGGAGGAGATCCTGTTGACGGAGATCCGCGACTTGTTGAAGAACAAATAATCATATTGTCTATATAGAATGAGGGAGGTCGTGTAAGGCCTTCCTCGTTTTTTGTTGTATAAGTTTTATTCGTATGGAGAAGTTGACGGTCATAAAGGTCGGCGGTAAAATCGTCGAGGAGGAGAATACATTGAAGCAATTGCTGGAGAGGTTCTCCAAGGTGGAGGGCAAGAAGGTGCTGGTGCATGGGGGCGGACGCTCCGCAACGGCCCTCGCCGCTAAGTTGGGCATCGAGAGCAAGATGGTGGACGGACGACGCATCACGGATGCGGAGACGCTGAAGGTGGTGACGATGGTCTACGCAGGTTTGGTGAACAAGAACATCGTGGCGAGCCTGCAGGCATTGGGTCTGAACGCCTTGGGACTGACGGGCGCCGATCTGGATTATATGCGCTCGGACAAACGTCCGGTGAAGGAGGTCGATTACGGTTTTGTCGGAGACGTGAAGGCGGTGAACGCTTCCCTTCTGGCGGATCTGATCGGCAAAGGTGTGGTGCCTGTATTGGCTCCTCTGACACACGATGGCAAAGGTAACATGTTGAATACCAATGCGGACACTATCGCAGGTGAAGCCGCAAAGGCATTGTCACGCTTCTTCGACGTCACTTTGGTCTATTGTTTCGAGAAGAAGGGTGTGTTGCTCGACGAGAACGACGACGATAGTGTGATCCCTGAAATCACCCGTCCGCTCTTTGAGGAATATGTGAAGAAAGGCATCATCCAAGGTGGCATGATCCCTAAACTGGAGAACTCATTCGCCGCCATCAATGCAGGCGTATCCAAGGTGGTCATCACCAAGGCGGACGAGCTGGGCAAGGATTCAGGAACAGTGATTCGATAGGAGTTTTACTCCGATCGAACCGCTACGAGGGGATAATGGGGGATAAGCTAATTACTTCTTCGGTAGCGGTACGCTGATTTTGTAGAAATTGTGATAATGGGGGATTTTTGTGCCTTGCGCATCAAACAATTTCTCAGACTCTTTCTGCAATTCACAATCTTGGCCAGGATATAGAATAATGCATCGTGGCGAATAATCTTCAGGTAGCCCAGGCAACAGTCTTTCGTCACGTGCATTACCACTTATCTCACGGATATCATTAATATCCGCATGGTTTTTGTTTTGATAATCAGGTTTATACTTTGCGTCAAGAATTAATTTCTCTTCACGAATCACGAAGTCTGCTACCTGACGTCCATAAAAGCCACGCTTCTGAAACAGGACCTCGTTCACGCTATTCTCCTTCAACTTACTCCACACCCACATCTCGTACAACCGCGCCATATCAATCCAAAACGGAGGTGTGGCATTGCATTCTTCATCGTTGGCGTTGGTAACACTGTAATCAAACCGACGCAATAGCATTTTTGCCACACGGATGGCCTCTCGGTACTCCTTGAAAAGCTTATTGGTCGCCAAATGCTGAATCTGATAGGGCTCAATATCATCAGATATATGTCCGAACCTGGATTTCAGGAGATTCAACAAAAGTGGTATATCTGTTTTTGAAAGTTGTCGCTGCAGACTTGTCCATTTCGCCATGATACGCTCGCAAAAAACCAGCGCACGCTTCAGCAAACGATTTTCGGGCGTGTCGTCAGTATATTCCTGAAACTGACAATAGATACGGTCCTGTCGTTGCTGAAACACATTTTGTTGCAAGTGTCGTCCCATCATAATCCGCCCCTTCACCTTCGCCTTCAGGTTCTCTTCACGTGTGATGTAGTCCTTCTTCAACCCACGTTTCACCAGACGGTCGAGCAACGATAGGTAGTGCAGAACCAACAAAGGGGTAAGTTGATTAAGGCACACCGGAGTTTGGATGGCAGGCTCATCGAATCGTATGCCATAACAATCTGAAAAATAATCCGATTCATTTTGCGAATCCACCTCCAAGGCCGCCAAGAACATCTTCACGAAATCAGTATCTTCAACCTTTGGTGTAACCACCACCGCCAATTCATCTCTGATTAACCATGAGGCACCAATGTAGTAGGAGGCACGATAATTTTGATCGATACCTAGATATTGCGGGGCGGACATGTATTGGGTCGGGACACCAACAAATTTTACGGATTGTAATTGTTCCGTATATTGCTCTTCCCAATCTGATGATTCATTAAGCGACTGATGTTCAATTATCTGTATCGTTTGCATCATCGTCCTTAGTTTTATCTATCTGTCTCAATCCCTTTTTGGCATTCAATGGGGTCACTACCGAACGTCCCAATTGCTTTTCCAGTTCCTCACGTGCGGAACGTGCCACCCTACCTCCTTTATGTGCCACGTTCATGTTCTCTCCGAATGTTTCAGGTTTTTGTGCTTTCGACAAATCAGTGGTAGCAGCTTCTGCCAACATGTTGAGAATTAATTCGGTATTAGTCATGTTATCACGAAGATTCTCCTTCTTCAACCCTTTGAATTGCTTATACTCCTTGGTTGTTTTCCCGCTCCAAGTTTTTGTGATAATATCGGTCAGCGTAGCAAATTGAGCCCCCTCTTCCACTCCACGTCGTTTCCATTCCTCGGTTAGTTCCTTGCGTACCTCGATAGATTTCAGTCGCTGGTTAATCCAATTATCAGAATACCCCAAACGTTTGTAATCGAGCATGGCTTGTTCTATGGAAAGTTCAGGATCCTGCATTTGGTCAATTCGATTGCTTGCCACCTGCGCCATCCATAGCTTGAATGGTTCAGCCTTAGGAGACGGAATGGATTGGATGATACGGAAAATCTGTTCTAAATCAGCCACATCGGTTAGACGTTTTTTGCCATCATCCGCTTGTAATTTCAACTGGCTACAATTTGTAGCCGTTTCATTGCCCTCTTTTTTCAAACGTGTTTTAAGGACACTCCAGTACTTTCGTGGATTGTCGCTGTCAGTTAATATTCCGACAACGTCAATCACTGAGAAATACCATTTCTCCTTCTCGTCGTCCCATGCGGTACGAACTTTCTTTTTTTCAAACAATTGAATAGCTTGTTTCTGTGTCATGATTCATTAGTAACTATAAAAACAGTCATTCTCCCATTTCATTAGGTTTTGTAGTGACACGCCACGTTTCCACAAACTTCTCCATTCCCATGCCCGAATCAATCATCTTCGCAGCATTGACGATTCCATCCTTGATGTATTCATTCAGCAGCGGAAGAATTTCGTACTGCCATCGTAATTCCAGTTCGGCATCATCTTTTGCGAAGAAATAGCTATGACCCACCATCAGATCCTCAAAATCCATTTCAGTTTTGTTCTTCCTGATGAACAATTCAACGGCCTCAAAAAGTTTCACCTGTTTAGAATCTGCGCCATATCTCTCCTTCAATAGATTCTTATCCGCCTTCAACGTCACAAAAGCGAACCTTCGTCTTACAGCATAGTCAATATTGCCCACACTACGATCGGTGGTGTTCATGGTACCGATGATGTAGAGGTTGGACGGCACGCCAAAAGACTCCTTCGAATAGGGCAATGTGACCTTGATCGGGTGTTCTCCACCCATGCGCTTGTCCGCCTCCAATAGGGTAATCAATTCACCGAAAATCCTCGACACATTGCCACGGTTGATTTCATCGATGACGAGGACATAGTTCTGCATATTCTCATCATTGATCTTACCGGTAATTATATCGTTGAGAACCTCTGTATTTATAGCATTATATTCTTTTTTGCCATAGTTTCTGGCATTGTAAAAAGCATAAATACTTTGTTGACTCAGATTTTTATGATATAGTTTAGATATGGGTATTATATCCCCGACATATAGCCATTCTACCTTTCGGAATTGGTGCATACGAATTGGCGCATCATCATGAAATTCGTAATCACCTACAATTTTGGCTACTGCTTTCACCGCCTTTGTTCCATGCGACACTAGAACAATATCACCAATTTGCATCCACTGTTTGAATATCATCAACGCTGTAGCACCCCATGTTTCATCAAGTTTCTTGAACTCTTCCCATTGATTACAATTGGTAAAATCCTTATCTCCTCCCCAGCCTAATGCAATCACATTATTTTCAATACAATAATCAAAAATCTCATCACCATCTTTCCCTTTTTCTCCTAATGATATTTTAAATGTCCTAGTTGTTGTAAAATCAATCTTTGATGATTTCTTTTCTGTAGTTATTATATTTGCGTCGAAACACATAATTTTAAAAATTCCATCCTCGACTTCATAATTGACTGCTCCATTTTCTGTTTTGGGTTTTATCCCCTCCACAAAATCCTCATAGTCCATTGACTGATGGAAAGTGCAGAAACCAATACGTCCATCTTTTTGAAGTTCTTCGTAGCGTTTCATAAGGTCTGCATGTTCAGCGGGAACCTCCTCGCCACAAATACTCAATGCCAAAGCCGCTGTATTATATGTTTTCCCTGTGCCCGGCGCACCTTGTAGGATAATGTTTTTCTTGATGTCTATGATTTTTTTATATTTTTCAATATTATTATTTTTATCCATACCTCCAACTAATTGTTTAATTGTTTTCCCTGCTAATTTGTCTAATTCAATAAGTTCTGCAATAAGATTATCAGCAACGTCATTTATATCGCCTTTCATCTCATATCCCTCATCATTCATTCTAAACCCGCTATAATTCCAAGAAAATTCATGAATACCTGAAACATTCTTTAAAGCATCTGCATAACGTTCAGAGTTTTGTTTATTTTCCAGATGAATCTCAACATAAATACGATTTTTCTCATGACCCACCTTGTTATTATCACCAGTACAAAACTCATAATGACATTCATTTGTTGCTTCAAATTGTTCTGAGAGAATCCAAGCATATGCTTTATATACTTTCTGTTCTTTCATGGAAAATCCAACGTCTTTTAACTTGGACTTAACAATCGAACAGAAATCATTAAATTTAAATGACTTCGATTCTTTCCAGGCATCATAAGAAATCACCACAAAAAGATATTCAATTGGCTTATCCTGTCCTAGTTCCTCTTTTACAACTTGCAGCAAATTTAAATAAGATTCTGCGCTATCCACATTGACGACAATACCATGGTTCTCCAAGTAACTAACATTCCTACTATCTAACGCAATATAATTCTTTGCTTTACACCAGAACAAAGGCATCGTACATTCTGCCCTTCTTTTGGCAATATTATAGTAACTGAACCACGGATTTAAATCACCATTCATCATTGCTTCATATGCATTCCACAGTTTTTCGCAACTTTCAGAAAGGTTATTCCAATCATAAAAAAACATTCTTGCATAGTTCAAAACTGGTATCCCATCAAAATCAGAAGGAACGTCAGATTGAATTACAAACAAGTTTTTTATCCTTTCCAATATCTTTATCCTATTATTCGGAGACAAACTACCACGATTAAACATACCCATAAACGTGAATGGATCAATATCATCTATCTTTTCCGATTTGTCTTGCAAATGTAAATAGTCGGAAAATTCCCTCAATCCATTTTCCGCAAAGATGAATTCAATTAAAGGTTTTCTATCAACCTTATAGCTCAGTAGTTTTTCAGCCAATTCCGTGTAAAACGGAATCCAAGTAAAATTATGTTCTTCCATTGATATTTTCTTAACATTACAGGAAACGAACAACGTTTCTCAGAATACAAATATACATTTTTCCCTCTCACCGAAAAACATTCAGCCTCAACACGACGGAATAATCCTACTGAAAACTTTTTATAAATACGACAAAAGGTTTCAGTAGGGAAAGCATGACTCAGAACAGAAGCAAGCATTGTAATTCCGTATTCAGTAAAAGCATTCGGTAGCTTCCTTATGCCTCCCCAACTTGAAGTCACAATTTGTGACTTCAAGTTTAAATCTTCACATTGTGATTTTACCAAATCCAATTCTTCTCGTATCAGTTGAAACATAAAATCGGGAGGAAAACGATTTATATTCCTTTTGACTTGTTGATTGAGAGTTTTCACTTCATATCCATAAATCTCAGCCAAGTCACTGTCGAGCATCACTTGGACTCCACGAATCGTGTAGATTTTTCCTTTGAAATCATCTACGTTGTGTATTGCTAATTCTTTCTTTTTCATTACAAATATACAGGATGTCGAGTGGAAATATCAATAAGTTAGTGACTCAACTAAGGAGTAAATATCCGGGCGGGGGTTACTATTCCGTGTATGAAAGCGGATTCAGCGGTTATAGCACGCACAGGGCGCTGGAGAGACAAGGGATAAAGAATATCATTGTCAAGGGTGTTGCTGTGGACTATATATATGTTGCAGCCTTTCAGACTGATTTGTACTTTGCCTATTAATTCGAGTTATTACTTTCAAACTCGCAAACTAGATTTAGTTCGCGAGTCTTTTCTCTTCCTGTTTTTTTTATTCCAACCGCCCAGTCACTCTAAGGTATTCCGTTTCGTAGATCTTGTATTGCGTCTGCGCCTCGATCAGATTAGAGTACGACTGCTGCCATAGGCTTTGGGCGTCCAGAAGGTCTGTGAGCGTGCAGAACTGGTTTTGGTACATCTGTGTCATCTTACGGAGGTTCTGATCCGCATCCTGGAATCCGAGTTGGGCTGTCAGATACATGGAATATCCGTCTGTGAGGTTCTGTACCGTCTGCCGTACTTCAATCTGCATCAACTTTTTATTTTTCTGCAGATCTAGTTGTGAGTCTTCAAGTTGTAGCTTGGCTTTCTTAGTGTTGCGGATTGTCTTCCCCCAATCCAGCAGAGGGATCTGAACCGATAGCATGACCATTCCGAGTCCTTGGTTGAACTTGTTGGTATACGGGTAGTAGTTGCCGTCCTCCGCTTGTGCATAACCCTCCATCTTGATGTTTCCGCAGTAGTTATAGCCTGCCGAAAGGGCCACGATCGGTAATGCTTCGGCACGTTCCATCTTGATTTGGCGTTCTTTCACTTCAATTTGCTTCTCCAATAGTTGGATTTCGGGACGTAGGGAGATGTCTTCGCTGAGTTCTTCTGGTGCATTGATAGTGAGGATCGAATCGGCGGGGATAATCGTATCCTCCAAATCCGCACCGATGTGGTTGGCCAAAGCCATTCTACAGAGGGAAAGGCCATTCTGGGCCTTCTTCAGATTATATTCTATCTCGCTCTTCTTGGAGGTGATCCGTAGGAGGTCATGCTGGGTCGACATCTCAGCTTGTATACTTGTCTTGACCACGTTTTCGAGATGTTCCATCTGTTTCTTATAGGCTTCCAGCATCTTGACCTTTTCGTTAACTGCGATGCAGGTGTAGTAGGCGTTGTCGACGTTGGCGTATAGTTGCATCTTGGTCTGCCGCATTTGGATTTCGGAACATTCCTTGCCGGTTCGCGCCATTTTTATGCCATTCGTGATCTTCCCTCCGACATAGAGCGGTTGCGTCAACGATATACCCGCCATATAGACACCTTTCAGGATCATTTCGGAACCCAGCACTTCTATGTTTGGAAAGGCATATAGGAGATTGCCACTCGCATTGACGGTAGGCAACATCGACATCTTGGCGTTCTTGAGGTCGTAATCTGAGATCTTCCGTGCGTTCTCAGACTTTGTCAGTTCCTCCGCATTCTGTAGGGCTAATATCCTGCATGAATCCAGAGTCAGTGTCCGTTGTGCATGAGTAGTGGCCAGTACACCGAAAAGCAGCCATATCAATAATATTTTTTTCATCGTTTATAATCTAATATGTTAATGTTTGCTGACTTTAAACAATGCCGCATAGAAGACAGGCAACAATACGAGTGTTATGATGGTCCCGACAGCGAGTCCCGACATGATCGCCGCCGCCATGGAGCTGTACATGGCATCCGTAATGAGCGGTAGCATGCCTAGAATTGTTGTCAACGAAGCCATTACGACGGGGCGGGTTCGGCTTATCGCCGCAGTTACCACCGCTTCGTAGTCAGACTTGCCCTCCTCCCGTTTCAGTCTTCCGATTTCGTCGACCAGCACGATGGAGTTCTTTATCATCATACCCATCAACCCCATCAATCCTATGATGGCAACAAATGTGAATGGTATTTTGAACAACAGCAGGACTGGCACGATGCCGCAGATTACAAATGGGAAGCAAATCAGTACTAGCAACAATTTGCGCCAGGAGTTAAAGAGCAACAGCAGGATGCCCAGAATGAGGAGCAGGATTATAGGAATGGTGCCTAATATGTTCTTTATCGCATCGCCTGCCATGTCGTCCTCTCCGATCCAGGCGAGGCTATAACCCTCCGGCAATGCGATGTTCTCGATCTTCTCCTTTATCTCGGACATCACCTTCGCTTGGGTGCCTTCGTATAGGTCAAAGTTAGGGTCGCACTCGGCCTCTATGGCACGTTCCCCGTCGACACGGAAGATATACTGCTCTTCCCATTCAGGCTTCACATTCCTGGCAATCGTTGAGAGTGGAACGCAGCTGAAGATCTTATCCTGTAACTTTGAGGCGGCGTGTGGGTTCTGCGCCAACTCCATCAGATCAGCCTCCGAGAAGTGGAGGTTCATCGTGCTCCAGACCGGTATTTCGTCGAGGTTGGTGATTGGTGTCATGTCGGCGTTCCTCACCTTCATGTTGATCAGCAACATATTGTCTTGGTTGTTGATCACGCCGATTGTCATGCCAGACGTGGCGGCCGCCAACGCATTGGCCATGTCGGAACGCTCTATGCCGCAACGGATCGCGTTCTCACGGATGTACTCCGCCGTCAGGGATTTCCCCATCGGTCTCCAGTTGTTTTGCACGGAATACTTGTCCACATAGGGACATGCGCGCATGATTTCCTCCGCCTGGGCGGAAAGAGACCGTAGCACCTCCGGATCGGGTCCCCTGAACTGAGCCTCAACAGGATGTGAGGTGGCTATCGAGAAGTTATATCGTCTAAATCGGATGTATGCCTCCGGGTAGTTTTCCCGCAGGAAGTTCCGTAAAGAAGGGGTTATTTTTTTCACCGAGTCGAAATCCTCACAATCAATGATTAGCTCGCCATAACTATCCCCTCCGTTGGTCATCGGACGTACTAGGCTGTAGTGCGCCGGAGCGCTTGACATACAGAAGGAGACCCTCTTGATGTCAGGGTTCTTCATTAGGGTATCCGAGATCTCCGTCAGATCCTTCTTCACCTTGTCTGGGCTTGTCTGTGCCGGCATCCAATACTCAATCACAAATTGGTTGTAGTCGAAATCAGGGAAGAAGAGGTTCTTCACCTTTGTCATACCAAAGCCACATACAGCCAGGAGGAGTATCGCACAGCATATTGTAGTCTTTTTATGGTCGATGAGATTTGAGACCATTTTCCTGACGACCCTTTGGATCTTCCCGTTTTCAGGATCTTTCCGCCTTTTCTCTGGCTTCACTTTGGGTTCAATCCATGTTTTCACGCACATCGGCACCTGCACCAATGCCAGGAACCAGCTAGCTAAAAGGCTTACACACAGCACTAGGAACATATCTCCGCAATATTCTCCGGCGGAGTCCGGTGACAAGTAAACGCCTAAGAAGGTGGAGATGGCGATGACAGTGGCCGCCAAAAGAGGTAGTGCCGTATTCCTTCCGATCCGGTAGAGGTAGGTCTTCGGACCCAACCCTCTCTGCTTATCGATCAGAATACCATCCATGATGACAATGGAGTTATCAACCAGCATACCCATGGCCACAATAAACGCTCCGAGCGAGATACGTTGCAACGTTGTTCCCACACCGTATAGTATCGGGAACGACACGCAGATGGTGAGGATTAGCCCAAAGCCGATGATCAGTCCGCTACGGAAACCCATTGCGAAGATTAGTACTAGGATCACGATCAGAACCGACTCTAGAAGGTTCAGCATAAACCCTGAAATGGCATGGCTCACCTTGTCCGGCTGGAAGAATATCTTGTCGGTTTGGATCCCAACAGGTATTTCCCGCATCACCTCTGATAGTTTCTGATCCACCGCCTTGCCCACGTCTGGGACGACGGCGCTCTTTTCCATGGAGATGCAGATGGCTATGGCCGGGTTGTTGTTGACATAGAACCCATTCTTTTGCGGCTCGGCGAACGTGCGTTCTACGGTTGCGATGTCACCGATGCGGATGGTTTTACCGTCGGAAGTGGATATTAATATATTCTTCACATCCTCTTCGTCCTCTATCGCTTCGGAGATGCGCATGGAATACTCGGTATCGTCGGTGGTGAAATTTCCGCCGCTGACGGTCTTGCCCGCATTGTTGAGGCTCATCATTATCTGCGTAGGTATCAGACCATTACGCGATAGTTTTTCCTTGCTGATGATAATGTCGATGGTTTCTTGTGGCGCCCCTGAAACGATCACACGCTTGACGCCCTTCACTTTCTGGAGTTCCCTCCGTATGAATTTCGCGTATTTATTGAGTTCCGGGTAGGTATAGCCATCACCCGTGAGCGAATAGAAGATGCCGTAAACATCCATCATGTCGTCGATGACAATCGGGGCGTAACAATCCTGCGGCAACTGCGGTTTCACGTCGTCAACCTTGCGGCGCACAAAGTCGAAGTATTGTTCAATGTCACGCATCAGCACCGACATCTCGAACTCCACCGTAAACATCGCCATCGAAGGATGGCACTCCGTTTTGATGCGGCGCACATTGGGCAGCTCGCGCAATTTCGCCTCCATCAGAAGCGCCACTTTGAGCTCCACCTCATGTGCTGTCGCTCCAGGATACGGCACCACCACCATGGCTTGCTTGCCTGCCACCGCAGGGTCCTCGAGCTTAGGCATCGCCAGGAATGCCAGTACGCCTGCTACCACTATCGCTACCACAAACGACCAGAACAACGTGGACCGTTTGATGAAGAATTCTACAAATTTCAGTTTCATGACGATATGGTTTTACATCAAATCACCCACATTGGTTTTCGACTTCTCATTTACAATCTTCACTTTCTCCCCGTTATGGAGAGCGTTTACACCAGACCTGACAATCTTGTCGGATGTCTCGAAAGGCGTGTCGGTAAGAGCGTTTCCTTCGCTATCAACACCCAAAAGGTTAATCTCCTTTTCCCTCACGATGGTATCATTGTCCAGTACATATACGAAGGCCTTCCCGTCATGGTTGAATACCGATTTCAGCGGCAGGGAATATTGGTGGTTTTTCTTGTTCTTGTCTAGTTTCATGAGGACCTCCACATTGATGCCGGAGGGGAGGGATGCCACAGGTTTCACGAAGCCTAGCCTCATCTGATAGAGTTGGTTCCCGTCGGCCTTAGGTGAGGCCGAGATGATCCTCATGCGGTAGCTCTTGTCGGGTTGGACGTTCGTGCGGCAGGTTATCTCCGATATGTTCTCCTTTTTGAGGTATACATCGGACGGGACGTTCAGTGTGACCTCCATGTTTTTGGTGTCCAACAGGGTGAAGACGGGTGTTCCCGCATCCACCATCTCAGAGTTCTCGAAGTTGGACTTTTGTATATAACCACTCGAAGGAGCATATAGCTTGGTGTATTCCAGTTTGTTCTTGTTGGCCTGGAGCTGCATCTGAAGTTGTTCAAGCCCTGCGACCGCCTTTTCGTAATCATTGCCTGAAACGCTCTGCGCTTCGTATAGCTTCCGGATACGGGAGACCTCGTTCTGTAATTGCTTGTACTGTATCTCAACTGCTTGCACTCCTATCATGTAATCTTTGTCATCGAGTACGGCTAACAGTTGCCCTTCCTTCACATAGTCCCCCTCGTGGGTGTAAATCTTTTGGATCTGCCCCGGAGTCTTGAATCCTACTGCTATTTCCCTTCCTTCGTTCACTATGCCTGAAAAACGCTTGACTGCCTCTTTCTCGGCGGTTATGGGGGAGGTTGTGATCACACTACGGACAAAATTCCCGTCTTCCTGCTTAACTTGACAACCGCATACTAACATGCAAACAGCGGCTATAACACAATAATTCCTGCTCATTTCCCTTTCTAATAAATATGGCACAAAATTGGAACTTTTTTTAACCAGATTCTGTTCTATATTTCCTATTTTATGGTGATAATTGCTCCTTTTGCGGTCAAAAAGAGTTCTTTTTTATATATTTGCAAAAAAAATGGCTAAGCATAAATACAAACACCTTGATATATTCCAGCAAAGTCGGCAATGGGAGAACTCATATTCGGCTTTAGGCAAATCCATATTGCTCGCGGATAATCTCGGTTATCCGGTCAACTATTCCGATATGGCAATGAACCTGACCGGAGATCCTTGTAAGATAATGAAATGCATTATTATCGCTATTCTGGAGGGTGAAATGGTCTATGATGTTAACTTGGGAAGGAATACAGCAAGGAAAGGTGAGATTGTCGTCATAATGCCTAATACGATTGGGCAGTTGGTATCGATGTCGGAGGACGTGCAGGTCGCGATCATTTATTTCGAACCCGAGTTTTGGCCTATCCACGAGTTGAGCCCGGAGTGCTTGACGCTGTTCAATCGTTTTTTCACCTCTTCCATCACTGTAAATTCAAGCAAAAGTCTATTTGCCCGCTTCTTGGATACGTATGGACAGATCAAACAACTCCTCGGGAGGGAGGACTATGAGTTTAAGGAGATAGCGGTGAAGGGATACCTTCAGATCATGTTGGCCGATGCCTGTCAATGGATCGTGAACTATTACAGAAACCCGGAAAACATGTCAGGTAACAGTAATAATATCCAACGGATATACAACAATTTCATCGAGCTTGTCAAACAGAACTACCGTACAGAAAGGGCGATTCCTTTTTATGCCGACAAGCTATGCCTTAGCACGAAGTATCTTGGGCAGGTTGTTGTGAAGGCTTCGGGGAAAAGTGCGCTGGATTGGATAGCGGATTATGTCATATTGGAGGCTAAGGCGTTGTTGAAAAGCAGATGTTACAATGTTCAGCAGATTTCGGGCATCCTCAACTTCCCCAATCCGAGTTTCTTTGGCAAATACTTCAAGGCGCATACGGGTATGACGCCAAGGTGCTATATGGTTGAGTGATTCTTATTCGAAGTGTTCGTTGACGCTCTTAAGGGGTAGCAGGTCGGAGTAGAGCATCTCCTTGTTTTCCCGTATCTGCTTCAGCATCTTCACGTAGGCTATCGAGGCTTGTTTAACGACACGATGGCTCTTCGTGGGTATGATCGTGTACAGGATTATCTTCAGGAACGCCTGTGCGCGAAGACGGAGGCATTCGTTCGAAGATGTGTGTAAGTCATTAAATATGAATCTATTGCGAAGGAATATGCCTTGCACGTACTCTTTGCTGAATTTGCTGTTGATGGTCTGGGAGTGGCAATGCTTGCAGAAGGTCTCCTCGGTGTAGTAGCATTTCCAACCTTTCCTCCAAGCCCGTAGGCTGACGTCGAAATCCTCGAAATAGAAGGGTGAGAAGATCTCATTGAAACCTTGCAGCTCCAGCATCTTCTCGTGGCTTACCAAGGCGTTCCCTCCGCAGATATAGAAGGTGAAAGGTCCCTTCGTCTCCCTATTGTCTTCGTAATGGATTTTATGCCTTTTGTACTTAGGTGTCTTCTGACCTTCCAGTTTCTTCTCTCCAAGGCTGTCGCGGATTTCCGAGAAGACGCCGAATGTATCTTCTTGATCGAAATGGGGGATGGTCTTCTCGAAGAAATCGTGGTTCAGGACCATGTCGTTGTTCAGGAAGAGCACTAGTTCGCACTGGGCTTGCCGCAGTCCACGGTTGGATGTTTTGGAGAAGCCCATGTTTTCCGTGTTCTTCAGGTAGATGACTTCGGGGTAGTTCTCCGCCAGGAACGCATCGGTATCGTCGGTGGATGCGTCATCCACGACAATGATTTCATATCGTGTGATGAGTTGGCTGTTCTTCAGTGTCTCCACCAGGCTAGGCAGATACTTCTCCAGCAATGCTTTCCCGTCAAAGGAAGGGATGACAACCGATACGCTTCTTTTCGTTCCCATACTCATTTATTTCACGATCACGCCGCCGCCGATCACCTTACCTTCCTGGTAGAGGACGACGGATTGTCCAGGGGTGACTCCCCAGACGGGTTGGGCGAAGTGTACCTTCATCTTGACGCCGTCCGTCTCGATGGTCGCAGGTGTCGCCGGACTCTTATAGCGGATGCGGGCTTCGACGTTTGGATTGTTTTGCAACGCTTCGAGGTCGGTGAACTGGCAAGCGCGGGCTTCCAGTTTGTCGCTCAGCAGATCCTCACGGGTTCCCAGCTTGACCGTATTCTTCTTGGCGTTGATGCCAGCCACGTAGCGGGGTTCCCCGAAGGCTACCCGCAAGCCTTTGCGCTGGCCTATCGTGTAGTTCTGGTACCCTTCGTGGGTGCCTATCTTTCGGCCCTGCATGTCGACGAAGTGACCCGGGACGCACTGTTCCGCATAGTTCTCCACGTTCGTCTGCAGGAAATCACGGTAATCATCGTTAGGGATGAAGCAGATCTCTTGGCTTTCGGTCTTGGTGGAGAGCTTCTCGTAGCCTCGTTGTTTGGCCATGGCCCGCACCTCCTGTTTGGTGTATTGTCCCAGCGGGAAGAGCGTCCGTGAGAGGAACTCCTCCTTGATGCGCCATAGGAAATAGGTCTGGTCCTTGAGGTTGTCCACCGCATTGCAGAGGTAATGGTGCCCGTTCTCCTCCTTGATCTGTGCGTAATGGCCCGTCGCGATGTAGTCGCAACCCATTTGGTCGGCCACTTCCAGGAGTTTGCCCCATTTGATGGTGGCGTTGCAGATGACGCAAGGGTTGGGCGTGCGTCCGGCCATGTATTCGTCTATGAAGTTTTGGATGACCGACTCCCTGAAGTTCTCCCTCAGGTCGACGATATGGTGTTCGAAACCGAGCTTTTCGGCCATCCGTTTGGCCTCCATGATCGCGTCGATGGTGCAGCATCCCTTCTCCTTGGCGATGCAGCTCTCCTTCATGCTGTCCCAGGTACGGTAGGTGACCCCCACTAAGTCGTAGCCCTGCTCTTGGAGCAAGATGGCGGACATCGTGCTGTCGATGCCTCCGCTCATGGCCATTAACACCTTCCCTTTGCTCATGGTTGCCGAAGAGTTATGTTTTTATACGTTGAATCGGAAGTGCATGATGTCACCGTCCTGTCCGATGTATTCTTTACCCTCTATGGAAATCTTACCGGCTTCGCGGCAGGCCGCTTCGGAGCCGAGGGCCACGTAGTCCTCGTATTTGATGACTTCGGCGCGGATGAAGCCCTTCTCGAAGTCCGTGTGGATGATGCCGGCGCATTGCGGAGCCTTCATGCCTCGGCGGAAGGTCCAAGCGCGGGTCTCGTCCGCACCTGAGGTGAAGAAGGTCTGGAGATCCAGCAGTTTGTAGGCCGCCTTGATCAGTCTGGCCACGCCCGACTCCTTCAGTCCCACCTCTTCGAGGAACATCTGGCGCTCCTCGTAGGTCTCCAGTTCGGCGATGTCCGCCTCGGTGGCGGCCGCCACGATCAGCATGTCCGCCTTCTCCTCCTTGATCGCCTCCGCTACCGCTTGGGTATATTTGTTACCGCTGACGGCGCTGGCCTCGTCCACGTTGCAGACGTAGAGGACAGGCTTGGTGGTGAGGAGGAAGAGGTCTTTGACGATAGGCTTCTCCTCCTTGGTGAGTTCCACGGTGCGGGCAGACTTGCCAGCCTCCAGTGCGGCCTTGTATCTCAGGAGGATGTCCAGCACCGCCTTAGCGGTTTTATCGCCTCCGGTCTGGGCCTGTTTCTGTACCTTTTGGATGCGGCTCTCGACGGTTTCCAGGTCCTTGAGTTGGAGTTCCATGTCGATGATCTCCTTGTCGCGCACAGGGTCCACGCTACCGTCCACGTGAGTCACGTTCTCGTCGTCGAAGCAGCGGAGCACATGGAGGATAGCGTCCGTTTCGCGGATGTTGGCGAGGAATTTATTACCCAGGCCCTCACCCTTGCTGGCGCCCTTCACGAGGCCGGCGATGTCCACGATCTCCACCGTGGTAGGGATGACACGTTGCGGATGGTCGATCTCCGCCAGTTTGTTGAGGCGCTCGTCGGGCACGGTGATCACGCCCACGTTAGGCTCTATTGTGCAGAATGGAAAATTAGCCGCTTGCGCTTTCGCGTTGGATAAACAGTTGAAAAGGGTTGACTTTCCTACGTTAGGCAACCCCACGATGCCACATTGTAATGCCATATTATGTTATCTATTATTTCTTTATTTTGACCGCGAAGATACCTATTCTTTTTTAGTTTACCCTTTTTCATGGTTGATTATTTGTTTTGCGGGGGGGAATAGAGAGGGGGGGAATTAGATGTAAACTCCGATAATTTTGCAGAATAGGGGAAGTATACTCCGATATTTTGCAAAAATAGGGGAAGTATATTCCGATAATTTCGTGAAATATCGGAAAATGGAATGTGCGTTGGGTGGTTGGTGGAGTTGTTTTCTATATATATGCATGGATTAATGGTGGAGATAACACAATGTAGGAGATGACGATGGAACATAAGTTGTAACAAGAATGCCATGTGTTATGTTAAAATTCCTTATTATCGTATTTTTATTACGAATATTGCACAAAAATACAATGTATTCGAAAAATATTTTGTAATTTAGTAGCAATTTCACAATTATGATTAAAATATTACTTATATGATACGAGATTTTTGGGTCAAGAACTATCTTTCCATTTGTGACAAGCAGGAGTTGAATTTTGTCGCTAAAGGACCTTCATCGGAGCTTATTACAGAAGTTGCCGAAGGAGTGTTTTTGTATAAATTAGGCATTCTTTATGGCTCAAACGCTTCGGGTAAATCGAATATGCTGATTGCCATGAATGAAGTATTTCGCATACTGGTTTTGCCTAAATCAGATGCGACTAAAAGGATAGGTGGCAGTATTCCCTTCATTCTTACAAAGAACGACCCTATTGAGATGCATGTATCATTCTATGCTAATCGCATCAGATATGATTATGACGTTAAGTTCAACGAGAAATATATCTTGAATGAAGTCTTATACTATTATCCAAACAAGTCAAAGTCTTTATTCTATGAGCGTTCATTTGTCGGAGAAAACATACAGGCGGATATTAAGTTTGGTACAAGTCTTAAACTACAAGTCAAGACGCAAGACAGTATTCGTGAGAACACACTGAATAACCATAGTGTCTTGTCTGTTTGCAGGAAAGCAGCATTAACAGAAGACATCGCACCGTTCAATGTCCTTCACAGATGGATTATGGACAATTATCATGACGTGGATGGTGATGGTGGGGAAAAAGGTATTATTGAAATCTTGAAGGATGCCTACAATACTCCTCAAAAACGTAAATTCTATAATACAATGCTGCAAAAAGCTGATTTGAATATCCTAGAGTATCGACCTATTGTAGAAGATCGTTTTGTGCCAGCGGAATACCGTGAACGTATTCAAAAGGAAGATATTCCCGAAGAAATGAAAGAGGCCTTGCTTAAACCGACAACCGATTCTGTGGCGTTTGTCAATCATTCCAGTAATGGAGATTTTGAAATTCCACTCAAATGGCAATCAAAAGGTACAATAAAGTACATACGCATATTGGATGCATTATATGATATGATAACAAGTTCTCACGTGTACTATCTTGATGAATTAGGCGAGGATTTGCACAATGATTTGCTATACTACTATCTTAATGTTTTTTTATTCAACTCGGAAAAATCGCAGTTGATTATCACGAGCCAAGAGACAACGCTCCTTTCTCAAGACCTGATTAATGAGAACCGAGGTGTTGTGTGGTTTGTGGAGAAGAACAAAGAGACTGCATCATCGGAGTATTCTCGTGGCGATTCCTTCGGTTTGCACAAAAATCTCTCTCTTTACAATTCATATCGTATTGGCCGATTAGGGGCAAAACCAGAACTGGGTAGTATCTTTATAAATCTAGAGGACTGATATGGGGAAGCAACGTCAAACAGCCCTTATCTTGGGTGAAGGACCGACGGAGTTCTTCTATTTCAAATCCCTGTGCGATGTGTTCAAACGTCTGACCATCAAGCCAGATTATCCAAAGCACACAAGTATCAAGGAACTTGAACTCAAGATAGAGGAAGGCATCACTATGGGTTACAACCATATCTTCTGCATCATTGATATGGACACCAAGGATGTAGAATCCGAACGTGCGCAATACCAGAAACTGAGGGCAAAGTACGCCAAGCCCATAAGCAAACCCAAGAAAGGTATTTATTGCGAAGTTGAGTTTTTCGAGACGCAACGCTGTACGGAGCTCTTCTTCCTCTATTATTTCCGATACACCTCCCGTTCATACGAGGATCAAGAATCACTGCTAAAAGATTTGAACCAGTGTGTAGAATATCGGAAAACGATAGATTTCTTCATAAAGAGCAAGGGACTGCATAGTTACTTTGAGCGCAACGGAGGAAGCCTTTCCGCTGCTACAGCCAATGCCAATCACTCTATGGAAGAAAAGCAAACGAGTGGCAGAGACTACACTTACTCTGAACTTGGAAGATTGATGAAAACATTAGAAAGTTTATAACAAGTAAAAAAAAGAATAATATGAAAAATATTTGTATACTTTGTTTATCTGATATACATTTCATACCAAATCAGCCTGAAGGCTTCGGATTAGTAGCTCGTCAATTTTTTAAGGATTTAGAGAAACAAATGTCCCAATATGACAAGGAGAATGTATATTGCATAATTGCTGGTGACTTAGTTAATATAGGTGGTAATTTTGAGAACTACAAACGTTTTTACGAACAGTTCTATACCAATCTTGCTGAACTGATAAAACCAGACAATATTATCTGTACGCCAGGTAATCATGATTTGGACAGAAAAGTCTTGTCAGATAAGAAATGGAAAAAGAAGCACAATGAGCTTATACAATCAAATGTAGACGAGGTGGCATACAATCGAATGCTTATGGACGAAAGCGAATCTGTAATATTGAAGAAGTTCAATAATTATGATACTTTCTGCCGAGAAAGATTAAATATGCCTGAATATAATCTTTATGGGTTTAGTCGCAATATTATCCCAGAAATTAGTATTTTCTTTTTGAATAGCGCATTGCTGTCAAATGGCGGTCTAAAGGGATTTCCTGATGACATGAACCGGTTGCGAATAGAAACATCTAAACTTTATGAATGGATTGAAAATAGCAAAGACAGGACACGATTGCTTGTAATGCACCATCCCATCCATCATCTTACCGAATATGCCCAACGTGAGCTCGAAAATATAATGAAGCGTGACCACATTGATATGCTGATCACAGGTCATCTCCATCAACAAGATTTTAAGAAATATGTCGGGATAGAATCTGAAATGTGCAGATTTTGCTCATGTCCTCCTCTTTATAGTGGAAAACATGACCAAAACGGTTATTCACTTCTTCACTTTTCCGAATCAGTTCCTGTCTCAATAGAATATCGGAAATGGGCACCAATTAGGGAAGAGTTTGTTTCTGGAAATGAATTTACAGGAACGCCTGATGGACGTGTGTCATTCAAAAAGAATGTTGCAGATAAATCGGATGACAAGGAACAAAAACTATTATTAAATCTTCAGCGAAGCCTCCGCTTATATAATTATCAACCAAGTTGGGTGGATAGATACATTTCAAATGTCTCTTCAGAATCATCTGCGGAAGGAATTGAAATACAGAAAATGGATCATATTGCTGTGGTGCATTCCTCCGACAACCTATGGATTATGGGGGCGCCTCAGTTTGGTCTGAGCAGCTTTGCTCACAAATTAATATATGAGGCGTGGAAGCTTATCAGAGAAGATTGGCTTTATATTGATGGTGCTTGTATCAAGGAAAATAGATGCAAAGACTTTATAAAAGATTTTGCTGAAGACCATTCCATTACATCAGCTGAAGTAAGAACTATTATTATTGACAATTGGAGCCAGATAGGCGAAAGAAGAGATAATATTTTAGCAAAAATAAAAGAAGAAGCAGGTAATGCAAGGATTATCATTCTTGACAAACAAGTTGATTCTCGATATTTCGATGGATTGACCAACAGTGGCCGAGAGGGATTCCAAACATTTTATCTTAGAGAACTTGACCGTAAGGCCATTCGGCAACTAACTAAAGAATTCTTGTCACAATCAAATATATCTGAGACGGATAATGAAAAAATAATAGAACGCCTCATTATAGGACTAATGGATTTGAATGTTCACAGAACCCCTGTTAATTGTATTCAACTTTTGCTCAATTTCCAACAAAATTACGAAGCCCAGCCTGTTAACCGTTCAAAAATACTTGACACGCTCATCAAAGTCCTATTTTTGAAGCCAGACTCGTTTTTCTATACAAATAATTTGGATGACGTAGAGTGCTGTATGATAATGGGTTCGTTATGCGAGCATCTAATGCGTCAGAATGACGGGAAATGTTATTTGCGATGGTTTACAAAAGATGACTATAAAACAGCTACTTCAGTTCTTGGAAATAGGTTTTCAGAAAATGTTATGATGCGTTTGTTTGAGCAGATGAAAGAAGCTCAAATAATCGTACCTTATCTTAATTATTTCGAGTTCCGCTTTAGTTATTGGGTATATTACTTTACAGCATACCAGATGTATCATAGCAAGCCGTTTTATGATTATATGGTTCATACGCAGAAATGCATTTACATGCCAGACATTGTTGAATTCTATTCGGGTATAGATCATAAATGTGAAGACCTTGTTTCATTGATTATTCATAAACTAAATGAATCGTGTAGTGTAATTTTACAGAACTTAGGTATTAATGCTTTCAACCCCTACGATTTACTGAAGTGCCGCCCGAACAAGTCTCTTGAAGATAAAACACAAGAACAAATTGAGCAAGAACTAAACTCGTCCAAAATGCCTGAAGCAATTAAGGACTCTGTGAAGGATAAAGAATACAACAACATGCGTCCCTTTAACCAGGCTATAGAAACGGTTATGGAGGAATATAAGGTTAAGAATATGATGACGTTAGCCCGTTCCGCTTCGAGAGCACTACGCAATAGTCAATTGATACCTTCTGAGTTAAGGAAACAACTTTTTTTGAGCATACAAAATGCGTGGAGTTCTATTGTACGAGTTTTAATTCTCCTAACACCAGCTCTTGTTCAGACAGGACGTGGAGGTATGGGAGGTGCAAACTTTGCGTTGACTGGAAAATTCCCGGATGACCCAAAACAAAAGTTCATTCATATATTAAGTGTAATTCCTTTCAATATAGTAAGATGGTATATCAATGATGTTTATTCTGAGAAACGGGATTCTGTTTATAGAGATGCTATTATAAATAAAGACACACCAGATATTATACGCCATGTCGATATTTTAATTGTCATAGCGGGGCGACCTTCAGGATGGCAAGATATTGTCATGAATTATATAAAAACGGTAAAGAGAAATTCGTTCTATTTAGGAGATGTATTGACTACACTTAACTATTATTATCGTTGGGATACAATGACAATTGACGAACAGAGAAAAACAAAGAAATTGATACTTGGATGTATTGACCAGATGAAACGTCCAACCAAAGATGACCCCAAAATTACATATAACTATTTCAGAAAAAAGACAGATAATAGTGATGACCAATTTATTAAACGTAACAATTTTGATATATAAATTCATTACTGTCCACTAGAAATTGCCGATAATTTTTTGAATCAATTGAAATATAGTTGGTTACGAATATTTTTTCGAGTCAATGGATCTGATTTTGTTTCTTTGCAGTCAAAAAAAGGCTGTATATGAATAAATCAAAATACGTCTTTGTCCATTTGACAGCATTTCATGACGGGTAAGGCAGATTTATTCAGACATCTGTGCTTACTGTCTCGTAGCTATTGTGCAGCATGACATGAGATTGGGAAGAAGTACTTCTGAGGTACTGCAGATTCTTAGTATGTCATTAACTGACATCATTTATCTGAAAGATCTCTTCGACAAAACTATATTCCAAAATGACAAAGACCAAAGCGGTTCAAGTGAACCTAATTTATTTAATTTTTAAACTCATTCATTTTTAGTGGACACTAGTAATCCAATATATTTATTGATTTACTCGTATTCATTTGTCCAAATGATGTCCGTCTGCGCACCATGGCGCACACTTCTGCAAATGTAAAAATTAATCCCCAATCAAAGGAAGTCCAGGGAGATTTTTTGGCAAAGGATTAGGGAATGTCTCCTCTACTCATCCATTGGTGATAATGGTTTGCATTGGCACAATTTTGTCCAGATTATTTCTTGGTTATTATTTGATGCAATTTTATTTCTTGTCTCCAAACAACAGTTTCAATTGTTTGTCAAAATCACTCATGATTTCACGATCTTGAATGATGCGGAACTTATCGTATTCAGTAAGTGCTTTTTCTACCGCTTGCTCATGCGTCACACTTCCTGCATCTGGCAGTATTCACTCGATAACCCACTGCAATGACAACATCGAGGTTGTACATCATCACCTCTCCAGACCATTTGTCCGAAGGTATCCTAATTTTTCGGATAGTGTCGGACAAATGGATCTCTCCACTTTCATCAATCTGCTTTAGATGGTAGTTGACAGTACGTACATCTATTCCAAACAACTCAGCCATTCTCTGCTGTGAAAGCCAAAATGTTTTGGTGTCGAAGACAACTTGAACCTGCACCTTCCCTCGTCCACTTTTATACATCAAGATGGAAGATTCCATGCTTCTCATGGCTACATCAGGAGTCATAGTCGCACTGAAATACTGCTGTGCTGCTTTCACCATCTTTTTCTTTTGGTCAGCATTCATAACGACAGCCATACAAGCAGCGCGTGATAGGTGGATACTCGTCACTTCTCTAACAGCACCACTGCCTAGTTCTGCCATCTCAGTAATTTCCACAAAGTGATCGCCAAGATGATAACCCTTCTGTGTAGTCCATGCCTGTGCCTTTGCTATGACACGTTCAAAGTTCCAGTACTTGCCATAGCCCATCACACGTGCCAACTTACGCGAGTTCCACCATTCCCTGCCATCTGCATCAACCTCCCTTAACTGCTCGAATGGAGATTGAAGTGCTGGAATATTGTCGTTATTATTCATGTCATTATTGTCTTTTGCAACTATCATATCAGTATAGTTCTTTCGAATCGTACTCAAAAGGTACAAACTGTTTTATCCTTTTCATCCTATCTTTGTGAACTAACGAGTTTTCCTCGGTAGTTGCCGAGAATTTCTCGGTAACTGACTCTTTCTTCATTTGCCATGATTATCATAACAGTCCACGCACAAAGCGCACACTTCTGCAAATGTAAAAAATAATCACCAATCGGAGGGAGGTCGGGGAGATTTTCTTTCCGCCCTCTGCACGGAGGTGATTTATGGATTCTCTGTGATGAACGATAGAATGCCTTCGCGGGTTTTCTGTCCACTTTTTCTGTCCACCTTCGAAGTTTTCTGTCCACCTCAATCATTCTTTGTCCACCACCTCCCAATGCCCACTATAACCACTTCCCACATAATGAATGTGAGGCATTTTAGCTATATGACGTTTGATGGTTCTCACTCCTTTTTTACTCATTGCTTCAACCGTTTTGCCTCCTTTAACTCCTTCTGTACAAGTTGCACACGCTCAGCCAGTTGTTCTTGGCTTGGCAAAGCATCCTTTATTTTGATGTTGTTGTATGTAGCTACACCCATTGGAGTGCTGATGCCTTTGAATGACCATTGGACGTCTATTTTTTCCATATCGGAACATACAAGCAAACCTATAGTCGGATTGTCTTCATCAGACTTCAACAACTCGTCAACGGCATTGACGTAATAATTTAGCTTCCCTGCAAATTCAGGCTCAAACGGCTTGGCTTTCAACTCGCAGACAATATAACATCGCAGGCGTATGTGATAGAACAGCAAGTCTATCTTACGAGAACGACCACCCACAATAAGTTCCTTCTGTCTGCCAAGAAAGGCAAACCCTGTTCCCATCTCCAACAAAAGGTCTGTCACATTCTTTGTGAGCGCTTGTTCCAACTCTGCCTCGTTATAGATCTCATGTTCAACTGTTGCAAAACCGAAGTTATAGTTTTCTTTCAGAACCTCCTGAACAAGTTTACTTTGCAATGCCGGCATATGATCAGTGAAGTTGTTGACAATCTTGCCTTGATGTTCGTAAAGATTTGCCTTAATACAATTGATCAGTGCATTACGGCTTAACCCTTGTTCTATGGTCTTGTCCACGTAGAATAATGCTTCATCAATGGATTTACATTTAGTTATTATCTCTACGTGATGTCTCCATGGAACGAGTGCAAATGGTTGTGGAAATGCCATGCCGATTTCTTCATCAGTTTTTGAAACCAGTCGCTGAGTTTCTCCAACAGCTTGTTGGAGTTTTAGGCCCCTTTGATTATCAGAAGATTGTATTTCCCCACCAACCTGGTGGAGTTTCTCTGAACACAAATCTCCACCAACTTGGTGGAGTTTTGCTGCATGTTGTTTTTCAAGCATTTGTAATTCTGCACCAGTTTGGTGCAGAATCGCATGTTCTGTTTGAGTATAGAACAGATACCACTTTTTCATGTACCAAAGATTGGAAGTTGAGAATCCATCCGCATCAGGGAACTCACGCTTCAAATCCAAACTCACCTGTTCAACCACTCCTGCTCCCCAACGTTCTTCGGCTTTCTTTTGTACCAAGTCACGCCCCAGTTGCCAGTTGAACAACAGTTTCTCACTATTCACTTTTAGGGCGGCTTTCACTTGCGCCGAACGATAGCGATGCTTGATATCCGCTATCCAATGGACATACTCCTCGTCCAGGTGAATGTTGTGCGATTTGACGAACATCGTTTCTTTGTCACCTCGCATCTCTTTTGAAATTTTCTTTGTCATCTTGATCATTTACAGGTTCTGCACGAGTATAAAACAAATGCCATTGTTTCATGTATCTCAATCTTGTCTCGATTTACTCAATGGTTGGATTTGTTTTCAATAATTTCCCAATGTCCAGTCTTATTACTACCCACATACCTGATAAGATTCATGTCACGAAGAACGTAGAGATCTCGCTTGATAGTTATAATACTCATATTCAAAGCCTCAGATAGGGTCATAGCATTTATCGTATCATTTATCGTATCATTTATCGTATCATTTACCGTATCATTTACCGTGCCATTTTTAATTATCTCATAAATTTTACATTGTCTATCAGTCATTTTGCTAATTTTTACCGTGCCATTTATCGTGTCATCTTTCTGATCGGTATTTGGGTGTTCGAACTCCTTTTCTGATGTCCACTCCGCCTTCAATATCGCCTTCAAAATAAATGCGTCGACATGGAACGATGGGATGATGCAGCCTTTTGTCTCCAGTTCATTGCATATACGGTCAATACCTTCGCCAAACTCCTTGACATACTTGTATGCCTTGAGGTATTGGGCAATCTTTGGATTACGGGAGAAATGGGTATGGCGTATGTTGTCAGGTCTCACCAGCCCTGGCAAATCACCTGGAGTCTCGAAGACAAGGCGGTCATCGAACATCTTAATCTGTATCTCTGTCCCTTTGATGTTGTATGCCCTGTGGCAGCAGCTATTAACCACCATCTCTTGTATGGCATACTTTGAGTAGTTGCGACGGGTGACAAATTGTCCATGCTCGCCCAGGAACGAATGTTCGCGAACTTGAGTTTCCAAATAGTCAATTGTACTTCGAACTTGCTGAAGGATGGCTCCTTCAAATGTTACATCCTTGACGACATTCATTTCCCTGCCTACTTTTTCCTCATTTCCCTCGTAGCGGATGAAACGAGTGCGAGCACGTGGGAAAAAACGTTGCGGATTCTTGCCGAAGAGAAGAATGCAAGCGGTACTTATTTTCTGCTTCCCATCTATCTCTGTTATAAACTCGTTGTTCTCTCGCAGATACTCCATGCCGGACTTCCCATAGCCAACGATACTCCTATAATCATCGACAAGATTCATGTCAATATCATCGATGGTAGCGCCATAAACATCTTTGTCTTCGTAGTAGCGTTCGCCTTTGTCATAGAATAGTTGCATGCGCTCGTCAAAGTTGAGTTTCTTGCTTTTGTCGCCTACTCGCATGAAACATTCGTCTGCTTGATTAGTATGAAGTTGAACGCTCGCAGGAATGTACATAAGCAGAATACGAGTTCCCCGCCCTTCATGATTCGTGCATGGCAGATACTCGCACCTAACCTTCACAGATGGATTGCAGAAATCGAATGGAACTCGAAGCAATTCATTTAGCCGTTCCTCATTCCCATCAACGCCTTCAATTTTTCGCGTCTTGTCCGAAACGCCAATGGCAAGTACACCGCCATCTGCATTAGCCATAGCCACAATGGGTATTGCTAACGCCTTGGGATCTATCTGAATGCTTTTACAATCGAATGTCTGAGATTCTTTGCGAGTCTGTATTTCTTCTATTGTCATCATTTCCGCTTATCCCTTTTGACTGGAACTCCCCCCCCTATCTGTCGTTTATCGCGATATTTGCCAATAGAATTCTCTCGCTCTTCTGGTTCTTTCGTTCAATTGCTCGCGGAAAAGGGAATCCACGAATTCGTCTTGGCTTATGATGTCGATGTTTGTGATTTCAAGCAATCTTCTGTTATCCAAGATATTATCTTTTTCGACATGCAAATCAAAGTGACTTGATCCGGATTCTAGCAGGTCCCAGTTCTCTTTGGATGTGTATAGTATATCGTCTCTTGTTTCCACCCATAGGACATTGAATGCATAATCGTACTCGCCACTGACAAAATCCAACGTGTCTTTGTCGTCGACGGGATTTTGTGTAAACAAATTAATATATGGATCCACCTTGACACAAAAATAGTTGAAACTTATATTTGGGTTGGCGGAACCTTCTTTTGACACTTTGCTTACAATTCCTCCCAATGCTCTTATTTCATTGTCATAAACAACCGCATCGGGTGATATTTTTTTATATATCCAGGGATATGGATAGATATTTGGATATTCCTTTTCTTCCAGCGTGTAGTTCACCTTAGCGTATTTATTGAACGAGGTGTCCCTTTTTATGCTTTCGCGGATGTCGTTGATCTTCTTCCATGCGGAATCGCAAAGGGGGCTGGTGTACTGATGGTATTTTTCGTGGAATCCCTCCATCATATCTTTGTCCATCGCCTTCTTACGGTATTCCACAATATCACGATAAGTCACATCCCCGTATTTTAGGAACAGCTCCTTTCCGAATTGTCTCACATATGATTCCTCTGACCCAATATATGCAAGCGCTTTTTCTAGTCCCAGGTCGCTATGATTCTTGCATATTTCGACCATCTCTTTATTGCTGAGCGGTTCGGTAATGGGTTTGTCAATGGCTGATTTACAAGATGTTAATGCACAAATGACACTTAAAATAAAGTACGTCTTTTTCATGATTCTGAATATTAAAACATAGGTTCTGAAAATTTATCTTCTCAACAGTCGCCAGAACCTAACTAAGCGTATGTTGAAAAGCCTTTCAATGTGAATGACCCTCAAAGGTAATAAAATGTAAAATATACGCTAATATTTATATATGATAAAATGAGTATTTTATACATTTATTATCTATTGTCAATTATTATGGTGTGTGTAGGTGCGGAAATAGACTCATCTCATACATATCGTTTATATTATCAGAATTGGAAATGCAGGTTGTTTGGTCTGAGGTTAAAAGCTTACATCTATTGTGATGAACCTGACAATGATAGACAAGAAAAGATAGTTCAGGTGGTTTAAACTGCCTACCTGCTAAAACCGCCATTGATTTCCAGAAAAAATTTTTATCTTTGTTACATGCCCGAATGTGGTGTATGGCAATCTTAACAGTGTTTAGCTGTATTTATTTACTTGATAAAAACAACAAGTCATAAAGTGTGAGCTATGAAACAGATTTATATCTCTAGGATATTGGCAGTATTGTCTGCTGCCGTCATGAGTGGCGCTTCTCTATTCGCCAAGAGTGTGGTCCATGTGGAGGAGGCTGGTACGCTCTCTTCCCTCTTCGCCGCGGAGGATGGGGAGGTGCAGGTCACGGGCTCCATCAACGGAACGGACGTTAAATACCTACGCCAACGGATTGAGGAGGGGGCGGTCACTTCGCTGGACCTCTCCGAAGTACGGATCGTGAGCGGTGGAGAGGCCTACCACGAAGCGTTCCGAACGGAGGACGATGTCTTCGGAGAATCCATGTTCACGGAATGCGCGAACCTGGAATATGTCGTTTTGCCTAAGTCAGTCTCCACCATCTCGGCCAACGCCTTTTCGCGTACCGGTCTGAAGAGGGTCGAGATCCCGAATAACATACGTGAGCTGGACCTCGATGCGTTCGCCTATTGCAAATCATTGGACACGGTCGTCATAGGCAGTAAGGTGTTGAGCATCGGGAAGGGCGTCTTCTATGGCTCTTCCGTCAAGGTCGCCTATGTCAAGCCGATCGTCCCGCCGTCGATAGATTATTACCTCTTTTCGTCCAACCCGGATGTCATCGTCTATAATGAATCGTTAGGGGATTACGAGGATTCCTATTGGACGGACTTCGCCACCATCAAGGGTGGCTTGGATGAGTTGTATGCGCAGGAGACGGATCCTGCGTCCGAGCTTCGTCAGCTGCTCACCACCTTCTTCATGGATGATGCCTGCACGGAACTGAAGGCGGAGTACAAGGCGATGAGCGACTCGGAGCTGTCCCAGGCGATGGGCGAGGAGAGCGTCCCGGATGATATCGTCGCCATTGCCCTGAAAATTAAAAATGAGGCGTGGGCGGCCTACGAGAAGGATTTCAGGATCCATACATACCCTGCCTACAGCGACGCTAACTATTGGAACACGCTTCTCATGAGCACCGGCGGGTCGTATATGGGAAATCCGACGGGTATCTATTCGAGGGATAACGCTCCGATCTATGTCTTCGTGGATCAGGATGTCCCGAACGACGCCACCCTCTTTTTCACGGGATGCGTCGGCAACGACCTCATCTCGAGCGCCAAGTCAGGCACGAAGCTCCACAAGGGTCTGAATATCATTGACGGGTATAAGGATGCCCTCTACTATATCGTCTATACCGCCGACACCCGTTCGATGACGAAGAAACTGAGCGAGTGGCCGGCCATCAAGATCCACATCGAGGGTGGTGTGGTGAACGGTTACTACGACCTGGCCCGTCATAGCGATGCGGCTTATGCGGAGCTGTTGGAGAATGCCACGCATGAACTCTTCACCGTCAAGGGGGCGGAGACGCTCCTCAACTTCAAGACCTCCACCTACCGGGAGCTCTTCCCTTCCTCCATCGACCATAGCCTTGTCTGGTTTGATAGCCTCACCGTGTGGGAGAAGGAGCTGATGGGTATCTGCGAATCGGTGGTCAACGGCCAGCGAGCCAATGCTCCCTATAATCTGACTGGCGGGGAGGCCTACTTCCCAATCTATTACAACAACCCGAACTTCGCCATCGAGGGAGAGGCCTCGGACGACGGGTACGCGAACTCCTCCCCTTATCGAACATCCTATAACTCAACGGATTGCATATCCAATACGTTCGATGTGACACGGGAGGATCAGGATGACTGGTGCGCGGCGCACGAATGTGGACACAACAACCAGGGCGCCATCAACCTGGAGGGGTGCACGGAGGTTTCGAACAATCTCTTCTCCAACGTCATCTGCTTCCTGGATGGTCGCCTCACCTCCAAAGGATTGTCGCTCTCCACCACGATGAACAGCTATGCGCACCATACGCCGTACTTCACGAGGGACGTATCCAGCATGATGAGGATGTATTACCAGCTCTATTTGTATTACCATCAGGCGAGGAAGAACACCTCGTTCTACCCGACGCTCTTCCAGGAACTGCGCAAGGACCCTCTGACGCTTTGGACAGATACGGACAACAGCTCGCTGAAGTTCGTGCGGAAGGTCTGCGAGGTGGCGCAGGAGGACCTGACCGACTTCTTCACCGCATGGGGATTCTTTGAGCCTTGCGAACTGACCATTGACGATTATGGGGTGCATACCCTCTCCGTTTCGCAAGAGGACATAGACAAGACGTTGGCGGAAATCTCCAAATATCCGAAGAAGAACAGGGAGATACTTTTTGTGGAGGACCGCGCCGATTATCTCCTGACCACTGGTTTCCTGACGAGTGCCGGTGAGAAGCGGGTCGGCTCGGAGACGGTCGGTCTCTATGCCAACCTCGGTCAATTCACCGATTTCCTTTCCGACTCCGTAAAGGCTTCGTCGTATACCTACATGCAGGCGGACTCCTTCTATGCCATGTCCGGCGAGGGAGGCATAGGCTTCTGGGTGCAGGACGACGAGGGGAAGATGCTCTATGCCGCCAATACGCTGAGCTTCTGCATCCCTTCCTGTGTCGGGAAGAACTTCACCATCTATTCAGTTGATGCGGATGGCACGATGCACGAGGTCACCAAGCGGGCAGGCGGATTGGAGGTGGTTCATCTGGACGAGCCAGGCACCTTGTCCGATTCCCTCTCCGAACAAGCCATAAAGGCAGTGGTCAGCGGACCGATCAATGGCACGGACATCCAATACCTACGCAAGCTGATCAACGAAGGGGCATTGCAATCCGTTGATCTCTCCGGCGCCACCATCGTGAGTGGGGGAGAGGCCTATTACGAGACGTTCGAGACCACTTCGGGCGAGGTGGGGGAAGACTTCTTCTATGAGTGTCCAAGGCTTGTGAGCCTGATCCTCCCGCAGTCAGTCACCTGTATAGGCCAACAGGCGTTTGCCCATTCGGGGTTGCAGGGCGTGGTGATTCCGGACAGTGTCACGAACGTGCAATTCGATGCGTTCGCCTATTGTGACCAGTTGTCGAATGTGGTGATCGGTTCGGGGGTAAAAAGGATAGAGCAAGGAGCGTTCTATTCTTCGGAGGTGAAGGATGTCTATGTGAAGCCGACGACGCCACCATCCGTTTCCCTCTACCTCTTCTCATCCGAGCCTACCATTCATGTCCCTGCCAGTGCGTTGGAGGAGTATAAGGCTTCCGCTTGGGCTGAGTTCGGAACGATCGTGGGAGACCTGGAGGATTATGATTTAGGCGAATGGACGAGCGTGCAGCAGCCAATCACGGTTGCGCCGGAGAATCCAGGCGGTGATTCCCTATACGATCTGTTCGGCCGGAGTGTCAAGGAGTTGAGGCCGTCCACGATATATGTTAAGAATGGCAAGAAGCGGATTTGGGTGAAATGATGCGAAGCCATAAGAGGGATATGGGATGCGTCCCCTTTCATCATTTTCAGTATATTCGCGGAAGAGAAAGCCGATGGCAGAAGTTAGATTTAAAAAGATATTTTTATGGTAAAGCATGTTATTTTGTGGACGTTGAAGGACACCTTCTCGGCGTCTGAGAAAGAGGAGATTAAAGCAGGCATCAAAGCAGGTTTGGAAGGATTGAAGGGGGTTGTCCCTGGTTTGATCGACGTGAAGGTTAATATCAATGGCTTGCCCACATCCAATGTCGATGTGATGTTGGACTCGACCTTGGAGAGCTTTGAGGCATTGAAGGCGTATGCGGTACATCCCGCCCATGTGCAGGTGGCGGACACGAAGGTGCGTCCTTTCACCGCCGACAGGAAATGTTTGGACTATTGCGTGGATTGAACTAAGGCATGTTTTCTTAGGACTTTGAGGATTGTTGGCTGGACGGGTTTCCCTGTTCAGCCTTCTTTGTTTCTCCATTTTTGATTTTTCTCGCTCCATCCCTTTTATTTTCTATCCTATTTCCCCCAAAAAATAGCTTTTTTGAAAAAAATATCTGTTTTTTGTTATGATTTTTCAAATCAATTTGTATATTTACAAAACAGATGGGAGATATATGGATATTATATGAATATACGGACAATATGTCGTTCTGTATATGATTTATTCTAATAACTTATGTATTAACACTTAATTATTTTTTATGGCAAAAGAGCAAGAAAGCGAGTGGCAGCGGATCACCGCAACGTTTTATAGTTATAGGAGTGACTATAAAAATTTCATTAAACATGTCAAAGATGCAATGAGTTCTTTCTTGAGCGAGGTCAAGGAGGTGTCACCTACGGAGTATGAGCTTACTTTGTTTGATGGTAGTCCGATTTCCATCCGTATGACGGTTGATCCTGCGAAGGTGGACGAGTATACGAATGGTATGGCAGGGTTTTTCTCCAAGGCTCCTGTCGAGAACCAGGACGTGAAGAGAGCGGCTTTGTGCCAAATCAAGCTTTTCAAGTATTACGCGAGCCTTACGCTCTACATTAATGGAGAAAAGGACAGAACCGACTGCATATTTGGAAGTCTTTTCCATCTTGCCGATTTGGCTGGTGCCTTCACGCTGACGGGTGACATGCGCCTGGTGGATTCCGAGAACAGGACCCTTATCGCACAGGACGGTTCCACTGATTTCGATGAGTATGAGCCACTTACGGAGGACGGTGTGTTCCAAATGAGAAAAGAGGATGAGTGTGACAAGGCGAGGAGAATGCGCTCCAATGCCATCTGTGAGAAGAAAGGTATCCCTTATAAGGAGGGCAAACTTGTCTCTATTCCGGAAAAGGAATGTAACCCTGCCAGCAAGGAAGAGATTATCCGTCGTTTGGCTTGTGTGTATGCCGCCGCCGCTGTCGCTGACACCTGCTCCAGTGATCCGGAATCAGCCCAGGAGAATGTTTCTTGGGTAATGGAATCCATGGAGAATAAGTATGGAATCAGTAAATATTTGTCAAGACGTGAGACCTCGTTTGTGTCTAACCCTCTTGAGAAGCAACAGTATTTCCCTGTTTATTGCTGGCGATACGAGTGTTGCCTCGTGTTGATGTGGGCTCTTGGCCTCGCCGAGTTGGATGACCCGGCCGATACTTGTGACGCTCGTATCATCACGGATCTCATGTTCGGAAATGATTTCGAGAGCCTCTCCAAGAAGGCGAAGGTGAAGAGCAAGGAGGAATTGCTGGACAAACTGGATTTGATATATCGTTACAATTGGGCATGCACTGAAGCCAGGATTCACGGAAAGAAGGTGGATGGCCTTAATGAGGAAGTCGTATACGAGTGGCACTATGCCTTGAATTGGTTGGCTCGTGTGGATGGAATCAGCGATTGGGATACGATTCAACCGAATACATAATCACGGTTTCTATTGGGTCGCGCGGGTTCATCCTTGTGCGTTCATTTATACGGAAAGAGGGCGTATCAAAACTGATATGCCCTCTTTTTCGTCAGGAGTTTCATGCCTTTCCTAGGCGGATTCCATGTGGATGTTCATCATTGTTGACGCAATAGCTCTTTTCTTCCCGAAATTTTTCTCGCTGAAACACAGCCTATTGTGAAAAAGAGCGAAAAAAAGATGTGAAAATATTTGGTGGGAAGCTGGAAGCGCCGTACTTTTGCACCCGCTTTCGGAAACGAAAAGCCCCCTCGGACGGAG
>JAFZPM010000044.1 GCA_017550335.1 Paludibacteraceae bacterium
GAAGTAGAGGTCGCGCGTGAGCTGCACCTCCACGATGAAGAGCTCGCCGTCGTCCGCCTTGACCATCATGTCCACCCGGTTGAACTTGTCGTCGAGTGTCTGCTGGTTGCTCTCGCTCTCCAACACCTCCACGATCTCCACTTTCCTGCCCAGCAGCACGGTGAAGAGTCCCTCGAGGATGCCGAAGTTGGCCTTGTCGCGCAACAGCCGCTTGATCGCCCAGTCGAAACGTATGTAGTCGGTCTCTCTCATCTCATGAATCGTTTTATCACCGCAAAGGTAATTGTTTTTCTGTAAGTTCCAAAGAAATCGCGAATATTTTGCGATAATAATACGCAAATAAATATTTTTGGGTGGGTAGTTATAAGATTTCAGGGAAAGTTTAGGGTAAGGTGTTTGATGTGTGTGTTTTCTGGAATGCGATTAATTCAAATTGTGAAATAGTAAATTGTAAATGTTTAAATAGTAAATGATTGTAAATATTCATTAAACCGTCGTGTCACTAAATGTGATGTTTCTTCCTGATTGTATGTTTTTTAACATATTATTTGTACCTTTGCAAAAAAAAGAAGATGAGAATAGCTGTATTTCCTGGTAGTTTTGATCCTTTTACGATAGGACACTATTCTGTCGTGAAGCGAGCTTTGAATTTCGTGGACGAGGTGGTGATCGCCATTGGTGTGAATGATGCGAAGAAGTCGCTCTTCTCCGTTGAGCAACGCTATAAGATCATCGCCAAGGCGTTTTGTGACGAACCGCACGTCTCAGTGAAGAGCTACGACTCTTTGACGGTGGACTTCGCCCGAGAGGTCAACGCGAATATCATCCTCAGGGGCATCCGCTCCATCCAGGACTTCGAGTATGAGAAGACCATCGCCGACGCCAACCGCCGTCTTTCGGGTATCGACACGGTGCTCCTCTTCACGGAGCCTCAACATTCCTTCATCAGTTCTACCGTTGTGCGTGACTTGATCCGCTACGGAAAGGATATCACCACATTCCTCCCTCCGCATGTTTCGGTGGAGGACCTGAAGTAGGGCCGCTTGTCCTTCTTTGCCTGATGCGTTTTCTTGTGTCTCGAGGGACTCCTTGCGCCTGAAAAAGTCCGTAATTAAACTTTTTTAACATTAATTATTTCCAAGAGAGGTTATTTGTTGCTTTTTTTGCGGAAAATTTGGGTGTATAGTATCTGATGAAAAAGAAAGCGAAACATAGATTTTTCAATTCGAAGTTAACTTCGGCGATTAGTATTTCGATCGTACTCTTTCTCCTAGGATGTATCATATTTGTTGGTTTCATGTCTAAGACGTTGTCTACCTACGTTTTAGAGAGTGTCTCGTTGACCGTTTTCTTGCAGAAGAACACGACGGAGGAGGCCCGTGTGAACCTGGAGAAGTATCTGGCGTCTCAACCCTATACCAAGAAGGAGAAATTCATCGATAAGGCGACTGCCATCGAGGAGCTTTGCCAGGACATCGGCGAGGACCCCGAGGAGTACAAGGATATGGAGATTGACCGTATCAACGATATGATCGAGGTGAGCATGAATGCGGCCTATGCGAACAACGACAGCATCCTTCCGATCGTGAAGACCATCCAGCTCTTCGAGTGTGTGGATCGTGTGGATTACCAGGAGAGCATGATAGACCGTATCGGCAATAACATCCAAAAGCTGGTTTCCGTGTTGATTTGTACGGCGGCGGTGTTACTGCTGATTTCCTATGTGTTGATTAGTAATACGATACAATTGTTGATCCACTCGGATCGTTTCTTGATACATACGATGACTTTGGTGGGTGCCACGAAGCGTTTCGTGCGTCGTCCGTATATCTTGGAGAGCCTCATCATCGCGGTGGTGGCGTTCGTGCTGGCCACGATTTATCTGCTGGGGCTGGGGTATCTGCTGAAGGATGACTTCCCGCCGAGCATGGAGGGTATGACGAGCGACCCGATGCTCTACATCGTCGTGTTGGGAAGCATTTTCGTATTCAGTGTCATCATCACGTGCGTGGCTACCCATCGTGCGGTGAGCAAGTATCTGAAGCAGCAGGTGGACGATTTGTATTACATCTGATTTTTGGGAAATAAATAATAACAAATAAAAAGAAATGGCTTTAAGAGAAAATTATGCGTTGCCTAAAGAGAACTTGCTTCTCTTAGGGGTTGGTTTTGTCGTCATTCTGATCGGTTGTATCTGTATGATTGGTGGAGGAAGTACGGACGGAGTCTCCTATAACCCGGAGATATTCAGTTCGATGAGGATTACGGTGGCACCGATTATCCTTGTCATCGGTTTCTTCTTCGAGATTGTCGCCATTGTGTGGCTTCGTGGAGGAAAGGAGAATGAGGCCGAGACTGTGGTAGAGAAGGGTGTCTCCACGTATGATGACAACAGACGCAGTGATATGGATAATGTCGGAGGAAAGAAAAACGAACTCCCTGAAGGCGATAAATTCGTGCTTGATAGTCCCAAAAAACAAAGGAGGAGATAATAGGAAATGGATGCGTTACAGGCTTTTATCTTGGGTTTGATCCAAGGTCTGACCGAGTATCTTCCGGTCAGCAGTAGTGGTCACTTGACCATCGGTTCCTGCCTTTTCGGATTGGAGGACGGCGAGTCCAACCTGATGTTTACCATTGTGGTGCACGTCGCCACGGTGTTGAGCACCTTGGTCATCTTGTGGAAGGAAGTGGTATGGCTTTTCAAAGGCGTCTTGAAGTTCAAATGGAACGACGAGATGAAATACTTTGTCAACATTCTTATCTCCATGATCCCTGTGGGCATCGTGGGCGTATTCTTCAAGGATACGGTGGAGGAGATCTTCGGCTCCGGTCTGTTCATTGTGGGACTGATGCTTTTCCTGACGGCTTCGTTGCTGGCTTTCGCGTATTTCGCCAAGCCTCGTCAGAAGGAGAATATCTCTAAATTGGACGCCTTCATCATCGGTTTGGCGCAGGCTTGCGCAGTGATGCCTGGCTTGTCCCGTTCCGGCTCCACCATCGCAACAGGCTTGTTGTTGGGTAATAAGAAAGAAAAATTGGCGCAGTTCTCCTTCCTGATGGTGATTCCACCGATCGTGGGAGAGGCGTTGCTGGATTGTCTAAAGATGGCGAAGGACGGGTATGATTCGGTGGCTAGTGGTATCTCACCTCTTGCGTTGGGAGTGGGTTTTGTCACTGCGTTCATCTTCGGTTGCCTCGCCTGCAAGTGGATGATCAATATTGTGAAGAAGGGTAAACTCATTTATTTCGCTGTCTATTGCTTCATCATCGGAGCAATCTGTGTGATGTGCTCGTAATGCTCGTGAGGGAATGAATTTCTTGGACGGCGAAATATTATACTTCGACAAACCTTTGGAGTGGACTTCCTTCGACCTGGTCAATAAGGTGCGCTACATGATCAAGCGCAAGCTGGGTGTGAAGAAGTTCAAAATCGGACATGCCGGCACGTTGGATCCTCTGGCGACCGGTGTGCTGGTGGTTTGCACGGGTAAGGCGACTAAACGAATTGAGGAGCTGCAATATCAGACGAAGGAGTATGTCGCCACGTTGAGGCTGGGCGCCACCACGCCTTCCTTCGACTTGGAGCAGGAGATCGACGCTGAATATCCTACGGAACATATCACCCGTGAGATGGTGGAGGATACGCTGAAGACTTTCCTCGGGGAGATCCAGCAGATTCCGCCGGTCTATTCGGCCGTGAAGGTGAACGGAAAGCGCGCCTACGACTACGCCCGCAAGGGCAACGAGGTGGAGCTGAAGCCTAAGCTGCTCGTCATCGATGAGATAGAACTTCTGGATTGCCAACTGCCATACATCACGATACGCGTGGTATGCAGCAAAGGCACCTACATACGCGCCCTGGCGCGCGACATCGGCATCGCCCTGAAGAGCGGTGCGCACCTGACTTCGCTGCGGCGCACGAGGGTGGGGGACATCACGGTGGAGAATTGCATCTCCCTCGAAGAGTTCCAAAACATTGTAAATGAACATGAACAGATAAATTCCGATATTGCATGAAATTATCAAAATTCAAATTCAACTTGCCGGAAGAGCAGATCGCTCTTTACCCTGCCCATAACAGGGATGAGGCTAGATTGCTGGTGCTCAACCGTAAAACGGGTGAGATAGAACACAAAATCTTTAAGGAAATCCTCCAGTATTTCGACGACAAGGATGTGTTCATCTTCAACGATACGAAGGTGTTCCCTGCTCGTCTCTATGGTATCAAGGAGAAGAACGGCGCGAAGATCGAGGTCTTCCTGCTCCGTGAATTGAACCACGAACTGAAGTTCTGGGATGTCCTTGTGGATCCTGCCCGCAAGATACGTATCGGAAATAAACTCTATTTCGGCGAGGATGAGTCGCTGGTGGCGGAGGTGATCGACAACACCACTTCCCGCGGACGTACGCTCCGCTTCCTCTACGAGGGCTCCTACGAGGAGTTCCGCGAGACCCTTTACAAACTGGGTGAGACGCCTCTTCCGAAGTTCATCAACCGTCCGGTGGAGCCGGAGGACGCTGAGCGTTATCAAACGATCTTCGCCAAGAACGAGGGCGCCGTGGTTGCTCCGACCGCTGGTATGCACTTCAGCCGCGAGCTGATGAAACGCTTGGAGATCAAGGGTTGCGACTTCGCTTTCCTGACCCTGCACGCTGGCTTGGGCAACTTCCGCGAGATCGACGTGGAGGACCTCACGAAGCATAAGATGGATTCCGAGGAGATGTACATCACCGAGGAGTGCACGAAGATCGTGAACCGTGCGCACGAGGCGAGACAACATATCTGCGCTGTCGGTACGACTGTGCTGCGCGCCGTTGAGAGCAGCGTGGGTACGGATGGCTTGATCAAGCCGTCAGAGGGCTGGACGAATAAGTTCATCTTCCCTCCATACAACTTCACCGTGGCGGATCGCCTGGTGACCAATTTCCACATGCCATACTCCACCTTCCTCATGATGGTGTGCGCCTTCGGCGAGTATGACTATGTGATGAACGCTTACGACGTGGCATTGAAGGAGGGCTATAAGTTCGGCCCTTACGGAGACGCTATGTTAATCCTCTAATTTGAACAAAAAGATATAGTATCATAATAAGATGGCTAAGAAATTCGCTGAACATTCCAGTTTCAACCTCTCGGATATCAACAAGGAGGTTCTGAAGCAATGGGAGGAAAAAGATTTGTTTCATAAGAGTGTGAAAATCAGGGAGGGTGCTCCTTCCTTCGTCTTCTTCGAGGGACCTCCGTCCGCAAACGGAATGCCGGGCATCCACCACGTGATGGCGCGCTCTATTAAGGATATCTTCTGCCGCTACAAGACCATGAAGGGCTTCCACGTGAAGCGTAAGGCGGGTTGGGATACCCACGGATTGCCTGTCGAGTTGGGCGTCGAGAAGGAGTTGGGCATCACGAAGGAGGATATCGGAAAGAAAATCTCTGTCGATGACTATAACAAGGCTTGCCGTACCAACGTGATGAAGTTCACCAAGGAGTGGACCGACCTCACCAAGAAGATGGGTTATTGGGTAGACCTCGAAAACCCTTACATCACCTACGACAACAAATACATCGAGACGCTTTGGTACCTCCTGAAGGAGTTGTACAAGAAGGGTTATCTCTATAAGGGCTACACCATCCAACCTTATTCCCCTGCCGCGGGAACGGGTCTTAGCTCCCACGAGCTGAACCAGCCGGGCTGCTACCGTGACGTGAAGGATACGACCGTCGTGGCGCAGTTCAAGATGGTGGATCCGAAGCCTGAGATGGCGCAGTTCGGTACTCCGTACTTCCTGGCATGGACCACCACGCCTTGGACCCTCTCGTCCAACACGGCTCTTTGCGTCGGTCCGAACATCACCTACGTGGCTGTTCAATCCTACAACCCTTACACGGGCAAGCCGGCCACCTATGTGCTGGCGAAGGATTTGGTGAACGCTCATTTCAACCCTAAGGCCGCTGAATTGGCCTTGGAGGATTACAAGGAGGGCGACAAGCTCATCCCTTATAAAGTCATCGCCGAATACAAGGGAACTGACCTTGTAGGCATGAAATACGAACAACTCTTCGACTGGATCACGCCGGAGAACGCTGACCAAGCCTTCCGTGTTATCCCAGGCGATTACGTCACCACTGAGGATGGTACGGGTATCGTCCATATCGCCCCTACCTTTGGTGCGGACGATGCGAAAGTGGCGAAGGCCGCCGGCATTCCTCCGTTGCAGTTGGTCGATAAGTTCGGCAACCTGCGTCCTTCCGTGGATCTGACGGGTAAGTTCTATCTGCTCTCTGACTTGGACGCTGATTTCGTGAAATCACGCATCAACGTGGAGGCCTACAAGAAATTCGAAGGCCGCTTCGTGAAGAACGCATACGATCCTAACCTGACGGATAAGGACGAGACGCTCGACATCTCCATCTGCATGGATATGAAGGTGACCGACAAAGCCTTCAAGATCGAGAAGCACGTCCACAACTACCCGCACTGCTGGCGTACGGACAAGCCTGTCCTCTACTACCCGCTGGATAGCTGGTTCATCAAATCCACCAAGGCTCGCGAGAGAATGATGGAGCTGAACAAGACCATCCAATGGAAGCCTGAGTCGACGGGTACCGGCCGTTTCGGCAAATGGTTGGAGAACTTGAACGACTGGAACCTCTCCCGCTCCCGCTACTGGGGCACACCGCTCCCGATCTGGAGAACGGAGGAGGGTACGGAAGAGAAGTGCATCGGTTCCATCGCGGAATTGTTCGAGGAGATTGACAAGTCCATCAAGGCTGGTTTCATGAAGGAGAACCCTTGGAAGAACTTCAAGGTGGGCGATTACTCGAAGGAGAACTATGATCCTAAGAACATTGACCTCCACCGTCCATATATCGACAGCGTCATCTTGGTTTCCGATAGTGGCAAGCCGATGAAACGTGAGGCGGACTTGATCGACGTATGGTTCGATTCGGGCGCCATGCCTTTCGCTCAGCAACACTATCCGTTCGAGAACAAAGAGGTGGTCGATAGCGGAGAGTTCTACCCTGCCGACTTCATCGCGGAGGGTGTGGACCAGACCCGTGGTTGGTTCTTCACATTGCACGCCATCTCCACCATGATCAAGGATAGCGTAGCCTTCAAGGCAGTTATCTCCAATGGTTTGGTGCTTGATAAGAACGGTAACAAGATGTCTAAACGTCTCGGTAATGCAGTCGATCCGTTCGGCGCCATCGAGAAGTATGGTTCCGACCCGCTCCGTTGGTACATGATCACCAACGCATCGCCTTGGGACAACCTGAAGTTCGATACGGAAGGCATCGAGGAAGTGCGCCGTAAATTCTTCGGCACGCTCTATAACACCTATTCCTTCTTCGCCCTCTATGCGAACGTGGATAACTTCACCAACAGTCAGCCGCAGGTGCCAATGAACAAGCGCCCTGAGATTGACCGTTGGATCATCTCTTTGCTCAACTCCCTCATCAAGGAGGTGGATGAGAGCTACAACGATTATGAGCCGACCAAGGCAGGTCGCGCGATCTCTATATTCGTGAACGATCACCTGAGTAACTGGTACGTTCGTCTGAACCGTAAGCGTTTCTGGGGTGGTACATTGACAGAGGATAAGCTCGCCGCTTACCAGACGCTCTACACCTGTTTGGACACGGTGGCCCGTCTGATGGCGCCTATCTCTCCGTTCTATGCGGACCAATTGTTCTTGGATCTGAACAATGCCACAGGCTGTGACAAGAGCGAATCTGTTCACTTGGCTAACTTCCCTAAGTGCGATGAATCCTTGATCGACAAGACCTTGGAGGAGCGCATGCAGTTGGCGCAAGACATCTCATCCATGACCCTCTCTCTCCGTAAGAAGGAGAACATCAAGGTTCGTCAACCATTGAAACAGATCATGGTACCTATCTTGGCGGAGCATGAGCAGGAGAATGTCGAGGCGGTGAAGGACTTGATCATGAACGAGGTGAATGTCAAGGAGATCAATTTCGTGCATGATTCAGCCGGTATCCTTGTGAAGAAGATCAAGCCAGACTTCAAGAAGCTCGGTCCTAAGTGCGGCAAGAACATGAAGACGGTTGCGGCTCAGTTGCAAGGCCTTTCGCAGGAGCAGATCGCTCAGTTCGAGAAGAACGGTAGCTATGAGATCTGTCTCGACGGATGTTGTGTCGTTGTGGACAAGGCCGATGTGGAGATCCTTTCGGAGGATATCCCAGGCTGGTTGGTAGCCAACAACGGAACGATCACCATCGCGCTCGACGTGACCATCACGCCAGAGTTGCAGCGGGAGGGTATCGCGCGTGAGTTCATCAACCGTATCCAGAACATCCGTAAGACTAGCGGTTTCGAGATAACCGATAAGATTGTTATCGACATCGAGCAGTCAGACAATGTGAATGCGGCGGTAGAGCAGTTCAAGGAGTACATCTCCTCGCAGGTGCTCGCCAACAGCATCACCTTGGTGGAGAAGGTGGCCAACCCGACCGAGTTGGACTTCGACGACTTCAAGGTGAATATCGAGGTGAAGAAAGCGTAAGTTTGAATGTTAAATATGCAGGGCGAATCATTGCTTAATGGTTCGCCCTTTATTATCCCTTCCGCATGAAAAAGAAATTAGCCATCCTATTCCTCCTCCTAGCCGTGGCCGTTGGTGGCGCTTACTATGTACGTCAGCAAAAGAGTTACAAGGAGGGTGATATCCTCTTCCAGGTTTCGAAGAGCGGTCAGTCACCATTGATCCAGAAAGCCACCGGCTCGAAATGGTCCCATTGCGGTGTCGTGGTTGAGAAGGAGAAGCAGTTGTATGTGCTGGAAGCCTCCAAGAAGGTCAAACTGACGCCTTTGAAGGAGTGGATCAAGCGAGGGAAAGACGGGAAGGTGAAGAAGATGCGCGTGAAAAAGGAGCCTGTTAAGATCAAATACAAGAAATACCTCGGCAAGCCATACGACCTCGCCTTTCAATTCGACAACGGCAAGTGGTATTGCTCGGAACTAATCTATGACATCTACAAAACACAGTTAGGCATAGAGCTTTGCAAGCCTCGGAAGATTCGTGAGTATCGCATCGAAGGCATGGAGGATGTCCTCAAGAAAAGAGGCATGGACCTCGACCAAAGGGTGGTCGCCCCTTGTGATTTACTGAACTATTGATTATATTTGTGATATATTATTCATATCCAATTGGTTACAATAGTCTTCGTATGCGCAAACCACTACTAATATTCCTGCTGATTCTTCTCACCGTCAGCCTCGGCTTTGCGCAAGAGAAACAGGGAGAATTCATGAGGCTCCATAGCGAGCTAATCAAGGTCAACGATTCGCTCTGCTATCAGGTCAGGAAGGAATATAGTGGGATAGACACCACCGCATGGGAACCTTTTTGCGGTGTGCTTGACAACTTCTATTTTAGGTCATGGTATGAATATACCCTGCAAGTGGAGGAATACAATCCTCATGCGGACACGATTTGTGTGGTAAAAACAATCGTACAGTACCCAAAGGGACAGTTCATGAAGATCCATAGCGAGAGAATCATGGTCAACGATTCGCTCTGCTATCAGGTCAGGAAGGGTTTTAGTAGGCGGGATAAGACCCCTTGGGAGCCTTTCTGCGGAAAATTCAGTAACCTTTGGTGTGAAGAGGGATATGAATACACCCTGCATGTGAAGGAATACAATCCTCATGCGGACACGATTTTTGTGATTAAAACAGTGTCTTCTGTGGACGAAAGGAAATTGCAAAAAATACTAAAAGAGAAACGAATGCGCTTGAAAGAAGAGGGGAGAAACGATACCATCCGGGCCATCCCGGTGAATCGGAGGAGATAGAAAGTGCAAGTTATCCTGAAGAAGACAATACAAACTATACGATATGCTTAAACCCCTGTTGACATCCCTGCTAATTCTCTTTGCTGTAATCCCTGGCTTTTCGAGGGATAAGGAGCCACAATACGTAAGGATCCATCCGTACAAAGTCATGATCGACGATTCGCTATGCTATCAGGTCAGGGTAGGGGACAATAGACCAATCGTTTGGGAACCCTTTTGCGGAGAGTTCCGGAATCTCGTGTACAGGGAAGGGTATGAATATACAGCGCTTGTGGGAAAGTACGATCCGAACGCAGATTCCATGCATGTCGAGAAAGTGTTGGCCAGCTCTGATACCCGCATGGATATCTTCCACGTGGAGGTTCTCAAGCGCCTGATGAGGCAGGATTTCAAGGCCGGCAAGCCAATCGACCTCCGCTCCATTGATGAACAAAACCAATTCATGAGGGTCTACCCCTACAAGGTTAAGGTCAATGATTCGCTGTGCTACGAAGTCGAACAGGTGTATGCCGGGGATGGGAAAGGGATTGTCCGCAAGGAGCCTTTTTGCGGTGCCTTCAAGAACCTCGAATTTGAGGAAGGCAAGGAATACACCCTGGCCGTGGAAAAGTACGATCCCCAAGCGGACACTATATTTGTGAGAAGATCGATCTCTTTCCCTTGGGTTAGCAAGGAGGCGCTTGAGGAGAAGGCTAAGCAGTTGAGACGGAAGAAGGAATACTCCCAGGGTGTATTCATGAAGGTTCATAAAGAGAGAATCAAGGTCAACGATTCGCTCTGCTATCAGATTAGGAAGAGATGGGGAGGACGGGATACGACTGCTTGGGAGCCTTTCTGCGGGAAGTTCAGTAACTTCTTGTATGAGGAAGGCGAAGAGTATGCTCTGCTCGTAAAAGAATACAATCCTCATGCGGACACCATATTCGTGATAAAAAAAATCACCAGGTTTTCGTACAACGAAATGGACAAGCTAAAAGAGCTAAGAGAGAAACGAATGCGCTTGAAAGAGAAGGAAAGAAACGATACCATCCGGGCCATCCCGGTGAAGCGGGGGAAGGAGAGGTAGCCCCATCCTAATTTTTTTAGGATGATGCGGGTGGTGCGGACGATAAAAGACGTACCTTTGTCGTTATAAATAGCTATATTCTTTATGCCATGGGTTTAAGTCGTTTGAAAGATAAAACTACCCTGACCAACGTGGTGACGGGTCTGTTGTTATTCATCCTTTTTATACCTAACATAGCTACATTGCTCTATTCCGAGGATTTGGCGGGCTTCGTCGTGAAGCAGGCGGGCTATCTCGCCGTCTCGCTTATCCTGTTGCTTTTGCCTGCGGTCTTTCTGAAGAAAAAAGTCTATTTCATCGTGGAGGGTATTCTCAGTCTGACCTTCGCTCCCATCGAGATAGCGAGTCTCTATCTTAATCGGTCGACCACCCATTTTATGATGATAGACACTATCCTGAACACCAATTGGGAGGAGGCGAAGGAACTCCTGCTCTCGGTGCCTTCCGTCGTCGTGGCGGTCGTCGTGGTGTGGGTCGTCTATTATTGCCTGCTTTTCAGGTTCATCCCGAACGAGAAGTTTTTCCCGAGGAAGGTCCAGAGGGTGTTCTTCGTCGCGATACCGATCACCCTGCTTGTGGGCTGCGTCTATTTCTTCCGGCTAACCCGATTGACAAACACCAGCGAAAAGACCACCTTGCTGGATAACCTGGAGGATATGAAGGATTTAATCGTCATAAAGTTTGACAAGATATATCCTTTCGATGTCTACCTCTCCACCGCTGATGTGCTGAAAAGAAACGCGGAGGTCAGGGAGCGGCAAAAGCAGTTGGACGGCTTCTCGTTCAATATCACTCCCAAGGAGGACTCGGTGGAGGAGACTGTCGTGCTGGTCATCGGGGAGACTGCCCGGTGGAAGAGTTTCGGGTTGAATGGATATGGGAGGAATACCACCCCGTTGCTCTCCCAAGACTCCAATGTCGTTTCCTATAGCCATGCGGTGACGTTGGCCAATCTGACCAGCAACTCGGTGCCGCTGATCCTTACCCGCGCCAATTCGACGAACACAGAGTTGGCGGACATGGAGAAGTCCGTCTGCGAGGCCTTCTCGGAGGCTGGTTTCAGCACGTCGTGGGTGACCGCCCAGGAGGTCACTCCTTTTCAGGAACGGATCATCGCCGCTTGCGACAATAGTTTCCAACAAGGCAAAATCATCACCACGGAACGCTTATACGACATGGACCTGCTGCCGGTGATCGATTCGATACTGGGGATAGGCGGACATTCCAATTTCATGGTGGTCCATACGCAGGGAAGCCATTTCCGATACAACCAACGCTACCCGGAGCAGTTTGATAAATACAAGCCTAGCTTCGATAAGAGCATGGACTTCACCTCCATCACGTCCGAGAATGTGGCCTATCTGGTGAACGCCTACGATAATTCCATCCTGTATACGGACTATTTCCTCTCCTCCCTTATCGGCAAACTGAATGCCCGTTGCCCTGTGTGGTCCATGATCTATTTGTCCGACCATGGGGAGAACCTGTATGATGATGAGCGGAATGTCGTTCTGCATGGTTCCCTTGTCGTGACGGAATATGAGGCGCACATCCCTTTCATCGTCGCCTATTCCGACGGGTATAAGGCGAAGTATCCGGAGAAGGTGGAAAACCTGATCGCCAATAAGGATAAGAACATCACGTCCGAGGTTGTCTTCCATTCCCTGCTGGATATGGCGGATATCCGCGCGGGTGTCATCGCCGACACCTTGTGCATCGGACAAAACACGCTGAAGAGCCAAACCTCCACGTTTATCCTAAATGGCAACCGGATGCCTGTTTTCTTTGAATTCAGCCAGTTGGAGAGGGAGCGTAGATAGCCGGTCTTGCTCTTTATGGTCTATGACTCGCTGTGCTACGAAATCGAACCGATGTGCGGCGGGGATGGGAAAGGGTCTGCCCGCAAGAAGTCTTTTGCGGCGCCTTCAAAAACCTTAGCTTTTTATTGCGCTTTCCCTATCATTTCGTTTATATTTGTATGTGTAATGTGCTTAATATGAAACGGATATTATTCTTTTTAATCATGCAGACCTCCCTCTTCCCGTTGATGGCGGACGATGGCGGTGTGACGAATGTCGAGGATTGGACATACGGCAATATCTATGTGAAGGAGCCTAATGATAAAATCGCCTTGGAGAAGGAGTTGATGGTGTGTGATATGGACAGCATCACCGCGGTCTTTGTCTTTAAGAATACGACAGAGGATACGGTTACCGTGGATTGCGCCTTCCCGATGGATGTCAAGCTGCCCTATACGTGTGGAAACAAAATGGATGGGGATCCTTATTTGAGATACTATTCTTTTCGTGTTTTGAGGTGGCTGTTGGGACCCAAGGATACGTTAAATCCAGTGGAAGTGATAGGTGAGGATGGCATGATTGCGCTGAATGACCGTGTCTGTGAGTTGGTTAGCCGTCATGATAAAGAGTTGAGGGTGATGGATTTGGGTCATTACTGCCAATACATGGAATCCTTGTTGAGGGAAGACTATGCTCCTTTTTACCCTTTATGCGAGATCACTCAGGATGGCAAGCCGGTCACGCTCTTAAACGTGGGTGTTGAGAGCGATGTCTCTTCGCAAGATATAGCGATGCGTTTCCATTTCCATCATCAATTGACTTTCTTGCCTAATGTTTATTCCAAGGTGGTCGTTCGCTATGGAATAGAATCGTTGAAGGAGAGTTATAATGATATTTATCGCTATTGTTATGATATTTCCACAGGCGGTACGTGGAAGGGTAATATCCACTCTTTTATGGTGGTGACGCGCAATTGTTCTATGGAAAGTTTTTCGTCTAACCCTGTGAACCGCCATTTCGACTATTTGTGTTGTGATGAAATGGAAGAGTGTGGCATCTATTCCAAAAAAGAGTATAAGCCTGAGAAAGGTGATCGTTTTTCCTTTGAATATTATGATGCCATATTATACGAACATGACCAATACCCGGCACCCAAGTATGAGAAGTTACGTTGTGTCCCGCTGAAGGATGTCGAGTCTTCGTCGTGGTTGAATCCAAGTGCTGTGATGGATGGAAGCCAATTCACCTCTTGTGCGATTGTGGATTGGCGGAATGCTTCATTGGAGTTCACTTTGCCGCAAGACGCACTGGGCCCTTTCATTTGCAATGGGATGAGTGGAAATTTGGTGTCGGAAAAGGATTTGTATGCTTTCGAAAAATCGTTTAGTGGATTGGGTGGTTCTGCAGGAACATGGCTCGATGCCAATGATTATATGTATGAAGATGAGCCTTTTAAGAGTGATTCATCCATATATGACAATAATTGGGTGCGGAATATCTCCCTGCAACGATTGGAAGAACCCTTTGACACATTTTTCTATTATGTGGAAAAATGTGATATGAGGAAATTCCCTCTGTTGTTCGATTGGCGACGAATCAGTGGCGTACCGGATATGAGCTATTTCCCTGCCGGAAGGTATCGCTTGTCCATTGAGGATTGCCATCTGGGCCAAAAGGACCAAGATACCACCTACGTTACGGAACTCTGGTTCTTGCCTATCCCTCGTGAAATGTCGGAGATGATGTCGGAGGATAGGAAAAGTCAATTGCCGATTTTCCAGGATGTGGTTGATTATGCTAGGGGGAAGGGGATTTTTAGAGATTATATGCTTTATGGGGGGGGCGCACAAGGAGATGTGGAAACTCATGGCAATGTGTCAGGTCCTTATGAAAAGCCAGAACTTTTTGGCAATAAGAAGTTCCATCGTACATACACTAATCCCCTGGAACAGGATGAGAAGGAAACGAACTTCCCTCTCTTATATGTGGTCATAGGGGCTTTCGCCGCTCTGGCGTTGATAGGCGGTATCGTCTATTGGCGCAGGAAGAGGCGTTAGTGGAGAAGGGTAGTCTTTCCCCTAAAATAGTCTCCGTAAGAACTCCGTCAGATAGAACCGCCAGTTGTACCAAGTATGGCCGCCGTCCGTCTCGAAGTATTCGTGGCGGAATCTGTTCGTTTCTAATAGTCGCACATATTCCGCGTTGGCGTCGTAGAGGAAATCCTCCTTGCCGATGGCGATCCAGTAGAGTGCGGGCTTCTTGGAGAATTGCGTGCGGAGTTTCTCCATGGGGTTTTGGTAGATCGGTACGTCGCCCGCTTCATGTCCCACCGCCGCGGAGAAGAGTCCGACGTAATCGAAGTAGTCAGGGTATGCCCTGGAGATCTGCATGGCGTGGAACCCTCCCATGGAAAGGCCGGCTATCGCGCGCGACTGCTTTCTCGGGATGGTATGGTATGCCTTGTCCACGTAGCGTATGATGCTAGGGAATGACTCCTCGAACACACCATCGTAGGAGGGTGACAATTCAAGGTCGGGCTTGATGAAACCTTCCGGGCCGTGGCCTGGGGCCGCTTGTAGGTCCATGTAGCTGTTGGTCATGACCACGATCATCGGTTTGGCCTTCCCCTGTGCGATGAGGTTGTCCAATATCTGGACGGCGCGTCCCAAGGTGACCCATGAATCCTCGTCGCCTCCCATGCCGTGTAGCAGGTAAAGAACCGGGTAACGGATTCCGAACTCTCCGTATCCGGCTGGTGTATAGACCGTTAGTCTTCTGTCCTTCTCTGTTTTGTCGCAATGGTACCAGACATGGGAGAGGGTGCCGTGGGGTACGTCCTGGTCTTTGTAGTAGTCGCTCCATCCCCCTTCGATGAAGAATATGCTGCTGGTTTTCACCACATCACGTGTCGAGTGTATGTTGGAGGGATCCGTGATGGTGAGCCCGTCCACGACGAAGTTGTAGTTGTAGTAGCCGGGGTCCATGGGACGGGGTGTCGTGTAGGTCCATACACCATCCGCACCCCTTTTCAGGGCAGCGGTCCCTGTCATTTGCGTGGTGATGCCATCCCTCACGACAAAGGATGGCGGCAGGAATTCTCCCACTAGCAGCACCTCCTTGGCGCGCGGCGCGACCAGACGGAAGGTCACCATGTGGTTGTCGTATATCTCAGGGGAAACGGTGGGTGTCTTCCACCAGATGGCCTCCTGCGCGGAGAGGTGGAGGATGTGGAATATGAAAAGAAAAAACGTAATTTTTTTCATCATGTGGAGTCATTGCTTGTTGGGCAAAGATAATATTATTTAGTCATGTTGCCATTTCTTCTCTTTTTGTTGTTTATATTCGCGAAAAAAAAGAGGATATGAAGAAGATATTGTTATTGGCGCTTGTTTCTCTGTGTTGTATGACGAATGGTGCATCGGCAAAGGATGCGGAAGGGGATCTTCATGCGATAGTGATGGTGGAGGGTGGCTATTCTCACCATTTCGGAGATTTGAATAGTACGTGGACCCAGTATTTCAACAGTTTCCAACGTCAACTCAGGAACGGATATTCGCTCCAAGCCGCTGCTATGGGTTGCTTCTCGAAGAATGTTTGCGCAGGCGTTGTCGTGTGGCAGAAGGGCTTCACCGCCAAGGATGATGATTTCATCTACAATACCACGGAGACGATGGATATGAAATATATCGGACCGGTTTTGGGCGTCCAGGATTATATGGGACCTGGTTTGTTGGGTATTTACGCATCAGCTGGCTTTACCCATTTCTCCGATAAGTATGTCTCCCGTACTGTCCGCATGGGTGATACGGTGGAGGATAGGTTCGTGACGGGTGCTTTCGGCTATTTGATCGACCTGAAGTACATGTTCTGCCTGGGCAAGTTCGTGATGGCGGGACCGAGCATCGGCTATTATGGTTTCAGGGTCAGGACTGATAACAATGGATTCTGGGCGGAGGATTGGGAAAAGGAATATTTCCGGATCGATGGCTTCAATGTCACCGCTTGTTTGGGACTGAGGTTTTAAGACGGCTTCTTCCCTTTAATTCTTTCGTCGAAAACGGGGCGTGGGAGGTCTATCCTATCGCTTTTTTTACTATATTCGCATGGTTTTTGCCGTGGTGCTTTTGCATCGCGATGATTCAGTGTATGTTTGTGGTGGTTTTATAACACACGCATTTATTGTTTAACCTAAAGTGTAACGTCAATGAGCAGTTTCAGAAAAATATTATTCATGTTAGGGTTGGTGCTATCGTCGCAGGTGGCGCTTGCCAAGACCGTCGTATATGACGGCGTGAAGTGTGATGCGTCGGATGAGGATCGGACGCTTGTCATAACCGATGCGAAGGGTGTGACGGAATCGAAGGTAGTCATCCCTGGGGAAATCGAGTACGAAGGGGTGAAATACAAGGTGGTCGGTGTCGGCGACAAAGCCTTCTACCGCAATGATTCCGTCCAGGTGGTCTCTTTGCCGGATGGCCTTCTGAACGTGGGTAGTTTCGCCTTCGGACATTGTTCCCAACTGAAGTCAATCCATATCCCTTCAAGCCTCACATCCCTTGGTGAGGGTGCTTTCTACGGATGTTCCAGCCTTGAGACGGCGGACTTCGCGGAGGGGGGAAGCGGTTTGCCTATCAAGGAGAATACGTTCTATGACTGCCAATCGCTCCAGTCGCTGGGGTCATGCCTCATCTCCGACACGATCGGTAATCTGGCTTTCTCGAATTGCCAGAACCTGACGGGTAACTTGAACCTGAGAAAGGTCCGTTCCATCGGTGACAAGGCGTTCTACAAATGTTTCTCCCTCACGGGGGTCTCTTTCGGGGAGGATTGCTCCATCGGATCTTACGCGTTCTATGCATGCAAGAAGCTGGGCGAGGTGAGCCTGACCAATCCATCGCTTGTTAGCGACCATTGCTTCATGGGTTGCTACTCCATCAAGACGGCTATCCTGCGGTATACCAAGCAATATGAGTTGAACGAAATCGGCGACAGCTGCTTCATGAAGTGTGAGGCGTTGGAGATTGTTAAGATATTGGACTACAGCGGCTATGAGGATGGTGAATATGATCCGGATCTCTCCGTTGAGATCTGCAAACTGGGGAATGAGGTGTTCCTGCAGACATCCGCACTGGCGGAAATCTATGTGCCTGCCAGGAAAATCGAGGAATATAGAAGTGCGCCGGATTGGGAACCATACACGGATCTCCTTGTGGCGTTGAGCGACGCTGACCAACCTGAATGGACGGACTCGACGGATGTCTTGGATGGAGGCAATCCTCCTTTGGATGGAGGCACAGTGGATACGAAACCTTCGCTCGTCGGCAAAAGGGTGATCGTCTTCGGTGACTCTAAGGCGGAGGGTGTAGGCAACCAGGTGGACGGTGAGTTCAGGTCTTGGGCATATTACATGCAGGAAGAGTATGGTTGCGACGTCACGAACGCGGCTGTGGGTGGAACCCATTTGACACCCGCTTCCTTGAGGCCTACTTCTGGTGTCAATGGCCTCGGTGTCTATAGCTTGGTGAACGCTTGGAAAACGGAGGACTATTCGCTGGTGGACAGCAGCATCTCATGGGCGCATCTCAACAGGTATGGCACAAGGTGGGACCATGTGCAGAAGATCATCAAGACCACGAAGGCTACCGACTATGATATCGTATGCATCGATGCGGGTACGAACGACTGGAACAATGCGGCGAGGGTTTTGGGCAATTGGGATGATACCAACCCGTTGCAGAACTATACGGTGGCGCTGAAGAATATCATCACGACATTGTATGAACTCAATCCGAAACTCCATATCCTCATCATCCCTCCGATTGTCCGCCAATTGGAGTACAGCGACACGACGACCTTCAGTGATTATTACCTTAATCCGAAAAGCCAGCTCTATCTGTACGAGGTGGCCGAGACGATGATCAGCGTCGCACAGCGATGTGGCGCGGATGCTATCGACGCCTACCATGAGATGGGCTTCACCGCGGCGAACTGGACTTCTATGTACACGGACGATGGAACGCATCCGAACGAGGCGGGCTATAGGGTGATCGGTGACAAAATCGGTGCCCATCTTCTGAGCAAGATGTCTTCCTCGAGTATGCCGACGAGTGTGGCTCCATTGCTGCTGGAACAGGACGATTTGTTGCAAGGAAAGGTGACGGTGGTGGACCTCAACGGACGTGTCTTGCGCAAGAACGTGGATGCCTCCAAGATTGCCGACGAATTGCCTCGTGGCGTCTATTTATTGAACGGAAAGAAATGCGTCGTGAAGGGTAAATAATCCTGCCAACGGCGCGAATGATATTGTGGGGGCGAAAAATTTTCGTGGGGGCGAAAAATTTTTCGCCCCCACGTGTTTTGTCATTTACCCCCTAAATTTCGCGCATCTATATTTGCTCTTTTGTTTTTTTTCGTATATTTACAAATATGATGTAAATTTTGATTGTAATGAGAAGATTATTGACTACACTGGTGGCTTGTGCGCTTGCCTCTTCGCTTTTCGCGGCGGATAATTACGGTGATGTCCTATGGATGAGTGTGAAGACGGCAAGGGTTGGTACGTTTAGCCAAAATGACGCCCCGCTGAAGGGCAAACAGTATTCCTTGGGTTCTGAAAAGATCGTGTTCTCTCGCTATGACGCCGCCTCCGGCACGCTGCTGATGCGGACCCGCAACGGGTTGGCGGACTACTCCTTCTCCAAGGATTCCGTTTTGTGGAGCTATGACGTGAAGAAAGGGGACCCTGTACATTTCTTCGGAGATAAAATCATCACTTTCGGCTCGGATATCGTCTGCCTGGACCGCTGGAGGGGTAACCTCCTTTGGAGCCGCCCATTGCGGGACGGTGTGCGCTTCAGCGAATACGTCATGGAGGGTGACGCTTCCTTGCTCGCTGTGACGACTACCTTGAGACATATTGGCTTGTCGGACGGCCAGGGCTGGGAGTATGAGGTGGATAAGAAACAACGCATCAAGAACGCTTCTAAGCAGAATACGGTGGTCACGGGTATGGAGAGCGTCTTCGGCACCGCAAGCAACCTGATGGCTTCCTTCATCAAGGGGCAGGGAGTGGACGGAACCGACTATATGTCGCAATACGTGAAGGAGGGCGACTTCATCTATTACGCCTCCGCGAATTTTGTCTACAAGATAGAAAAGCCTACCGGTAAGCTCGTGTGGAAGTCTCAACTCTCCACCAATACGAACGGTGACGCGTTGCTCTTCGCCCATGATGATACCACACTCTTCTACATGAACAAGGGCGTCCATAGCAGTTGGGGCACGGTGGAACCGTACTTCGTCGTGGTCGCCAAGGAGGATGGCCACATCGTCCATAACGGTGAGGCCCGTGGCATGGAATTCGTTGCCACGCTGGAGCAAGGGGATAGGATCTATGCCTTGACGAAAGACCGTTTCGCACGGATCTACAAGGATAGTTGCTGGGTGGAGCAGGATATCATCGTGAAGCCTACCGGCGGCGGAAAGTATAACCTGAGCGTCTTCTTGGATGCCTCCTCGCTCTATGAGGGCGAGTTCGGCGCATTCAAGCCGATCGACGATACCGCCTGCATCTTCGTGCTGCGGGACGATGAACTGTGCGCCGTGAATAAGACCAGCTTCTCCACCGTCAACCGCTACGATATGAATAACGTTTGGGTGAAGATGCTCGCGACGGACCAGTTCTCCCTCTATACGAAGAATGGCTCCTCCGTCTTTGTATCCAACCAGACGGGCGACTTCATCGCTGAGACGAAGAGCATCACGGAGGCCTCCATCCGCAACGGATACCTCTATGCCCTCATCGACGGGGTCTACACGGAGATTAAACTGAGCGATATCGTGAAATCGGACGCTGGGAAGAGTAAGTCTAAGAAAAAGAAATAGGGCTCCCTCCCTTCTCGGCATGAAACACTCGAACATCCCCATATTCATCCCTGAATTGGCTTGTCCGCACCAGTGCGTCTTCTGCAACCAGGCGAAGATCAGCGGACAGATGAGTGTTCCGACGCCGGAGGAGATCCCCGCAATCATTGATACATACCTTTCGACGATGAACGACGGACGGGAGGTGGAGGTGGCTTTCTTCGGAGGCTCCTTCACGGGCATTCCTCTTGACCTGCAGGAACGTTACCTCGCCGAGGTGCGCCGCTATCTGCGGGAGGGCAGGATCTGCGGCATCCGTCTCTCTACTCGTCCGGACTACATCAATGACGCTGTGCTGGACCTGCTGAAGCGCTATGGTGTGACCACCATCGAACTGGGTGCGCAGTCTACCAACGACGATGTCCTATTGGCTTCTGGCAGGGGACATAAGGCGGATGCGATCCGTGGGGCTTCCGAAAGGATCTTGGAGAATGGTTTCCACCTCGGTCTGCAGATGATGATCGGCTTGCCGCACGACACCTACGAGCGCTCCCGCCAGACGGTGGAGGATATCATCTCGCTCGGTGCGGACAATACCCGCATCTACCCGACGCTGGTCATCAAGGGCACTCAACTGGCCAAGCGCTATGAATCGGGCCATTATGTGCCGTTGGACTTGCCTACCGCGCTCTCTTGGGCGAAGGATTTCTACCTGCGGTTCGAGGCGGCTGGCGTGAATGTCCTGCGTGTGGGTCTCCATGCTTCCGAGGAACTGACCCCCGAACGCTCCCTGCTGGCGGGGCCTTACCATAGGTCGTTCAAGGAGCTGATGATGACGGATATATGGGCGGATATATTAGCCGAAAAACTGAAAGGTTATAATCATCAGGATATGATACTGAAGGTGCATCCCTCGCAAGTGAATTTTGTGTGGGGATATGCCGGAAAAAACAAACGCTTCTTCGAGCAGAAGGATTTGCGTGTGAAGTTACTCATGGATGATCATCTAGGAAAGTATGAAGTGCAGGTTGGCTCTTGTTGACGCGCGGTGTGACGCACACCTCTTGTCCCGCTTGGGCGAGTATGCGGAGGAGCTCTTCCTTTTCCGCACGCAAGGCATCACCTATGAATCGGTCTCCTGCCACCCCGATGTCTTTCTCTACCAAGATTCCACCACCACACTTCTGGCACCGAATGCGCCCCAGGCGTTGGCGGAGAAACTCGCTTCCCTATCCGTGCCCTTCCGTTGGGGAGATTCGCCTGTGGGGGAGTCGCTGCGGGATTCCAGCCTGTACAATTGTGTGTCGACCGACACCTGCCTCTTCCACCGGAAAGGCTACACGGACGAGGCTTTGCTCTCCTTGAACCGGGGAAAACGCTTCGTTGGACTTCCGCAGTCCTATACCCGTTGTTCGATGTTCCCCCTTTCCGAGCAGGCTTTCATCACTTCCGACGCAGGTATCCATCATGTGTTGTTACGGGAGGGGTTCTCTTCCTTCCTCTTCTCCCCCGAGGAGATACGTATCCCAGTGCATCGCTACGGTTTCTTAGGTGGAACGTGCGGACGTTGGGGCGATAGATTATTCTTCTTGGGCAATCCGTTGAGGCACAGGGATGGCCCTGCACTTCTCCGTTTTGTGGAGGCTGCCGGTCTGGAATCCGTCTCGCTCTCCGATGATTATCTCTATGATGGGGGAGGGGTGTTCTTTTGGTGAAAAACTGCTGCAAAGAATGTTTTTAGATGCCGAAATTTATAATCCAGCGATATACAACGGTAGAGTCATTGATGAATGTTGACAAAGTGTCTTGTGGAATGTCCTTCATCCCACAAGACCTCAGTTAGAAGTTCAATGTTAGTCCCAACCCGTTCCCCTTCACATTCAACTGGAGATCGAACGCTGAGTTCTTCGGCGCACATTGTTCGTTGTACAGACCGATGGACTTGCGTCTTGAAACGTAGCCTGTAACTAATAGTGGGACGGCGGTCGCCTCAAGCAGGGTTGCCGGCACCATGGTCGCGATGGATAGAGCCCGTGCCCCGTCGTTGTAGGTGTAGTAACCGCCTTTTGCATGGTAACGCTCGGATTTCGTATAGGAGAAGTACGAAATGGTGGATATCGTATGGCAGGTTAACCCAGTTATGAGCAATGTCCATCCGCTTTTCACCCGTTTCGAGCCGGATTGCCACTTTTCGTAGGCGCTAGGGCAATTGGTATACAGGAATTCCCCATACTCCTTCTTGTCCATGGTCTGGTCTCCTAACACGTATTGCCCTTTTTTGCGGTCAAGCATCGGGTATGACGGCTCTTCTTTGGGCGAATCGCTCTTCACACTGTCGATAGGGGGTAATGTGCTTGTGCTGACGGTTGCGGTTGTGTTGACACTTGCACTCGTATTGGCATTGGTGCTTTCCGCGACGGTGCTCTTTTCTTCCTTCTGTACGAAGGATTCAACATCCCCATTCCCGTAGGTGATGGTGCGTATGTCCGATTTGTAGATGACGAAGGTGGGGCCATTCAGGTAGTTGAGCTTCTTGTACTTGACTTCTGTCGGGCTTACCTCAAGGATCTTCGCCTTGATAGTATCTCTGTTATTCAAGACGATTATATCTTTTATCTCCTTCGCCGAACCTGCCATGAACTGCCCAACCATGAGTAGCAAGAGGAATATTTTCTTCTTCATGATATATCAATATGCTTGTTGCTTTCGTATTTTTCCTCAAAAGTACAAAAAAAGTTTTTCCCTAAAATTAAAAGGATGATTTCATAACAAAAAAGGTGAGACCGAAGCCTCACCTTTCGTATGATTCAGTCCGGTTGCCTTTCGGCGAATCGGACGTTTTATTATCCCACTCTGGAACCGTTCGCCACCTTCTTGGAAACGGAGGTGACAACCAGTTTGCCGTCTTGGTCGACAGCTGACATGATCATGCCTTGGCTCTCGAGACCCATCATCTTGCGGGTAGGGAAGTTCGCCACGAAGAGAACCTGCAAGCCTACCAACTCTTGCGGATCCGGGTATGACTTGGCGATGCCGGAAAGGATGGTGCGTCCGCCCAAACCGTCGTCGATCTTGAACTGGAGCAGCTTGTCCGACTTAGGCACTTTCTGGCACTCCAGGATGGTGCCGACACGGATGTCCAGCTTGGCGAAGTCGTCGATGGTGCTTTGTCCCTCGATCGGCTCAGGCTGCCAGTTGTTGGCCTCGTTCTCCTTCTTGATGTTCTCCAGACGCTTCATTTGCGCGTCGATGGCCTCGTCCTCGATCTTCTCGAAGAGGAGCTCCGCCTTGCCGAGTTGCGCACCCGTCTGCAGCAAATCGATCTTGCCCAATTGGTTCCAATCGAATGAGTTCATGTTCAGCATCTTGCGGAGTTTCTCCGAAGAGAATGGCAGGAATGGCTCGAATGCGATGGCGAGGTTGGCTGCGATCTGCAGACCGATGTGGAGGATGGACGATGTGCGGTCCATGTCCGTCTTGGAGAGTTTCCAAGGCTCGGTCTCCGCCAAGTATTTGTTTCCGATGCGGGCCAGGTTCATCGCCTCTTTCTGCGCGTCGCGGAACTTGAAGTTGTCGAGCAGTTGCTCCAACTTCTCCTTCACGTCGGCGAACTCTTGCAAAGTGGCCTTGTCGTAGTCGGTCAGTCCCTTCAGTTCAGGCACTTTCCCTTCGAAATATTTCTGTGTCAGCACCAGCGCACGGTTCACGAAATTGCCGTAGATGGCAACCAGTTCGTTGTTGTTGCGGGCTTGGAAATCCTTCCACGTGAAGTCGTTGTCCTTCGTCTCAGGCGCATTGGCCGTCAACACGTAGCGCAAGGTGTCTTGCTTGCCTGGGAAGTCCACCAGGTATTCGTTCAGCCAAACCGCCCAGTTGCGGGAGGTGGATATCTTGTCGCCCTCCAGGTTGAGGAACTCGTTGCTTGGCACGTTGTCCGGCAGGATGTAGCTGCCCTCCGCCTTCAGCATGGAAGGGAAGACGATGCAGTGGAATACGATGTTGTCCTTGCCGATGAAGTGGACGAGGCGGGTCTCAGGGTCTTTCCACCACTTCTCCCAGTTGCCGAACTTCTCAGGGTTGTTGTCGCACATCTCCTTGGTGTTGCTGATGTAGCCGATAGGGGCGTCGAACCATACGTAGAGCACTTTGCCCTCGGCGCCTTCCACAGGCACAGGGATACCCCAATCCAAGTCGCGGCTCACGGCGCGGGGTTGCAGACCGTTGTCCAACCAGCTCTTGCACTGTCCGTAGACGTTCGTTCTCCACTCCTTGTGGTCGTCGAGGATCCATTTGCGGAGCCATCCCTCATGCTTGTCCAATGGCAGGTACCAGTGCTTCGTCTTACGCATGACCGGTTTGGCGCCGGAGAGTTTGCTGACTGGGTTGATCAGCTCCTCAGGGGAGAGGGCGCTACCGCACTTCTCGCATTGGTCGCCGTAAGCGCCTTGCGCATGGCAGCGTGGACATTCGCCCACGATGTAGCGGTCCGCCAAGAACTGCTTCGCCTCCTCGTCGTAGTATTGCTCGCTCTCCTTCTCGATGAACTCGCCCTTGTCGTAGAGCGTGCGGAAGAAGTCTGACGCGAGTTTGTGGTGTGTGGCGGAAGTCGTTCGGGAATAGACGTCGAACGAGATGCCGAACTCCTGGAAGGAGTCCTTGATGATCTTGTGGTAGCGGTCCACCACGTCCTGCGGGGTGCATCCCTCTTTCTTCGCGCGGATGGTGACTGGCACGCCGTGCTCGTCGGATCCACCGATGAAGACCACCTCCTCACCCTTCAGGCGGAGATAGCGGACGTAGATGTCTGCAGGCACGTAAACACCCGCCAGGTGACCGATGTGTACGGGACCGTTGGCGTATGGCAACGCGGATGTTACGGTTGTTCTTTTGAATTTCTTATCCATATCGATATTAATTATTTATTCTTTTTCTATCGCATGCTGAAACGGAGTGCAAAGTTACAAAAAATCGCGGAATAATTAGTGACAATGTTTTCTGTTTCGTGGGAGAGGGTGGAGGATTTTTTGTTTGGCTTGCGGAAGGGTTGTAAATATTTACTATTTAACTATTTACGATTTACTATTTGGGCGGTTGCGATTTGCTGTTTGGTTGTTTGATTTACTATTTAGCTATTTGCGATTTACTATTTTGGGGGATTCTCATCTCTGGAGAAATCATTGTGGATGAGGAAACAATGGTTGGGAGGCGTTGCGGTGGGCGCGAAAAAGCTCGCTCTATAGTTTGTTCTTTTCTCTTCATGAATTCTTCGTGTAGGCTTATATTTTCGTGGAATCTGACGCGCAAAATAGATTATCATAAACAATTATTCAACGAAATGCTTGAAATGATAAATAATTGGTTATATTTGTGGGATATTTAAGATGTTTTTAGACGAAAAAGAAAAAAGATGAATGTAATTACTAAGACGATCGCTTTGCCTGACGGCCGTACGATCAGTATCGAGACGGGTAAGTTGGCGAAGCAAGCGGACGGCGCTGTCGTAGTGAAAATGGGCAACACTATGGTGTTGGCGACAGTGTGTTCTGCGAAAGAAGCAGTACCGGGAACGGATTTCATGCCGTTGACGGTTGAGTACAAAGAGAAGTTCGGCGCGTACGGACGATTCCCAGGCGGTTTTACGAAGAGGGAGGGAAAAGCCTCCGATTATGAGATTTTGACGGCACGTCTGATCGACCGTGCCCTCAGACCTTTGTTCCCGGACAACTACCATGCGGAGACTTTCGTTACGGTGAATATGATTTCCGCTGATGGTGTGGACCAACCGGATGCGTTGGCTGGTCTCGCGGCTTCGGCTGCGTTGGCTGTTTCCGACATCCCGTTCAACGGACCTATCTCGGAGGTGCGTGTGGCTCGTATCGACGGCCAGTTCGTGATCGACCCTACCTTCGAACAATTGGAGAAGGCTGATATGGACTTGATGGTGGGCGCCACTTATGAGAATATCATGATGGTGGAAGGCGAAATGGACGAGGTGTCCGAGCAGGATCTCCTCAACGCCCTCAAGGCGGCTCACGAAGCTATCAAACCTATGTGCCTCGTGCAAAAAGAACTCATGAAGGAGGTCGGCAAAGAGACCAAACGTGAGTACTGCCACGAGGAGAACGACGAGGAGTTGGAGAAGGACGTTTGGGCTAAGTGCTACGACAAGGCCTATGCGCTCGCCACTTCCGCTAACACGGATAAGCATGACCGCGAGGAGAAATTCAGCGCGGTGAAGACTGAATACATCGAGTCTTTGAACCTCAGCGAGGAGGATCTGGAGGCTAAGGCCGGCATGATCGACCGCTACTACCACGCTGTCGAGAAAGAGGCTATGCGCCGTTCTATCTTGGACGAGGGCAAGCGTCTCGATGGCCGTACCACGACGGACATCCGTCCTATCTGGTGCGAAGTGGGTTACCTCCCTGGCCCTCACGGATCGGCTATCTTCACCCGTGGTGAGACTCAGTCCTTGACGACTTGTACCTTGGGTACGAAGCAGGACGAGAAGTTGATCGATGAGGTGCTCGTTCATGGCAAGGAACGTTTCTTGTTGCACTATAACTTCCCTCCATTCTCAACGGGTGAGGCGAAGGCGCAACGTGGTGTGGGCCGTCGTGAGATCGGTCACGGTCACCTCGCTTGGCGTGCCTTGAAACGTATGATCCCTGCTGATTATCCATATTGCGTGCGTATCGTTTCCGATATCATGGAGTCTAACGGTTCTTCTTCCATGGCTACTGTTTGCGCTGGTACGCTGGCGTTGATGGATGCGGGTGTGAAGATCAAGAAGCCGGTTTCTGGTATCGCGATGGGCTTGATCACCGACAAGGGCAACGTGAAGTACTCTGTGCTCTCCGATATCTTGGGCGATGAGGATCACCTCGGCGATATGGACTTCAAGGTAACTGGTACGAAGGATGGTATCACCGCTACCCAAATGGATATCAAGGTGGACGGTCTTTCTTACGAGATCTTGGAGAAGGCTTTGAACCAAGCTAAGGCTGGTAGATTGCATATCTTGGGTAAGATCGAGGAGACGATCGCTGAACCTCGCGCTGACCTCAAGCCACACGCTCCACGCATCGTCACCTTCGATATTCCAAAGGATATGATCGGTGCTGTGATCGGCCCTGGTGGAAAGATCATCCAAGACATCCAAGAGAAGTCTGGCGCTACGGTTTCCATCGAGGAGACAGACGGCAAGGGACATGTCGAGGTGGCTGCTACCAACAAGGAGTCTTTGGACAACGCGGTATCACGCATCAAGGCCATCGTTGCTGTTCCGGAGGTTGGCGAGACCTACGAGGCAAAGGTGAAGTCCATCATGCCTTACGGCGCATTCGTGGAGTTCATGCCTGGCAAAGAGGGCTTGCTCCATATCTCTGAGATCGAGTGGAGACGCATCGAGAAGATGGAGGATACGGGCATGAAGGAGGGTGACATGATCACCGTCAAATTGCTCGACATCGACGCCAAGACGGGTAAGTTCAAGCTTTCCCACAAGGCATTGCTCCCTCGTCCACAACGTGAGGAGAAGAAAGAGAACTAAGAAAAACGGGGAGGCTTGCCTTCCTCAACCATATCGAAAGGGGAATCGTCTTCGGATGATTCCTCTTTTTTGTGTGGCTAAGAATTTTGTTTGCGCAAATTTATTATTTTTGTCGTGTGAACTACTGATTTGCAACGATTCGCAGATTTAAGGTTGGCAAGAATAAACATCCACGACTGAAATGAGCAAGTACGAAATACCTTTCATAACGGCATGTATCCAAGCATTCGGACAGCGTTTCGCCATGACACGGCAAGCGGCGTTCCGTTATTTGCACCAATACAAAGGGTTGGCGTTCCTGATTGAGTTCTATGACGTAGAGCATCTTCAATCGATGGATGAGACGATAGATGACCTGCTCATCATCTGTCGAAAGAATGGAGGAACATTGGCATGAAACTCTATCACGGCACGAATCAGGATATCGAAACGATAGACCTCTCCAGGGGCCTGCGTTACAAAGACTTCGGCAAGGGATTCTATTTGACACCCGACAAAACAACAGCCATCCGTATGGCACAAAAGAAGTCTCGATTATTCGGAGGCATACCCACTCTAATAACCTACGAAATGGACGAGGCTGCAATGCATTCGGACTTGAAAATAAAAATCTTCCCTGCAAAGGCTAGTGTGGAATGGTTTCTATTCATAGATGCTAATCGTAGCAGGGAGAACAAGGATGCCATCCACGACTATGACATCATCATAGGCCCAATTGCTGACGATGGAGTAGTATTGCAATTGACGAACTATCATGAAGGTATATATACGCCAGAACAAGCGGCTCAAATGTTACAGGACAAATACCTTGACCAACAGTACTTCTTTGGAACGGAAAGATCCCTCCGCTTTCTTCGTAAAGTAAAAGTAAAAACCGTATGAAACAGCCATCACACCACCAAACAGCGACATACTTGATCAATTATGCTCTGAGCGAATTGGTGAAGTACGTTATGGAGGATACGGGGTGCTCCATTGAGGAGGCTATGGAACGCGTCTACAACTCTCCCATCATGCCAGCCTTGCAGGACGAGGAGGGGGAACTATACGTGCAAAGTCCTGCATATCTGTATGAAATGATGATGGAATTTGCTCAATAGAGGGAAAACCTTATGGCTCCAAGTGTAGGCATGGCATAATCAATAGTTTGTACTATTTGAATAACCTGTAACGGTTATTTTGGAATAGACATTGCTATGCGTGCAAAAAATAGGGGCGAAAATTTTTCGCCCCCATGCGATATTGCCCTCCTATAATATTGTGATTACCAATCATCATTCTCGATTCCAGACGCCCCAACCGTAACGTGTTTGGCAAGTCTGTCCATTATTATTTGTGTCCAAATATAGGTGCGTAAATATATTTTCGCAGAAGATCTGGTTTTCCCAATTGCTTTGTCGTAGCCTTCTGTGTAAGGCGTTTTAAATATTGGTTGTTTCCCCTCAAATGTCTGCCCATATCCGCCAATCCACTTTTGAAGTATATATTGGGGTATTGCAATGCAACGTACTTTCCCTTTCTTTATGTCTACTCGTATTTGACATGCAACGTAACTCATTCCCCCAGTATATGAGGATAGAGACACTCCCCATCCCCAAAACAAACCTTCTACAATGAAACTTCCTGCTTCTCTGTCATTAAGTTTTGTGATTACATTCGGCTCGTTAAACGAACTTATAATGGTTTGGTATGCGGATACCCATATTTGATCTTTTGTCAAAGAAGTGTCTACTTCTATGATTGTACTGTACATGGGTAATCCTTCGTTTGAAAACCAACCTTGATTAAATAACCAGTGGGAACGCTCTTTCAACTTGACGTCTGGCAGATATTTTTCCTCTGCCTCGTCAAATTCCTTTTCCGTGATCAGTTGTGAGTACGCAATGTTGAGTGCGGTAAAAGAGAATAATAAAGATAAAATGAATTTCTTCATGATGTTAATTTGCGTTTCCCCCTATAAGCCTCCGAATTTAGGGTTAATAAAAAAAGGATGTGAGACTTGTTCCACACTCGTCCTTCGTAAAAAATTTTGGCGAAATTTCAGAATTAGGACTTCATGCAAAAATGCCTTTCCAATCCATGGATTTCTCCCCATAGATCGGTGCAAATATATGGATAGTTCTTTAATTTCGTGCGTGTTTATGTGATTTTAAAGAAGATTGCCCGAATTTGTGCATATACTGAACGTTTTTTTGTGATAACCAACAAATTCAATTAAATTTGCAATCGATAGTGAAAAACATGAATGTGAAATCCGTTGTTCGAAACGGGCAAAAAATATCAAAATGACTGAAAAGTATTGGGAAGAAGAGATTGAGACGATGAGTCGTGCCGATCTCGAAAAACTCCAACTGGAGCGTTTGAAGAAAACGGTGGCGCATGCGTCGAACTCACCGTTCTATAAGAAATTATTCGCGGAGAAGGGTCTTTCCGCTGATTCTATTAAGACGTTGGACGATCTGAGGAAGTTCCCGTTCACCACGAAAGAGGACCTTCGTAACAACTATCCTTTCGGACTCGCCGCTGTTCCGATGGAGGATATCGTGCGTCTCCACTCATCCAGCGGTACTACCGGTAATCCGACCGTGGTGCTCCACACGAAGAATGACCTCGACGCTTGGGCGAACCAGGTGGCGCGCTGCATGTACATGGTGGGCGTGCGCAAGTCGGATGTCTTCCAGAACACTTCGGGCTACGGAATGTTCACGGGCGGTCTCGGCTACCAATATGGCGCGGAGCTCTTGGGCTGCTTGACGGTCCCTGCCGCAGCCGGTAACAGCAAACGTCAGATTAAGTTCATCCGTGACTTTGGTACCACGGTTCTCCATACCATCCCAAGCTACGCTACCCGCTTGGCGGAGGTCTTCCAGGAGGAGGGTCTGGACCCTCGCAAGGACTCCAAGCTCAAGATCATGTGCGTGGGCGCTGAGCCTCACTCGGAGGAGCAAAGGAAGCGTATCGAGGAACTCCTTGGCTTGAAGGCATATAACTGCTTCGGTATGTCGGAGATGAACGGCCCGGGTGTCGCTTTCGAGTGCCAGGAGCAGAATGGTCTCCACATCTGGGAGGACATGGTGATCGTTGAAATCATCAACCCTGAGACCCTGGAGCCTGTGAAAGATGGCGAGGTGGGCGAGATGGTCTTGACAACCCTCCGTCGTGAGGCGATGCCTTTGATCCGCTACCGTACGCGTGACCTTACCAGCTTCATGCCGGGCGAGTGTCCTTGTGGTAGAACCCACAGGAGAATCTCCCGTATCAAGGGACGTTCCGACGATATGATGATCGTGAAGGGTGTGAATATATTCCCTATCCAGATCGAGCGTATCCTGATGAACTTCAAGGAGTTGGGTATGAACTACCTCATCACCATCGACACGGTCGGCAACAACGACGAGATGTTGGTGGAGGTGGAATTGGGCGACCTGCACACGGACGACTTCACGAAGCTGCAGTCGTTGACGAAGGAGATCACCCGTCAATTGAAGGACGAGATCCTGCTGACCCCTAAGGTGAAGCTGGTGGAGAAGGGCTCTTTGCCAGTGTCCGAAGGAAAGGCGGTGAGAGTGAAAGATTTAAGGAAAAACCACTAATAGAGAAATTACTATGACAATCAACCAGATATCAATTTTCTTGGAGAATAAGTTCGGCAGGCTGAACGAGATTCTCTCTTTCTTGAGCAAGGAGAACATCCGTGTGATCGCCGCTACCGTGGCGGATACGTCCGACTATGGTATCCTGCGTCTCATCACCTCCAACCAAATCAAAGCCCTCCAGTTGCTGAAGGCGAACGGTGTGAGCGCCAACCTGAACACGGTGATGGCCATTTCGGTGGATTCCTCCATCGATAAGTTCGCCGAGACGATCCAGTGCTTCACGAAGGCGGGCATCAGCATCGAGTATATGTATTGCTTCTCCATCAACCAGAAGGCGATACTCGTCCTGCGCACCAACAACATCGACGCGGCGCACGAGGTGATCCGCAGGTATGGCATGAACAACCTCTCGGAGGCTGAACTGAATAATTTGTAATCAATTAACCATAAAAGAAAAAGAATATGTTTGGCATATCGGATCCCGGCATTTGGATCGTGTATCTATTGTCGATATTGTGTGTGATCGGCTCGATCATCTTTGGTGTTAAATATTGGAATAAGGAAGACGATAAAGATAAAGAATAAACAGTCATGGAGAATTTTTCAATGTATTTGATCGTGATGGTTTATTTCTTGTCCATCGCTTTTTTAGGATATTTGGGATATAAGAAAACAAAGGATTCGAAGGACTTCCTGATCGGTGGTGGTGAGATGAATCCAATCGTGATGGCGCTCTCTTACGGTGCCACGTTCATCTCCGCCTCAGCCATCGTGGGTTTCGGTGGTGTGGCGGCTACCTTCGGTATGGGTATCCAATGGTTGATGTTCCTGAACATGTTCGTGGGCGTGGTGATCGCCTTCATCGTGTTCGGACGTCCTACGCGCCGTATCGGTGCGAAACTGAAGGTGGGTTCGTTCGCCCATTTCTTGGGTGCGTTCTATGACTCCAAGAAGATTCGCATCTTCGTGGCGGCCGTGATCTTCATCTGCATGCCGCTCTATGCCGCCGCCGTCTTGCGTGGTGGTGTCTTCTGCATGCAACAGGTCTTCGGCATCGATTTTGACTTGGCTTTGCTGGTATTCACGGTGATTGTCGCTTCATACGTCATCGCAGGTGGCATGAAGGGCGTGATGTACACGGATGCTTTGCAGGCGGTGATCATGTTCGTATGTATGGCTTGCTTGGTGTTCGGTGTCTACAAGGCGTTGGGCATGGGCTTCTCCGAGGCGAACGAGGCTCTTGGCGCTATTTCTGACCAGGTGCCTGAGAAGTTGGCTGCGGTCGGTCATAGAGGATGGACCTCTATGCCGGAAGGGGGCTCCCAGCAATGGTACACGCTGGTCACTTCCCTGATCATGGGTGTGGGAATCGGTTGTTTGGCGCAGCCTCAACTGGTGGTTCGTTTCATGACGGTGAACAGCACGCAGAAGCTGAACCAGGGCGTTGTGATCGGTTGTGTCTTCTTGATCATCACGGTGGGCGTTGTATACCACGTGGGTGCGCTCTCCAACCTTTACTTCTGGAAAAACGACGGAGCGGTTTCCATCAACATGGTGGAGGCTTCCGATAAGATCATTCCATACTTCATCAGCCGTGTCATGCCGGCTTGGTTCACGACCATCTTCATGTTGTGTATCCTCTCCGCCAGCATGTCCACGTTGAGTGCGCAGTTCCACACGATGGCTGCCGCCGCTGGTTCCGACATCTACGGTTCTTGCGTGGATGAGGAGAAGAAACGTAACAAGATGACGGTGATGATCCGTCTCGCCGTTCTGGTTTCCATCCTGATCAGTTTCGTTATCTGCTTCGTGTTGGGCGAGGGCAATGATTCTCCGATCATCGCTATCTCCACTTCCCTCTTCATGGGTATCTGCGCATCGGCTTTCTTGCCATCTTATTTTTGCGCATTGTACTGGAAGAAGGTGACGAAGCAAGGCGCATACGCCAGCATGTGGGTGGGCGTGGTTGCCACCCTCTTGGCGTTGATCTTCTTGCATGCGAAGGAGGCTACCGCTTTGGGTATCTGCAAGGCAATCCTCGGAACGGATGTCTTGGTGACGGATGGTATGTTGAAGTTCGTTGACCCTATCATGTTCGCCTTCCCTCTTTCCTGTATCACTATCGTAGTTGTCAGTCTGTTGACGGGGAAAAAGCAGGAGGCGTGATGTCCGATTTCAAGTGTGAGAAGGTGCTCCCGTATGCCGACGGGGGTAGTAAGACAAAACAGATAACGGAGATGTTCGATCATATTGCTGGGCAGTATGATCGAATGAACCGTTTGATGTCCTTGGGGCAGGACAGGGTATGGCGGCGCAAGGCGATTGATGCGCTGGAGGCTTGCCATCCTAACCGAGTCTTGGACGTCGCCACGGGCACGGGCGACTTTGCCATCGCCGTGGCGGAACGCCTGAAGCCCGAGCGGGTGTTGGGCGTGGATCTCTCCCTGGAGATGATGAACGTCGGCAAGGGAAAGGTCGCCGAACGTGGATTGTCGGACGTGGTGGATTTCGCCCAAGGCGATTCGACCGACCTGCGTTTGGAGGATGCTTCATTCGAGGCGGTCACGGTGGCGTTCGGTGTGCGCAACTTCTCCAGCCTTGAGAAGGGACTGAGGGAGATCAACCGGGTGCTGGTCGGCGGAGGAATGCTGGCCATCTTGGAGATGACGGAGCCTAATAACGCATTGTTGCGCTTGGGGTACAAGGCATACACGAAATTATGCCTGCCCGTTATGGCAAGACTCTTCGCCAAGGACCTGAAGGCGTATGATTACCTGCCGGCTTCCATCCAGGCCTTCCCGAAGGATGATGAGATGAGGAATCTGCTGAAGATGTGCGGGTTCCAATCTGTCGAGATAAGAAAATTCACCATGCAAACATGTTCATTATATTTGGCTTGTAAATGAAGAAGGTTCTAATCACCGGTGCGAACGGGTTCGTGGGTAGTTTCATGGTCGAGGAGGCTATCCGACGTGGTTATGATGTCTATGCGGCCATGCGCGCGGAGAGCTCCAAAGCTAATCTGGAGGGCCTCTCGCCTAAGTTCATAGACCTGCCCTATGCGGATAAGAACAGGATGAAGAAGTGCTTGGCTGGCTTGCGCTCCGTCGTGGGACAGTTCGATTTGATCATCCATACGATGGGGCTTACGAAGTGTAAGCATAAAACGGACTTCGACGTCGTGAATTTTGAATATACCCGTAACTTCGTGCAGGCGCTCATGGAGAGCGGCATGACTCCGAAGCATTTCATCTACCTGAGCAGCCTCTCCGCCTTCGGTTCTGGCGACCGTAAATCACTGAAACCGATCGAGCTGACGGACGAGCCTACGCCAGACACCGCCTACGGAGCCAGCAAACTCAAAACGGAGCGTTTCCTGGCTACTTTGGACACGAAGGCATTCCCTTATACTATCCTGCGTCCTACAGGCATCTACGGACCAAAGGAGAAGGATTATTTCGTCATGCTGAAGACCCTGACGCGCCACCTCAATCCGGGCATCGGGTTCGAGACCCAATACATCACCTTCATCTATGTGAAGGACTTGGTGGATTTGGCCTTCCTCGCCGCGGAGAAGAAAGGCGTCGGCAAGGCTTATTTCGTGGCGGACGGGGATGTGTGGACCTCCGATGGTTATGTGAAGCTATGCAAGCAACTGCTGGGCGTGAAGTGGACGTTGAACATCAAGGTGCCTTGCTGCATCGTGAAGGTGCTGGCGTTCCTGTTCGATAAGATCGGTGGTTTGTTCGGTGTGACGCCTACGCTGAATATGGACAAATACAATATCCTCTCCGCGACGAATTGGAAGTGCGACATCGAACCGTTGAAAAAAGACTTCGACTTCAAGGCGAGGTATAATCTTGTGCGTGGATTAAAGGAGAGTATCCGTTGGTATCGGCAGAATAATTGGTTGTAGGTCTAGTGGATTAATCGAGGTCTATTCGTACTCGTATTTCTCAATCAGGTACCATTGCTTGTTGATGCGGATGAAGTTGTACTCCTCCTTTATCTCTTTGTTCCTGAAAATAATCATTTTCCTGTTGTTCCCGTTCGATGTCGCCTTGAAGAGTAATACTTGGGGGTATGATTCGGATAGGGAGAGATGGTCCCAATCTCTTGGCATAATCAGCTTGCGTTTGGTCTGTTCCTTCCCTTTCAGGGTGTTGATGGGGAAGGGGAATACCGTATGGTTGATTTGGAAATCCTTGTTGCTTGAGAACCGTTGTAGGAAGTCGAAGAACTCATTCTGCTCAAAACGTTGCATCGGGATCGTCGCTTCGGAACTATAGCTCCATTTACTGCCCTTTTTCGTGAAATTGGTCTTCGTGACATCCTTTTTCTTGAGGTTGATGAGGGCGGTCGCTCCGCTGTTCACCTCACCGAATTGCAGGGAGTCGATGCTTACGATCACGAAGTTTTTCTGTGTTTCGGCGGGGTAGGGGCTCTTCTTTCCCCCTGATAATAGGGTGTTGATGATATGGGATGACAACTCTTCCCCCTCCGACATGTGGAAGGGAACAAGTAGAAGAAGCAGCGCATATATGTACTTTTTTGAAATCCCTATCATATTAATCTCTGCTTTACAAGTGGCAAATTTAGATAAAAGCATTGAAAAGAAAAAATTTAGACCTAATGCTTTTGTTTTTAAGTGGGTTCTGGGGAAGCCCCATGGGTGTCTCTCTCCCCCCAGAACTCAGTGTGGCACTACGACGGGTTACTCGTGGATCAGTGTGAAGTGACCATGGAATTGCCTGTCTATCTCTGGTATGTTGATGAGATACCAATAGTCGGTCGATGCCATCGCCCGACCGAGGTATGTCCCGTCCCATCCTTCGTCACTTTTCCCCTCGTACAATAGTTTCCCGAACCTGTCGTAAATCTGTATGGTGGCTTTTTCGTAACGGTCTAGATTTTCCACCATCCAGACGTCCCTGCCTTGTACGAAGTATTCCGGGAAGAATAGGTCGTAGGTCGGCGTTTCCAGAATGTAAGAAGAGGAGCACCCGACTTCGTTGAATACCGTGATGTTGTAGGTCTTGCCGAACACGACGTTGTTCAGGATGTTGGAGGTTGTCACGATCCTGCCATCCCCGTAGTCATAGTACAGAGGAAAGTCTTTCGACTCAGTCTCCACCTTGTAGGCGGTGGTTCCGTATTCCTCGCAGGAGATGATCTCAGGAGGGAAGTGGACGCTCACGGAAGTGGATGCTTCGCCTTGACATTGCCCGTTACGTACCACGGCCCGGTAGTCCGTTGTCGTGTTTGGGATGGCGCGGTAGGAGGATTGTCCGCCTATGGACCTTCCGTAATTGTCGTAGGATGAGAGCCAGATTATTTCCGTGTAATCTCCGAGATGGTCGATGTATAGGTCTAGCGAGTCACCCCAACATATGCTTCCTCCGCCTATCACGGAGATTTCGTCTACAGGTTCGTATACCTTCACTGTCGTGTAGACAGGGTCTATCTTACATCCGTTCTCTGTGGTGGATGACACCTTGTATCGGGTGGTCTTGGTTGGTGAAACCTCCATCTCCGTTTCTCCTGTTCCTATGGTTTGGAAGGAGCCCTCCTCTCCTTCGACGCTTTCCCATACAATGGATGAAGGGTAGTCTGCGGAGACTTTCAGCGTTATGCTTTCACCTGAGCAGATGGAGTCGTTTGGTGTGATCTTCATTTCGGAGCCTTGATCCACGACAACGACGAAGTAACCTTTCCCTTCTGGGCAATAGTCCATGGTGAATTCCATCTGGTATTCGGCGGATTCGTAAGGGGATAGCGTGAATGGTTCCGTCGAGTTGGAGAATAGGGAGTAATCGTTCTCGCTTTTATCCCTCTTGTACCAAGTCACGCTCTTCGGTTCTCCTGAGAAGTGCGCATCGATGACTGTTTCCTCTTTCGGACAGATGACCGCTCTTTCAGGCAGGTCGAAGGTGATTTTCTTCTCAACGATCAAATTCATTTCGTCGGACGTGTCGCTTGGGCACGCTTGGTTGCCTGTTGAGATGATTCGGTAGAGATAGCTCTCATCCGCGGTGATTGTCTTTTCCGTCGCCAGTTCGGTGTCGAATGTGGTGAAATCATCCTCCGCTGTTTTTTTCCGTTGCCAAGCGACTCCCTGTACATCTTCCAGTTGTGCGCTGAGTGTGACATTCGATCCTTCGCAAACACCTGTTTCGGATAGGGATAGTGAAAGTCTCGCTTGCTTCTCCAACTCCGTTTGGAATGTCTTTTGGTAGCTAGGGCAATTGATTCCTTTGATTACCAATTGGTAGGTGGAGTTTTCCGTCGGTGTGTCGGTGATTTCCAGCTCGCTGGTGGATAGCGTGTCTCCGTTTTTGATCCATGCGAAGGTGTTGTTCGGATCCAGTGTCGCATGTGCGTTCAGCGAGACAGGTGTTCCCTCGCAGAAATAGGCGGGGATGCTATCTATGGTGACGTCGATCTTTTGCTCCACATCGACGGATACGATGTTGGAGTAGATCACAGGACATATGCTGGATTTCGAGGCTGACTTGATCCTGTAGTAGGTCGTTCCTGTCGGGAAGAGGGCGGAAGCGTCCCTGTTTGGATCGAATTCGTTGAAGTTGATGCTGTCCTGCGATTTTTCCCAGGAGATGACCAAAGAGGAGTCATACATGGTGATGAGCCTAGCCATCTCGCCTGCGCATATCCCGTGTTTGTCGATGTCCAAAGCGATATTCCCTTGCCCTTTCTCGACCTTGACCTCTTTTGCCGTCGATTCTGGAGCGCAATATTTCCCTGCTACGACGAATTCGTATGTTGCGTCTCGGCTAGGAATGTCGCTGAGTTCCATTTCGCTGGTTGAGATTGTATCGCCGTTCCTGAGCCATGCGAAGGTGTTCAGTTCTGGGTCCAACTGGGCCGTGGCTTTGAGGTCGACGCTCGTTCCTGCGCAGATGAGGGAAGGAATATCCTCCACGGTAATCTCTCCCACTTTTTTCTCTATGTTCGCGATGACGGTGAAGGAGAAGGTGGTCGGACATTTGTCCGAGGCTGGCACTTTCACACGGTAATAGGTGGTCGCATCCGGCTTCAGGTTGGCGGTCGGACGTACCTTCGGCACCTCGTTCGGCCTTCTGATTAGTTCGGATGGTACTTCGTCTGGCATGAAGTCGATGTATGTGACTCTGTCGTAGGTGCGTTGCCATACCACGGTGGCGTTGTAGTCGTACTCCGCTGTCACCCTGACGGTCTCCCCTTCGCAGACGGTATCCTTGTCTATCTCTATTTCAACGCCGTGTTCCGTGTATACCACGGTGTGGGTGGTGTCTACCACTGGTGCGCATAGTTTACCGAATACCACGAACTTATAGGTGGTGGCGATGAGTGGCACTTCTGAGATGTCGAATTTCTGGACATCCCAAAGCGTATCTTTGTTCACCACCCACGTGTAGGTGTTGATGGTCGAGTCGATGTCCGCGCGGACGGTCAGGTTCACCTCCACACCGTCGCAGATCGTGTCCGGCAGTTGGTCAAGATCCACCTTCACCTTCCGTTCCACGTTGATGGAGACGACATTGGAGTAGGAGAGCGGGCATGCGCTTGTGTCAGTCCTGAGCCTGTAGAAGGTTGTGTCGGACGGCGAATAGGCGCTTGAATCGGTGGCTGGGTCGAAACTGGTGAAGTCTATGTTGTTCGTTGACGATTCCCATACGATAGGCAGTCTTTCGTCGTAGGTGGCTGAAAACGATATGGTGTCCTCTTGGCACATCTCTTCCTTGTCTATGCTTAATTGCATGGATGGCGAAAGTCCGATGATCGTCTGTTGCGCGGTGTCAGCCCCGCATTGGTTGTATACGATGATTCGGTAGACGGATGTGTCTGCCGATGTGGTGAATGTCAGTGCAGTGTCGCTGCTTGCTATTCCTGTGCCATCCTTCTCCCATTTGTATTGGAACGTCTCTCCCTCTGCGGCGATGATTGGGACTAGTGTTGCCGTGAATCCTTCGCACACTATGTTTGTGTCTTTTTCGAAGGAGACCTCCACCGGTTTCTTCAGGGTGATCTCCACTGCGTTGGAGTAGGTATTGGAGCATGTTCCGCTACTAGGGCCCTTGGCTCGGTAGGTGGTCCGTTCGGTGATGGAGTCGGTGAGGGTTGATTCCACGATGTTAGGAATCTCCTCGAATGCGTTTTCTCCTACAGACTTTTCCCAGATTATTTGTTGCGTAAGAGGCCCGTGTGTGGCGTTTATCGTGAATGGTATGCCTGCGCATACGATCGATTCGTCCACTGAAATCCGGATGTTCGAAGTGTCCTCCATGTTGAGGTGTGCGCTTGTGGATTCGCTCATCTGGCAAATGGATGATGATATGTATGCGGAATATTCTCCTGGCTTATCTGCGGAGATGGAGTTTCTGGAGAGCGCATCTGCTCCGCTCAATACTTTTATCGTGTCGGTCAATCCTTCGTTGGTGCGCATCCATATGAGCGTGTCGAACGTGCCTTCCGGTTGTATGTCTACGATGAATCCTGGACAAACCATGGAATCCCTCAACGGTGTGTATTGGAGAGGCTTGTATAGCTCTATTTTCTTTGTGATAAGGTTGGAGACGCACACGCCGTCGCTTGCGGTCAGGGTGGCGGTCACCTCTGCGGTTCCTTCCTGTATGGAGAGAGTGTTGGAGTTCGGATTGAGTTGGTCGTCGTTATTCCATGTGAAAACGGTAGGGTTTCCGGATAGGACGTCCGCCCGTAGGATGGTGTTGATCGATTCTCCACAGATGATGGTGTCTTGCCATTCCTCCAATTGTATGGCAGGGTTCACATTCACTTGGAATTGTATCGTGTCGGATATGCATTCTTGGCTCCATGCGAGGAAGATGTATTGTGTCGTGTCTTGCGGAACTGTGAGTGTCAACTCCTGTTGCTCTTCTCCTGATACGATGCTCCATTGTTTGTCGTGGATGCCTTTGCTGAACCAGCGGATGCTGTCGATAGGGGTATTGTCTTGTTGCTTAGTCTCCCACTTGAGAGATGTTGCTCCCGCTTCGCTCTGGCAGATCGAGACTTCTTGGTCGCCTGTGGCTACGAATAGTGGTTTGTCACAAAGTTTTTTCTTGCAGGAAATGGTGACGGGCGAGGTGATGAAGTATTTTTCGCAAGGGTCGTCAGGGTATCCCTTGTCTGCCACTTGCCCGGCTACACCTCTGGTGCTGGCTAGAATGGCTCTGTACATGATCGAGCCTTCTTGGTTCTTGTGCCTCAGCGGATTGCCTCCTCCGATGGAACCCCAAGTGATTCCGTCCGTGGAGGTTTGCCATTGGATGTCTATCGATGTGGAATATTCATCCCATTCGCTCGGGTCGAGAATTAAATCCACCGTGTGTTGCTCGTCGGGGTCCTCGCAATCGTAAATGCCATAGTATTTCAGACCTGGTGTTTTGTCGATCACGATCTCCGCTTCCGCGTATTTTTCCATGCAGACATTGACGGAGAAATTGTCTATGGCGATCGGTGTGGCGGATGCGCCTGTATTTGTGGCGCTGACCTTCAAGTGTACGTCGTTGCCTTGCTTCGGCTTGAAATCGAGTTCTACCGGAACCCATCCAGACGTCGTGCCTGAGATGGATTGTTTGTGTGTCGCAAGGGCTGTGCCTCCGCTTTCGATGGAGCATTCAAGGTCGATGCCCGATGATGTGGCGGGTATGTTGACAAGGAATCTGAATTTTTCGCTTTTACAAGGACAGAATGCATTGGATGGAAGCACTTTGTCGATGACCAGCATCTTGTTGGCTCCTTGTGGTATTTCCGTGTAGAGGTAAGCGTCGTTCGGTACCCCCGTCGCACCTAGCATTGGGGTGTTCTCCGTATATTGGTTTCCCGTTGTGTTGCCGTCCGGTGCTTTCGTGAAGATGGAATGATCAGGTGCGCATGTGACGGCGTAGTCGAGACCTGCTTCGAAAGGATTGCTTTGCAGGGTGTCGAATCTTTTGAAGCTGCTGTTCATGGATTCGAATCCCCTGATGGAGATTGAATCGATGGTTCCGAAATCTTCCTTCCAAATGGTCATGAGGTCGGACGCGTAGTCGCAGTTCATCTCCTCATGGGATAGGGCGAGTGTGTTGGAGATGGAGAAGTAGGTGCATCCGTCTTCTGGGCCTCCGTGCTCTCCTATGTATTCTGCCCTTGATTGGGCCTCCTGCGGCGTGCTTCCTCCCGTGGCGATGACCCTGAAGATGTTATCTGCGGATGACATGGACCAGTCGAGGGTGGTTTTATTGATCCCGCTTTCGTTTGGCATGCTGATCCATGTGTAGCCATTGTCTGTGGACCGTTGCCAAAGGAGGTACGTGTAGTTGTATATGTTGCCCCATTCTTCCAGGTATTGCTCGGAATTCCTTATGGAGAAGTTGGTCACAGGTTCGCACCCGTTGGTTGGAGATATCTCGTCTGATGTCGCTTTGACGATGACATTTGAGGGTGGCACTTTTTCTTGATCCAGTCGGTAAAGCTCGATGTCGTCGAGGGCGAAGTCGTTGCCTCCTCCTCCACTTTGCTTGTTTTGTACAATGAGTTGTAGTACATCGCCGTCGTTCGCTTCGAACTCCATCTCGGCGTAATTCCAGTCTTTTGTTCTATCTATGCGCGGATTCGTTCTTCCGTTTATTTTGCTCTCGCCGTTGCTTCCCCATCTTTTGGTGACATCTATGTTTATCGAATCGTAGTAAACTATGTTGTTCGGATCTTTCACATTGGCTACTTTTAGACATAGGATGGGTATTAAGTATGAGTAGGAAACGTCTGCCACGTATGCTCCTAATTTATATTTGCTGTTCCCGCAAACATCGAAATTGATGGTGTGCTGGTATATGATTTCTCCTTCGCAGTCGTAATTCACGTTCATCACCAGCATCCCACCATAGTAGTTGTTGGGGTCTGTATGGTCTTTCCCTGCGAAAAAATTATCGTTGCCTAAGACTCCTCCGTAGCCACAAGATGTTTTCCGTCTGAAGGACCACCATGCGTTGTTCATGATGCCATACCAACCGTCTTCGATGGCTTCACATTCGCCGAATCGGTGATTCGACACTTTCATGGACGGGTTTGCGAAGTCTAAGATGACGGAATCCTCCACCACGCCGAAGTCCTCGTGCCACACCAGATTCCATGACTCTGCGTGAGCGGCAAAGGATGTAACTAATAGCAAAACCAATAATCTCAACTTATTCTTCATATCCGTCCATTTATGAAATGATGCCTTGTCTCCACGTGTGTGGAGACTTCTTCTGCCTATGGAAATATGACCCCCGATTCCCATGCGTTTACAAAAATATCAAACTTGTTTGAAGTTTTCAATGTTATTACACTTAAATTTTCGTCTGACGTCACTTTTTGGTGTGATATTAGGCTATTTTTCTCCGTATATCCATATTTGCTCAATTCCTTCGTCCACATTCTGGCTGATAATGCTAGTGTTTAAAAGGTGTGTTTGGGGGCTATTCCATGTTTTTTATGTTTAAAAGTAAAAATAACACAATATGTATTGCGTTTCAAAAAACAATCATTATCTTCGCATCCGAAACCGACCTGTTTGCACGGAAGGGTTTCTATCTGTTTAACCAATAAAAAACATCTGCTATGGCAAAGTTCATAGACCTAAAATCCGACTTCGGGTTCAAGTTCTGCATGCAGGACGAAGTCATCATGTTGTCCTTCCTCAACGCCATCCTCGAGGGGGAGGTGGACAGGATCACGCACGTCAAGTTCGAGAACGTCGA
>JAFZPM010000045.1 GCA_017550335.1 Paludibacteraceae bacterium
GAAGTAGAGGTCGCGCGTGAGCTGCACCTCCACGATGAAGAGCTCGCCGTCGTCCGCCTTGACCATCATGTCCACCCGGTTGAACTTGTCGTCGAGTGTCTGCTGGTTGCTCTCGCTCTCCAACACCTCCACGATCTCCACCTTCCTGCCCAACAGCACGGTGAAGAGACCCTCGAGGATGCCGAAGTTGGCCTTGTCGCGCAACAGCCGCTTGATCGCCCAGTCGAAACGTATGTAGTCGGTGTCTCTCATCTCATGAAACGTTTTATCACCGCAAAGGTAATTGTTTTTCTGTAAGTTCCAAAGAAACTAGCTCTATTTTGCGACACAAATACACATATAACAATATAAATAATTGATTAAAAATAGAATAAACATTCTAGGAATATACGCAACTAAAAATGGCATGGATATGTATTCCCTTAAAGCAACCATTTCTTTCCTACGTTTCGTCGGACAGAGATAGCAAGCATTTTTGCACATTTACCTACGAAGATGCATTGAACCATATTACCTTCAAAGAAGCGCGAAAACTGTTTTGCGTTCATTTCGTTTCCTATCTAATAGATTTACAACAGATTAACATCTTTTTTTACATTTCATGCACAAAAAATTGCAAGGTGTGCAAAATTGTAGTACTTTTGCACAGTTTTAACAAAAGTGAGAATTTATGGCAAATAACTTTGTGCGCCAATTCGAACGTTCGATCACAGAGTTCTGGGATTTGAAAGCGATGACAGATTACGTCGCGAAAACAACGTTCACTTACAGTCAAGTCGGGGAAGAGGTTGCGAAACTTCACATCTTATTTGACGAGTTGCATGTCCAAAAGAATGATAAGATAGCCTTGGTGGGAAGAAACACTCCCCAATGGGCGATCACGTTCCTCTCCGCAGTCACTTACGGAGCCATCGTGGTACCTATCCTTCAGGACTTCCATCCGAACGATGTGCAACACATCATCAACCACTCAGAATCAAAGCTTATATTCTTGAGCGACAACCAATGGGAGGATTTGGATGAGAGCAAATTCCATTCAGTCCGCGGGGTATTCTCCATTTCAGACTTCCGCTGTCTGTACCAAGGTCCGGGCGAGACCATACAGATGACAATGAAGCAACTGGCGAACAAGTTCAAAGAGCGCTATCCGAACGGGTTACAGAAAGAGGATGTGCACTACTGCGACAAGGATGACCACGAGGTGGCGGTGATCAACTACACCTCCGGCACGACAGGCTACAGCAAAGGCGTAATGCTCACGGGCGACAATCTGAGCAGCAACATGGAGTATGCGGCGACGACCAACCTAGTCGGCAAAGGATACGAGATCCTCACCTTCCTGCCGCTGGCGCACGCCTACGGATGTGCATTCGACTTCCTCTCACAGTTCGTGAAGGGTGCGCACATCACATTCCTCAACAGGATCCCAAGCCCTAAGATCCTGTTGAAAGCCATGGAAGAGGTGAAGCCAACGGTTATCTTCAGCGTACCGCTCATCCTCGAGAAGATATACAAGAACAACGTATTACCGAAGTTGAACAAGACTTCCATGAAACTAGCGATGAGCATTCCTATCCTTTCGGGTAAGATACACTCTGAGATCAAGAACGCCCTCGTGAAGACATTCGGCGGCAATTTCATAGAGTTGGTCATCGGAGGCGCAGCCCTCAACAAGGAAGTGGAGGAGTTTCTCCTAAAGATCGGCTTCCCATTCTCCGTAGGCTACGGCATGACGGAGTGCGGACCACTCATCAGCTTGAACAGGCGCGGCAAATACGTCCCGAACTCAGTGGGAACGGTAGTTTCGGACATGGAAATACGTATTGACTCTTCGGATCCGGAGAACATCCCGGGAGAGATCCAAGTAAAAGGCAGGAACGTGATGAAGGGTTATTACAAGAATGAGGAAGCCACCGCTAACTCATTCACGGAAGATGGTTGGATGCGCACAGGCGACGTCGGCGTAATGGACAAGAACGGATACGTATTCATCAAGGGCCGCTCCAAGACGATGATCCTGGGTGCTAGCGGACAGAACATATATCCTGAACAGATCGAGGCGAAGCTGAACAACCTGCCATTCGTTTCCGAATGCATCGTCGTTCAACGTTCGGAGAAAATCGTCGCATTGGTATACCCTGACTTCGCGGCAATGGACGAGATGGGCATTCAACGCACCGATTTGGACGCCATCATGGACGAGCACAGGAAGAAGGTGAACGAACAACTCGCCGCTTACGAACGTCTGTCGGCCATCATCATTCATCCAACGGAGTTCGAAAAAACCCCTAAAAAATCCATTAAGAGATATCTTTACGAAAACTAAATCATAAAGGTGGGCTACATAGTACATAGCCCACCTTTATTTCGAAACAGACATATCAAACGTGTAACGGGCATCCACATTTGTAGATGCTTATAACCCTTATTGTTCAATCAAATAGACTAAAAAAAAGAGACAATGCGTTATTACAAAGGAAATTACAATCAGCTGTTGGAAAAATCCATCCGGGAGAACTGGGATCTACCGGCGCTTACGAACTACGTCACAGGAGAGACCTATTGTTACAAAGACCTCGCCTCGGCGATCGCTGAGCTACACATCCTTTTCGAGGAGGTGGGCATCCGTCCGAACGACAAGATTGCTGTCGTGGGAAAAAACACACCTGAATGGGCTGTGGTCTTCCTCGCGACGATTTCTTACGGAGCAATCATCGTTCCGATCCTCCAGAACTTCCCCGTGGATGACATCCACCACATCGTGAACCACTCCGAGTCCAAGCTCCTATTCATCAGCGACAACCTGAAGGATCAGGTACAAGAAGGGAACATCAAGAGAGTGAAATGCATCTATTGCTACAACGAGAAGTATTGTCTCTACACAAGCTATAAATCTTCGGTTCCACAAAAGATACAGGAGCTGAGGGATATGCTGAAGGTGAAATATCCGAACGGGATACAGAAAGAGGACATCAAATATGCGGAAAGGAAGAACGACGACGTGTTCGCCATCAACTACACATCCGGCACGACAGGTTTCAGCAAGGGTGTGGTGCAAACCGTAGACAACATCGTCGGCAACACCGGATTCGTGGAGGAGATGGGTCTGTCCAAGAAAGGCAATAAGATCCTCACCTTCCTGCCACTCGCCCATGCATACGGATGCACATTGGACTTCCTCTCTCAAGTCGTGAACGGTGGACACATCACCTTCCTGATCAAACTGCCTGCCCCTAACGTGCTCATCAAGGCATTCGACAGCGTACGTCCGAGCGTGATCTTCACGGTGCCGTTGGTCGTGGAGAAGATCTACCGCTCCGTGGCGGAACCTATCCTGACGAAACATGCGGCGGAAATGACGGAGGAGCAGATGGAGCAGAGCATCTATCCGAACGTGCGCAACAAACTGATCCAACTCTTCGGAGGAGAATTCAGCCAAGTCATCATCGGAGGAGCACCTCTCAACGCAGACATCGAGCAGGGCCTCAAGAAGCTGAAGTTCCCGTTCGCCGTGGGATACGGAATGACGGAGTGCGCACCACTCATCAGCTTCATCGGAATGGAGAAGTTCATCACCAAATCGGTCGGCGTAGTCATCCCTAACATGGAGGTGAAAATCGCCTCTCCGGATCCTGAGAACATCGCAGGAGAGATCCTCGTGAAAGGACAGAACGTCATGAAGGGATACTACAAGGACGAAGAGAACACCGCCAAAGTCATCGAACCGGACGGTTGGATGCATACGGGCGACATCGGCACCCTGGACAAGGGCAACAACCTCTTCATCAAGGGACGTTGCAAGACGATGATACTAGGACCTTCCGGACAAAACATCTACCCGGAAGCCTTGGAAGCCAAGCTGAACAACATGCCATTCGTTTCGGAATGTCTGGTAATAAAGGCAGGCGAGAAATTGGTGGCGCTGGTATACCCTGACTTCAACGCGATGGACGAAATCAACATGGACCACAAGGAGTTGGAGACCATCATGGAGGACAACCGCAAGAAATACAACAAACTGGTTGCCAACTACGAACAAATCGCGGAGATCCGTCTCTATCCGAACGAGTTCGAGAAAACTCCGAAGAAGAACATTAAACGTTACCTCTACGAGAGCCAAAAAGGTAAATAAATATATTTGAATGGGAAGGCCGGAATATCCGATTGTGATATTCCGGCCTTTTTTTGCTTTTCTCCCCCTGTTTTTTTATCTTTGTTTATCAATGTGTAATCAACCCCTAATATGGTTAATTATGGAGAACGAAGGTAAAGTATATGATTGCATCAAGAAAATCGCCGACAAACAATTCGACCAAAAGGAGAAGATCAACCGGTCGGATGTGGCGTTCATCCTGAAAGACAAATATGGTGTGGATTGTGTGGACGGCTCCGAGCTCTCTCGGCTAGTCTACCAAGCCTACATGAGTATGGGCCAACCCGAATCTATCCGTTGGGCCATCACCAGCAACGACGGCAGCGTGAGCATCGTGGAGCAATATGAGCTGGACGCCCGTCTGGAGGAGGAAGAGAAAGACTCCGCCCTCTCCATCGTGGAGAAACATCTCGGAGAGACCGAAGGCCTGCTGTCCGACGCAAAACAAGAGATTAGGGACGTGTTGACGATCGAGCTAAGCAAGGATCTGGTGTCACTCCACAAATGGCTGGAAGGCACGAACGGTGTCAGCGAAGTGAAGGCCAAGAGCCTCTCCCTCATGCAGAACTACGGGAAGATGGTCGCCTCCTACACCAACGCCGAAAAGAGCGTCCGCAACGACATACACGACTTCGCCGAGCTACGCTCCTCCGTCAATTCCACCTTCCTGCAATATGCGAACGCCTTGGTGGACATCTTCGGAGACTCCATCAAAGTGGTGGCTCCCCAACTCTTCGACTTCGAGCAGGTGCGCTACCTGGACGTCACCGCCATGCAGGAACGCAAGCGGCTGGAGTTCGACAAACTGGACGAGAACTGCACATTGCTCTTGGGCGAGATAGCCTCCCACTTCAACGAGACGGTGAGCCAAATGCCTAAATGGCTGACAGTTGGCACCAAGGTGGGATCCAAAATGGGAGTCTACGGCTCGCTTGCTGTGGGCGTCGTCACCTACCTGAACCACTGGCTCGACGCACAGGAGAAGACAGTGCGGGTACGCGAGGAGTACGTGCAATTCGAGAACGGAGTGAAAAAGGACCGCCAACAGATCAGCGGTGACATGATGAGGCTCGCCACCATCCACAAGGTGCTGAACGACCTCTACATCCCTCGGGCAGCGCTCTTCGTCAGACGTGGCGACGAGGTGCTCTCCGACAGTCTGAAGCATCTCTTCGATAGCATATATACAGGCGATGTCCTGCCATTGAAGGAGGAGCGAGACCGCCTGCTGACCCGCGTGAGGGAACTGGAGAGAAGCATCAACGACCACAGCGAAAACATATCCTTGTTCGACGCCCAACTCGTGGAGATGAAGGGCATGCTGGATGCCCAAAAATCTAAATATGAAGAGGCGCTGAGCCGCAAACCGGAAGCGCCGGGACTACTCTCGAAACTGCTCACCTTCGGCGTCGCGCAACGCAAGTACGGCAGGCGATTGCTGGAGTGGGACGAGCAGGACGGACAACTGGTCAACGCCTACCAAGACACCCTGATGGATGTGGAGGAGGAGACCGAAGACCGCAACTCTCACAACGCACAGTTGGAGAAGGACAAGCAGGAGTACGAGTCATGCAAGAAACGGATAGCGGAACTAAACCGCCTCATCTCGGAAAATCTGCAACGTTCCCCGCAACAGAAAGCGGAGGCGCTGAAACACCTGAAAGGGATATTGTCGTTGCTCCACACAGGAAAGTCCGTCGTGGAGAGCAAACTGGACGACAGCCTGCTGAACGTCTATGTTCCGCCTACCATGGAGGAGGCGGTCTCCCTGCCAAGCGACATCGAGCAGAACCTGCATAAGTTCGTCGGGGAAGTATGCGATGAGATCAAGGCGAACGGAGGCGAGGTGGCAGCGTCCGTCCTCAAGGAATTCGGGCTCACAGGCGCCGAAAACGCCGCAGCTACCGGAGAGGCCATGGCTTCCGCCGTGGACAAGGCTTCCGAACTGCTGAAGAACTGGAGTTATCTGCAGACGCAACAGATGAAGGAACAACTGACCGACGCTGTATACAGGGAAGAAATGAGCCGCCTGAAAGAGGAGTTCCGCACCACCCTATCGGAGATCGACAAGAAGAACGAAGTCCTCGTGGAGATCCTGAAAAAGGCCAACACGACGACCGACAAGGAGGAGCTCCGCAAGGCATTGGGCGAACTGACAGACACTCCGGCGGACAAACTGACGGAGGCCGACCTCGAAGATATATTATCAGGCAAAAAGAAGCTGGAAATCTAACATGTCCAACTATAGAAGAGCCAAGACAAAGGAGAAGTTCGGATTCGACTCCGACAAGAAGGTCGAGCGCATGGAGCGCACCAAAGCGGCAGCGGAGGTGGCACTGCGTAAAACGACGGACCGTCGCCAGCGCATCGAACAGAACAGTCTATATAAAGTACTGATCAAACGAGCGATAGGATTCGATATCATCGACGCCATCCTAGGATTCTTCGAAGAGATAGGAGACCTCGCCTCGGCACTGTTCGGCCTGCTCTACATCTTCCTCAGCCTCTTCGTCGTCAGGTCCATCCGCTTGACGTTAGCGGTGCTGTGCGTCACATTGGTGGACCTGCTGATCGGGCTTATCCCCTTGGCGGGTTCCGTTGTGGATGCGGTCTTCTGCGGTAGCTACATCAACCGCACGATAATCAAAGGGTTCGTGGAGGGGGACGCGAAGATAAAGCGCAGAGTGAACCTGATCGCCGCCTTCGGATTCCTTGTGGTCATCAGCCTCGCCTGGACGGTCAAGTCTTTGCTGGAAAAAATATTTTGATTGATGATTTGCAGGGATCTCACACTCCCTCACCGACTCCATCGGACTAACGTTTCTTAATTTTTAATTCTTAATCTTTAATTCTTAATTCGGGAGGGGACAACCTGCCCTAAAAATCACTATCTTTGGGGGATTTTTTACGAGAGTAACAATAACAGATATAGATTATGTCAGAGTTAAACATTGATTGGGCGAATCTTAAGTTCGGTTACATGCCGACGGATTACAATGTGCGTTGTTATTTCAGAAACGGCGCATGGGGAGAGATAGAAGTAAGTTCGGAAGAGAACATCAACATCCACATGGCGGCTACGTGCCTCCACTACGGTCAAGAGGCTTTCGAGGGATTGAAGGCATACCGTTGCAAGGATGGCAAGATCCGTATCTTCCGTATGGAAGCCAATGCGGAGCGTTTGCAGTCGACCTGCCGAGGCATCTTGATGCCGGAGCTTTCCACTGAGAAGTTCTGCGAGATGGTCAAGAAGGTCGTGAAGTTGAACGAGCGTTTCATCCCTCCATACGAGAGCGGCGCATCCCTTTACATCCGCCCGTTGTTGATCGGAACAGGCGCACAAGTGGGTGTTCATCCAGCAAATGAATATCTCTTCGTCATATTCGTGACACCAGTTGGCCCATACTTCAAGGGTGGTTTCTTCGCCAACCCATACGTAGTCATCCGCGAGTACGACCGCTCCGCACCGCTCGGTACGGGTATCTACAAGGTGGGTGGTAACTACGCTGCCAGCCTCTTGGCTAACAAGAAGGCCCACGACTTGGGTTACGCTTGCGAGTTCTATTTGGACGCTAAGGAGAAGAAGTATATCGACGAGGCGGGTGCCGCTAATTTCTTCGGTATCAAAAACAATACTTATATCACTCCTAAATCCACTTCCATCCTTCCTTCCATCACGAATAAGAGCTTGATGCAGTTGGCTGAGGACCTTGGTTTGAAGGTGGAGAGACGTCAGATTCCTATCGAGGAGTTGGAGACGATGGAAGAGGCCGGCGCATGCGGTACAGCCGCTGTGATCAGCCCGATCTCTAAGATCGATGACCTGGAGATGAACAAGTCTTACGTGATCTCCAAGGACGGCAAGCCAGGTCCTATCAGCAAGAAGTTGTACGACAAGCTCCGTGGCATCCAATACGGTGAGGAGCCAGATGTACACGGCTGGGTAACGGTTTTGGACTAATCATTTGATTATCATGCAATACGAAAGGCGCTTGCGGGGACGTGAGCGCCTTTTTAAATCATAAGCAGAGGAATGGAGCAAGGAAAAGAAAAAGTTCAGAGCAGACTGCCCATAGGCACCTATGTGATCCTAGGGTTGCTTTTCGCATACGCTTTGTGGGTAAGTACCTCCGCAGGGGGGCTCTCCCAATTGGTGCTGTTATCAATCGCATTTTCCCACATAGTGACGGTGCTCAAACAGAAAGCGGGATTACTCATATTTGCCGTCGCGGTGGGCATCCTTACGATTGTGTTGACAGTCTCCATAATCCGACGTACAATGGTGCTCCATGAGAGTACACTTCTCATTTGGAACTTATTGGATTTAGCGATACAAAGTGTTATGCTATTCATCGCCATGATCATAAGGAAGGACGGAGTTACCGCTTTCCGCATGATATGGGGGAAAAAGAAAACCATTTAAAGCTGAAATAAAACCTCCCTAAGGAGTCTGTAGGCTACCCAACAGATAGGCGGCTGACGATAAGGCCATCCACCTAAAACAAAAGGCGGAAGCGCAAATCGTTTCCGCCTTTATTATTTTTCATATCCTCATTTATAAGGACACGGGGCAAATCCTTCTCCATAAAAAAGAGACAACGGATCTTTTTGTATAAATTTACACTCTATTTCGACAATGACAAAAACTAACCCGACGTATGATCGCACCACGGATTGCCATCGTAGACTACAACATCTTGACTTGCATTGGATTGCAACAATTGCTGAGCGATTTGCTGCCAATGGTCGAGACCGTGGTATACAACTTCTTGAAAGATTTGGAAGAGGAGAACGATTGTCAATTCACCCACTTCTTTGTCTCATCGCGCATCTACTTCGAGAACGTCCAATTCTTCCGCGAACGTCAGCGAAGGACGATCGTATTGGTGAATGGAGACCTGCACATCAACGATGTGTACACGCTCAACGTCTGTCAGAGCGAGAAGGCAATCGTCCTTGCCATCATGGGACTCTACAGCAAGGGGCACGGACATGCGATATCCGAACATATCCCCAAGCAAGGTGGCAACGAGCAACTGCTTTCCACCCGAGAAACGGAGGTGGCCGTCCTACTATGCAAGGGTTTCATCAACAAAGAAATCGCCGCACAGCTGGAGCTGGCGGTGACTACCGTCATCACCCACCGGAAAAACATCATGGAAAAATTACATGCGCGCTCCCTGGCCGACGTGATCGTCTACTGCGTGCTGAACGGGGTCGTCAACGTCGAAGACCTGTAGAAAACACATTTCCCCTATGCTATCCTCACAAATGAGGACACCCAATCCTCACAAATGAGGAAGGAACATCTCATGCCACAGATGTAATTTTGTGGCTGAATACTTTTTATTTATTATCCGAAAACAAAGAGATCCAAGCATGTTCCTAGGTGACGACGAACGGAAAGGTGAGAGAGGCAACCGGCCTTTTGTGTGGTATATGCGCCAAGCCGGCAGAGTGTTGCCTAATTACATGAAACTAAGGGAAAAGTACTCGTTCGAGGAGTTGATGCACAACCCTAAGTTGGCGGCGGATGTGACCCTATTGCCGGTCTCCGATTTAGGTGTGGATGCCGCCATCGTCTTCAGCGACATCTTGTCCGTGCCCACCGCCTTGGGGATGGACCTCGAATGGACCGACCATGGACCTCGTTTCAAAAGGCCTCTCTGCGAAAAGATGGATCCCCGCGCAATCCTCCGCCCCGACCCCAACAAGCTTTCTCACGTGTACGATGCCTTGGACATCGTGAAAAAACGGTCGCAGGTGCCCACAATAGGCTTCTGCGGCGCCCCGCTGACCACCTTGTGCTATATGCTACAAGGAATGAGCGGAAGGCAAGAGTTCCCGGACGCGAGGAGATACTTTTACGAGAGACCCCAAGAGACCCGCTATTGCATAGACCTCCTGACCGAATTCAGCATAGAGCATGCGTTGAGGCAAATCGATCATGGTATCGACGCTTTCCAACTGTTCGACACCCATGCGGGGGTGATTCCGCAAACACTATACGAGGAGTTGTTCCTGCCTGCGGTGAAGCGATTCGCCACGGCCGTCAGAAAACGCAACATCCCCTTCATCTATTTCCCCAAAGGCATAGGTGCGGGGCTCTCCCTCATGACGTCCGACGTGTGCGACTACGTGAGCGTGGATTGGCAGACGCCTCTCTCCACGGCTCGGAGGCTGGTGCACCCAGAGGTCGGATTACAAGGGAACATAGACCCATACCTGTTGCTGACCACCCAGGAGAGAATCGTCGGCGCGATGAAATCCATCTACGTGCCATTCTTCAAAGAACACCGTGGCAGGTGGATCCTCAACTTGGGACATGGCGTATTGGCGAACACGCCTTTCGATAACCTTCGGTTCCTGACGGAATGGATAAAAGATGAAGACAACTGGAAATGAATAGCGCAAATTACATGAACAATAATAAGTTGAGAGTAGTAGCACGATCATCTCGGTTATCTCTTCTGCAGGTGGAAGAGCTCTTCTCTCTTATGGACTACATGGACTACGACCTTGTCGCCCTCGAATCGTACGGAGACAAGCACAAGGAGCAATCCCTCACGGGAGGCATCCCCGCGGATTTCTTCACCAGGGAACTGGATGCGGCCATATTGGATGGACGAGCCGACGTGGCGATCCACTCCGCTAAGGACCTGCCTTTCCCTCTCCCGAAAGGGCTGGAGATCTACGCCCTGACCAGCGCCTTTGACAAAACGGACTCACTGGTCAGCAAGGGCAATTTGCCATTGAACCAACTGCCTGCGGGGGCAAGGATAGCCACCAGCTCCGCCATGCGTAAAAAAGAGTTGTTGAGGTTGCGGGAAGACCTGCGGGTCGTGGATGTGCGCGGCACGATAGAGGAACGGATCGCCCAGCTGGATAGGGGTGACTTCGAGGGTCTGATCGTCGCCTCCTGCGCCCTGCACCGCCTAGGCCTAAGCGATAGAATCGCGGAGCCTCTCCCTTTCGAGACGCATCCCTTACAAGGACATATCGCCATCGTAGGGAGATGTGGGGACGAAAAAAGCAGACGGCTGTTCGCATCCGATAAGCTACACTGCGCAGGTAAAGGCTTGACCCATGCCTATTATATCGACGGGGAACAGATCCCCGAGCAGGTGCTCAAGATACAGGAGATGGGGCTTGATCCACAAACGAACATCCAACTCATCTGCCACTTGGGGAAAGACAATGAGAGGTGTTTTCAATTCAATCTAACGGAACTACAATACACCAAAATACTTTCCTCCTCCCCTATTTTAATGCTTGCCGAAGAAAGCTCCAGAGGAAACGGGCACCCAAGAAAAGTGCTCGTCACGGGTACTACAACGCAATGGGCGGAAGGACGCGGAACCATCACGCACACCCCACTCATCCGAACGGAGGACATCCCTTTCGGCGAATCCTTCCACTTACAGGGCACCCCACCCTATGACTACATCCTATTCACCAGCAGGAACGGTGTGAGATACTTCACGGATCAACTGAGCGCATCCGAACGTTCGCTACTGAAAGATGTCCAACTGATCAGCGTCGGTGGAGCCACCACCCAATCCTTAAACGCATTGGGACTATCACCCGTCTACGAATCAGAGACGACATCGGCGAAAGGCATCATAGCCTATTTCAAACGCAACGGTATCACCGGGAAGCGCATCCTCATGCCTCGCTCCGCCATCGGCATCCCAGCCCTCCCGCAGGGATTGAGACAGATGGGCAACGAAGTGACCGATTTGTCTGTTTACAAGACCGTGACGGACGAGAAGGCCCCCATGGTGGAGGATTTGTCGGTGTACAATGAAATATTATTTTCCTCTCCGTCAGGGGTGAGGGCCTTCGTCTCCCGCTACGGAAAGCTACCCAGCGATATTCCGCTGACAGGCAAAGGAGAGACAACGATGAAAGAAATATCAGATTCACTATTATAATTTGTCACATTATTATGAAACGATTCAGACCCTTAAGGATTTCACAGATTGTCCGTGACCAACACGCAGATGTTCCATCGATTGGTCCGGAATCATTCATATACCCTTATTTCGTGATGGATGGATGTGGTGCGAAAGAGGAGATCTCCACCATGGAGGGCGTCTTCCGCTTCTCCATCGACACACTACTCACCGACATAGCAGAGTTACTCTCCTTCGGGATCAACAAAGTATTACTGTTCGGTGTCATTCCACAAGAAGAGAAAGACGAGCGAGGTTCCGCAGCCTACAAGTCTGACAATATCATCAGCAGGGCGGTAAAGGCGATCAAGGCGAAGTTCCCGCAGGTGATCGTCTTCACGGACGTCTGTCTATGCGAATATACCTCGCACGGGCATTGCGGACTCCTTTGCGACTGCGACGTCGACAATGACAGCACGCTACCACTGCTCGCCGAGATGGCCTATCAGCATGCCTTGGCAGGGGCCGATTTCGTGGCGCCTTCCGCCATGATGGACGGACAAGTGGAGGCTATCCGCCAACGGTTAGACAAGGAGGGATTGACACGGACAAAGGTCCTGGCATACTCCGCCAAATACGCGTCATCGTATTACGGTCCTTTCAGGGACGCAGCGGACAGCGCCCCCTCTTTTGGCGACAGGAAAACCTACCAGATGGATTTCCGCACAAAGGACCAAGGCTTGGAGGAGATCGCTGCGGATATTGCGGAGGGTGCCGATTGGATCATGGTCAAGCCAGCCCTCGCATACCTGGACATCGTCTGCCGCGCGCATCAGATGTACCCGGAATATCCGATGGTCACCTATCAGGTATCGGGCGAATACTCCATGCTGAAGAACGGCGCCAAGCAGGGATATTTCGACGAGAAGAAGATATTCTTCGAAAGCCTGGTCGCCATGAGACGTGCCGGAGCAGATTATATCATATCCTATTACGCGAAAGATTTTTTCAAACAATGACCGAATGCCAGCTTTAGAGAACGAAAGATGATTGAGAGTCGAGTAATAAACAACAAAGAGCATAACCTGCAGGAATGCGAGAAACTGATCGCGGACCTTGCCGTCAACAAGAACATCCCGCACGTCCTGTTGGCCACGTGCAACCGTACGGAGCTGTACTGGGGCGACGGAGAGGTGCCCCTGGAGATGGCCGAGCACCTGTTTCGCGTCGCCTCCGGACTGGAGTCTGCGATCGTGGGGGAACGTGCCATCCAAGGGCAAATCAAACTGGCTTATCAGGAGGCGATGGAGCAGTATAACCTATCCGCCGGCCTCAACAAGGTGTTCCAGTACGCCATGCACACCGGGAAACGGGTACGGACAGAGACCCGCATCTCCGAAGGCGCAGTCTCCCACAGCCAAGTCGCAGTAGACGTTCTCACCCAACACAATATTGATTTTCAGACAAGTAGAATCAAGGTGGTCGGTATAAACAAATTGAACGAGGATATCCTGAAATTCCTCTCCGCCAAGGAGGCGAAGAATGTCGTTGTGGTCAACCGTCACCAAGAGAAGGCTTTGCCTGTGGCGGGTAATTACGGGTACAAGGCGGTGGCACTCACTTCCCTCAGAACGTTGTTGGAGGAAACGGATGTGCTGATCAGTGCCACTTCCGCCCCCCACACCATCTTCTCCAAAGAGGATTTCCCAGCGGGGCGGGAGATATTGGTCGTAGACCTGGCGTTCCCCAGGGATGTGGACGAGTCGGTGGGAGAACTGCCCGGCATCTTCCTCTACAACATTGAAGACATCGAAAGGATCGCCAATCAAAACATCAAGTTGCGTCACGAGGAGATTGGGAAGGCGGATGTCATCATCCACGAAGAGCTTGATAAGTTCATGAAGTGGCAAGACCTATCGCTCAATAAAACCACTCAAACAAAATAGCAGACCATGGAAAGAGAAAGATCAAAAAAGGCCTTTGAGGAGGCTGTCCAATATATCGCGGGAGGGGTGAACAGCCCTGTCAGAGCGTTGAAGGCGGTGGGTGAAACGCCCCTGTTCATCGACCATGCGGTGGATAATAAGATATACGACATCGACGGCAACGCCTATACGGACTATTGCCTGTCATGGGGTGTCTTCCTGTTGGGTCATGCGCATCCTTCGGTCAACCAAGCCGTGCACGAGGCCGTCGAGCGGGGTTCCAGCTACGGTATCCCCTCCCTGCCGGAGACGGAGTTGGCCAAGCTGGTGCGGAAATGTTTCCCTTCGATGCAACGAATGCGCTTCGTCAATTCGGGCACGGAGGCCACGATGAGCGCAATCCGCCTGGCAAGGGGATACACCAACCGGAAATACATCGTCAAGTTCGAGGGGAACTACCACGGGCATGCGGATCATCTGCTCGTCAGCGCGGGATCCGGCGTCGCGCGGCTGGGAAACGCCTCCTCCGCCGGGGTGCCCCGTGAATTCGTGTCGCAGACATTAGTGGCTCCCTACAACGATACGGAGGCTGTGAAAAAGATATTCGAGGAATATGGGCAAGAGATTGCCGCCGTCATATTAGAACCTGTGGCCGCCAATATGGGTGTGGTGCTTCCTGACAATAACTTCCTCCCTTTCCTGAGGGAGATCACCTCGGCATACCAATCTCTGCTAATATTCGACGAGGTCATTACGGGCTTCCGCCTCTCCTCCGGCGGGGCGCAGAAGTGGTTCGGCATTGAACCGGACTTGACAACCCTGGGGAAGATCGTCGGGGGTGGATTCCCCGCCGCGGTCTTTGGTGGACGTGCGGAGATCATGGATCTGCTCGCACCGAATGGTCCCGTCTACCAGGCGGGTACCCTCAGCGGTAATCCTGTCGCCATGAGCGCAGGTATCGCGACGCTCACGCAACTAATGCGGGAGGGCTTTTACGAAGAGCTGAACGGCAGGGTCGACGCGTTCGACAAGGAGTTGAGGAAAGTCGCCAAGGAGAAGAACATGGTGCTGAACCGTGTCGGTCCCATGTTCACATTGTTCTTCACCCAAGGCGAGGTGCGGAACTTCTCGGACGTCAACCGCACGGATCAGCAACGTTTCGCGGCGTTCTTCCGCTATATGCTGTGCCACGGCGTATACGTCTCCCCATCCCAGTTCGAGAGCAATTTCATCTCCATAAAACACACGAAGGAGGACTTGGAACGATTCGTCGAACTCGTGTGCGGCTTCAACGATTGATTCCCCATAGACAATGACTCAGATGGATTTGTTGGAAAAGTATAACGTATCCGTGCCAAGGTACACGAGCTACCCTCCCGCCAATTATTTTCATGCGGTGGAGGAGAGTGCTTATATCGAGGCCGTGAAGGAATCGAACAGGATAGGCAGGCGTAATCTATCCTTCTACCTGCATATCCCCTTCTGCAGAAGGTTGTGCCACTATTGCGGGTGCAACTCCTACATCATGCCGGACCAAGGCACTGTGGACCAGTACGTCAAGGCACTGCACCTGGAGATCGAGCGAATCGCTTCCCTGCTGGACAGGAACCGCCCGGTGAGCCAAATACACTACGGCGGAGGCACCCCCACCTCCCTGCCTATCCCGATCCTCCACGAACTGAACGACCATCTTCTCTCCCTCTTCCCTTGCATCGAAGGGAAGGAGATCTCCATCGAATGTCATCCGGGCTACCTCACACACGCAGATTGGGAAGCCTTGACGAAGGGGCACTTCAACCGCTTTAGCATAGGCATACAGGACTTTGACGAAAAGGTTCTATCGTGCGTCGGACGCCAACCTGCCGCACTGCCGCTACAAGAGATCATGGGGATCCTACGAGGGGCGGGCGCCTCCATCAACATGGACTTCCTCTACGGTTTGCCCTATCAGACCCCGGAATCTTTCATGGAGAGCATAGAGAAAGCCATCGCTCTGCGTCCAGACCGGCTGGTCACGTTCGGCTACGGACATGTCCCTTGGGTCTTCAAACGCCAGCTCATTCTGGAGAAGCATGGCCTACCAAGCGGGGAAGTGAAGAAACGCATGTATGAGCAAGCCGCGGAAAGGCTTCGTGAGGCGGGTTATAAAAGCATCGGGCTAGACCACTTTGTCCTGCCTTCGGACGAGCTCCACGTGGCATACGAGGAGGGGTTGCTACACCGCAACTTCCAAGGTTATTGCACCCTGCGGACAACAGGGCAGGTCTATGCCTTAGGCGTGACGGGCATCAGCCAATTGGACGGCAGCTATGCTCAAAACACCAAGGACATCAGCGAATACATCCACGCCGTGGAGGCGGGCGAATTACCCATCCGGAAAGGCTATTTCCTGACAGCGGAGGAGAGGATCGTCCGAGAGGTGATCGAACGACTGATGTGCAACTACCGGATCTCCTGGGAGGAGTTGTCCGAGACCTTAGCCATCCCCGTCCCGGAGATACAAAAAGCCATCCGATACGACGAGTCGGTGCTGGACGAGATGGCGGCGGACGGTATCCTCCGGAGGGAGAATGAGGGGATCGTCATGACAGAGGCGGGTCACCCGTTCGTGCGGAACGTGGCGGCGGCGTTCGACCCCCTGATGCAGGCAACAACGAAACAATTTTCAAAACCCATATAGTATGACGAATCATGATATCGTAATCATTGGTGCAGGCATAACCGGGCTGACGTGCGCTTTCCAACTCGCAAGGAAAGGCAAGGACGTGATGGTACTGGAATGCATGGATAGAATAGGCGGACAGATCAAGACATGGAGCGATGCGGGCTTCACGTTCGAAAGCGGTCCGAACACGGGTGTCGTGAAGCACTATGAGGTGGTGGAGCTCTTCGACCAGCTATCGGAGCGATGCCAGATGGAGACTGCGCTGGAGTCCAGCAAGAGACGCCTGATATGGAAGAAGGATCGCTTCCACGCATTGCCTTCCGGTCTGGTCAGCGCCTTGCGCACACCATTGTTCACCTGGAAGGATAAGTTCAGGATCTTAGGCGAGCCATGGCGGGCGAAGGGGACAGACCCCAACGAGTCGGTGGGTTCCTTGGCTGAACGTAGGCTGGGCAAATCCTATGTAGACTACGCCGTTGATCCGTTTCTCTCCGGTGTCTATGCGGGTGACCCATACAAGCTCCCCGTACGTCTGGCATTGCCCCGCCTCTATGCCTTGGAGCAACAATATGGCTCCTTCATCCGGGGCAGTATCGCCAAAGCTAAAATGCCTAAGACGGAGCAACAGAAACGGGTCAGCCGCAAGGTGTTCTCCTCCAAGGGTGGCTTCTCCAACCTTGTCGAGGCGATCGCGGACGCTATCGGAAGCGAGCACATCACCACTTCCGCCATGAATATATCCATAACACCTGACAACGAGGGAGGGTGGAATATCCAATACGAAAAAGGAGGAGAGAGCCTCCAATTGCACGCCGACCATGTGGTGACCACCTGTGGCGCCTATGCGCTTCCGCAGCTTTTGCCCTTCGTCAGCGAGACGCAGATGCGCGCCATCAGCAACCTCTACTACGCGCCGGTCATTCAGGTGGGCGTCGGAATAGAGGATTGCCAAGGCAACGAATGGAAGGCCTTCGGAGGATTAGTCCCTTCCTGCGAGAAAAAGAATCTGTTAGGCATACTATTCCCTTCCGCCTGCTTCCAAGGGCGCGCGCCACAAGGCGGTGCAACCTTCTCCTACTTCATCGGAGGCTCCCGCCATCCCGATTACTTGCAGAAGAGCGATGAGGAGCTGACCCAATGGGTGAATCAATCCCTCAGCGAAATGCTTCAATACCCGAAGGAGAAACGGGCGGACAAGGTGCGGATCTTCCGCCACGAGCGGGCCATTCCGCAATACGAGGCGTCGTCGGACAACCGATTGCGGGCGATCGCCCAACTGGAGGAGCGGTATCCCTCCCTGACGATCGCAGGAAACCTGCGGGACGGTATAGGCATAGGGGATAGGATCAAACAGGCTTTCGATGTGGCGAGGAAAATCCTAGGCGAGCCGCACGAATAAACAAAAAAGGCAGAAACGATTCACGCTTCTGCCTTCTCTTTTTCTATCGACAAGCGATAGGGCATCACACCCTACTTCGCCTTCCTCGTAGTGCTCTTGGCACTTGTGGTCTTCTTTGCCGTGCTCTTCTTCGCAGTGCTCTTTTTCTCCGCCGTGTCCGTGCTCTTAGCCGCAGAACTCTTCGCAGCCGCCCTAGATCTTCTCGCAGGCTTCTTCTCGCCTTGCTCCTCGATGAGCTTCTGGCATTCCTCCACGGTCAGATCCGCAGGGACAGCGCTCTTAGGGATCTTGTAGTTCGCCCCGTTGTAGGCGATGTATGGTCCGAAACGTCCGTTGCATATCTCGATGCCCTCAGCCTCGAACACCTTGATGAACTTATTACGCTCTTGTTCCCTCTTCTCCTCGATGAGCTCGATAGCGCGCTCCGGCGTGATGTCCAGCGGATCATCCGTCTTCTTCAGGGAGACATACTTGCCGTCGTGCTTCACGTAGGCGCCGAAGCGTCCCACGCCCACACTCATCACCTTCCCCTCGTACTCGCCCAAGTCGCGCGGCAGCTTGAAGAGCTCCAGCGCCTCCTCCAGTGTGATGGTCTCGATGGACTGGTTTTTCCTGAGGGAAGCGAAACGAGGCTTCTCCTCATCCTCCGCCGTACCGATCTGCACGATTGGTCCGAAACGGCCGATCTTAGCCGACACCGGTTTGCCGGAGACAGGGTCGTCGCCCAAGATGCGTTCGCCCACCTTGTGTTCCGACATCTTGCCGGAATCCTCCACCATCGGGTGGAAATGTTTATAGAACTTATCGATCGTCGTTGTCCATTGAGCGCTTCCCTCCGCCACGTCGTCGAACTCCTTCTCCACGTTCGCGGTGAAGTTATACTCCATGATATCAGGGAAATACTCGATGAGGAAATCGTTCACCACGATTCCCGTGTCTGTCGGGAAGAGCTTGGAGCGTTCGGTGCCATACACCTCCGTCTCGGTCTTCTCCGTTATCTTTCCGCCTTGCAGCGTGATGGTCTCATACGATCTGGACTCACCCTCCTTGTCACCCTTCTCCACGTAGCCTCTGGCTTGGATGGTGGAGATGGTCGGCGCATAGGTGGAAGGACGTCCGATGCCCAACTCCTCGAGCTTGCGCACGAGGCTCGCCTCCGTGTAGCGTGGCGGGCGTTGGGAGAAACGTTCCACAGCCTTGGCCGACTGGCATTTCAGCGATGTGCCCTTCTTCAGGTCAGGCAGCAAAGCGCCCTCGGTCTGGTCCGTGTCATCGTCCGACGACTCCATGTATACCTTCAGGAATCCATCGAATTTCAGCACCTCACCCTCGGCGACGAAACGCAGCTTCTCGCCTGAGATGTTCACCGTCACGATGGTGCGCTCCAGCTCGGCGTCCGCCATTTGGGAGGCGATGGTACGCTTCCAGATGAGCTCGTAGAGTCTCTTCTCCTGTGCGTTGCCCTCCACGGTGTGGTGGCTGATATAAGTAGGACGGATGGCCTCGTGCGCCTCCTGAGCGCCCTTGGTCTTCGTCTGATATTGTCTGATCTTCACATATTTCTCGCCCGCCATGTTCTCGATCTCCTCCTTAGCGGTGTTGAGCGCCAAGCTGGAGAGGTTGACGGAGTCGGTACGCATGTAGGTGATCTTTCCCGACTCGTAGAGGCGTTGCGCCACCATCATGGTCTGCGAAACGGAGAAGCCCAATTTCCTCGAAGCCTCCTGTTGGAGGGTGGAGGTGGTGAACGGAGGTGCCGGACACTTCTTGGCAGGCTTCTTCTCTATGTTCTCGATGACGAACTGGGCGTTCTGGCACCGTTGCAGGAAGGCCAGCGTCTCCTCCTTCGTCTTCAGTCGCTCGGACAACTCCGCGTTCAGCTGCGTCTGCTTTCCGTTCACGTCCGTGACGGAGAAGACAGCCTGCACACGGAAGGAGGCCTCCGCCGAGAATTTCTGGATCTCACGCTCCCTGTCCACGATCAGACGTACGGTGACAGACTGCACACGTCCAGCCGAAAGGGCCGGTCTCACCTTGCGCCACAGGATCGGAGAGAGTTCGAAACCCACGATACGGTCAAGGACGCGGCGCGCCTGCTGTGCGCAGACGAGGTTATCGTCGATGTCCCTAGGGTTCTCTATCGCCTTCAGAATGGCTTCTTTCGTTATTTCATGGAAAACAATTCTCCTGGTATTTTCTTTCTTTAGACCCAACACATGGAACAGATGCCACGCGATGGCCTCTCCCTCGCGGTCCTCATCGGATGCGAGCCAGACAACCTCCGCCTCCTTCGCTTTCTTCTTCAACTCAGTCACTAACGCTTTCTTATCGGATGGTATCTCGTAGTCGGGTTCGAAGTTATGTTCTATGTCTATGCCTATCCCCTTCTTTTTCAGGTCTCGGATGTGACCGAAACTAGACAAGACAGAATAGTCTTTTCCCAAGAATTTCTCTATGGTTTTGGCCTTTGCAGGGGACTCGACAATAACTAAATTTTTCTGCATAATAGTCCTGTGTATTTCGAAATCGGGTGCAAAGATAAGAAATTAATTAGGATTTGAGAAATAGGTTTTTCGAACTCGCGCCTTTTTCGCCCATCGCATGCCATAACATCGCCCGCTTCCCGTGCCTGTCACCGAATAAACCGGCCTTGAATCAGCGGTCATGAGAAAGAAAATGTCCAACAAGAGGAAAATTGTCCAATAATTGATATATTTGCTCCAACGGTTCATGAAGAGAAAGATGGTTGTCATATTAACCCATAAGGCATGAAACTGAAAAAAGCGAAATTAATATCCATATTAAAACAAGACTTGGGATCTCTTGGGTTCGTGTATTTCCGAGATTCTAGTCCTCTATTTCAAGGAACTTTCTACATGAAAGTTGAAGGGGATATGTTCCTTGCACTATGCCTTGTCATACATAGATTTTATGATTCTTTGTTTACGGCTTCTTATTACCTTTCTCCGACCACATGCGTTGGCGCCACATGGGGAGATATTCCGAAGGATTCCTATGAGAGACCTGGGTATATTCTTACAGAAAATGAGTTCGTTCAGTTTTCAAAGGATGGTAATTTAATGGCGAGAGACATATGGTTTGATGGTTTTGATGAAAATGATGTAAATGATTTCATCCAAATAATCAAACTGACGTATAAGAGATTTGCATCTAACCTTGATTTGAGGGAAAGGATAGAACAAAGCAAAGATGTGAGAGTATTGGTAACCCTTTCACGAAAAACGTTGGAACTTGTGGCCAGACGTGAATTTGATGAGGGCTTAGAATACCAGCCGGAAAAAGAGATTGACGGTGTCCCTCTTGATTGGTTCAGGGCTTCAGAAACTGCTCTTAGGAAAGAGGGTTACATTCTAAACAAACATACGGTTAGAGGATTTGCTGCTGATGCATATAGGCAATTCTGCCTTTCAAAGGATGGTAATCCCGTTATACACAAAGTCTAATCCCTGAAATTGTCATGAAAAAACTTTTTAAACGTATAGTCATAATAGTGATTTGCCTTGTCTCTTTTTTATTGCTAATGAGACTTTGGATGCACTGGATGGCTGAAAGAGAAGAAGAACAATACAGGGAAGAGGGTGGTTGTATGATTTCATCCATTGAAAAATTTCGCACTACGCATAATCGGTTGCCCGAGGATATGTCAGAATTGGGAATGGGAGATGATAGTGGATTTGGACCTTTTTACGTAAAGCGCGACAGTAATAAGTACGAGGTTTTTTTCGGTTTGGGTTTTGATGAGAATTACGTGTATGATTCGGACACGAAAGAATGGAAGTACACGTATTAGCAGTTATGAAGGGCAATGTAACCATTTATAAACATGTATCGAATCAAACAGATGTTACTTCTGTGCTGCTGTTCCCAGATGCCAATCAAAAATACCAAATAAGATATGGTAAAAAAATATTTATTATGCACATTGCTCGTCCTATTCATGACGGGTTGTTCTAGAATTGTGGATTATGATCATGTAAATAGTGTCAGCATCTTGGCTCGTGATTCCGGGCAAGAGTATAGAATGTCAGACCAGCGGCAAATCACCCGATTGCTAAAATCATTTAATTCAAGCAGAAAGGAGTCGTTCCTTAAATTCAGGGCAGAATATGTGATTTACATTTCGTATGAGAATGGCGTGACAACAGAGGGAATTCCATTCTGCGGAGATTGTTTCAGGATAGACGGGGTGGCGTATAGGTCAAGTGAAGATCTGAGTAAAATAGTTGAAGCATATTTTGAGTAGTCTGAATTTGGCAATTAATTAGTTTAGTAATATGAAACGACAGAAAGAAACTATAGGAGCAATCGTCGAGATTAACGTTTATGACGAATATTATTGTTATGCTCAAATATTAGCACTGGGTAATCTGGCATTCTTTGACTATAGGACTAAAGAGCATCTTGAAGATTTTTCTATTCTAAGTAATTGTAATATATTATTCATACTGTGCGTATATTACGATGTTATAACTCAAGGCCATTGGTTGAAAGTTGGCAAATTACCGCTAAGAGAAGAACTCCAGATTTTGCCAATGAAGTTTATCTATCATGGATCTAGCAAGGTGCAATTTGAGCTATACAACACTAATACAGGAGAAATTACGCCAAGCACGAAAGAGGAATGTAGAGGCTTAGAGCGTTGCGCTGTATGGGATAAACACCATGTTGAAGATAGATTACGAGACCATTATAATGGAGTTCCATGCATTTGGTTGAAGGAAGAGTATGAATTCTTTAAAGACTAAATTCTGTCGAATTTCAGAGGCAAGACAACTTAAAAAAAATCCTTAATTTAGCAGACATGAAGAGTGAAGATTAAATAGAGGTTATAACTTTAAATGAATAAATACAATGTTTATTAGTTTATGAGTTCAAAAGAATTGTTAGAAAGAATAACTTCATTACTATCGACAGAAGAATTTTTCCGAGACTTTAAATTTCGGAAAAGCGATTGTAGTTTTATTTCAAAAAATGGTGGACTAAAAAATATAGTGGAGATTCAGCATTGGACTAAATATGATGAACTTATATTATATCCATCGTTTTGTGTCCATTTTGATGTCTTGTTAAATTGGTTTAAAAAATTCAGTTTCAAAACTGTTCAAGACCAAAAACTTGCTTACAATTTTGGGTTCGAAAGTTGTATGTTAGGCTATAAATCAAGCTACTATAAGTTTGGCTTGGATGGGATGGACTTTAATTCGAGTTTTAATTCTTTCAAAAAAGAACTAATCGAGTGTTCTAATTGGGTATTTACGAATTATGCGACGTTAGACCTTGCCTATCAACAAAAAATAATTCCTTTGTTGAATGGGGAAAAGGAAATGCCTGATGGAGGAATTGAGTGGGCCTTTATCGATTTGACTTTGTGCAGGATTGTGGCACCTCAGAATTATGATGTTCTAAAGAAAATGATTTTGGAAAGGATTGAATTCTTGCATGGTAGAAACGAACCTAATCTTGCACACTATTACGATAATTTAGACGAAATTATCTCTTACATGGAAAGTTTAAGCGTCGAGGAATTAGAGAAGTGCAAATTGTAGGTTGATGGCAATGTCATAAATATAGATTTTTAGGAAATAAACATTAAATTAGCGGATCTGAAACCCTCGGAAGAAAACATAATAATATTCCATATGCCAATTGACAAGGATTTATTTTACAATACGTTATGCCAAACGCTTGACCCAAGGAGCGGAGAATTCCAGCCGATAGATAACACAAATGGTACCGGCTCGGAAATGGTGCTTGACATAAGATGGAAAGGCGGCATTCATTTCGTCGTCAGAAGATACAAGTATGACGGGTGTTATTTTGTTATGCGGGATAAGCAGTTTTTGTCGGATGTGTATAACATTAATAAGCCAGGAGACAAGCATCTTAGGATAATGCAGCATATTATAGATGATGTGGATAGCGGGAGATACAAGAACAAAAAGACCTTGAGCGAGAGAGTAAAATCATATGTTGTGGAGAAAAACCTTGTGTCATGCATGAACGACACGAAGTGGCATGAATTGATAAACGAACTCATGGAGAATGCTCCAGAACCTTGTGACTGCGTGCAGTATAAAATCTTATTTGAGGATTTCGTACCTGATTATTTTTGGGACTTGCGGCATGACGAGGATATTGAATATATGGATCCTTATCTGATAGAATGGATGAAAATAAAACATGTCCAGACGGTACATGAATTCAGAGGGCTTCTTTTGTCAGACAAGACATACACTTATGACTACAAGCCTTTTTTTGAGGAGATATTACAGAAATACAGTATCCCGTACGAATACGATGAAACAGAACAGACTTTTACCATTTACGGGTATAGATAGGAACTCAAAACTGAACAAGATGAATATCAAAAGTAAAATACTGATAATCATCACTATCGTCTTGTGCGGCTGCGAGACGAAAGAGAACGGATTCGCCTATGTCGATTTGGGTCTTCCGAGCGGAAACCTATGGGCGACCTGCAATGTCGGGGCGGAACACCCCTACGACATCGGCGACTTCTTCGCATGGGGAGAGACCCAACCCAAGGAGAGGTATGGTTGGGACAACTACAAGTACATCACGCCCGACTCAACCATAAAAAAGTACGTCTACTACCCCAAGTCTCCGTACTATGACACCCTGAGGGCTTTAGAGCCATGCGACGATGCCGCCACCACCAACATGGGTGGCAGATGGGTGACGCCAACCATCACAGAGATCTGGGAGCTGCGCCAGGAATGCGAGAGCCACCTTACAGACAATTACAAAGGGAGCGGAATCGGAGGTGTCATCTTCACCTCCAAGCACAATGGGAAATCCATTTTCCTCCCGCTCATTACGAGGGATCCTCACATTGAACCGAGCAAAGGCATCCACTATTTTTATTGGTCAGCAAATTTCTTCGAAGCCATCCTCGGTCACGAAGACGATGGCGAACCCTGTATTCTAAAGAGATGTGACAAAGCCGCCCCTATGGAGTATGTTGCTGGGGATTTATATCGTTTTCTTGGTTCTCCCGTCAGGGGCATCATCCGGAATACCAGTATTAACGATTTAGAGGCGTTGATGCGGAAGGGGGAACCAGCGTTCAAAGTCGACCCCATCGAGGATTCGCCGGCATACAAGGGAATCATATGGGACGTGATGGAGGAGGTGGCGGACTCGATAAAACAGAACTACTCAGAGAAAGGTCGGGACTGGGGTTCTGTCGTCATCGACTATTATCAAAAGAAGGTGCTGAAAAAATACGGCATAGACTGGGAATCATTTGATAAGTTGAATCATATCGAGTACGATGACTAAGTCCTGAAACGAAGGATTAAAAAAAACACAAGTCGTGTGCGGAATCATGATTTTTTGTATAAATTTGTAGCAATGTAAATTTTAAAAAATAGGAAAAATGGCAGAAGGAATTCAACCATCTAGTGAGAAGCTGAAGGCTTTGCAGCTAGCGATGGAAAAGATTGAAAAAGACCATGGAAAGGGCACCATCATGAAGATGGGCGACAACAAAATTGAAGAAATACCTGTGATATCAACTGGATCTATTGGCTTAGACCTCGCATTGGGTGTCGGTGGATACCCGAGAGGTAGGGTCATTGAAATATTCGGTCCTGAGTCGTCAGGTAAGACTACGCTTGCCATCCATGCGATCGCTCAGGCACAAAAGAACGGTGGCATCGCCGCCATCATCGACGCGGAGCACGCCTTCGACCGCTTCTACGCGGAGAAATTGGGCGTGGATGTCTCCAACCTACTGATCTCCCAACCGGACAACGGTGAGCAGGCGTTGGAGATCGCGGACCAGCTGATCCGCTCCTCCGCATTGGACATCGTCGTGATCGACTCTGTCGCCGCATTAACACCTAAGGCGGAGATCGAGGGCGACATGGGTGACTCCAAGATGGGTCTGCAGGCCCGTTTGATGTCCCAAGCCCTGAGAAAACTGACGGGTACGATCAACAAGACGAACACCACCTGCATCTTCATCAACCAATTGCGCGAGAAGATCGGTGTCATGTTCGGCAACCCTGAGACGACAACGGGTGGTAACGCCCTGAAGTTCTACGCTTCCGTCCGCCTCGATATCCGCAGGATCGGACAGCTCAAGGACGGCGAGAACGTGATCGGTAACCAGACCCGCGTGAAGGTGGTGAAGAACAAAGTGGCGCCTCCGTTCAAGAAGGCGGAGTTCGACATCATGTTCGGCGAGGGTATCTCTAAGATCGGTGAGCTGATCGACATGGGCGTCGAATTCGGTATCATCAAGAAGAGCGGTTCGTGGTTCAGCTACGGCGACACGAAGCTGGCACAGGGACGCGACGCCACGAAAGACTTGTTACGCGACAATCCTGAATTGGCCGATGAAATCGAGCAGAAAGTGCGCGAGGCGGCTAAGAAAGCGAATAACTGATTAGATGGGACAGATCGTAAAAACTGAGATATACGAAGAGCAGGCGGTCCTGGTCGGACTGATCACGCCCCAGCAGAACGAGCAGAAAGCGAAGGAGTACATGGACGAGCTCGCCTTCCTCGCGGAGACGGCGGGTGCGCACCCTGTGAAGACATTCTTCCAACGTGTGGATGGTCCGAACTCGAACACGTTCGTCGGCCCCGGCAAGCTGGAGGAGATCAAGAACTACGTCAAAGAGCAGGAGGAGACGGAGAATGAAATCGGTCTCGTGCTCTTCGACGACGAGCTCTCCCCGAAGCAACTCCGCAACATCGAGAAGGAGTTGGGCGTGAAAATCCTCGACCGTACCAGCCTCATCCTGGACATCTTCGCCAAGCGGGCACAGACCGCCCACGCCAAGACGCAGGTGGAACTGGCGCAATACAAATATTTGCTGCCCCGCCTGACGGGTATGTGGACCCACCTCGAACGTCAACGAGGCGGTATCGGTATGCGTGGTCCGGGTGAGACCCAGATCGAGACCGACCGTCGTATCATCCTCACGAAGATATCCCTGCTCAAGGAGGAGCTAATATCCATCGACAAGCAGAAGACCACGCAGCGGAAGAACCGCGGCAAGATGGTGCGTGTCGCATTGGTCGGCTATACGAACGTGGGGAAATCCACGATCATGAACACGCTCAGCAAATCGGACGTCTTCGCGGAGAACAAACTCTTCGCCACGTTGGACACCACCGTGCGCAAGGTGATCATCGAGAACCTGCCCTTCCTGCTGACGGACACGGTAGGGTTCATCCGCAAGTTGCCGACAGACCTGGTGGAGTCCTTCAAATCGACGCTGGACGAGGTGCGGGAGGCAGACCTGCTGGTGCACGTGGTGGATATCTCCCACCCTAACTTCGAAGACCAAATAGCCGTGGTGGAGAAGACGCTGAAGGATATCAACTCGGCGGACAAGCCGACGATTCTGGTCTTCAACAAGATCGACGCCTTCACCTACACGCCGAAGGAGGAGGACGACCTGACCCCGATGACGCGGGAGAACATCAGTCTGGAGGAGCTGAAGAAAACTTGGATGTCCAAGATGCATGAGAACTGCATCTTCATCTCCGCGAAGGACAAGACGAATCTGGAAGAGCTGAAGACACTGCTCTACAACAAAGTGAAGGAGATTCACGTAACCAGATTCCCTTACAACGATTTTATTTATCAGAAATATGACGACAATGCGGAGGAGATAGAATAGAGAAGCTATCTCCTCCTCTTTTTTTGAATATGATTATTAAAAACCAAAAAGAATAATAGTATGGGGAAATATAGGAAACTGACCGCTCCTGAGATTGAGACACTGAGATCACAGGGCTGTAATGCGGACGATTGGGACAACATTCAAGTGACGAACAACTTTGACGCCACGAGGGTTCGATACACCATCTTCACCGGACAGATCAGGATGGGTGCCTTCGAGAAGAGCTACACGCTGGAAGGCGGATTGTCCCGCCACTCAGGTATCACGAACGCCACGCTCCACAACTGCGTCGTGGGCGACAACGTCTACATCGGACGTGTGGCGAACTACATCGCCAACTACGAGATCGGGGAGGATTCATACATCGAGAACGTCGATATGCTGATCGTCACGGAGAAGAACTCGTTCGGAAACGGCACGATGGTCTCCGCACTGAACGAGGGCGGTGGACGTGAGGTACCTATCTTCGACCTCCTCTCCGCCCATACCGCCTACATGATGGCGCTCTACCGCCACCGTCCGGAGCTGACGCACAACCTCCAGGAATTGGCGGCTAAATATACCGAGAGCATCGCTTCTGACATGGGTCACATCGGCCGTTCAGTCATGATCCGCAACTGCGGAAAGATCGTGAACGTGAAGTTCGGCGACTGCACGGAGGCGGATGGTTGTGCGGAGTTGCTCAACGGTAGCGTCAACGGTAACCAATACGCTCCAGTGAAGTTGGGCACGCACGTGATGGCGCGCAACTTCATCATCTCCTCCGGTAGCGAAATCACCGAAGGAGCGATGATCGACCGTTGCTTCGTCGGCCAAGCCTGCCAGATCGGCAAGCAATATTCGGCCACGGACACGCTCTTCTTCTCCAACTGCCAAGGATTCCACGGTGAGGCGGCCTCTGTCTTCGCAGGACCATTCACCGTTACGCACCATAAGTCCAGCTTGTTGATCGCTGGTATGTTCTCCTTCCTGAACGCTGGTTCGGGAAGCAACCAGAGTAACCACATGTACAAGTTGGGTCCTATCCACCAAGGCGTCGTGGAGCGTGGTTCGAAGACCACGAGCGACTCCTACGTGCTGTGGCCAGCCAAGGTGGGCGCCTTCACGTTGATCATGGGTCGCCACACCACCCATCCGGACACGACGGACCTTCCGTTCTCCTACATGATAGAGAACTCCAACGAGACCTTGTTGGTGCCAGCCGCCAACCTCCGAAGCGTCGGAACCATCCGTGACGCCCAGAAGTGGCCGAAACGTGACCGCCGTACCGACCCGGACAAGCTGGATCAGATCAACTTCAACCTATTGAGCCCATACACCATCCAGAAGATGATGAACGGTATCGAGGCGTTGGAGTCGCTGAAGAAACTCTCCGGCGAAGAGTGCGACCGCTATTACTACCACAACACCCGCATCAAACGGACTTCCCTGATGAAGGGTATGAAACTGTACGACACCGCCATCTGCAAGTTCTTGGGCAACTCCATCATCAAACGACTGGAAATCACCAAGTTCAAGAATATCCAAGAGATCCGTGAGCGTTTGAAACCAGACGTGCAGGATGGTTTGGGCGAGTGGCTGGACATCTCCGGTCTGATCGCACCTAAGCACTGCGTCGAGGATATCATCAAGAAGGTGGAGAACAAACAATACGCTTCCGTAACGGATCTGAACAACGACTTCATCAACCTGCATAAAAACTACTACACCTTGGAGTGGACGTGGGCCATCGACAAGATCCAGAAGCGTCTGAACAAGACGATCGACGAGATCACGGTCGAGGACATCATCAAATTGGTGGAAGACTGGAAGACGGCGGTCATCTCCCTCGACAAGACCCTCTACGAGGACGCCAAGAAGGAGTTCACGCTGACGGTACAGACAGGTTTCGGTGTGGATGGTGGTGATCTCCGCAGGCAGAAGGACTTCGAGAACGTGCGTGGCGCATTCGACGAGAACCCGTTCGTGATAGAAGTTCAAAAACACATCGCAGCCAAGGAAGCCCTTGGCAACGAGCTGATCGAAAGAATTAAAAACGTAAAATAATGGAAGAGAGGAAAGTGATAGAAGTCAATTCGGGCAGCTACTTTCCAACAGTGGTTGTCGCGATAGGATTCATACTCTTGATGGGAGCATTGTCTTTGTTTCTCTGTAAGCTATATTATAGTTTGACAATCGACATATTCAAGCCTTGGGGAACAATCATCATCGAGTTCCTCAAATTTGAGTTTCCATTGATGGTACTGTTCTCCGTCATTGGCCTCTTTCTCCTTTCCACGAAGAGGATCACCTGCTTCGACCCAGAAAAGAAAACCTACTTCCGAGGGGCACAGTTCCTATCGTTCCGACGGGGCGAATGGAAGCCCCTCGTGTTGGAAGGGTATAAGTTCATCGCATTCCAGAAATACGACAAAAGCTACGAATACCAGTTCGGTTTCCTCATGAACCGACATGTGGACGAGCATGTCTATGACCTGCGATTCGTCAAGCCGGACAACAAATTCGACTCGTTCGTCTCCGCCAGTGATTTCCGGGCTGTCGCCGAGATTGTGAAGTTGGGCAACCTGCTCAGCAAGGTCTACCAAATCCCTTTCTGTGACTACGTGAAGCAAGCCCTCCTGAAGAATAAAGTATTGGATTTTACCGATGGTGACGATTGGCCTACTGTCTGACACGCATGCATGTTGGGATGACCGCTATGCGAAGTATTTCGAGAAATGCGACGAGATTTGGCATGCGGGTGACATCGGAGGGTTGGAGCTCTACGAAAAGTTTGAGTCGTTGGGCAAGACTTTGCGTGCGGTGGTCGGAAACATCGACGGGCAAGACCTCCGCAAGTTCCTAAAGAAGGAGGAGTCGTTCCGCTGCGAAGAGGTGAACGTCTTGATGACGCACATCGGCGGATACCCTGGCAAGTATGCGCCAGGCATCACCAACCGTCTGAATCTGTTGAAACCTAAACTGTTTGTTTGCGGACATTCCCACATCCTCAAGGCGCAGTATGACCCGACAAGGCAGATGCTCTGCCTAAACCCCGGTGCAGCAGGCACCTACGGTTTTCATCAAGTGCGCACTCTGATGCGTTTCGTCATCGATGGGGAGGACATGCGGGATCTAGAGGTAATCGAGATGAATTAAAAGTTAAGAATTTTTTGGGGGATGCACATCTCTACATGATACGCACAATCTACGGCCTGCAAGGCCAACTCTTTACCTAGCCCAGGGCAACACCCTGGGAATTTTGATTTGGTGGGGGAATGCGCTACATTACACGACACGCACAACCCAAGCCCCAACGGGGCGATGATAACACAGGCAGGGGTGTAAACCCCTGTGAACGACGCAATAGGTGCGATTGGAGCCCTGAAAGGGCGACAACATGATAATTAGAATTATGAAACGTTAGTTCGGCGTTGTCAATTAAGTTTTTTTTTGGCGCATCGCCACACGACAAACTACCCTATTTCCTGCGTTTTGCACCCTTCCCTTTAACCGGTTTCTGCACGCTCCAACCGAACTTGCCGATCATCTCCCCCAACTTGTAATAATGCCCATGATTGTAGGCGATGAGTTTCGCCTCCGACAATTTGAACGCACCCGTTTCATTGTCCATATACCTGCGGTCCGCCAAGACATTCACCACCCGGGCGATAAACATGTCGTGCGAGCCGAGCGGAACGATCTGCTCCACCTTGCACTCGATGGAGAGGGGCGCCTCCTCGACGAACACACTATGGATGACCTCCGTCGGAGCGGGGGTGAGCTTCATCTCCTTGAACTTATTGAAATCCCGGCCTGAACGTACGCCACACCAGTCGGTCGCATAGGCGAGCGATTCGTTGGTGAGATTGATGACGAACTCCCCATTGCGTTTGATGATCTCGTAGGAGTGCCGGGTCGGACGGATGGAGACGTAGCACATGGGAGGGTCAGTACATACCGTACCCGTCCAACTAGCCGTAAAGAGGTTGTATTCCGCCTCGTCCTTGCCGCAGGAAATCAGTGCGGCAGGCACCGGATATATCATTGTTCCTGGTTTGAACCGTTCTTTCATGTACATCTATCCTTGAATCATTCCACATCCAATTGGAGAATGATTTCGTCTTCTGCAAAGGTATGAAAAAGATTCCATTCTATTAGAGCAAAGCGCACCCCTAAAAATTTGGCTTCACATACGAAAAACACCTCGTTCCACAGTGAAGAGAAAGTGGTTCTTTGTTAATTAAGTAAAAATAACACAATATGTATTGCGTTTCAAAAAACAATCAGTATCTTCGCATCCGAAACCGACCTGTTTGCACGGAAGGGTTTCTATCTGTTTAACCAATAAAAATCATCTGTTATGGCAAAGTTCATAGACCTAAAATCCGACTTCGGGTTCAAGTTCTGCATGCAGGACGAAGTCATCATGTTGTCCTTCCTCAACGCCATCCTCGAGGGGGAGGTGGACAGGATCACGCACGTCAAGTTCGAGAACGTCGA
>JAFZPM010000005.1 GCA_017550335.1 Paludibacteraceae bacterium
AAGCGGTATATGGTATGCGAAGGTCACCTCACCTCCCTGACGATAGGAATTACCATTCTTGTCATTATACGCATACGCACCGATACCGACATTCTTCAGGATACGGGTACGGAAACTCAAGGTCTGGGTCATCGGACGATCTTCCATTCCCTGCCATTGGAACCTGCCCGTCAGCATCAAGTGTCTGCAACGTTCCGCTCCAGCTACCGCCGGGTTAACCAAATAATAGTTGAAGTGATACTGGTTAACCACGATGTCTTCGCCTGCATTCGCCTGCAAAAAAGGAGCAGAAGCGAAAACAATCAACAACAAATATTTAAACACGCATCTCATATCATCTACAATTTACTCCAAATATATACAACTCTCGTCAAACACAAAGCATATTAACGAGGAAATCATCATTATTAATCCTCAAGGAATCTTGCGCCACCGCCCTTAACTTTCTTAGCGATACGCCAAGAGAGCAGAATCTCGCCAGAACCAGGGGAGTTGATGCTCTGAGCAACATCACCCAAGCCAAGGTCGAATGCGCAACCCACTCTGAACTTCTGGTATTCGAAGCCGACACAGAATTGGATAACATGGGATGAGAAAAGATCAACACCATTCAAATCCGGGCGATAGGTGGCACCGAACCACAAGAAACGTTTGTAGAACAAAAGCATATTCAACTCCATACGGTTCATCGAATTACGATGCACATAAACCAATGCAGGAGCGAAGTCGATTGTCTCAGAAGGAGTAAGCAAAGCCCTCACATAGGCATTGAATTGGCGTCCAGGGACAGACGTCGTCACCTTATCCTCGTTATAGAGCAAGTGATTAACGGAGGCACCGAACATCAACTTAGGCATAGCCAACTCCACACCGAAGTCCATATCAGGATTGAAATTCGCAGTGCACTCACCGAAATTCAAAGTCTCACGCTCCAGCTCCGGCGGATCCAACCAATAATTCTTCTTAGGGTCGAAATAGTGGTAAAGGAAACCAGCCGACAAACCGAAGGACATCAGCATACTTTCGTTCAAGTTGACATGATAGGCATACGCAGCCTTCATGTTCATGGTACGGTTAGCATAACCCAAGTCGTCGTAGGATGCGGAAAGACCGATACCAGAACGGACAGACTCAAAATAATTGCTAATATTCATAACTCCCGTCTTAGGAGAATGGTCGACACCCATCCACTGCCAACGTCCGATAAAGAACACATCAACATCATCAGTGTTACCCGTTGCAGCCGGGTTGATATTCAACCTTGAAAAGAACTGTTGGGAAAGCATCAAATCGCGCTGTGCGAAGGCATTCGCACCCAACATAGCCATCAATAATAAAACTAAATACTTCTTCATCATCTAACCTCCCAACATTATTCGTTTAAGATTTTGATATCTACACGACGGTTCTGCTCGTGCTCTGGCTCGGTTTGGGCATTCTTGATAACTGTCTCGTGGAAACCTTTACCCACAGCCTTCAACTCGTTAGGGCTCATACCCCTTTCGATCAACAACTTACGCACATAATCGGCACGTTCTTGAGAAAGTCTCATATTATACTTGTCAGAACCACGTTCATCGGTGTGACCACTGATTTCAAACACAACGCCAGGGAACTCCTTCATGGCGCTAACCAACTCATCCAATTGGACGAAGTACTCAGGTTTCATATCCGACTTGTCGAAGTCGAAGAAGAAGAGCACCCAGTTGAAGCCCTTAGGCTCCGTAAGCGTAATCTCAGGCATCAGATCGACATCAGGCTCAGCACGGAAAGGCATTGGAACATAGATGTCATCCTTACCCTTACCACCAGCCCTGTTGGACAGGAACATAACCAACTTGGAAGATCCGATGAAGTTGTACTCATTGGCGCGCGTATTGAACGTAGAATCCAAGTTGACGGCAGGAGTCCAGATGTCACGTTTCACAACAACGGAATCCTTCAATGTCGTGTCATATATTTTGAACTCATGATCCTTCTCATAGCGGGACATGTATACATCCAAACCACCGAAACCACCCGGACGGTCGGAAGTGAAGTACATGATGGAATCGCCAACGACAAACGGATAATCCTCTCTAGCCTTCGTGTTGAACGGAATGACCGTATCACTGGCATTCTTAGGCATCACCCAATCCGCACCGACCTCTTCCTTGTTCTTCGCCTTATCTATATACCAGATATCCCTGTTGCCAAAGCCATGGCCCTTAAAGTCAGCCGAGAAATAGATACGAGTACCGTTGTTCGCCAAAGTAGGGTTGAAGAAACCTGTCACACGGTCATATCGATAAGTCCAACCAGCGATTACAGTGGAAGAACCACGGATTTTCTTTCTCAACTTATCAAGACCCTCGATCTTCATCAGCTTAGGCTCACTGAAGGATCCTCCCTGCAAGGTGGCCTCAAACATATCGGCATTACCGATCTCATCCACGCGGGCAAAATATATGGTACGTTTACGAGGATCGTAAGCGAATGTTCCATAAATTCCCAAGCCTGTCAACTCAGGGCAAACCTCAATATCCACTAAATCATACATGTTGCCAATTGTAGCCGTATAAGCTGTATCATTCCTAAAGAACGCAACCTTGCCCTCCTTGTAGAAGGACATAGGAAGTTCTTGATACTTCGAACTCGCCTCCGAGGAGAGGATTTCGTATCCTTCCGTGTATTCTTCATGAATACCCGCAAAGGCAGCCAGCCCACAAAAGGACAACGTCACGACAGCTAAAGTCCTTTTCATATCAGTACACATAACCTTAAATTATTTAATTTTTACTATTTATTTCAAAACAACCTCGACTGAGCCTTTTTCCACCTTGCCATTCTTCATGACAACCTTATAGAAATAGACACCCGGATCAACGGACTCGCCGGTATCACCCTTCTGTCCTGTCCATCCATCGTCACCCTCAAACACCTTCTGTCCATATCTATCGAAGACGCTCACTGAGAAACCATGCATGAACACATCGTTTAAGTCATCCTTGATAAACGGAGTGAACGCCGTCGGCAACTTAACCTCCAAGCTGATGGAAGAAGAAGCGGAAGGACAAACACCATCGGATGCGACAACCGTATACTCCGAAGTGGACTCCGGTAAATATGTCGTCCTATTAACGGACGTCACATCAAATGAACGTCCATCACAGAACCACTCGTATGTGGAAGGCGAACCAACCACCGGATCAGCGTATAATTCGATGTCACCGCCAATGATGACATTCTCCTTATTGGCATACAACTGGATCGTTGGGCTCTCATGAACGAACACCGACCCGTTAGACTCAGACGAATTAGGGCATATCTCATCAACAGCCACAATCGTATAATTCAAATAACCACCCTTCTGGGCGATATCCGGGATCATAGTGGTATCGTTCGCCACAACACGTTGTACAGTCTCGGAAGACAATCCATACACATAATAGTATGTAGGGAATCCCTTAAGCGGAATCAAAGATAACTTAATTGAATCACCTACACAAACATCTGTGATACCATCTTCAATTTCAACCTTAAATTCCACAGGAACATGTACATTGATTGAAGTCGAAGCGTAACCAGCCGAAGCATGGTCAAAGCTGCAGACATCGTCATAGACACGCACATAGTATGAATTATGATCTGCCGTCGGATTATATCCCTCGAACGTACATTCCGTATACGTATGATTAATCGTCTTCAAAAGTTCGTTCGAATAACCATCGTACAACTCATACCTTGAAGGTGTACCAGAAGTCACCTTAGCAGACAACTTGATGTCACCGTCATTCGGAGCGCAATACGCATAAGTGGAAGGAGTCAACTTAACCCTCAACGAATCGAACACCTCAATCAACGTATCCACCGACACTCTAGGGCAAATACCGTCATAAGACTCGACCATAACCGTATGTTTGCCGACAGACAAATCTCTTGTGTAATAGGTCTTCTGCAGCGATGAAATTCCAGTGACCGGCTGAGAGTCATCATACCAAGTGAAATCCTTAATGAAACGCTCAGAACCCGCAGGTTCGATAGAGGAAACCGTGAACGCCACAGCATCATCCACACAAACCTTATCCTTATCAACGTCCAGTGTCAACTTGTAAGGAGTCTGCACATACACAGTGTTGCGGTCAGAACTGATCGGTCCGCACACGCCGTCATCATCCACAGTGACATAGAAATCCAAAACGTCTCCAGGATTCATTCCCTCAGGGAAATCCGAAGAGCGGAACACGTTACGATACAATCCTCTATCCGACAAATCATAGGTCTGACCATTATACACATAATGGAAAGTATAATTCGTGAAGTAAGAATGATCAGGTTCTATCCTGACAGACGTCGTAACACTGTCGTCAACCGAACACATGTAATTGTCGTCCACGGTCAAGACAGGAGTGAAATTCTGATTAACCATAAACGAATCCTTCTTGCCAGCGCCACCAGATGCCTCATTGTAACATACATCATCATAAGCAGTCACAGTGAAATACATTCTCTCAGCGACAGTCAACCAGCCCGCTTCCTCCAGATTCAATTCATTGTCGGACGTAGTCTTCGTAAGTGAAGATGGAGAAACACGCTCCCACACATAGCGCTTAATGTGATTTTGCGCATCAGCCGGATCCGTAGAGGCAACCAACGTGACATTCTCCGCCGTAGCCGGCATACAAATCTTATGGGAAGGAATAGAGAGCGAAAGTTGGAACCTTGTGTTGAACTCAACATTGACGGTATCCTCCGCCTTCACCGTATCATGCGCGCAATGATCATCATAAGCGGCCACTGAGAATCTTGCCGTATAACCTGCGGCGAAAGCCTTCGCATAACTATCCTTGTCAAGGAGAAGCGTATCCTCTTTCGTAGTGGCGATAATCCGTCCGTTATCATACCAATAGTATTCGGACACATTACTATGCGCTTCAACAGGGTCGAGGACAGCCCTCAATACGAAGGATGCATCATCCAACGACTCGACGCAATACGCATTCGGCATATCATCCAAACTGATAGAGAAGCCACCCGTACGGATTTCTATCTTCACCGTATCACTAATATTCGGATCATCGCCCGTAGCACAGATATCATCAGTAGAAGAAACATAAACCTGGATATCCTTTCCTTGATATTTCTTCAAATCCCTGTAAGTCAATTCCAAATGGTTGACACTCGTCGTATTGATGTCCCACAACGTCTGGTCATCCGACTTCACATGCCAAATGTAATTCTTCACTTGTTCTACCGCATCGCTAGGATCCAGTTGAACCGATACGCGAAGGAGGACAGTGTCCAAATTAACATTAGCCTCATTTGGAATACATACAGATTCATGTTTATAATCAACGAGCATCGTATAATGTGAGTTGAATCTGAAGTCGAGCTCATCGCTAGACTTCACCTCGTCACAAATACTATCCCTTGTGATCAAATAAATTTTAGCGTTCACACCGGCACGTACCAACCAAGGGAAGCGGTTCGAGTCGATCGTAAGCACAGAGTCCGCATGGTTACCCGTGTACATGATCGAATCAACGCCATTGACAACAGCGTGCCATTCGAATTGTTTCACCTGCAAAACGGAAGTGGCAGGAGTGAATGTGACATGCACGGTAGCGCTATCGTCACCTGCGCAAGTCGTCAACTTGCTAGCGGACAAGCTAGTCTTATACTTGATGCTGACAGCGATCTGCAAAGAATCAGCCACATCCTCACAAATACCATCACTCGCCACCAACTTGTAGAATGAGTTACTACTCTCAGACACGACGAAGGAATGAGTAAGACCTGTTCCACCCATGAACTCGCCATCCTTATACCATTGGTACGACTTGATCAGTTTCTCGGCATTAGGGTCCTTCAAACCAGCCGTGACAACAAGTTTTTGTCCATACTCCAAACACTCCTTCTGGTCATCCCCTTCATCAAAAAGATGGATGTCGATTTGGTTCAAGAAGACGCTATCAGCGACTGAGCGGCTGTCGGCGCTACAGAACTGGTCATAAGCCTTTATGGAATATGCCATCATGGTTCCAGGCATGAACACATCCGGATAATCCTCCTTACGAAGAGTGATTGTATAGACATTATGTGACGTGTCCGTAGGGATAGCGAGGATGGAATCCCCATGCTCACACAAAGTGAAGTAAGACAAGTTCGTCAACGCAGTCTTCGGACTGATCGTAGCCTTCAAGACAATGGAATCCGTGGAATTCAAACAGATCTTATCGTCGATAGCCTCAAGTGCCAACTTTATCTCACCCTCACGGATCTCGACATCAGCTCCAGATGTGCTATCATCATTCACGATGGCGCCACACTCCGCCGTTTCAGTGGAAAGGATCTCGACTCTCATCGTACGACCCGTTCTATCCTTCAAGTCCTTATATGTCAATCTCAAATGATAATCAGTTGTCGTCGTATCCCACACCTCAGTTCCACCGAAGGTCAATCTCCAATTGTAGGCTTTGATGTTATTCCGAGCCTTTTGAGGTTCAACCCGTGCGCGGATGTTCATCAACTCCGTATTATCAGCCTGTCCCGGCGTCACGCAGACAGGGTTCGAACTTGGTTCAACCCACATTCTATAGGACACGTTGTATACTTTGAAAGGAACCTCCATCGGATCGGCAGGTGCACAGAATTGATCACCATCATTGATCACCCATATTTTCAGGATTCCACCTATCGTATCGGTTTTGTCCAAGCCATCCGGGTAGAAGATACGGGCGGTATCATTGACGATGACCTCACGTCCAGGGATCCCCCAATCCCATCTGAGACCAGCTTCCGGCACATCCTTGTATACTTGCACAAGCACAGAGTCACAACCATGGGTACTAGCCACGTTATAATCCAGATTCACGACATGCTTCGCCACCAACGTGAACTTCTGTTGATGCGTACAACCACCTTCATCGATGGCGCCGAATATAATCTTCGACATGCCAACAGAGTCCGTAGTACCGACCTTCTTCCAATCGCGGTCAAAGATTTGCACGTTATAATCCCTATCGACGATGAAATTGATAGAATCCCTACTAACACCCGTCACCTCCAACGTGTCGACCAACAGCTGACCCGTCTCGCTCATCCAATACATCTTCCATGTATGATCAGTCTTCGTCAGATTACGACAACCGACAATGGTAATCGTATCATCAGCGACGAAACATACCTGTGCTTGGTCATTGTCCGCACACATCGGACCGCCATACGTATTTCTTATATCAATGTCGGAAGTAGCCACAAGGAACTCGTTACATACATCTCCAGAGTGCAACTCGACATCCCTCAATTCATCCACGCTAGAACCGATGATTACCCTATATTGTATATCACCCACAAAGCGAGGATCCGTCACGGAAATAATCGCATTAGTCTTCTTATAAGTAGACTCATCCGAATAATCCTTCATATCCTCCCAAGACTGGGTATCCTTATCGAAATATTGGAACAAGTAAACAGGATTTTGGATGTAATCACCCTTCTGCTTCGCCACCAACTCCACGTCGCGACCGTCACAAACGGTAAGCGCACCCGTGATCAACTCGCCGTCCACTTTGGCGGAAAGTTCAGCCTTAGGCAAACATACGGAGAAGGAGATATCATCCAACAACAAGTCGTTACCATTACCAGAAGGACCATTGTTGTAAAGAACGACCCACAAAGATTGCACCTTTTGTGAAGGATCCAACTGCACATATTGATCAACCTCATGCCATTCGTCAGATCCCGCTGGTATATCCCCAGATTCAATTTCATTATTCAAGATGCTTGCGGCAGGAACCGATCCCATCGTCCTATAGTCATCAGGCAACTCGTCGGAACCCTGATCCTTCAACAGATAAACAGAAACATTTATCGGGTTTTGTGGAGTACCGTCTTCTGTAGTACGTTTAGCCGTCGCATTCTTCACCGCCATACTGAACGCGAAACGGTCCGCAGGACAACCCAAATGCACACGCTGCGCATAGATGGCCGCCCTACTATGAGAAGTCTCACCACAGTTCACAAACAACATGGCGCCGTTCACGTTACCTGTATTATCGGTACAATCCACATAAGAGTTTCCGTCATGATGGTCCACGGAATCCGGATTCGCCACGATGGCATAGTAACCATCCTGTAGACGGTAAGCCCTATTCCGACCCTCATATTCCGTCCAAGTGTATTCCGGCAGTACTGGGTTCGCCTGCAGATACAAGTGACCATCCGTACCCACAAACTGGTTAGATTTACCATCCCCCAAACGAGTAAACGTAGTGGCTGGCACCACATATCCGTTCGGGTCAGGTGCAATGTATTTCTCGATGTGGTAGGTAGTGGTTCCCTCTGTCAATAGATTCAACGAACCATAGTCTCTATCTTCCCTTACGCTATAGTATCCAGAGCCATTACCATTATTTCCCGTAGCAATGATACGGCTCATATAATCCACACCACTGTTATCACCCGAATAATTACCCGCATAGCCAACGGTAGAACCGTTTTTCCGACCGGCGACACCACCCTTTATTGTCATGTTGTTGACGAAGACCTCCTTATCGGAAACGTAAGTGTGCTCATCGATAAAGTAACCGAAAGACTCGTAGAACAAAGTCCTCGTCTGCAATCCACGGCAGTCTCCATTGTCCTCGCAATTAGGTGCCTCATAGAAGAAAGGCGAAGTGGTTTGCCCCGTCTTGTTATAAACGGCGCGATAATACCTATCTTCCGTAGGGAATACATTCAGACGATTGCTCGCATTCGTCTTAATGGTGGTCCATATGTCTCCATCCTCGGACATTTGCCATTCAAAAACGTTATTACCCAAATCCGGCAACATATCCTCACCGATTGCAACCAACGAGTTGGAATCCTGCATACACATTTCCGTAGGATAGAAGGAAGAGATATAGAAACCGCAACCTGCCACCTTCACTTCCGTCTCACCAGCAAACAGGCCATCGACGTAAAGCTTGTATTTAGTCGAATTCAGCGGGTTCAACGTAATAGTAGGCTCAGTGGTTATGGCGAGCACCTTCCCGTTATTCCGTCTCCACTCATAAGTGGTACCTTCCGTGTAATCGGAAGTGAGCACAACAGGATCTCCCGGACAAATGTTCGTCACACTAGAAGTAACCGTATATCCGCAGTCGGCCAATGAAAGGTCGATTTTCGCAGAAGAATAAGAAACGAGACCAGACGAAGTCGTATATTTCAGCAACATCACGATGGAGTCCGTTACCGTATAAGTGAAAGCGTCACGATTATCATAGGTCGACAACCACGTTGTATCACGTCTCTCATTGGAGAGCAACCCCCAACGCTTAGATGCGCTCGCATCCCCATTTTCCACGCTGAAATTCACTTCACCTCCCTTGCACACCCTGTTCTTGTCAACAGCGATCGTACCACTACAAGAACCATAAGCGACGGCCACGGAATTGGTCGGCCTGTCATAACTAACGCAAAGGAAGCCTGAGGTTTCGTTGTTGATCTGCACTTTCACAGCCTTGTCATTCTCAAGCACCCAACCCTTCGTATTATTGCCCGGCAAATAGATGGTATCAGCTTCAACATCCGTTTCTATAACGATTTCTCCCCTGTATTTATCCAGAGTGAACTGGTAATAATCACCGATGACATCCAATTTAGTGACCTTACCATTCCATCCGCCATCGGACCTAACCTTCGTAAATTCCGCAAATGCAGGCATACAACCCAGTGTCAAAGCTGTAGCCACCAAGAAGAATTTCGACAAATTTCTTAAAAAAGACATTGTTTTCATGTTTTTCATGTTCATCGAACTATGTTGTTTCTTACGCAAGTTTCTAAACTCATTTACAACTCCAGCACTTTGTGATGTTCATATATGTCCACACAAAGACGGGCGAATATACAAAAAATTTACACACCGACCCCAATATTGACATAAAAAAAGCAAAAAATGTTAAAACAACTCGATAATTCAATGATTTTTAGAGTCAAAATTGGGTAATATACACCTTTTACGGTTGGGACTTAAAGGTTTTTTAACATCAGAAGGATTGCATATTGTACAATTTCTTGTAGACACCGTCCATAGAAATCAGTTCCGCGTGGTTTCCTCGCTCCACAATCTCACCATCTTTCAACACGCAGATTTCGTCCGCATTCTTGATTGTGGACAAGCGATGGGCGACAACGATGGTCGTCCTCGTCTTCATCAAACGTTCCAAAGCCTCCTGCACAAGACGCTCCGATTCAGTGTCCAATGCGGAGGTGGCCTCGTCCAAAATCAGAATAGGAGGGTTCTTCAAGATAGCGCGGGCGATGCTGATGCGTTGGCGTTGTCCGCCAGAGAGCCTTCCGCCCTTGTCCCCGATATTCGTCTGATATCCATTCTCCGTCGCCATGATGAAGTCATGCGCATTGGCGATCTTCGCCGCCTCGATGACCTGCTCCTCCGTGGCATCATCCACCCCAAACGTAATGTTGTTGTATATTGTGTCGTTAAATAAAATCGCTTCCTGGTTCACATTGCCCATGTAGGAACGGAGATCATACGTGGACATGTTCTTCACATTGACCCCATCGATGGTGATCTCACCCTGGGTCACGTCGTAGAACCTCGGCAGGAGGTCGACCAGCGTCGATTTTCCGGACCCGGACTGACCTACCAAGGCCACCGTACGTCCCATCGGCACGGTCAGGTTGATATTTTTCAGCACCCAATCATCCGCATATTTGAACCATACATCCTTATAGACGATCTCCTGATGGAAAGGCTTGACCGGCACCGGATTCGTCACCGCCTTCAACGGGTTGGTGGCGGATAGGATGACATCGATACGCTCCAATGAAGCCATACCCTTCTCCACGCTGTACATCGCCTTGGAGAACTCCTTCGCAGGGTTTATGATACTGTAGAAAATGACAAGATAATAGATGAATTCGGAGGCGGACAAGGAACTATTGTCGTTCAGGATCAGCACACCCCCGAAGAAAAGCACCACCGCGATGGTGACCGTACCGAGGAACTCGCTCATTGGATGGGCCAACGAGTAGCGTCGGTTCACCTTATTAACCACCTTACGCAGGCTATCGTTCATCTTACCGAAATGGCGGATGACCGCATGTTCCGCATTAAACGCCTTGATTACACGGAGACCGCTCAACGTCTCCTCTATCTGGGAAAGCAGCTGTCCCAACTGGGTCTGGCTCTCCTTCGACGATTTCTTCAGGGATTTCCCCACCCGACCCATGATCAGTCCTGCAACAGGCAAAACCACCATCACGAAGAGGGTCAGTCGCCAACTCAGCAAGAACATGATCGTCAGATAGACGATAATCATCACCGGGTTTTTGGACAACAATTCGATAGAGCTCATGATCGAGCTCTCCACCTCGCCCACATCACCTAACATACGCGACATGATGTCCCCTTTCCTTTGTTTCTGGAAGAAACCGATATGGAGATCCACCACCTTACGGTACAATTGGTTACGCAAGTCACGGACGATACCGGTGCGCATCGGGATGATGAAATAGCTGGCCAAATAAGAGATGAACGTCTTGAAGAAGGTCAGCACGATCAACAGGATGCTCAGGAGCATCAGCGTGTTCATCGGACCATTCTCCGAGATGTAATGGGAGACCCAACAATAAGCGTTGTTCTTGATGACAGCCGTGTCCCAAGAGAAAGGCATATATTCATATACCGTGTTATTCGTCTTGAAAAGGATCTCCAAGATAGGGATCAACAATGCGAAAGAGAAGAGGCTGAACACAGTAGAGAGGAGATTGCATAACACGTTCAATGCGACGCAACCCTTGTAAGGGCCGACGAATCGTCGCACCAGCATGATGAAAGGGAACCTCTCCTTCTTCATTTCCATCGATGAGTCACCCATTAAATACCGAAATAGTTATGCGGGGTAATGGCACGCAACTCAGCCTTCACGGAATCGCTCACCTCCAACGTGTCGATGAAACTCTTTATGGAATCCTCCGTGATGCCAGCGTTTGTCCTCGTCAAAGCTTTCAACGTCTCGTACGGGTTAGGATAGCCCTCACGGCGAAGGATGGTCTGGATACCCTCAGCGACGACGGCCCAGCATTTATCCAAGTCAGCCTGCAAAGCCTTCTCGTTCAAGAGCAACTTACCGATACCCTTCAAGGAACTTTGGATGGCAATGATCGTATGAGCGAAAGGAACGCCCACGTTACGCAGAACCGTAGAATCGGTCAAGTCACGCTGCAACCTTGAAACCGGCAATTTAGCGGAGAGGTGTTGCAATATAGCGTTGGCGATACCCAAGTTACCCTCCGCGTTCTCGAAGTCGATCGGGTTGACCTTATGTGGCATGGCGGAAGAGCCAACCTCGCCCGCCTTGATCTGCTGCTTGAAATACTCCATAGAGATATATTGCCAGAAATCGCGGTTCATGTCGATCATGATCGTATTGATACGCTTCAGGCAATCGAAGATGGCGCCCAAGTTATCGTAGTTGGAGATTTGGGTCGTCCATTGTTCACGGGACAAGCCCAGGACATCGTTCACGAAATGGTTGCCGAACGCTTTCCAATCGAAATGAGGGTATGCCACGTGATGTGCATTGAAGTTACCCGTGGCACCACCGAACTTAGCGCTGCAAGGGAGAGACTTCAACTGGTCGAATTGAGTCTGTAGACGGCTGACGAAAACCATGATCTCCTTACCCAAACGAGTTGGGGAGGCCGGTTGCCCGTGGGTCTTGGCCAACATAGGGATATTCTTCCACTCCTCAGCCCTTTTCGCCAACTCGGAGATCAGTTTCTCCATGTTAGGCGCATATACATCCTGCAACGCCTCCTTCACGGAAAGAGGAACGGAAGTGTTGTTGATATCTTGGGATGTCAAGCCGAAGTGTATGAACTCCTTGTACTGCTGCAAACCGAAAGCATCGAATTTTTCCTTGATGAAATATTCCACCGCCTTCACATCATGGTTGGTTATCTTCTCGATGTCCTTGATCTTTTGGGCATCCTCCAAGGAGAAATCCTTGTATACGCTTCTCAAGCGAGAGAACATGCCATGATCAAAGGATTTCAGGTTGTCCAAAGGCAACTCGCATAGTGCGATAAAATACTCCACCTCGACACGGACCCTGTAACGGATCAACGCGAACTCAGAAAAATACTCAGACAAGGATTCTGACTTGCTCCTATATCTTCCATCCACAGGAGATATTGCTGTAAGTGCACTCAATTCCATAACAACATTCAATTTGAGCTACAAAGGTAATGAATTAACGTGAATAAATAAGAGCCAGCTAACAAATTTTAAGAAATTCCACAACTTGGAATCATATTTGTATAGAATTTTAAAGTTAATAGTTAAGAATTAAGAATATTTCAGACAATGACAATCAAAAAAGCGAAGGCAGAGACTCCTCCTTCCGGACTCATCTCTGCCTCGAGCTATTCTATCATTCAATCTTAATTACCTCTAATCAAAGTGAAGTGACCTTTGAATTGCTGACGGATCTCCGGCACGTTGATCAAGTACCAATAGTCGGTGGAAGGCAACGGATGTCCGTTATAAGTACCATCCCAATCCGAAGTCGACCCATTCAATTCAGCGACAACTTTACCACTTCGGTCGAATATCTTCACGGTAGCGTTCGGGTAAGCGTCCATGATAGGAGCCACATCCCACACCTCATTCACACCTGAACCGTCAGGCGTGAAATAATCAGGGATCGGTATAGGCGGTTGGGCGATACTGAACACAGACATGCCGACGCAACCCATATCGTCACGCACATAAGCGGTATGCAGCACATTGTACGCCAAGTTCTCGTAGAGGTTATCCGTCTGCCAATCGTAATTATCCATCTTATACTCGAATAGGCCAGTTCCACCAGCAGCCACCTCGATCTTACGAGACGAGAAGTCAATCGAATCGATATACAATTCAGGTTTCGGGATAACCTTCAACTGGATGGAGGCCGACGCATCTCCACAAGAGGTGGTCTGCACCAACAATGTATACTCGCCACTCATATTCGGAGAAGTCTCGAGTTTCAAATCCCTAGAGATAACATCTCCCTCAGGATTGGTCCATTCGAAACCGCTGTACTCCTTGCCCGTCACCGTAGGAGAGATGACGATGCTGACACCCTCGCAGATGGTCTTGTCCTCCTCCATCGTGACGGAAGGTTTTTCCTTGACGGAGACAGGGATCTGATCAGACACAGGGCAAAGTCCCTTCCTGCTAATGACGAACGCATAGGAAGTGGACTCTAACGGAGCCACCACGATAGAAGGAGCCTTCGTTCCGTCCTCCTTCCATTCCACCTCGACATCCTCCTCATCCGAGAAGACCTCTATCGTCACATCATCACCCGAGCAGGAGACCGCATCCTCCGTCACCGAATAGACGGCAGGAGAAACAACTTCCACCGCAAGCGTATCACTCACCGCCTGTTGGTTGCCATAAGTAACCACCGCGAAATAGGAAACGGAAGACTGCGGATAGTCATGGATCGACAAACCGTTTCCTGAGAGTTTGGTCAAGTTCGCCTCTCCATCCAACGTGTACCAAACGAACTGGTAACGGTCAGGATAGAGGAGATGGCCCGTACCCGTCGTATCGGCGGTAACCGTCACCCCATCCTCGACACAGACAGCATCCGAGGAGACTGAGATGGAGACAACAGCCTTGGCGTCAACCAAAACCTGAAGTTCCGTCTCGGATTCGCAATAGCCTTCGGCAGAAAGCGTCACTTTAAACAACTCGTCAGACACCATATCAGTGATCTCGAACGGATTGCCCTCGCCAGAGTGTGCAACACCCTGCCAATCAACCGCAGCATCGGAAGGGGTCAATCCTCCGATCGTCAAGCTAGCGGAACCTCCATGAGGCACCTCAACCGTAGTTGGTTCGGAGAACGAGACATATGGTTTAACATCAAGGGTAGCGGAGGTCTTGGTATCCGACGTCTTAGCCAGGCAAATACCATTGCTCACCTCATAAGTGTACTCTCCCCCATCTTCCTTGGTCACATTGTACAATTGAAGCGACGTCTGGTTCGCGAACTCTGTCAGCTCATCGCCATTTTTCATCCACTTGATGTACGAACCAGGCATTGACTGATCATATCCATTGATGGTCAGAAGAGCCGAAGCGGAAGAATTCTCGCAAATCGAAGTATCCAACAACTTGAAGTCCGCCGTCAAGGAGAGAGGATAAACCTCCACCACAACCGTATCCGAAGTCTCACATTTGTTCACGAAGGAGAGCACATACGTGGTCGTCGCGGATGGAGAGACAGAAGCATCCTTGTCCGAAGAGACAATGTCACCCGACAAATCCGACCATTTAAAGTCCTCACCCTCATGGGTCGTGGAGAGTTCCACCGTCTCACCCTCACATACTTTTACGATGTGTGTAGCCTGGTTATTCGCCAGCACCTCACCCGTCAGTTCACCCTTACCAACCGTAACGGAGACGGTAGTATCGAGGTGGCACGCACCCGCGGAGGCCGTCAACTGATACGAATAAACCTTTCCGAAGACACCCGACTCATCCTTCGTATCCAACACGTCGCCAGTTCCGGTAGCGGCGCCACCCCACTCGAACGAGATGGTAGAAGTGGTGCTCTTCGCGGAAGCCTTGAGACGGATATCCCCGTTCGGGCAAACGCTGGACGGAGCATCGACGGCGAGATCGGACAAGTCGTCAATGGTAGCGTTCATCTCCAACGTATCGGAAGAACAGATTCCCACGATATTCGGTTGGGAGAAGATCGTATAATATGCGTTCGCATAGAAGACCGTGCTCTCCGTCAATGTCAGTTCCGAGAGCGGATTCGTACAATTCCTGTCAGAGAAGTAATAGTAATTCAGCAAAGAGGTGTCGACCGTATTCGCCAAGTGGATATACTTGGAGATTTCGATTTCCTCCCCACAAGTCTGAGGCAAAGCGTCGACCTTGATTTCCGGATTAGGGAACACAGTCACCTTCACGTCCGCCTTGGAGCTGACAGCACCGTCCGCCTTATGTTTCTGCGCCACCTTATAGATGGTCACACCCACATTCTCCGTGCTAGGCACTGGAGCATCCGTCGAGGAAGAGGCGTAGTTGTCATCCGGGGAGAACCAAACCAATTCATAGTCGATATCCTTGATCTGACCTCTGTTCGTATTGATGCTTGCGCTATGCTCCAAAGAAGAAGCCTGCGCATGGTGGCAATAGTTCATCGGGAAGGTGTTCGGTACCAACGCGTCACTCAGCACCACGGTGATACGGACAGTGTCGCTCAAGCATCCACTCTCCTTGTGGCGTTGTTTAACGAAGTAGGTCAACACCACATCCTCGTTCTCCTTCCATGAGTTGTCCTTCATCGGAGAAGGATCCGTCGTACCCAGCTCATTCAAGCCCTCGTCGAACCATACTAGTTCATAATCGGAGTTGTCGGAAGAGGAGACAGCGCTCGGGTCCTTGGTCAGGAGCGACTCGAACGAGCCATCCGCACCAGCCTCCTCCTTCAAGTAATTCACGGAGAGAGAGCCTGTCGCCACAGGGACGAAGGTAGACTTCACCGCGAACTTAGCCGTATCACTCACACAGACATGTCCCGGTTCTATCTCGTACGATTCAACCACACCATACGACACCACCTCGGTCTGGGTCTGGGCCAACGGAACACCCGTCACACTTTTTCCATCCATATACCAGGAGAAGGAAGACTTGTTCGCATCATATGATGAAGAGAGACTCTTCACCTCCAGTTTCTCGTATTCCTCGCCCTTGCAATACTGCGTACGGTTCATCGACACATCCGGGGTCGGCACCTCGATGACCGTCACGACAAGCGGCACCTTACCGCTCTCATTGTCAGGATTACCCACTTCACGTTGGCTGACATAATAGGTCGTGGCACCAGCCACCGACGTATTCGGGGTACGGAGAGACTCATCCTTCAACTCGTTTCCATCCGCATCGTAGTATACGATTTCCCATGAAGCGTCGGAGTCCTTCACTTCGCTCAATGTGGCGGAGATCGGCTGGGCATCCTCGTTCAAACAATAAGTCACATTATTAGGGGTAGGCACGGAGCTACCGCTCACGATGACAGTGACATCCACCGTATCGCTGACACACCCGACAGGTTGGGTACGGTTCACACGGTAAGTGATCTTCTTGCCGACATCCTGCGGACTCGGGGTCGGCACGCCAGACAAGAGTTGATCATTCTCGTCGTACCAATTGTATGTATACCCGTTTTCCACATCGACCACGGCAGGGTCTTGTTGGATCAGGTTCTTCTCGAATTTACCATTGGAAGCAGTATCACCCAAGAGGTAAGAGACCGTATAGGTTCCCGTAGGGGCAGTGATAGCCTTCACGGTAAACTTCAGCGTACCCTTTTTCCTGCTCTCGCACCCGCTAGGGGTAGTCAACGAATAAGAGAAGAGGTAATCGCCAGGCTCCGTGATGGAATTGATATCCGGAGCATCCGTCGAGTTCCCATCCGCATCAAACCACTCGAATACGACATTATCCTTAAGCAGATTCGTCCTCGCGTTTTCGAAAGCATTCAGATCCGCATTTCCGCTACAGAAAGTGCCCAAGTCATAATCCGAAGCGACCGGCAATTTCTCCGCCACCAAGATGACGGAATCGCTCGGAGAGTAGCAAGGTAACTGCGTGGTACCAGAGATAACCTCCACCGTGTACTTATACTTACCTGCGGCGATCGGACTCGTGACGTAAGTGTTTTCGGAAGTCTCCTCCGTGACAGCCATACCATTCTCATAGAAGATGTATGTATACTTACCGACAGGACCGGCCACCAGCTTCGCCGAGCCGGAGCCTGCGCAAATCGTATCATCGGAGATGGTGAGCGTCACATTCGGAAGCGGGCACTCCTCACCGCAACCGCTCACCGCCTGGGCCATGATTTTATTATGAGCATGACCAAGGAGCTTAGCCTTTGCGATGTTGAATATCTTTTCAGAACACTCTTTCACCGTACCTTTCCACGTCACCGTGAAGGTATCACCGAAGGCAATCGGGTTATTCGCCAGACCCGTCCAAACGATAGAGTCTCCATCCGCACCCTTCAGCAAACTAGCTGATCCTGCAGCGGAGCCATTATGGGTCGATTTGAAAGAGCTCTCATCGACCTCTACCTCAGCAGGGACAAGGTCCACAATGGAGAGGTCGTACGCATAGTCCGTATGCACATGGATGTCTGAATAGGAGAAGTTACCGTAAGTAGCATTATCGAAGCCGAAATAGCCATCCTTCTTCGTCAATCCGTCAAAAGAGACAGATGCGGAGGTGGCAGTATCCTTATTCACCCATATGCGAAGCACATCGTCGGTCAGATTAATAGCCAATTTAGACGACGACTTAGCCTTGGCGATAATCTTAGAATCGACCTTCCTGTTCCCATCGTAGCAGGTAACCGTCAAGCCTCCGTATTCATTCTTAAAGGTCAACTTAATATTATCGCGGAAATAGATGGAAGTCTCCTGGTCGTCCGAAACAGACCATTGCGCCTCCACATAGATATTATTAGAGATTTTCTTAAACTCGGCCTTTTGTCCTTGGGAAAGGCTTATCTTTCCCCCCGTAGCGGAAGCACCGCCAGAGAAAGACCAATCCCCTGTTTTAGAAGCCGCGTTCTCGAAGATGGCGCCGTGGGTCTGCTTATAACCGATCGTGTAAGTGATTTCATCCCCCACCTCATAATTCTCCTTGTCCGCCACCTTCGTCAAGGTTGTCGGGATGATCGGGTCAGGCACCTTCGCGCAGGTAACCGTTATCTTCGCGGTATCGGAGATTGGGGAGTTCTTATCGCCCTCGATCCACGCATAATTCAGGATATCCTCATCCGCGGTCTCGCACTTATTACCCGAAGGGAAAGAGGCTTCCGCGGTGTAGATGATGGAACCCTTCTGCTTCACCTGCAATTTAGGGATGGACCAGATGATGATATCACGTCCGTCCGATGTTTTCTTGACCTCCCATTTTCCGCCGAATTCAGGGTCGCTCAACGGGCACTCGTTCACGAACTCGCCGAACTTCAATCCCTTAGGGAGCGTATCCCTGATCACCACATTATCCACGTCACGTCCAGCCATCGGGCCATTGCCCAAGATGCGTCGCCACACGTAGCCGTCATACTCCTCCACCAAGATATTTGGCACTGTCTTACTGGACTCCGTACAACCGCAAGTCAACCATTTGTTCACTGGTTCTTCTATGGACTTACCCTTCTCATCCAGTTTCTGCCAAGAAGGTGTCACAGGATAAAACAAGCCATCCTTTTCCGAATTATACGAAGCGCTCCACGACCAATCGTCATTCCAGTTCACCGCTCCATAGTTGCTCGGGTACAGAGCCCATACGCCACGCATAGGGGAGAAACCTCCCTTATGGATACGGCAACCCGCACCTCCGAAGTAACGGGAGACATGCATAGTAGTAGTCACAAGCAACGGTGCGAACTGGATACACATACGTTGGTTCCACTTACCATACTCATCACTACCTTCGACAATATTCTCATGGGAGACCGTGATACCCTCCGCACTACCGATAGCCTTGTTACCCTCATAGATTTCAGTGGACAAGCCCCATCCCGTAGTACAATCACCCTCACCCGCATAACAGTTTATGCTAGCGTCATACAGATAGTAGGAGATACGGTAATTACCATAGTTGATGTATGGTTCGATCGCATCATTCCACAAGCGAGCCATCAGCTGGAGGCGAGCGCCATCCTGTCCGTTCGCGAAGGAGACATTCACACGAGGACGACCGCCATCGATCCATCCCGCCTCCGAAGAGTTCTCGAACTTAATCGTGTAGGTCGCCATGTTTCCGTCATTCACCCTACGGCGGTCCACATCCTTGGATATGAGCAAGGAGCGAGCCACCACGTCCACGCAGTTACGTTGCATGGTAGGAGTCCTGAAGTTAGGATATTCATTGGTAGTCCATCCCAAGCCATTGGAGCAAGTGATCTCCGCCGTGGTACAATACCTGCCAGACGCCTTATCACCCGCACGCAGTTTATACCACACCTGGCCGATGGTCTTCGCCAAATTACCGGATTTGAAGTCCAATTCGACGCCCTCCTTATTGTCGCTTTTGAATCCCGACACCTTTCCTATGTTCCAGGTGACGGTATGTGTCGCCTTATCATACACACCTCCGGAGGAAGCCTCAACGAAGACGAAATCGGAAGGGACTTTCTCCACGATCTTCACATCCTCAGCATCCACCGTACCATAGTTACGGTAATCCAACACGAACTTGATTTGGTCACCTGTGTAACAATAGGTCACGGAATCCTCGATGGAGCGATAGATTTTCATATTCGCCGACGGGTTCATCTGGCTTGGCGCATGGTAATTACCCGAAGTCACCATCATACCCAAATGGCGCGCCCAACCATGCATATAGTTGGAGACAGAGGTCAGGTAGCAGTCACCACCCGTCGTCACGTCCCACTCGATGGCGCACTGGCGATACAAGAGGCCCATGAGGTCAAAGTCTTGTGCGGAGACCGCCGCGAAAGTACCAGTTCCCACCTGCCAGTTCAGCACATAGAAATCAGACTGGGTGATACCCGTCATCGGGTCGTACTGGATATTCAGCGTGGCAGGTCCCGAGTATGGGATCTTAGGGTCACCGTAAGTGATACACTTGGAGCCCGCCGCTTCATTCCAATGAGCAGGGTCGTTCAGGAACTCGGACAAGCGGACCGCCGCGTCATACTCGTATGTATTAGAGCCCGACTCCGCCTTGTGCGTCTTCGGGTTCCATGTATTGACAGGATTTCCATGCCATGTGTGGTTGCTGATGGTACGCCAAGAGCAACGGTAATCCTCACCTTGATTAAAGTTCGAGAAGGATGTGGTAGAGCCATCGTCGCTCACTTCGCTCCAACCAGCGGTAGGGATCGCCTTCGCGTTTTTCGAGATCAGATTACCGATCAGCCAATCGGAAGAGGCCTCACCACGCTTGAACTGCTCGATTTCGAACGGATCACCGCCCAACTCCTCGAACAACTCCCAGAACTCACGGAAATAAGCAGGGGCATCGTAATCGATATGCTGTTTAGTGGTTCCCTGGAACTCAGGATAGAGGGAGATACCCGTCACGTCCACCTGAGCCATCGCATTGCCCACGCCCGCCCTTGTCAGATCATAGATCTTGCCATCAACCGTTATAGGGTTGGCGGTCGTCACGAAATGCGTCTGCTCGTTCCACGTATCACCGCCCTTCGGATAGCCATCCAAACCGATCAATCCGGAATTGACACGCATAGGATTCTCCGTCGGGAACTTCGTGCTCAAAGCGACCAGACCGCGGATCACCTCGATCATCGCCTCCTTGTATGAGATAGGGTTTCCGCAGGCGTCATTCACGATGTTACCATCCAAATCACGCATGAACTCACCCCACTGTTTGTACGCCACATAAAGGGCCAGGGCCACATCCACGTCTCCGTCGGCCGCCGTGTTACCACCCGGGCCATCATCACCGATCGCGAACGGACCATACGCATAATCAGGTGCGATATCCGTGCAAGACGAATACTTCTTAGACCTGTTACGTCGCTTGTCGTGCGTGCACATCCAATAGCCATTGAACGTCACCGCATCACCCATGTAGGCAGCGGCCAAGAGTCCGTAACCATCACCCTCGGTACAATCGTATGCGGATTTGTATGGAGTCCAGATGTATTTGTAACCACCCCATGAATCGCCCGTGTAGGCGAACTCGTTGGCATGGACCTGATAGGCGTCACGGATATCCTGCTCCAATTCGGCATGGACAACACCTTCCGCGTTCTTCGTACCTAGGTTACCCAGTCTGTGGCTCGTCCCGTAAGTGTACTCCAAGAATTGAGGGAAAGGGAAAGCGGGGTTACCCGAATTGATATGGACAGGGACCGCCCCTACCCTACTTGCCGCCACGAACAGGAGCGACAAGAGCACAATAATCTTTTTATGAATAGTTATAAAGTGAACCATGGTTGAATATAATTTCGTTAGACCTACTATATAAAAAATACTATGTCGCAAATATAGCATTTACTTCGGAAGTTTAAAACATTTTAACACTCGTTTTTGGATGATGCGCTATTCCTCCGCCATCTTCACCCTCTTTCTGTCACCAACCACATAGACGCCAGGCATCAGCCCCTTCAGGGCATCCGTCGCAAGGACATGTTTCTTCACAAGGGCGCCAAGGCTGTTATACACATCCACATACGGGTCGTCCGACGGCACAGAAGACAAGCCCGTACCCTCCTTGTCGACAATGACCAATGGTGCGGAACTAACGGACTCCTTGTCGCTGGAGGCATGGCTTCCGCACACGATCTGTCGGGCACCACCCCCCACATATTTGCACTGGTAGGAGAATCCATCCTTTGAACCCAATTCCATGCTACCCGCCGAATAGGTCACGATACCCGCGAACGGCTTACCATCAGCAGGTTGGAACGATGCGGAAGTATTCTCATCCGTAAACTTAACAAACTCGAAGCCCAACGGAATGGTATCAGTCACCGTGACATTCTTCGCCACATCACCATTCACGAACGGGCTATTGCCCAGGATCTTGCGCCACACATAACCATCATACTCCTCCACCAAGACATTCTTCGTGAGCTTAGACACCCCGTCGCAAGCCGTACGCAAGAGGCGGTCCACCGGCTGAGGCTCAGACGAAGATTGGTAGGAAGGCGTGACAGGGAAATAATACCCTTCGTTACCATCCGTGTTCAATTTGGAAAAACCGGACTCCCAATTGAGTGTTTTCCAGCTGGCGTCATTGAAGCGGGCCACCACACGCAACGGATACTTCGTTCCCTCGCAATTGAACTTGGCGGTCCCGGCCATCTCGTTCAGGAAATAAGTGGAGGCGGCCAAAGCATGAGGGAATTGCACGGAGAACATATGGGTGCCATCCTCCAAAGACTCGTCCTTAAAGACGAAATCACTGGCATTCGAACCCATCGTCGCGCCATTCTGCGTACCCTCGATCAGATCAAACGAGCACTGCAGGTCGGTCGCATCCTTCAAATCCTTGAAGACCGTGACACGATAGTTGCCATTGTCGATATAAGGTTCCACCGCGTCATGGTAGATTTTGAACATCAAATTATATTGCGAGCCTTTCACCTCTTCGGCCAGCGCCACGTTGACGTCCGGTCGGCCGCCCGTCAACCACGGAATCGTATCGTTCGAGAGTTTCACACTGAAGGTGACGATGTCGTTCTCAGCCACCTCCGTGATGTCCGACGTTTTCGAGACCGTAAGGTTCGTAGGGATCACCTCGATCTGGTTGCGCTGCATCGTCGCCGTGACATAGTTCGGGTAATCGTTCGTTTTCGAGCCCAAACCGTTGGCGCAGGAAATCTCCGCGGAGGCCGGGTAACGACCGCCCGCACCACTCTTAGCCACGCAACGGTAAGAGACCGTCCCGATCGTCTTCGAAAGGTTCGGAGCGGAGAAGTCTATCGCCTCCCCTATCATATCATCGCTCTTCAGACCCGCCAACTGGTCCATGGTCCACGTCACAGTATGGGTCGCGGCATCGTACGTTCCGCCATTGTCAGCATCCAAGAAATAGAAATCAACCGGCATTTTTTCAACGATAACGACGCTTTGCGCATCCACGGAACCATAGTTACGGTAGGAGAGCAGATAGGTGACCGTATCCCCCACATGGCAGCAGGACATGCTATCCCTCAGTGCCCTGTATATCTTCAGGTTAGGCTGCGCCTTCATTTGGGAAGGAGCCGGGTAGTTACCCGTCAGAGCCATCAGTCCCGTTTGACGGAACCAACCGCTCATATAGTTTGATATCCACTGTTTATCAGTCGTTTGACCGCTAGCGTCCCAATTCTCATAAATCACCTTGAACAAGTCACCCATCAAGTCATAATCCTGCGCACCGACAGCGGCGAAAGCGGCGGCACCCTTCTGCATACCCAGAGCGGAGGTGTTCGCGTCATCGAGGGTGGCACCCGTCATCGGATTGATCTGCCAACCCATCATCCTCGGACCCGAATAAGGGATAGGCTTATCCCCCTTCGTGTAACAAGAGGAGGTTGAGGTCCAATGGGCAGGGTCACGCATATAGTTCGACAACTTCACCGCCGCATCGTACTCATAACTGTTCGCCCCCTCCACGACTTGGTGAGAGGCAGGATTCCAAGAGTAGTCTGGATTACCATGCCAAACATAATTACTGATGGTACGCCAAGGGCAACGGTAATCCTCACCGTCCTGGAAGTTACTGTATGTGGTCGAGCTACCGTCCCGGCTCGCCGTGTTCCAGCCAGCGGTAGGCAAGGAAGTTTTATTTTTAGCGATCAGGTCACCGATCAACCAGTCGGAAGAGGCTTCCCCACGACGGAACTGCTCCGCCTCCCAGTCATTCATCTCACCCAGCTCATCGGACATAGAGAGAAGCAGGTCATGGAACTCCCTGAAATAGGCAGGTGCGCAATAGTCGATATGCTGTTGTTGGCCTCCCTCCACAGCGAACAGAGGATAGACAGGAACACCGTTCCATTGGATGTAGTTCTCCCGCTGCAAGGCCCAGTCCGTCAATTCTTTCCAAGTATCACCACCCCGCATATAGCCATCCAGTCCGATAAGTCCCGTATTCACGGGGAGCGGATTATCCCCCGCATGGTTAGTGCTCATCGCCACCAATCCTCGGATCACGTTGATCATCTCCTGCTTGTAGCTGATAGGGTTCCCGCAAGCGTCCTTGACGACTTCCCCCTTGTCGTTCAGCATGAACTCGCCCCATTGCTTATAGGCGACATAGAGCGCGAGCGCCACATCGACATCACCGTCCGCCGCCGTGTTACCACCCTCGTCCGCACCGTCACTGATGGCGAACTCTCCATAGGGATAGTTGGGTGCGTTATCGCTACAATCCTTGTAACGTTTCGTATGCACGCGTCGTTTATCATGCGTACACATCCAATAACCGTCGAACGTCACCTTATCCGCCATGTAGGCGGCGGCAAGCAAGGCATAGCCATCGCCTTCGGAGCAATCATAGGCTGCCTTGTAAGGGGTCCAGATATATTTTATTCCCTCGTGCTCATCACCCGTATACTCAAACTCGTTCGCATGCTGTTGGTAAGCCGTACGGATGAATTGCTCCATTTCAGCATGGACCAAACCCTCCGGGTTGTCGGTTCCCAAGTTACCGCCACAGGCATATTCCAGGAATTGGGGGAACGGATAGGCGGGATTACCCGAATTGATATGGACAGGGACAGCGGCAAACGAGGTCAACGCCCCGACGCACAAACCGGCGCACAAGGTCAACGATTTCTTTAGACAACGATTCATAATGGTCACATTTATATCTTATATAAGCCAGGGGAATATCCCCTTCGTTCATTTCAAATAAAGGATGGACTCAGGGCCCATGTTGAACAAAAGATCCAAAACACTCATGTCGGGCACGAAGCCGAACTTCTGGTCGAACACCTGATAATAGGGCCTCAACGGAGAGGGTGCCGACGACTTGGGAGAGAAAGACTCCCGCAAGTCACTGACGGAAGTGATCTCCGTCAGATAATCATCGGATAAGGAAACCTCCGTCTTCAAGCCGATCAAGTCCATCACGACCCGCATCAAATCCATGTTCAGATCAATCAGGAATTCCGTCTTCCTCGTGAAGAAAGGCTCGAAATCGTCCCTATAGTACTCGAAGAAAGGGGATGAATTGTAGGCGGAAGCGATCGCCCGCCAATGCACCTGCTGCCAGTTCTCCACATAGGCGACCCGCAAATCCTTCACGCACATCTTTCCACCCGCATTGACCACCGGCACGGAGAGGTCCATCACGCCATTGCCTGTCAGGATTCTGCAACGGTTACGATAGGTTTGTTTGTGGTAATGGTCATATTGCTCGACACAGACATGGTCGGACGAGGCGACCGCCCGGTAATAAGAGACCGGACCCAGATAAGCGGAGGAGAGCAGAACGGAACCCAACATAGCGTCATCTGCTTTTTTTATCCTTTTTACTTTTGGACGATATGCCTGATGGGCGTTGCATGTACAACGGAGTAGCCGTCACGTCCCAGCTCTCGGAGACCTCCCAATTGGCACGTACCTTAAAGTTCTTGTTGAAGTAATATACCTTCTCCGGGAGGATACCCTCCCTGTAGTTGCCGGTATCCCACACGCCGTTCTGGTTCTCATCCATGATGATTCGCACGAAATAGGTACCGGAGCTCAGGTGCTCGAAGGTGATCACATTCTCCTTGATCGGGCAAGAGCGCACCACGCCATCCTTCGCATTCAGGAGTTCGATGAACGCGTTGCCCTGCACGTTCGTCAGGGAGACCGTCACCTTGCCATACAGTTCCTCCCCCAGCATCTTGAAAGAGATGGCGAGAGAGTCATTGTGGTTACCGTAGAAGTCATACGCGCAAGCCGAATCGACCACAAGCCGGTAGGAACTATCCGGATGGAAGTTCGGGGAAGAGAGGAAGTACCTCCTGCAATTATCACGGGCCGTATCCTTCACGACGGAGAGAGGCAACGGCGTATGTGTGGTATCCCTCTCCCAATAGAGATGGATCTTAGACTCATCGAAGGACGAGAGCGGGTTATCCCACACCAGCGAAGGTGTTTCGGTGATGCCCACCGTGGAGAAGCGGGCCACGTTGAGCAGGTTGGTCCGGCGCACCTTGCGGTTACGTTTCAATGCCCTCCTCAGCTTCGCCTCCTCCTGTTGGGCGGTCTTCAGTTCGTTCTTCAGGAACGAAGAGGACAACGCGGCCTTGACAGTGTCCACGCAAGGGAACAAGACACCCGCGGAATCCGTTTTCAGGTAAGACAACGAGAGCACGATCGTATCCTTGCGGTACAGGTTACTATCGGTGATCCAATAGTGGACGGTATCCGCCATCTTGTTCGTCTCCACCATGAACCAGTTTTCCGCGGCAGTATCCACCAAAGCGATTTTCGGCAGACCATCCTCCATCTTCTCGAAGAAAAGGTTGAACTGGTTACGGGCAGAGCGCTCGATTTTCTTGAATTGCTGGAAATTGATCTTTTCGTGGAAGAAACGTAACACGATGCTATCAGGAGCATACTTGCGCACCTCCCGGCGGATTATCGTGTCGATCTTCATGGAATCGCCAAAGACGGTGTCGACCTTCTGCTCGATCTGGAGGGAAGGGATTTCTATATCCCCCTCCTGCACGGCAATACCCTCGGAAGGTTGGTCGAAAAAGAAATTGTTGTTCATGTCCTCAAGAGCGAAGATCCGATACTTCTTCTGCGCCGCTCCCATGATATGGAACCACCCGTTCGACAGTGTTCTGGCGACACGCTCGAACGGACGTTTTAGGAATGTGGAATCCTCCTCATCGCTGTAGATACCGACATACGCGCCCTCCACAGGAGAGAGGTCCTCCGCATTCAGCACGACACCCGAGATGACCATGCTGTCCAGCTGATCGCCCGTGGAAAACGTGTAGAGGAAATTGTAGACCAGGTTATTCTCCGTATAGTCACCGATGGAGCTGCCGAAATCCATGGTGTAGGTGGTGTTGGGCTGCAACGAGTCGCGCAGCTCCACAACGATCTTCTTGCCGATCGCTTTAGCGGATGGATTCACTTTCTGGGGAGGAGAGACCGTCAGATTCTTCGACGGGTCAGACAACTGGAGGTACTCATCGAACAAGATCTCCACACGTTTACTATTCACATTCAGAGCTCCGTTCTTCGGCTTACTACCCAAATAGGTCGGAGGTTCGACATCCGACTTACCGCCTGTCGGACCTTGCGCCATATTCGCGCATGCGCCCATCAACATGAGCAACAGGGCCAACACCCACAAATGTATAATATCTTTCTTTCTATCCATTTTTCAGCAAATTAGCGCAAAGATAGTAAAAATAGAATTATGAATTATGAATTATGAAACGTTAGTTCAACGAAGTCAATTAAGAAACGTTAGTTCGAGGTAGTCAATGGTTCATAGTCCCCAGGATAGGCGTCACGCCACAGGTCATCTGGTGTCAGGCATTAGTTTACAGAGCAAAAAAAGCCTCAATTGACATCCATCGTCCATTGAGGCTATTGTCGTACACTGTACGGCCGCTTTCGCTGTTTCCGTCGTTTCTTATTCTGTTCCATTTCCGTATTCGTTAAAGGGTTATTTACTCATGGAAGTAATCTCCATATACACTTTCACTCCAAAAACTGCGGCGATCGAGATCGTCAAAAATGTTGCTACTATCATAATCGTACGTTTTTTTTAATGGTTAATCACTCTGTTTTGTTCTCTCATTTTTTCAGCCGTTGATGGTGTCGAATGTCATGACTACCTTTGCTACGAAGCAAGCTGCGATGGATAATACTAATGCTGTTACCATAGTTTTGTAATTTTATGCGTTATTTATTCTTTATTTATGTAATTCCTCGTTGAATCACATTGCAAATATACTACTAAAAAATTTACACGCAAATAAATATACACTATTTTTAGTTAAAATATTTTAAATACTGCATATATTGCATGTATAATGCATATTTTAGGAATATTTATGTAAATAAATATACAGTGTTAATAATGTATAAATATTAACGAAGACCCTTGTTCCATACATTTTTATTCCTATATTTGTCTACGTGAACAATTAAAACTATATGCGCTATGGGAAATTTTGTGAAAGGTGCGGTCATTGGTGCCGCTGCGGTTTTGCTCGGTAATTATTTGTTGAATACCGAAGAGGGCAAGGAGACTTGCAAGAAGATTAAGGATAAGGTAAAAAAGACGGCCGACGAATGGAAGGATAAACTGGAGAAGGAACTGAAACAGTTCGATGGCGAGGATTCCACCTCCACCTCCGTCACAAAGCAGGTTGAGGACGTCATGGAAGAATAGACGAAGGCGTTAGCCGTCATTAGAGAAAGAGAGGGGGCATATCCATTCAGGACATGTCCCCTCCATTGTTTGTCGAACCAACGTTTCTTGACTCAATTCATAATTCACAATTCATAATTCAAAATTATCTAGCGCTATTTTTTTATGAACTGCTTCACGAAGCTCTCCTCCCCCGCGACGACACGCACGATGTAGATGCCCTTCTCCAAGCCGCCGCAGTCCAAGCCACAGTAGGATTGTCCGGAGACCACCTTGCTGAGGCGGATGCATCCGAGGGCGTCGATCACCTCCACCTTCACCTGCTCATTCAAGAGTTTGCCGAAGTGGACGTTCAGTCGGTCTTGTACCGGGTTCGGACTCAAGACACAGCTAATCTCCTCACGCTCGAAGGCCTCCACCGAGGTCTCATCTTGCGGAACAGGGTTGATCTTGGAGTTGATGTAGCCCAATGCGCCGACCAAACCTGCGTTGTAGTCGATACCGCCTTCAGCATATGCCCAGCTTTCAATGTTTTCCTCACCTGTATATCTACCACTCCATATTTCTTTTTCTCCGTAGTTGCCATCATCCAATGAACCTCCGACGAGATAGCCCAATTGAAAGAATTTATAATTTTTATCTATTTTCGGGAATTTCCCCATCTCTTTTTTTACTACATTGATATCGGTTCTATAAAGATTTCTGTGATGAGGCAAGGCGGGGTGATTGTCACCATAGCCTATGATATAAGAGAAATCCTTTCCGTTACGTCCCATGATGTACTCAACAGAGGTCGTGGAGTACGGGTTCAAGGTCTCTACACCCGTCAGCTTATCGTATAACGCATACATGAATGCTTGGTTGGCTGTGTAACGAAGTCCGCCCCATTGTTCCCAACTTCTTGAGTTATGGTTCAGTAGGTAACCAGAATTCGGCTTGTACATGGTATTGACATAGTAGTCAAAGACCTCTAAAGCTTTCGCTCCATAGGATGACTCATCTCCCAAGGAGGCTACAGCATAAGCGGCCAAGTCTTCCCTATGGTCGTAGCCAAGGGTGTAATTATATTGGTATTCCTTGGTGTTATTCATCCACGAACAGTTTTCCTCCGCCTTCCTCAGGTACTCCGGATCTTTCGTCGTCTTGTACAACTCAACGTACATGGTGACCATGTCATGGACGTAACGATTCCCCACAGCATAGTAATTTCCCTGCGGTTCTCCAACTGTAGTTCCTTTTTCCGTCTTCTCCACGAACTCGCAAGCCACTTTCGCTTTCTCAAGACATGCGGCCGCATAGTCAGGATCGTATTTCGCATACACACGTGCCATTACGGCGAGTGCAGCACTGGCTTGTGAGGCCATGGCAGTGGCTTTGCCTGACACCTTGTAGATCGGGCGCGGACCATCCGACTCCCCACCCAAACTTACCGGGATGGCGGACTTGACCGTTGAAGTACACCACACCTTATGGTCCTGATCACCGTGTCCCTTCTGGAAGTAGAAGGTTTGGTTGTCACGTACGGCTTTCATTATATAGTCCGTGGCATATTTCACCTCGTTCAGGATATCAGGAATACCATCCGGCTCCCCTTTTTTCCCTTCCCATGTATAATCATCCGCATCGATGTAGCCGTGATAGTCCTCTGAATAGAAGTCCGGATATCCCTCAGGGAAAGCGGTATATCCCAACAACAACATATAGGCGGAATAGAAGAATGTTTGTCCAAAAAGCACAAAGTCACCGCAGTCGAACCAGCCACCCGTCAAGTCATAATCGCCGTCGGCATCCTTGAGATAGGATTTACCCTTCACGAACTTACTGCGATCGAACTGGATTTCGTTACTTACATCGTTCGCCTCATGTGTGGCGACGAGCCAGTTCACACCCTCGCCCATACGTTGCGCACCATAGAAACGTGTGGTCATCCACAATACTTTCTGATACTGCTCCTTATCGAAATACAATTCGCTCTGCGCCAATGCATTGCCACAGAAAAGGGTGCATAGAAAACCTAATACTGAATACTTTAATTTCCTCATCTTTATTTGTGTTTTTATCATGAATATACGCCAGAAACATTTACCTACTCTTACACATTTATACAGAATGTATAGGTTCGCAAATATACAATTTTTTATTAGTCGTTGTCTATTCTGCGTGTTTTTTTGATGAATCGTATGGGTCGGGGGTGGTGTCGTCATGTTTGATGAGAACGTGCGAGGGTCCATCACCGTTTTTTTTTGCGTTCCAATTAATTGACCCCCTAAAAAAAACGAAACGTGCGCATCACGAAATGACACGCACGTCCGCAATTATGTATCACCATCTTTCACCTCTTATTTTTCAACGCATTATTCTCCTCCCTCAACTGTTCAACCTCCTTCTGCAGGCGAATCAAGTGGAGCGTAAGTTCCTCCACCTTTTCGAGCAGGATGTTGCTCATTTCGGAGACGTTCATGCCGTTCTCCTTGAGCTCCGATGCGGAAGGGACACCCGGGAGGTGTTTATTGCTCTTCACGAAAGCCTCCACCTCGTCCAACGATTTCAGGTCGTACCCCTCCTCGAACACATAGTCGGCGGCGTTGTCCATCTCCACATTGATCTCCTTGGCGGTGATACCTTTGGTGTTCACCTCGTCCGAATTCACCTTGTTTGTGTTGACCTCAGCCACACGGATCTCCTCTTTGCAGACAATCTTGCCATCTACGTTCATAACGCCACTTTCCCCATATGCGACTCTATTAAAATTGAAGTTATATTTGCCTGCGTCAAAATTCATAGTAATAGGACGACCCATCGTACTTGTAGCAGAGAAATTGACATCCCAATCCTGCGATGTAGAATCTGTTGGGACTCCGTAGCCCAACCCAAAAACGACAGCCCCCTGGTAGGGTTGGGAATACATTTCAAAAAAAGGAGTACTATCTAGCCATCCTTCACTACGTGCATGCATCATAGTAATTTTATTCTGAACTGTTAGATTCACCACGTTGCCTTTATTGCTTTGAACATTTTCTGCAGAAATAGAACTAGCCTTCATCTGTTCTGTCTCAACATAATTCTGAGACATGACCGTATCGGTTTCAACGACTGAGGCATGAGCGGCAACGAAGGAGAAAGATGTCAAAAAAGATGCGAATAAGAGTTTGAACAATGATTTCATTGGATAATTTATTATTAGTTACACATTTATAGCGCAATACTTTTCCACGGGGCAGAGGTCCCCTTGGATAAATAGGCATGCAAATATACAATTATTCGCTATTTATTTGCGCATTTATTATGTTTAAAAATTGTACACAGGAATATCATTTGGGCAAGACTGAAGACAAATAGGGTTCCCGCATCTCCTGGAGCACCAACTAAAATAGTAAATTGCAAATAGCTAAATAGTAAATCCCCCACTCGAACAGGCTCTAAAAACGAAGCGTGCGCATCAACCCATGACACGCACGCCCCGCGATTATAAAATATCGTCTTTTACATTTTAAATTCAGAAGTCAAAATCGTCATCCTCTTCCACGGAGCCATCGTTTCCGTCCTTTCCTCTGCCTTTCGAGTTCTTTTTAAGGTTACCGAAGTTGTAGGCGAGGTTCAGGCTGATGGTTCGTCCGCTGAACTTGAATTCAGACTTCTGGTAGAAGGAATCGTCCCATGTCTCCGAGCGTCTTTTCCTGGAGTTGAGCAGGTCTCTCACAGAGAGTGTGGCCGACAGTTTCTGCGAGAAGAAGGACTTCTTGAGACCCAAATTGACGTTGTAGTTATGCAACATCTTTCCTTGTGCGGTGGAACGCGGCGAGCGGTAGTTGCCGGACACCTGCAGCTTGACCGATTTAGGCAGGGAGAAGTCCGCGGAGAGTTGTCCGGACCAGCTGAAGTTGCTTCTGTCCTTAATGACCACCTCCTTGTCGATAACGCCAAAGCCCGGCATGACGGTGGTCACGTCGAACACGCCACCCTTCAACGCATAGTAGTAGAAGTTCAGGTTGTAGGTGAGCGCTACAGACTTGAAGTTATTCTTCAGGATGAGTTCCAAACCTCCGGCGTGGGAAGTCGCGAGGTTGGCGCGGGTGTTCCACATCACATCGTCGTAGATCCAGCTGTATTGTTGCACCAAGTCCTGCGTCAGTTTGTGGTAAAGGGAGGCCATGAACGTGGACTTCTTCAGATTCTTAATGTAGCTGATCTCCGTGGAGTTGGTGATCTCCGGGTCCAAGTTCGGGTTACCGAAGTAGATGTTCGCCGGATCTGACACGTTGACGTAAGGGTTGAGCCAATAGCGTCGCGGACGGGTGATGCGGCGGGTGTAGCTGAGTTGCAGTTCATCCTTATCCGTGAACGTGTAGGAGAAGAATGCGCTAGGGAAGAGGTTCCCGTACGGTCTCTTGTCCTCGCTGTCACCAGCGGAGTAGAGGTTCCAGGAGACATCCGTCAACTCGCCCCTCAGTCCCAGCTGCATGCCGAATCTCTTCACCTTTTGGGAATAGGAGACGTAGGCGGCATAGATGTTCTGTCTCAGTTCGAAGTCGTTGCCCAATTCAGGCTGCGCCGTGCGTTCATCCTCCCCATAGGGTTGTATCTCGGAGGTGACGACGTTACCTTGCGTGCCGAAAGTTACTTTCACACCCGTCTCGAATTTGCCGGCATGGTCGGACCATTTGATCTGTTTAGAGTAGTCACTTTGTATTCCGAGGGTGTGATTATGTCCGTCGGTGCTTTGGTATTGGGTATAGTCGTTAGCGCGCAGAGAGCCGATGAGGGAGTCGATGTCGTCCCTATGCTTTGTGATCTGCTCGTAGGTTTGGTCGTTATCGTTTTTGTTAGGGAGGAAACTGACGGAAGAGGAGAGCACACCTTCGTCACGGAATGTGTGGCTATAGTCTAGGGTGACATTGCCCATGAGGCGGAGTCCGTCCGTCTCGGTTCGGCGCTGCTCCACCAAGGAGGATCTTCCGACGCCGTTCACGATGTAACCGTTGTCATAGTTGAGGTCCTGGCAGTTGTCCCTGCCACCGACAGAGAACATACCCGACAGGTTAACGCTGTTCCGTGCGTTGGCGGCGTAATTGATGCCTAGGCGGAAGAATCCGGACTGGATGTCCGCATCCTGGTCTCTGGTCTGGTTGAGGTAGGTGGTGTCACCATTGTAGGTCTCACGGTTGGTGTAGCCATTGCCCACCATATTCCGGTTGATGAGGCCGATGCTGGAACCGATGTTCCATTTGTTCTTCGTGTAGTTGATGTTGGCGCCGACATTTCCGCCCAACCGTCCGTTCCAAGGGTATATGACGCCGGCGGATACGGATCCGTAGTAGGTGGAGTTCTTCTTCTCGTCGTTTTTCATGACGATATTGATGATGCCGACGGAGCCCTCCGCATCGAATTTCGAGGAGGGGTTGGAGATGACCTCGATCTGTTGTACGCTTCCCGCAGGCATCTGTTCCAGGATGTCGCCACGGTTCTCCTCCGTGAGGCCCGCCGGTTTGCCGTTGATGTAGATCTCCACATTCTCGCTGTTACGGAGGGAGACTTTGCCCTCCACATCCACTTCCACGGAAGGAATCTCCTTCAGGATCTCGGAGGCGGTTGTCCCATCGGCTATTGCGTTGCTGTTCACCACATAGGTCTTCTTGTCGAGGTCCACCTTCATGGTGGATTGGGTGCCGGTCACTTGAATCTCCTGCAACATGTCCGCATCCTCGACCAGGACGATTTTCTTGTAGCGCACGCTAGGCTTCTGCTCCGAGAGGGAGACATTGATGCGTTTGTTTTTGAAACCCATAAAACTCACTTCCAGGACATAGTCGTCCAACGAGATACCGTCGATGAGGAAGTTGCCGTCATCGTCGGTTATCTCCCCCACGATTTGGGTCGTTCCGTCACTTGCGTAGAGCAAGACGTCCGCCATCGGCAAGGTGTTGCCGCTCGGGTCGAATACCTGTCCCGATATCTTCGATTCGCAGAACGAAGATATTGAGCACATTAGAAATAGCACTGTCAGGATAAATACTTTATTTTTCATATCTTATGGGTTGTTTAGTTCTAATTCACATTTGAGGTTCAACCTTGGGTCTCGTGGGACGATTCCGAGGAAGGTTCCGAGATTTCCTCCGCAGGCTTCCCTTCGGTTGCGGTCGTCTCGTTTTCAGCCGGTTTCGTTTCGCTTGGAGCCTCGGTCTTTTCCTCTTGGGATTGGGAAGACTCCTCTTTCGCCTCTTTGTCTTTCGCCTCCTTATCCTTCGCCTCCGCGCTCAGTTCATCCGCGCGGGAGATCCAAGGACGTTTCCCGAAGATGCGTTCCACATCCTCCGTGAATATCACTTCCCTTTCTATCAACAGGTTGGCCAATTCCACCAAGCCTTCCCTGTGACTATCGAGGATGGACCTCGCTCTGTCGTACTGCTCGTTGATGAGCGTTTGCACCTCCATGTCGATGATCCTAGCGGTCTCCTCGCTGTAAGGTTTGGAGAAAGAGTATTCCGACGACCCCGTGGAGTCGTAGTAGGAGATATTGCGTAATCTGTCGCTCATACCATAGTAGGCGATGAGGGCATAGGTCTTTTTGGTGGAGTTCTCCAAGTCATTGAGCGCACCCGTGGATATCTCGCCGAAGATGATCTCCTCAGCGGCCCTTCCCGCAAGTGTGGAACATATATCGTCCAGGATATGGGCGGTCGTGATGTGCTGGCGTTCCTCTGGCAAATACCAAGCTGCGCCAAGGGCTCTGCCGCGCGGCACGATAGTCACCTTGATGAGCGGGTTGGCGTATTGCAGCATCCAGCTTACGGTAGCGTGACCCGCCTCATGGTAGGCGGTCAGTGTCTTTTCCCTCTTGGTCATGATGGTGTTCTTCTTCTCCAAGCCACCGACGATACGATCGACAGCGTCGAGGAAGTCTTGCTTCTGCACGGTGTTCTTCCCCTTGCGCGCCGCGATGAGAGCCGCCTCGTTGCAGACATTGGCGATGTCGGCGCCCGAGAATCCAGGCGTTTGTTTGGCAAGGAACTCGATGTCCACGCTTTCGTCTATCTTAACGTTGCGCAGATGCACGTTGAATATCTCACGGCGGCCCACCACATCAGGCAAGTCCACCATGATCTGACGGTCGAATCGTCCCGGTCTGAGCAATGCCTTGTCGAGGATGTCCGCGCGGTTGGTGGCGGCGAGTATGATGACGCCACTGTTGGAACCGAATCCGTCCATTTCGGTCAGCAATTGGTTCAGGGTGTTCTCCCGCTCGTCGTTACCGCCCGAGTGGATGGTTTTACCTCTGGCACGGCCTATGGCGTCGATCTCATCGATGAATACGATGCAAGGGGACTTCTCCTTCGCTTGGCGGAAGAGGTCACGCACACGGGAGGCGCCCACGCCCACGAACATCTCCACGAAGTCGGAGCCCGACAAGGAGAAGAACGGCACATCCGCCTCTCCAGCCACAGCCTTGGCCAGCAACGTCTTACCCGTTCCCGGAGGGCCCACGAGCAAAGCTCCTTTCGGTATCTTTCCACCCAACTCCGTGTATTTTGCAGGGTTCTTCAGGAAATGCACGATTTCCTGGATCTCCTCCTTCGCCTCGGAGAGACCCGCCACATCCTTGAAGGTTATCTTGTCCTTGTTGGTGTTCTTGTCAAAGAGTTTCGCCTGGGATTGACCGACATTGAAGATGCCGCCTCCGACACCTCCGTTCCCCATTCTGCGGAACATGAATATCCAGATGAGGACGAAGAAAAGAATCGGTGCGATCCCGTAGAAGATATGTCCGTATTCAGGATCCTCCTCATACTTGACGGTTATGTGGTCCGGCTCTTCCGTCGCCTTGTCCGTCGCCTCCTTCTTCTTGTCCTGCGGGGTCTTCACCTTGTCGTTTTTCTTCTGCCACTTGCTGAGGTCCTTGGCGAACCGGTCGGCGGAAGGAATCTGGATCTCCACGACAGGCTTGACCACATCCTTGGCATGCTCCTTCCCGAAGACCTCCTCTATCTTGCTGGCTTTTATGAAGATGCTTGCCTGGTCCTTGTTCGTCGTCACGACAATCTTCTCGACAGCGTTGTTCTTGACCAACTCCTCGACCTTGTCGTACGTGAAATCACCGTAGGTTGGTTTGTCGTCCATGAACAGGAGGGAAACGAGGAACAAGCCTACCAGCAGGTACAGCCAGTAGAGGTTGAACTTGAATTCCTTCTTGAATTTCGGTTTGTTATTATTGTCGGCCATATTCTAATCAATATTTATGCGGGTTCTCTGGAATGATGCTTGAACCCAAGTTTTTGTTGAAAAGGTACGTTTGTGATGGGATTACTGCAAGTCCGGTATTTCCTTGATCTCGGCGTCTTCCCACAATGTTTCGAGGCTATAGAAGTCCCGGATCTCCGGCAGGAACACATGGAGGATGATTTCCCCGTAGTCGAGGGCGATCCATTGTGCGTTGTTGTATCCATCCACAGCGAATGGCTTAACCTTTATCTGTTCCCTCACATAGTCCTTCACCTCGTCCGCGATGGAGCACACATGGGTATTGGAGTTACCTTGGCAGATCACGAAGTAGCGGAACACATAGTTCTCCAATTTGGACATGTCCACCACCGTGATTTTGGCACCCTTCTTTTCCTGGATGCCCTCTACAATCTTATTGACTAATAATTCCGTCTCGTCTAAAATCTTTTTCGTCATTGGTTATATGTTCAGTAATTTTTCAATTGCTTTGTCTACTTTATCGAATGAGAACCCACTCATTGTCTGGTCCATCAGCGTCGTGATGCGGTCGTTGCAGAGGTTGCCAATACTACCCTCGTGCGTGTGGTGGATGTTCTTGTCCGGCGTGAACTTGCCAGCCTCGATGTCCAGGCCCACCTTCTTGTAGGCGTCACGGAACGGCATGCCGGAACGTGCCAGTCTGTTCACCTCCTCCACGCTGAAAATGAAGTCGTACTTGCTGTCGGAGAGGATATCCTCCTTCACCTTCACCTGGCTGATGATGTGCGAAGTCATCAGGATGCAGTCCTGCAACTCCTCGAAGACAGGGATGAAGACCTCCTTGATGATCTGCAGGTCCCTGAAATAGCCGCAAGGCAAGTTGTTCATGATCATCATGATCTGTTGCGGGAGCGATTGTATCTTGTTGCACTTCGCGCGGGTAAGCTCGAAGACGTCAGGATTCTTCTTGTGCGGCATGATGCTTGAACCCGTCGTGCACTCATCCGGCAACTTCAGGAAACCGAAGTTCTGGCTGGTGAACATGCAGGAGTCGAACGCCAGTTTGGAGAGAGTGGCGGCGATGCCTGCGAGGGCGAAAGCCACTGTCTTCTCAATCTTTCCGCGCCCCATCTGCGCATAGACGACGTTGTAGTCCATCGAATCGAACCCGAGGAGGTCGGTGGTCATCTGCCGGTTCAGCGGGAAGGAGGAGCCATATCCTGCGGCCGAACCCAGCGGGTTGCGGTTGGTCATCTTCCAGGCGGCGAGCAACAGCTCCATATCGTCCGCCAAGCTCTCCGCATAGGCGCCGAACCAGAGTCCGAAGGAGGATGGCATGGCGATCTGCAGGTGGGTATAGCCCGGCATCAACACGTCCTTGTATTTATTGCTTTGCTCGATCAGGACGGAGAAGAGGGCGCGTACGGATTGCGCCACGTTCTTGATCTGCTCCCTCGTGAAGAGCTTCATGTCCAACAACACCTGGTCGTTACGGGAACGTCCGCTATGGATCTTCTTGCCCATGTCTCCCAACTTGCGGGTGAGCATCAACTCCACTTGTGAGTGCACATCCTCTATGCCTTCCTCGATCACGAACTGGCCTGCCGCCGCTTGCTCGTAGATGTTCTTCAACTCCTTCAGCAGAACGGGAAGTTCCTCCTTGCCTAACAGTCCGATCGACTCCAACATCGTGATGTGGGCCATTGAACCGAGCACGTCGTGCTTCGCCAAATAAATATCCATCTCGCGGTCGCGACCCACCGTGAATTTCTCTATCTCGGCGTTGGTCGCTTTCCCTTTATCCCATAATTTTTGTGCCATTGGTCACTCGTTTCCTTTTAATTACAATTTGCAAATTTACTGAAAAACATGGATAAACAAAGAAGAAAATCTTTTTCAATGTTAAATAAGTTAACACGATGTGTAAATTTCGCTGATAGGACGAAAAAAAAATGGCTGGCGAACATTCGCCAGCCATTTAGCTATCTCCCATCGTAAAAGATTTTATTTCTTCTTGATGATCTTGAATGATTCTCCGTTCTCCAATCTAATGATGTAGATGCCCTCCTTGAGGTTCTCGATGACGGAAGACTCCCCTGCGTCAAAGCGCTTCACGAGGAGACCGCTCATGTTGTAGATGACTCCGCTCAAATCGTCGAGGCCCTTCTGTGCGGCGCACAAATCTTCCATGCCGGTGAATTCCATGACTGGACCCGTGTAACTCTCTCCTTGTCCCCCCTTCTGGTATACCTTGACGTAGTTGACGTACATCTTCGCCTCACCGTTTTGCAGGGCACTAATCTGGTTGATGTCAGTGATTCTCGTGAAATCACCTCCGATCGCCAAGTTGAAGAGGAGGTGGAACTCGTGGTGGAAATAGGTCCCGGCACTTCTGTCCGAACCCCTGTCCGCGATGTTCAGTTGGAAATAAGGCCGTGCGTTAGGGTAGCGGTCTTGGTCGACGTACATGATGAGCCTTTGCTCGTCCCAATAGAGTGTGTAGAGGTGGAATTCACCGTCCTGCAGGGAGTAGTCCCACGTGACACTTTGGGTGCTCATCTCATGTCCGCTCTGCGAAGGTCCCCAGTGACATGCTCCGTTGAAATAGCGGTCTTGTGTGCCCCTGTTGAAGGCCTCGGAGTTACCCATCTCCATGATATCAATCTCTCCGTTCGCAGGCCATCTGCTTGTTTCGTCGCCCATCATCCAGAAGGCTGGCCAGAGTCCGTTGGCGGTCTTAGGCAAACGGATGCTCGCCTCCACCTTGCCGTGACAGAACTTCATCTTGCCGCTGGTGTTCAACCTTCCCGAGGAGCAAGAAATACCGTTGGATTGTTCTTTCTTGGCAGTGATGATGAGGCAGCCGTTCCCCTTTTCATCTTTCCCCACCTCAACGTTGTTTCTTTTATAGTATTGCAGCTCGTTGTTGTAGGCGTAACCCTCCTCAATGTTCCACACATTGCTGAGTTTGCCGTCGTCGAACAACTCTTCCCATACGAGGTGGTACCCGTCCACTTCGCCGGTTCCTCTCTGCGAATTCGGGTCGTAGTTTGAGGAGCTTTGCTGGTCAAGCTTCTTGAGGAGTGTGATTTCATCGATGTAGACGACGGCATCGCGTTGCAGGTCACCACGGTCCACCATGACGAAGAAATCCTTGTAAGTGCCTTTCGGTGCGCTCTTCAGGTCGAATGTGACGGTGGTCCAACCGTTGCCGCCGAGGTAGGCTGTGTTGGACTCGTAGTTATCGCCAGGACCGGACTCCAGCTTGAAGGCGACGTCCCCTTGGGTCTGCTTGAGGAACTTCACCGTCGCGTATGAATAGTCGTTGTCGCCCGAACCGATGTTGAGGGAATAGACACCTCTGAGGATGACTCCCGCCCAGTTGTCCGTGCCGACAGGCCTGGTGCATTTGAGCACTTTGGACGAGCTGTTGACGTCGTCCGGCGAAGGATTGCTTACAATTTCACTGGAAGCGCCACTGACATCTTCCCAACCCTTAGCATCACTTTCGAAATCGTCCAAGACGATGCTGTCTTGCGCATGGGCCGCCGCGATGGAGAAGGCCGACAATGCAATAATAGTTTTTATTCTCATCATAACGATATTAGATGGTTTATGTCTCCTTAATACTTTTAGAATTGTTATATCTCCTATTGATAATGAATGCTTTTCAATGTTTTCACATGGACAATCGAATCACATTGCAATTTTCGTAAATATATGTGAGTTTACCAACTCTTTTTTGAAAAAAATGGATTTTGGACTTTGGGAAGTTAAGAGTTAAGAGTTTTTGGAGGATGCGTATCCCTACACGATGCGCACACCCGAGCCCTGAAGGGGCGTGACATATTTAGCCTGGGGCAACGCCCTATGACAATTAAGAATTTTGAATTATGAATTATGAATTTTTGTGTGCGATTGAAAACGACAAAAAGTTTTCCGCCAAAAATGAATAATGTGTTTGATTTATATATAGATTTGCATCCGAATTCTTCGGATTGTGAATTTCGGAGCAATCCGAGTGAGTTGGATTTATTTCATTGAGTGCATTTATTTAAATTGGTTTACTTAATTTTCTGGAAATGAAAAACAAGTACGTTGATTTGATCGAACAATCGTTCGAGTTCCCTAACGAGGAGTTTAGCGTCAATGACAATGAACTCTACTGGTTCAATGTTCCTTTGATGGACATCATCAAGCAGTATGGCACCCCCCTGAGGATTTCGTACCTTCCGAAAATCGCCATGAACATCCAACGCGTAAGACGTCTCTTCAACGTGGCCATGGCGAAGGTGGACTATCAGGCAGACTACAATTACTGCTTCTGCACGAAGAGCTCCCACTTCTCCTTCGTGATGGAGGAGGTGCTGAAGCACGACGTGAATGTGGAGATCTCCTCCGCATACGACGTGAATCTTTTGGAGTGCTTGGAGGAATCCGGGCATCTCAAAAAGGATAAATTCATCATTTGTAATGGATTTAAAATACCTCAATACATAGACAACATACGTGACTTCATCAACAAGGGTTTCACGAATGTGATTCCGATTCTGGACAACAAGGACGAGTTGGACATGTTGCTCGATGGATTCGACAAACCATTGAACGTCGGCATCCGCATCGCCACGGAGGAGGAACCTAAGTTCGATTTCTATACCTCCCGTTTGGGTATCCGCTTCAAAGATATCCTTCCTTATTATAAGGAGAAGATTAAGAACAACAAGCAGGTGAAACTGAAAATGTTACACTTCTTCGTGAACACGGGTATCAAGGACACCTCCTACTACTGGAACGAGTTGAGCAAAGGAATCAACCTCTATTGCGAGTTGCGCAAGATTTGCCCGGAACTCGATAGCCTGAACATCGGTGGTGGGTTCCCTATCCAAGCCCACATGGATTTCACCTACGATTACGAATACATGGCGGAGGAGATTGTCGCCCAAATCAAGAACACTTGCGCGCAGCAGGGCGTTCCGGAGCCTCGCATCTTCACGGAGTTCGGTTCCTACACGGTGGGCGAGAGCGGTGCGATGCTCTATTCCATCGTGAACCAAAAGCAACAGAACGACCGTGAGTTGTGGGATATGATCGACAGCTCCTTCATCAATACGATGCCTGACACCTGGGGCTTGAACCAACGCTTCCCGTTCCTGGCCATCAACAACTGGGACCAGGAGTACGAACGGGTGCACTTGGGCGGTCTGACCTGCGATAGCGAGGATTTCTACAACGCGGAGGTCCACTCCAACGCGATCTTCCTTCCTAAGATGGTACAGGGCAGGGAACAATTCATCGGATTCTTCCACATGGGCGCCTACCAGGAGGCCCTGAGCGGTTACGGTGGCATCCAGCACTGCTTGTTGCCTGCGCCTAAGATGGTGGTGGTCGATGTGGACGAGAATGGCGAATACTACACTAAATTATTCGCTAAGGAGCAGAGTTACAAGTCAATGCTGAAGATCCTAGGTTATTAAACATGTCGAAGAAGAAGCTGATCCTTGCGGTTTTATTCATCGCCATCGCACTATTCTGTTACAAGCGATGGGATGCCTGGTTCGGCAATCCGCCTGAGCCGGGTTATGATATCCAGCATCATCCCGCAAGAGTTCTTCTGACGGTCGGTCCTTCGGAATCATCCCGTTACGTCTCCTGGCAATGCGACTCTGTGCGTCAGCCGGGTTGGGTGGATCTGTGCGACACGCTCGGACATGACACGCTGGTCTACGAGACCATGGGACAACCCTTCCGCTCAAGGGCGGGTGTCGCCGCGTACTTCTCAGTCCTGTTGGATTCCCTGAAGGCAGACACCGGATATCGCTACAGAATACGCGTCGGACAAGACACGACGGATTGGATGCAGTTTCACATGCCACCCGCATCGAACAACTTCTCTTTCCTCTATTTCGGCGATGTGCAGGACGAGGTGGACGATACCGCCTTCGACTCCCTGCTCCCTAACATCATGGCGCAAAACGAGGATGCTTCGTTCCTCCTATTCGGCGGCGACCTGATCGAACGGCCGATGGACAAGTATTGGGAGAAGGTTTTCTCTTCGCTCTCTTCTTATGCGTACACTTACCCGATTGTCTCTGTGCCGGGTAATCACGAGTATCTGAAAGGCGTTACGCGCACATTGGAAGAACGGTTCCCGCTGGTCTTTCCTTACTACGACATGGAGGCTCATGACGGCAACGCGCTCTTCTCCTTCAAGCGGGGCGATGCGCGCTTCTTCCTACTGGATTCCAACAAGGATTTCTGGCGCCTCTGGTCACAGCGGATGTGGCTCGAAAAGGAACTCTCCGCATGCAAGGAGAGGTGGAAGATCGTGGTGCTTCACCATCCGATACGCTCCATCAAGGGTTCCATGAATAACTGGGTCGTCAAGCAGTTCTTCGACGATTTGGTCTGCAAAAAGGGTGTGGACCTCGTGTTGCAAGGCCATGAGCATGGGTATGCCCGCTTCAATGTGGATAGCGATTCAAGCAAGGGAATGAAGGAGCCGCTCCGTTTGGTCTCCTATTGCTCCAGAAAAGATTACATGCTCCAGTTCCATGGTGATGTGGCGAAATGGGGCACGGACGACCGCTATTTCCAAAGGATTTCCATCTCGGGAGATACGCTCTCCCTCTCCACGTTCAACAGTTCGTTGCAACTCTACGACAAGCTGAGGATCGTGAAATCACAAGACCATAGGCAGTTGGTGGACGAAGGGAAAGACATACCCGAAAAGATCCGCGTCTCGGATTGGTTCCGAGCCAATAAAAAAGCCAAGAGGGTACAAGAGTTCGAAAAGAACATCGAGGAGTGGCGAAGAAAGAACCGTTGACGTCAGGGCTTTTGTCCCGTCCGCTTCGCCGCAGCGGTGTCCACCCACACGTGAGGTAGAATAAGCTGGTAGGTCTCTTCCGACAGCCCGTAGATATCCTTCAGTTGCTCCTTGCGGGTGAATCCGCCTATTTTCTTCCTGTATTTCACAATCCGTTGGGAAAGTTTACTACCGATTCCCCGTAGTTGCTTCAGTTCGGTCGTGTCAGCGCTGTTTAGCTCGACCATCAGTTTGTCGTACTCCCTCCCCTTAAAAGAGTTCCGGGCAGGTGCTTTCACATCCTTCTTCGTCCACACTTTCCTGGTTTGCGCACGACCGTCCCTTCCCGTTTTAGAATAACCATTCGAGGCATACCCCCTCTCATACCGACTTGTGTCTTTCAGGAAGAAGAGTGAAGTATCCTCTTCGTCCGCCAACAAACTGTCCGTCCGTTCCTTGACCATCACCACTTCATCAGGTGTTGTCGCTTGTGAGGGCAAACAGAAGTTCACCGCGAACATCAGTAAGATTAAACTGGCCAAGACCAATAGCCCGTTTCGTTCCCCCTTCGAGAAAAATAAGAAATCCTTCCACATGATTGCGCAAATTAAACAAGTATGTTATTATGACGCAAAGATAAAAAATTATTTTTGAATTTAGAGTTAAGAATCAAGAAACGTTAGTTCGACGTAGTCAATTAAGAGTTAGTTTAGTAAATTTCATAGTTCAAAATTGTCCATATCGAGCTAACGATGCACAATTCAAAATTCATAATTCTTAATTCTTAATTGCCTAAAATTCTCCCCGAAACATCAACGATATTTGAAAAAAAAGTTGTTACTTAGTCGCTCAAAACGTAGAAACACATAAAACATTAAACAACAGAAATATGGCTGTAGAATTTAAGTATGCTCCGATGTTTCAATTAGGAAAAGACGACACGGAGTACTATTTGCTGACGAAAGACTACGTCTCAGTCGGTGAGTTCGAAGGAAAACCTATCCTTAAAGTTGAGAAAGAGGGATTGACCAAGATGGCCAACGCCGCATTCCGCGATGTTTCCTTCCTGTTAAGGCGTTCCCACAACCTGCAAGTGGCAAAGATATTGAGCGACCCTGAGGCGAGCGACAACGACAAGTACGTGGCCCTCACCTTCCTGCGTAACGCGGAAGTGGCCGCCAAGGGCAAATTGCCTCTCTGCCAGGACACAGGTACCGCCATCATCCACGGAGAAAAGGGCCAGCAGGTTTGGACCGGCTACTGCGACGAAGAGGCGTTGGCGAAGGGTGTATTCAAGACCTACACAGAGGAGAACCTCCGCTACTCCCAGAACGCTCCGTTGAACATGTACGACGAGGTGAACACGAAATGCAACCTGCCTGCGCAGATCGACATCGAGGCGACAGAGGGCATGGAGTACCGTTTCCTGATGGTCACCAAAGGTGGTGGTTCAGCCAACAAGACATATTTGTACCAAGAGACCAAAGCGCGTATCCAGAACCCTGGCACGTTGGTTCCATTCTTGGTCGAGAAGATGAAATCACTCGGTACGGCGGCTTGTCCTCCATACCACATCGCCATCGTCATCGGCGGTACCTCAGCGGAGAAGAACCTGCTGACGGTAAAATTGGCATCCACCCACTACTACGACAGCTTGCCTACATCAGGCGACGAGACGGGACGTGCCTTCCGTGACATCGAGTTGGAGAAACAACTTCTGGAGGAGGCGCACAAGATCGGTTTGGGTGCTCAATTCGGCGGCAAATACATGGCACACGACGTGCGTGTGGTACGTCTGCCTCGCCACGGCGCCAGCTGTCCTATCGGCTTGGGTGTAAGCTGCTCCGCGGACAGAAACATCAAGTGCAAGATCAACAAGGACGGTATCTGGATCGAGAAGATGGACGATAAACCATACGAATTGATTCCTGAGGCTCTCCGCCAAGCAGGTGAGGGCGACGCCGTGAAGATCAACTTGAACCAGCCGATGAAGGAGATCCTGAAAGAGCTCTCCAAATACCCGGTATCCACCCGTCTATCCCTGAACGGTACGATCATCGTGGGACGTGACATCGCCCATGCGAAGATCAAGGCTCGTTTGGACGCTGGCGAAGGCATGCCTCAATACCTGAAAGACCATCCGATCTACTACGCTGGTCCGGCCAAGACTCCGGAGGGAATGCCTTGCGGAAGTATGGGACCTACCACGGCGGGACGTATGGACCCATACGTGGACGAGTTCCAAGACAATGGAGGATCCATGATCATGTTGGCGAAGGGTAACCGTTCCCAGGCTGTGACGGACGCCTGCAAGAAGCACGGTGGATTCTATCTGGGCTCCATCGGTGGACCAGCCGCCATCTTGGCGCAAAACAACATCAAGAGCATCGAATGTGTGGAATACCCTGAATTGGGCATGGAAGCCATCTGGAAGATCGAAGTGGAGGATTTCCCTGCCTTCATCCTGGTGGACGACAAGGGCAACGACTTCTTCAAACAACTGAAACCTTGGTGCGGTTGTAAGAAATAAACGGCTAATTACCAATAATAAAAAATCCGGGGAGATCAACTTCCCGGATTTTTTTATACTTACGACAGCGCCCCTCCTCAAGTCCTAGTAGGAAGAGGCCTTCCGAATCATTCCACGATATGAATCCTATCCTCAGAGACACCAAGGTCAGTCAAAGCCTCATCCACACCTGTCTCGTCCGTGACAACATATAGCTGGGAATTCTCCTCAACATGCTTTTTCACATATTCGCTCAACGTCACCTGACGGTCATAAAACTGGTCGATTAGGAATACACGATAGTCCCGAGGCGCATACATCGAGCTCACATACAACACCAGTGCGGAGTCGTTTCCGTCAGCCAACTCCATCGCCCTTTTTTCCTTCTCCGCCATTCTATTATAGTTTGCTTCACCCAGCTGGCGGTATTTAAAGACCTCAAGGTTGCGACGGGCACCATTCTCCTGCGATCCTTCATGGAATGCGTCGGATATGCATTCCTGAATAGTAGGGCAATTCCTATACGCGAACATCTCGCCCGCATAAGTGAAATAGCCGGAGCAAACCAACGACATGGAGACAATGGAAAGGATGGACAAGCCCATGACAGAACCCCACGGAAGATCCACCTTGTCTCTGTTCATCAAAGCATAGATGAACAGCGCGATCGACACCGCGATAAGAGGAATCAGTCCCACCCCGGATATGAATCCACCACCCGGCCAGTGCATGAGACGGAACAGCCCGCCAAGAATCGTCATAGACAAGCAAAAGCCTAGGATGGATAAAAAGATATAAACCTTCTTTTTATAACTTCTTACCTTCTGCACCATCTCCACATCATCCGTCTCGGCCAGAGCCGCAGTACTCTTAGACGCAGACATTTTTATCAGTCCTATCAAAGGCACGAGAATAACAAGCAAAGAAATCAGGGAATTCCCTATCGTGGCAAGGAAACCCATCCCCGGAACCATCAGCAATAATTTCAAAGCAGAAAGTACGAGCGCCGCCACTATCAGCGCGATCATGATTTTAGGAGTTTTCATATCAACACACTTATTTTTACGTAATTTATCTTATTAAAACACATAGGCATCGGCCAACACAAATTTATCTATTTTATTCATTCCTCGCAAAAAAGATAAGATTTTCTTTACCCGATATATCAGGAGCAATCGGAAGCGGAACCCCCTCATATTATAGGCAAAACGCAGTGAAACATCATCCTGCAGACGTCCTATCAAAGGAGAAAAATGTAAAAATTACATACAATAACACATTTTAACATAAAAGGGCGATTTATCATAAAAAACATTCGTATTTTTGCGCAATAAACAGTTTATATATTAATAATATAATTCAATACATGTCATGTCAATCAGTCACCTCAAGGAAGGCCTGTTTTTCAGAACGATTTTAGCCGCAGTCCTATCGCTGACCATCTCAGAAGCAAGGGGTTGGAGTGTGGACGAGACTGTATACATCTGCGAGGGAGGAGCCAGCAAGACCATAACCGCGGAGGGGGTCTCCTACAGGGACGAAAACAAGATAGAATGGTTTTCGGACGAAGGGTGCAACACCCGCTTGGCGACAGGAGTCTCCTTCACCGTCGGTAGCGACAAAGTGGGGAAGAGCATATACGTCAGGAAGAATGGAGAAACAGAGGCGAAGGAGATACAGATAAGGCAAGCGCAACCCTTCCAGCTAGGCATCATAGAGCAAAGCAACGGAGGCGTCCTATGCAAGAACGGAATGGTCAGCCTCTCCTCAAGGATAGCAGGTCTCCCCGACCCTCAGAACGTCTCGTACAAATGGTACAAAGACAACATGTTGGTGGGAAGCGACTCCATCTACGACGCGACGGACATAGGCAACTACACATTCAGCGTGACCAGCCAAGGATGTGAAAAGACAATCACCACGGTGATCGCCCCCGAGAAGGAGAAGAAGATCACGAAAGCGTCCGGCGCCGACGCCATCTGCAACGGAGGGCATATCAACATAGAGGTTGCGGGCATGGACAGTTACCAATGGTCGGGCGAAGGAGTCAGCAACCCCGTAGGCAACAAGTGCCAAATCAACAAGGACGGCGTCGTCACCATCGTGGGAAAATCCATAGAGGGGGGATGCACGGACACGTTGAAACTGAACATCCGCCCCAAAGAGAGTCTGGAGGTTGAGATCGAAGGCGTCACCGCATTCTGTCCCGGCATGGACAGCACCCGTCTAATCGCCGTGGTCAAAGGAATTCCGGACGATGAGTTAACGTTCCAATGGCACGACGACTTTCTAAACGACCTGGGGGAATCGTCCTCCATCACCATAGGCGACGAGGGAAGATATACCGTTTACGTCAATTCAAGCGGTTGCAACGGATCGACGGACGCATACATCAGAAAGATAGAGAACGTGGCGCCCACGAAAATCGACCAAAACGGCACGGTGTTCGTCTGTGCTGGTTCGACCACGAACATTTCAGGCATCGAGCCTTCACTCACTTCATACATTTGGCAGGACGGTGAAGGGAACATCATCAGTGAGGAGAAGAAAGTCACATTGAGGAACGAGGGGGAATATCATGTGACCGGCTATACCCAAGAAGGATGCGTCAGCGACGTCGTGGATTTCCGCGTGGAGGTCAAAGATAACCCAGGGCTATTCCTGCCGTTGCTGCTGCCATGCAAAGGCGACACGGTAGAGCTCGAAGCCCAATTCGCGGACACACTCAACTTCAGATGGACCAGCCCGAGCTCCATCGCCTCCGAGACGAGCACAAAACTGGCAATACACACGGACGGCATCTATACGGCACAAGTGAGAGACATGAGCACAAAATGCTTCACCAACAGCTCCATAGAGATCCAGTTCCTTGATTACCCTGTCATCACCGCGCCCGACACATTCATATTATGCAAAGGATACAGCACGGAGATCCACGTGGAGGAAACGAACGGAACCCAGGACAGCTACCAATGGAGGGACGAATCGGGCAGAATCGTCAAGACAAGGGATAACTCACTGATCGTCTCGCAGGCCGGACAATACACCTTCCGCACAGAGAACGAGCATGGCTGTCCTTCCGAAAAAAAGATCGTCGTGGTCAGCAAAGATCGGCCTTCGGTAGTCCTGACACAGTCCCAAAAATACCTCTGCAACGAGGACGAAAGCGTTGTGATAAGCGCTAAAAGCGACAATGCGAGGAGTTACCACTGGACACGGGACAACAGCACCATCGCCAATGAAGCTGAAATAAGCGTGAACGAGCCAGGCACATACCGGCTCTTCGTCACAGGGCAGAACAACTGCGTCATGGACACCTCCATCATCGTAGCCTCCAAGAGCCAAGCGAAAGTGACCTACACGATCGACACCATCTGCGAAGGGAGTTCCGGCATGATCCACCTCTTCTCCGACGTGGAGTGCGACTACCTCTGGGAGGACGGATTGACCCTCAAGGACTACACGGTCTCCAAAGAGAACATATACACCGTCACGGCAACCGACAGGATCAACCACTGCTCGCAGAAGCTCCACATCCAGGTGGACCTCCGTCCTAAGCCTACGATCGAAGCGGACAAGGACCTCTACACCCTATGTGAAGGAGACTCCATCATCATCTGCGACTATAATTCCGGAGGGTCCAACACACGGGGCAAAGCGATATACAATCCCTTCCATGCGTCAAAGATGTTCATCGGGAAGAAGGGAGAAGAGATCACCAACACATACTCCCTCACCGTGAAAAAGGGAGGAGAATACCACATCGTCGGCACCTCCCCATTCGGATGCATCAGCGACACACTCAAACTTACATTCAACGAGAAAAAGAAACCCGTCATCACCCTGGACGGATCACAATCCATCTGCCTCGGAGACACGGGGAAGATACGGTCATCGGTCACCGGAGCCGAACCGTTCCAATACAAATGGGAGGGGCAAGAGGAGACTCCTAGCCTGTCCGTCTCGAAAGCCGGCACGTACACCCTGACCGTCACCGACAACAACGGATGTGCCAACACCGCATCCACCACGATCGATGTGGACACGGTGGAAGCGGAGATAGTCGGGCCAGACCAGTTCTGCACCGACTCGGTCATCACGCTGACAGCGAGCGGAAATGCGGCCAGCTACATCTGGAACGGGGAGAATACCAGCAAGACCTCCTACCGGGTCGGACAGGAAGGCCCCGTCAGGCTCAAAGCCACCAGCCGCCATGGTTGTGAAATCATACTCACGAAAGAGGTGCGGAAAAGAGCCATACCGGTCATCACCACCGACAGTGTCTCCTACTTCTGCGAGAACTCCTCCACCGAGCTTCGGGCGGAAATGGACAGCACTCCATCAAAATTCATTTGGGGAGCATCACCCGACACGCCGCAACAGACACTCAACGTCGACCAGGAAGGAACCTATACCGTCACAGGATATGATCAATGGAACTGTCCGAGCAAACCACGTGACATACACGTACAGATGACCCCCACCCCGCAGGTGAAAATCACGGGAGCGGACTTCGTATGCGAAGAGGGAGAACCCATCCAGTTGGTCGCCAGCGTACAGACGAACTACGACTACAACGAATGGTCCACCGGAGAACGGGCGGACACCATCACCGTGGAGAAGGGTGGCGAGTTCTCCGTCGTCTCGCACGTAGGCCTCTGCCAATCGGAGCCAGCCTCCTTCAAGGTGGAATTCATCAGGAAACCAAACATCCGCATCGAAGGGAAAGAACAGTTCTGCACCGACTCGATACTAACACTGACCGCCCAAGGGGATGCGGAGAAATACTATTGGAACGACGCCCCAGAGAACGAGACGCAATACACCTTGACACACAGCGAAACAGTAAGCCTCAAGGGCATCAACAGCCATGGATGTCAGACTGTCATCACGCAAGACTTCACTCAAAGGGCCATACCTGTCATCCATCTGGACAGCGTCACCTACTATTGCGAAAACTCATCCATAGAGATCCAAGCCATAATGGATAGCGCCCCATCTCTCTTCGTATGGAACGGCACGGAGGAGACCTCTTCCGCAAGCTACACGGCCGACCACGAGAGCACCGTCAAAGTGATGGGCTATGACGCATGGGGATGTCCGAGCAAGGAGGTGGAGACGCAAGTCAGGATGACAAAAATCCCGCAAGTGACCATCCAAGGGAAAGACTACGTCTGCCAAAACGGAGAACCCACAGCACTGACCGTCCAAGTGGAGGGCGTGCACGACCGCATCGAATGGAGCACCGGAGAGACAAACGACACCATATACTCCGACAAGGGAGGACAATACATAGCGAAAGCCTACATCGGAGTATGCGGCTCCTCACCCGACACATTCGACGTGGAGTACAAGAAAATACCGAAAGTCTCCATCGAAGAGGGGGAAAGCGTGGAGTTCTGCGACAGCCTCAGCGTAACGCTCCACGCCCAAAGCCCAACCGCCACCACATATCGGTGGGAACCCTCGGGGGATTCATCCGCAGTGATCGAAGTGAATACGGCTGGCACCTTCACCGTCCATGTCGAAGACCAGTTCGGATGCGCCAACTCGGAATCAACCCAGACCATCGCCATACCTGGTCCACAGATGAGGATCATCGGAGATGCCACCCTATGCGAACTCGGCACCACCGTCATCTCGTTGGAATGCCCCGACTGCGTGCAGCAGATTTGGAACACGGGAGAGACCTCTTCGGAGATAACCATATACCAATCAGGCACATATACTGCAAAAGGGACAGACCAAAGAGGTTGTCCCAACAGTGCGACCCATATCCTGAACATCACCCCCGCCCCGGATGTGACCATCGAAGGAAGAAGGGAAATAACAGGGGACGACTCCACCACCCTGGTGGCCGTGGCGACAGGCGAGGAGCCTTTCCGCTACTATTGGACACCGACCAAGGAGATGACCTCCAGCATTCTCGTCACTTCGGACGACATAGACCAGCAGGGGAATTACTCCGTCATCGTATACGACAGAAACGGATGCTACAACTTCACCACCACACAGATCACGAAACACTCCGTGAAACTGAATGGTAAACTATCCTTCTGCGAAGGCGACAGCTCCACCCTGACCGCCGTGGGGAACGGCATAAGCAGTTACCGCTGGAGCACAGGTGACACGTCGAACTCCATAACAGTCTCCCAAGCGGGGCTATACAGCATCATCACCAGCCACGACATCGGCTTGGAGGACACAATACGCTTCGAAGTGGTCGTGCACCCGAACCCGCAAGTGAACATCTCCGGCGATGTGGCCTTCTGCCGCGGAGACTCCGCATACATCCATATCCAGAGCGACGTCACCAACAACCTATGGAGCACGGGCAGCTCGCAGGATAGCATCATCGTCAGGGAAAAGGGTAGCTACTCCGTCACATCCACCTCTGAATTCGGTTGCGTCAGCAGGGACACCATCGACATCGACGTCTATGAACTGCCCGACGTGAGCATATCCGGACCAGACTCCATCCTGGAAGGGGGAAGGATCACCCTACAGGGCGAAGGCGCCATCACCTACCAATGGGACCAGCCAGACACCCTCGCCGAAAGCATCGAAATCGAGGAAGGTGGTCTCTATTCCGTCGTGGGCACAGACCTACACAACTGCAGGAACAGCGCCTCCCATGACGTGCGCGTCATCCCTGTGCCGCACCCACTCATCAACGACACCATCAACGGTCACACCATCGCCTGCGTCGACGACAAAGTGATGTTGGTGGCCTCCGGTGCAAGCACCTACCTCTGGGACACGGGAGAGACCAACGACACCATCTATGCTAAGGAGAGCCGCATATACACCGTGATAGGATGCCTCAACAACGGACAATGCGACTCCGTCCACTTCTCCGTCGAACTATCGCCCCGCCCTCGCATGATGGCCATCGAAGGGAACAACCGCATCTGCCGGGACAGCTTCACCCTCTTCACCGCCCACACATACGAGGATTCGCTCGTAAGCCATTTCAGTTGGAGCACAGGGGACAACACACCGAGCATCAAAGCGAGCGAGCCGGGCACCTACACGGTCAGGGCCTCCAGCATATACGGATGCCTATCCGACTCCCTTTCCATCGTATTGAGCCATTACCCTACCCCGGAACCTATCATCTCAGGCATAGCCGAGATATGCGAAGGAAGCGCCACCACGCTCTTCGCCAAGGGAGGAAGATCCTATCTCTGGCTAGACACCGACTCGCAAGATGACCACATAACGGTAAACTCCGAAGGCAAAGTGTCGCTCCGGGCATGGAACGAGTACGGATGCGCTGCGGACACCTCCACCTACGTGACCATGCGAGGAATCCCACACATAGGGATCACAGGAAACACCGAGATATGCGAAGGGGAGAGTTCCACGCTTTCCGTCACAGGGGACTCCTTCTCCGAGAACCACTACTTATGGAACACGGGAGACACGACCCCAAGCATCATCACCCGCACAGAAGGCTCCTTCATCGTCACCTTGTCCAACCGCTCCGGATGCGTCGCAACCGACACCTTCCTCCTAACGGTGCATCCCACCCCTTTCATCCAAATAGAGGGTCCGTCAATCGTCTGCGCCAACGACTCCATCCTTCTGACTTATCGGCAAACCACGGACAACACAATCGTCCGCCACATCTGGAACAACGAAGGAAGAGACTCCGCCATCTACGTCTCCACCGCTGGCACCCATACGCTACAGGTGATCGACGAGCACGCCTGCGCCAGCAACATGGCCGAGCACACGGTCAAGACCAGGACGCCTAACCCTATCTCCGTCACGGGAGACTTCAACATATGCAACCAACAGGATGATGAGGCGCGGATCTCCGCCCATAGCCAAGGCGCGGTCTTCTACGCTTGGCTCACCCTAGAAGGGGACACTCTGACGGACGGAGACGCCACCCTCCTGGCAACCCAAGCGGGAACCTTCAGGGCCATCGCGATGGACTCCTTCGGTTGCGTCCTCCGCAAAACGGCGACCATCAAAGGGCACAACGCACCTGACGTCTCCATCAAAGGTGCCGAGACCCCTGTCTGCGGTCCTTCATTCGCCACACTCTACATCGAACCGAGAGAGGATATCCGCTCCATCCTTTGGAGCAACGGGGAAACCAGCTCGCAGATCATCTTGGACACGAGCGGCAAGCATCAGGTAACCATCACCGACACGTTCGGGTGCAGGGGAACAGACAAGGCGGAACTGATCCTCAACGATATCCCCGGCATGCGCATAGAGGGTGACTTCGGATTCTGTCCGGGCTCATCCGCCACAATCAACGCCAGCGGTGCGGACAAGTATCTGTGGAGCAACGGTTCCGCAAGCGAACAAGCGGAGATACGCGAGCCGGGCGATTACACCGTCCATGCCACCGACCGCTACGGATGCATCAAAGATCTCACGTTCCACATCGTCTCATACGATATACCCGACCTCTCCATCGTGCATAGCCCAGCACACATCTCCAGGATAAACCCGGAAGTGAAATTCATCGCCTTCTCCAACGAGGACGTCAGCGAATGCGCCTTCTCTTGGTCGATGGGCGACGGGAACAACATGGAGGGCAAAGAGTTCTCCTACACGTTCGACCTTCAACAGCAACGATGGTTCAACGTGACCCTGACCGCAACCACCACACACGGATGCGTCGACAACAAATTGGTCACGCTAGGTGTGGACCTGGAGATCCCCAACACCATCACACCCAACGGAGACGGGGTCAACGACATCTTCATGAAAGGGTTTGACGTGGAGATATTCGACCGACATGGCAAAAGGATATTCAACGGGAAAGATGGTTGGGACGGACAACTGAAGGACAAGAGCGTGGTGGCGGACACCTACTACTACGTGCTGACCGACATCACAGGCGATATCTATCGAGGGTACCTAACCGTCAGAAAGTAACGAATCAAGGAATGAAAAAGATCATAACACTCATCATCGGCGCGATCCTTCCACTAGCGGCGCTCGCACAAATGGATGCGGACGCCTGCCACTTCTGGAGCGACTGGTCGTTATACAACCCAGGGAACATCAAACCCTACAATGCGGGGACACTCTTGCTCAGGGGGCAACAGATAGGCTTCAACGGGCAACCCTACACCGTGGCCGCCAACTTCTCCTTCTTCAATGCAAAGCTATCCTCCCAGTTCGGCGGGGAGATCAGGTTCGACCACGCAGGCTACACAAGCACTGCGAAAGTGGACTTCAGGTACGCCTACAGCATCGGGTCCGACTACGACAGGGTGAACCTGGGTCTCTCGGGAGGAATATCCTACCTGAACTATGACCTGGACAAGGTGATCGTCGACAACACATCCGACGAGCTGGCATTCTCCGAGGAGGAGAAGCATCTGAAGCCCAACTACAACTTCGGCGTGGAATGGATCCATCGGGTAGACAAGGAATATGCGGAGGCGGACGAGCTCTCCGTGGGCGGATCCATCCTCAACCTGGAGGATTTCCTGAGCAGGAAGGCCTTCCGCAACACCATCAACTCCATGTACCTCTACGCCGCCTACCGGCACCGGACCATCCACCACTTCGACTGGCTGGGAGGGGCGCTCTTCAACTACTACGACACAAACCGTTCGCAGGTCGAACTGCACGGCGCGGCCATCCTGACGGCGGCGGACGATGGAGGGTTGGATACCTACGACAAAGTGGCCGTGGGCGTATCCTACCGTCACAACGTGCAAGGCTACGGCAACAACGACATGACCATCAACGCAGGTTGGGGAATCACCAAGCACTTCCACATCGGCTACGCCTTCGACTTCGTGGTGGAGGACAACGTGAGGAAGCCCTACTCCACCCATGAGCTCATCCTACAATACCGCTTCGTGAACCGCAAATGCGTGAACGGCAGATTCAGCGGAACCAAGGGATTCATGCCGTACGGAGGTCGCTAAGGGAGACGATGCCCCAAGGAGTCAGATGCCACAAAACAAGAAGAGGTGGAACCGTCACATGACGAGAGGGGCCAATCGCACCCAGCAATAGACCAAGGAGACCGCCGCGAGGCCGAGGTCAATCCCCCAAGGAATCATCTTACCATCCTCCTTATTCCGCACAAGGAACGAGGAGAGCGCCAGCAAGACAGCCAACGCACCAGCGATGACAAAACCCACCTGCATCATGTCGACGCTGTTGGGCCAATGCATTATTCTGAACAAAATACCGATCTGTCCCACACACAAACCGACACCCAACAGGAGACGAAGCACACACGCCCTTATGATGCTCCCCCTTATTCTTTTGGCAGCGTCCAATTCCGCCCCGGAAAGCGCAGGAAGCGCAGGGACATTCGTCCCGATACCCACCAATGGCACGAAGACCAAAAAGAGGGGAATAAGCAACGATACGGCAGCGTGGATAGCACCCGACAGAAGGCCCCAAGGCAATACCGCCAAGACAATAAGCCCTATCATAAACCGAGACGTGTTTCGCATACTATCTGGGAATATATTTTTATGAATTACTTCAACACCTTAGCAGAAAGCAAATCGTGGTTGGAAATCGTGAACTGCAGGTGACGGCCTCCATTCTTCTCGAAGACCTCAAAGAAGAGATTATGCTTATCAGGGATAGTGAACCTTTTAAAGAAAAGCACCGTATGGTAAGTACTATTAGCAGGGACGAACAAAGACTTGTCGTTCTGCACAAACTCATAGAGCGGTGTGATATCATCGATCTGCATCGCCTGCTTCTTCAAGTTCTTACGGTTGGTGATGTAACACTTGATAAAATCTATATCGTAATCGATTTGCGAACCATTTGCGATAGCGAGATGAAACATGGCGACATCATCCTTGATGAAAATCCCTTGCAGGGCGAAAGTCATCTTGCCATCCATGATGCCTCGATTCATCTGAGCTCCCTTGGAAATCACCAACTCACCCAAAGTCCGCATATCCGTCTCATTGACATTGATGACGGAAAAGACAGTTCCCCTCTTGTCCGCATCGTCCACCGAGAAATTCAGCACCTCAGGCACCTCCTTATAGACGACATCGAATGCGTAGATGTTCTTATCCTCCGTGACGACAGTGAGGGAGGTCTCCTTGAAAAGATTCGTGTCATAGGGATAACACTTCGCCATGACCATGTTATCGGTATTCGGCACATGGTCGATGATGGCAGAATCGCACCCCACGCTCATGTCCACCACCTTATGGGGGAAGGTGATATGGGAGGTCCTGTCATCGGAGAGCTCCACCTTCAGCGGACGGATCACGTCCTCCTCGCCCAGCGTTTTACCCCGCACATTGGCGGCCACGACGCCCGGGTTTTGCTCATAATGGACATGGAATGTATGCACCTCCCCATCCTTCGTGATGAAAGTGACATGCGTCTCGACGAAACGAGGCACACGGCTTCGTATCCTAGCGATGGAGGAGACACTGGTACGCTCTATCTGGATATCGTCCGTGCCATGGTCAATGTTACTGATATCGCTTTTAAATTTGAGATATACCCACTTCACATCCGAAACGCCCAATTCAATCACATCAAACCCCTTTATGCGTTCTTGAGCATATAACGGACAAGAAAGGACGAGCAGGAATATCGCATACCATAAAGATTTCACCACACGAGCCAAAACCATGACAATTCTCTTTTCTAAATAATTATATATCGAACAAAAGCCCAATAAAGGGAGTGCCACCTGACAAAATGAATAGCGAGAGCAAAATTATAAAAAAACGGCTATTCCAACTTGATAAATATTTTATAATTAGCGGGTAAATCCACACTTTTTTTTCGTTGAGCCTTCTCCAGCACAGTCTTCGTCCCATCAATAAGCGTATTTGTCACCTTCGTAACCATGCTATAACCGCCAGACACACGCTGGTCGGACCCTGAGATAGCGCTCTGTCCGCCCTCTTTCGCCACTTCGTTAGCCAAGTTCTCACCGGTATATAAACCCCTCATACCGTCTTGGTCGTATATGGTTCCCCTAAAAGGATAGAGATCTCCGTTGAACTTAATACTCTCCGTCGTTATCATCACACGGTTTTCGCTGAAGACGACCGAACCAATCAGGTTCGTGCTGGCAGGAATCTTCGTTCCATTAATCACGACAGGTTCCAAAAGGCGTATATACACTTGGCTAGAAGAGCGCACGCCTTTCTGCTCACCATGTATGACCGCAGAGATTGTCCCTTTATCACTGACTCCCACCGACTGGCCATTTTCTGTCTTGAAACCCCTATTGCCACGGGAACTACCCGTCAAAACCCTATTCTCGCTTGCCACGGCAATCGGTTTAGGCTCCGGAGACCTTCCTAAGCCCAGCAATACCGAGTCAGCATGAGTACCCAACTGGTTACGCACCCGGCGGAGAGCATCTTCCTTCTTTGCGGTCAGGATTAATGCGTTCAAGGAGTCCTCCTTCGTCGACTCCTGTTTTTTCCTTGCAGGAGCAACAGAAACATTTTTACGGGAAGCACGAGGTTCCTCCTTCACGGGAGCAGGCACTTCTGATTGAGCCACAGGTTCATCGTCCTCTATCTTAGACAAAAGATCATCCACGTTCACCGGCTCCGTCTTCTCCTCCTTAGGCGCATTCATGGAGTTCAGCATGTCGAACGACGAGTTCTGCGCCAAGTGCTGGTTCTTCTCCATACTCACACGCGATTGTTCCTTCCTAACCGCCTCAAGTTTACCCTCCGAAGCATACAAATCGTCAGGGTCAGGAAGACTCGTATTAAGACCCTCCGGAGCGTCATCGGCCATCACCAACGACTCATCATCTCCGCCTCCACCTAAGATAAAGAACAAGGCCACCACCGTCAGGAAAACAAACACGCCACCCACATGCAGCAAGTTCCTTTGTTTATCAATTTTACCTTTTTGTTCCATCATAAAAACCTATTTAAAATAGAAGTCATTATTCACTGTATCAGAAGTTTGCATCGTCTCTTTCATAGAGTCTAGATTCATTACTGACAAATCCTTGGTATCCACTTTCTTCCAATCGATGATAGAGTCGCGAACCATTTCCGTCAAAGAGGCAGACTCCTTGGATCTGAAGAAAAAAGAGCGCGTAAAATTAAAAATCAGAAGGAGAAACATAAAACCAAAGACGAGGAAGAACCATTTTTTCCTGGATGCGATATCCATGGCATTCAACCGCTTCTCCGTCCTATCACTCATCTCCCTCCCCTTCCGCTGATAATATTCCTTAAAACTCTTCGAGGAGTCCCTCTCAGCACCGGAAGATTGGGAGTTACTAGGCTCGAGGACCTCTTCCTTTTCGTTATCTTCTAAACTCATATCGTTAAAATTATTCGTTTGACAATGTTGTATCACTTTGTTGTTCCTGCGTCAAGTCAGGCTTATACCCCTTTCTTTCCACCACGCCCAGTTCATCTTCCCGAACGATTCTCCACCCCTGCGCGATAAAGCCCTGCGGGTCCAATTCATCCCTGACACACGATTCCAGATAGCATTCCGTCACAAGGCTCTTAAAGACGATCCTATCACTGGAAACCATGGATGTTTTGCCATAGAGGGTAACCTTGAACTCATACTGATCACTCTTATTCACAACGATGCTATCGCAAAGGAACTCAGTAGAGACTCCATTCGCCACCAAAGAGTTATAGAAACCTTTCTCGCTCAACGAGTTACAATAACTTTTCACATCCGTCCCCGACAAATATTCCGCGATCCGGAGATTCTTTTTGATGAAATCCATATCAGGAGAGAGGATGAAAAGCAATTCATGCAACCGCTTGACATGAGCCTCCGCCTCGGCGACACGATTCACGGAGACATTCTCCGCCAAAGCCAGTTTCAATGTATTACGGCTATCCACCACATAAACGACGTTCCGTTCCTCGTCAGCGCCATCGAAAGTCACCTTTAACAACCAGACAGTCAACCCAGTCACAACGGCCGTAACACACACCATGATGAATTTCACCAACTTAAAAGTTGCAGGTATATCGTTGTTCATTCCCATCAGTACAAAGAATTAAGTTGAGTATCCTTATTGCTAATCACAGTCAGATTCTCGATGAGGAATCCGTTGGGTGTAGCCTCCGAACGGGGACAATTCCTCAACTCGCACGACGTGATGAGTTCCCTGACTGTGACGGAAGAGCGGCGGACAATGGCCGTTTTACCATACATCACCGCACCATACGGATAACGGGAGAAGTCTGTCGTGACGCTATCACACTTATATTGGCATACAATGCCCGCCTCGACAATCTGCCGGTAAAAACCATTAGCGGTCATGTTGTCATACATCTGCACGGCTGAATTATCCGCCATGGAGAGCGCCTTCTCCACCCCATACTGTATCGCCCCATTGTCAGGGTAGAGGTTGAAGAAGAGTTGATGGAACCGCTCGATAGCAGCCCTCGCCTCCACCGGACGGTTGTCCGTCGTGTTCTGGTTCAATGCGCACATCACAGACTCTTCGCCCTGCAACGCATAGACCTTACTCTGTTGATTCCTCTTGAACTGAAGGGAAAACAACACCGCGCATAAGATGACCACCAGATTAGAAGCCACCAGCAAAATGAGGAACAACCTCACATGCGAAAATGCGCTCTGGATATTCGTTAACGATCGTATCATTTCTTTATACTTTTTATGGCATTAGCCATCATTGCCATCTTAGGACCCGCCAAACGGGCCGCAGTTCCCGCCAACATACGTCCTTCGCCCGTCAGACCTCCCGCACCGATACTGGTCACAATGTAATTCGCGATGGATGGTATCGAGAAAAAGCTAGCAGCGGAAGCCAACGAGAGGATTAAATAATAGCCCAAGCCTATCTCATCACTCGACCCGATGCTTTCCGACACCGTCTGGAACAGACGTGTCATGGCGAAGCACGTGATATTCACACACGGGGCATAAAGGCTAACCGTGATATAGCGTCCAATCCAGTTAGATATGGAATTGGAGAAATACGGGATCAAAGAGATTGCGAAGGCGAAAGGCCCCACATAAATCAGCACCAGTTTCGAGACAAAAGCGATGGACAGAACACCGACCGCCGCGACGATCGCCACGATGGAGAGAAGAGCAAGGAGCACATTCATCATCGACTTCTTCAGAGAATCGGCTATATCGCCGAAGATAAACCATGACGAGCTCTTCTTTTCTTCAACCACAACGAATTCATCTGGCGACTCATTGCCTCCCTTCACATTCGGTTTCACATTCCCCTCTTTTTTGGGACTCTCTTGCTGTTTTTTCTCCTCCTTCAACGAATCAAAATATTTATTGAAATTCCTACTTATCAAGACATTATCATTCTCTGCACTTTTTTTTACCAATGCTTTTGCAGGCTCATTCATCCAACCACAGACATCATCCAAAACCTGTACGAACACTGAGAAATTAATGATGACCAGTCCTATGGCAAATGGTCTGAACAGCGCATATATGTTGATGGACTCTCCCTTGCACCATCCTTGCCAAACCATGTTTCCCACATATAACAAAGCGAAAAGTCCGCACAGCAACATCGCCACGTTTTCCATATTCCCCACATCGTTGACACATTTCTCCATAATCGTGTCTAACCTATTCGCGAAGCTTGGTATAGACTCGAAACAAAATGAACTAACTAATTCATAACCCTTAGATACAGCAAGACCTCCCATAACTTTTCATCATTTGGTTTTATACTCCAAACGGTATTCCGAAGGAGTATACTGGTTATATAAACTAAGCGTGTAATTGATTGTCTGCTTGCGCTCAACCACCGTCTCATTCGCCCGATATTTCAGGACGTTCAACTTGTCATTAAGCGCATCTATCTTTTCCCCGACTTTTTCGATCAGCTGGATGCGCTCGTAGGAAGACAATCCGGCATCTCCCTCGCCCGTGAACTCTCCGATAATCGTCTTCGCCTCCTCATAGACCTCCGCAGACTCCTTCACGATCAGGTTCGCATTATAAGCTATGTTGTTTCGTTCCGTCTTACTCAGATAGTCACAGGACATCAATTGTCCGTAAAATGTCTTATAATTATCCTTCAAATGGTTCACCTTGTCAATCAGGGTGACCACGGAGCGGGCATTCTTCACCCACTTCATACACTTCTTGTACTTTTCCGCACTCTCCTTCATCAGTTTAGACTGATTCAGCATCTCCTTCATCTGTTCCAACAAGGTAACCTTCTGATCTGTCGCACTAGCCATCTCCTCGCAAAAGTTCGAGGCCGTCTGCGCGATGGCGGCGGGATCCTCCACGATCAATGCACCTTGAGCAAAAGCACCCGTCGTAATGCAAGAGAGGCACAACGCCAAAAACAAGCACTTCATTTTTTTCTTCATTTCCATCTATTTTTTATAGTGAACATCAATATACTTCATGATACCTTTGCGCATAGAGCCCAACTCCTTCGCATACTGGAGAACAACTCCCTTCTCCTCCTTCGTCGTAGAGAACGTCAGGTATTCCTCCGGAGAGACCTCCACCCCGTACACCGCGGAGAAAGCGGAATTGAAGGAAATGAAGACCTCCTTGTATTTCGCACGTTGATCATTTTTCTGCAAATCTTTATTGATGGAAAGGACCAACGCCTTCTCCTTCTCCGAGAGGGCCAAAGTGGACTGTATCTCGTCGAAACGGTTCAGGAACTTGCTTTGGTCGAGCAATATCTTCTCGTCCGCATTGTTGATGATCGCATCCTTGATGATTTCATTACCGATGATATCACCCACCTCCTGGGTCACCACGATCACCTCTCCGTTATGTTTACGTACCGTCTTGTACAGATACTTGATGAACTCCGCCGTACCACTTTTGGAAATAGCCTTCCAAGCCTCCTCTATAAGGATGATCTTCCTCTCATGGGGCTGTAAGCGCCTCATCTTGGCGATATAGGTATCCATCAGCACGATCGTCACGACAGGGAAAAGCACCTTATGGTCCTTGATGTTATCCAACTCAAAGACGACGAAACGCTTATGGAGCAAATCCAACTTGTCCTTTGAGTTTAGCAGATATTCGTATTTTCCGCCTTTAGCATAAGGTGCGAGCACCTGAATCAGGTTATCGATGTCGAAATTCTCAATACGGACAGACTGCTTGACGAGGTACTCCTTGAATTGCTTCGAGAGAAAAGCGTAGAATGAGTTGAAGCAAGGGAATATCTCCCGATGTCCCTTAATGATTTCGACGTAGAAATTCAATGCGGTCTCGATATGCGTCTCCTCCGCCTTGGAGATTTCCTCATGCTCGTTCTTCCAAAGGATACAGATCAGGGAAAGCAGCTGCACCATCTTCTCCTCCGTATAGACATAATCCTCCACATAGAAAGGGTTAAAGGAGATAGGTTCCTCCTCCTTGAAGGTGAAGTAGATACCATCCTCCCCGTTCGTCCGTTCCTGGATCAACTGGCAGAGTCCGAGGTAGGAATCGCCCACATCAACGATCACCAAGTGTTCCCCCTGTTCGTATTTCTGCGCCATCATCACATTGGTGAAAAACGACTTACCCGAACCGGATGGTCCCAAGATGAACTTGTTCTTCGCACTGGCCCAGCCACGTCGCACAGGTTCGTCACTGACATCCACCCTTATCGGCGCACCGCTGATACGGTCGGTCAGTTTCAATCCATATCCGTTCTCTCCCGCGATGTCCCTATAATTGCTTTCCATGTTAAAAAAGCAAACACTCGGAGCGATAAAAGAGAGGAATTTCATCTCCATCGGGTAATTGGACGACGCGCCAGGAATGCCCGCCCAAAATATATGAGGGACGATCACCTCCGTCTTCGAAACCTGGCAATCCAGATTGGACAAGACACCACCCACCTGAGAGTTTTTCTCCAGCAAACGGGTATAAGAGTCGTCCCACACCAAAACGTTGAATGCGGCATGGATACTATGCTCCTTCATGACCTGCGCCTGCGTCAGATATTCATCGTTGAACTCCTTATTGACAGCGTTTTCCCTCGAGATGGCGGAGAGAGACTCCATCTTACGTCCCTGCTTCTCCAACTCACGAAGGTTCTCGTTCGAATCATCGACAAAGATGTATTGATTGTAAATATGGTCGAACGGCAACTTCAGGCATAACTCGTAAGAAAAGCAATCCGCCAAGGAAGAGACATCCGTGGAGAGTTTCTCATTGCGTTTACTGGTCGAGACCACATTCGGCAAATCCGTCAGCTCGCCCAAGGAGAAACAGGAGACATACTTGTCGCCCACCATCAGGTCGTCCTCGTTCACATGCAAGTCGTAAAGGATTTCGCCCTCGCCAGAATAGTTCAATGTCAGATACTGCTCGATAACACCAAAATGATCCTCCGTGCCCAACACCTCGTCCTCCGACAACTCCCTGCAAGCGATGCCACCCGACTTCAGGATGTTCACCATCTGATCCACACTATCGTTGAACGTATCGATGCGCATACTATCGATGGAATCCTGCGGGACAACCCTGTTCCTGAGAATCGCATTGGCTGCGGAAGTCGTCTTAAGGCCATTCTTCGTGGATAGCGTAAGGTAGAGGAAACACCTGTGCTTCAAGACCGATCGCCCAGTGAAATGGCGGGCCGACGCTTCCTGCAGGAAACTATCGGAGAAAGGTTCGTCCCGCCAAACCGACTCGGTGAAAACATCCTGTTTATGGACAATCGAATAGTTCGGAAGCGTCCGCACCGCACGGCACCAGCACTCGTTCATCGCATCGATTTCCACATCCGAGGAGGTATAGACTTGGGGCAGCGTCAGTTCAAACAAGCGGGTAATATCTCCCGACTTGGATACTAACAAGCCATCCTCATACGACAACAAGGGGAAACAGTTCTCGATTTGATTTGACTTGACATTAAAGTCCATTTTTCTTTCCTCCTTTTTGAATCAGACTCCTCGTCCGTTTTAATTGAATCCGTTTAGGACAAGCATTTTGCGCAAGCCTCTTGGACAAACCGTTAGCACCATACTTATTGTTCAGATAATAAGTGACGAAATAGGATGCAGCCGCGACGACCAAGGCAGCCGGGATAGCCACCCAGTTGCTCAAAAACTGTAAAAGGAAATAGACCAAAATCGCACACACCAGACCTCCCACGAAATAAAATATGTACGTCTCCTTCAGTCCGTAAAAATCCAACGGGCGATTCACACCCTTGTTAATCGAATACTCCATATCATTTCCGAATAATAAGTAACATTGGCGTCCCTCTCCGAAGGGAAGCTGTTATCCAACAAAGAACGACTTGATCAACGTAACGACCACAGCCACGAAAATCAATGAGCCGAACCATCCCACAGCCACCTTGGAGGTGTCAGGATCACCATTGCTCCATTTAGAGTACACCTTAAAAGCACCCACCAAAGCCATGATCGCACATATCGCATAAAAGATTCCGCAAGCGACATCAAAATATCCTTTGATGTCCGTCTCCACCTTCTGCAAAGCCTGTTTGCGAGTCGCATCATTCTGTGCGAAAGTCAACACCATGTTACTTAACACCAGATAAACTGTCAAAATTCCTTTTTTCATAATCTTCCTTTTTAAATTTATTGTGTAACATTTACATGCAAATATACACATTTTTTCGTTACACAAAATATTTTAAAGAAATATTTACACATTTTTTTATTGACTATTATTAAAATCTATGCCATATATCCACTCACGGCAAATGACCAAACACATAAAAAGGGCATTCTATTCGATTAGAGATATTTTTGACCTGCAAAATTAGCAATAAAGCAAGAAAAAGAAAAAAACATTAACAGCTAAATTAATTATTTACAATAATTATATCTATTTATATAATAAATAAACATTATTTTTCAGGGAATCGGCCCTAACAACCATAAGATTTCTAAACAAATCGAAAAAAATCCCCTTTGCAGCACTTGGCGAATGCGGAAAAAACTTATCTTAGTAGCGAGGGAAGAGGAAGGCGGAGAAGCATGAGCGAATCTTCCCGAAAGGAACAACAAAGAGCAATGTATGAGGCGATTACGGCAAAACGATCGAGGATAGCGACAGGGCTAAACATCGGCACAAACCTACCTTCGAACCCCAAAATATGCATTAAATAACAACTAAATAATTATAGCGAATGAACATGACTACTTTTACTTCAGGAATCTTCAAGGGGATACGCACCTTGATACGTAAAAAACACAACATTTGGCTCAGGTGCACCGTAATGCTGGGCCTTTTCTTCCTCGCGTCATGGCAGGAGGCTTCCGCCATCTCCAGCTGGGACGAGTACTCCGATTTGGATAAGGTGACGTGGAATCCGGAAAGGGGTACCCTCGAGTACAAAATCAGGGTTTACCAGACCTGGGGCGCCTCTCTTTCCGGCTACTGCGGCTTCGGAATCGACGGCAATGCGCTCACCATCACACAAAACACGAAGGTCAAACATGTCATCAAAGTCCAAATGAATGAGGAGGGCCAGGCCGTAGTCGCCGAAATAGACGGCAGGAATCTGCTCGGCAACTGGGTGGTCGAGGTGTCGCCGGACAGCGGAGAAGATGAGACTACCCGTTTCATATCGTTTGAGGTGCCTGTCTCCCAAGAAGACCTGGGCACGACGGTCACCATCGACTTGGCGGGCCACTGGTGGAGAATGGGCGCTACCCCAGACGAGGATATTAGCGAATCCTCCTACCGAAAGGTCACCGTAAGCTACCCTGAAGACCCGAAACTGAAAATCACAAAGGTATACTACGGCTGTAGCGACGAAAACAATAACCCAAGAATCTATTTCGACTGGACTCGCCAGGTCAACAAAGGTGTCGCCCTGATGGGTGGTATATTCCTGTGCGAGGCGGACTCCACTACACGTACGTCCCACTCGGGCGTCACGGGCAGACAGGCGGAGAACGATCCAGCCTATTTCGCCGTGACGGCTTACACAGAGCCTTACCATGACCTGAACAAATCCTACAAGTACAAGCTTAGACAGGAGTGTCAACTGGGCGGTGAAATCAACGGTATCCAATGCGATCTCCATTATGTGTTCGAATCCAGTGCGGTGACCGTGAACGCTTATCCACAAGTATCCGACATCACCTGCGCCCTTTCCGACAACGTGTTGACCTGCACATGGGCAATTCCGGCCGCTCCGGCGGGAGATTACGATAACAGCCCGTTCCTCCTCACCATCAAAACGACAATGGGGGACAGCGTGACTACACAAACGGAAGAGATCGCTTACGCCCCAGGGAAGACGAGCTACTCTTACGGTGTGACAACCTCCCCAGGGGAAAACACTTACGAGTTCTCCGTAATACGTTCGGCGACGAAGGACCTGAGTTGCTACGACATCTTCAAGAGGAGCATTTCCGCATCCGTGGCTTCGGGTTCCCACGTCTACCCGAAAAATCCTCACGCAACCAATGTTCCCGGCTACAGCACCGTCAAAATCACATGGGAGAAGGACGGAGTCGTATGGACGGAAGGAACCATAATGCTCATCCACGGAACCGATATGGCCGGCTTAGTCCATACGGACACCATAAAAACGAAAGAGGAATTTGAACTGTTATCCTTCGAAGACAAGAATGTGGGCGCCTGCGAAAGCTATACCTATTCTCTCGAACTGAAACCAGGCAACGGCATGGCGACGAAGAAACTGGACATCGAAGAGCAAATCGAAATCGGAGGTTGCGAATTGGAGCCAGCTGTGTTCCTAACCATACAGGATGGAGCAAATGGAAAGACCGCATTGGAAGTGGGCAACTGTAAAACCTTTAGACTTGCATTCAAGCCAGAAGAGGGCTGGGAGATCGGTTCCGTCACGTTCAATGGTGCGGACGTGACAGACCAGTTGGATTACGGATTCTTCACGACACCGGAAATAACGGCAAATTCCACATTGTCTGTCGTTTACAAGAAAAGCATCCTCACGAACGCACGTATGCGCACCAATTCATCGCTACGCGTATGGGTGAACGAAGGGAAGGTGATCGTCGGCAATGCACAAATAGGCTCAGAGGTGACCGTCATCGACATGATGGGACGTACGATCTTCATGGACAAAGTCGATTCGAGCGAGATGGAACTCGACTTCCTCGGCAAGGGCATCTTCCTTGTCAAGGTGGAGGACGAGGTCTTCAAAGTATCACTTTGACCACTTGCGATAGAATTCAAAAGCATAAAAGGGAGAGGGTGTGTCAGGATTGATACACCCTCTTTCCGTAAAACAGGAAGGCTCGGTACATTAATTCCGTAATAAATACACCAAATATATTGTAAGCAACGATATTTTTTGTATATTTGTGGAACGAAAAGAGGTGAGAGACACTCACAATACATTGTAAGAAAGGGATTTAAGATGTTAGATATATCAACAGGGAAATTTATCCTTAACAGCCAAGAGGAGTGGGTGATATCACCATTCCTCTCCAAGAACGACCTAATGAATTCCAAATTTTGGGACGCCAACAAAGAAGGGTTGCGACATGCGAGCAGCAACGGGAGGAGTTTCTTCTTCGAGCGTCTCACGATAGACGGTTACCCCCTATCCATGGAGATACACATCGGGCGCAACGATTACGTCGACAAGATCACCCTGCGCTCCGAGCAAGCCACCCACATCCGAGAATGGATTTCAACGCCCGGATGGGAAAATACCGCACTGAAGCAAAAAAAGTTGCACGACGAGTTTCTCGCACGGGAAACCGTCATTCCTGCCCAACTCCTCTCGGAGAAGGAAGAGCTCTCGATAGACACGGATTGGGGAGGGATCACCTCGGTAATGGATCTATCGTCCGAGCCAGACATACACATCGACATCCGTTACCGCAACCTATCGGCCTCAGAGAAAGAGAAGTATCTGTCACTAGGGAGAAAATACCTGCATGGAGAGAAATAGTCCCCATATCAAATCCGCCTCCGAGCGCCAAGGGAGCGACAAGTACCCTGGCATCGACACCTACGACTACACGACGCTAAGGAAAAACACGAAGATCTGCGCTCTCGTCGCCTACTATGAGAACGGCAGGATGAAACCTTGCGAATTCTACTTCCCGCAGAAAGTGCTGCAACAGGTGAATAACAACCCCATCAAGCTAAGCCAAGGCCTACAAATCTCTCCATGGAAGAATCCGAAGACGGGCGAATACAGCTACCGAACCAGGGTAGCGACCTTCATCGTGGCAGAGGACTTCGAGACCGAGTACAGCGCAAAAGTGTCCGAGAACCCGTCGTACGGCACGGGCGGCATGATCCAATACCATATCCCCAAGGAATCCGCCGAGAAATATCTGATCAAAGAGCCGGACGACATCTTCCTGTCCGACGGGCAAATCAGCGAGGATGAGTATGAGGAAATCATGGAGAAGCACCAACAAATGCTCATCAAACGTAACCTTTTCAGCTACCTCAAGGCGAAGGCAGACACCCTCGACATCCTGCAAAACACATCGGACGAAGAGGAGAAGAAACGCACGGAGAAAAACCTCCGCACCCTAGACCGACACATCGAGGACCTCACCATAGACCTCGCCTGCTCACAGGAAAAAATCGGAGACATACATTCCGAAAAATACGATAGGCTCATCAACCAGCTCGTCGTAGAAATAGAGAGCAGAGAAGAAGACAACGTACTACTGGTCAGCAATGTGAAAGTGTTAAAAGAGATAGAGGAGGTTTCGCAAAGGCTCAATCAAAGCGTCGATTTCATCCTCGCCCCATGCGACTCGCAGAACGACGCCGGACAACTGGAGGAAAACATCGCGAACAAAATCGACAGTTACGAGAAGGAGCTGTCCAGCGGCGGCAAACCATCGATCGACGTGCCCAAACAAAACCTGTCCGATTTCCTCACCATCCACCAGATCAACAAACAAAGGTGTGAAGTGATGGAAAACCTGCAACCCCAGACACGCAACTATCAGTCCATCAACACCATCGTCATACAAAGCCAGAACGGACAACACCAACGGATACCCATAGAAACATTCTTCACCTCCGAATCGATAGCCTCCATACGGGAAGCACGCAACGGTTCACTCACACCCACACTCCACTTCAAAGGGAATGACCTGACAGCCAAACTATTCATGCGAGGGAACAAAACGCAGCTCTACCTCGCACAAACGAAAGAGCAACTTGCCCAGACATTAGACAGAATCCAATTGTCATCCTCACAAAGGGAAAAACTCCAGCAGGGAGGCAGCGTCCGATTGCGGCAAGGGCACTATCATCTAGACCCAGAACTGAATTGTTTGGTTCCATGTACAAACCCATCAGATGAGGCGCAACAAAACAATACAAACACACAAATCAACAGCCTACGGAAAAGAGGACCGACCATCTTATAAAAGCCGTCGGATCGTTGAAAGCTCCTGTCAGCCTTCCATATTGGAAAAATCGCAATCCATAAAGACCGACTTCACATCATAAGCAGGCGCCTTCGGTTCAGTGGCAGAAGATTGTTGGGCGGCAGGTTCAACAATCCTAGGCTCAGGGGTAACCGGAACAGTTTCCGTATGCGAAGCCACAACCTCCCGCATCTCGCGCATAGGTTCGGAAACACTAGGAGAAGGAGAAGGAGCCTCTCCCAACAAGTCCTCGACGGATTGTCTACTCAGCTCATCCATACGGGAAAAATCAGCATGAGTATCAGCAGGAGAAAAAACATCAACCACAGAAGACTGACGCCGTCCCATTCCTGACACACTCTCCGAAGTAGACGCACGGCTCGTTTTACGATAATCGATCAAGTCCTCCCAATCCGGTATGTCATCCTTGTGCCGTGGTTCTTTCCCTCTCTTCGAAGTCGCCGTACGAGTCTCGGGTTTAGGCTTGGGAGAATCCTGCACACGTTCACGACGCTTCCTAGACTCATTTTTCGAAACGCTAGAATCATTTCCCTTCACAAACCTAAAATAAAGGAACACACCCAGCTCATAAACGCAAAGAGCCACAAAAGCGACCAATAAGAATTTTCCTGTACTAATAGACAACAAACACATATTTATCACAACATTTCAAATCAACCGAACAATTCCGCCAGCCCGACAACAAGAGACCATTAAGACATTGAGAACTAATGCTTTTCCTCCCAAGCAAGCGATTATATTCCGCAAATATACGAAATATGTTTCGTATTGACTTCGACAAAATAAAATTTTAAAAACAAACAAATTACAAATCCTCGATTTCTTCAACTGACAGACATGTTGCTTGGAATACGTCCATGCATTCGAGGTTTTTAAAGAAACTGATCCAGATGTTTTTGACCGTGATGTTGGTGCGGTCGAACCTGAAGATTCTACAACTTTTCTATATCTTCTAGGGATAGTCCTGTTATCTCCGCGATGTCATCCACATCCAAGCCCTTCTGTTTCATTCTCTTCGCATTGCGCAGGTTGGTGGCTTTCTCACCTTCGAGCTTTCCTTGCTCCAGTCCTTGCATCATTCCTTGCTCCATTCCCTGCTTCATTCCCTGCTCCATTCCTTGCTCCATTCCCTGTTCGGTTCCCTTTCTCAGTCCCTCTTCCATGCCTCTCTCATATCCGTGCTGTTCCATGTCGATCTCGTCCTCGAGGTATTTCATGCTGGCCTCGTACTGGTCGTACTCCTCCTCGGAGAGAGCGGATACCTTCGCCTTCTCTATTAGCCTGAGCAGACC
>JAFZPM010000046.1 GCA_017550335.1 Paludibacteraceae bacterium
AAAAAGAGTTGTTGAATCTTTGTTGTGCACAAATTCATTATAGATGTTTTTAATTATCAATTGAATATCAGCAACTTACAAATTTTAATAAAATGTTTTTTTGAATTTTTCTTGGTTTACAACATAGAAGAGACGCAAAATGTTGCGTCTCTACAGAACCGAAACACACAACGGATTCATAAATCCCACAAGAAATGGATCCACGGCCCCAATTCATAATTCATAATTCTCCTCATCCTGCCCATCCTTCCCTATCCAGATTCCTGTAGTTGATCGCCTCGGAGATATGCCTCGCCTCCACATTCGCGGAGTGGTCCAAGTCCGCTATGGTGCGGGCCACCTTGAGGATCCTGTCGTAGGCACGGGCGGATAGGTTCAGTTTCAGCATGGCGGACTTCAGTTTGGCGGCGGCCTCATCGCCCAACTGCGCATACTTGTGCAACATCTTGGAGGTCATCTGCGCATTGCAGTGCACCCCTTTTTCTCCCTTGAAACGCTCCAGTTGGATGTTCCTAGCCTGTATGACCCGTTCACGTATCTGTTCGCTCGTTTCGGATGGCTGGCACTCCGACAGTTTCTCGAAAGGGACTGGCACCACCTCGATGTGGATGTCGATACGGTCCAACAGCGGACCAGAGATGCGGCTCAAGTATTTCTGTACCACGCCTGGTCCGCAGACACACTCACGGGTCGGATGGTTGTAGTAGCCGCACGGGCATGGGTTCATGGCCGCCACCAGCATGAAACTGGCGGGGAACTCCACGGTGGAGCGGGCTCTGGAGATGGTGATTTTACGGTCCTCCAACGGCTGACGCATCACCTCCAAAACGGTGCGTTTGAACTCCGGAAGCTCGTCGAGGAAGAGCACGCCATTGTGCGCCAAGGATATTTCCCCAGGCTGCGGATTGCCTCCACCGCCCACCAGTGCGACGTCCGAGATGGTATGGTGCGGAGAGCGGAACGGACGCTCCGTCATGAGGGAGGTCTCCTTCCCTATCTTACCCGCCACGGAATGGATCTTGGTCGTCTCCAGCGCTTCGTAGAGCGTGAAGGGAGGGAGGATGGTCGGGATGCGTTTCGCCAGCATGGATTTGCCCGCACCGGGAGGTCCGACGAGGATCAGGTTGTGTCCGCCGGCCGCCGCCACCTCAAAGGCGCGCTTCACATTCTCCTGTCCCCTGACATCCGAGAAATCGATCTCAAACTGTCCTAAGTGCGAGAAGAACTCCTTGCGGGTATCGATGACGGTCGGTGTGATCTCCCGCTTCTTGTTCAGGAAATCGATCACCTCCATAAGGTTCACCGCCCCATACACCTCCAGGTTGTTCACCACCGCTGCCTCGTTCGCGTTCTCCGCAGGCAGGATCAACCCCTTGTAGCCCTCCTGCCTAGCCTTTATGGCGATGGGAAGAGCACCCTTGATGGGCTGTAGCGTGCCGTCCAGCGAGAGCTCGCCCATGATGACGTAACGGTCCAGCTCGTCCGAGAGGATATCCCCCGCACCTGCCAAGATACCGATGGCGAGCGGTAGGTCATAGGCGGAACCCTCCTTTCGGATGTCGGCCGGGGCCATATTGATGATAACTTGGAAATGAGGGAATTTCATTCCACAATACTGGATAGCGGAGATGATCCGTTCGTGGCTCTCCTTGATGGCGTTGTCGGGCAAACCCACCAACATGAAACGGATACCTTGCGACACATTCACCTCAATGGTGATAATCGTGGCGTCTATGCCTTGCACGGCTGCGCCAAAAGTCTTTACTAACATTTTATCAACGTATTATTAACATAACAAGTAAACTTTCACGAAACAGGCAAACAAGCTTTTTCGCAAACGTATGACACAAAGGTAGGGAAAAAATATCAAACCGACAAATCAAATGCGTCGGCGTGGGATAAAAAGTTCCTTGCCTAGGGTAGATTCCCTGCTAGGTGGGTGTGTTTTGCCAAGGATCAATAATACTCGAGCTTGCGGAATGTGCCTCCCGAAAGGGTGGAATCCTTGTCATAGAGCATGGCCTTGCTATAGTTGCCGTAACGATCGTATTCGTCGTAGCGGATGATCGCCTTCTCTTCCAGCACGGAATAGCCCGAGTAGGTGCATCTCTCCGTCATGTCCCCGTTCTCGTCATATTGGTAGGTCTCTTGGGAGAGCCGCATGTTCATTGTGTCATACACGTTCAGTTCTGTCACGTTGCCGTTCGCATCGTAGTCCCTGTATTCCTTGCGGGAGACGGTGTATTGGTCGGAGAAGATAAGAAGCAAGGTGTCGTTGCCGAATTCATCGTACGCCATGGTGGTCTTGCTGACGAACTTGCCGTCGGAGGTGGTGATGTAATTCTCCGTCAGTCTACCCAATTCGTCGTAGGTGTTGTTCGCACGATACATCAGGATGCCTCTGCCGTTGAAGTCCTCGCAACTCGTCATGTATCCTTTCTCATCGTATGAGAAGACCAAGGTCCTTTCCAATGCGCCCTCCGCATCCTTCACTTCTGAGGTGAATTTCTGGTTGTTCTTGTCGTAGGTGGTGCTCCTTTTTTGGTATAATTGGCCTCCCTCGTCGAAGAGTTCGACGCACGTCTGGTTGCCTCGCTCGTCGAAGGTTGTGCGGCAAATGATTTTCCCTTGCACCAGATTGCCTGATTCCGCCATGGCCGCATATTCGGTAAGAGTCTTCACTTTCCCTTTCAGTCCGGCTTTCTCCCTATCGCTCTTTTCGGAATCGAAAAGGGAACAGCTGACCAAAAGAGGAATGAATAGTAATGGAAATAGTCTTGTGAATGACATGCTATCTGTGTTTTTATGTCGATCGATTGATAAAGTGTAATCCGGTGAGTGCTCCGATCCGTTTACTCGTATCTGATAGCTTCTATCGGGTCCAATTCGGAGGCCCGTTTGGCAGGATACCAGCCGAAGAATACGCCGGTCAGGGTACACACCAGGAAGGAGAGTAGCACGGAGTATGGCTGAATGTAGATGGGCCAACCCAATGCGAGCTGCAAGGCGTATGAGGCGCCGACACCGACGACCACGCCTATCAGACCACCCGTCACACTGATCAGGATGGCCTCTATCAAGAATTGGGAGAGGATATCGATGCCTCTCGCTCCTACGGACATACGCAGACCGATTTCCCTTGTCCTCTCCGTTACGGAGACGTACATGATGTTCATGATACCGATACCACCCACCACGAGGGAGATGCCCGCTATGCAGGCTAGAAGAACCGTCATCATGTCTGTCGTGGAGGTCATCATGGAGCTCAACTCCTCTTGGGAACGGACGGAGAAATCATCCTCTGCACCCTCCCTGATCTTGTGGTTCGCCCTCAACACCTCGGATATCTCCTCGATCGCTTTGCTCGTAAGGTCTTCCGACTTGGCGGAGGCGTAGATGCTATTCAGGTAGGTGATGTTGCTCACCCTTTTCTGTATCGTCGTGTAAGGGGCCAGCACCACCGCGTCCTGGTCTTGTCCCATGCTGTTGTAGCCCTTCGGGGTGAGTACGCCCACCACGGTGAAAGGCACTTTGCCGAAGCGTACCACCTTCCCGACCGGTTCTTCCTGGTCAGGGAAGAGGTTGTCGACGATGGTCTTTCCGATGACGCACACCTTGGCGGATGAGGCGATGTCCTGTTCGGTGAACATGTCTCCCTTGCTGATGGTTAATTTTCTGATTTCCAAGTAATCCAAAGAGACACCCGTGACGGAGGTGGGGTAGTTGTTGTTGCCGTAGATCATCTGTCCACTACCGCTCACGGTCGGGGAGACATACGCCACGTAGTGGGTGCATTTGTTGGCGATGTCCTCATAATCGGCGTTCTTCAACGTCTGCATCTCTGAGGCGTTCATACGCGCGCCGCCCCCTCGCATACGGTCGTTGTTGCCTGGATGGACCATGATCATGTTAGAACCCATCTCGGATATCTGTTCCTGAATGCTCTTCTTGGAGCCCTGTCCGATCGCCAGCATGGCGATGACGGAGGCCACACCGATGATGATACCCAACATCGTCAGGAATGATCTCAACTTATTATTGCTAATTGCCCTAAACGCAATCTTGAATAGATTCGAAAGATTCATAATAACCTCCTTTTATCGGTTAGTCTTTTTGGACAGGCAATGCCGCCAAAGCTTCCTTCGCCGACGCTATGTTGTCATTGTATGTGTCCTCTATCACCTGACCGTCCCGCAGACGGATGTTTCGGCTGCTGTACTGGGACAACTCAGGGTTGTGGGTCACGAAGATGATTGTTCTGCCCTTGGCGTGTAGCTCCTGGAAAAGCACTAGGATCTCGAATGATGTGCGGGAGTCCAAGTTACCCGTCGCCTCGTCCGCCAGGATGATGACGGGGTCGTTGACCAATGCGCGGGCGATCGCCACACGTTGCTGCTGTCCACCCGACATCTGGTTAGACTTGTGATTCAAACGTTCGCCCAAACCGACGGCCTTCAAGGCGTTCACCGCCCGCTCATACCGTTCCTCGTCTGAGATGGATGAGTTATACATCAAAGGCAACTCCACATTCTCCACGGAAGTGGTCTTGGCTAATAGATTATAGTTCTGGAACACGAAACCGATCTTGCGGTTGCGCAGGATGGCACGTTCGTTCTTTCCCATGGAACGCACCTCCACACCGTCCAGATAATACTCGCCGGAGGTGGGTGTGTCCAAGCACCCAAGGGCGTTCAGTAGGGTAGACTTACCCGAACCGGACGTACCCATGATGGTCACGAATTCGCCCTCGTAGATGGAGAACGAGACGCCACGCAAGGCGTGCACCACTTCGTCACCAACCACGAAATCACGCTTCACATTGCGTAACTCAATGATAGGCCTGCCTTTTCCGTTCTTCTGTTCCATGTGAATCCCTTATTTACGTTTACCACCACCTGGACGTTTCGGCATGAATGGGCTGTTGCCTCCCTTGCCTCCCTCCGGTGGCATGTTTCCTTTCTTGAAATCCATGTCGGCCGTCTCGATGGAGGAGACGATCAGATGCTCGCCGAGGTTCAAACCTTCCAAGACCTCCGTACGGGTACCGTTGCTCACACCGGTCTTGATGCAACGCTGTTCAGCCGTCTGACGGTCTACGATCGCCCATACGGTAGGACCTGTTATCTCCTCTGGATCCAAGTACTTCACCTTCATGCCCGGAGGCAAGATCTTCTCGTCCATCTGGAAACGCAAAGCCTTGTTAGGAATGGTCATGATGCTGTCCTTGTTCAGGGTGAGGACGGTGATGTTGGCCGTGAGTCCCGGCTTCAGTTTCAGGTCTGGGTTCTTGGCGTCGACGATCACCTCGTAGGTCACCACGTTAGAGGTTGTGGTAGGCTCCAAGCGTACTTGGCGAACCACACCGGCGAACTTGTCGTTCGGGTAGGCATCCACCGTGAATTGTACGGATTGTCCCTCCTTGACCTGACCGATATCCGCCTCGTCGATGTTGGCTACCACCTGCATATCCACTAAGTTCTCGGCGATGATGAACAGGGTAGGAGTCGTCATGCTGGCGGCCACTGTCTGTCCCTCCTCCACTTCGACGGAGATGACCACGCCGTTGATAGGCGAAGTGATGGTCGCATAACCCAAGTTGGTTTTCGCCCTGTCCACCTCGTATTTGGCTTTGCGCAGGGAGTTGGAGATCTTCATGTATTGGAATTCGACCTCCTCGAACTCAGCCTCGCTGATCAGTTTCTTTTCGTGGAGGGCAACGTTTCTGTCGTATACTTTCTTGTAGTAGGCGTACTCGTTCATGGCGTTGGAATAGTCTGTCTTCGCGGACTCCAACGATGTGGACAAGGTAGAACGGTCCAACTCAGCCAACAACTGACCTTTTTTCACCTTCGAGTTATAATCCACATGGATTTTGTCGATCTTTCCGGAAACCTGCGTACCGACTTCCACTTCCGTGACTGGCTCCACCTTTCCCGTGGCGGTGATCGAATTGGAGATACTTCCCAACTCCACCAACTCCGTCTTCACGATGGCTTGAGGCATCTTCTTCTTCCCGAAAAATAAAAAATACGCGGCTACCGCCAACAGCAGTATCCCGGCAATTAAAATGACCTTCTTCTTGTTCATATAGTTTAGAATAATTTATTCGTACACATTAAACTCTTAAAATTAGTAAAAACGAGGTAACCGAAAAACAAAAATCGACGAAATGGCGTATTTCATCGACCAATCACCCCGTCCATTTGCGTTTCATTTCAAATGGTAATCTCTGTATTCCTATGCTTACCCCTTGGCTATTAGATGCTTTGCTCGCTCAGAATGCGGGTGACACTTTCCCTCCAGTCTTCCCTGTTCTGTGGCTGATAGACGTGGAAGCCCATGGACTCCGCCGTCGCCACGTTTTTCGCTCCATCGTCCACGAAGAGTGTCTCCTCCGCCTTGATGCCTGCCGTGCGCAACACGTGCTCGAAGATCTCCCGGGAAGGCTTCGTCATCTTCAGCTGATAGGAGGCGAACATCTTGTCGAAGTAGTGGTGGATCGGTTGCCCTAGTTCAGAGAACGCTGGGGTCTCGGCCCATTCGAAGACGTATGGATTGATATTGCTGAGGAGGTATAGTTTGTATTTCTTCCTCAACTCCTCCAGGTACAGCAGTTTGTCGGAATCCACTCGTTCCACGATGGCCAACCATGCGGATGCGATGGCTTCGTCCGGTATGTTCCTGCCTGTCATGGCGCGGAGGGCTTCGTTGAACTCCTCCTTGTTTTTTGTGCCATCCTCCAAGTCTAGGAAGAGGCCGTTCTGTCGGTACAAGTTTATGTAATCGGATATGTTATCGACGCCCATCGATCGGAAAGAACGCAAAACAGCTTCCAGATCAGCGTCTATCAATACTCCACCGAAGTCGAATACGATGTTACGTATCATTTTTTCTTCACTTTAATATATTTGGCAGGCTTTTTCCCGTCGCAGGTAGGCTTGATGGATATCGCCACCTTGTCCGGGAAGACCCTCATCATGTTCATCACGGCAGGCACTCCTATATCGCTGGACAATTCGGACAAGTTGTAGACAAAGATGCCAGAACATACCTTACTCGAGTCTGACGTCTCCAGTTTGAGCTCCTTCAGATCTGCCTCCATCTTCACGTTTTCGCACTCCACCAAGCAGGTGATGGCCTGCACGCTATCCGCATTGGTCTCGAAATTCAGTATGAAGGACATCGGTAGCTCACCGTACATCAGGCGGTTCGCATAGATGGACTCCTGCACAGGGGAGAAATCCGCGGTCACACACTCCACGGACATATAACATACGCTACGCATGGAAAGGTATTTCCACTCTATCTCCTTTTTCTCCTGGTTGTCTCCCTTGCCGTTCAGGAAAGCCACGGCTAGTGCGGAAAGTGCGCACAACGCCAAAATGATGAATAACACGTATTTTTTCATATGCCCGATCGTTTTATATTGTTGATATGAGGAATGTTATGATCCACCTTATACTTTTAACGCTCCGATAATCTCCTTCACGGACTTGCATCCATGACGCTCCAGGTAATCGTTGATGCCTTCGACAACCTTCAGCGAAACAGCAGGGTCGATGAAGTTGGCGGTGCCGATCTCAATGGCGGATGCGCCCGCCAGGAAGAACTCGACAGCGTCCGTGGCGTTCATGATGCCACCCAAACCGACAACCGGTATCTTCACCGCTTTGGCCACCTGCCAAACCATGCGCAAGGCTACTGGTTTTACGCAAGGTCCTGACAATCCACCCGTTACGGTCGATAAAACTGGCCTCATCTTCTCCGCATCGATCGCCATACCCATCAACGTGTTGATGAGGGAGACGCTATCCGCACCCGCCGCCTCGGCAGCCATCGCGATGTCGGCGATGCTTGTGACGTTCGGGGAGAGCTTCACGATCAATGTCTTCTTGTAGGCCTTGCGGACCGCTGAGACCACCGATTCGGCTCCGGCGCAGGTCGTGCCGAAGGCCATGCCGCCTTGCTTCACGTTAGGGCAGGAGATGTTCAGCTCGATGGCTGGGATATCCTCCAGTTCGTTGATCTTCTCCGCCGTGGCCACATAATCCTCCACGCAAGCCCCGGAGACATTCACGATCATGTTCGTCTGCACCTTGCGGATGCGGGGGTAGATGTTCTCTACGAAGTAATCCACACCCTTGTTCTGCAGGCCCACGCAGTTCAGCATGCCGGAAGGGGTCTCCGCCATACGGGGGTAGGGGTTGCCTTCCCGATGGGCGAGGGTCGTACCCTTCACGATAATAGCACCAATACGGCTGATGTCGATGAAATCAGCGTACTCCTCACCGTATCCGAATGTGCCGGATGCGGTCATCACCGGGTTCTGCATCTGCAGCCCGCCTATCTTAACAGCTAAATCTGCCATGTCAAATCCTTTATGTTAAATACTGGTCCGTCCGAACATACGCACTTATGCCCCGCCTGGGTCTCGGTCACGCAGCAGAGGCAGGCGCCCAAGCCGCAAGCCATCTTGTTCTCCAGCGACACCTCGCAGTCAATGCCTTTCTTCGAGGCGAAGGAGGCTACCGCTTTCATCATCGGGGTAGGGCCACATACATATATTTTGTCGAATGATTCGTTGTTCAAAATCGAATGGTTGGTGACGAAGCCCTTCTCGCCGAGCGAGCCATCCTCCGTGGTCACGCAGACACGTCCGAAGCGCTCGAACTGCTCCATTTGCAACAGATCCTTGCCGGAGCGTGCGCCCAACAGGAATGTAGGTTCATAGCCCTTCTGACGGAGATGTCGCCCGAGATCCAGCAATGGAGCGACACCCACACCACCGCCTACCAGCAAGAGGGAACGTTGCCCCGATTGAGGCTCGGAGAACCCATTGCCCAGCGGCAACACCACGTTCAGCGAATCGCCCGCCTTCAGCGTGGCCAGTTTGCGTGTACCGTCACCCACCAGTTGGATGAGCAACCATAACTCGTTCTTCTCCTTGTCCACGTAATGGATGGAGATCGGTCGACGGAGGAATGTCGTGGCGGAATCGTCCACCCGCACCTCCGCGAATTGCCCCGGGCGCATCTCGGGAAGAGCCGCCGACGAGGTCAGTTTCATCAGGACATGCTTGTCGCCCAACTTCTCGTTGGCCACTATGTCCAAGTCCAATATATGTTTCTTCATAAGCTTAATATGCTTCAATACAAATATATACAAAACGATGGGGATGAAAAAAACTCTCCCCGAAAAATGTTGTCAGCGCGCTTCCTTCACGTTGTTGATGGTCACCTTTGCGGAGCGTTCCACACCGTTCGCCCTGCGGATGGCCAGTATAGCCTTCTCGTCCGTGTACCTGCCTTTGACGGGTATGGTAAGGGTGTGAAGACCGTCCCAATCGCCCGTGCCCTTCACAGTGAAGGTGATTTGATAATTCTTCGTGACATCAGCGTCCGCCGTCGGAATGATGGTTTCGATCACATTCCGGATACTATCCAACAAAGCCATAATCTTTCACTTAACATAAAATTCTCCACAAAGATAAATCCTTTTTGCCTGACTCCCCAAAGGTTTTGGGCAAAGTTTCATGAGAATGGATGGATACGATGGGATGGAGACTTCCCCTTGGGGATATGCATGGAAAGGTTGTAGACCAAGGGAATGACGATTGTGGCAGTGTGTTTCATGGGAGAGGAACGAAATGACAGGTGGACCTTCCGTCTATGGTTGACGTCGGCGAGGGGAGGCATGATTTTTTCGATAGTGATGGATGGAGGGAAAGGGATGAGCGGTTGCTCAACCCTTTAATATTCCCTTTGACTTTGGCTTCAAGGCACGTTCTGCGATGCGCATCGCGAAGATGGCGACGGGTATTGTCAGCAGTAGCACGACGATCAGCATAGGCACGTTGTCGATCACCGGTTTCATCAGTTCGTCGTATCCTGCGGGCATCTCCTCGACAGCGGCTGCCAACGAGCCTTCCGTGTCGGTCCACCAGTGTGCGGTGTAGGCGAAAAACGAGTAGGCGAACGGCAGGAAGCTCCAACGGACCCCCTTGAGTGAGTCGTATCCGTAGTGGCATCGGATGATTTCAGCGAGTGCCGTCAGGATGACAAAGCCTATGATGAGGGCGATGTCCGCCTCTCCCGCCAGCAGTAAAAGAAGCAGGAGGACTCCGTTCAGTACGACCGCCGCACCGAACTTGCGGATGAGGGTCGATGTGTAAAGGTAAATGAATGCGGAGATGAGAGGCAGGATTGCCCCGACGTAGGCGTAGCACCTTGGGTGGATTATTCCGCTTGCGGCGCCCATCACGAACATGGCAAGGTAAGCGATTGCCATGAGGATGATTTTGATTGCTGGTTTCATATTAATTTTCTATTAATGGTTATTACTGGATCTTTCATTGTTTGGATAACGGTTGCAAATTTCCTCCATCCAGATCGTTGCCGCAATCCCTAGAAAAGGTGGTTTTTGGGGTGGATTGGTTAGGGGTGGGTATGGGAGGGGGCTTGAGGATGCAGGAAGTTTGGGGGTATAATAGAACCCGTCTATATTCACATATTATTGGCGGGCAATAATATCGATCCTAAATACCGTGAGCTGTTGGACCGTGCTGTGAAGTCGATTGGGGAGTGATGAGGTGGAGACAATTCCAATTGAGAAGATTTTTAGGATAAACACACATAGAAACATTGACGTAATTTATTATCTCCTAAGAATATAGGATTCGATAGGTTGAGGATGAAGAGTAAAAACATTCAAATCAAATAATAAAAATACCTTCAAAGTGGTAGATTATATATAATTTTGAAGACAGAATGTGCGATATGAGAATAACTGTAATTATTCAAACTACACAATTACATGATTCAAGAAAACAGAGAGAAATTGCTACAATTGCTCAGCAAACATGATGAACTGAGAATGACAGAACAGATAGACTATGAGAAGTTCTATCTCTACTCTCTTATTACCCATTCTACAGCTATTGAAGGCAGTACGGTGACAGAGGTGGAAGCGCAATTATTGTTTGATGAGGGTATCACTTCAAGCAAGCGCAGCATTGTTGAACAAAACATGAATCTCGACCTTAAGGCAGCCTACGATTATGGACGTATATGGATTAAACGTCATGAAAATATTACCGTTGATTCACTTATAATCCTTGCAGCCAAGGTAATGGCACGAACAGGTTCTCAGTATAATTCCCTCGGAGGTGTTTTCGATTCCTCAAAAGGTGAACTCCGCAAAGTGAATGTTACAGCAGGAGTAGGTGGACGTTCCTACATGAATTATCTGAAAGTGCCACAACAGTTGGAGGCTTTTTGTGAGGAACTGAACGCTCGTCGCAAAGTTCTCGACAAGTCAGATATATGCGCCATTTATGATCTCAGTTTCTGGGCTCACTACGAACTTGTCACTATCCACCCTTGGGTTGACGGCAACGGACGAATCAGCCGTTTGCTTATGAACCTTCTACAAATGGAGTATGATGTACTACCGACAAAAGTATTAAAACAAGATAAAGCAGAATATATCCAAGCACTCATTGATACACGAGAAAAAGAAGACATCAACATCTTCCTTGATTACATGACGCGACTCCATACAACACACCTCCAACATGATATACATCAGTTTGAGGATTCTATGTCATACGAGGTGGACAGAAAAGGTGGACAGAAAACTGAAAAGGTGGACAGAAAAGGTGGACAGAAAACAAATGAAACTATTATTGCACTAATTTCTGAAAATCCCAAAATCACCACAACTCAGATGGCTACATCACTTGGCATCAATCGTAGTGCCCTCTCCAAACACCTCAAACGGTTACAGACAGAAGGTGTCATCCGTCGTGTAGGACCAGACAAAGGAGGGTATTGGGAAGTAAAGAAAACTTGAAATAAGATTATTCTACCGTACTTATCAGACTTCGAAAATTGCTACACATTGTGTATCAAATTGCCTATGTTCTACGATACGCATTACGAAGGGGAAAAAGGGTTTGTCAGCCAAAGGATTACCCGACTCGTAATTATACCGACACAACTTTGTGAATGTCGTCGATGTATTTAGCTAATGGTCCCATATAGCCATTGAAAACATCTAACCTTTCGTCGAATGGTGGCTCATTCACTACAATATCTTTCGTGATGTCTCCGTTTTCACAGACATAGCTGATCACTGTCATCAGGAACTCCTCCTGCTCGGAATTGAGCTCCATGTTCGATAGGAAGGTGCTGAAGCGTCGCATGGCCTCTTTCCTGTCCACACCTATCAGGGAACGGATGAGGATGGTGCTTGAAATTATGTTCACGCTTTGTTGGCGGATTGTATTTTTGAGGTCTCCGCACAGACCGTTTTCAAAGGAATATTGCTTCGGTCGAAGTAGAAAGTCTTCCCTATATCTTGGTGGTTCGCATTCAGCAATATGGACGGATTCGTTTCCGTGGAATTCAATACCAGCTCTAGTCGTATATTCTTGAATTATAGCGATATCAGAGCGTTTTCGATCCTAAATATCAAGAAGCGTTGGATCGTGCTGTGAAGTCGATTGGGGAGTGATGCGCATAAAAAAAACAGTTCGCAAAGTCTTATACGCCTGCGAACTGTTTTTTTGATACGTTATGTGCCGCAAAATATTTATAAATCTTCCAAAACTAAGATGAGAGAACTGATAAAAAAGTAAGAAAAATAACTTTTTAAACAAATCAGTTCCTCACTCTCCGATATTTCTGATTCTTGCTGTTCGGTTTGGTCGGTTCCGTCATTTCGATGAAACCTAGTTCGAGCAAGGGGTTTATAAACTTTTTAATATGGTTCGTATGGTATTTGTAACCTATATGCTCAAGTATTTCCCTTGCACTTCTTGGAATAGAACAGAATTGAATGATGTCCTTTTGAGTACCATCAAGAGTTTTATATGAAACTTCTGTATGCTTATCTCTATCATTGTTTCTTCGATTGTTATATTGTAAATTGTTATTTTCTAATGATTTATCTCTGTCATCTCTATCATTATCTCTATCATTATCTCTATCATTATCTCTATCATTATCTCTATCATCAATAAAATCCAAACTCTCCTCTTTAAGAAGGAAATCAAAAAGGCCTATTGTGAGTATTCCTTCTTCATTGCGTCGAGGCATGATGTGGTCCTTCACAATGATAATCTTCTTGAAAGAATCATTGATATTCATGAGTGAGCGAGACTCCTGGATTTCTTTCTCCCTGTCTGGAATGGACAAAGCGGATTGTACATAGTATTTCTTACTGCCTAGGCTGGCAATGAAGTCCACTTCAAGTTGTATGCGAACCCACTTGCCATCTTTGTCAGGCTTTTTTATCTCCACCATTCCAATATCCACGCTATAGCCACGTGTGATAAGTTCGTTGTAGATGATGTTCTCCATGATATGCGTTTCCTCTTGTTGGCGCATATCTAGAATAGCATTCCTTAAACCAATGTCAGAGAAATAGTATTTGGATAGCGTATTAATGTATTTCTTGCCTTTTATATCATAACGTATTGCTTTGTTCAACAGAAATGATTCGGAGAGATAGTCTAAGTAATTTGCAAGGGTCTTGTTGGTAATATTTACATTCTTTACACTTTTGAATGTGTTTGAAAGTTTGGTCGGATTACAAGGAGAGCCGATGGACGATGCCAATATGAGCACCAGTTCACGCATTTCATTCTCGTTTTGTACCTTGTGCCTCTCAATGATGTCCGCTAAATATACTGTTTCAAATAAGTTTTTAAGATAGTTGATCTTCTTCTGCTCTGTCTCAAATGACTGAATAAGAGGCAACCCACCATAGGTGTAATACTCTCGCCATGCATCTTGCTTGTCTCCACCCACAGCAGAATAGAACTCGGCAAAAGACAAAGGATTCACATGTATCGTCTCGCCACGACCACGGAACTCCGTAGGAATATCAGATGATAGGAAGTGTGAGTTACTACCCGTCACGTATGTATCTGCATTGTCAATGTGACGGAAGCTGTTTAGAACGTCCACGAACTCATCCATCAGCTGCACTTCGTCAATGATGATGTAATAAAGGTCGTTGTCCTTTATTCTATCATGTACATAGTGGAGCATTGTGTCAGGATTCCTCAAATCTTTGTTCAAGCGGTCTTCGAGATCAATACGAATGATGTGGTCATCTGCCACTCCGTCATCTAGTAAATAGTTATAAAACAAAACATTCAGCAGATATGATTTGCCACATCTGCGGAGCCCCGTAACTACCTTGATAAAGCCATTCTGTCGGCTTTCAATCAGTTGCTTGAGATACCTGTCTCTTTTTATTTCTACCATTTCATTCCCTATTTTTGCCAACTTTGGCACTTTTTGGTAATGTGAAGGTATTTGTTTTTACTCAAACAACCAAATTTCACGACCAAAAACTGCCAATATTGACAACTTTTGGTCGTGACCATATCTACAAATACTGTTGAATCACGCCGCTCAGCTCACCCACCTCCAGCACGCCGCTTTGCCTCCATACCGGCTCGCCGTTGCGGAAGAGCATAAGGGTAGGGACGGCCTGGACACGGTGCTGCGTCGCGAAGCTCTCGTTCTTCTCAACGTCCAATTTGAGGATGCGAAGCTTGTCGCCGAGCTTCTCTTTCAGTTCTTCCAATACTGGGTGCATCCTTTGGCATGGTACGCACCATGTGGCATAGAAGTCAACCAGTACTAGCTGACCGCTATTGATGATTGAATTAAAATCCTGTTCCATAGTTGTTTTAATTTTAAGATAAAAAAGGCGTGCTACTCGTGCGGGTAACACGCCTTTTGGTTTATAATTAATTGATAGTTAATTATTTAACCTCCTCAAAATCAACGTCCGTGATGTTGTCGTTGTTTGAGTTCCCGCCTGCGTTGCCACTGTTGTAGCCGGCGCCTGCGTTAGGGTTGCCTTGCGCTTGTTGCTGTGCGTTGTACATGTCCTGAGAAGCGTCCTGGAAGGCTTTGTTCAGGGCTTCCATCGCATCGTCGATGTCCACGATGTTCTTCGCCTCGTGTGCTGACTTCAGCTTCAACAACGCCTTCTCGATGGTTGAACGCTTGTCGCTAGGCAACTTGTCGCCGTACTCCTTCAGGTTCTTCTCCGTTTGGAAGATCATGTTGTCCGCTTGGTTCAGCTTGTCGATGCGCTCCTTCTCCTTCTTGTCGGCCTCCGCGTTTGCCTCAGCCTCAGCCTTCATACGTTGGATCTCGCTGTCGCTCAAGCCGGAAGATGCCTCGATACGGATCTTCTGCTCCTTGCCGGTCGCCTTATCCTTAGCGGATACGTTCAAGATACCGTTGGCGTCGATATCGAAGGTCACCTCGATCTGCGGCACACCTCTAGGCGCTGGCATGATACCGTCCAAGATGAATCGGCCGATGGTCTTGTTCTGCGCCGCCATAGGACGCTCGCCTTGCAATACGTGGATCTCCACGGAAGGTTGGTTGTCCGCAGCCGTTGAGAACACCTGAGACTTCTTGGTAGGGATCGTGGTGTTGGCGTCGATCAACTTGGTCATCACGCCACCCATCGTCTCGATACCGAGAGAAAGAGGGGTCACATCCAACAAGAGGACATCCTTGACAGTACCTGTCAACACACCACCTTGGATAGCCGCGCCGACAGCCACCACCTCGTCAGGGTTCACACCCTTGGAAGGAGCTTTGCCGAAGAACTTCTCCACAGCGGCCTGGATGGCAGGGATACGGGTTGAACCACCCACGAGGATGATCTCGTCCACGTCTCCGACAGACAAGCCAGCCTTGTCCAGAGCGTTCTTACAAGGGTCGATGGTACGTTGGATCAAATCGTCCACCAACTGCTCGAACTTAGCACGCGTCAAGGTCTTCACCAAGTGCTTAGGCACACCGTCAACCGGCATGATGTAAGGCAAGTTGATCTCGGTGGAAGTGGTGCTGGAAAGCTCGATCTTCGCCTTCTCGGCAGCCTCCTTCAGACGTTGCAAAGCCATAGGGTCCTTGCTCAGATCAACGCCGCCGTTCTCGTTCTTGAACTCCTGTACCAACCAATCGATGATACGGTGGTCGAAGTCGTCACCGCCCAAGTGCGTATCACCCGCCGTAGACTTCACCTCGAAGACACCGTCGCCCAATTCGAGGACGGACACATCGTGCGTACCACCACCGCAGTCGAACACGACGATCTTCATATCCTTGTTCTTTCTGTCCAAACCGTAAGCCAAAGCGGCTGCCGTAGGCTCGTTGACGATACGTTTCACGGAGAGACCCGCGATTTCGCCCGCCTCCTTGGTAGCCTGTCTCTGAGATTCGTTGAAGTAGGCAGGAACGGTGATGACCGCCTCTGTCACCTCTTGTCCGAGGTATTCCTCAGCCGTCTTCTTCATCTTCTGAAGGATCATAGCGGAGATCTCCTGTGGCGTGTAGAGACGTCCGTCGATGTCCACGCGAGGGGTGTTGTTGTCACCCTTCACCACCTTGTAAGGGACACGCGCGATCTCTTGCTGCACACGGTCGTAAGTCTCGCCCATGAAACGTTTGATGGAGAAAACAGTCTTTGTAGGGTTGGTGATGGCCTGTCTTTTGGCAGGGTCACCCACTTTTCTTTCGCCACCGTCGATGAAACCAATGATGGAAGGAGTCGTTCTCTTTCCTTCGCTGTTCGCGATGACGGTAGGCTCATTGCCTTCCATTACCGCTACGCAGGAATTGGTCGTACCTAAGTCAATACCAATAATCTTTCCCATGATTCTATCTTTTTTAGTTAATTATATTCTTAATAATAATTGTTCGTACATCTGTCTGTGCGGTGTCCGCCACCGTACGTCATAAATATTTCAAAGTTTGTGCCAAAGGTGCATTAGCCGTGTCGGAGGTCTCTTTTCTGCCAAATTTTAGGTTGGGACTGGTTTTCGGACATCCCTTTTGTCATTTTGTCTGACAGAATGTCCGTTTTTTCCCGTGAGGGTCCGTCTGGTGATGAAGGGTGGTTGAATGATATGCTCTCCTCTCCTCTACATGGTTTTGTCCTGTATTTATCCGTTTAATGTTAATAAAATGTATTTATATTTTTATGCATTAATAAATATTGTGTAAAATGCATGATTGGGGGGGTGGCGGTGTTGTTTATCCCGCTTTTTATGCCTATATTTGTTGTATTCGGATATAAGTGTATTTTTATTAATATTTAAAAAGTGTTTATATGAAAAAGGGTAATTTATTATTAATGGCAATGTGTGCCATTGTGGGTGGTTTTATGTATTCTTGTGAGGATGACGATCCAGAACCAGAAAACAAGGTTGTGAAGTATGAACTTGAGAAGACGCTTGTCGGGGAGTGGAACAGGGTATATTTATCTTATCAGCCTTATGTAGAGACACGCAAGTATACTTTCAACGAAGACCATACGGGTAGTGTCGATTATTATGGTGATATTGTCGAGAAAGGAGGGAAGACAAATGTGGAGGAGAACTTGCGTAGTTCTGGTAAAATCGATTTCTCCTGGTCTGTCGATTCTGATAGCTCGTTTGAGATTCGTCCGTTAAAGGCTAACCTCCGTTATGGAGATGACCCTGCTAAGGATACTGTCTTTGCACAGGGAACGGTCATTAAGTACATTTTGGATAGGGAAGCGACCGATACGCTAGAATTCCATTCCTGTGGCTACTTTCATGTGTATCATAATTTCGTATTTGCTCTAAGTTGCGGGGAGGAGGATCTATTCCCGATAGACGAAGACTATCTCTTTAGACTGTATCGTTAAGGCTTGATTCTAAGGATTCTAGGGCGATTGTTATGCCCTTTTCCCTTGGATGTCTCGGATAAAAAGTGTATGCTTGAAACACAAGCATACACTTTTTATATTTGGGAACGGGGTGGTTGCCGCTTCGTGTGTATATGGTTTGTGTGGAATGGATGTCAAATGTTAAAATGGTTGGCATATGGGAACAAAGAATTTATGGGTGCTTTGTGTGAGCATGTGTTTGGGTATGTTGGGTGTCTAATCTTTCGATGCCTGTGTCGGAGAACCGACGCTGAGTACTTATTATCCTTTCATGTTGTGTGGTAAGCATTGATTTCATAGCTGAACTTTTGTAATTGTTTCCGGAGAAATTCGTGAAAAAAGTGTATATTTGTCCCCAGATATACACTTTATTTAATTATTTATTAGGATGAAAAGAATTTTTATTGCTTTGTGTATTTTGATGTCCACACAGTTGAATATGAATGCGGAATCCAAGAAGGTGACGCTTGAGGTGGACGGATTGGAGAGGAGTTATTTGGTGTACACTCCGAGTGGTTTTGACAAGTCCCATGGTCATTCAGTGTTGATGATTCTTCATGGTTTGAACGGCACGTCAGAGGGGTATGCTGAGTTGTGTAGCGCCCAGATGCTCAGCGATGTCAATGATGCGTTGGTGGTTTTCCCACAGGCGTTGGAGGAGCAAAGTTCGGAGATAAAGGGCTCTGTCGCCTTGATGAAACAGATGAATTTGTTGCCGGCAGAGATGGATATCAAGTATCCATGGGGTGCGGGCGCTCGTATTTCGGCGGAGACGATGACGGAGATGGCGGGGGCTCTGGCTTCATTGCTTCCTAGTATGATGCCTACCGTGATGCAGCAAGGCTATGGCGAGTTGAATGAGACGGTGGACGATGTGAAATTCATCAATCAGATATACGCGGACATGCAAAATAATTACAACGCGAACGACTCCTTCTTCGTCACGGGTGCCTCCATGGGTGGTGCGATGGCCTACAAGTATGCCTATGATAAATCATGCAAGGCGATGAAGGTCTGCATCCTGAACGGATTCGTTGGCGCTGGCGTGGACACGGTAGGAAAGGCGATCAATATTCCTGCGTTGATTTTCCATAGCAAGGCTGATGCGGTTGTGAAATACGAGGGTGGCATGTTCAACGGGCCAATCCTCTCTACAGTGAAGACGGTAGCCTCCCAGAACGGTTGTGGCGATCCTGTGGAAAAGGCTGTGGCGGACGTGAAGGACGATGGCAACACGGTGGTGGAGATGGATTTCTCCTGCTCGGCAGGCAAGGAGATCGTCTATTTCGAGTCTGACAATGCCGCCCATACGGATTTCCTGAATGCCCAGACGAACGATGTCGATTTCTTCGTTGAGATGGAGAAGTTCTTCTATGGCAAGTCCGTTACCGGAAACGATGATAATTTGGCGGACCTCCAGCTCTCCTTCTATCCTAATCCTGTGGAGGATGCGCTCTATACGACGGAGGATGGACTTTGCAGCGTGAAGGATGTGACGGGCAGGTCTCTCTTCGCAGGCAAGGTGATCAACGGAACCGTGGATTTGTCGTCCCTCCCTGCTGGTGTTTATTTCTTCTTCCTGGAGAACGAGAAGGGCGTGAAGACCGCTAGAATCGTTAAGAAATAATCCCGGAAAACGTAGGCGCAAATGGTGAAAAAAAATTAACTTTGCGTGCGTAAAAAAAGAGATTTTTTAGAATTCTAATTTTAAATAGTACTATGCAACTAATTGACAATTTCAATTTTGCCGGAAAGAAGGCAATCGTTCGCGTGGACTTCAATGTTCCGTTGAACAAAGAGACTGGTGAGGTAAGTGATGACACTCGTATCCGCGGTGCGCTTCCTACTATCAAGAAGATCATCGCTGATGGTGGTTGCGCTATCCTTATGAGCCACATGGGTAAGCCAAAGAACGCTGACGCGCATGCAGGCGACCCTAAGTTCTCTTTGAAGCAAATCGTTCCTGCCATCGAGAAATACTTGGGCAAGATCCAGTTCGCTCCAGATTGCGCTGCCGCTTCCGAGCAAGCTAAGAACCTTAAGATGGGTGAGATCCTTTTGTTGGAGAACCTCCGTTACTATCCTGAAGAGGAGGGTAAGCCACGTGGCATCGAGAAGGATGATCCTGCTTACGAGGACGCTAAGAAGGCTATGAAGGACTCCCAGAAGAAGTTCGCTAAGACTTTGGCTTCTTACGCAGACGTATATGTAAACGACGCGTTCGGTACGGCTCACCGTAAACACGCTTCCACAGCTGTCATCGCTGATTCTTTCGACGAGGCTAACAAGATGTTCGGCTTCTTGATCAACAAGGAGGTTGAGGCTATGGATAAGGTGCTCAAGAGCGCTCAAAAGCCTTTCACCGCTATCATGGGTGGCGCTAAGGTTTCCGATAAGATCAATATCATCAACAACTTGCTCGACCGTGTCGACAACCTCATCATCGGTGGTGGTATGACTTACACCTTCATCAAGGCGATGGGCGGTAAGATCGGTAACTCTCTCTGCGAGGAGGATCGTTTGGACGTGGCTAAGGAAGTGCTCGCCAAGGCTAAGGCTAAGGGTGTTAACCTCCTTCTCCCTGTTGATGCGGTGAACGCCGACAAGTTCGACAAGGACGCCAACGCTAAGGTTAGCAAGACTGACGAGACTCCTGACGGATGGATGGGTCTTGACATCGCTGACGAGTCTATCAAGAAGTTCTCTGAGGTGATCGCTAACTCTAAGACAGTTCTCTGGAACGGTCCTATGGGCGTGTTCGAGTTCGATAAGTTCGCTAAGGGTACTTCCGCAATCGCTCAGGCTGTCGCTAAGGCAACTCAGGAGAATGGCGCATTCTCTTTGATCGGTGGTGGTGACTCTGTGGCTGCTATCAACAAGAACAAGTTGGCCGACAAGGTTAGCTACGTTTCTACCGGTGGTGGTGCGATGTTGGAATACATGGAGGGCAAGGTTCTCCCAGGTATCGCAGCTATCCGCGGTGACAAATAAGATCTGAATTGATCCTAAATAGTAAAGCGCCAGTCCGTTTGGATTGGCGCTTTTTTTGTGGTATGATCCATGCCATATGTCCATGAATCATTCTTCTAAACCTAACGATAAAGCCTTCCTGGGCCTAAGCGTGGTGCTAGGCCTAGCTCGGGTGGGGAAGGTGTCCGCCGAAGAATGGTAGACGTTTTATTTCTTTGCCTTGGTCTCTCCTGAGATGGTCAGGACAGGCTTCTTCCCGCTTGTATTGGAGTATATCTTGATGGTTTTGTGGAAGGCCCCGCTCACCTTGCTGGTGTAGTATACGTGTACGGAACCTGTGTCGCCAGGGGCAACCGGTCTGCGGGTCCATGATGGTTTCACGCAGCCGCAGGAAGGGACAGCGTCAGAGACGACGAGTGGCGCTTTCCCCTCGTTTTTAAAGACGAATACATGTTCGGATGTCTCGCCCAATACGTTATCAGTGAATTCGTAGGATGTTTCCTCGAAGACGATTTTAGCCTTTTCAGCCGCTTGCGCCATTGTGAAAGACAATGAGGCTATCAGGAGTAAGAAAATCTTTTTCATGCTATTACAGTTTAAAGTTCAAAGTAATACTCTAAGATAAACAAAATTCCTGAGATAATAAAGAGTATTGCTAAAATACGTCTGAACCATAGCTCGTATTGTTGGAACTTGTCCAGTTTCTTCTTGGCCGTGTCCATGCTGTAGGCGAAGATCCAAGCCAGTGACAGGACTGGTATCGTCGCTCCGATGGCGAAGAAGATCGGTACGATGTATCCGTTTTCGGCGGATAGCGAGGAGGGGATGACGACACCGAAGTAGATGGTGGCGCTGTAGGGGCAGAAAGCGAAGGCCAGCATTATGCCGAGCAGGAAGGATTTCCAGAACCCGAATTGCTTGACCATCCTGTTGAACACGACCATGCATTTGTCAGCCAATCCGTGGATGTGGATGATGTCCAGCATCAGGATGCCGATGAGGACGAGTATAGGACCTAGGAATAGCCCGAAAAGGTGTTGGAAGGATTCTCCTATACGGAGGCCTTGCGCGAAGGTGACCAGGAGGATGCCCAACGCGATGTAAGCTGCCGCCCTACCGAAGGCGTAGGCGATGCCTCTGGCGAACACGTCGCGCTTCTCCCTCTTGTCTCTGGACATGGCGGTGATGGCGGTGATGTTGGCCGCCATCGTGCATGGGCACACTGCGACGATGATGCCCCAGATGATGGAGCTTATCCAAAGGTTCCCTCCGTTGTATAAGTGCGATATAAAGTCCATGTTAGCGTCCGAATGTTTTTTTTAGGCGATTGCCTATGTTGACTTTCTTTCCGTCGATCTGAAGTATTTTCCCTTCCGGGCTGATCAGCAGACCGCAGGGTATTTGGTTGACGTGGTATTGCTTGGTGATCGGGCTGGCCCAGTAGAGAAGGTCGGAGGCCTGTTCCCAAGGCAGCTCGGGTGCGCTGCAGGCGAAGTCGCGCCATTCGTCATCGTCCGTGTCGAGGGAGACGGAGAGTATCTCCAGTCCGAGGGGGTGATAGCGTTGGTAGAGGTCCAATAGAACTTCGTTCCGCTCTTTCGTCTCGTTACACCATGATGCGCCGAAATCGATGTAGAGGTAATTCCCCGTATATTTTCCCAGGGTGATATCTTCCCCGTCGATGGAGGGTAGGTGGAAGTCCGGCGCCATCGATCCCACTCCGAATTTCCGTGAGAGGGCAAGCTCGTCGTTCAGGTATTTGACGTACTGTGAGTTGGCGATGCTAGGGTCGAACTTGGTGATGATGTTCTCCATTTTTGAGATGGAGAAGGATTCCGAGAGTGAACAGACGAAGTAGGCGGCACCGATGGAGGTGGGGTTGCTGGCGACGAATTGCTCCGTAATGAGAAGCAGTGAGTCGGGTAGGGACTCGTAGTGGGCCGTGAGTTTCTTCACCAATTGTAGGTCGTTCTGTTTCTTGGCGTTGGATATTTTCACCAATGCGGAATTCTGTTTGTTGGATATGCTTTTGTATTCGCTCATCAGGAAGTTCAGTTCCGCTTGCGAATTGGATCCTGTGACGGTGATCTCATCGGGGTATAGGACAGACCCTCTGATGTTTATCTCCTCGTTTTCCACGAACACGTCGAAGGGGCGGCAGGAACCCACTTTGATGAACCTCATGGTCGGGTATTCCACGTGGCCTCTGAATTTGAAGTCTCCGTTGCGGATGGGCGCGCTGTCTGTGACAACCATTTCGCCTAGGGGGCTCATCTCCATCAGATAGGCTTCCTGCGCGTTTACGCACCGCAGATTCCCGTGTATGACGTATCTGTCTTTTTTCACGCAGGCGGTGAATGAGAGAAGAATCGATATGAGGATGAGTAAGTTTTTCACTGACACAATTTTTCCGCAAAGGTATAAAAAAAAGCGATAGGGATAAACATGAGTCTATCCCTATCGCCAAGTTTCCTTGAAGTCCCTGTAAAGTGGGGAATTATTTGATTTCGCCGATCAAGTTGATGACGAACGTGCTACGATTTGGGTCGTTGGTGGTCAACGTCAATCTTTGGCTGAATTTGCCAGCCTTGGAGTTGCTTGTGTTGACAGTCACGTAGATCTCTCCGTCCTTACCTGTCTTGATAGGTTTTGTAGGAGCCTTAACCGTGAAGCCATCCGCGTCGCAGTGGGAAGAACGGATGATGAGAGGTTTCTTTCCCGTGTTCTGCACTTTGAATTTGAATGTCTTGGATTTGCCCAACTCTATCGTTTCGAGGGAGATGGTGTTGCCAACTGTCAAAACTGGTGCGTCAGCCTTGTCTTCTGGAGTCATGTAAGAGAAGTCCTCAGCCACGTTTCCGTAGAGGTTGATGTCGAAATCCGCTGCTTTGCCGTTCGCTTTCACCTTGAAGGCTTTCTTGAACGTGCCCCAAACACCTGAATCCTTAGGGTCAACCGTCACCTCGATGTTACCTCTTTCTCCAGCTTTCAACACCTCAGGAACAGCTTTCACAGAGACCAATTTAGGGTTGCCGTTCTCGAAGGAGATCTTAACGTCCTCTTTGCCGTTGTTGATGATCTCGATGATCTCAGTTTTGCTCTGAGGTCTAGCGCTGCTTTCTTTCTTAGGGGCAGCCTGCTCAGAGAAATAGATGGTGTTGAAGTAGCAGTTTTTCTTCATCAGGCGAAGTCCGTTCACCTCGAATGGATATTTGTCCTCCACTTTCTGGGCTTTAGGGATTACCTCACCCTTGATGGTCAATCTCTTCTCGCCTGCGTTAGACTTCACGGTGATGGTTTTCGTGAATGAGCCTGGACGTCCAGTCGCGTTATAAGTGGCTTTCACAACACCCGTCTCGCCTGGTTTAACTGGCTCTTTGGTCCAGTCTGGTGTAGTACAACCACAGGATGCTTTTACGCTTTGCAGCACCAAGTCCGCGCTACCTACGTTTTTGAATTCAAATGTGCATGATACTTTGCCGTTCTCCTCCGGGAAGGTTCCGAAGTCGTGGGTGATCTGCTCGAAATAAATTTCTGGCGCACCCTGGGCGAACGCTGTCGCAATTCCTGCGAACAATGCGATGAAAGAAAATAATAGCTTTTTCATTTCTCTTTATTTAATATTTAACATTTCCTTTTCGTTTGGGAACTGAGCCTGTCCGCACTCTGTTTCCGAATGCAAATTTATAAATTTTGGGATATTTTGTCGCCTCCCTCATGAAATAATCCTTAACAAATCTAAAAATGAACGGATTTGACCTCCATGTTTCTCCGATTTCCGTGATTTTGTGGAACAGATTTGGTATTTTTGCGTTTGGAAAAAGAGTAAAGCTTATTAGGATGAGGAAATTCATTTTTTTGTTGGTTTTTGTGGCTGTGTATGTGACTTCGTCTGCGCAATTCGGTAATTGGCAGGTATGTTCTCCTCTCGATTTTGAGACCACTTTGAGCGGTAGTTTCGCTGAGATGCGAAGGAACCATTTCCATGGCGGTCTGGATTTCAGGACGAACGGTGAGGAGAATAAGCCTATCTATGCGGTGTCGGACGGTTATGTCTCCAGGATCTCCATCAGTCGGACGGGCTACGGCAAGTGCGTCCACATCGCCCATCCCAACGGTTTCACGACGGTGTATGGGCATCTGAACGGCTTTATTCCACGCATAGATTCCATCGTGAAGGCTAAACAATATGGCGACAAGAAATTTGAGGTCGATATGGATTTCGCCCCTGGGGTTATCCCTGTGAAAAAGGGGGAACAGTTCGCCATCTCCGGCAATACGGGCGCTTCCGGCGGCCCTCACCTCCATTTCGAGGTGCGCCGTACTTCGGACCAGGCTTTGCAGAACCCGTTGCTGCTGAATAAATATTTCGGACTCAAGGATACCCGCGCTCCGCGGATCAATGCGGTGAAGATCTATGGCTTGGATGACGAGGGACGCGTGAACGACCAGAAGGAACAACGCTTCAACCTGATCGTCAACAAGACGAAACAACGTGTCCTGAAGAACGGTCAAAACATCACGGCTTGGGGAAAGCTGGGATTCGCCGTGAAGGCGGTCGATTTCATGTCGAACACTTCCTTCCGGTATACGCCTAGGAACTTGAAACTCTATGTGGACGATGCGCTGATCTCGGATGTCACCATCACGGATATTAAGTTCAGTGACACCCGTGCGCTGAATGGCTTCATCGATTATGCCCAACAACTCTCCACGGGCGAATTTTTCATGAAATCTTTCAAGGATAAGAACTTGCCGTTGCATCTGCATGACGGGTTGTCTGGTACCATCTATATCGACAAGGAACGTGCCTATCAGGTGAAGTACGTCGTGACGGACGACTTCGGCAACACGGACCAGTTCTCCTTCGTCATCCATGGAAAAAAGACCAGTTGGGATCGGAACACTATGCCGGCCGATAGCCTGATCCGTTGTGGCGAGGCCAAGTTTATCGTGAAGGAGGACTTTTGCCTGCAATTGCCTGACAATGCGATTTATACGGATATACCTGAGAACTATTCGAAGACGCCTACTTCCAAGCCTGGCTTCTTCTCCGATATCCATCAGATCGGTTCGTGGTTCTCTCCTGTCCACTGCTTCTGCGACATCTCCCTCCGCGTGACCAATGATTCGTTGGAGGATAAGTCCAAGTATTACATCGCCAAGGTGACCGAAAAAGGGTTGCCGGCCGGTGCGATTTGCGCGAATTATAACAATGGATATGTGGTGGGTCGCACCAACTCGTTCGGCAGGTTCGTCGTGGCGGCGGACATGGTGAAGCCTACCATCCTGCCGGTGCATACGAAGAATATCCCTAATCAGCCTTTCCTCCGTCTTAAGATCAATGACGCCCAGTCGGGTATCGCTTCGTATGACGGTTACATTGATGATAAATGGGTGATGTTCGAGTTCGATTACAAGACCCGGCTCATCACCTTCTGGATGGATAGTAATCTAGTCGAAAAGAATAAAAATCATACGCTGAAGGTTGTCGTGAAGGATAATTGCGGCAACGAGGCGGAGTATAACACTCAATTCTATTGGTGATTATGAATAAGTTTCGTAAAATCGTCGTATGTTGCCTCGCTTGTGTATGGGCGGGGGGCATGAGCCTACATGCGGGCACGAACGTGATGGTGGGCAAGGCTGCCTCGAAGGATGGTTCCACCTTCTGCACCTATTCCGCCGATTCGTATTATCTCTACGGGGAACTTTCTTTCTACCCTGCCACGAGCAATGCAAAATATATGCAGACGGACATCTACGGGTGGGACACCCATAAGTATCAGGGGAAGATTGACGAGGTGTCGGAGACGTATGCGGTGCTGGGTAATATCAATGAACATCAGGTCTGCATCACGGAGTCCACGTTCGGTGGAAGGAAGGAGTTGCAGGATACTACGGGTGTGCTGGACTATGGCAACCTGATCTACGTCACGCTCCAACGCTCCAAGACGGCGCAACAGGCCATTCAGGTCATGACGGAGCTGGTGAACCGCTACGGCTATTGCAGCACGGGTGAGACCTTCTCCATCGCGGACCCTAACGAGGTGTGGATCATGGAGATGATCGGCAAAGGCCCTGATATCAAGGGCGCGGTTTGGGTGGCGCTGCGTGTGCCGGATGACTGCATCTGCGCCCATACGAACCATTCACGGATCACTACTTTCCCTCTGAACGATAGGGAGAACTGCCGCTATTCCAGGGATGTGATCTCTTTCGCGAAGGAGATGGGCTACTTCAACGGGAAGAACAAGGACTTCAACTTTTCTGCCGCATACGATCCTATGTCGTTCAGCGCCAGGCGTTTCTGCGACGCGAGGGTGTGGAGTATCTATCGCAGGGTGAATCCGGACATGGAGAAGTACATCGACTATGTCTTGGGCAAGTCTGACGAGCCGATGCCTCTGTGGGTGAAGCCTACGAACAAGGTCTCTTTGCTGGAATTGAAGAACCTGATGCGTGACCATTTCGAGAACTCTCCTCTGGCGTTGACGGAGGATGTGGGGGCCGAACCTTTCGGCGCGGACTACCGCTTTGAGCCTAGGTTCTGGGAACTGAACGGACAAACCTATTTCAACGAGTCTCCTATCGCGGGACCGAAGAACGCCTTCTCTTTCGTGGCACAGATGCGCAGTTGGCTGCCGGGCAAGATCGGTGGCGTGCTGTGGTTTGGCGTGGACGATGCGACCTTCACGGTCTATGTGCCGATCTACTGTGGCACGACGGAGGTGCCTAATTGTTTCAAAACGGGCAATGGTAGCTTGCTGGAGTTCTCTTGGGACTCCGCCTACTGGGTCTTCAATTGGGTCTCCAACATGGCATACGGCAAGTATAAGTATATGGCCCCTGACATCCGCAAGGTGCAGGCTGAGTTTGAGCAGAAGCTGGAGGATAACCTGCAGGTGGTGGAGGAGGCTGCGCAGTCCCTCTTTAAGAAATCGCCTGATTACGCGAACCGTTTCCTCACGGAATACTCCGAGAACCAGAGCGTGCTGATGATGCGTCAGTGGAAGGCTTTGGGCGAATTCCTCATGGTGAAGTATGCCGATGGAAACATCAAGCGTGAAAGGAAGGGCAAGTTCATTGACAACGGATGGGGCGTGCCGGATGATATCCAAACGCCTGGCTATTCGAAGAGTTACTACCAACGTGTTGTCGATGAAACAGGTGATAAGTTCAAGGTGAACGAGACGGAGAAATGATTCTTCGGCGTTCGCCTTAATCCTTTATTTTTTCCAGTCTGGACATCGGGATCTCCAGGGAGCAGGCGATAAGCCCGGTGAGCCGGACGACGACCTTCTTCTTGTTGTCCACCCTGATGAGCTCTCCTTCCACACCTGCCATCGGTCCACGCACGATGCGCACTTTGGTGCCTGGAATGTAGATGAGTTCCTCGTCTATCTGTAATTCATCATCGTTGGAACATAGGAACTTCATGAAGTTCTCCATTTCGTGGGAGGGGACTGTCATGATCTCATGTCTGACCAGTGTCGTGTTGATGGCGAAACGGATGGGCACCCCTCGCTCGTTGGGCAGGGAGAGGGCGGTCGCTTTGTCGGTGTGGAGGAATATGATGCCGGGAATCAACACCACCTCCACCTTTTTGCGGCGGTCGTGCCATTGGCGCATTTCCTCCCGGACGGGCAGGTATACCTCTATCCCCATCTCCTCCACGATCTGCCTGATCTTTTTCTCTTGCCTCGATCTGGTTCTTGCCACGAACCAATGGATTTCCTGGTTGTTTGCCATCTTTCTTATTGTTTTGCAGGGTGTTTTGTCTAAGTTTTCACCGTTGCGTGCGCGAAGATAACTTTTTTTCCTCGTAATAGGGTAGTAAATGCTTTTTGTTATAAATTTGCCTATCATAAAAGATTTTTCGCATATGCAGTCTGTGAAGTTTATCGGTGTGGCTAGACATCGCCTGACGGTGGATGGCGAGGGTGTCACGACCTTGGCTGCCTTCTGGGGCTGTCCGCTCAAGTGCGCCTATTGCCTGAATCCTCAGTGCAACCGCGCTGATGCCTACTTGGTCATGCATACTCCCCAATCCTTGTACGAATATGTGAAGGTGGACCAGCTCTATTTCCTGGCGACCGGCGGTGGGGTTACCTTCGGCGGGGGCGAGCCACTGCTGAATGTGGAGTTCATCCGTTCGTTCAGGGAGTTGTGCGGACCGCATTGGAACCTTACGCTGGAGACCTCGCTGAACGTGCCTAGCGCACTTTTCGAGAAGGCCTTGGACGTGGTGGACCATTATATCGTCGATGTCAAGGATATGAATGAGGAGATCTACAAGGCGTACACGGGGCTGGATGCCCGGCAGATGCTCTCCAACCTGCGCCGCTTGGCGGATCTGGGACTACAGGAGCGTGTCGTCGTCAGACTTCCCCTGATTGAGCAATATAATACCGAGGCGGATGTGGAGAAAAGCGCGGAACGCCTGACCGCCATGGGCTTCACCCATCTGGACCGATTTAAGTATAAAACGGATGTCGAGAAGTGATGCTATTATCCATAACTCTTAATTCTTAACTCTTAATTCTCGTCTCCTCCTTTCATGTAAAAATTTTATGTATCTTTATGCGCCGTTTTCTTACGGGTTTTAAGGTAGGTGTTTCTGCTAAAAAGATACAATATGATGAAAAACACAAAAGGCCTATTGCGCCGCATCGTTCCGTTCCTAATGCTCCTTGGGGCTTCGTTGGCTTCCTTCGCACAGGAGAAGGTCTATTCCGCATATCTGTTCGCCTATTTCAAGGGAGAGGGTCTCTCGCAGGGAGAGCAGATCTATTTCGCGGTGAGCCGGGATGGTCTGCACTGGACCGACCTCAACGAGGGTAATCCGGTCTTGGTCTCCACCATGGGTGAGAAGGGTCTGCGCGATCCCTTCATCATGCGCTCGGCGGATGGAGAGAAATTCTATGTCATCGCTACAGACTTGAAAATCAATGGCAATGGTAACTGGTCTGCCGCACAGACCTCGGGTAGCAAGTCTATCATGGTGTGGGAGTCCTCCGACTTGGTTCATTGGTCGGAACAGCGCATGTGCCGTGTCGCGCCTGATGGTGCGGGTTGCACATGGGCACCCGAGGCGGTCTATGATGATGCGAGTGGACAATACCTGGTCTTTTGGTCCTCCAAGATCCCTTCGGGTGATAACACACACCGTGTCTACTATTGCACGACCAAGGATTTCAAGACCTTCAGCGAGGCGAAGGTGTGGATCGAGCTGCGGAACGCTTCCAACAGGGTCATCAGCGTGATCGACGCGACGGCCATTAAGGTGGGTGACACCTACTTCCGCTTCAAGAAGAACGAGGCTACGGAACCTCATAAGAATGGGTTGCCTTCGGGTGGTAAGTATATCATCATGGAGAAGTCCAATTCTCTTTTGGGTAATTGGACGGAGATCAGCAGCGATATGAGCTCCATCTCGGGCGTCGAGGGCCCTACTTGCTTCAAGTTCAATAACGAGGAGAAATGGTGCCTCCTGCTGGACGATTTCGGGGGAAAGGGGTACTTCCCTCTGGTGACGAGCGATTTGTCTTCCGGACGGTTCTCCCAACTCAATTCCAGCCAATATTCTTTCCCTTCGGTCATGCGCCATGGCTCGGTCATCAACCTGACGGAGGATGAGTATTTCGGGCTCTTGGCTAAGTATGACCCTAACCTGATGACCACGGTGAGCCTCAATCCAGCCTCGAAACAACAGACGATGGAGGGCTGGGGTGTCTCCCTCTGCTGGTGGGCGAATATGTGCGGCAAGTGGGACGACAGTAAGGTGGACGAACTGGTGAAGCTCCTGACGGACGAGGATGGTCTGAATTATAATATCTTCCGCTACAACATCGGGGGTGGGGATGATCCTTCCCACTACAACGGTCATATGTGCAACGGAAAGGGTAAACGGGCCGAGATGGATGGCTTCAAGGCGAGCGCCAACTCCGGCTATGATTGGAGTAAGGACCCCGGACAGCGTAAGGTGCTGGAGAAGATCCACAAGGCTAGGCCTGACGCTATCTTCGAGGCGTTCTCCAACTCCGCCCCTTACTGGATGACCTACAGCGGGTGCTCTTCGGGCCATTCCAATGCCTCTTCGGACAACCTCAAGCCTGAGTATTATGAGCAGTTCTGCGACTACCTCATTGAGGTCTGCAAACACTTCAAGAGCGAGTACGGCGTGGAGTTCAAGACGTTGGATCCTTTCAATGAGCCGAACACGAACTACTGGGGCGCCAACGGTGGTCAGGAGGGCTGCCACTTCGACCCATCTTCGCAGGTGAAACTGTTGCGGGTGCTCTATCCCAAACTGAAGCAATCGGGCTTGAAGACTGTCATCTCCGCCTGCGACGAGACGAGCGTGAACACCGCCATCGATGAGCTGAAGCTTTATCGGAAGGAGGGTGACATCGTGGGTATGTTGGGGCAGTTCAATGTGCATACGTATGGTGGAAACACCATGGATAGAATCAATCTGAAGGACTTGGTGCGTGAGTCGGGGCTCCCTTTGTGGATGTCCGAGACGGGTGCGGGCGGCACTGGCTTGCAGGGCAACCTCTCCTTGGCGCAACGCATGTTCGACGACCTGAACTATATGTTGCCGCAGGCTTGGGTGGACTGGCAGTTCGTGGAGGAGGGCAATGACCAATGGTGCCTCGTGCAGGGCAATTTCTCACGGCAGAGCTACTCCATTGTGAAGAATTACTATGTCCGTATGCAGGTGACCCGCTTCATCAAGCAGGGCTATAGCATGCTCTCCACGGGTCGTGGCGACATCCTGGCGGCTGTGAGTCCTGACGGGAAAGAGGTGGTTGTCGTGATGCTGAACACGGGAAGCAACACGAAGCTGGTGAATGTGGACCTCACCTTGCTGAAGAATGTCTCTTCCGACGTGAAGTTATACGTGACCAACTCGAAGCAGAATTGCCAGGAATCCTCCAACTATACGATTGATAGCGAGACGTTCAGTTACGTGATGGGAGGGGAGGAGATTGCCACGGCTGTCTTCAGCGTCTCTCCTAACGAAGGAATTACCGGGCTTAACCCAGAGGTTGCGTACATGATCGTTCCCCGTGCCGCTTCAGGGGTACTTTCCGCCGAGTCTTCGGAGAACCTGAAGCTGGCGATCCTATCCGCAGGTGATTCCCTGCAGTGCTGGCGCTTCCGACGCTTGTCGAACGGTAACTATCAGATATACACGAGGAAGAATGGTAAGGAGATGGCCATCACGGATGACGGTTCCTACTACCTGCAACTGACGGAGCTGAGGACGGGCAATGCCTCTCAGGAGTTCCGCTTGGTGGAGCACGGTGAGAACTGTTACACGATCATCTCCGCCTCCGATGACAAATGGTTCGATTTGGAGGGCGTTAATACCTCCATCGGCACGAATGTTGGTGTCTGGGAAGCCGGCGGGGCAGGGGAGAATGCGCACCGCGAGTGGCGGATCATACCGTTCCCTTATGCGAATGCCGCCATGATGGACCCTACCTCTCTTCCGGAAGGAACCGTTGCCCAGGCTCCTCTCGTCTATGCCTATGGCGAGGCGGATGGATTGCGGGTGGTGAATTTCTCTTCCTCGAAGATGGATCTCCGTGTCTACAATATGGGCGGAGTCTGCGAGCGTACGCTGCAAGGCCTTTCGGATGCCTTTGTCTCTGTTCCGTTGCCTAAGGGACCATACATCGTGGTGTACGACGTGCAGGGCGAAAGGGGCACGACCAAGGTGCTCGTGAAGTAATGTGCTTGTAATTAGTTTTATAGATAATAATTTAGAAGTTATGAAAGATATAGTTTCTCGCTTGGGCGTGGCGGTGCTGGCCCTCCTCTTCTCAGGTTCGCTCTATGCGGATCCGCCGGCTAACATGAGTGGTTGGACGATGGTTTTCAACGATGAGTTTGACGGTAATTCGTTGGACAAATCCAAGTGGAACCCGACCTATAACTGGGGCCATACCCATAACCACCGCGCCTATTGCGTGGAGGAGAACGTATCCGTCTCGAACGGACTGCTGCGTATCAAGGGAGAGGCGAAGCGTCACCCGGAGGCTCCCGCCACATGCAAGAGCGGTGACAAGACCTATTCGTTGGACTATACCTCAGGCGCCATCGACACGAGGGGTAAGTTTGAGGTGAAATACGGCTATATCGAGGGACGTTTCAAGATGCCGAAGCAGTTGGGCACGTGGCCTGCGTTCTGGACGTTGCAGGATGGTTGGCCGCCTGAGATAGACATTTTTGAGGTGCCTCACGCAAGGAACCAGCATCATTACTACCTCCACTACACCAAGACGGATTGGTACGCCTCCCACGGTTCCGCCTGGGACCATGAGGCCTCTTTCGGAGGGGTGCATACGGGTCCGGATAAGTCCGCCGATTTCCATACCTATGGCTTGGAGTGGAACGATCAGTACCTGAGCTTCTACTTCGACGACCAATTGGTGGCGAGCTACAACAAACCGTCGGAGATCAGCCAGTTGGCTAAGAATTATATCATCATCAATTTAGCGATTGGTGGATGGGCCACGGACAATGGTAACCCTATCGAGGTGACGAGCGGTAACCCAGCCTACTTGGAGTGCGACTGGGTGCGTGTGTGGTCAAAGAACCCTGCGACGGATCTGCCACAGGGCAAGGTGCGTTTCTACTCGATGGAGACGGGCGAGTGTTTGCAGGCGAATAACAATGATATCGTGCTGGGCGATTGTAACTCCTCCGCCTCTTTGGCAACGATAGCGGAGTCGGGTAGTGCCTACCGTATCAACTTCGGTGATAAGGTCTTGGAGATTCCGAACGAGACGAAGGAGGCTGGTGTGGCTGTCGGTCTGTGGGAATGGAACGGCAAGGCGCATCAACAGTTGGGCTTGACCAAGGAGAAGGATTACCCTGGCTTGGTGGTCAGCATGCGCTTCACGCACAGTGGCTACTACGTGTTGACGGACAAGGGCGATGTGGTGCAGAATGTGCGCCCTAACGACCGTCCGCTCGCCTCGTTGTGGCGGATCTATAAAGAGGGTGAGGAGATTGTCACCTCCGTAGATGACGTGGAAGGAAAGGCGGTTCATCTCGGGTTATGGTACGCTGACGGCCTCCTGCACTTTGAACGGAATGGTGCGCAGGGTGATTTGCCTTATTACGTGTATGATATCCGAGGCGTTGTGGTGAGTCATGGCGTTGTGAATGATGGTGTGGAGATTCTTCCGCTGGATCTATGTGGCGGTGTTTACGTCGTGAAGATGGAAGTCGGAGGAGTGCAGGTGGATTACCGTCTGGTAGTGAGGTGATTGGGATTATCCTTCCTGGAGGGATCTGTGGATTACGGGGAAAAAACAGGTTGGCTACATTGTAGTCAACCTGTTTTTTATAGCGTTTTATGTCTTGATTAATATCTGAATCCGAGGATTCCCATGAAGCAGTTGTTGCGGGCGTCCAAGATGTGGTAGACGTCGTTGTGGTAGTTGTTGAACATACCGAATTCGTAAGCTATCATGAGGGATATGCGGCGGATTTCGATACCGGTTTCCGCTTGGAATCCGAGGTCGAACCTTTTGAAACGGCTTTCGTAGTCTTCCGAGAAACTGCTGATAAGGGTAGGTCTGCCGTCGTTCACAGGGTCCTTGAACCAATATTTTCTTTCTCCAGCCACACCTATGCCGAAGTATGGTCCGATAAGGAATTTCCATGACACCTCATATTCGATGGGTACTTTGAAGCCGATTAGGCCTGGTATTTCCACGTAGAAGAGGTTCACTGAGGCTCTCTCGTTGTCGAACAATCGGATTGGACCTCCGTCCTCCAACCATTGGTGTCCGTTGATCCTGCATCCTTTCCTGTTGAAGGAGACGCCTGTCTCCACGAATGTGTGTTCGCTGAAGTTGATGTCGAGGAAGAACCCGAACCGGAATCCCAATATGCCTTTCTTCCCGTATGCATCGTAAGCGTTTCCCCACTGGTTGGCGGCTCCTACGCCCATGTCGAATCCGAATTGAACTTTGTCGTCATATTGTGCGTGCGCATTGAGAAGAAGCAGAAAAACCGTTGCGATAACACTGATTATCTTTTTCATGGAAATTAATTTTTTTTGAACTCAAATTTTAATATTTCGCAAAAATAATAAATCATTTAGAATTCTACAACAGTTATGCCTGCTCCACCGAACTGAATATGCTCATCATGGAAATTTTTTATTCCGTTGATAGTCTGCAGGTATTGTCGGATGAGTTGGCGGAGTGCGCCGGTGCCTGTTCCGTGGAGTATCCGTACCTGGTCCACGTTCACCATGATGGCGTCGTCGATGAAGTAGGTGACGGCTTGTAGGGCTTCGTCTCCCCGCATGCCCCTCACGTCTATCTCCCGTTTGAAGTGCAGCTGTCTATGCCTGATGTCGTCCGATGTCGCCTCGCTGACGAACGAGCTCTTCGCATTCTCCTTCTTCAGCATATTCTTGCTCATCTTTTCCAGACGGTTGGTCTTGACGGTCGATTTGATCTGACCGATGGCGATGGTGGCGTTGTCACCCTTCAACTCGATGATCGTCGCATGTCCTCCTTGTCCTTTGATGCGAACGGTATCACCTATGGCGAAAGACTCTTTGTCCTCTTCCTTCGTGTTTTTTTGCGGAGAGGTTTTGCGAGGTTGTATTCTCCTTTGGTTGGAGATGTCTCCTTCCTCTTTCTGCTTGTGCTCTTCCTTGAACGCTTCGAATTTCTTGCGTACCTCCTTGGTCTTTTCCTTGTCGGCTTGGGCCTCCTTGATCTCCCGAATGGTCTTTTCTATGGCGGCGTTTGCTTGGTCGAGCAACTGCTGTGACTCTTGTTTGGCTTCTCGGATGACGGCTTTCTTCAGTTTGGACATCTCTTCCAGCTCCTCCTCGTATTTGGCGGTCAGTTCCTCCAAACGTTTTTCCTTCTGCTTGATGCTCTGACGTTTAGCCTCCCAATAGCGTTTGTCCCGCACCACGTCCTGTAGGTATTTGTCCATGTTGACGAAGTCTTCGCCCACCTTTTGGGTGGCTTCTTCGATGACTGATTCGGGCAAGCCTATTTTCCGGGCGATCTCCACGGCGAAGGAACTGCCGGGGTTGCCTATCTCCAGTTGGAAGAGCGGTTGCATCCTGTGCCGGTCGTAGAGCATGGCTCCGTTGATGATCCCTTCCGTCTCCTCCGCGAAGTTTTTGAGATTGGTGTAATGGGTGGTGATGACACCGAAGGATTTCTTTTGGTTGAAATGGTCCAGGAGCGCCTCTGCGATGGCTCCTCCGATGCGGGGTTCCGTACCGCTTCCGAATTCGTCGATGAGCAGCAGGCTCTTTCCGTCGCATTGCTTCACGAAGAGCTTCATGTTGGTGAGGTGCGAACTGTAGGTGCTGAGGTCGTTCTCGATGGATTGTTCGTCGCCTATGTCGATGAGTATCTTGCCGAAAAGGCCCATTTGGCTGGTGGCGTGCATCGGGACGAGCAGTCCGCACTGCATCATGTACTGCAGTAGTCCCACAGTCTTTAGACACACAGATTTTCCTCCCGCATTGGGTCCGGATATGATGAGGATCCTATTGTCTGAGTTCAGGGTGATGGAGAGGGGCACTACATCCTTGCCCTGCTTTTGGTTGTTGAGGAAGAGCAGGGGGTGTTTGGCTAGGCTCCAGTCCATGAGCGCTTCCCGCTTGATTTTCGGCAGGGTGGAGTCTGTCTCTTGGGCGAACAGCGCTTTGGCCCGTATGAAGTCTATTTGGGCGAGAAAGTCGTATGAATCCAGCAGTTCGGGAGTCCGAGGACGTATTTCCGAGCTGATGATGGTGAGGATTTTGATGACCTCTTTCCTTTCCTCCGTTTTTAGTTCATTGATTTTATTGTTGATCTCGACGGCGGCCTCCGGCTCGATGAAGACGGTCTTTCCAGTGGCGGATTCGTCATGTACGATTCCTCTGATCTTCCGCTTGTAGGCAGGTGGTACGGGGATGAGCAGTCGTCCGTCGCGGAAGGTCGGTTTGGTGTCTTCCTCGATGAAGCCATCTTTCTTCGCCAATTGAAGCGCATGGCTGATGGCCCGGCTGATGGCGCTCTCCTCTATGGATATGCTCCTGCGGATGGAGGCCAGTTCTGGGGTGGCGTTGTCTTTGATGTGCCCGAACTTGTCCAGTATGCGGTCGATGGAACGTTTGAGGTCTGGGAAGGTGAACACGTCGGTGGCGAGTTGTTTGAGGTAGTAGAAGTGTTCCTCTCCCTTCTCGTTGAAGAATTTGACAATCTCCTCTATGGTTTCGATGGATCGACGAAGCTCGAATAGTTCCTGTTCGGAGAGGTAGAATCCCTCCGTCTCGATTCTTTTTAGGCCTCCACGTACGTCGTAGAAGGGGTCCGAGGGGAAATCCTCCTCCTCGATGATCTTTGTGAATTCGTGCGTTTGGTTGAGCAGGCTGATGATGGTGTCGAAGTTGGTTGAAAAATCGATTTCGTCCACCTTGTCTTTGCCCAATTGGGAAGAGCAATGGTTTTTCAGTAATTCCCTTATTTTGTCGAACCCTGTTTTTGTTTCGAAGGTCTCTTGTTGAATCATGTCTTTATTACTAAACGAGGAATGTGCAAAGTTAGCACATTCCTCGTTTCCATTTATAACAAATAAAGATTATCTGATGAGTGTGACGGTACCTCGTCGTTCGCCTCCCTTGTTCAGGCCTCGGAAGTTGCTCTTGTAGTTGACGACGTATCCGTATACGCCCCAGCCGCACTCTTTGCCGTCGCAGGTTCCATCCCAAGCGGCATCCTTGTCTGTACCTGTGAACACGATCCTACCGCTTCTGTCGAAGATGACGAAGTTGAATTCGGTCAGGAACTCCGTTCCGAGGAATCTGAACACATCGTTTTCGCCATCGTTGTTTGGCGTGAAGGCGTTAGGTGCCCAGAAGTCCTTCCAAATGTAGATGGTCGTGTCTCCGTGGTATTCACATCCACGTTTGTCGACAGCCTTGACATTCACGACGAACGAATCTCTGTATCCTGCGTGAGGATAGGTGTAGGTTGCGTTCATGCGCTTAATCGTGTCTGATTGATCTCCTGGATCCCAATACCATAATGCGTTTTCAGGATAGTGTCCGTTCATGGCGATGATTGGGTTGTCATGTTCGATGACACCAGGGGTCACCTTGAATTGGATTGGCTCGAATGGAACCGGTTCCACGTAAGCGGTGTCTGTCGACTCGCAATTGTTGTTGTCTACACCATGGACGATGATCGTGGTCGGTTGTTCGATGACTGCGCCGAATATGGAGTCTTCCATGCTTGTGGCGATCTCTGTGACGTAAGGGATACTCTTCCAAGTGTAGTACTTGGCACCTCTTGCGCTCAAATCCACTTTCGTCTCAGCCTCAGGACATCCGTCTTTCTTCACGAACATCCTAACCGCAGGCAACTGGTTGACGTGTACGGTCTTGGAGAGTACGGCGGTACAGTTGTTGTTGAAGCTTACGCCTTTGACGGTGTAAGTCATTGAGTTCTGCAGTCTGCGTACGATCGTGCTAGTTGAATCTCCGGTGCTCCAGATGAAGCTTCGTGCGCCATGTGCGGTGAGTTCCATCTCTTCACCCTTACAGATTGTGTCTCTACCCGTGATGGAAATTTGAGGTGCAGGGTCTGCTTGGATGTATACCTTCATGTCTGACGAACAATCTCCCAGGGTTCCATGGAGGTTGACTGTCATGTTCTCCATTGGTCTGTAGCTGAAGTTCATGCCTCGTACTGTGTCTCCACCAACGACCCAATAGTATGAACTTGCTCCCTGTGCGGTGAGGTTGATGCTTGTACCGGCACATACTCTCTTTTCTCCACTGCAGGAGAGGGTAGGTGGTTCCAACGCCTTCACTCGTACGCTCTTCGTGGAGGTACAGTTGTTCACGTCTATGGCTCTGACGAATACATGTGTTTCTGAGCCTACCACTGGTACTGCGATGGAGGCCTCGTTGCCGCTCTCCGCATCCTCGCAATCGTCGTTACCGAATCCCCATCTGTAGATGATACCGGTACCTTGCGCTTGGAGATTTGCGCTTGCACCTCGGCATGCTTGCTTGTCACCCGAGATGGTGAACTGAGGCTGAGGATATACGGTCACTGGCACTTCTATAGCGCTTCTACATCCATTCTCTCCGATACCGACCAGCGTGTATCTAGTGTTGTTGGTCGGACGGGTGACGAGCGTTTGGGTGTTGGCGCCATTGCTCCAAGAGTAGAGTTGCGCACCGTTTGCCGTAATCTCCATCTTGTCGCCTTGACAGATGGTTGTGTTTCCTTCGTAACTCAACGTTGGCTTCTTGTTGATGACCACGGTGGTGTCCACATGGTTCTCACATCCGTTCAGCATTCCGTATACGCGGAACCTTCTTGTGGATGAGTTGCCTTGTGCTGTCGCGTCGTTGAAGACGGCCAACGTGTTCAACTGGTTGACCTCCGCTCCGTTGGACCATAAGTAGCTGGTGGCGGTTCCGAATGCGCTGATGACGATCTGCTCGTCCTCACACACTTCCATGTTACCCGTCAGTGTGATGGAAGGAATCTTCGTGACGGACACTGTGTGCTCAGCATAGGATTCACAGCCGTTTTGGTCTGTTGCCTTCACCGTATATGAAGTCGCATCCGTGATGTAATCCCTTCTGGTGAGGGCGGTTGAGTTGTTGTCCCACAAATAGGAGAGGATCTGATCGCTGTTGTTGACCACAGTGAGGCTGACGTCTCCGTTGTCTGAACATACGTACTTCGGTCCGTCGATGCTGATCTCAGGAGGGAAGTTCACTATGACTTTCTTCTCTGCCGTTCCCTCGCATCCGTACTTGTCGTAACCAATGACGGAGTAGGTCGTGGTCGCCATCGGTTTGATGCTGATGTTCTCACCCTGAGAGCCTTCGCTCCAGATGTATGTTCCATCTTTGACGCCATTGGCGGTGAGGTTTGCGAAGTTGTTGAGACAGACAGCATCGTCACCGGTGATGGTCACGTTAGGATGGTCGACAACCTCCACATCCATGTTGTACCAGTCGGAAGTACATCCGTCTGTCGTACCCCTCACCTTGAATTGTTGCGAGCCAGTGTGATCCATCTCTTTGGTGAGCGTGTTCGCATCGTTTACGATAGGGTAGCCGTTGTCTTGCCACTCGTAGGCGTTTGCTCCTGCCACGGTGAGAGTGATTGTGCGTTCCGAGCAGACGGTGTCGTGTTCTGGCACAACCAGTTTAGGGTAAGGCTTACTCTTCACGGTGGTGTTGGCGGTTGCCTCACATTCGTAGATATCTATGACACGTAAGTTGATGTTTTGTGTCGTGTTGATCTCCGTGTAGATGGTGTCTTGGTCTCCGATGTCGTTGCCATCGTATTTCCAGATGTAAGTCTTTAACGGAGAGTTGTTCTCGTTCGATACCACGAACAACTTGGCATCGCTTCCCTCGCAGACCGCATAATCTCCGTCGATGGCGATTTGAGGGAGAGGACGCACGTTGACGAGGAATGTGTCTGTGCCTTCGCAGCCCTTGTAGTCTGTACCTACCACTACGTATTCCGTGGTTGAGGTAGGACGTATATCGATACGGTTCGATGCCTTACCTGTACTCCAGATGTACGATTTAGCTCCGTCTGCCGTCAGAGGCATGGTCTGTCCGGAACACAAATCGTGGGTCTTGCCGGTGATGGTGATGTTCGGCAGAGGCAGGAGCTTGATAGGGTATTCTTTGTATGAGGTACATCCGTTGGTGGTACCGTAGACGTAGTAGACGGTGTCTTGGGTCGGCGTGTCGGTGAACGTGTTGCCGACCACATCTCCTGTCCACTTATACTCTGTCGCACCTGTCACGGTAATCTTGACAGGACTGCCTGTGCAGACTTCCTTGACCGCATCGTCTTCCAGGATAGGATATGGTTTCACCTTGACGGCTAAGCTCTTCGTCTTAGTACATTGGTAGAGGTCTTTTGCTGTGACGATGTAGGATTCGTTGTTCTCCACCTTAGGGAAGATGGTGTCTCCGTCCATGTCATAGTCGCCTCCCCATTCGAAGGTGAGATCCTTGTCCTCATATTCCAGCCAGATCTTGTTTATGTCGTTTTGGCAAATCAGCTCTTGGCCTTTGATCTCGAACGATGGCAAAGGAATGACACCCACGGTGAATGTGGTGTCTTTCGCACAACCGAACTTGTCTGTTCCGACAACAGAATACTTCGTGGTGTTGAGCGGTGATACGGTCAGGACATCGTTCGTGATACCTGTGTTCCATGAGTATTTGCCGTCTTCACCCGCACCATATGCGGTGAGGTTGATCTCGTCGCTGTAGCAGATGGAGTCGCGCATCTCGCCCTTTCCGTCGCCTTCGATAGTGATGACAGGCAATTCCTTGACGTAGATGGTGACGGAGTCGATCGTGGTACATCCGTTCGTGGTACCTGCCACGATGTAGGTGCTATCCTTGCTAGGAGTGGTGATGAAGCTGCGTTGTGTCGTGCCATCTTCCCACAAGTAGCTGTTCGCACCCTCTACGGCGATGGTCGTCGAATTGCCCAAACATACGTAGTTCGGATTAGGTGAAGGGAACTTCAATTCCGGGTATTTCTTCATCTTCACATCCTTGAAGGTCTTGTTCCAGCATCCGAACGTGTCGGTGACGGTTGCCTCGAAGTGGATGTCTGTCGTGACAGGCAATACCAGGTATTGGGAATCCTTCTTGATCTCCATATTCTTCCATCCTGTGAGGTCTGAATTCCACAAGAAGCTCTCCACAGCGCCGTCGTCATTGGTATTCACCTTCAGGGTGATGGTATCCTTCTCGCATATGGTCGCGTCTCCATCGATGGAGATGACAGGCAATGGGTGTACGGTGACGATCGTGTCTGCCCTGTTCTGACAACCATTCTCGTCGGTTCCCATCACTTCGTATCTGGTTGTGTTCAGAGGCGATACGGTGATTCTTTCGGTGGTCTCTCTGGTGTTCCAAATGTAACCGTCGGATTTACCTCCTGTCGCGATCATGGTCATACTATCCTGACCGTAGCATATCTCGAATGCTTTGTCGTTCAGGGATGTGATGGCGATGTTTGGCAATGCCCAGTGGCCTATCTTGATCGTGTCGACTGTGGACTCACAACCATTGGCCATACCTTTCACGGTGAAGATCGTGTCGCCTAGGATTTCCACGGTGCGGTAACTGTTGGTTGATCCGTCATCCCAGATGTATTCCGTCGCACCTCTTACGGAGATCGTGCTTCTGCTTCCTACGCAGACGTTAGGCGCATGGTTCGGTACTAACTCAGGATGCTCTCTGGCGATTACCTTGTGGGATGTGGTGTACTGGCAAGTGTTCTTGTCTGTCGCAGTCACATAGATGGTAGTCTCGCCTTCGATTTTCAGATCTATGATGTCTGAGTGCTGGTTGTACGTCGTCGTGTCTGAACCGTCCTCCATTGAATGCCAAGCGTAGCGTACGATTTCGAATTGTTCGCTGCTTGCTTGGAGTGTCACAACGGAGTCTTTACAGATGGACTGTTCTCCGGTGATGGTGAGGTCCGTAGGAAGAGGGTTCACCTTCACGAGGATGGAGTCCATGTGGCGGCAGTTGTTCGTGTCGGTCGAGGTCGCATAGTACCATTTGTCCGCGCTAGGGCTATCTGTGATGGTGTAGTCGGTCGATCCGTTATGTCTCCACTTAACGGTGATCGGCATGTTTTCCCTGCCTTCTTGGGTATCTGTCTGGGAGATGGATATCTCAGCCGCATTGTTGAAACAGATGGCTTCAGGTGCGTCCAACTGAGGTTTCGGCAGTTTCCAGATTCCGATGTTGATGTTCTCCGTCGTCTCGCAACCTCTTGTGGTACCCTTGACCACGAAGGTCTTAGGAGAGGTGAACTCTTGAGTGATATAGTTCTCCGTATTGTTCTCTCCTTCCCAGATATACTGTTCAGCACCATTGATGTAGATGGTCAGCTTGCTGCCGTAGCATACGGAGTCTTCACCCGTGCTGGTGTGGTGGGTGATCACAGGGTATGGCTTGGCGGTCATCTCGATGTCAGCCCTTCCTGTACAACCGTTCCCGTCTGTTCCGATTACGTAGAAGGTGGTGTCGGAATTGATGGTAGGTTGGAACTGCGTGCCGGACTTGATGTTGATGTCCTCGTCGCTGAACCATGTATAGGATTCTGCGCCTCTTCCGGTGAGTTCAGCTATGCCACCGACGCAAATGGAGTCGATTCCTTCGATGTGGATGATTGGCAAGGTGTCGACATTGATGGTGGCTGTGGTCGTGTTGGAACATCCGTTCTCATCCCTTCCGAACAGAGAGTAGGTGTTCTGTCCGACCTTACGTACTTTCACTTTGACGGAGTCTTCACGGGAACCGTTGAATATCCATTTGTATTCACCAGCCTTGCCGTTTTTGCCTTTCAGTGTCACTGAATCGTTCAGACAGAGTTTGTTCTTGGAGGCCTCGATCTGGATGTCAGGCAAGTTCCAGACATGGACAACCGTGTCGATAGGGGTTACACATCCGTTGGTCTCACCTTTCACGTAGATATGTTGTTCCTCCTTGACATCAGTGAGCCTGTAGTAGTTGTTTCTGGTGTCGCTTTCCACGTTGTTGATGGTCCATGTGTATCCGTCGTTCGCTCCGGACACATAGATGAGTTTCTCTTCACCGTAGCATACGTAGTTGGTGTCCATCCTGAAGGCAAGTACTGGGTACTCCTTCACGTGGATGGTGATGTCTCTGTGGTTGACACATCCGTTCTTGTCTTTACCCCATATGGTGAAGGTCGTATCCGGGCCTACAGGATCCACGTTGTGCAGCACGTAAGGCTTTATCCTGCTGAATCCGTAAGTGTCGTCGTACAAGTCAGGATCAGACTTGTAGTCCCAATTGTACTGCAGATAGTTGTTGCCGCCGAATATCTCTGCGTCACCACCGCGACAGATTGGTTTCAGCAACTCAGGCGTGAATTCCGGCAATGCGTAGATGCCTACGTTAGCCCTTCCAGTGTTGACACATTTGTTTTCATCTGTCACCTTGACGATGAAGGTGGATGAGGAGGTCAACAAAGGAGTCTCGTATGTCGCTCCATCCACATCGGCGGAGTTCCATCTGTAGGTGACTTTGTCAGGACTCGTGCTAGGGTCTGTTTTGGTACATTTAGCGGTCAAGACAACATCTTGGTTGTAGCAGATGGCCGTGTCTATTTGTTGAACGGTTGGCAACTCCCATACGTCAACGGAGAAGTTCTTCTGTGAAGAGCAAAGCTTTTCGCTGGTTGCTGTCACGGTGAACTTGGTGCCGTTTTGGTTGATCACCTCTTGTATGTAGTTGTTCGTGCTGCCATTGCTCCATAAGAAGTCGGAGGTGATGTCCGTCCTAACTTGGAGATATGCCGAAGAACCCACGCAGACGGTAGCCGTATCTTTCACGACGATGATGGTTGGGTAAGGGTCTGCCTTGATGCTGATTTCTTCCACTTCCTCGCAACCCTTCATGCCTTCCGTGGTCCTTGATTTCGCGGTCACATACAAGGTGGTGTCTTTCTTGAGAGGTAACCATCCTGATTGTTTGTTGGCGGAGTGCGCGCTGTTCAGGTTGTTGCTCTCGTACAATTGAACTTCCATTCCATCCTGAGACCTCCATGTGAAGTCGAGGTTTTGAGAGGAAACAGCCTCTACTTCCACCCAACCGATGGTGGTGTCGTTCGCACAGACGGATGGTTTGCTAAGCAAGGAGAATACAGGACGTCTCTCCAGACTCACGGTTACGGAGTCGAAGTTCTCGCATCCGTTCATATCCTTACCTGCCAAATGATAGGTCGTTTGGCTGGTTGGTGCGATTTCGAAGATGTTTATGTGGCTGTATGCGTTATTCTCCCACTTGTACACTTGGTTGGTCGGGTCAAGCGGAATGTCGCTACCTGTCGCTACCAAGGTGTCGGTGAACGCTTCACAGATGGTGAATGCAGGAGACCTGTCTATCTTGATGTTAGGCAAATCCCATGGTGTCACTACGAATGCGGTATCCATCGTACAATTCTGCATCGTCACCTTTGCGACAAATAAGGATTGCTCCCTGATACCATCCCCGAAGTTAGGCGCTTGGGTAGTGTAGCTGGTATTGCTTGACAAAAGCGTGGAGTCTGAGTTGTCCACAGAATACCAATTGTAAGTGGCTGCCGCATTCATACCCGTCATTGTGGCTTGGTTACCCCAACATACGTTCTTAGGGTAGTCGATGTTAGCCAATGGGAAGAGTTTGGTGTGGACAGTTATGGAGTCTTTGCTCTTACATCCGTTGATGTCTTGAGCCCAAACTATGAACGAGTAATCTTTTGTGGTTCTGTTGTCGCTCTTTTCTGTCGCGAACTCGTGGGTGTTCACATTCTCGTATGCCCCGTTCTTGTCATCTCCCCAATGGTATGTGAGCAGGTCGCCGTCGTTTTCCGGACTTGCAGTGACAAGAGCTTTCTCTCCCTCACAGACGAGAGGGTCAGCTTCCAGTTTGAATGTAGGCAACTCGTTCACTTGAACCTCAAACACATCGCTGTTCTCGCAAGTCGTGATTGTGTCGATGACGAGCACGGTGTAGCTGGTCGTGAGTTTCGGTGACTCATGCAATGAGGCGCTGTCGGATCCGAGCAGGCTTTGGTTGCCGGTGATCTTCCACTGGTACTTGGTGTTCTCCGAGCTGATGGCTCTCATGACGACACTGTCTCCGTAACAGATAGGGGACTCGGAAACGATCCTGACTGCCGGTAAGTCGAAGAGGTCAACGGTTACGCTAGCCTGCTTCTTACATCCCTCCAATTCACCTTCCACGGTGTAGGTTGTCGTCTCAAGTACGGTGTCGACGAGTGTATAGTCGTTGGTCTTCTTGTCGTTCAGTGATTCTCCTCTTTGATTTGTCCAATCATATCTTGTGGAGTTTCCTGAAACAACCAAACTTACAGCGTTGCCCATACAGATGATGGTGTCGTTTGTGCCGATCCTGATCTCTGGTGTCATCTTAGACTTCACCTCGAAGGTCTTGGTGTCGTAGCAGACGATGCCATTGATTGTGTATCGGCCTTGAACCTTCAATACCGCATCTTTCTTGATAGGCATGTAAATCGTGTCTCTGTCGGTGGACTCGTAGGTTTGTCCATTCTCTTCCCACGTGATGATCTCATCCGTATTGTTCTTGTTCTCGTACCAATTGTAGTTCAATTCGTGGCCTATGGTTATAGGCGTTGTATAGAGCTTGTTGGTCGTGTCTGAACATACGTCGGATACACCGTTGACTTCGAACGAAGGAAGTGGGTTGATGTGGATCTTTATCGTGTCTCTGTTCTGGCAACCATGGTTGTCCGTCACAAGTACGATATGCTCCTCGTTCTCTCTCTTCGGAGATACTGAGGTGGTGTCCGTAATGCTATTGGTTCCTGCGGATGTGCTATTGTCGTCCCACTTGTAAGTGTAAGGGGAAGGTGCGTTTTCTACCGTTGCGACGAGTTGAACTTCTCCATCCTTACATGCTTGGGCAGTGTCGGATCTCTTCGTCACAACGTCCGTGATGGTTACGTCCGGCAGGTTCCAGATGTCTATGGTCGTGTCGATCTCAGAGCTACATCCTTCCTTCTCGCCAATGATGGTGAACGTGGTCGCACGTTTCAAGACGTCGCTGGAGTAGTTGTTCCCGTTCTCCTTCAATACGTTGCGCTGGCTATCGAGCCATTTGAACGATGTCTGATAGATGGATCCGGATACGGTGTCCTCTGCCGTGAGGGCCACTGCTGAACCGTAACATACGATAGGGTCGGTGATGATGTTGATCTTAGGATTTGGCTTCCACAACACCGTGTGTTTAACCGTATCGGAGATACATCCTTTGGCATCCTTCGCCAATGCGTAGTAGGTAGTCGTGTCGGAGATGTTGATGCTCTTCGTCGTGTTACCCGCATTGTCTGCGAACGAGTGGGTCTCCCCATCTCCGATCGCACCCCACAAGTAGGCGAGGTCAGCTTTGTTGGCTACCAGGACGCTGTCTTTTCCGTCACACAATTTGGTCGGATATGTGAAGTCGAATCTTGGAAGAGGGTTCACTTTCACTGTGATGTCCGCAGTATCCATACATCCGTTCTTGTCGGTTCCGTAGACGATGTACTTTTGGTCGTTAGTCGTGTTTACGTTGATGGATGTGCTCTCTCCGTAGCCTTGCCATTCGAACTTCTCAATGTCTGTTCCGCTGATCTTCTGTGCGGTGAGGGTGACTGAACTTCCGTAACATGTGTCTATCTCAGTCCGGCTGCCGTCGAAGATGGCGATCTCAGGACGATTCCAGATGTAAACAGTCTTGCTGTCTGATTTTGAACAGCCGTTGGTTGTACCTGTCACTTTGAACGTGACGCTTGTGGTCAGGTTCTTTTCCGTATAAGTGGCGCGCGTGTTGGATAATCCATCCCATACGTACGTGGTCGCACCTGATGCGGTCAGGGTTGCGTCGCTTCCTATACAAACCGTGTCTGGTCCTGCCAAGTGTACGTCAGGGATCGTTTTCACGGTCAGTGTCACATTGCCTTCAGCCTCACAAAGTTGGTTGTTGATGGCGGTTACCGTGTAGGAGTCGTTCGCATTCATCTTTACTTTCAGGTGCATTTGCTCATCGGTGAGCAACGTCGTTCCGGTAGGAGATCCTACACTATAGGTTTTGCTGTTGTCACTGTTCTTCCATTCGAGGTATATCAAGTTGTTGCCACTGACGTATACATCGCTGGTTTCGCCTTGGCAGTAGGCCGTATCACCTTTGATGGAGACTCTTGGCTTAGTGTGTGCGCTGATGGTGTATTGACCTGTCGCTGAACATCCTAAGTTGTTCTCCAATGTGGCGGTGTACAATTCGTCCTTGGTAGGGGACACGTGGATGGTTGTCTCTCCTTTCTGGATGGTGTCGACGCCTTGCATCCATATCGTTTTGCCAGCTACGATGTTTTGGTAAGAACTTAAGTCTACAGCTGTTATGTCAACGGATTCGCCTGTGCAGACGAATGCAGGTCCGTTGAACGAAACTTCTGGTGTCGGGTTCACGGTGTATGTGACAGGTATTCTCTGCTCGCACATGATGCTTTGTGTGGATTGCGTGTAGCGGTTGAATGCTTTCACCTCATCCGTGTATGTGCCGACATTTTGCACCTCATTTTCCGTGTGTTGTGAGATGCTTGTTTGGTTGCTGGTGTTTGGCCAGATATAGAAGTCGGCTGTGTTGCCGCCGGTCGCGTCTACTTTGTAGGATTGCGTCTCGCCGTAGCAGAGCTTGTCCTCGTAGTTTATTCTGACGTTAGGAGTATCCCTTACAGCGATGACTCTCGATATGGTATCCCAGCAAACCAGTTGGTCCTTCGCGTTGTATGCGACCTTCACACGTATTTTCACATTCTCATCGGATATCGTGATCTTCGCCGTGTTGCCGGTGATTTGGGAAGCGTTGATCGCGCTCCAATCCGTAGATCCGTAAATGGAATCCTCCCATGTGTAGGTGGCCGTTCCGGAGATGCCCCTGTGGCTGGCGGTTATTTCCGCATCGCTTCCTTGACAAGCGATGGCAGGTGCCTCCAACTCGATTGTAGGACGTTTGTGGACGTTGACGTTGAGTTTTCCCGTGCTGGTACACTGTGTCCTCGTATTGGTGGTCGTCACCTTGTACTCTGTCGTTTGGGATGGATGTACGGTGATCTCGGAGCTTTCGTTCACGCTATTCTCCTTCTTGTCTCCCGTATTCCATTCATAGGTGACAGGGTCGGTTATCTCTGAGCAATTTGCGGTCAACTTCACTTCCGTATTCTCGCAGATGTCGCTTTGTGCGATGATGTTAACCTCAGGTGTCGGCAGAACGGTGATGGTGAAGCTCTTATTGCCTTCGCAAGCGTTCTTGTCCGTACCCTTGATGGTGTATCGGATCGGATTGGCTCCGCTGGTGTATGTCGGAGAGAATGTCTGGGACAATCCGTGAGCGTTGTTAAGCCCAGCTCCATTCCACACGTAGTTGTCAGGTGCGGATCCGGCTCCGGACACGCGGATGGTGGTGTTCTCTCCATTACACAAGATGGTGTCTCCGATGATGGATAGGATCGGCAAATCCCATTGCTTGATGACGTATGGTGCGGAGGTGTTCTCGCAACCCAAGTCTGTCGTCACATGTACCTTGATGGTCTTCTGCCCGTTCGTGGCGTTCGTCATCGTGACTTCGTAGTTTTGTGCGGTCTCCCCTTGCATTGTGACATCATCCTCTATCCATTGGTATGCGCTTGGCGTACCGTTGGATACTGTGCTGGTATAGATCTTGCTTTGTCCTTCGCAAATGTTTTTGTCTCCCTCAATCTTGATGGATGGTAATGCTTGGACATTAACCTTTGCGGTGTCTTTGCCCACGCATCCCTTGCCGTCTGTCACCTTTACAGGGAACTTGTAGGTGGACATCGTGTTGGTGAGAGGTACGGTCATGGCCGTGTCGCCAGGCGTTAATACCTCGTCGATGTTCCTCATATCCCATGCGTAACTGTAGGAGATCGTGCCGCCGGTAGTCTCTGCGTTTCCACCTCTAGCGGTGGCTACCAGCTTCGCTTGGGTGTTGTAGCAGATGGTGTTGTCGTTTGGTCTTCCGGTGATGACTTCAGCCTTTAACGTAGGAAGATCCAGTTTCTTGATATTTACGGAGCTTGTCTCGTTACATCCATTCTTTGTCGCGGTCACGGAGAATGTGGTGTCTTTCGAGATTTGTACGGTCACGCTGCTGTTCCGGCTGTTGAGGTCCTTCCATTGGAATGTGGAGGATGGACTGGTTGCCGTAAGTGTGATGTAATCTCCTTCACAGACGGAGGTGTCTGGGGTCATCGTGATGGATGGACCCTCCTTTATGATTACCTTTTGGGTCGCCGTGTTTGAACATGTGAATCCGTTTCCGACGTCGTGGAATTCTGTCTTAGTGACGGTGTATGTTGTGGTGGCGGCTACCGCCAATGTGGTCGTGTGGGAGGTGGCGATGGTGTTGTTTCCTTCTTGCCAAATATAAGAGATGTTTGAATCGTTGGACGGATCCTCCACGCCCAATGTCACGTTGTCATCCTTGCAGGCATAGATATCGCCTTGCGTTTTAACCTCTGGGAGTTTCTTCACTTCCACATTGAATCTTGCGGTGTCCTTACAACCCGTTTCGGTGATGGTTCCTACCAACCAGTAGTTGGTGCTGGTGATGGCAGTAGGAGTGTAGGTCATGTCGGATGTCCTATTGCTCCATTGGTAGGTGTCCGCATTTCCTCCATCCCTGCTCAGTGTCAGTTCGCTGCCAAGGCAGACGGTGGTGTCACCATTCTTCTTCCCGTTGATGAGGACAAGTGGCAATGGATTGACGTTGATGGTGAAGGAATCTGTTTTGCTACATCCATCGGATATGGCTTTCACTTTGTATGTGGTCGTGTCTGTTGGTCGGAGGGTAGCTTCGGAGTTGCTGCCGTTGCTTGCTGCATCGCCGAGCCATTCGTATGTTCCTCCCGAGTTGCCTATGAGGATGATACGTGTGCTCTCTCCCTTACAGATATTCATGTTTCCGTTGAATGTGATCCTTGGCAATGGTTTTACTCTGACGGTCACCTCTTTTCTCTCCTCGCAGAGGATGCCGTTGTTTTGTCCCTTGTTCACGATTACGACGAAGGTGGTATCATTCTCTCCGATGTTTGGTTTGAATGTTTTTCCTGCGTTTTCTATCGCATTGTTTTCGTCTCCGACTTTGTACCACTTGACGTCATTGATGTCATTGCCTGAGTCGTCCACGGTGAGTGTCGTGGATGTGTTAGGACATACGTATGTGATGCCAGACACGGTGATCTTTGGTTTGGCTGTCACGGTCAGTCTTGCGGTGTCGCTGTTGACGCAACCGTTCAAGTCTTTCACGGTCAGGATGTAGGCTCTTTCTCCTGTCTGTTTAGGGGAGATGTTCACCTTTCCGTTTTCCTCCGTGCTGGAGATACTGTTGGCGTCCTTGTTGGCTTTCCATACGTAGCCGTCAACCTTAGCCGAATCGTTGGATGCGTTGAGGGTTCGGTCGAATGTTACGGTTGGAGCGAAGGATGTGTCTTGTCCGATGCATATCTTCGCAGGGGCAAGTCCTGCGATCGTTGGCAATTGGTGTATCAGCACAGCCACAGTGGTGTCGTGCGAACAACCCTCCTTCGTACCGGTTACTTTGACGGAGTCTATTCCTGTCAGTTTGAGTATGGTCAGAGAGGAGCCTCCGACTTGTTTGTTGGAGAATTCGGTATCCGTACCCTTCTTCCATTCCCAATTGTAGGTGACGCCGGTCATTGCGCTTTGGGTGGCCACTGCGGTCACTTTTGCGTTCGCTCCGTAGCATACGGTGTCTGGAGATACGATGAATTGAGGCGCATCCTTCTTGATGATGGTGTAGTTCGCACTATCTTGGCAAGACAATGTGGATGTTCCGAAATCGTATGCCTTGGTGGCTATCACTTTGAAGGTCGAGTCTTGTTCGATCCGAGCCTCTAAGGTGTTCCCGGTTGAGATCAGGCCTTGGCCTTTTCTACCCACGTAATACCATTGGTGAGTGTTCTCTGAGTTCTCTTCCGTCAGTTTCAGGATGTCTCCCTTACAGATCTCTCCGTCGTCCGTGCCATCGATGACACGTTTGATGTTTACGATAGGATTGCTGTATACGGTGATTTTGACAGTCGTATCATTCTTACATTGGTTGTCATCCGTGACGGTGATCGTGTAGTTCGCGTCAGACCTGATGTTTTTGATGGAGATGCTGTCTTGGTTCTTCGGACCGTCGATGTTCTCTCCTTCCCATTGATAGCCAAGATTGCTATTGTTGCCTAAAACTATCGCTCTCAGTTTAGTGTCGGATCCGTAGCATACATTCTTCCCCTCTGTTGAGATGACAGGCAGTGGGTGTACGGTGATCGTGACAGAGTCGTTGTTGACGCAACCGTTCGTTGTGGTGGCACTTACGTAGAATGTCTGCTTGCCATCGTTTTCCGGAGAGTAGATCAGCTTGCGGTTATTGTCCATGTATCCAGGTTGTTGATCTCCCCATTTCACTGATATTCCAGCGTTGACGGAAGCGTTCATCCTTACGTCATCACCGCTACAAACCTCTTTGGATGCAGGGGTGACGGTGATGTCGATGCCTGGTTTTGGCGTCATCTTGATCTCCATGGAGTCCATCTCGCATTCGCAGCCGTTTCCGCCTGTTCCTGCCACATATAGTTTGATGTCCCCTTTGATGCCCTTGATGGTCAATATGTTACCATTCAATTCCAGTTGCGCATTGTTGCTTGTCTCAGAGGATAGCGATGGTCTATAGGCGTTGTTTCCTCCGTTTGATGTTATGCCAGATAGGGTGTAGGTCTCCTCCATGTCTTCGCATATGGTGGATGGACCTTCGATTTGGATCTTCTCCGGCAAGGCGACGTCGACCGTCACGCTTTCTTGCGTTTTACAACCCTTTGCGTCAGTTACGGTAACGGTGTAGTTCGTCTTCTTTTCAGGGTTCGCTGGCAAGGTGTCGTTTGTGACGGTGTTGTCATTCTTCCATTTGTAGGTGGTTGTATTGTTGACGTTATTGCCTGATGCGATGGCGATGATGTTGATGTCATTGTTGTTCAGACAAACGATCAACGGATCTCCTGTGATCGCATTGCCGTGATTATCCTCAACCTTCATTATGACTTCAGGATGATCAAGGGCCATGGCGGTTATGAAGCTATCTTTCCTACAATCGTTCAATACGGCGGAGAACTCGAATCGGGTGTCCGTTGAGATTGTTGAACTTGATATCCATTGTGAACCTCCTTGGCTTCCGTCTGGCCAGATGTAGTAATCTGCCTTTGATCCGTTGCCCACCTTCAGCGTAGCTAGCTCGCCCTTGCAGACCTCCACCTCATTGATTACGATGGTAGGGTCTGGCTTGTTGATTACGAAGAATGTGTCTGAAGATCCCACGCAACCCTCCGTGTCTTGGGCCAATGCGATGAATGCATACTTCTGGTTGTTGGCGGTGAGCACATTGGTGACGGTGATGCCGGCCTTCAATGCACCAGTTGTGGTGTATTGGGTGCTGCTTAATGGTGTGTTGCCATTCTGAACCTTCCAGGAGTATTCTTCGATCTTTTTGTTGCTTGTCGCGGTTAATGAGACAGGGGCCATTCGGCACACCTCGTTGTCACCTGAGATGACGACGCTTGGAAGAGCGATTCCTGTGACGGTGTAGCTCTTCGTTTGGGTACATCCCGTGTTGTTATCCGTCACCTTGACCGTGTGTGTCTGAGGCAATGTGGTGTTGACGGTCGGTGTGATCTCGTCACCTGATGTGGTGTTATCCCACAGATAGTCGAATCCCAAGTCTGTCGTGACATTGTTGATCGATACGTATGTTTCAGGGTGTTGAGCTTTCGCCTTAAGTTCCACGGAACTGTGGTTGTAGTCGTCCTCGACACAAGTATAGGTCGTGTCGTTGCTTTTCCTTCTTCCGCCAGTTGCGTCGATGGATAGGGTAGGACGCTTGTTGACATTTACGGTGATTCTTGCTGTGTCCACGCAAGATCCTGATGTTCCTTCCACTATGTAGGTCTTGTCAGCAGTCAATTCCTCCGTGTAGGAAGAACCGGTATAGACTTCATTCCCCACGTTCAGCCATCTGAATGTTGTCGCACCCTGCAAGGAGAGTGTCTTCTTCCCGTCGCCTTCGCAACGAGGGTTGTTGTCGATTGGTCTGATATTCGGTCCTTGGGCCATCGATAACTTCTTTGTCAACTTGTCGCTTTTGCAATTGGCGGCGTTGAGAGGGATTTCCACCACTGATATGTTGATGCCGTTTGATGGGAATCCTTCCGTTATCTTCACGGAGAGTTCCGCATTGTTCTGTCCCCCTACAGAGAGGATTATGGTGTTATTGTCGACTTGGTAGTTGTTGGAACCTCTTCCTAAATCAGTATTTCCGACACTCCATTGGAAAGATGATCCGTTTTGTCCAACCGCTGTCCATTTGATGGTGTTTCCGAGACAGGCGGCTCCATCCTCGATGATGGTTGGCTTTGGCTTCGGAATGACGTTGATGAGAACGGTGTCTCGTGTTGAACAGTTTCCATCCTTTGCTTGGACAATGTAACTTGCTGTACTATTTGGACGTATGTTCGTGATTTTGCTGACGGTTGTGCTAGCGTCTGAACTAGGCGTTTGTGTTCCCTTATTCCATTCGTATTTGTATGGAATAGAGGATGAGGCGGTGATTTCGCTGATGGTTTCGTTTGAGCAAACGCTGATGTTCTTAGGATTCAGTGTGAATACCGGATTTGGTTTGACGGTCACCGATTTTGTTAAACTGTCAACACAACCGTCTTTAGTGACGATGACGGTGAATTCGGTGTTTTCCTTCAGCATCTGTGTCACATAGCTTGTGTTGTACGCTGTTTTTTCAACGTTGTCGATTTTCCATCTCCAGTCGTACCTTGCGTCGCCTGAAGGCGTCTTGACTTTGACAGCCGCATTCTCACCTTCGCATATGTTGTTCCACTCGAGGTCTACGCTAGGAATAGCATTGATGGTCAGGTCGTAGTAAGTCTCATCAGAACACATGTCAGCTGTTGTGCCTGTGATCATGTAGGTCTTGGTGCCTGCGGCAGATAGTTGGTTGCCGGCGATAGTGAGGGAGGTCCCTGTTCCTATGCTTTGATAGTTTCCGTTTGTCTTTTCCCACCACTTGTATTCCGTGACGGTTTCTCCCTCGTCACACTTCGTGTATAGGGTGATAGGCTTTCCTGCACAGATTTTGCCGTTTCCTTTACGCTCGTAGTTCACGTCGTCATCGCTGACTCTGATGATTGGGTTGCCTAAGACGGTGAGGTTGAATTGCTTGGTGTTTGAACAACCTCCGTCATTTACGCTGACGGTGTATGTCATCACGCCTGTTGTGGTTGGAGTAGGCGAGAAAGTTCCGTTGGCGCTTGGCGTTCCGTTCCATTCCCACGTCGGGTTGGAGCCACTGGATATGGCTGTGATGTTGATGCCGGATGCGTTGAGGCAAATTTTACCGGTTCCGTTGGTATTGTCAGCATCTTTTATGCCTGTTGTGGAGAATGTGATAGTCGGCTTCGTCTGTATGTTGATATCGCTGATCTTCGCATTGGTTCCGCATCCGTTCTTATATCCGATGATGTTGAATCCACTTGTTTTATAAGTGTTGATGGTCTCGTAAGGAAGTGTTCTCGACGGACCGGTTGTCTTTTGGTCGAACTCCCAGTATACTGAAGTGACGTTGTCTATTGTGACGGTTGCTTCACTGCCTTGGCAGACGTTGATCTCAGGTGCGTCGAATCTTGGCGATGGCTTGACGGTCACGCTATGTTCGATCGTTTGTGAACAGCCTGCGTCGTTGGTGGCAATGGCTGAGACAACCACGGTGGTGTTTGTCGAACCATTGTTTGTGAACGTAGGAGTGATGGTTCCCTTGTTCGTCTCTGTTTTGGTCGAACCATCCGCATCGATCCATTGCCAGTTAAAGGTGACGTTGTCTGATGTGTTTTTGTTCTCGGCGGAGAGCGTCAATGGCGTCTCAGCGCACACTGTCTTGTCTCCTTTGACGATGAAGTTAGGGATAGGATTAACGGTCACTTGTATGGTCTTGGTGTCGAAACAGCCTCCGTCCGCATCTGAATTGTAGCCCTTTACGGTGTATTTATGCAGACCTGTCGCATTTGGAGTCGCTGTTGCGGTTCCGTCCCCGTTATCCGTCAGGTTGTTATTGGTCGACCACTCGTATCTGCCGGAGGCGCCTTTGATTCTGAGGTTGGCGGAGCTGTTGAAGCAGATTACCGTATCAGGTGATGCGGTGAGGTTTGGTTTCACGTGGCCAGTCACTGTCGCTTTCTTTGAGTTAGGTGACGTACATCCATTCTTAGTTGCCACGACATTGTAGTCCTTGGATGCATTTTCCACTCTTACGGTGAGCTTTGTTCCGTTGGCTGTTTCCGATTGATTGTTTTCCGTCCAACTCCAAGTATAGGTGTCCGCATTTCCGTTGGTGGTTTCCAAAGTGACGTAGTCGCCTATACATCCGGTGGCGTTGGCGACGTTGAATACAGGATACTCTTTGGTATGGATGGTGTATTCCGTTTCGTTGACGCAGTTGTTTTTGCTACCAGTCACTTTGATGATTGTCTCCGCTGTCACTGATATCTCGGCGTTGCTGTTGTTCGTGCCTGTGCCAGTGATGCTTGTGCCGTTGCCATATGTCCAGGTGTAGTTGCTGTCACCTCCGTCAGCCACCAAGTTTACAGTCGTCGGATTGGTATTGTCCGCACAGATTGTGGTCTCTCCATTGGATACTCCGTTGATGGTCAGGATTGGTTTGCTGTTGACGATGATCTGCACCTCGTCTTTGCCTGTACATGAGTTCTGGTCGCTCACGGTGACGATACAAGTCTGGTCGTTTTCTGGCCTCAGTACGTTCTCGTAATTATCGGTGTTCTCGATGGTCCATGTGTAGGTGGCATTTGCGATGCGGGAGCTCTCTGCCACTTTGATGTTGACTGACTCACCCTTGCATATCGTCACGGATTCTTTGTCCTCTCCGTTCGTCAGCAACTGAATGGTAGGGTTGCCCGATACGACTAGGTTATGGGTCTTTTTGGTGTCGCAGGTCCCGTTGTCCACAATGGCGATGTAGTCATAGGTGCCAACTTGTACGTTCGTCAGGCTAAGCACGCCGTTGCTGGACAACACATTCCCGGTCTTTTCCTTCCTGATGGTATCGTATGCGTACCACTTGATGTCGTAATTCGAACTGGTGGCGGCGATGAGGTCCACGTTCGACCCTGCACATGCTTTCTTGACGCCGGTGACGCTCAGGTCTGGAGCCACCAATGGGTCTATTACGATGATTTCCTTTTGGGAAACGCATCCGTACATGTCGGTTCCGGTAACGGAGAAGGTCGTGGATTGATTGATCGTGTCTGAAATGTTATCTTTTGTCCTGTCAGGGTATGCTCTCATGTCATGGCTGATCTTCTTGCCTGAGTATTCCCATAAGATAGAATCCAAGGTCGCATTGTTTGAGGATGCGTTGATGGTCGCCACTTGTCCCTCGCAGACTGTGTCTGAGGAAAGGGAGAGGATTGGTAATGGTTTGAATTCGACCGTTTTCTTTACGGAATCCATACAAGCGTTCTTGTCTGCGAAGAACAACGTGAATTCTGTGGTCGTGTAGATAATGCCGCTAGCCGTGTCTGTTTTGCCTCCTTGAGGCGACCATTGGTAAGTGTAGTCGCTCACTTTTTTGTAAGGGTTGTTGGCATCTGGTTTGGCATATAGTTTGAACGAGTCGTTTTCGCAGGTGAGAGCGCTTCCCTCTATGGTGAATTGAGAGCTCTCGTATACGTCGATGGAGTGTGTATCCTGGTTCTTACATCCATCGTTTGTCTCCGCTATGGCGGTGTATTCCACGTGTCCGGTCACCTCACCTGTGTTCGTGTAGCTCAGGTTATGGTTGCTTCCGAAGCTTGGGTGGGTGGATGTCCATTCCCAACTCTTGATGATGGCGTTCCCGTTTGTGTTGAAGGCTATGAGGTTAGTCGATAGTCCGCTACAGATTGAATCCTTACCGCTGATGCTTACGACAGGGATTGGGTTGGCGATGATGGTCTTCTCTGCGGAGGATTCGCATGTCAGGAGTTCTCCGTCCCATTTCCCGGACGTTCCATTCCAACTTCTGTAATTGTATTCCTCTTTCCCGTCCGCCTTGAATGTGGTGGTTTTTAAGAGGGTAGGGTGGATGGAGTCGTTCGCGATGTTGTCGTTTGCGGTTATATGGATCCTGCAGGTGTTTACGCCTGTGTATTGAGCGTATTGACTCATATCCTTCTCCTTGTATTCCCAAGTGTATGTCAATGAGTTGGAATCCGTGTTCTTTGTCGCTTTGGCGATCATGTTCAGGGTGTCATTCTCGCATACTCTGTCTTTCCCATTCCATGTCCACATCGTGATTTCAGGTTTCTTCTTCACGACAATTCCTCTTGTCGTGTCATTCGTACAACCTGCATTGTTTGTGATGGTCAGGGTGATGCTGTTCATGCTTAGCAGCGCGTTCTTTGAGATGCTGCGGGTAGCGTCGCCGGTGCTCCATAAATAATTTTCAACGTCAGTGTCGTTTATGCCATCTGCGTGCAGGTTCATCTCATCATTCTCGCAGTAGGCGGTATCTCCGACGATGGAGAATTTTGGCCTTCCCAGAATGTTGATGATGTTGGTCTTCATTTGTGATGGACAACCGTTTTCGTAACCGATCACGCTGATTTTATAAGAACTTCCAGAGTAATTGGTCTCTGTGAATTTGGTTCCTGTTTGGCTTGCGGCGAATACGGTGTCGTTTCCGTTCCATGTGAGCCATCTGTAGGTGGCTGCTCCGTCGACTATGGCTACGATTTCGTCTCCTTCACAGATGTCAGGAGCTGTGACGGTGATGTTCGGCTCAGGATATACGATGACGGTGGCTTGGGCGGTGGCAGGACATTGTGAATTATTCTCCGCTTGCACGAGGAATATGGTTGTGTCGTTTAACACCACATTCTTAGGGTCGTTATTGCTTACGGCCAGGGTGTCTCCTGATTTGGTGACCATTCTCCACACCTCGTTTCTGACCGCTCCCCCGTTGAGGTCTCTGACGTAGATTCCGTCTGCTTTTCCTCCCTTACATATAGGGTCCGCATTCTCGATGGAAAGGGTAGGGTTGCTGTTGACGGTGATTTTATGCTCGGCTGTTCCCGGACATACTCCGTTGTAACCCGTCACTTGGAAGGTTTGCTCTTCGCCGATTGGTACGACTGTCACCTTTGCGTTCTTGCTGCCGAGGCCTGTCCAAAGGTATCCGTTATTTGAGCCGTTCGCCGTGAGGACGGCACTGTCTCCGTAGCAGACTGACGTGACACCGGAGATGGTGATGGTCGGCTCTTTGATTACTTTAATAGCCTTGGTTTCCTTTCCTTCGCAACCGTCCTTCACACCATATACGGTATAGCGGATGGTTGTGTCTTCTGCGGCGATTTTGTAGCTGGCGGAATCTTGCATCGGGTTGATGGCAAGTTTGTCCTCTCCTGTCTTGTCTATTCCTTTATACCAGTGGTAGGTCTCCGCTCCGGCGGCGGTGAGAACGATATTACTCTTGTTACATATTTCCGGTTCTCCTGCGATGGTGATGGTTGGCAACGGTTTGAGATAGATGGTCACTTGTGCCATCTTTTCGCATCCGTTCTTGTCTTTCCCCACGGCGTAGTAGGTGACTTGCGATTTTATTTTAGAGACCTCGATGGTACCGGTTCCAAGTGTTGAGGACAAGTCTTTTATCGTATCGCTTGCATTGAGTGCGATATGCTGATTCGCATCCGCATACCATCTACACTCTTCCAAGGTGATGGTGTCTCCGCCTTCCACGATGTAGGCTTTCAATGTGTCGGTTCCATTCGGGCACACTTTGCCGTTGTATGCTTCGGCGATGACCCTTGGCAATGGATTTACGGTCACAGGAATGTTCTTTGTCGCGGAACAGTTGTTGCTGTTTGTCAGGGTGACGCCGTATGTGGTGCTTGTCGTCGGACTGGCTTTCATGGTCTCTGTCCTTGTGCGGTTGGCGTCTGTCCACAGGTACTCGTTCGTGTTTGCTGTTGAGTATACCGTTGTGTCTGATGCGGTTAAGGTAATCTCTCCGCCGTAGCAGATCACCGTGTCTCCTTCGATTTTTATGCCAGGGAGTTTGTTGATCGTGATTGGCTTGCTAACTGTTGTCTTACAGGTGACGCTGTTGTAGTGGTTCAATACGGTCACATTCAGTCTGTCAGTCGTCGGTTTTATAGAAGTGGTGTATGGGATCTTGAAGAACTCGTCAGAGCCCAACTCTTCCACTCGGGCTGAGTCTCCACCGTAGATGGATATGTTCACGTTTTCTCCCTCACAGATAGGTGTCAAATCAGGGATGATAGGGCTTGGCTTGTCTCTGACCACCACTTGTTTGTCGACCTGTGATTCGCAGCCATATCTGTTGGTTCCCTTGAGTCGATACATGTAGTCTTCGCTACCGATTGCGGAAGGTGTGCTGTGGGTGACGACGAGCGAGTCGCTTCCACTACCTCCTGTCGTGGCGTTGTAGTCTATCTTGTTCGTGCCGTTCTGGAGACTGTACCATTCGTATTTGCTTTTATCGTCCACGTCATTCAGCAGGCTGTTCGCATGTAGGGTGATGGCTTCGTTCACGCAGATTTCGTCACCTCCCAGGATCTCAAGTATCGGTTTCTTCATCACGTTGACCTTGATGGAGTCTTTGGTGACGCAACCATTGTTAGCTTCCGCTGTGATGTAGTATAGGGTGGTGTCCTGAGGGCTCACGCTGTTGTTGGCAGTGTTGGTCAGGTCGCTCCATGTCCATTTGTTGATACCAAGGGATGTTACTTCCCTTGCTTTGAGTGTCGCGTTTTGCGCCTCACATATGTCCACTTCGAAAGGAGTTCTGTCACTATGGATGTTTTTGCCCTCGCCGGTCACTGTGATTGCCGGAATCGCTTTCGTTGTCACGTCGAAGGATTTAGTGTAGTAACAATCGTCTTCGTCTTCCTTCCGTAATATTTTCACGTATAAGTGTGTGGTGCCAGGCGTAGGGACGAATTCCAGTTTCGAGAATTGGTAAGTGTTGCCGGACCAATCGAGCCCTCCCACCTTGAATATTGTTGTGTCGGTTCCTTCGTAGGTGTACCATGTGTAGGTGTTGCCTGGATCGTTGTAGTTGGAAATCTGAAGGGTCGTTGATTCTCCTTCGCACACGTCCGTGACACCATCTATGCTGATGACCTCTCTAGGGGAGACGCTGATTTCTTCCGTGTGGGATGCGTGGCATCCTTTTTTCGTGGTGATGTCCAACGTCACGGTATAACGTCCTTTGTTCGCTTGGGTGTATTCCAAGATGTAGACAGGTGTGTTGTTCTTGTCTGTGGTGGTCAATTCGTAGTTGTGGTCATGCCCATCGGTGCAAGTCCATTTGTATTCTATGATCTCGTCTGGCTCGATGACGCTTCCGTCTTGTTGCTTGACAGGGGTGATGTAGGACTCGTTGATGAAGCTAACTTGGTTGTCACATACGATTTTCTTGGCGAATTTCGCACCGAGTGGGTCTTTCGCCAGCTGCACGATTCCGAGTATCTCGCTACAATCTTCCTCGTCACCGGTCATGGTACAGATGTAGTCCATGTTTTCCTGCACTTCGGAGCGTAGCACATAAGCCTTATTAGCTTGCCCGTTGTAGTTTTTCAGGGTCACACCCTCTCCTGTCTTCCATACGTAGTGGCTGAATCCCAGTGGTGCGGTGATGGTGATTGTGTCGTTTTCCGGACAGTTGTCTACTAACATCTCCATCTTTCTGGTCTCAGCGGTGAAGTAGCAGTAGGCGCGGTGTCCTCCCGCCATTGGCAGGATGTCGAATTTTGTGCCACCACATCCCCATCTACATTGGGTTAATGAGTTTCTGGTAGCTTGGGATTTATGACATTTCCGACAAACGTATAAGTCCAAGATACAGTCGTGGACCCATACTTCAATGTTGACGGTGGAACCGATATAATTGCGCAAATCGTATACGACGGTTGTCCAATCCTTGTAAATTGAGCTGGAGGAACCCGTGCTGTTGGTTCCGTTCGTGTTCAAACAGCATTTGCATACTGGGGTGAATTGGGCGTTGGATGCGTTGGCGTTGACCATGAATTCACTGCAGACTGGTTTGATGATCTCACCGTTGGAGGAAATGGTCACATTCAGTTCTGCGCCAGGACGTTCGTCTCCCGTATGCAGACCCGCTTCGTTTCCGATTGGGTCCTCGATGAATGCCGCGTAACGGTAGGTGAGGAGGGTGCTGTTCTCCGTCACGTCAAAGGTGTAGACCATTCGCTCTGCCATTGGCCTCCTTTGATAGTTGTATGGCACGTAATCATTCCCGGATTTATAGTTCAAATAGTTTATTTCTGGATCATTCACATTGCCTATTCTGATGACTTTTTGCCCTGGTGTTAGGTCGTCAGGTGTTGTGTTTAAAACGTATTTGTTGCAATTGTCTGTTCCTGTTCCGCAGTTGTAGTTCTGGTTTTGAAAACATTGATTTTCATTAAAACTTCTATTGCCTTTTAGCATCGGGTCTCTCTGCTTTTGGGATATGACATCCACGCTACCCTTTTGGACGAGTGTATAGCCGTTGCCGGCGGTACCGGATACGTTGCATGTTCCGTTGTTGTCTATTTTCACATATCTGTTTCTTCCATAATTCACCCATCCGCTACTGTCAGGACTTAGACTGATAGTTCTTTTGTTGAAGAATGGGTAATTGGATATGGCGTTGGTAATTTGGGCGGCATCGTAATTGATGGCCCCGTAAAAACCGTAATATCTTTTCCAGACTTTCTTGTCGCCTTCATTGAATGACTGATTGTAATTGCCATCGGGCATGTCCTCGAAACTGAGTCCCGGGGTGTCCTCGTTCACTGCCCAGGCTGGGCTGCATATACAGGTGTTCACCAACAGGATGGCGAATATCAATCTTATACACTTCATATACATCGACTTTGTTCCTTTCATAAGCAGTTATTTCTTAGCGGTCTACCTTGTAGTCTTTCCACTATAGTTCATTATGCTAAATTAAGTTAAAGTTTTCACTTTGCCAATAGTTTTTTCTGTTATTTTCTTGGCGATTTGCGTTTTTCTGTGTGTGGTGATTTTGCCGTAGATTTGTGTGAAAGTTCGAAGATAGGGATTGACATTACTCACTATTTCCCTTGAGTTGGAAGCGCTGAACGGATGATATTCCGTATGCGTGTCACGGAAATTCCATTTGGAGAAAGCGGAGTGCGATTAGACTTCCTGCGTCTGTGGGAATGATTGGTCTAAATAATTAAGCCTTAAATGATTATAATCATCTGACATGATATATGAAGCCATTTTGCATGCGTGTGTTGTCACTATGCTCTTCGTGAGAAATAACAACGGTTGCCGAATTTTTTTCGACAACCGTTGTCTCATATGAAGAGATGTGTGTAGTGCGTCCTAGAGCGGAAACGTTATGGCTATCGGAGTAACGTCACGGTGCCTCGTTTCTCTCCTGTCTTGTTTATGCCCTTGTAGATGCTCTTGTACTCTACGATGTAACCGTAAACGCCCCATTCGCATTTGTCTCCGTTCTTGTCACGTCCGTTCCACTTAGCGTTCTTGTCGTCGGATTCGAAGATGATGCGACCCGTTCTGTCGAAGATGCGCCAGTGGAATTCTGTCATGAACTCGGTTCCCATAAATCTGAAGCAATCGTTCATATCATCCTCGTTAGGAGTGAAGGCGTTTGGTGCCCAGAAGTCTTTCCAAACGTAGACGATGGTGTCACCTTCGTAGAGACATCCCTTGTCGTCGTAAGCCCTAGCCGTCACGATGAAGGAGTCGCGGACGTTGGTGTTCGTGTAGGTATGTTTAGCCATCCTGCCTCTCGTCTCGCTTGCTCCGTCGTCTGTCAGCCAATTCCAGTTCTCCGTCTCCGGGAATATTCCTGTCATCTCTATGACGTTGGAGTTCTCGTCGATGGTGGTTGGCGACACATCGAAGCGGATCGGGTTGAATTGAAGCGCATCGACTTTGATCGTGTCATAGGAAGCGCATCTATTTGCGTCGTAGGCGACGACATAGACCTCTGTAGGTTCCGTGATTGTACCGGAAACCTTCTTCGCGGAGTTGCTGAAGAGGTCTCCGTTGAGAGGGTTACTTCTCCATTCACACGAAATGATATTAGACTCCCTAATACTGAATTCAGCCTCGGTGTCGGTGTTTGGACATCCGATCAGAGTGTCATGTATCTTCACGGTTGGGTTCTTGTATACCCACAAGGTGAACTCCTTGGTGTTCTTACAGTCGCTGACGGAAGTTCCAGTGATGTAGAACTTGTTGGCTCCTGCTTTCATGTTTTCCCTCTCGAGGTAACGTCCTTCCTCGATCTTGCCCGTGCTTTCCTCTCTCCAGACGAATTTGTCCGCACCGTCGGCGATGAGTCTAGCGCTGTTGCCTTCACAGACGGATGAGTCTCCGTAGATATCCACATTCGGAGCGACATTTGTTTCGATGAATATCTCTTCCGATGCGGTACATCCATTTTCCGCGACGCCGGTGAGGATTACCCTTGTCACACCCATTGGAGTGAATTTGTATGGGTTACCCGCTTGTGAGGTCAGACCACCATCTGTGCTCCATCGGTACTCTTTCGCATCTCCTTCCGCAGTCAGTTCGATGGTCTCGCCGAGACAAACCTCGGTGTTGCCTGAGTACTTCACGGTAGGTGGGGTCTTCATCTTGACGGCGATGGATTTTTCCGATTCACATCCATTCTCGTCCACACCCTTGACGAAGACGTAGGTCGGAATATCTATCTGAACGGCGATTGGTGTCCCGTTGCTGCTTAAGTTCTTGTCGTATATTGGAGTTTGGTAACCCCAATAGTAGGTCATGGCGTCTCCCGTAGCGGTCAGTGTGGTGTATTCACCCCTACATACTTCCGTCTCACCGTCGATGGTGAATTCTGGGTTCTTGTTGACCTTGACAGGAATCTTCAGCTCTGTCTTACATTTGTTCTTATCGGTTCCGACAACGGAGAATATACTGTCTCCCGCTGGTGGAATGGTGATCATCGTCTTGTTGCTGGAACCGTTGTTCCACAAGTAACTATCCGCACCATATACGGTCAGCGTCAACTGAGAGTTTTCGCAGATGACCGTGTTGCCTTGGTAGGTCAGGTTCGGGTTCGGCAGTGCGTTGACAGGGATGCTGATCGGCTCTGCCGCACATCCGTTGCTGGATCCTTCCAGTACATAGATGGCGCTGGTCGTAGGGTAATCGGTCATCAGGTTGGTTGTGGAGAGTGTGACGCCTGGCTTGTCGGAACTGGTCCATTTGTAGGTCTTGGCGCCCTTGGCGTTCAATTGCAACCTGTCTCCTTGGCATAGCGTGGTCGTACCGGTCCACGTCACTTCCGGAATCTCTTGGCTGACCACGGTGTGGGTGACGGTGCTTTCGCAATTGTTGGCATCCTTGGCGACGACGATGAACTTGGTCGTGCTGTTGATGACCGGTGTGATGCTTGGTGTGCCCGCACCGTTGCTCCAGCTGAAGGAGAGCTGTGAGTTGTCGGTGGACTCAGCGGTGAGCGTGGTTGCTGTTCCTTCGCAGACTTCAGTCTCACCTTTGACAATGAATCTAGGTGTTGGTTTGACGACAACTTCGTGCACCGCCGTGTTGGAGCACTTGTGGTTGTCTGTTCCCGTCACGCGATAGGTCGTCGTTCTCTCTGGCTGATCGCTCAGTGCGTTGCTGCGGTAGGTGTTGCCTCCCCAAGCCCATGTGTAGGTGTTACCACCCGTCGCGTTCAGCTTCAGTTGGCTACCTTGGCATACAGTAGCTGGTCCGTTGATCCAGATGGTCGGCAATTCATACTTGTCGATGATAATCTCTCTTACCGTTGTACATCCGTTCTCCTCACCTTCCACTTTGTATATGGTACGTCTGCGGATGGTATCGGTCATTGTTCCGCCTTGTGCTTTCAAGGACTCGGTACCTGACCAAGTGTAGTGGGATGCGCCGGTGACGCTGATTCTCACCTCTGAACCGTCGCATACCGCAGATGGTGCGGTGTAGCTGAGGACTGGGTAGAACTTCCGGGTAATGGTCTTGCTGTCTGAGCTCTTGCAACCATACTCGTCGGTTCCTTCCACGGTGAATGTCTTATTACCCGTGATGATAGGGTAGATGTGGGCACCTTGCTCGGATGTGTTCCAAACGTAGTCTTTCGCACCTGTAGCCTCCAAATGGGTGGCGTCTCCGTTACATGTCGCGCTTTCTCCTAAGATCTTAACATTCGGGAGAGGATGTACGGTGATGGTGAAGGTGTCGTTGTTGACGCAGTTGTTCGCATCCGTTCCTATCACAGAGATGACGAGAGGTTTCGAGGTCTCTGTCGGTGTGAGGCTGATGTGTTCACCCACCTGTCTTGTGCTCCACAAGTAGGATGTCGCACCATTGGCGGAGAGAACCATGTCTTCTCCCGCACAGACGCTCTCGCTTCCTGTGATCCATACGTAAGGGAGAGGGTTGACATCCACGTAGACGCTGGCTTCACTTGTACAACCCTTCGTCGTTCCTTTCACGGTGTAGGTCGTACCCTTCTCAGGAGCGTCCACGAATTTCTTGTTGGTCTTGGTCGGATCGTTCTGCCATACATATTCGTTGGCTCCGTTTGCTGTCATGATGGCTTTCTCTCCGTGGCAAACCGCTGTCGGTGCGGATATGGTGACGGTTGGGTACATCTTGACTCTCACCTTGATGCTATCTTCCGCTATACATCCGTTCTCTGATTCGGCTGTCACCTTGTAGGTGGTTGGTTCGTCTACGATAGGGTAGATCGAATCGCTTTGCTCTCCAGTGTTCGTCCATGTGTACCGGATAGCGTTTCCTGTTACCCATAAGGTGTCCATGTCACCCTGACAGATTTCTGTCATGCCATGGATGTCGAACTCCGGCAATGGATTCACCTTCACCTCGAACTCGTCTTTGTTCACACATCCGTTGAGGTCGGTTCCTGTCACGCTATATTGGAACGTCTTGTTTGCCTTGTTCGGCTTCACGGTGACGGTCTCCACCTCATTGCTGTTGGTTTCGATGTCACGTACGTTCCATACGTAGGTGTGTGCTCCGTTAGCCCTCATGGTGATGCTTTGTTTCAAACAGAGCTCATCCACGTTAGAGGAAATCCATACGTTAGGCAATGGCATCACAGGGATGGAGAAGGTCGTGTCAGACTGGCAACCATCCGTTTCACCCATTACGCTGTATACGGTGTCTCGTTTCAGCACGTTGGAGAACTGTGCCGCATGCGATCCGTCGTTCCAGGTGTAGTTCTTCGCACCCGATATGCTTACGGTGCCGCTCTCGTTGTAACATACGTAGGCTGGAGCCGTCACATTCAGTTTCGGATAAGGCTTGGTCTTGATCAGTTTCTCCGCATCGTTGACGCATCCGTAGATGTCTTGTACGGTCACCTTGAATGTCTTGTCCTGTTTGATGCTGCTATTGATCTTCTCTACTGTCTCTCCATCCTCCCAAGCGTATGATTTGAACAACACTTGCGATCCGTTCGCGGCCTTCGGGTTGTCGTTGACTACCCAAAGCGTGTCTATGTCACCCTCGCAGATGAGGCTAGAGAAGGCCTCGATGTGGAGAAGAGGAAGATCATGTACGATGACTTGGTAATCATTGTGGTTCCTACATTTGAACTCATCCTCGCCCCATACGGTGTAGGTCGTTGTTGCCTTTGGACTCACCTTGATGTCATCCTTATTCGGACCGTTCTCCCATTCATATTTGCCAGTCACGCCTCCGCTGGCGATCAGTTTGATGCTGTCGCCTGCGCAGATCTCGTTGTCCAGCTTGTCGGAGCTGATGAGAATAGTCGGAAGACTCTTGACCGGAACGTGGATGTCGATCGGTTCAGCTTCACAACCGTTCATGGATCCGCTCACGGTGAAGGTCCTATCCATCTGGAGGATTTCAGTCGTCGTTTCGGATGTTTCGTTGTTATCCCACTTGTAGGTTTCCGCACCCTTGACTACGATCGTGGCTTCCGAGTTGTAGCATACGTAGTCTGGTTTATTTACCACTTCGATGACAGGACGTCTCTTCTTGTAGATGGTCTTGCTTACTTCGAAGTCACAACCATTGGCGTTCCTTCCTCTTACGGTGAATTTGGTGTCTTGCTCTATCTTGTAGCTCAGTTCCTCGCCGCTGTTGAGGCGGGTGTCACCTATGCTCCATGTGTAGTCCACACCAGATCCTGTGACTTTCAATGTCACGTTGTCGCCTTCACAAATACTGTCGGATGGCACTGCGACGATGATGAGGTCTGTCGGCAATGCGTCCACTCTCAGAAGGTGGGTGGCGGTTGAGTGGCATTGGTGCTTGTCCGTACCCTCCGCTGTGTATCTCGTGACCTCCTTCGGAGACACGGTCAGGTCGGCGGTGGTGTGGTTGCGTATCGTTTCTGTAGTGCCTAAGCCACCTTGTGAGGTCTGTTTCCAGACGTAGGTCATCGGTCCGTTTCCGTTCTTGTCGTCTTCAGCGGTCAGGATGGTGCTGTCTCCGATACAGATCGCATCGTCGCCCTTGATCTCGAAGATAGGCAATGGCCATACGTTGATGTTGAAGTTAGTGTCGTTTTGGCATTTGTTCACCTCGACTCTCACGTTATAGCTCTTTTTGTTGGAGATAACCTCCTCCCAGTAGCTGTTGGTGTTGGCGTTCTGCCACTCCCATGTCGCATTCTGGGTCAAGTCGTTGCCGTTGATGTCCACCGCCTTCAGATCGATACGTACCTTGTCGTTCTTACATACGGTGTCTACACCAGTATTCGTCTCCACAATGACATGAGGTATAGGCTTTGTCTTGATGTAATCTATGTCGCCTGCCTCACATCCGTTGTTGTCTGTTCCGATAACCATGACTTTGGTGTTGTTTTCCAAAATCTGAGGGGAGATGCTTGATGAGTAGTACGTCTGGTTGTTCACAGTCCATATGAAGGACTCTGCGGTACCAGTCGTGTACAGGGATGCTTCCTCTCCTTGGCATACCTCCAAGTCACCTTCGATCTGAACGGTCGGCAATTCGTTGACTTTGATGTCGATGTTGCCTGTTCCCTTACATCCGTTCTCATCCACTCCGATGACGTGGTACTTCGCCATGAAGGTGGCGTTGTTTGTGGCGTTCAAGTGAACTTTGACGTTGTCTCCGAATAGTTCGGAGGCCAATGTTCCGTTCCATTGAACATTGTTCCCTGTAATCTCAGGTCCTCTCCAAGTATATTTGCCGGAGACGCCACCCTTCGCGAAGAGGGAATCGTCTTTGCCGATACATACGCTGGCATTTTCCGCCTCGATCATGATGTTTGGAAGTGACCAGATGTTGATGGTCGTGTCTATGGACGATGCGCACTCGTTGGATGTGCCTCGCAGTGTCACGTTAACAGGGGTGGTGAGGTGGGTGAGTTGCACTATGCTCTGACCGTCCCCGTATTCCTTGCCGTCCACGTTCCATTCGTATCCGCCGGTAGCTCCGCTTGCGGTCAGGGTCATTTCCTCTCCGTAGCAAACGTAGTTGGTGTCTTTGCCTTCACTGTTCCTCATGGTCAGGGTCAGTGTAGGGTTGTCTTTGACATACACATTGATTGAATCATCTTTCGTACATCCGTTGGCGGTACGGGCGGTCACGAGGATCTTCTTCATGTCGTCATCCAATATCTCGGAGTATGTCATGTCTTGATGGAATCCTTTCATGTCGTGCCAATCGTATTCCAGACCCATGTTGTTCGCCTCCACGGTGACTCTTGTCCCTCGGCAAACAGGGCTGTTGCTCTGCAGACCGAATGATGGCAATGGGTGAAGCGACACAATGACGGAGCCCTCTCCTTGGCAATGTTTGTCGTCCACAACCGTTACGTGGAATACCGTCTGTTGATTGATCGGTTGTGTCTTGTATGTCGCACTGTGCTCGCTTGCGTTTTCCCAGTGGAATGCCGCGTCGTCGCTGACGGTTGGGCAGCTAGCCACCAAGGTGGCTTCATCGCCTGGACATACGGAGACGTTCTCTACGATGATGGTAGGGTCATCCCACGTGTTGATGGTGTATTTCCCTGTCGTAGGACAGTGACCTCCATTGTTGTTGTATACGTTAGAGGCAGTGACTGTGTACTGCGTTTGCTTGAGTACTGTCGGTTTGATGGAGTCCGTGTTTGTGATGGCTCCCTCTTCGCCCCAAGATGCCCATTGGTAATCGACCCTGTTGACATCCGCCTCCGTGTTGAGGATGCGGATGAATCCTTTCGCGTTCCTACATACGTTTTCGGTGAACGATGCCGAGTCGAGCTCGAGCGTAGGGTACTTGTGCATCTTGACGTCGTAGGTCTTGCTACTGTTACATCCCAAGACATTGGATGCCGTCAGTCTCACTGTCGTATCCTTGGTGATGAGGAACGTGTGGCTTTTCAGACTGGAGATATGGTTGCCCAATGTGTCTGTCCACTCGTAGCTCAAACTCTCCGAGCTGTTACCGGAGAGGGCGATGCGCTGGCCTTGGCAGGTGTCGGTCGGACCTTCAATATCGAATTTCGGCAATTCATACAGGGCGATTGTGGTGACATCCGTGTTGTAACAAGTGTATGTCTTAGTCCCGTAAGTGTAGTATTTGCCACCCAATAGGGTATGTTGCTCTCCGTTCCTTGCCGGAATGAATGAGGTGTCTTTCCTGCTTTCTGATGTCGCGGTGACATCCGTGGTTTCCCAAGCGTACTTGTCGCCTCCAGTGGCGTTCAGTGTTACGGAATCACCCTTACAAGCGGAGTAGGTGTTGCCCTCTTCGATCTTGATGGTCGGTAACTGGAGCACTTGTATCCTGAATGAGGTATCGCTCTCGCATGTGGTGTGAGTATAGCTCTTGGTTGCCTTCACGAAGAACCAAGACTCGTTTCTCAGAGGAGCGGTTGTGCCTGTCTTCCCTGTGCTGAAAGCGGTAGAGCTGACATTGTTGCCTTCATACCAAGCGAACGTCGTATTGGTTTCGTCGTTCGAGGTGGAGAAGTTGGCCGGACTGCCGAAGCATGTGTATTCGTCGAAGTCCAGCTTCAGCTCAGGATGTTTCTTGCTGTCGATCTTGAAGCTATCGTGCTTCTCGCAGTGGGTGTCCGCATTGATCGCATAGATATGGATCGTCGTATCCTGGGTGATCACATAGTCGTGTGAATTGTTCTTGCGGTAACCGCTCTCGTCCCACTTGTAGTTGTAGGATGTGGAAGTGGAGATGGATACGGAGATCTTCTCACCCTCGCAGGCCTCTTTCGGAGCATTGATGGTGAAGCTTGGCAATCCGTTCCTTCTGACGAGGATGTTGGCAGTGTTTTTACAAGTTCTGCTATCCTCACCGACAACAACGTAGGTGGTCAAGTCTCTGCTTGGAACTGGTTTGAGTTGGCTGCTTGATCCCACGGTGTCCACGGTTATCGTTGTCGTTCCGACCTGATATTGATAACTCCATTTGTACTTGCCGTCCACGCCGCCTTCTGCCTGCAGCAGTACGGAGTCACCCTCGCAGACTTCCCTTTGTCCGTCGAGTAAGATGATAGGTTTCTCCCAAGGGGTAATCTTGAAGGATGTATCGGAAGAACACTCTTTCTGTCTGCTGAAGACTGGATATTGTTTCGTCACGGTCGCCTTATACTCCTTGTAGGTGGATATGGTCTGTGTCAACGTGGTGTTGTTGTTGCTCAGATCGCTTCCTTCGATCTTGGTTCCTGTCCTTGCGTCAACCCAGCTGAAGATGACGTCTGACATGGAGGATCCGACCACCAATGTCGCAGGATCGTCCTTACATACATTCTGCGTGTCTTTCACTGCAAAGATGGATGGTATCTCCTTCATTATGATGAAGATGGAATCCATCTTCTCGCACTCGTTGGCGTTCGTGGCCGTCACGTAGAGCATGGTATCTTTCGTGATCCTGATCTTGAGCTCGTCGTTCCTGCTCAATTCATTGCCTTCGTTGTTTCTCCATACGTAGCCTAGACCACCGATGGTGGAGGCGTCCTTGGTTGCGGTGAGGGTGATTTCCTCGTTCTCGCAGGCAATGGTGTCACCTGTGATGATGAACTTAGGCAGTTCGTTGATGTTGATGATCACGCTGTCTTGGTTCACACATCCGTTGTTGTTCATACCCCACAGGTACTTGGTGGTTTGCTCTCTCAAGTTCGCGAAGGTCTTTTCCGTCTCCGTGCCATAGTCGCTCTCGTTCCTTGAGATGGTGCCTCGGCTATCCCTCCATGCGTATTTGTTAGCGCCATATCCCTTCAGGGTCACGCTTCCGTTGTCACAAACGGATGTTGTAGGAGCTGGGTCGATCTTGACGGTTGGCAGGCTCCATACGTCCACGGTATGTGTCTGCTTGTGGGTACAAGTGATATTGTTTTTGCTCCTAGTGCCGACGACGGTGAATGTGGTGAGCTCTTTCAGACCAGTCACATTGTAGGTATCGCCTGTATAGTTCCTGTCTCCCATCCAATAGAATTGGGTGGCATTCGACGTGTCTTTTACCGTGAGGCTCACATTGTCACCATAACATACGTTGTTGACTGGATTGTCGAAGGAGACTTCAGGGTTAGGAAGGAATTCAATTTTCTTTTGAACCTCATCCGACATACATCCGTTCTCGTCTTTTGCCACCACTTTGATGGTGACGTCCGCACCATTGATTTGGACATCGTTCTTGTTGGATGTCGTGTAGTTGATGCCTCCATCCCAACTGTAGAGCAACTCCTTGTTGTCTTGGCTCTTGGCTGTGACGGTGGTGTCTGTTCCATCGCAGACTTGCGCAGGGGCGGACAACTCTATGTTTGGCAAAGCGTTCACGTAGATGGTGAAGTCGGTGGAGTCCGTACATCCGTTTCCGTCCGTCGCTTTCACGATATACTTGTATTGGCTCTTTCCTCCAGTTGTCGCCTTCGTCTGGGAAGTCGTCCTGTCATTGTTGGCTGGCAAATCCAAGATCGAGATGTCGCCCTTCCATTCCCATGTGGTGATGTCGGTGGAGCTTGCGGTGAGGTTCACCTCCTCCTTCGCACACACGGTAGTGTCCGCCTTGCCTCCGTTGATGGATATGGCTGGCAACTCCCATACGTCAACTGTGATGATCTCTTGGCTTATACAGTCGACGCTGTCTATTATTTCTGTATTGTTAGCATAGTCAGGGATGCTTCCCACGTGGTGGGTCATCATATTCACCACAAAGTCTTTCTTGCCGTCGATGACATCCTTGATCTTTATGAAGTCGCCATGCTGTGTTTGTTCACCTTCTCCCCAAATATAGTCGCACAAGGCACCTCCGTTCGTGTCATCGGTGTACAACACGATGTTGGCACTGTCACCTTTACATACGGTCAGGTCTCCTTCCAAGCGGAATGTTGGATTCTCCCTAACATCGACGACGAAGGATTTTGTTGCACGGCAACCTTGGGCGTTCTCTGCGGTCACACCGATGATCGTGCGGGCGTCCTGAACGTTCTGCAAAATATAGGTTGGGGCATTGTCCACACCGTTGCTCCATTGCCATGTGCCTCCAGGGGTTCTATCCGTGAATTCCAGTGTGACGTCGGAACCTCTACATGCATATACCAATTCGGTTCTAGCTTCGAATTGTGGGTTTTGGTACACCTCGATGTTGGCAGATGTCTTGTTCTTGCAACCTCCGACAGTGACTTCCACGGTGTAGGTCAGGATCGTGTCTTGTTGAGGCGTGTTAATTTGCAGTATCTTGCTGGTTCCTACGGTTTCATTCTTGGCGTTTGTCCAGACATATGAGTCGGCCGCGGAAGCTTCCAATTCTGAAGTCTTCACGTAGGTACAGAGGAAGTTTGGCGCTGCGATTCTCACATCTGGCAGTGTCTTGACATTGATGTACACCTCTTCCTCTTTTTCGCATACCAACGTCACTCCGGAGGTGAGTGTGTAGTTGTTCTTTCCTTTCACGGTCATAGCGTGGACTCCGGCGTTCAGGCTCTTGGATTCGTCGGTCCATTTGTTGTTGGTGAAGGTGATGGCATCGTCACCGACAAAGTATGAGTCAGCCGAACCGCTTGTTAATTCAATGACGGCGTTGTCCTTCTCGCAGACGTCACCCGCCGCGAGTGTGAAGCTTGGCTTCGCTTTGATCGTGACTATAGCGCTGTCTGTGTAGGTACACTGGTTGATGGACTTGGCGGTGACGTAGTATGTCTCCGTTTGTCCTGCAGGTTTCGTCGAGTGGACGGACACTTCGGTCGCATTGCTGTTCGAACTTAGTGTTCCCCAATCCAGTTCGCTGTATGCTTCCGCATTTGCTCCTTGCGTCACCGTCAAGGTCACTTCTCCGTTCTCGCAGATTGCCTCTTGCGCATTGAGCGAGAATACCGGCTGAGGGTTGATGGTGATGGTGTAGTGGGCTGAATCGGTACAACCGTTCTCGCTGGCGCTCACTGTGACGTTGACGATTTGTCTGGTGTGACTATCTGTGTTTGTGGTGATGGTCATCTCGTCCTTTGCCGCATTTGGAGTCGCCGTTCCGCTGAAAGATGATACTCTCCAGTTGTAATCGCTCAATCCTTGGGTCGCGCTCAGTATGATGCTGTTGCCCTCGCAGATGTTAGTCGAACCGTCAGTCTCTCCGTTGATTCGGAGGTCAGGAAGCGGGTTCACTGTGATGGTTATGGTCGAATCGCCCGTACAGTTGCCATCTGTGTATTCGATGTAGTAATCGCGGGTCGCGTCAGGCTTGAGGATAGCCTGGGCGATGTCGTTTGTGGAAGCGCTTTGGTACTTCGTCGTGTTGTCGATGGTGTATTGGGTAGCTCCGCTGAGACGTAGCGTTACTCCGTCCTCATCGCCTTCACAGATGTTCTTTATGCCATCGATGGATAGACTTGGTTTGTCGACTTTGCCGATGGTGATCGAGGTTTCACCTTTACATCCGTTTTCGTCCATACCGGTGACGGTGAACGTGGTGTTCTTTGTGATGGCCGCTTCGATTTTGTCTCCAATCTTTTCGATGCCGTCATATTTCCATGTGAAGCTTCCGCTTCCAGCCTGCAACTTGGCGCTGATGGTCGTCAAATCTCCCTCGCACACGTTGGTTTTTTCAGGAGTAAGGATAACTGTCGGGTTGTTCCATAGCGTCACGATGAATGGCTCGGATTTTGCGGCGCAATGCTTGTCGTCGTCGGTCGCTGTGGCCTGGAATGAGTATGATTCTTTTGTCAGGCCAACGGCTATGATGGTGTCCTTCCTGTTCGGAATCTTCTCATTGATGGTGACTCCATCTTCCTTGATCCAATCAATCGTGTAGTTGCTGCCTGCGCTTCCGCCTGTGATGGAGACGTGAAGTTCCACGTTCCCGTTAGGACAGGTGTTCCTGTCTCCGTCGACGATTACAGTCGGGGTAGGGTAGTAGCTCGTGTAGATGGTGTCGTAGCTTTCACATCCGGACATGTTTGCTGCCACGATGTAGTTGTAGGCATCCGATATTGTCGTGTTCAACAATGAGTTGTTTTGCACGAAGCTTAAATCATTCTCCTTGCTCCAACTATAGGTTACAGTCGCATTGTTGGTTTTGTTGGTCACGTTTGCCTCCACTTTGAGTGTGGCGTCCTTACAAGATGTGATGTTTTTGTTGGTGATCACGTTGCCCAAACTGTCTTTGAGTTGTATGGTCGGGTACGGCTTGGTCCGTACGGTGATGGAGTCTTCCGACTGACATCTGTTTGTCCGATCGATACAAGTGACTTTGAATAGAGTGTCCGACTCAATTGTTTCCGTGATCATGGATCCGGTCTTGTCGTTGCTCCATACATATTCGTACGAAGTGTTGTTGGCATTCTCTATCACGATGTCCACTTCGGATTTCTCACAGACAGGATTGATCTCCGCGATCTTTACCGTCGGTTTGGTCAATGGCTCCAGCGTGAAGTTGGTCGTGTCGGCGCACTGTTTGTCGTTTGTGGACGTCACGATTTCTTTGGCGATGACGGAGAACAAAGACTCGTGTTTGTTCGTCTCGCTGAGTTTAAGTACCGAATTGTTCGATTCGAAGCTGTATGCCGGAGCGTTGATCTCTTCCCAAATGTATTGGAAGTTGCCCGTTGAGTTAGTGACTTTTGCTTTCAGCGTGAATGAATCACCCGCACATACCATGTCTCTGCCATTCCTTGTGTCGTTGATGGTCACAATAGGTCTTGGCTTCACGTTGATCCGGATGAACGTATCCATTTGACAATTGTCTCCTGTCTGTACCTTGATGTGGTAATCCGTTGTGGTCTTCGGACTCAAGGTTACATGGTCGTGGTTGCTCGTCGCATTGTCGACTTCCAACCAATAGTAGGATACCGTTCCATTCTGGTTAGGCCATTCCGCTATTATGCTGATCTCTGTCGACTCGCCTTCACAAATGAGGGTGTCTCCCGTGAACCTGATATTTGGCATCGGGTGTGCTTGAGCTATGACGGTCGTGTCTGTCTCACAACCGAATTCGCTGCTTGCTGTCACGACGAATTGAGCCGAGGTGTTGATCTCCTTCTCCAGTTTCTCGCCTGAGCCCACGAATTCGCCTCTCTTGTCAGGCTGGTTCTCGTCGTATTCGTACCATGTGTATGTCACGTTGTCCATTCCGTTCTCGTCTTGTGCTTCGATGGTGGATGGCTCGCCCGGACAGCTAGGTGTAACCGATGTCTTTGTCTTCGGCATCGGTTTGATGTCTATCGCATATGCCTTGCTTGACTTACAATTGTGTATGTCTGTCACGGTGACGCTAAAGCTTGCATTGTCTTGTACACGTGTAGGCTTGATGGTGATCTTTGACAAATCATTCGCATTCACCGTATAGTTGTCGCTACCCATCCATTCGTATTTGGTGATGTCGGTAGGATTGTCGCATTTTACGGTAAGCTCGCTTGTCTCATTCAGACAGATCACGTTGTCGCCTGTGATTTCGTCGATGATAGGCAATGGGTACACGCTGACTATAGTGTCTTTCGTGGATGTACAGTTCTTGTCCGTCTTCGCTTGGACGTGGAAAAGGTGGCTGCCTTGTGCGGACGGGATGGTTACTTTTGAACCAGTGACAGGTTGTCCGTCATCCCATGTCCAAGTATACGTGTAGTCTGCCGCTCCTTCCGCTTCGACGACCATATCCTCCCCGTAACAGTTGGTAGTCGCTTTTAACCTGAACTCCGGGTCTGGATTCTTGTCGATCTTGATGGACTTCGAGTTCTTGCAGACTAACGTCACATTGGTGAATTTCTGTGTGGTGGATGCCACTAAGAGGAATGTCGTATCTTGTGTGATGGTCGGTTGTATCCTTTCCATCTTCTCGATGAGGGTGGTGTCCAGATTTGTTGGTATGTAATACCATTCGTAATCGTAGGAGGTGCTGCCGTTACCCGTCGGACTCAGGGTCACTCTTTCTCCCTTACAAGGACTTCCGACCACATCGATGCCGGTGAGGGTAGGGTTCTCCACGACAGTGATATCTGTCGATACAGCCTCTTTTGTCTCGCACTGCAAGCCTTGCTTGTTCATCTTCGCTTTCACGCTGTATCTGCCTCCTTCTTCGGCGATGTATGTGTTGTTGGCGCTAGAATAGCTCGAGTAGCCGTTCTGGTTGCCTTCGTAGTTCCATGCGTATAAGACGTCCGTGCCGTAAATCTCTTTGGCGGTGATGGTTGTTTTCCCGCCCTCGCAGAAGGCTCCTTCTGTGCTCAAGATCAATTCCGGCAAAGGAAGTATGGTGATGGTCACCTCCTTGGTCGCAGGACAATTATTGTATGTGGCTTTCACCTGATATACCTCTTCTCTCTTGCTTCCGTTGGAGGTTGAGAGCGTCGTGCTGACTTTGTTGCCGTTGGCTCCGGTGCCTCGTGTCCAGCTTATATCGTTCCCCTGACCTTGTCCTAACGTTGCGGTCATCTCTATCTTATCGCCGCTACAGATAGTGTCCGCATGGGCGCTGATGTTGATGTCCGGGGATGGCAAGAGGGTGGCAGTCTTTGTGCTGGACTGCTCGCTGGCGCATCCGTTCGCATCGGTACCTGTCGCGTATATGCTGAAGTTTTTCACGATGTTCTTTACCGTGATTTCGCTGCTGTCGCTGTTGTTGCAGATGATCTCTCCTGCCGTTGCTGGATCTATGTGCCAGCTATAGCTTTCCGCACCGCTTGCATTGAATTCGAGGTCTCCCTCCTTACATACGGTTCCTCCTCCTGATATGCTTATCTGGTTGGTCGCGTATACCTTGATGCTTTGTGATCCTGATGCAGGACAGCTGATGCCAGATGATTCCAGTACATTGGCCTTGAAAGTGAAGGTCTTGTCTTGGGTGATGTTACGTGTGATCTCCGTTCCCACTTCGGAACCATCTCCCCATTGGATGTCGGAGAGCCCAGTGTTGGTCACTGCGATCTTAACATCCTTGCCCTTGCAGACCATGACTGGTCTACCTTCCGTCTCCGTGTCATCCACTTTGAATGTCAACTCTTTAGGCTGGTATACCTCCACGTATACGTTTTTGGTCTCGGACATACATCCGTTCTTCGATACGCTGATGGTATAGCTCTTGTTGCCTGTCAGTCCGGTTGTAGGCTTCCATTCCTTCTTGTCCGAGCTTGTTCCATCCGGCCAGTATACAAGGTCTATGCCTCCTGCTCCTGGCGTTACCGTCAAGGTAGGCAGGGAGTCGTAGCAGATCGGGTTCGCTGAGACGTTGAAGGTTGGCTTTTCCTTCGTGTAGACGTGGATTGTGTCCCAATTCTTACATCCGTTTGCATTCTCAACATCCAGCCTTATGTATTTGTCGTAGCCTTGAGCGGTCTCTTCGGAAAGGATCTCGCAGTGGTCGGTTCCATGCAATTGATTTCCGACCGTGGCGGATTGGTCGCTTTTGTGCCAATCGTATGATTTGTATACATCGTTGGCTCTCAATGTTATTGAGTTCCCTTCACAAACTGGGTTGGCGTCGGCTATGATCGTCACTTCCGGCAATGGGTTCACGTTGACATAGTATTCGGCGTCATTGCTACATCCTGTTGATCCGTCTGTTACGGACAGTGTCACCTTGTATTGGTTGACGCCTGTTGTCTGCGCTTTCAATGTGACATTGTCTCTGTTGTTCGGGGAGAATGAGTAGTTGTTGTCCGCTTGCCAACTGTATGTCGGGTTGCTTACGTTATGAAGTTTGGCCTCCAATTTCACAGATTCCCCGAAACAGATGCTGGAGCTTGTGCCCGGCGTTCCATTGGCTGGTTCTATGCTGATGTTCGGTTTCTGGTTGACCTTTAGCGTGATGGTCGTGTCCGTCTCGCATGTCACATTTCCTGCCGCATCAACATTCCATGCGTGGATTGTGTAGCTCTTGTTGTCATAGAGCGCTGTCATTTCCTCGTATACGTATGGATTTGTTCCTTCCTTGTTACCTTCGGAAACCAATCTGAATCTATCCGCGCCTTTGAAGGTGATTTTTGGCTTCTCTCCGGCACAGATGTTTTCCGCAGTCACACGTATGGTCGGTTTGTCTGCTTTGCCAACGCGTACGTTCGCCTCTTCACTTTGGCATCCAAGTGCGTTGAATGCTCTTGCGAAGAAACCAGTGTCCGCAGCGGATGATCTTCTGATGATGTCGGCTGGAATGCTCAGCGTATTTCCAGATCCGACCACCTGATGGTCGGTGTTCAACCACATGTAGCTTGTGGCTCCTTCTGATGAAGCGATGAGGGTCACGATGCCTCCAGGACATGCCGAGTTGTGCGTGATGGTTGGTTTAGGAGTCGACTCCAAGGATGCTGTGACGGATTTAGTCGCTACGCAACCTGTGGTCTGATCTGTCACCGTTGCCCAATAGTATTCGTCTTTGCCGCTTGGAAGGACTTTGCAATCTTTTTTAGTGTTGCTACCTTTAATGCCTTCTGTGCTTTCGGTCGGTCCCTCCGCAGTTCCTTTGTTCCACTTGAATGTGTAGCTTCCTTCGATGGAGAACGTGATGGTCTCTTCGGAAGTCCATTCTGTCTTCTTACATACGGTGTTGTTCCTCGTGTTGTTGCTGAGGATGGTGAACTCAGGTTTTGGCTGGATGATTGTGGTGGCCTTCTTCGCCTCACTGGAGCAGGTCGTTTTCTTTCCTGCCTTGTCGGTGTAGGTGTACTTGCCGACGACGCTATAGGTCTTGCTCTCTTGCAACAATTCCTCCTTCTCCGTTATCTCAGATCCATCGCTTCCCCAATCGTAGATTACACCGGAAGAAGGAGTAGCTGTGGACAAGTCTATCCTTGTGACGGTTTTTACGCCCTCGCACTGCTTGTCTGGCTGGATGGTGAAGGATGGTACTGGCACGGCTTTAATCTTGAGTGTGTTGTAACTTGCGCACCCGTTGTCGTCAAAGGCGGTCAGAATATAGGTTCTGTCGCTCTCTATCTTCTCCGTCAATGTCTTGGCGCTGGAGATGATTCTGGTCGGATTGCTGAGTTCACTCCAAGAATAGCTGCGGAATGGTTTTTCGGATGATAGTATGAGGTTGCTTCCCTCGCATGCCGCGGAGTCTCCCAAGATGGTGTTGCTGTTCGTTTGGTAAGCAACGACCTTGTAATACTCTGATTTTTCGCATTGTAAGGATCCTTGCGTATTCGTCGCAACCACTTTGAACTTGTATGGATTGTTCACATTCTCTCTTGGATTCTTAGGCTTGAATGTGAATTGCGCTCCGGATGTGGTGAACTCTCCTGCGCTAAGTCCGTTGTTGGTTTCTGATGTCCAACTTAGAACGGAGTTGTCCTGGTCGCTCTTCGCTGTGATGGTCACTTGGTCACCAAGACAGATTTTGCTCATGTTGTCCTCTGTGCTTGGCACGAAGGAGATGACTGGTTTCTTCACCACGTCGATGTAGAACTCCTCGTAGGACTTACATCCGTTTGCGCCTTCCACGATAGCGTTGTAACTCTTCGAGTCTGATAACTCTTCGAGTGTGATGGTTGTCGTGTTATAGTTGATACCGTCTATGGATATATTGCTTATCGTAGTGCCTGATTGTGCGGAGAATTGTACGGATGCGTTGCTTCCTTCGCATATCGGTTGTTTGGTGATTGTCACGGACGGATTGGCCTTGCGTGTGGCGTTTACGGTTACGCTTTCGCTCTTACATCCCGTGGCGGCATCTGTTCCGTAGACACTGAATGTCTCATCCTGGTTGATGACCGGATTGATGGTCGCACCGTTCAGCACGTTTGTTCCGTTGCTCCATACATAGGTTAAATTCTGCGAACTGCTGTTGTTGGCCGGGCTTGCTGTGAATGTTGCGATATCGCCTTCGCAGATTGCTGCCAGGCTTGGTGTCGTGGTGATGACAGGGATATTATGTACGGTTATTTCGATCTGAGTGTTATCCGTACAGTTGTTTTGTCCTTTACCACTCACTTCCAAGGTGTATCTTCCCGCAGCGGTCGGTGAGAAGATCGCTTTGCTGTTGTCTTGTGCGTCAGGGGTTAGTCCTTCTACCGCTGCCCACGTGTAGTTAACGCCTCCAGTGACGGTGAGGGTGGCTTTGTCTCCCATACAAATCTCTTTGGACAGAGGGTCGCAGCTGATTTGTATGTTTGGTAACGCATTGACAGTGATGGTTTTATTCTTTACTTCACTGGTACATTTCTTGTCGCTCGTAGCCTTTACGTAGTAGATTTGGCTTTGCTGCATGTTCGGTTCGGTGTATGTCACACCATCCGCAATGCGTATGTCCACACTCACGTTCTCTCTTGACACGTTGATGCTATCGACGTTCTGGAGGTTTGTGAATGTGATGATACCATCATTTCCCTTACAGATGTCTGGCGCAACCATGTCGAACGTAGGGATTGGATTGGCTTGGATACTCATCGTGGCGGTTCCCTCACATCCGTTGATATCGATTCCTTTCAGGGTAATCTGTGTCTCTCCGTCGATGGTCGGTTTGTAAGATCCACCACCACCTACGCTTGCGTTGTTTTGGAACCAAGAGTAGTTGTTCGCATTAGATCCACCGGCGACTAAGTTCATTGCGTTGCCTTTGCAGACCTCTTTTGAACTGTTCGTTTCCCCGTTGATGGTTATTGTCGGCAAATCATTGATGTTCACGTTGTATCTGGCGATCTCGGATTCGCACGCTCCCTCTTTCACTTTCACGGTAGCCTCCATGTTAGGCTCGGTACCAGTGGCCGAGGATTGGTAGCTTGCGTAGTATTGCGTATTCCCGTTGCTCCAGATGTATTGCAGGTTTTGCGGGTCTTTGATGTTGCTGACATTTGCGATCAGCTTGATGTCGTCACCTCTACAGATACTGTTCTTTCCGCTTTCGCTGGTGATGGATACACGAGGTATATCGTTCACCTTCACCGTCTTGCTCTTTGTCGTCGTACAATAATCATTCTCTGCGGTTACCTTTATGGTGTATTCTTTCGCTATGGTAAGCGTGGTGTCTAATGTGCTAGCTGTTGTAGCCACGCTGCTATTGTTCCATTTGTATTTCAGACCGCTTTCCGTTGTGCTGATGCTGAATCTCACCTTCTCGTTTTTACAAACGACAGCCTTGTCGACGTTGATTTCGAATTCAGGTGCGTTTGTGGTGTTTACTTGATGCTCTTCCCACTCCGATTCGCAACCGTATTGGTCGGTTCCTTTTACACGGAAGGTGGTTTCTCCGTTCAGTTTCGGGATGTTATAGTCTGCGCTCTTATTGTTCAGATCGTTGTGGTCGACGTCTTCCCATGTCCAACCAGCGTTATTCATTACGGCGCCGTTGATTCCTCTTGCGGTCAGTTTCACATTCGTACCGTTACAAACTGCTGTCTGTGGCGTTTGGATGACTTCTATCTCAGGCAGATTCTTTACGGCCATGGTGACAGGGTCACTCTTCGTCTGACAATTGTTCGCATAGGTGGCGTGTAAGGTGAATTTCGTATTCTCACTGATCCTTACGGATATCTCCCTGCTGGTTTCGCTTGTTGGCTGTTGGTATGAGACCGTCTTGTCGGTTTCCCATCTATATTTCAATGTGGAGTCTCCGATGACGCTCAATTCCGCATCATCTCCCGCACACACGTAGAGTTTTTCGTAATCTATACCGATGGTCGGCTCCGCGAATATCTCTATGGTGATGTTCTCTTGCGCTTCGCAACCTTCTGTCGATGTGGCTGTGATCATGTAGTTGCTTTGGTGCTCCAAGTTGCCCGTGTTGAATTTGAGTTGTGAACCTGATGACACGCTTGGGGTGATGTTGTTTGCGTATCCCCATGTGGACACGGTGCTGTTGTTGGTATTGGTTACCGTGATGTTAGTCGATCCGTTCTTACACAATGTGTCTTGTTCAGCCTCTATCCTTAGACTAGGTCTTTCCTTGGCGTATATTGTGACTTCATCTTTCCCGTAACATCCGTTTTCCACACCCGTCACGATGAAGGTTGTTTCTTCGTTGATGATAGGGTTGATCTCCTGGCAGGATGAGCATGGATAATTGGTCACTACAGTCGGGGCTGATGATTTCTTTTGTTGCCAAGTGTAGGAGGTGGCGTTTGTCGCTGTGATCTTGACAGGGTCTCCGCTGCAGACGCTGCTCTGTTCCGCATTGGCCACCACATTCGGTTTGCTGTTGACCGTTATGATGTATGGCGCCGTTGTGTTGGCGCATCCCCTGCTGTCCTTACCTGTCACTCTGAATGAGGTCCTTGTGACTTTTGCGATTGAATCATATCTTTCGCCTGTCGTTCCATTGTCCCAAGTGTAAGTGGCACCTCCCTTTGCGGTCAGGTTGACTGAATCCCCCTCGCAGTATACGGTTTTTCCTACAATGTAGATGTTAGGTTGTGACACAACACTGAAGTTGAAGTTTTTCTTCGTCTTACATCCTTCCTTGGTGGTTCCGTGCACTTGTATCTGGTAGATGGAATTGTTCTCTTTCGGGTTGTTGTCCGTGAACGAGTTCCTGTCGTCTCCATGATCGTTTATGTTATAGATGTATGTGCCGGTCATGTTGGAGAATCCGGAGGATGGTATCCATTGAACGGTGTCTATCACTGTCGTTCCGACTTGGTTGATGGTCATTGTTATTTCGTTGCCAGCGCAGACATAGTCCTTCTCCATGGTGAAATCCGGGTAAGGGTATACCGTGACGGTGGTTGATGCGGAGCTGAAACACATGTTTTGTGTCGTGCCGACCACGTTGATGTTTGCGTTCTGTGAAAGAGGTATCTCGATGCTGGCTCCTGTCGCATTGGCTATCGTTGTTCCACCATTGACTGCAGTGATGCTCCATGAGTATGTTCCGTTGTCGCCTGCACCGGTTGCGCTGAGGTATACTTTTGAGTTGACGCACGAGTCTTTGGATGCATCCTTTGTGATGGTGATGTTAGGAATGTCATAGACTTTCAGCTCGGTCTCCGCGGATGTGCCGTTACATCCGTTACTACCTTCACCCGATACTCTGTAGAATGTGTTGCTTTCTGGTTGTACCGTGATGGATGCACCTGTGTATTGCGAGCCTTGCAGTTGGGTCCAGGCTCCTCCGCTCGAGGTCTTGTATTCCCACTTGTAGTTCGTTCCTGCCTTGCCTCCGGTTACGGTGAGTGTCACGTCATCGCCTTTACAGATACCACCTTCTGCGCCGGAGATGGCCAGCGCAGGTGCTTCTAGTACATTGATTATGACGGAACCTTCCGCTTCGCAATTGCTTAACGAACCAGAGAAGAAGTATTCCTTTGTTCCTGCTTTGCCCACATCATCTATCACCCATTCGAACGTGCTGTTGGATGCTAGATTCTCCCCTAAGGTTCTGTCTTGGTATATGTATTTGTCCGCACCCTTCAGGTTTACTACACCTGGCATGTTTTCGCAGTAATTACCGCTTGCCTCGGCGGTTAGGGTAGGATATGGTTTCGTGTGTAGGATTGCGGAATCCTTGGATACACACTTGAATTCGTCCTCACCTGTCACGATTATCTTTTCATCTTCCTCGTATAGCGCGATGGTGATTTGTTCTCCGATAGCTCCGTTGCTCCATGTGTATTTTTGGATGGTCTGGTTGGAGGCTGGGTCGACTTTCGCTTTCAACACTTTCGTGTCGCCCACGCAGACGGAATCCGTATTGTATTCCAGTATGATTGCTGGAGCGCTGTCGATGCTGACTCTTACGGAGTCTATGTTCTTACAAAGTGCTCCGCTGGTTTGACGGCCCTCCACATAATATAATGTGTCGGTTTCCGGTTTGTCTGTGAATCTCTTCCCGTTCGTTTTGTTGTTGCTTCCTTTCTTCCACCAGGAGTACTCGTTCGCACCGTCAGCCTCCAGGGAGAGATCGCCTCCTTTACATATTGTCGTCACACCGATGATGGTGATCTTTGGCGCTTGGTTCACTGTCAAGCTGAATTCGTTGCTGGATTTACATGTGGTGTCTCCGTTTATCTTGATACCTTCCACCGTGTAGAATCGTTTCGCCTCGTTGGCTATCAAAGGAATCTCTATTACTTCGTTTGTCGGGTTCTCTATGCTTCCCGCTTGGATGCTGTTGTCGATCACGCATGAATCCACACCACCTACTTTCAAAACAAATTCTTGTCCTGCGCAGACACCGTTGGTGAAGTCGTTCGTGTTGAAGGTGATGGTCGGTTTCTTATACATGTAGATGTCAATCGAGTCTTTGCTGGTACATCCCATTGCGTCGCTACCGCTCACCTTATATCGGTATTCATACCTGTTTTTCTCGCTGTTGAAGAAGTTGTCGTTTTCCTCCGGGGTGGCGGTGATGAGATCCAATGTAGGCTGTCCTTGGTTTGGTGTTGTCCACACGAATGTCCTGACGTCGTTGTCGTTAGCGTCTTTCCCGGACACTTTCATTGTGGCTGATCCTCCTACGCATATCTCCGTGTACCCGTTCTCGACGAGTTTGCCGTTTGCTGTGATGGATAGCTCTGGCAACGGCATGGCATTGGCCCTGATGGAGTCGATTTGCATACATCCGTTCTCCGCCACAACGACCAGGTAGTGGTTGGTCGTGTCGGAAACAAGTATGTTTGACTTCTCTGTTTTTCCGTTGTTGATGGTGTCGCTTCCTTGTATTTCGAACATGTTATGGAAGTCCTCGTCTTGGAGGCTTCCCCATCCGCCCCAGCTTCCTTCGTACCATGCGTATTGGCAGTTCTTCATGTTTGTTCCACCGTCCAACTTGATGGTATCGTTTTTACAGATGTCCACCTGCTTGATTTCATTGCTAGGTGTGTACATGTTAGCGATGGATATCTTGGCGGTAGGTTTTTCGATGACCGACACATCGTGTGTGCCTTCGAATACGCAGTGCATACTGTCCACACCTGTCGACTCTCTGTTTTGATGGATCTGCAGGCGGTAACGGATTGTTCCGTTCACAGGTTTCACAATGCAGGACCTTCCGTCAGGGCCAGTGGATTTCTTTAAGGTGTCTCCCGCCTCGTTGAGCCAGACGTAAGTGTGTGTGCCACCATTGCTGTTCAGGTCGCTTTCCGAGTATGAATCGTCGTCAAGGGAAAGTTGGGTGGAGTCTCCGTAGCAAACATATTCTTCTCCGTTGATGACAACTTCCGGACGTCTATCCACGGTGATGTAGGTGTCTCGCTCTATTCTACAGTCATTCTTTGTGATGACTGCCAATCTTGTAGCATAGGTACAGTTGTCGTTGTCTTTGCATTTGAATATTTTTGTCGGATTCTCTTCTCCATTCTCTTCCTCTTTTTCTCCTTTCTGGTCGTAGAATGTCCATACCTGGTAGGTGATCTCGTCGTTTTTCTTTTGTCTGCCGTCACTCATTGTCACGGCATCCACCTTCGAAAGGTTGTTGAATTTTATCTCATTATAGCAACCCTTGTCCCATTCGAAGTCTGCGGTGATGGGGTTTTTCAATAGGCGGAAGGTGTCTATCGTCTTGGTGCAATTCTCATTCGCCTCGTTGTACATGGTACAAGTGTAATCCATGTTCTCGATGATGTCTTCTTGAGGGATGATGCAGATGTACGGGCTGTTTGCCTTTGTAGTGTATTTTTTGTAGTTGGGTTCTCCCGGTTTGCCTCTCTCCCAGATGTATTTGTCGAACCATTCAGGTGCTGTAATGACGGCATTCGGCTCGCTCTCTCCGCAGTTTTTGATCTTCAACTCCATCTTTTGGGTGGAGGCGTTGATGTAGGCGTATGTACGGTGTACACCTCCCGTGAATGTCTGTGCGAAAGACCTGTTTTGTCTACATGTGGTGCAATAGGCTGTGAATTTTCCAGGGCCTGTCACGGTCTCTGTGCCGGAGTTCGTGTTGAAATGTCCCCCGTTAAGACATCTTGGTAGGTATTCCAAACAGTCTCTGTTTTCCACTTCTATGGTGATGGTTTCTCCTATAAGGTCTCTTAGGTCATAGTTTAATGTAATCCACCCGTCGTAGTAGAATTCGGGCAGTAAGTTCTTTACGTAGGAAGCGTTACAATCCTCGTTTTGGTTCACTTCCCATGTTACCTGTGTTACAGGTATTTGTTTGTATTTCTTGCATATTTGGTGTGTGCATTCATATTCCTTGCAGACTTGTTCGAATTCGACGCATTGATCAACGTTGAATGAGGCGGATGTTTCCCCCCTGTTACAATTGTTGCATCTCATTATGTCGGATGTTATGTTCCCCCACCAGTCTTTTTTGATACATCTTACCTCGTTGCAATTTCTTGCGCTATTCCACCAACTGTTGGTCGTTATGGTTTGCCATCTCAAACAGTTGTCTCCGTCTCCCATTCGTACGCAGTTGTCGTTCCATTGGTCGCATTTCCATTCCTCGCATTCCTCGGTTTCTTCCATGACGACTTCTTCTTTCCTGATAATCTCGTGTTGCTGAGCTGGTTTGAGCCTTGGGTCACCCGCCCTGTATTCAACGAAATTTCCACATTGTTGGGATGGGATCAGTTCGCCATTCTGTTTGTAAACTTTGATGCTGAAGCGTGGTCTCTTGTTGTCTGCGTCGATGTGGGTGCTCTTTTTGTCGTATTGCATGACGACTGCGTAACGAAGGGTTAGCAGTGTTGAATTCTCCTTCACTTCGAATTGGTAGGTCGCTTTTTCCGCCTGCGCTCTTGTTTTTCGGGTTTGCACATTGTCGTTGTCGTAGTGCTCCTCTGATTCCTCTGTGGAACCTATTCTCATGGATTGTCCGAATCCTATCGGCACTAATTTCAGGTTGTCACATGCCAAGTTGAGGTCGTAGCTGGTACTTGCCACCACTTCGAAATATCCGTGTTCTGTGGTAAGGCTACCCACCTTTTCTGTCCACTCGTCCGTCGTGTTTGTCTCGTCCTCGTTGTAGGTTTTGTGGATGGCCAGCGGTGTGTTATTCCTGTCGTGGGCTTGTTCGGCGTAATTCGCTGGTCCATAGTACCCGTAGTAACGGGTCCAGTTCTCGAAACTACCCTTCTCGAAGCTTAGGTTTGGCGTATCTATGTTCCTTGTCGCCGCATAGGTAGATGCCCCGGTAAGGAATAGCGATATGATTGTAATCAAGTTGATTTTTAGAAGGTTGTATATCATCTTTGCTCTCATAAGCTTATAAATTTTCTTGTGTTAATAGCAATATCAAAAGTAAACCTATTTTTTTTCATTAACAAATTTTAAGCATGAAAATAGATGCAAAAATGTCAATCGCCGTTTTTTTAACGTTATATTTATATATTCATATTGAAATATCATTCTATATTCATGTATTCATATTTGAATGTGATTTAATATTTATATATTTGTACTGATATATTTATTTATATACTGATATTTTTATTTGTGTGTAAATATTTCTGTGTGTATATTTGTATATATGTAAAAATATATGTAAGTTTGTATCGTTTTTGGGGAACGGCAGGTCTGGCTGGTTGCCCGAAAAACGTAAAAATGATGATTTATGGGTAAGATACTTCCAGGGCTTGTGGTCTCCTTCGTCTCCCAAAAAGGGGGGAGCGGAAAAACCACTTTGACGACGATGTTCGCCAATTATTTGCATAGGGTGGGGAAGATGAATGGTCTCCGCTTCGTTGTGGTCGACTGCGACAATGAACAGAATAGCTTGTATAATATGCGTCAGAGCGATGTCGCCACTTTCGGGAAAAACTCCGACAACGCATACCCTGTCTTGTCGGTCTTCTCCCAGGAACTCCCTAACCGGTTGGGGAAACTGAAGGAGTCGTACGACATTATCCTTATAGATTTCCCGGGTAACATGGTGCAGGAGGGTGTGATGACTTTGTATCACCTGATAGACGTGGCTTTTGTCCCTCTGATCCCTTCTAAAATCGACTACAACGCCACGGAGATCTTCTTTAATAAATTCCTGAAGATCGTGGATAAGAGGAAGAAGGACTTCGGGCTGGACACTACTTACGTGGGATTGTTCAACCGCGTGCGAGAGAACGTGCTGGAGTTCCGCTCCCTTTATGAGGCAAACAAGTCCGGTGGCCTCTTTATGAAGTTCCTGGACAGGTATGTGAAGGATACCACCGACACGCAGCGTTACCTCACAACGATTGACGGCAAGGTGAACTATGACCTCTCGAAGACTTTCGAGGATTTGTTGAACGTGATTGTCTTACATATTCAAAAATAACGACTATGGCTGTAATGAAAAGTCCTATGGACGCTTTGATCGCCGCAGCGAAGGAAAACGAGAAACGTGAGAGGGAGAAGGCGCTGCAGGATAATGTGAATGCCCCTGAACCTAAATCGACAACGGGGGATGCACAGAAGAAAAACCAGGATTCCGCCTCTGCCCCCACTTCGGGGAAGAGTTCCTCTTCTAAGTCCGCATCCGATGATGCGCTCTCCGCTAACTTCTCCAAACTCTTGGTGAAGTGTGGCAAGGAGAATGCGGTGGTGGTGCAAATACCTGCTCGTATTCATCAGGAAATCAAATTGATATCTTATCTGTCCGGGACGCCTATCAACTCTATCGTCTCCAATATGTTGGAGGATTCTTTGGCTAGGAATGAGAAGGAAATCGCAAAACTGAAGAGTAAAATTAAATAATAGGGTATGGTTTCGCATCCGTGAATGGGTGCCATTTGCGCGAACGGCAGGGACAATGTGATCGCATCGTCTCTGCCGTTCGTTCTGTATATGCCGCTGAAGTTCCCTTTCCCGAATTTCTTCAGCGGTGAACCCTTAGGTCGTTAACTCTTGCTTTTTATATCCTTCCACTTCTCCTCGCTCATCTTAGAGCCTACCACTTGTACGATGTTCCCGCTCACGAGCGAACCTATTTCACCGCATCTCTGCATGTCATATCCCTTGTGAAGACCGTACAGGAATCCGGATGCGAACAGGTCGCCAGCTCCTGTGGTGTCTATGGCGGTCACGCCTGGCAGGCAATCCACTCGGACTGTTTCGCCGTCCTTTTTGATCAACGACCCCTTCTTGCCTAGTTTGACGACGGCTATTTCGCACATCTCCGCGATGTAGTCGAGGGCCTCTTCCGGCTCTCTCTGGGCGAATGCTTTCGCCTCCTCTTCGTTGGCGAATACGATGTCGACATACTCCTTCACGGCACGTTTCAGGAACGCAAGGTTCTCTTCCACCACATTGTAGCTGGCGAGGTCCAATGACACTTTCGCGCCCGCCGCTTTCGCCATCTTCATGGCGGCCTCGATCATGGTGGTGTTCTGTACTAGGTAACCCTCGATGTGGCAGAGGTCTACGCCCTTGAACCAGTTAGGATCGAAGTCGTTCTCCGTCAATGTGCTGGCCGCTCCCAAACAGGTGGCCATGGTCCGCTCGCTGTCGGGTGAGATGAGGGAGACGCATACGCCGGTCGGCAGGTTGCTCTTGACGATGTGGGTAGTCACGCCGTGTTTCTCCATGTCCGACTTGAAAAATTCGCCGGCTTCGTCCTCGCCTGTCTTCCCGATGAAGTGGCAAGGCGCTCCCAGTGCGGCAAGTCCCGATATGGTGTTGGAGGCTGATCCTCCCGTGACGAAGTGACGGTCGCCGTCCTTGATTTCGTCTTGTATCTTTGCGGACAAATCTTTGTCTATCAATTGCATACTTCCTTTCGGTAGGGAAAGTTTCTTCAACGTGTCGTCAGACTTCAGTACAGACAAGACGTCCACGAGTGCGTTTCCTAATCCTATTGTTACCATATTTTTTCTTCTTTTTTGTGAAATTTATATGCAAATATATTTTTTTTATTCGAGAAAACAATCTAAATTTGCACCGCATTTGAGGGAAATCCTCGGGCGTGGAAATTCTTCCTTAGCTCAGTCGGTTAGAGCACCTGACTGTTAATCAGGGGGTCCTTGGTTCAAGTCCAAGAGGGAGAGCAGAGAGAGTCGGTGACGACTCTCTTTTTTTTTGTGCATTCTTGGGGATAGAGCCTAAGGTCTTTAAGGTCAGTGGCCTAACGGCTGGAATCTAAAGTGTTTAAGGTCGGAGGGTTAAAGTCTAAAGGCTAAAGCATTAATTTTCATCTGGTTTCTTTTAGTTGATAACTTTTGCTCCAAAATTTCTTTTCCTACTTTTTTTCATTATATTTTTGCCTTTGTTAGCATTCAATCATAGACCCTAATAAAATGGCGGAATTTGTTCATTTGCATGTCCACTCACACTACTCCATCCTCGACGGAATGTCGAAGGTGCCGGATCTGGTGGACAAGTGTATGCGGACCGGCATGCGCGCGATGGCGCTGACGGACCACGGTAATATGTTCGGCATCAAAGACCTGAAGGACTACGTCAAGAAGGTGAATGGCGCTCCGAAAAAGAAGGTGAAGGAGTGCGAGGAGAACATCGAGAAGGAGACTGATCCCGCCAAGAAGGCCGAACTGGAGGCTGAACTGGTGAAGCTGAAGGAGAAGGCGGAGGCTTTCGTGCCGTTCAAACCTATCATCGGTACGGAGGCTTACTGCGCTCGTCGTACGTTACATGACAAGGATAAGACGGTGAAGGAGATATCCGCGGAGACGGGTAAGGAACGTATCGTCGACCGTAGCGGTCACCACCTTATTCTTTTGGCGAAGAACAAAGCGGGGTATAAAAGCCTCTGTAAGCTGGCTTCCATCGCCTATACGGAGGGTTATTATGACAACCCTCGTATCGATAAGAACGTGCTGAAGCAGTACCACGAGGGGCTCATCGTCTGCTCCGCCTGCTTGGGAGGTGAGATCCCTCAGCTGATCATCGCAGGCAAGATCGATGAGGCGGAGAAATCCATCATGTGGTTCAAGGAGATTTTCGGAGACGATTATTACTTAGAGTTGCAGCGGCACAAGACGGACAAGCCGAATGCCGCAACAGATACCTATGAGCGTCAGCAGGAGGTGAACAAGGTGCTGATCGAATTGGCCCGCAAAACCAATACGAAGATCATCGCCACGAACGATGTGCACTTCGTCGAGGAGGAGCACGGCGAGGCCCACGACCGCCTCATCTGCTTGAGTACGGGCAAGGACTACGACGACCCGAACCGCCTGCACTACACGAAGCAGGAGTGGCTGAAGACGCCGGATGAGATGTACAGCATATTCGAAGACATCCCCGAGGCCCTGACGAACACGTTGGAGATCGCGGACAAGGTGGAGGTGTATGACATCGATTCGGACCCTATCATGCCTAAGTTCGATATCCCTGCTGACTTCGGCACGGAGGAGGAGTACCGTAAGAAGTTCACGGAAAAGGACCTCTTCGACGAGTTCACGCAGAACGAGAAGCATGAGGTGGTGCTGAGCCAGGAGGATGCGGAGAAGAAGATTAAGAAACTGGGCGGATACGAGAAACTGTACCGTATCAAGTTGGAGGCGGATTACCTCAATAAGCTGGCCTGGGACGGAGCGAAGAAACGCTACGGCGACCATCTGACGGAGGAACAGATAGAACGTATCACCTTCGAGCTGCATATCATGAAGACCATGGGATTCCCGGGCTACTTCCTGATCGTGCAGGACTATATCCGCGCCGCCCGCGAGGAGTTGGGCGTGAGCGTGGGACCGGGCCGTGGATCCGCTGCCGGGTCGGTGGTGGCGTACTGCCTATGGATCACGGACCTCGACCCGCTGAAGTATGACTTGCTGTTCGAGCGTTTCCTGAACCCTGACCGTATCTCCTTGCCCGATATCGACGTCGACTTCGATGATGACGGACGTAGCAAGGTGCTCACCTGGGTGCGCAAACGTTATGGCGAGGAGAAGGTGGCGCATATCATCACCTATGGAACCATGGCGACGAAGTCCTCCGTGGCGGATGTGGGTCGTGTGCAAAAGGTGCCGCTCCCTACGGTGAACGCTATCAAGGCGTTGATCCCTGACCGTGGATTCGACGAGGAGTCGGTGAAGGCGGTGGAGGGTACGTTGCCTAAGAAGATGCCGAAGGTGAACCTCAAGAACTGCTTCAAGTATATCCCGCAGCTGCGTGACATGAAGAACGGTCCGGACGAGAACATCTCCACGATGCTGACCTATGCGCAGGAATTGGAGGATACCAACCGCCAGGTGGGTATCCACGCTTGTGGTGTGATCATCGGTGCGGACGATCTGACGAATTTCGCCCCTGTCTGCACCATCCATGATAAGAAATTGGACAAGGATGTGGTGGTGACCCAATACGACGGACATGTGGTCGAGTCGGTTGGTTTGATCAAGATGGACTTCCTCGGACTCAGTACCCTGACGTTGATCAAGGAGGCGCTCGCCAACGTGAAGAAGGCGCGCGGCATCGATGTGGACATCTCCAACATTCCTATTGATGACGAACTGACCTACCAACTCTATAGCGAGGGCCGCACCATCGGTACGTTCCAGTTCGAGTCGCCCGGTATGCAGAAATACCTTCGCGAACTGAAGCCTACGCAGATCACGGACCTTATCGCCATGAACGCGTTGTATCGTCCGGGACCTATCGAATATATCCCTACGTTCATCCGTCGTAAGAATGGACTGGAGCCTATCGAGTACGATATTCCAGTGATGGAGAAGTACCTCAAGGATACCTATGGCGTCACCGTCTACCAAGAGCAGGTGATGTTGTTGAGCCGTCTGTTGGCCAACTTCACCCGTGGTGAGGCGGATACCTTGCGTAAGGCGATGGGTAAGAAGATCTTCGCCATGCTGGCCATTCTGAAGCCTAAGTTCATCGAGGGCGGTAAGAAGAACGGACATGACCCTGAGATTCTGGAAAAGATATGGAAAGACTGGGAGAAGTTCGCCTCCTATGCGTTCAATAAATCGCACGCCGCATGTTACGCTTGGGTGGCCTACCAAACCGGTTACCTGAAGGCGCATTACCCGGCGGAGTACATGGCCGCCAACCTGACGCTTAGCAAGGATAACATCACTGACGTGCAGAAATTCATGGAGGAGTGTAAGTCCATGAAGATCAAGGTGAAGGGACCTGACGTGAACGAGTCCGAGCTGAACTTCACTGTGAACCAGACGGGTGAGATCCGCTTCGGATTGGGAGGCGTCAAGGGCGTCGGCGAGGGTGCGGTGATGGCGATCGTATCCGAGCGGGAGAAGAACGGTCCGTACACCTCCATCTTCGATTTCGTGGAGCGTGTCGATCTTAAGGCTTGCAATAGAAAGACGATCGAGAGCTTGGCGCTTTCGGGCGCGTTCGATTCCCTTCCGAACTGCACCAGGGAGCAGATCATGTCGCCTACGGACAAGGGGCGGACGGTGTCGGAGGTGCTCTGCCAATATGGCACGCAATGTAAACTGGCCGCACAGAGCAATGTGCAGTCCCTCTTTGGTGGGGATGTGGGTATGAAACCGCAGCAGCCGATATTGCCGAAGGCGGAGGCATGGTCCGATCTGTATCGGTTGGAAAAAGAGCGTGAATTGGTGGGAATTTATCTTTCTGCCCATCCACTTGATGCGTATTACGTATTTTTAAATTATATTTGCAATGTGAGGATGAGTGATATGGAGACGGACGCAAGTTTCGGAGCCAATCATTTGGATCAGGAGTTGATGATGGGAGGTGTCATCACGGAGGCGGTCTCCACTGTCTCGAAGAAGGGTACTCCTTGCCGGTTCATCACGGTGGAGGATTATTCGGGTTCCCATCGTTTCGCCCTCTTCCGTTCGGAGGACATTGTGAAGTTCTCCCCGTATGAGAAGGGCATGATGGTCTTCATCAGTGGTAGCTTCTCCAAGCGGCGGTTTGGTGATTACATCGACTTCAACATCGCCACGGTGAAGCCTTTGGCGGAGGAGAGCAGGGATTTCTCAGGAAACCTGACGATCAAGATCAAGGAGGAAAATGTCACGCCAGACTTTGTCACTAACTTTTTGTCATTGATTGAAGGTCAGGATGGCAATGTGAACCTCTCCTTGGCGGTGGTGGAACCATCCACGGGTAACCCTGTGACTGTGACGTCCCGCTCGAGGAAGATAAAGCTCACACGGCCTCTGATGGAGTACCTTGAGCAGATGCGGAAGGAAGGGACGGTGGATTTGAACGTCGCCTGACCTCACTTGTGGCATGGTTTTTGTGTGGCTGATAGTAAAAATGGACTTGACGAATTGATTGCCAACCCATTGCCCATGTGTTTTTATTGAAAAGTTGAATCTTTAGAACTCACCTAAAATATATTACGAGTATGATTAATATTACAGATGCTAACTACGAAGAGATGGTAAAGAGCGACAAACTCTTGGTGCTGGATTTCGGCGCGAGCTGGTGTGTCCCTTGTAAGAACGTGGCTGTTGTCTTGGAGGAATTGTCCGAAACGTACGCTGACCGTGTGGTAATCGGCAAGGTGGATGTGGACGAGAACCCTGACTTGGTCTCCATGTATAAGGTGCGCAACGTCCCAACCGTCTTTTTGGTACGTAATGGAGAGGTTGTCGATAAGATGGTCGGTGGCTATCCGAAGCCAGACATCGTGGCCAAGATTGATGCAAACCTATAAGAAACGTCTATGGACTCAAAGGTTCTTATTTACATATTGATCTTCGTCGGCGTGTTTATCTTCAACTTGCTGAAGGATAAATGGCAGGCCGATGCGAAGCGGGAAAAGAGCGTGGCGAAGAATCGTCCGGTGGGTGGTGTCGCTGAATCGGCGCTGGCCCCTGCGCAAAGCAAGCCTAAGAAACGCTCCTCCGATCCGTTCCTGACCGCTGAGATGAGAACGTATGATGTGGAGAGGCCGAAAAAGCAACAGAACAATCATACGAAGAAGTCTCATGCTAATAAGCCGAATCCTGTGATGGAGAATGCCCAGGAACCGAAGAACAATGAGTTTGCCTTCAATTCTGTGGAGGATGCGAGACGGGCGTTTATCGCTTCAGAGATCTGGAATAGGAAGTATTAATTAATCAATAATACCATGGGAAAGAAAAGGTTGGTTGTCTTGACGGGGGCGGGTATCAGCGCGGAGAGTGGTATCAGCACGTTCCGTGATTCGGACGGCCTTTGGAACGAGTATCGTGTCGAGGATGTCGCCACGCCGGAGGGCTTTTACCGTAACCCTAAACTGGTCTTGGACTTCTACAACGATATGCGCAAGGACCTGAAGAACCATCAACCTAACTACGGACATATTGGACTGAAGGAGTTGGAGGATGACTTCGACGTGAAGATCATCACCCAAAACGTGGACGACCTGCATGAAAGGGCGGGTAGCTCCTCCATCATCCATCTTCATGGCGAATTGATGAAGGTCTGCTCCTCTAAGGACACGAGCCTTGTGACGACCTTGCCATCCATGGAGAGTGAGATCCATGTGGGGGATAAGGCTTCCGACGGTAGCCAGTTGCGACCTTTCATCGTGTGGTTCAGTGAGCCTGTGCCGATGATTGAGCCGGCCATCAAGTGGGTGGAGCAGGCGGATATCTTTTTAATCGTAGGCAGCTCGTTGGTTGTTTATCCTGCGGCGGGATTGGTTCATTACCTGCGTAGGGAGGTGCCTATCTATTTGATAGACCCTAAGCCGGTCACTGTCCCATCGTCCAGGCCCATCTATATGATCCAGAAGGGTGCCTCCGAGGGGATGAAGGAGTTCATTTCAATGGTGCGCGGATAGGTAATCCGTGGATTTATATCTTTTTGGGGGTGCTTCTTCCGTCTGATTAAGGATTCCTACAGTCTATTTTTCCTTGATTTATGCGACTTATTTTTCTCTGAATTTTAAGTTTTTGAGCATTTCCCCCGTTATCTAACGATAAATGACTATCTTAGCACGATTTTTAACCAAGAATATAAACGAATAACTAAAAAAGAAGGAATATAATATGGAAGAGAAGACCAAAGGTGCGTGGAAAATCAAGACGCTCCTCTCTATCGCAGGTAAGATGCAGTGGAGAAAATTGGACAAAGCCGCCAAGGATTGTAAGAAAGCGCAAGAGAAAACGCTGAGAGGTATTTTGGAATATGCGAAGGATTCCGTCTATGGTAAGGAACACAACTTCGCCAAGATATTGGAAGCGAAGAGCGCTGACGAGTTGTTCAAACTTTATGAGGAAAACGTGAAGTCTAACGACTACGAGGATTTCCGCCCATACGTGGAGCGTCACAAACATGGTGAGGAAAATGTGCTTTTCCCTGGCAAACCTAAGATGTACGCCACCACTTCCGGTACGACCAGCGAGCCTAAGTGGATTCCTATCACGAACGAATATTACTCCAACGTATATAGCAAGATGACGAAGGTGTGGCTCTACTCCTTCATCAAGAACCGCCCGAAGACTTTCGACGGACAGATCGTCTCCATCGTGGGTAAGGCCATCGAGGGTGCCGCTCCGGACGGAACAGTGTACGGATCCGTGTCTGGTGTGACGCAACGTGACTGTCCTGAGTTCATCAAGGTGGCTTACACGGCCCCTGCGGATGTCTTCACCATCTCCGACTACAAGGCGCGTTACTATTGCATCATGCGTTTGGGTATCGAGCACAATGTGCACTTGATCGTGACCGCAAACCCTTCCACCATCGTGGAGATGCAGAACAACGTGAACGAGTTCTACGACGATTACGTGGATGATATCGAGAAGGGTACCATCAGCGCTAAGATCAATATCCCTGAAGAGGTTAGACAAAACATCATCAAGGGCAAGAACCTGCAGCCAAACCCTGAGCGCGCGAAGGAACTCCGTGCGTTGAAGGAGAAGTACGGCACCGTGTTGCCTAAGCACTATTGGCCTAATATGCAGATCCTGAACACTTGGAAGTGTGGTAACACGAAGTTCTATTTGGATAAGTTCAAGGATTCATTCCCTAAGGATATGATGCACTTGGAGTTCAGCTACTTCTCTTCCGAGTGCCGCGCCGGATTGGTGTTGGACGATACGACCGGTACGGTCCTCTTCCCTCACATGCACTATTTCGAGTTCGTGGAGAAGAGCGATCTCGAGAATCCTAATCCTAAGTTCCTGCGCCTGCACGAACTGGAGGTCGGCAAGCAATATTGCCCATACGTGACGACATGGGCGGGTCTCTATCGTTACACGATGAGCGACTTGCTCGAGGTGGAGGGATTCTACGGAACCATCCCTAAGGTCCACATGGTGCAGAAGATCAACGGTATCGTGACGATGACGGGTGAGAAACTCCACGAGACCCAATTCACGGGCGCTGTCGAGGAGGCTGCTAAAGAGTTGAACATGCCGGTTAAGTTCTTCATCGGTTTCGCTGATCTGAGTGTCTCCGCTTACCATTTCTACTACGAGTTCGAGAACCAGGATACTACGCAGGAACAAGCCGAGGCATTCACCAAACTGGTGGATGATAAGCTGAAGCAGCGCAATATGGAGTATCAGGCTAAGCGTGACTCCTTGCGTGTGCACGATCCGATCACGCACATGCTCGTTCCCGAGTCGTTCGAGAAGTTCAAGGCACGTTGCATCGAAGAGGGAGCCCGCGACGGACAGTTCAAGTTGAACTTGTTGTTGCAGGATGAGAACCGTCATGCTAAATTCAAAGACCTCGTTAAGAAATAATGGTGAAGATTGATTGGTCGAGAGTGAAGGCGGTTGTCTTCGATTTCGACGGCACATTATACGACAAGAAGAATTATCCCCTTCACCTGATTCTGGCGAATCCGCTGGACATCTGCAAGGTGGGTGCCGAGCGCTCTGTGCGGAAAGGGATGAAGGACAAGGATTTCGAGACGGCGGAAAATTTCAACCGGGCTTTTTTCCAACAATTGGCCGAGAGACAGAAACAGTCCGTCGAAAAGGCCAAGGCGTGGTACAACGAAGTCTATTTGAATCGCTTCTTGAAAGTCTTGAAGAAGCATTACCATGCCCAGCCTAGGGTGGATGAACTCTTGGAGAAACTCCGTGACCGGGATGTGAAGACGGCTGTCTTCTCGGATTACCAGCGTACGGAGGAGCGCATGGAGGCGGTCGGTCTTTCCCCTTCGGCGTTCGACTTCTGCTTTAGCGCACCGGACATGGGTGCATTGAAACCTGCTCCTCGCCTGATGTGGGAGATCCTTTCCCAAATGGAGGTGGAGGGATCGGAGGTCCTCGTGGTAGGCGATCGTACCGATACGGATGGAGTCTCCGCCCTGGTGGTGGATGCCCAGTTCATTCAAATCGTCAGAAAAAATCCTGAGGAGGTCTCCACGCATGCAGTCATGCTTTGGGATGAGTTCGTGGAGGAGGCTATGAACGTCCCTATGGGATGATTCTTGCTGAAGTTGACTAATTACAAGGCGGATGCGTTGCGTGTCCGCCTTTTTCCGCTTTTTCGAAAAAAATCTATCCTTGTGTGGCATATCCTGCTTTAAATCCTTACTTTTGCAAAGGATGTGTTAATTTCCCAAAAAGAATATAATAGATTGGTTGTTATGTTGGACCGTAGTGAACAGATTAATAGTAAAGAAAGATACGAATTTTTCAAGAAGGCGGATGTGGTCGCTTACTCAGTACACCCATCCTTTAAGGGCAAACTGCGTTCTTTGGTGTTCAATCTTAGCTATCGCTTCGTCCGCGTGTTGCGGCGTTATGAATATGTCCTGAATTGCAAGAAGGGTCTTCTGCGTAAATTAGAGTTGCTGTTCCTTGTCCCTTATTACAAACATATGGTGGTGAAGTGCGGCTATAGCATTCCGCCCAATGTGATGGGGGCTGGTTGTAGCATTCACTGCTTGGGGCCTGTGATCATGAATGGGGGAGTGAGCGTCGGCGAGAACACCCGCATCCATGTGGGGGTCCACTTGGGCACGGGAGCCGGCTATGCCAATGCAGCCCCTAGGGTGGGAAAGAACTGCTATCTGGGACCTGGCGCTAAACTATTTGGAGACATTACCCTTGCGGATTGCACGGTGGTCGGCGCCAATGCGGTCGTGAACAAAGGCTGCGACAAGAGCAATGTATTGTTGGTCGGCATGCCCGCCACGGTGAAAAAGGAGGGCGTGGATGTCTTCGATTTTATAATTCCATGCACGCTGGTGGCTCAGTTGAGTTTGGCGGAGCAAAGGTTCTTGTACCATAAGCCATCGCTTGAGGTGAAGAAATACCTCGTGGAGAAGGGCTATTTGGCGGGTTGATTCTTGAATTTCAGGTAGAAACACGGTGCCTATGCGAAGGTGTTGCTGTTTATATACAAAAAGAGGTCGGATAATCATATCCAACCTCTTTGCGGTGCGGACGGGACTCGAACCCGTGACCCCATGCGTGACAGGCATGTATTCTAACCAGCTGAACTACCGTACCAATCACATCGGGTATTTCCCAAATGCGGTGCAAAGGTAGTGTTTAAATTTTAATGTGCAATGCTTTTCGCCTCTTTTTTCTGTGGTTCGCATGTTTTTTTCTTATGGAAGCGATTATCCGAGTTGAATTTTGTTTGTTAATACTTTGTCGTGGAGTTTTTTAGCCTTATAAGTGAATTATTTGTAGATTTGCATTTGTAAAATTGTATTTTGATGAAAGCTTATATTTCGTTGATCTTCTTTGTGTCGTTGATGGCGGCGTTGGCGTTGTTGTGTGAAATTTTCCCTGATTCGGGAATCACCATAGGAGCCAAGCCTGAACCGGAAGATACGGTGGTGGCAAAAATGGACAGTCTGGCGTTGGATTCGATAGAGGATGCGAGGTTGAACGGGACGTTGGATACGACCGTAGCCATCGATGACGATAGCATTGTACAATATGAGTCCAATTTCCTTGACCAGTTGTGCAAGGAAAGCATTACCCTCACCTTCCCGACATTGAAACAGGCATTGTCGAAGCGCAACAACGACAAAGAGTCTGCGGAAAGCAAACTGAAGAAGGCTGAGGAGGAGTTACGTCTCCAGATTGAGAAGGACTCGCTCGACAAGGTGAGGGAGGAGCAGATGGCGCAGGAAGAGAAGGAGCGCAAGGCATTCGAGGATACGTTGAAGTCTTACATACACTTCGCGGAGAAGAGTTCGGCGAGGATATACTTCCCTAACAACGATTTCCGCATGATGGATAAGTTGTTCGTTTCCCTACAGACCTGTAACAAGGGTCCAGTGGTGCATATCCTGCATTATGGAGACTCCCAAATCGAGTCGGACCGTATCACGGGATATATCCGCGAGCAATTCCAGCAGAAATTCGGAGGTTTCGGACCTGGCACTTGCCCTGCCATCCAGCCAATCCGTTCCTATACGGTGGTTCAGACCTTCTCGGATAGCATCCCTCGTTACATTGCGGATGGTACGATGCAGCAGAAACTGCCGGATGACCACTATGGTGTCCTGGCACAGATGGCGAAACTGAAAGGAAAGGTTACCCTGGGCTATACGACCTGCAACAGCAGCAAGGTGTATAATCGCGCGAAGAAGTTCTCGCAAGTCCGCCTTCTGGTCGGTAACACGGGAGAGAATTTCTCCGCCAAGCTGAGGTGGGGAAAGCAAGACTCCACGCAGGTGATCGAAGCCGCGACCCCGGAATTCTCTGTCATCACGTGGAAGCTGGACACGATGGTCACCAGCGTGAAACTGGATTTGTCCGGTACAGCGGAATTGTATGGTGTGGCGATGGATGGCAAGTCGGGCGTCGCGATGGATAACATTCCTCTCCGCGGAAGCTCCGGTACATTCTTCACTAGAATATCCTCCCACCTCCTTTCTTCTGCGATGAAGGAGTTGAACGTGAAACTCATATTGCTGGAGTTCGGTGGTAACTATACCCCTCATATCTACAGTTTGGATAGGGTGGAGAAGTACAAGCAGATGATCGCGAGCCAGATCCGTTATCTGAGGAATCTGCATCCGGGTGCCATGATCATCCTCATCGGACCGGCGGATATGTCCCAAAAGATAAACGGAGAGTTGCAGACCTACCCGTTCCTGGAGGAGAACATCGAGGGAATGAAGCAGGCCGCATTGGAGAATGGCGCAGCCTTCTGGGATATGTACCAAGTGATGGGCGGACGGAACTCCATGATCAAGTGGGTGGACCATGTGCCTGCATGGGCGGCTTCCGACTACATACACTTCACACCGACGGGCGCGGGACGCATCGCGGATATGTTCGTGCAATCTTTCATGAACTATTACGACTACTATTGTTTCTTGAAGCGGAACAAAAAGTGGTATGATGAGTGGCAGGCGAAAGAGGCGGAAAAGGCTAAACAAGCTGCACAGACTGCTCCAACCACTCAGGCTACACAGCTGAAGCAGGTGAATCAGACAACAACTCAGGTGAAACAAGGTAAACAGGTGAAAAAATGAGACGATGGCTTCTTCTATTAGCGGTTTGTTTTTCCTCTGTGTGCGCGGATGCTGCGCAGGGGTTTCTGAGACGTGGCATCCCCAAGTATGATTTCATCGTCGATTCCCTGAACAAGATAGTCACACCGGGGGAGACGGCAAGAAGGGATGGCTTCTTCGAGAAACTGGACTCCATCGTGTTGTGTCACGAAGGGATGGTCAACATCCTGCATATCGGGGGGTCTCATGTGCAGGCGGATATCTATTCGCATGAGATCCGCCGGAACCTCGATTCCATCAACGATCAAAACCAGCCAGGACGTGGACTCATCTTCCCTTATGCGGTGGCTAAGACGAATAATCCTTCCAATTACAAGATCATGTATCGAGGGGAATGGACCACCACGAAGAACGTGATGCGTGAGAGGAAGGCTGTCCTAGGTCTGACGGGTATGGCGGTCACCACCTCCGATACGCTCGCAGAGCTTACGGTGTATCTGAATGGAAAGAACCGGTCCAATCGTTGGACTTGCAATAAACTAACGTTGCTAGGCTATGCGGATTCCACCTGTATGGTGGAGCCTTTCGTCCGGCTGACGGATTCCTCCCTTTTCGCCCCGAGGTTCGATTCGGCGCGGTCCGTCTATGTCTTTGAGTTCGGACGTTTGGTGGATACGTTCACCATCGTGTTTGACCAATTGGACACTGTGCTCCATGAGTTCACCATCACGGGACTTTTGCCTGAGAAGAGCGAGCCGGGTGTTGTCTACACCTCCATCGGCGTGAACGGGGCGACTGTCCCGTCATACCTATCGTGCGAGAATTTCGACAGGGACCTTTCCCTTATCCGTCCAGACATGGTGGTCTATGCCATAGGCATTAACGATGCGCTTGTGAAGAATTTCTCCGAGGAGAAGTTCATCCATCGGTATGACTCCCTCATCTCCATGGTGGAGTCTGTGTCGCCTAATTGTTACCATGTCTTTGTGACGAACAATGATTCCTATAAGCGGGTGCGTGCCAACCGCCGTACCCATTATGAGGTGAACAAGAACGGTCTGAAGGCTCGTGACGCTTTCTACAAACTGGCGGAGAAACATGGTGGTAGCGTATGGGACCTCTTTGAGATAATGGGTGGTCTTGGCTCCATGAAACTCTGGGAGAAGGAAGGCATGGCGGCGAAGGATAAGGTCCATTTTACCCACAAAGGATATGTATTGATTGGTGATTTGTTTTATAATGCGTTGATAAACGCATATTTGGAGAAAAATAATAAGGAGTAAGTTGGTATGGATTTGGTTGTAGATTTTCTTAAAGATACATTCACATTTGATGAGAATTCCCCATTGCTTTTCACCCAGCTCTATTTTTGGGTGTTCTTCGTGGCGGTCTTTGCGGTTTTCTCGTTGGTGCATAGCAGGGTGTTGCTCAGGAACACGTTCCTCTTTTTCGTCAGTGTGCTATTCTACTATAAGACAAGTGATTGGTTCACGCTGATCCTGGTATTCGCGACGCTCTTCAATTATGTCGATGGCCTCCTCATCTATCGGTCCAAGAATGGGTGGAAGACCGGTTGGCTGGTGTTGGGACTCGTCGTCAACCTGGCAACCCTTTGCTACTTCAAGTATGCCTACTTCTTCGCGGATATGGTGGAGAACCTATTCGGTGCGCATATCGATGTGAAGAATGTATTCTCCATGATCGGTAACCGTATCTTGGAAGACCATCCTTCCATATTCTCCACATTGGGTTCTTCCGCAGACCCTAGCAAGCCTTATTTCACGGTCGATCGGATCCTGCTACCGGTAGGTATCTCCTTCTTCACGTTCCAGTGTATCAGTTATTTGATGGATATCTTCCGTGAAAAGGTGGCCCCTGTGAAGAACATACTCAATTTCGGCTTCTATGTGACCTTCTTCCCTCAATTGGTGGCGGGTCCTATCGTGCGTGCGAGCACCTTCATTCCGCAACTCTACAAGAAATATTTCCTTTCGAGGAGGATGTTCGGTATCGCCATATTCTGGATCCTGAATGGTATGGCGAAGAAGATTATCTTGAGTGATTATATCGCGGTGAACTTCATCGACCGTGTCTTCGAGAACCCTACCATGTATTCCGGCTTCGAGAATTTCGCCGCACTCTTCGGTTATTCACTCCAGGTGTACACTGACTTCTCCGGTTATACGGATATCGCGATCGGTCTTGCCATGTTGATGGGCTTCTATTTGCCGAAGAACTTCAATTCGCCGTACAAGGCCACCAACCCGGGCGAGTTCTGGAAACGTTGGCACATTTCCCTCTCCAAATGGTTGCAGGATTACCTCTACATACCGTTGGGCGGAAACCGTACCGCCTCGGTCGGAACCTATGCTTGTATCATCACCATCTCATTGGTGGGCATGATCCTTTCGGGTAGTATCTGGGTGGCTATCGTGGTGCTGGCTATCGCGCTTATCGTCACAATCAACTGCTACAAATACCCTGAGAAGAAAAAGAACCTTACGTCTAACATGAACCGACTGAACACCATGCTGCTGGGCGGTTTGTGGCATGGCGCCAGCTGGAACTTCATGATCTGGGGTGGTCTGAACGGTATCGGTATGATCGTGTATCGTTTCTGGAAGGACATGAACGTATATGTCCGTTCGTGGGTCTCCCTGCTGATCGCGGCGGTCTTCTTCGTATTGGCTAAGTTCTTCCCTGCGCCGATCTGGAACATCGCGGTGATTTGGATGGGTGTCATAGCTATCGGGTCATTCCTCCGTATGCTCTACCATTTCTTCGAGGGTACGGCCGAATTGAAACCTTTGGCGACTGCTTGGGCGGTTATACAGACCTTCGTCTTCATCACGTGGACGCGTCTCTTCTTCCGTGCCGGCTCCAACCTGGACCCCGCACAGGCGAATGAACAGGCTTGGATGACCGCCAAGGATATGGTCAATCAGATTGGTACGAAGTGGAATACGGCTGTGATTCCTAATATGGTTTGGGAGTATCGCTATGTCTTCACGCTCATCATTTTGGGTATGATCATCCACTGGTTGCCGGAGCATTTCAAACGGAGGTATAGGATTTGGTTCGCCACCACTCCGTTGCCGCTGATGGCTCTCTACGTGCTGATCGCTGTCTTCATCATATACCAGTTCATCACGGCGGACTTGCAGAAGTTCATCTATTTCCAATTCTAAGAATTTCCGCATCAGAATATTTTGCTTAAACAGTTGGCCTCCGTTGTTTCATGGTGTGACTTTTCACATAGAGGCGCCGTCGTATGAAAGACTTGCGGAACATTGTTTTCGGTGTTTTCATTTAGTAAATGAGACTGATGGCTGTGTGTGCCGTGCTTGAAAATAGTAAATCGTAAATAATTAAATCGTAAATACTTGCAGCTGCCTTGTGCGGCAGGTTAAAATTCCGTGATTGTAGGTTTAAATTTTATGTTATATGACACAATTGTTCGTGATTTTGTATTAATTTCGCGCTTACAACAAAAAATCAGTTAATAGAGTAGTAATGGACAGTCAACATCCTTTTTCAGTTTTCGCCGGATCCAATACGAAGTATTTGGCGGAGGAAATATGCAACTGTTTGGGTTGCAAACTAGGTAAAATCAATTTGCAGAGATTTGCAGATGGTGAGTTCGGAATCTCATACGAGGAGTCTGTGCGTGGCCATTATGTTTTCTTGGTTCAGTCCACTGTGCCTTGCGCGGATAATTTGATGGAGTTGCTTTTGATGATTGACGCGGCCAAGAGAGCTTCCGCATATAAGATCATCGCTGTGATCCCTTATTTCGGGTGGGCGCGCCAAGACCGTAAGGACAAGCCGCGTGTAGCCATCGGTGCTAAGTTGGTTGCGGACATGTTGACAGTCGCCGGCATTGACCGTCTGATCACGATGGATCTCCATGCCGACCAGATCCAAGGCTTCTTCAATGTGCCTGTCGATCATCTGTACGCTTCCACGGTCTTCTTGCCATATATCCAATCCATGAATCTTGAGAACTTGGTCATCGCATCTCCTGACGTCGGTGGTTCCAAGAGGGCTAACGCCTACTCCAAGTATTTGGGTTGTCCGATGGTTCTTTGCCATAAGAGCAGGGAGAAGGCCAATGTGGTCAGCGAGATGACTGTCATCGGTGATGTGAAGGGTAAGAACGTTATTATTTTGGACGATATGGTGGACACTGCCGGAACGTTGACGAAGGCTGCTGGCATCATGTCTAACGCAGGTGCGCTCTCTGTGCGTGCGCTCGTTTCCCACGCTGTCATGTCCGATCCGGCCAGCACGCGCGTGGACGAGTCTAGCTTGGAGGAGATTATCTTCACGAACTCGATTCCGTTCCACAAGAACTGTAAGAAGGCGCACATCTTGTCTATCGCACCGCTTTTCGCGGATACGATCCAACGTGTGATGGACAACCGCTCCATCAGTGAGAACTATTTGACTAAATAATTTTTTAGAATAATGGGCTGGAATCCTAGTGGTTTCAGCCCTTTTTGTCTTTACGCATTATGTTTTCGGTCGTTATCTCCGAACATCGATTGTGGGGCTACAGGTTCCAACCTTGTCTCCTGTCTGACGATGAGCAGGCGGACACGTTGCAGTGCCTGCGCCTGGGCGGGACGGATTTCCCTTTGGAGGGGCTTTCCGATGTGGAGACTAAGATCGTGCGCCTCTGCGAGAAGTATGCGGAGCAGTTCGTGATGCGTATCTTCGTAAAGGAGAAACTATCTGTCGCCGAGTTCCAGACGAAATATTTGCGCAATAAGGAGAACTATCCTCAGATCCTTCCGTTCATCGAACGGGTCAATTGCGATGTGGCGAACCTGCTTCGTGGTACGGATATCCCTGTCTATCTGCGTGAAAAGAATTTTTCTGGCGTCTATCGCTCCGATAGGGTGGAGGTGTTACCCCATCTCTCACGGCCTGTGCCTGCGTTCGACCTCGGCGAGGAGAAACTGACTTATGCGTTGAAGATTTTTTCGGGAGAGCAGGAAATACCTTTTCGTAGCTGGAAGAGGACGTTCATCCTCCTCTCATCCGATCCCTTGTGTTGCGTGGGAGGAAAAAAACTATGCACGTTCGAAAAGATGCAATATAAACGCCTTCTCCCTTTCATGGAGAAAGTGGGTGTAGACGTGCCGATCCGTACCGTTCCCTCTTACATGAAATCTTTTGTCTTGCCTACGTTGGAGAAGGAGGATGTTGAGGCGCATGGTTTCGAGGTGGTGTACAGTAGTGTTTCCCCTCGTCCGGTGCTGACGCTGGAGGAGGACCTCTCTTTGCACGCTTCCCTTCACCTCAGTTTCAGCTATGGGGATATTTGTTGCGATTCCACCTCGACGAAGAACCGTTTCGTCTCTTTGTCTGACGAGGGTGGTTTCCGATTTACTGTCATCGATCGTGACCAAGATGTGGAAAGACAATGTGTCAATGCGTTGTTAGGCATCGGGTTACGTCAGAATAATAGCAGTTTCTATGTTCTTGACAAGGATGTCCCGGGAACATGGTTGCACGAAACCATAGATTTCCTGGTGGCTCATCGTGCGGATTTGTCATCCTTCACTATCCGACAGAAGCTGGATAAGCCTGAAATCGCCTTGACCTCTCCAAAACTGGATTTCGATGTGAAGGTTAACGACGTGTATGATTGGTTCGATATCCGTGCGTTGGTGCATGTGGGCGACGAGTCATTCCCTTTCGCATGCTTGCGTCGGAACATTATCGATGGCAACCGGGAGTATGTGATGCGCTCAGGGAAGATATTCATTATTCCAGAGCCATGGTTCGCTCAGTACAAGGATCTTTCCCTTTTTATGGAGCCGAATGGAGAGGATGCTAATCTCCTCAAACTAGACAAGTGTCATGTCGGAATGTTGGACACGGAGGGTTCCGCTTCCGTCCGTGATTTCCGGGGATTGTTGGAGCGACGGGTAGACCTTCCTGCCGGACTTAAAACCACGCTCCGTGATTACCAGCATGTGGGGTATTCCTGGTTGGTGGGGCTTTACGAGAATGGCTTGGGCGGTTGTCTGGCCGATGACATGGGTTTGGGTAAGACGCTCCAATTGCTTGCTTTTTTCTTGAAGGTGTACGAGGGGACACCGGACGATTCCCCTCAGAGAGAGTCTCCGTTCGAAACGTTTGAATGGCCTTATGAGTCTGCGCAGCCTTCGTTGTTTGACCAGCCTGTGATCAAGCGCCCTGAACCTGTCCGCACGGCTAAGCCTCAGGCGAAAAAGAAACCAGCCTCCTTGGTTGTTATGCCGGCTTCGTTGCTCTTCAATTGGGTGAATGAGAAGAATAAGTTCGCACCCTCTCTCCGCCATCTGTTATATGCGGGAAGCAATAGGGTTTCGTCCGCCTCGTTGGCTAAAGTGTTCGACCACTATCATCTGGTTTTCACCACGTACGGTTTGGTCCGCAGGGATATTGAGCACCTGAAGAAATACCGATTCGAGTGTGTGGTGATGGATGAGAGCCAATATGTGAAGAATGCCTCTTCGCAAGCCTATAGGGCGATTATGGAATTGGACGCCTCCCATTTCTACTGTATGTCGGGCACACCGATAGAGAACTCGTTGGAGGATCTTTGGTCGCAGATGAATTTGGCGAACCGTGGTGTGCTGGGTTCCGTGGAATCTTTCCGGAAAATCTATGTGAACCCAATCGTGAAGCGTGGCGACGAGGAACGGGCGAATCGGGTCAAACGCTTCATTAAGCCTTTCCTGCTGCGTAGGACGAAAGAGGAGGTGGCGGCGGATTTGCCTCCTGTCGTGGAACAATTGGTTTATTGTGACATGAATGAAAGCCATAGGGAAATCTACGAACGGGAGAAGTCCATAGTGCGAAATAACTTGATGTCTGTGATTGCGGAATCTGGGGTGAACAAGAATTCTATCCTTGCGCTCTCGTCCCTGACAAGGTTGCGCGAACTCTCTAACCATCCGAAACTTCTCTTCGATGATTGCCTGGTGGAGTCCGAGAAGATGAACGAGGTGGTGCGACGCATCCAGAACTTGAAGGAGGAGGGTCATAAGGTGTTGGTGTTCTCTTCTTTCGTGCGCCTTTTGGAATTGCTGCAGAATCAGTTGGATACGGAGGGCATTCCGTATACGAAGCTGACGGGTGAGACGCAGCGGAGGGAACAGGTGGTGAACACCTTCCAAAACGACCCGTCCGTGGTCTGCTTCCTGATCTCGCTGAAGGCGGGAGGTGTCGGTCTGAACCTGATGGCGGCCGATTACGTCTTCATCCTGGACCCTTGGTGGAACCCTGCGGCGGAGATGCAGGCGGTCGACAGATCCCATCGTATCGGGCAAGACAAGACAGTCTTCGTCTATCGCTTCTTGTCGAAGGATACGGTGGAGGAGAAAATCCATAATATGCAGGTGGAGAAGCTGCAACTATCGGACATGTTCGTGAACTCTAACAATCCTTTCGCCGATGTGGATCTGGAAACACTGGAGCAATTGTTCGGCTAAAGCCTATTTTTTGTTGAAGCACAATCCATTTTCGTTGAATATCTTCATATATAAATAGTTGTTTTTATACCTTTGGTGACGTTAAAGTTGGTGGCTGGTGATTGTTTTTTTGATGAAAATTGTTTTATATGAGTGATTTATAAAACTTTTTTACTACTTTAGCGACGTGAAAATTATCGGTTGACTCGTTGACGGATGTTTTCAATTGATTTAGACCCTAAATTGTGTTGTTCTATATATTATTATGTGGTTGGCCCATTGAGAAATGCGCCAACCTTTTATTAAAGTATTGGTCTGTGATTCACAGAAGGAAGGGGAACGATAGGATTAGGGTCTTTTACAGGAACTCGCATTGAAAAATGGGGTGTTGTTTCCTGAAATATAAAAAAATTATTATTGTATTCTAAAAGTGAACGGGTAATAAATAAGTGATTGATAAAGGGGTTCGTTTTTTAACAATTAGATAATTAAAAATTTTAAAGATATGAGAAATAAGATTATTCCGGCGATATTGCTTTCAGCGTTGTGTTCGTTTACGGCGCAGGCTGTGACTGTGGTTACGATCATGGATAAGAGTGGCTCTACGAAGGAGTATAATATCGATGATTCTGGCAAGCTGTATTTTTCAGGTGATGCGTTGATGATCAACGAAAAGGCAGGTGCTAAGGATGTCAACGTGAATATTGCGGACATCAGGAAGATTTTGTTCAAGTCCAACTCTGTGGGTGTGGATGGAAATGCGGCTGAGGCTGTCTCTCTTGTCGCTTTCCCTAATCCGGTGAAGGATATTCTTTTCCTTGCGGGAGTTCCTGCGGGGGAGAAAGTTTCCGTTTATGCGGTGAACGGTTCGTTGGTGGGTGAGTATTCCTACTCTGAAGAAGGTATTAACTTGTCTTCTTTGACGACGGGTTCATATATGATTACTGTATCTGGCAAGTCTGTAAAAATTAATAAGTTATGAAAAAGAGTTTATTCACGATTTGTGCACTTCTGCTCTCCGTGTTCGCATGGGGTGAGTATTCTATGCTCATCCATCGGTCGGAGGGAAAGGTCTCTGTGGCGAATTGTGAGTCGGTGGATAGTGTGAAATGCTTGCAGAAAAGTGTCAGGTTTCACAAAGAAGGTGATGATGTTTCTGACTATGATTATAGAACGTTGGACAGCATCACGTTTGTGGATGCGGACGAGTTGATTCCTCGCGACACGGTCTTCGTGACATTCTCGCGCAGTGGCGCGAAATGCGTGAATCCGTATGAGTCGTTTGTGGATATCAAGACCGACGGAGGAGTCGTCAATGTGAAGTCGACCGCCTATTACAAGGATATTGTCTATGTGCTTTCCGGCTCGTCCGACAATGGTTCTTTCGTCATCGACTCGGAACGTAAGTTCAAGGTCATTCTGGATAATCTGACGTTGACCTCTACGGGGCAGGTCTCTCCAATCCGTTCCTTCTCTGGTAAGACGATGTCGATTGAATTGAAGGGTAAAAATGTTTTGACCGACTCCGATAAGGATACATGTAACGCTGTGATCAGGAGCAAGGGCCAGATCGTGTTCGAGCCTTGCAATGGCTCGTTGGAGGTGAATGCCAAGCAGAAACGCGCTATCCAATCGGGTGATTATATCGAGGTGAATGGTGGTACCATCAAAACCACTTCGTCTCTTGGCGATTGTATACGTGCCAACGATTACTTCCTGATGAAGGATGGAAAGCTCTCGTTGAACGGAGGTGGACTGAACATCACGAATGGTTATTTCCGTATGGATGGTGGCTCTTTGCAGGCGACCTCGGAGATAGACAAAATCAAGATGATCGAGGTGGAGACCGAGTTCGTCGATGAGGAAGGTGATACCATCGCCAATGCGGAGCACGGCGCTTTCTATTTGAATGGTGGTGAAATCACGTTCACCCTTAATGGTGAGGGTGCTCGATTCGTCAAGGTAGATGGTGATATCGTTGTGAAAGGAGGTGCGATCGATGGGTCGGTGAACGGGGCTTCCTTCTTGGAGTCGATCTCAACGGGTGGATCCGTGAACGATGATGTCACGAATACTACTGCCCTGAAGGCGGATGGCACCATTTCCTTCCTTGGGGGTGTGCATAACCTGCGTTCGGGCTCTAGCTCGGATGGCGCACGTCTCCTTGCTTCGGATAATGGAATCGTGATCGACGGTGGAACAAAACTCACATTGCAGAGCGAGTCCACTGTGTTTGAATATACTGCAAGCTCGGGAAAAGCGAAGAAAAAGATTTCGGCTGCGATCAAAACGGATAAGAGCGTGGTCTTCAAGGAGTGCGAGGTGACCATTAATTCCTCTTCGTATGCCTATGGTATAGCATCGGATGGCAACACGGAGGTGAACGACGGCGCCATTGTCACTATTGTCTGTGAATCCAATGACGGTGTGTATGTCTGCACGGATTGCGCCGGCAGGTTGGTTTGCAATGGTGGATATATCGCTTCTTATACAAAGGCTTCGTGGGCATTCTCTTGCCCTGTCACCTTGAACGGTGGCTTGGCGGTCGGTTTCGGTAAGGTAAAGCATGCCTCTAGCATGAAGAACTCCAAATATGGTTTGCTTCTGGATAGGGAATATGACGGTACTCCTTTCCAAGTGACCGATGAAGATGGTAATGTACTTGTCTCACATACTGGTCAGGTTGGTGGAAAGGATGTCACTGTAAATCAACTTTGCATCGGTTTCCAGTTTACGCAAGGCGAGAATTTCATCTACAAGTTGGGAGGTAAACTTAAGGGTGATGCCGTGGGTTCCACTGGCTTTGTCCTGAATGGATCCTACACGGGTGGCGATGAATTTGAAGTGGTCGGCCCGGGTGTGAACAAAACCGTTTCAATTGTAAGAGAGTGATTAGGGTATAATGATGGAGCGTCGCATTTTGTGACGCTCCTTTTTTGTTTTTATGGATAAGATCACACCGGAGCAGCGGAGCAAGACAATGTCTCGTATTCGTGCTAAGAACACGAAACCGGAGATGATTGTGCGTCGATATCTCTATGCGAACGGATTCCGTTTCCGTGTGAATGTGCGTACGCTACCTGGTACTCCTGATATCGTCCTGAAGAAATATCATACTGCTATTTTCATTAATGGATGTTTCTGGCATGGCCATGTTTGCCAACAAGGACGGATGCCTAAATCGAATGTGGAGTTCTGGCTGAATAAAATTACCCGCAACAAGGAGAGGGACGAAGAGGTGCGGGATAAACTGCGCACGATCGGTTGGCGTACCATGGTGGTGTGGGAATGCCAGCTGAAACCCTCCGTCCGCCAACAGACCTTGGAGGGCATTGTTTATTTGTTGAATGAGGCTTTCCTCGACCTTCATCGTCGGAAGTGCCAGCCTTTGCAACCATTCTATGTGGAGCCTGGGGAAGATTCATATATGGTTGCCGAGGATGCTCCTCGTTATGGGAAGGAGGATGACCGCTAGGCCTTTTATGTGGATAAGCTGATGGCTGACTTTCTCTCTCCCGAGTGGGATGCTTCTGTGGATTGGATTGGCGTGTGAACTCATGAGGAAACAAGAGCAGCGGAAAACAAAGGTGTTCCCCGCTAATAATCTTCCCAGACAATAACTCTTGCCTTATGTGGTAATTGTCCTTGGATATGTGAAGACTTTCTCTATTTATTCATTATGGCTTACTTTTTTGTACAGTATTGATCTTCGATCCTTCTCGTGGACAACTCTTTTTTTATTGTGTTTTATTGTTCCTCTGAACATTGCAAAGGTATGGATACCCAGAGGATTGTGAAATCGCTATATGTAGTTATTTGGCTTGCTTTTATTCCCTAAAAGGGTGTATGGAGGTCGGATATGGCAGTGTTTTCATGAAAAAAGGCTACCACAGAAACCTGTCGTAGCCTTTTGCTCTCCCTCTTGGACTTGAACCAAGGACCCCCTGATTAACAGTCAGGTGCTCTAACCGACTGAGCTAAGGAAGAGTGTTTTTCTCTTTTGCGGTGCAAAGGTAAGTCGTTTTCTTGGAGTCTCCAAATATTTAGGGAACTATTTTTGCACTATTTTCCAGTTTTTATCAGCTTATTTTCTATGATAAAGGAAACCAGTTCGTTAGCCATCCGCTTGTGGGTGTCTATGGTCGGGTGGTAGTCCTCTCCGAAAGGGCCTTCCTGTGGTTTCGTTTCGAAATAGTGGATGTGGTTTTCCTCTCCGCCAGCGTTTTTAATGGCTGTGAGCACGCATTGGCTGTAGCGGGTCAGCTGGTTCGGATAGAACTCCATGTTGTCGTGTACGGCAGGTCCGATAGCGCAGATGATCTCAGCATTGGGGTAATAACCTCTCATGCGGTGTAGGAAAGCCGTGTATTCTGCGGTGAATTGGATGGAGTCCACCCTGACTTTTGTGGTGCCCTCCGCCTGGAAGTCGTTTGTGCCGATGTTCAATACCAGGATGTCTGGAGTGTATTCGTTGATGTCCCATTTGGAGTCTGCCTTGGTGGCGATGGTCTTGCCGTAGAACTGAGGGATGGTGTTCTCTGTGTCTCCTTCATAGTTCCTGCAAACCCCCTTGCCTGAATATGCGGTGCATACGTATTGTGCGTTTAGTTCCCTGGCGGTGATGGCACCGTATGCGTAGTAATTGTTTTCGTTAAGCGGTGAGAACCCTGCTTTCGGGATCATGGACGATAGTTCATTGCCGTATCCGCAGGTGAGGGAGTTGCCGACGAACTCCATCTTAAGGGAAGGAAGCGAGTCCGGGTATACTAGGAATGCGCTGCTGGTCTTGTCCCCCACGAAAAATCCGAAGAAGTTCACTTCTCCGACGAAACTCTCCGTCAGTTTGACGAGCTCGATGGTGTGAAGGGTGTCCTTTAACCGAGAAGCAAGCACATATTCGTATTGTCCCTCGCTGAGCACTATTTTTTGCGGCTCTCCGTTGTCGATGATGCAATAAAAAGTGTTGTGCATTCCTTGTTCGGCTAGGTCTTTGAACCTTGCGGTGATGGATTTCCCCCGGAATTTCGCATGGATGGAAACTCCCGGGTAGGCGAACGATACGAAGTTGGAGTTGCTTTTGTCGACGCGTCCCATGTAGTTGATGTACCGGCTCGTTGGTCCGTAGGAATCGTCTTCGCAACCAGTGAATATTGCTGCCATGATCAGTAAAACGTAGAATGGTATGCTTTTTATTGCTTTCATATTATCCTTTGTCGTTAGGTTGAACACTTGGCCATGGGTTCTCTATGATGCCGGCGAGCTCCACCATCTTGGCGTGTACGCGGTCCCTCATTTCATCGACCGATTCTTTCCTCGGCAAACTCATATTTGGGTAGATCGGTTCGCCTATGTTGATGGTGTACAATGGGTCTTCCTTCTTGAAATACTTGTAGAGCCCCGTGCGCTCACGGTATGTGATGACCATCGGGACGATAGGCATCTGGTATTTGTACGAGAAGATGAACGCTCCCTTCCTGAACGGACGCAGTGGCTTGTAGTTGTTCCATCTGCACTCCTCCGGGAAGACGTGGAACCAAGCTTTGCGCTCGTGGAGTGTGTCGAACGCTTGGTTGAATTTCTTCATGGCGTTCATGCTTTTGGGCACTGGGATGCCGCAGGTGTGGCGCATGTTGTCTCTGTCCCTCGTCTGGAAATTGTCCGCCCATGCAGGGTACCATAGCCTAAGTCTTTTGGAGGCTTGCCATACTGCGAGGAAGTCCCATCTGTAGGCGTGGTTGCAGACGGTGATCGCTCCGCCCTTTAGCTCTTTCTTGTATTTTTTCAGGTTCTCTCTGCCCTTGAAACGGAGACCGAAAATCACTGGGTTCACCCAGAAGCAGATGAAGAACGCCCTGAAAAGGGCCCATAGGTGTCCGAGCTTCCATTTCCATGATTCATCCAGATAAGGATAGTTCTCGTCGAATACTTCGTTGTAAATGTTTTCGGCGGTGAGCTTGTGGACGAACGGATCGTCTTCCGGGAAGGTGTTTTCCACTTCGGGAACGTATTCCCCTTCCTTCACTTTCATCATCTTGTATCGCTTATTCTCCAAACATGATCCCATAATAGCTTAGTTATATATAGGTTAAACTCTTAATTAACTTTGTCGAACTATCGTTTCTTAACTTTTAATTCTTAACTCTTAACTCTTAATTATCTTAATGATTTCCGGGTTGCACTCCTTCTCGTGCCCCAAGGTGGCAGGCTCCCCGTGTCCGCTGTAGAGCATGGTGTCGTCGGGTAGGGGAAGAAGCTTCTCCTTGATGCTATTCACTAGGGTGTCGTAGTTGCCGCGGTGCATGTCCGTCCTTCCGATGCCTCCCTCCAGGATGGTGTCTCCCACGAAGGCGCAATGCTCCTTCTCTTCGTAGAAGGCGAGACCTCCGGGAGAGTGCCCCGGTACCTGTAGCACGTTGAGGCGGATGCTTCCCACCTCCACCACATCGCCGTCCACCAAGTATCCTTTGAGTGGCAGCGCCTCGTCGTCCATCGGCATGTTGAACATGACCAGCAGATCTTGGTAGTGGTTGAGGAAGGTGATGTCCTTCTTGCAGGCCTCCGCTCCCACACCGAACGTCTCCTCCACGAACCTTTGCCCGTAGATGTGGTCGAAGTGCAGGTGCGTGTCTATCACCCGTTTGATTTCCAGATTATTGTTTATAATATAATCCTTGAATGTTTTCCTTTCCTCCGCGCTCTGACAACCTGGGTCGATGACAATCGCTTCTTTGGTTTTCTCGTCTATGAGCACGTAGGTGTTTACGTTCAATATGTTGAATGTGAAACGTTTAACAATCATTTCTTAGAATTATGGTTCGTCCATTCGTTTAAAATCGGGCAAATATATGCTTTTTTTGTGAAAAAAAGGGTGGATTAGTGCTTTCTTTGGCACTATTTGCGCAAAAATACGTTACTTTCGCGCATTGAAACTGCGTTGAACCATAAAGGGTAGGGATTATGATGATTCAAATCGATGACACGATCATTTCCACGGACCTCTTCGACACGAGGTTCTGTTGCGACTTGTCCGTATGCAAGGGAGAGTGTTGTGTGGAGGGTGACTCTGGCGCTCCGTTGGAGCAGGAGGAGTTGCCGGAACTGGAGAAGGCGTTGTCCGTCGTGTGGGATGAACTGCCGGAGAAGTCACGTGAGGTGATAAAGCAACAAGGCTTTTCCACAGTGGATGGGGACGGCGATTTGGTCACTTCCATCGTGAACGGATGTGAGTGCGTCTTCGCCTATTTCGACGAGGATGGCATGTGCAAATGTGCCATCGAGAAGGCATACAAGGAGGGTCGTGTCGGATTCTACAAACCGATATCCTGCCATCTGTACCCTGTCCGTCTGGAGACACTTCGGAATGGGACGGTGGCCCTGAACGTTCATCGTTGGAAGGTCTGCCGTTGCGCTTTCGCCAAGGGTCAGGAAGAGAACGTGCCATTGTATGTGTTCCTGAAGGAACCGCTGATCCGTCGTTTCGGCAAGGAGTGGTATGAGAAGGTGGAGATAGCCGCCGAGGAACTGAAAAAGATGGAGGATCGTGGATGAAGGAGCCCCCTATATCATACAAAAAACTGCCTAATGGTGTCCGCTTGGTGCACCTGCGTGATAGAAGCCCGGTGGCCTACTGCGGTTTCGTCATGAACGTGGGTACGCGTGACGAGCTTCCGGAGGAGTCCGGCATGGCGCATTTCGTCGAGCACCTGCTCTTCAAGGGTACGCGGAAACGCAAGGCTTGGCATATCCTGAACCGTGTGGAGTCGGTGGGGGGCGAACTGAACGCCTACACGACCAAGGAGGAGACTTTCGTCTACGCCACGGTGCTGACTACCCACTTCGAACGGGCGATGGAGCTCTGCGCCGATGTGGTCTTCCATTCCACCTTCCCACAGAAGGAGATGGACAAGGAGGTGGATGTCATCATCGATGAGATACAGTCCTACAAGGATTCTCCGTCCGAACTGATCTACGACGATTTCGAGAACATGATCTTCTCGGGCTCCCCGATGGGACGATATATTTTGGGTGACAAGAAAGCCTTGAAACACTACGTTTCGGAGGATGTCCGCAGGTTCGTGGACCGCACCTATTCGGCGGACAGAATATTGTTCTTCTCTATCGGTAACATCGATTTCAAGCGTATCGAGCGTTGGGCGGAGAAGTATTTCATGGATGTGCCGGTGTTGGCCTCAAATGTTTCCCGCAGTGCGCTCCCCCTCTATGTGCCACAACAGAAGCTTATTCGGAAGAACACCTGCCAGTCTCACGTGATGATCGGCACCCGAGCCTTCGACCTGAACGATGATAGACGTCTGGCTTTTGGTTTGGTTAACAATATCTTAGGCGGGACGGGAATGAACAGCCGGCTGAATCTCCTGCTAAGGGAGCGGAACGGCATGGCCTATAATGTGGAATCGGTATTTACCCCTTACTCGGACACGGGCATCTTCTCCGTCTATTTCGGGACGGATGAGAAGAACAGGGAGAAGTGCACCGCCTTGGTCTTGGGCGAACTGAAGCGCATGTACACCGAACTGATTCCTCCGCATAAACTGCTCCAACTGAAGAAGCAGTGGTTGGGACAACTGACGATAGCCCAGGAGAATCGGGAGAACCTATCCATATCCTTGGCTCGTAGCTTCCTTTATTTCGACAAGTTCGAGTCGCTCGATTATGTGGCGGATCAGTTGGATAAGATCACGCCCGAGATGTTGCTGGATGTCTCCGCTGAACTTCTCCGTGAGGACAAACTATCTGTCCTGACCTACTCGGGCAAGGCATAATCCGTCGTGTCAGGGCTCTTCCCCCTGTGGAATTGAAAATGTTTATACAAATCGTTGATGGATACTCTGGGGGAAGGGAAATGCCCCCCTAACTAACACCAACAATATAAGGAAACTACCTTCCTGTTGCCATAGCGGATTAGAATCTCTGATGGCTACTGTTTTGTTGTGAGTTTTTCACCTAAAAAAATCGTCCGTTGGCTGATGATAAATGCATCTTTGTTGTATTTGTCGCTGATTCATTGTATTTTATGTATTCAATCGCTAATTTTGAAGTGCGGTTGTTAGATTAATGACTGATTGTTTGGACGGTATGATATAGGCCGTCATTTTTTGAGATAAGAACCATAAACCGATACACTTTTATGTGTGTCATTGATATATATTATCGTTGATTTTGTGTCGTTGATAGTGAATATGTGTTTTTGTATTATATAATAGGTTGCGATTCGCGTCGCTTTTTAGTGTATGAAAAGAAGTAAATTTCTAGGCATGATGTGCCTATGTGCTTTCCCGTTCTTGTATATGAACGCGGAGGAAGTCAATCCGAATGATCAGGAGGAGCAGTTCGCTGCTCAAGCTGAGGATGTGGTCGATCCTGAGGTCGATCAGAATCAGGATGTTGCAGAGGATCCTAATGGGCAGAAAGACGATCCCACACAAGGTGGGGATGCTGCCGGTGCCGAAGAGGGTGCAGGTGGCAAGGAGGATGGCCCTGGCGCTGCAGGTGCCGAAGAGGGTGCAGGTGGCAAGGAAGATGGTCCTGGTGCTGGTGGTGCCGAGGAAGGTCCTGGCGGAAAAGAGGAAGGCCCTGGTGGCAAGGAGGGCGGAGAAGGTCCTGGCGGCGGAGAGGAACATCAACCTCATAAGACGAAGGAACAACAGAAACATGACTGGGGAGAAATAGACTGGGAACAGGAGAACCTCATCGTGAATGACGGATTGAAGGTCGGCGGAACGCTGGACGGCTGGGGGTTGTATACGGGTTTGTATTTCCCTGTTGTGGAGGGTGAAGGCGAGGACGCTGTCTATAGCTACGTTTATTCTTGGGAGAAGACAACGGAGGCGCAGGCTAAGAAGGACCAGCGAATGATGCTCTCCAGCGATTTGGGACAGACTGACCCGATCATCGCCTGCAGCGACTTCTACGTGAACCCTGATAACGAGGCGGTGATACAAATCGGAAGGAATAATGGTTATGCGGAGGGCCGAAACAAGAAGGCCGGTGCCTATGCGGAGAGAATGCATTATACTTTTGTTGTGAATGAGCAGAGCACGTTGTTCACTTATAAATACGCATGTGTGCTTCACGTGCCTACCAATGACAAGCACGAATCCTACCAAATGCCGGCTTTCTACGTGGATGTGAGCCTCTACTCCCCTGAGGGAAAGGAGGTGACCCTGAACTGTATGTCCTTCTCGGGTAACGCCAGCTTCAACAACTCATTGATACAGAACCCTGCGACTTGCACGGAGGCGAAGGTGGAGCATGGACGGAACACGAGCGACGAGCAGCGCCCGGAGGATTATGTCTATCAGCCGTGGTCTACCGTGAGCTATGATTTGACGGATTACATCGGCTATACGATCGTCATCGATATCATCACCCACGACTGTTTGGTGGATGCGGGTAATAACTCGGAGATGGCTGGTAGCCACAAGGCGTATGGTTATTTCTGGGGCAAAACAGAACCTCTGCGCCTGATTCCTCGTAACTGCGGTAACGACGATGCGGTGATTACCGCACCTGAGGGCTTCGTCTCCTATAATTGGTACCGTTGCGACGACTATATGCCTTTGTCCTCCACGGATAACGTGGCGGTCATTCCGAAGGATGAGATCGTGGACGGGGCGCATTACTGCTGCGAGATGATAGGCTCCAATTCCGCCTGCACGAAGATTCTGACGGATACGGTGCTGACTACCATCGTGTTGGAGCCTAACTTCGACTATAAGGATACTTGTAATATGACGGTCGACTTCATCGACAAGAGTGTGGTGAAGCGTGATGAGATCAAGACCTACCGATGGGACTTCGGCGACGGGTACTACTCCGCAGAGGCTTCTCCTCGCCACGAATACAAGGAGGGTGGTGAGTATGAGGTTTCCCTTACGGTTGTCTCGAGCCGTGGATGCTCCTCCACCTTCTCTAAGATCGTGAAGGTGAATCCTAAACCGATCCTTTCCATTGACGGAGACCAAAGGGTTTGCTACGGGGATATGATCGTCTTGTCGTGTCTCTCTTCCCAAATCGGTAACCAGTTCTTCTGGGTGAATCAGACGGGTGATACCATCTCGCATGACATCTCCATGTCGGAGAGGGCGGAGACGAGCCAGACCTATCGTGTGAGCATCATCGACCAGTTCAATTGCCAATACGATAAAGACGTCTATGTGGGTGTCTCCTCATCTCCTACTATCTACATCAAGGGAGACTCCTCCGTCTGCTTCAACACGCCTGCCAAGCTTTGGGTGTGGGGTGATGCCGACAAGTTCATCTGGAGTTCTGCTGTGGAAGGCGACACGTTGCATTTCACTCCTCAGCAGAATACGACTTATTGCGTGACGGGTACCTACACGAACACGGGTTGTAAGACAACCAAGTGCGTGAATGTCTTGGTGAACCCTTTGCCGGAGATTTCCGTGTCCGGCCCGGACGATATTTGCGAGGGCGAACAAGCCATCCTTACCGCTTCAGGTGCGGCGGAATATTTCTGGATGAATGTCTATCCGGGAGATACTTTGACTGTTTCTCCGTTGGAGACATCCACCTATACGGTGGTCGGAACCGATACGAACGGTTGCTCGGGTGCGGCGCAGTACAAGGTGCCTGTCATCCCGTCTCCTAAGATTAATGTTTATGGTAACCGTGACATCTGCGAGGGCGAGCAGCTGAACCTCTGGGTGGAGGGCGCACAATCGTACGTGTGGGACGATGGAACGGAAGGTGCGGTCGTCAACCGTATGCCGTCGCTGAACACTTCGATGTATTGGGTCGAAGGCGCCAATGGCAGGTGCAAGGTGAAGGAAGAGATCCCTATCGTGGTCAATCCTGTGCCTATGGTGGCCATCTATGGTAAGAACGAGATATGTGCCGGTGAGACCGTTTCCTTGTATGCGCAAGGTGCTGACTCGTACGAGTGGAGCACGGGTGAGGTGGAACGTTTCGTGGATAAGACGTTGATGTCCAGTCAGATATTCTATGTCAAAGGAACCTCCGAGCAGGGGTGTGTGGCCTCCGCCTCTTATAAGGTGAATGTGCATCCTGTCCCATCCTTCACGGTGGACGGTCCTGTGAGCGTCTGCGCAGGCACGGTGGTGACGATGCAGGCCACCGACGAGGATGCCTCCTGTGTATTCCAATGGAGCAATGGTATGATTGGCTCAACTTGCCAAACCTATTTGGATGAGACGACCACGTTCGAGGTGGTCGGAACAGATACCACCTCTGGTTGTATGTCGAAGCGGGAATTCCGTGTGGATGTGATTCCATTGCCGGACATTGCGGTGTCGGGTGTGACGACGCTCTGTAGGGGTCTTGCGTTGAGCCTCTCCGTGACGGGAGCCTCCTCCTACTTGTGGAGCGATGGATCGACCTCCAATTCGTTTGTCTCCGTGCCGAACTCCAATGTGACGGTTTGGGTGGAAGGTACGACGGCTGGTTGTTCGACCAGGGTGGATGTCCCGGTCACGGTTCTCCCTTCCCCGGTGATTTGGGTCGATGGTAAGACGGACCTTTGTCAGGGTGACTCGTTGAACCTGATTGCCCGTGGTGCGGATTCCTTCGTGTGGAACGCCTTGATTGATGGGGACAGATTCTCGTCCAAGCCTACGCTATCCGCCTCTGTTTCGCTGGTCGGCACGAACGACAATGGATGTGCGACCAAGGTGGAGGTGCCATTCACGGTGAGCCAGAATCCGTTCATTGTGATAGAAGGTGCGGATAAGGTGTGTGAGAATAGTCCTGTCACGTTGAAGGCTACGGGAGAGGACCTTGTCCAATTCGTCTGGAGCACGGGCGAGTCTGAGGCGGAGATCACGGAGCCTCTCATGGGCGAGAAACTCTTCGAGGTGCGCGCATGGAACTCCCATGGATGTTCCGGCACGGCCCAGAAGAAGGTGCATACCGTGTTGCCGCCGGTCATCTCCTATGCGGGCGAGACGAATGTGTGCCAGGGAGAGAATGTCGTGTTGCTGGCTGCGGGCGCTTCCAATTACACATGGGCGCAGAACGACGCCATCGTCCAGGAGGGGGAGCGTCTGGTCTATATGCCGGAAAATAATTCGTTGATAACCTTGATCGGTTCGGAGGGCGATTGCTCCTCGACGCTCGACATCTATGTGACCGTCAGCCCGATGCCTACGTTGAACGTGATGGGGGAGACCACAGTATGTAAAAATCAGTCGTTTACGTTGACAGCATCGGGTGCCGACGAGTATGTCTGGTCCACTGGAGACAGTACCGCCACGATCTCCTATTCGTTGTCAAATTCAACGACTTACATGGTCAAGGGAAGATTAATTGACGGATGTTATGCAAAAAAAACGATTAAAGTCGAGGTTTATCCAGATTTAAATGTATCTTTGAAGGAAGTTCGTAAGAAGGGTTGTCCCGGAGAGCCTACCGAGGTTGAAATGGAGGCGGAGGGGGCTTCCTATTATGTGTGGAGTAGTCAGCCGTATAACCTAACTATTTCTGGCACATCTTCTTACGATTTAGATGCATTGATTGAAGAGCCTACGATGGTGTATGTGGTGGGTACTGATGTGAATGGATGTCAAGGAACCGATTCGATGTGGATTAAACCGAAAGATCACAATGAAATGACGTTCCAGATCCTTCCTCCAGTGATAGATAGGGAAAACCCTACTGTCCATTTTAGAGGGTTTTTCCCGAAAAACACCCAATGGTCGTGGGATCCGGGCGATGGATCGGATGTCCTCGAGGGCGAGGATATCGTGTATGAGTACCGTGATGTGGATGTTGTCACAGAGGATTCATTCAGAGTGTATATGAGGGCTCGTAGTGAAGATGGATGTGTATTTCAGCATTCAAGTTATGTGTATGTCTGGAAGGACTTTTGGGCGCCGAATGTCTTTACGCCGAACGGTGACGGGTTGAATGATGTGTTCCGTTTCCTCGGCGGCGAGTATATCGATGATTTCCAATTCACCATCTATAACCGGTGTGGTGAGACGGTGTTCGTCGGCGAGACGATCGACGATAAATGGGATGGAAATGATTTGAACGGTAACCCTTGTCCGAATGGTGTCTATGGCTGGTACGCCGATTTTTACAGCAACTACAAAGGCATAGGCAAGACCGGAGAAAGAAAAGGTTATGTAACAATTCTAAAATAGAATGTAATGAGGAAATTTTGTTTAGGAATACTATTGGCTGTTTGTTCGTCTGTGGGCGCGCTTGCCCAGGACTACTCTTTTTCGAACCATAACAATGTGCCGTTTAGTTTGAACCCGTCCTTGGCGGGTGGAGCGAATGCTATTCGTTTCGGATTGAATTACCGTCAGCAGTGGCCTACGCTGGGAAACAAGTACCACACGGTCCGTTTCTCATATGACCAGAACTTCTACAAGCAGATGTGTTCCGTGGGTTTCGCGTATTCGTACGACAACATGGCGGCGGGTACCTATCAAGTCAATGATTTCGACTTCATCTACTCCCATACGATCCGTACCACGGAGGGCCAGTTCGTCCGCTTGGGTGTGCAGGCCTCCATCTATGCGAATTTCCTGGGGGGCGACTTGGTGTTCGAAGACCAATATAGTTCCTTCTACAGGGAGGTGACGCATGAGACGTTGGAGAATATCCAGAACGACTCCCGTGTCTTCCCAGACTTCTCCGCCGGCGCTTCGTATGTGATAGAGAACAGACTCACGGCGGGTGTCGCCATCTACCACATCGGTGAACCTAAAAACGGTTTCATGGATAAGCCGGACAACCAGTTGCAACGCAAATTGGTTCTCCATGCGACTTATTTCCATGACCTCCAGTACAGGAACGGTTTGTTCAGCCGTGACGACCTTTCCAGCAACTACCTTTTCGGTACGATCAACTATCAGAAACAGTATGTCTACCAGGATCTGTATGTGGGGATTTGCGCTTTGATCAGCCCTATCATCATCGGTGGTTCTTATCGTACCAACCTCAGCGAGGTCCATACTCCTTCCGTCACGGCGGGTGTGCAGTTCGGTAGTTTCCAAGCCAATTATGTCTACGACATATTCACCTCACGCAAGAAGAAAAACGGTTCATGGTCGCATGAAATCAACCTCATCTACGTGATCCGCGTGAAGGATAAATACCCTTGTCCGGTCGTTTACTGGTAATCGGGTGTTCGTCAACTCATATGACCGCCGGCGCAGGAATACGTCGGCGGTTTTTGTATAATAGCCCATGAGGCTACATGGTAAGAATATGTTGAGAAATTTATTTATTATAGCGTTATCCTTTTTCGCTTTTGAAGCCTCTTCGCAAAATGTCATTGGGCTGGTGGCGGAACATTTTAAGCATAGAGAAGGGAAAGGTTGGGAGTATTATTATTGTTATGATACGAATACCCCTGCTTTTCAATATATCACAAGGAATAATAGGTTCGGATTCTCTGTGCCAGTATGGGAAAAGTTACGTTTCGCGATAAATCGTGAGAATGTGCCCCGGATAGATTCCCTCATGGTCACTTTGGGGAAGGATCTGCCTTCAGAATCGGTGAAAGACAATATCAGTTCATGTGTCCATGTCAGAAGGAAAAGACTGATTTCGAAGGAGAAAGCACAGAATATTTTTTCGGAGAAAAGAGATTTGGACAACACCTATTATTTGAGATGGTATCAATTCGGGAAGAAAAAAAGGAAACGAGATTTGCGCAATATCTTTATCTATTACTTTTCAAAACCCATTCAGATAGATGATTGTATAATGGTTGAAGTGGTTAGAAAAAGAAATCCGTCGGCTTGGGATTTATACTTTTGCTATTATCTTCTGAAGACGAATGAATTAATTGTGGATTTTGTGGATCAGGACTGATTTTTTTTGTAATTTGTGGCACTCATTACTCATCGCTTAAATTGTCTGAAATGTTCATATTTAAAGAAATATTTATGAAAGGAAAGAATTTTCTTGCACACATAAGGTTTTTGAGTCTGTTGGGCTTGGCAGTTATGGTTCTAAGCCTACATGATGGGTGTAGTCCTCAAAAGGATAAGTCTCCAAATAATGAACAGGTTGAAGGTGAGCCGAAGGTGACTCTAAAAGGTATTAATGATACAATTGTTGTACGCAAATCGGATTACGATGAGATAAAGCGTTACAGTGCGGATTACGGCTATATGACTGATGGTATTATTCTCTCTGATTCCATGGTTGAAATAATTAGGGATTTAGAGTCGCCCATACTAAAAATAGAATTTGATGAAGGTTACAAAATAGCCAAAGGCATGCCCCGCCTAAGTTCATCACTTCCATGTGAATGCAACTATTCTTATTATTTTGATGATGAGAATCCGAATCGTCGAGTTAGATTGGAAGGTGTTAAAGGAGATGAAATACATTTTGGACTTGGGATACCATTCCCTGACCCTAGGGGGAAGGGGGAATAAATAATATATTTGTTTCGCATTCTCCGAACCAGTTGCCAAGTTGATAAATAAAACTTATTTTAGCGAATTAATCGGTAGGTCCATAATCAATTCATAAAAAGCGGAAGTCATGAGAAACCTAGTCATGCCAAGTATAATTTTCGTGTTCCTATTCTCGGGATGCTTGATGTGTGATATCCGTAATGATCTCTGGAATAAGGAACGAACCCTTTATGATTTTTCCGGAGGGAATGGGTCGGGCTGCGCTCTTGAATTTAAAATTGACACAAGACATGAAGATGTCTATAGCAAGGATACCATACATCCAAGATTATTGTACGAATTTGAAATGGTCGCGCGGTATATGCCGTTGATAAAATTGAATTCTTTCTCTTTCTCGAAAAAAATGGATGGTGTCGAACCGATTCCATATCATGTATATTTGGATTCTTATGGGGGACTAAAAGTGCCAATCACATTGGTCGATAGTTTGCCCTTCTACCTCCCTGACAGCATACAGAATCGTGGAGGGGTTCTGCAGATAATTGTGGAAAGCAGCGAGTCGTATTATGAAACAGATATGTTATATATCAGTTATGACATTGAGGTCGGTGCCAAACGGATAGTGAAGGAAAACATTATGTATAAGAGACGACGGACTTACGATTGGCGTCCGAAATTGTTTTAGGGCTAGGTTGCCAAGTTTTGGGAAAAAACTTAATTTAGCAGACATGAACATTGAGTGTTTTCTCCAACATACTTAATCGACCGTGAAAATGTCCATATTCAAAGAAATATTTATGAAAGAGAAAAATTCCCTTGCACGCTTAAAGCTTTTGAGTCTGTTAGGCTTATCTGTTATGGTTCTAAGCCTACATGATGGGTGTAGTCCTCAAAAGGATAAGTCTCCAAACAATGAACAGGTTGAAAGTGTGCCGGAAGAGAATACGGAAGATGTTGATTATACATTTACACTTCATAAAACGGATTACGAAAAAATAGTATGGTACAGTGAGCGTCTCGATTCCGAAATGATGTCAGATATTATTCTCCGTGATTCCATAGTTGAAAAGATATTGGAAGTAAAACCACCCATAATAAAAATCGAATTATTTGATGGTGGTTACGGCATAGTCGAATGTGATGACATCGCAAGTGCAAAACTCATAACTGGTGCTATCTATTCCCATTATATAGACGATGAAGGTGTAGTTGGATTTAAACCAGTGATGGTCTACAGATGGGTAGGTGGAAAGCCTCTGAAATAAATAATATATTTATTTTGCATTCTACGAGCCAATCGCCAAATTGAGAAAATAAAGCTTAAATTAGCAGATATGAACATTACTTATGAAATGTTAGTAACAATAATTATTCGTCATGAAAAAGAAATATATATTCATATCGATAGTGGCTTTATTAGTGACATTCATCCTATTGACACTATTTGTTCATCCATCACCTGGGAAAGGGACGGTGTCAGATTTTGAAGAACTGGTGAGAAAAGGGGACGTGGAACATATAATTGAGATGATTGAAAGGACATCGATTACCCATATCAGCATTAGAGACAAAGCCTCTCCTTTATATCTTATAAATTTTGGTTTTGGTTGTGCATCCGATGATCCTCGTAAAAGCGGAAATGTTGCGGAGGTGAAGTATCTGATAGATTTCTTTGAAATGTTCGAAATGTATAGTATCGATTTTAATCGTGATGCTAATGCCATATATTTCGAATTAGTTGAAGATGGGAGGTCTTACGCTTCCCGCTATTCTTTCAATAAAGTCTCAGACGGAGATTCGAACGGCTCGAACATTAAGAAAATTAACGACAATTGGCTTTTGATCGCCGACGAATAGAATGAAAAATATAAAACACATTTCAATCCTTGTCGCATTTCTGATGCAAATGGTCGGGTGGAACGCCTACTCGTCTAGTCAAGTCTGCATGTTCGATTATGTGATAAGAGACTACGATGATTATAATTATACGATAGTCCATTATCAAGGTAGATATAGAGCAATTGACCGCGACAAAAAGATCATACTCCCTTTCGCATACGATGGTTTGATATACAACGGAGATGGTACATTTATTGGGAGAAAGAATGACACTTCTTTTGTCCCAACTCCTCCCCATAATTACGTGAGTGATTGTTATTTCCGCACATCCATGTATTTGGTTGATTCGACGGGGAAAATTCTCGTCGAAGGTCCAAATAGTGTATGGAATATAGATGGGACGATTTATACGGAATTATATGCCCCTATTTCGGGTGTTGAACGCCATGATCTTAAGGAAAACAAACGCTATTATTTGGGACGGTCTAATGAGATTACCAATGTTTCTTCGGAACATTATATGCGCTGTATATATCATGGCAAGAGGGCTCACGACGACGCAAGTGATGATGTGAAGAATGGCCGTATTTATTCAAGTGGCATTGATATTTGTGGCTATTGTGACAAGAATGGGAACTGGGAAATGCTTCTCACTGACTGCAGTGACATCTCGTGGGTGTCGCCCATTGAAGACGGACATGTCCTTGTGATTTCCACAAAATACTACATGCTTTATAATGATTTTAGGTTGAAAAAAAAGCTGAAAAGGAAGAGAGTGGATGGAATAAGGTGCCAATCGCTTGATTCCCTTGATATAGATTATGAGTCGATTCAATATTCCGAAGGCAATTTTATTATTCCAAGAAAAGGGATGGAGACAATAGTGATTAATACGCAGGGGAAATATGTTGATTTGAAAAAAAGAATTTATGGCCCATTCCATAATGGATATGTGGTTGCAAAGAGTGCTAAGGGCTATACGATAATAGATGAGAAAGGTAATGACATGTTGCGTGCTTCTTATGACGATATAGAATGGTGTTCCTCCGTGAATGATACGTCATATTTCCGAGTGAAGAAGGAAGGGAAACAGATGGTGGTCCGGTATGATGGTTTGATTTTGCCATATAGCGAAATGGGGGATAGTTTGTATGATGGACGCTTAATGGTTAAGAAAAATGGGGAATGGGGATATGTTGACCAAAAGTGGAAAGAAGTAATCGAATGTCATTTTGAAGAGATGGGGCCGTTTTTCAAAGGGTATGCGGTGGTGAAGAGAGACGGGAAATGGGGCATTATTGACGTGAATGGCGCCGTGAAAATCGAATGTATGTATGATGATTGCCACTTATTCTTCGAGGGATATGCAGCCGTGAAGAGAGACGGGAAATGGGGCTTCATTGATCTCAATGGCACGGAGAAGATAGAATTTGCCTACGATGAGTGCCATCCGTTTTCCGAAGGCATGGCGGCGGTGAAGAAAGATGGCAAGTGGTTTTTTATTGACAAAAGAGGAGAAGTGATTTGTTTCGCTCTTCCGTCAGAAAAATTAAAAGAACAAGGTGCGAAATGAAACAATACGTAATGATACTATGTATAATGGTTGGTTGCCTAAGAGTTTATTCTCAGGACTCATTTTATGCCAATGGTTTCCTGTTCAAAACGATTGCCGGGAATGAACTGGAGATTACAGATTGGGATATCCTTTGGGAAGGGTCGTATGATATTCCGGAAGAGGTGAACGGGAAACGGGTTACCACTTTAGGTATAAAAGCCTTTTTGGGGTATGATAGATCTCGATCTTTATATATTCCTAATACGATAAAGAATTTTCAATTGGACTTTGGGAGAAGCCATTGCTTTCAAAATATGAAATGTGACACAGTAATCCTTGATGCAGACATTGAACATATTCCAGCTGACATGTTTGAATACTGTGAAAATTTAAAATATGTAAAGCTGCCGGATCGTCTTTTGAAGATTGGTGATGAGGCTTTTGAAGGATGTGCCTCATTGGAATCTATAAGTATTCCTGCAGGAGTGAGGGAAATCGGCTCTTCTTGTTTTTGTGGATGTCCAATTAAGAATTTTAAATTACCTGATTCCTTGAGAATATTAGGAATCTTCGACGGATCGTGTGACCCAATATGCTTTATTCCGAGAAAGGTTGATAGTCTAACAGAATGGGCAGGTTTTCTCAATCCATGCATAAGGGAATTTATTGTGGATAAGAGGAACCAATTTTATTGTTCAGACAAGGGAACCCTTTTTGACAAAGGGATGAAGAGACTTATCCGCCATCCAAACAATAATGACAGAAAGTATAATGTGCCTGTGTCGGTTGAGAGAATCGTTAATGTCGCTTTCTTGGGCAATGACAAGTTGAGATGCGTGGAAATTGGCGGGAATATAAAACAAATAGCATCAAACTCGTTTTCTATGTGTAAGAACCTGAGATCTATTAGAATTTGCAATACAGATTACGTTTTCATAGATAAACATGGTTTCGATTCTACTCCTCGTCTGAAGGATATATACATCGATGAAAAATTTTCATTGGATGGTCCATTGGGGAAGAATGATCATTTTAAGATTCATGTTATGCGAGGAAAGGAGGAATTGAAATGCATCGATGCTGCCGACTACGTGAATGAGAAACCGGCCATGGCGAAATACACGAACACGCTGTCCAAGGATAGCTTACGATCCCATTTGGCGAAAATAAAACATCTTCCTATACGTAATGATAGATATTGTGGAGTGAGCGGTGACAGATATTATTGGGAGGCAGTGAAATGTGGGAAGAGTGCGATCCCGGATCTTATTGACTTGTTGACGGATACGACTGAGGCGGATTCAATTAAAATGCGAATAAACGAACTGAGTTTTGCCGTCATGTTTGGTATTGTGCGCATCCAACTGACCAAAGTCTACGATAAGGTGAAACATAAATATACACAGTTGGGGGATTTCGAGGACTTTAATAGAAAATCGTCCGAAACAGAAAGGTGTGAGTTGCGCGATAGGATGAAGAAGTGGTATCTGCTTTACAAAGACAGACTGTATTGGAAACACTCCATTGAGGATCTTTCGCGATACAGGCATTCCTCTTTCGAATATGACGAGAATGTACATCCTGCGGGAGGTTGGTATATTTGCAGGGATTTTGACTCATATTTCCATTGATGTTTGGGTAAAATATTGCTGAGGATTTGAACCAATTGCCAAACTAACAGTAGACTCATAATCAATTAAATGTATATGGTTCCGCTATCCTAAATGATATTTCGTATGTTATTAATTTAATCTATGGCGGGAAGGAAGAACATTGAGTCCGAAACATATAGAAAAATGAAAAAGGTTGTATCTTTTATCGTCGTTTATATTGTTGTATTTGTTTTATACATAGGGCTTTCCATCCCCATTAACAATTATGTGGAAAGGGCATGGTTGTGTCGTCCTGGAGATTGGGGCATAGGGTTGCCGATGTTCAAATATTGGATTCATGTGGGTGGAGAACTCCAACATGGAGGAGATGGAGGCGTTTTATTGCTTAACTTTGTTATTGTACTATTCATTACGATCGTCTTAATTTTAGTGCGTAAGAAACTACGCCTACGTCGTGGGGAGCGATCTCGTCAAGGACAAGCGAGTGGAGATTAAAGGCCGACCGCCACTTTTTGCTATTTTGTTTTGTAAAAAGCATAAAATAGTATTATTTTTGTGCTCTATACAAAACAAAACTACTATTTTTTCTGAAAATGGATATTTCAAAAATACAACAGATAATTGTAACGAACAGAAATCAAATACCATCTATCGAGATCGTGGAAAGGTCCTTTGATTTTGATGAAAACGTTAATTACGTATTGACAGGTGTCCGTCAAGCTGGGAAATCTTATTTGATGTTTCAACGTATCCAGTCGTTGTTGAGAGCTGGGACCCCCATAGAACAGATTCTCTATATCAATTTTGATGATGAACGTTTGCTTGGCTTTGCAACTGAGGATTTGGATTTGATTCTACAGGCGCACTATCAGATGTCGGAAGTTAAACCCATTCTTTTTTTCGATGAGTTGCAGAACATTGAAGGTTGGGAAAAATTCGCTCGCCGGCTTGCCAATGAAAAATATCGTATATTTATTACGGGAAGCAATGCCAAAATGCTGAGTGCCGAATTTGTCACCATTCTGGGAGGAAGATATATGATGATGAGTGTGTTTCCCTACTCATTCAACGAATATATATGTGCTGGGAATTTTAAACTTGAGGGCAATTGGCAATATGACATCAATTGCCTGAATCATGTAAAACGATTATTCAGTGAATATTTCCATTTCGGTGGATTCCCTGAATCGAGAAATGTTCAGCAAAAGAGGTCGTGGTTATCTTCTCTGTTCAAGAAGATGCTTTTAGGTGACGTGATAGCACGTAACGGAATAAAAAATAGCAATTCTTTATTGTTCCTCTCCAAAAAACTTGCGGAGAGTGTCGGACAACCAGTGTCATATACCCGTATGTCAAATCTGGTATCCTCATTAGGTGAGAAGGCACAGACAAATACGATGATAGATTATGTGCGGTATATGGAAGATGCTTGTATCCTTTTCAGTGTCAGAAATATCACACGTCAATTTGCGGAAAAGGAGGGAAACAAGAAATATTATTACTGTGACAATGGAATACTGGAGCTGTTTTTGTTGGACGGCAACACTTCATTGTTGGAAAATATTGTTGCTGTTGAGCTCAAACGATATTATGGTGATGATTTTTATTTTTATAATGATAATGTGGAGGTGGATTTTGTTATTCCCGAACGTGAACTTGCCATTCAGGTTTCCTATTCTCTCGGAGACGAAATGAGTGAGACTTATGAGCGGGAGACTCAGGCTTTAATCAAACTGTCAAAACGTTTGCCGTACAATAATTTGCTGATATTGACATACGATGAAGAGAAGACGTTTTCCATTAACGGCAAAGAAATCGAAGTGAAACCCGTATGGAAATGGATGTTGCAAAACTCCCGTAGACGAAACGTATGATTCCATGCTATATCCGTTAAAAGTAGGAACGAAAAATGAAGAGTGAAAATCTGTTCTACAGAAACTTTTCCGCGAACATCATTTTGCGCCACTTTTTTTGTATCTTTGCGCACATTTATAAGATTTTATACTGATGAGCTTACTGGATTTGAGTGAACAGGAGATCTTGAGGAGAGAGAGCCTCAAGGAGTTGCGCGCGATGGGCATCGACCCATATCCCGCTGCAGAGTATGTAGTTACGGATTATTCCACAAACATAAAGAGCGAGTTCTCGGATGACGCTCCCCGTAAGGATGTCACCATCGCGGGACGTATCATGAGCCGCCGTATCATGGGCAAGGCCTCCTTCATGGAGCTGCAGGACAGCAAGGGCCGTGTCCAAGTCTATATCTCAAGGGACGATTTATGTCCGGACGAGAACAAGGACATGTACAACGTCGTCTTCAAGAAGTTGCTCGACATCGGCGACTTCGTGGGTGTCAAGGGCTACGTCTTCCGTACCCAAATGGGGGAGATCTCCGTCCATGCGGCCGAGCTGACTGTCTTGAGCAAATCACTCCGTCCGTTGCCTATCGTGAAGTACAAGGATGGTGTCGCCTACGACGCTTTCGATGATCCTGAGCTGCGCTACCGCCAACGCTACGTCGATTTGGTGGTGAACGACGGTGTGAAGGATATCTTCATCAAACGTTCCAAGGTCTACAAGACCCTGAGGGGCGTCCTGGATGAGGCTGGCTACATGGAGGTGGAGACGCCTATCCTGCAACAGATCGCGGGTGGCGCGAGCGCTCGTCCGTTCATCACCCACCACAACACGTTGGATGTGGACCTCTACCTGCGTATCGCGACCGAGCTTTACCTGAAACGATTGATCGTCGGCGGTTTCGAGGGCGTTTACGAGATCGGCAAGAACTTCCGTAACGAGGGTATGGACCGTACGCACAACCCTGAGTTCACCTGCATGGAGCTCTACGTGCAGTACAAGGATTATAACTGGATGATGTCATTCACCGAGCAGTTGCTCGAAAAGATATGCTTCGCCGCCAACGGCTGTTACGAGTCGAAGGTGGGTGATAACGTGATCAGTTTCAAGGCCCCTTACCGCAGGTTGCCTATCCTCGACGCTATCAAGGAGAAGACCGGCTACGACCTCAACGGCAAGAGCGAGGAGGAGATCCGTGAGATCTGCAAGGCGCTGAAGATGGAGATCGACGACACGATGGGTAAGGGTAAGCTGATCGATGAGATATTCGGAGAGTTCTGCGAGGGTACGTATATCCAACCAACCTTCATCACCGACTATCCGGTCGAGATGTCTCCGCTCACGAAGATGCACCGCTCTAAGCCAGGCTTGACGGAGCGTTTCGAGCTCATGGTCAACGGTAAGGAGTTGGCCAACGCATACTCCGAGCTGAACGACCCGATCGACCAGATGGAGCGTTTCAAGGAGCAGTTGAGGCTTTCGGAGAAGGGCGACGACGAGGCGATGTTCATCGATCAGGATTTCGTGCGCGCTTTGGAGTACGGTATGCCTCCTACATCAGGTATCGGTATCGGTATCGACCGTCTCGTCATGTTGATGACGGGCCAGACGACCATCCAGGAGGTGCTCTTCTTCCCGCAGATGAAGCCGGAGAAGGCGCAGACGAAAGACCCTGTCTCTAAGTTCACCGCGTTGGGAATCCCTGAGGATTGGGTGCCTGTCGTGCAGAAGGCGGGCATCTTGACAGTCTCTCAGTTGAAGGATGTGAACCCGAACAAGTTCCACCAGGACATTTGCGGTTTAAATAAGAAATTCAAACTTGAGTTGGTCAACCCAACCCGTGAAGAGGTTGCGGAGTGGGTTAGTAAAATCTAATATATGGACGTGAAAGAAGAACCGAGGATCGCCGTCATGGGAGGTGGTAGCTGGGCTACCGCCATCGCTAAGATTTGTATGGCGAACAGAGAACGTCGGATCAATTGGTACATGCGCAGGCAGGACCAGATTGACGACTTCAAGGAGATGGGGCACAATCCAGCCTATCTCTCCATGGTGCCTTTCGATTTGGATAGGATCGAGTTCTCCTGCAATATCAATGAGATCGTCAAGAAATCCGACATCCTGATATTCGCGACTCCTTCGCCTTTCCTCAAACAGCACTTGAAGAAGCTCCGCGCTTCCTTGAAGAGCAAGATTGTGGTTTCCGCCATCAAGGGTATCGTGCCCGACGAGAACCTCACCGTCTCTGAATATTTCCACCAGTTCTACAATGTGCCGCAGGATAATCTGCTGGTCATCTCCGGTCCTTCCCATGCGGAGGAGGTGGCGATGGACCGCCTGTCGTACCTGACCATCGGTGGTGTCTCCAGGGACAACGCCAAGATCGTCGCCAATATGCTTCAGAACAATTATGTGCGGACCTCCACCGTGGATGATATCATCGGTTTGGAGTATGCCTCCGTGCTGAAGAACGTCTATGCCATCGCGGCGGGTGTCTGCCATGGCTTGAAGTATGGTGACAACTTCCAGGCGGTGCTGATTTCCAATGCGATACAGGAGATGCATCGCTTCCTGAACATCGTGAACGAGAAGCAACGAAACATCTCCGAGTCGGCCTATTTGGGCGATTTGCTGGTGACCAGCTACTCCAAGTTCAGCCGTAACCGCACGTTCGGTACGATGATCGGAAAGGGTTACTCCGTCAAGACCGCGCAGCTCGAGATGGAGATGATCGCGGAAGGTTACTACGGCACCAAGTGTATCCATGAGATCAATAAGAACTTCCACGTGAATATGCCAATCATGGACTCCGTCTACAATATCCTTTACGGGAAGATTTCGCCCGCCATTGAGATAAAAGTGTTGACGAGCTTATTGCGTTGATAATGAGTGTGTAATGATATAATATCTTAAAAATTATAAGAATGGAAAACATCAAATTGAACATTGAGAATGCATTCTCTTGCGAGGGTTTGTATATCTCCAAGCCATGCATCACGGCTTACGAGGCTAAGGTAAAAGAGTGCCAGGAAATGTTGCATTTCGGCAAGGGTAAGGGTAACGATTTCTTGGGTTGGTTGACGCTGCCTTCTTCCTTGGACGATAACTTCTTGAACAAGATCATCGCTACGGCTGACCGTTTGAGGAAGTCTTGCGACGTAGTGGTTGTGGCTGGTATCGGTGGTTCATACTTGGGTGCCCGCGCCGTCATCGAGGCATTGTCCAACGCGTTTGCGGCTTACTCTAAGAGCAAGGTGAACCCAGCTATCGTTTTCGCCGGCAATAACATCAGCGAGGATTATTTGGCTGAGCTCTCTTCTTTCTTGAGAAGGAAGCAGTTCGGTATCATCAATATCTCCAAGTCAGGTACTACGACCGAGACCGCTTTGGCGTTCCGTATCCTCAAGACCCAATTGGAGGAGCAAGTAGGCAAGGCTGAGGCTAAGAACCGTATCGTGGCTGTTACGGACGCCGCTAAGGGCGCTCTCCGCAAATTGGCTACGCAAGAGGGTTATGAGACTTACGTGATTCCTGATAATGTGGGTGGACGTTTCTCTGTCCTCACTCCAGTAGGTTTGCTCCCTATCGCTGTGGCTGGCTTCGACATCAAGCAATTGGTGGCTGGTGCTAAGAAGATGCAGGAGATGTGCAACATCGATGTTCCATTCTCTAAGAACCCTGCCGCTCAATACGCCGCTGTACGTAACGAGTTGTACCAGAAGGGTAAGAAGATCGAGATCTTGGTGAACTATCACCCTAAATTGCACTTCATCGGTGAGTGGTGGAAGCAACTCTACGGTGAGTCTGAGGGTAAGGACTTGAAGGGTATCTTCCCTGCTGCGGTAGACTTCTCTACTGACCTCCACTCAATGGGTCAATGGATCCAAGAGGGTGAGCGTACGATCTTCGAGACCGTTATCTCCATCAAGAGAGCTAACAAGAAGGTGGTTGTCCCTGAGGACAAGGAGAACCTCGACGGTTTGAACTTCTTGGCTGGCAAGCGTGTGGATGAGGTGAACAAGATGGCAGAGTTGGGTGTTGTATTGGCCCACGTGGATGGTCAGGTGCCTAACCTGCACATCGATATGCCTTCATTGAACGAGTACTACATCGGTCAGTTGTTCTACTTCTTCGAGAAGGCCTGCGGTATCAGCGGTTACTTGCTTGGTGTGAACCCATTCAACCAACCAGGTGTTGAGGCTTACAAGAAGAACATGTTCGCCTTGTTGGGCAAGCCAGGTTACGAGAAAGAGACCGAGGCGATTAAAGCTAGATTGAATAAATAATATTTATAATTGGGTCAAACACAAGAAATTGTGTTTGACCTTTTTTCTTCTTATATATGGAAATACTTCAGTGGTGTCTTGATAACCTGAATTATTGGACCGTCCTGCTTTTGATGGCCATCGAAAGCTCATTCATACCGTTCCCTTCAGAGATTGTGGTTCCTCCTGCCGCCTACAAGGCCGCCGCAGGTGAGTTGAATGTTGTGGGGGTGGTGGCATCCGCTTCTTGTGGTGCTATTATCGGTGCATTGATTAACTATGTTCTGGCCCGTACTTTGGGGCGCACCTTCGTCTATTGGTTTGTGGAGACGAAGTTCGGACATCTCTGTATGCTCTCTTCGGAGAAGATGGAGCATGCCGAGGAGTATTTCAGGGAGCATGGCGTCTCCTCTACCTTGATCGGGCGTATGGTGCCTGCCGTCCGTCAGTTGATCTCCATTCCTGCTGGTTTGGCCAAGATGAGTCTTCACACGTTTGTGCTCTTCACCTTCTTGGGTGCGTTCGTCTGGAACTCCATTCTCGCCGCGATAGGCTACGGTTTGCATGGTGTGGTGCCGAAAGACCAGTTGGCGACAGCTGTGGCGGAGTATAAACCCTATTTGGCTGCGGGTGGTATTATCCTTTTCATCTGTTTCGTGGCTTACTTGGTCATCAAATCGAAAAAGAAGTCGAATCGAAAAAATGATTGAAGCGGCTCGATTTGCTTTTTTAAGCGAATGAGCCCGTTTTTTTGTCTGGAATATGTTTTATTTCAGAGGGAAAAATCGTATATTCGCATGTGTTTGGGTGCCTTCGGAACGAATCGTCACCCAAATGGTTTCTAAACGTGCGATTTGATGAGTGTTGAAAGTAGATTCGGATTGTTTATGTGTAGGCTATGCCTCGTCGTCGTCTTGACGGGTGCATTCTCTTCTTGTATTTCCCGTACGGAAATCGCTTATTTGCAGGAACAGCAGGATGCGGCGCGTCCCGTTGCGGATTCGTTGTACGATGCGCGGATCAAGCCGAAGGATCTGCTGACGATTACGGTCAACACATTTGACAGGGAGGCTTCCTTGCCGTTCAACCTCATGTATCCTTCCAATTCACCGAACGGTTATTCCAACACCGTTGGGGAGGGAACCATGCAGAAGTATCTGGTGGACAATGACGGAGATATCGATTTCCCGGTCTTGGGACGCATCAAGGTCGCTGGTCTGACCAAGAAGGAGTTGGAGGCTTACATCCGTGGACGGTTGAACGTCTATCTGAAGGAAGAGCCTCTCGTGAATGTGAGGATGGTCAACTATAAGATATCTGTGTTAGGCGAGGTGGCGCATCCCAATACCTACATCATCACGAATGAGAAAGTGAATGTTCTTGAGGCCTTGGCATTGGCCGGTGATATGACCATCTACGGAAAACGCAAGAATGTGAAACTGATGAGGGAAGGAGAGTCGGGGGAACGCGAAGTCTACACCATCGACTTGACTGACAAGAATCTGATACACTCCCCGTATTTCTATCTTCAGCAGAACGATGTGCTATACGTGGAGCCGAACAAGACCAAGATGCGTAACAGCCGCTATAGTGCCATGACTGGGCAAGTCCTGACGGGCACCTCCGTGCTGGTGTCCGTCGCGAGTCTTATTGTGACACTTCTAAAGAAATAATTAGTTCGATATGGAGCAACAGCGGAATCTCAATCAGCGGAAGACGGAAGAGGATAGCATAGATCTGAAGGATCTTGTATTCACTTTCCTTGCCTATTGGAAGTGTTTCGCTCTCTCTCTGCTTGTTTGCGTCCTGTTGGGGGTCGTTTACCTCCACCACACGATGCCTACCTACCGTGTCTCCTCCAAGATCATGATCCGTGACGAGAAGAGGGGAGGAAACTTCTTCTCCGAAATATCTGTGTTCGACGACATAGACATGTTCTATAAAGTGAACACGGAGAACGAGGTGGAGTTGCTCAAGTCTAAAACATTGGTGAAGAACGTGATCATGGAGCGTAAGCTCTATGTGAACTATTACGGGAAGACCTTCCTCCGTCGACGTGATGTGACTGGTTCATCCCCTATTGCCTTGGTGGATAGTTTGTTCGACGCCTCTTCGCTTTCCGGCAAGATGGTGGTGGATTTGGAGTTGAAGGGGAATGGATCCGTGCAGGTTCAGGCTACGTATGATAATGAGATGGTCTGCGATTCCCTCTTTCCTGGATTCCCGATCGAGGTGAATTCGCCGAATGGACCATTGGATTTCGCCTTGGCGAGAGCGTGGGAGAAGGGTTCCGACTATGACCATATCATCGTGGAGATCCATCCGCCGTTATCCTTGGCGGAACGTTATATCAAGAATCTCTTCCTCGCCCAGGTGAGCAAGAACTCTTCTGTCGTGGTGATGACCCTGAACACTACGAGCAAGGAGAGGGGAATCACCTTCCTGAACGGATTGATCGACATGTACAACCGCTCCGCTGTCGAGGAGAAGAATGAGGTGGCTACGAAAACGGCCCTCTTCATCGATAACCGTATCAAGGTGCTGACGGAGGAGTTGGGGGAGACGGAGAAGAATCTGGAAAAATATAAGAAAAAAGAGGGATTGACGGAACTCTCCTCCAATGCCCAGCTCTACCTGCAGAAGGGAGCGGAGTATGAAGCGAGACGGGTGGACTGCGAAACGCAGTTGAACCTGGTGCTCTCCCTGAAGAAGTATCTTTCCGATGATGCGAACAGAGGGTCGGTGATCCCTTCTAATATCGGATTGGAAGACGTTGGCTTGATGGAGCAGATCAACAAGTACAACAACTTGTTGCTTTCTAGGGTGAAACTGCTCCAATCGACTTCGGAACATAACCCCGCCGTCGCCCAGCAGACGCTTCAGATCAATGGCTTGTATGAGAACATCAAGTTGCTGGTATCCAATGTGGAGAATGGTCTTAATATCTCTTTGTCCGATTTGAACCGTCAGACGGCAAAGTTCAGGGGCCAGATCAGCAATGTGCCTACCCAGGAACGACTCTCCGTGGAAATAGAGAGGCAACGCCAGATCCAGCAGCAACTCTTCCTGCTCCTGCTGCAGAAGAGGGAGGAGAACGCATTGACTATGGCGGCCACGCTGAACTGCGCCAAGGTGGTGGATGAGAGTGTCGCGGAAGATGCCCCTGTCTCCCCGAAAAAGGTGTTGGTCTTTTCTCTCGCTTTCTTCCTCGGATTGGTGATCCCAGTCTTGGTTCTGTACCTGAAGAGGCTCTTCTCGTTCAATGTGACCGACTCATACGAGTTGGAACAGGAGGGGCTCACGTCCTTGCCTGTGTTGGCTGAACTGCCATACAAGGATGACTCCATGTCTGAAGAGGATTGGTCGAGGATCAGGGAAGAACCTTTCCGCCTTCTCCGTACGAATCTGCAATTTGTCCAGCAAAGCAAGGATAACAAGGTCTTTCTGATCACCTCCTTTGTCCCGAACGAGGGCAAGACGTTCGTCGCGTATAATGTGGCCTTCTCGTTCGCTTCCCTTTCTAAAAAGGTTGTTGTGGTCGGCGGAGATATCCGTAACCCACAGATTAAACGCTATTTCGATAAGAACAGGAAGCATGGCTTGTCTAATTTCTTGTCGAATGATTCGCTGAAGGTCGACGATGTGGTCGCTCATACGGATGTCCCGAATCTGGATTTCATACCGGGCGGCTCTGTTCCTCCGAATCCTGCGGAATTGCTTTCCCGTTCGAGGTTGGATGACTTGTTCGTCGAGCTTCGCTCCCGTTATGATTATGTGATCATCGATACGGCGCCCGTCTCCATCGTGACGGATACGTTGATCCTCTCCCGCGTGGCGGATCTGACGGTCTTCGTGTGCCGTTCTAAGGCTCTGAATAAACGTTGTTTCAAGTATATCAATTCATTGGCGGAGGAGAAAAGGTTGCCTAATGTCGGAATCGTCATCAATGCGGTCCGTAAGTCCCGCCGTAACCGTTATGGTAAGAACTATGGCTATGGTTATGGCGCAGGTTATGGTTACGGCTATGGATACGGGTACGGTTACGGACATGAGTACACCAATAAAAACTCTTCCAACTGATTTTACATGATGCACCGTCCTTTTGCCGGTATGTTACTGACAATCACGAAGTGTTTCTGTTTTGTAAATGTAACTATTTGGATTACAATTAATTAGTATATTTTATTGGCAAAAAATGGCTTTCTCTTCAGATAACGTCAGGATATGTGTGGTGGGCTTAGGCTATGTGGGATTACCGCTGGCTCGGTTGTTCTCCACTCGATATAAAACCATTGGATTCGACAAGAACCGTGCCCGTGTCGAGGCTTTGATGAACGGGTGTGACGCCACGATGGAGGTGGATGGTCCTTCGTTGCGCAAGGCGTTGGATAATGGGTTCTCCTGCACGTCGGATCTGGAGGATATACGCGACTGCAACTTCTATGTGGTGGCGGTTCCGACTCCCATCGATGCGGACAATGCTCCGGACTTGGCTCCTCTTTATGCGGCGAGTGAGACGGTGGGGAAGGTGATTGGCAAAGGCGATGTGGTGGTCTATGAGTCCACCGTCTATCCGGGCATGACGGAGGACGAGTGCATCCCTGTGATCGAGCGCGTCTCCGGCTTGACGTTCAATGTGGACTTCTTCGCTGGCTATTCTCCTGAGAGGATCAATCCGGGGGACAAGGAACATACGGTGGATAAGATCAAGAAGGTGACCTCCGGTTCCACCCCTGAGGTGGCTGATTTTGTCGATGGGATCTACAATTCGGTCTTGCTCAACGGTACGCACAGGGCTCCTTCCATACGGGTGGCCGAAGCGAGCAAGATCATTGAGAACACGCAGCGGGACGTGAATATCGCTTTCGTGAATGAGTTGGCTAAGATCTTCAACGCCATGGGCATCGATACGAATGACGTGCTCGAGGCGGCTGCCACCAAATGGAACTTTATCAAGATGAAGCCGGGATTGGTGGGAGGCCATTGCATCTCGGTCGATCCTTACTATTTGATACAAAAAGCGCAAGTATATGGTGTGTTGCCTCGCGTGATGATATCCGCCCGTCGCCTCAATGATGGTATGGGGGCGTATGTGGCCGAGCAGACCGTCAAGTGCATGAACATGAAGGGGTTGGTCGTGAAGGATTCTAAGATCCTTTTGTTAGGCTTCACCTTCAAGGAGAATTGCCCGGACATCAGGAACACGAAGGTGGTGGATATTTACCATACCCTCTCCGAATATACGCATGACATCGTCGTCTTCGACCCTTGGGCGAATGCGGAGGTGGTGAAGGCTGAGTATGGTATATCTTTGTGTGACGTTCCTCTCTCCGAGTTGTTCGGACGCTTTGACGCGGTGATCGTTTCCGTCGCTCATCGACAATTCAAGGATTTGGATATCAGACAATTATTGGCTGATCCGGAGCGGGGTGTCGTTTATGATGTGAAGGGTTTCTGCGATCGGAGCGCTGTGGATGGCAGGCTTTAACACCGGAACCTTTTCAGGCACTGTTCATTAGCTTTATGCCTGGTGATTTAAAGAAGGACATAATTAACGCGGCGAAATGGTCTACTGTGGCGGAGGTGTTCGCCAAGTTGCTTACTCCTGTGGTTAGCATGGTGCTGGCGAGGTTGCTGGCGCCGGAGGCTTTCGGTGTGGTTACATCGTTGGTGGTCATCATCTCCTTCGCAGAGGTGTTCGCCGATGCGGGTTTCCAAAAATATCTGATACAGCATGAATTCGCTTCCGAGTCGGATTTGCACAGAAGCTCAAGCGTGGCTTTCTGGTGTAATTTATGCTTGTCGGTCCTCCTTTGGCTCGTAATCTTCCTCTTCAGGGAACCATTGGCGGCCTATGTGGGGAGCCCTCATTTAGGGACGACGTTGGCGGTGGCCTCTCTGTCCATCCCGTTGGCCGCGTTCTCTTCCATCCAGACTGCTCTCTACAAAAGGTCATTGGACTTCAGGACATTGTTCAACGCTCGCATCGTCTATGTCTTGGTCCCTTTGCTGGTCACGTTGCCATTGGCGCTTTCCCTGAGAAATTATTGGGCGTTGGTGATCGGTACGCTCTCCCAAAATTTCGTGAACGCCTTTTTGCTGACCAAATGGTCGAAATGGAAGCCTCAGTTGTACTTCTCGTTTCGGGAACTGAAGGAGATGCTCTCTTTCTCCTTATGGTCGCTCTTCGAGTCCATCTCCATCTGGCTGACAAGCTATGTGGATCTCTTCATCGTCGGTACTATGTTGAGCCAATACTATCTGGGCCTTTACAGGACGTCAAGTGTTTTGGTCGGCCAGATTTTCGGCCTTGTGACCTCCGTGACCACACCCATCCTCTTCTCGTCGTTGTCTAGGCTGCAGGACGATAGGAAGGCATTCCTGGACCTCTTTTCCAAGTTTCAGAAGACAGTCGCGCTGGTGGCTTTCCCGATCGGTGTCGTCCTCTTCTCGTATAGCGGGTTGGTGACAAATGTCCTTTTGGGGGAGAAGTGGTTGGAAGCCGCATTTTTCATCGGGCTTTGGGGACTTTCCTCTGCGCTGATGATCGTCTTGTCCCATTATTGCAGTGAAATCTATAGGGCATTGGGGAAGCCCAAACTCTCTGTGCTTGCCCAATGGCTCCATATCGTTGTTTTATGGCCTGCCGTGTGGATCTCCGTCAGTTACGGGTTCCATACGTTGTGTTGGGTGCGCGCCTTTGTCCGGTTGGAGTTCATACCCGTCCATCTGTTGATAATGTGGGTTGTCCTGAGGATTTCCCCGTGGAAGATGGCTGGAAACATATTCCCTTCGTTGGTCGCTGCTGCCCTGATGCTCGGTGTGGCTTTCTTCCTTCGTAGTGAGGGAATGTCCATGCTTGGGCAGATCGCCTCTTTATGCGTCTCTTTGTTGGTGTATATCGGATGTGTGATGTTATTCCCAGAAAACCGTGTGCTCCTGCAGCGTTTCACTAAGTTGATTCATCCATGAAAATCATTGTTGCAGCTGACTTCTGTCCAAGGATGAGGGTGGAGACGAGGATGGGGGAGGACCCTTCCTTCGATCCGTTCGCCGAGGTTCGTCCGATCATCGGGGAAGCGGATTACTCTCTTGTGAACTTGGAGTGTCCTGTCGGGTGTGAGGGCTCGTCGCCTGTCACCAAGTGCGGACCGCACCTGAAGTGCTCCGAGCGAGCCGTTTCGTTGTTGGGCGAGGTGGGTTTCTCTTGTGCGACATTGGCCAATAATCATATCCGCGATTATGGGGATGCCAGCCTCCTGCGCACGTTGGAGGTGCTGGCGGAAAAAGGGCTGGATCATGTGGGCGCGGGTCGAAACCTGGAGGAGGCGGGCCGTGTCCTACGCAAGGAGGTGGGGGGCATGACGATCGCGGTGGTCAATTGCTGCGAGCATGAGTTCTCCATCGCCACGGATTCGGGGGCGGGTGCTAATCCGATGGAGGCGGTGCGTACTTTCCGTGAGATACAGGAAGCGAAAAGGACGTCGGATTTCGTCTTGCTGGTCACTCATGGCGGCATGGAGCATTATCCTTTGCCTACGCCTAGAATGCAGGAACTGTACCGTTTCTTTGTGGATGCGGGTGCGAGCGCTGTCGTCAACCATCATCAGCATTGCTATAGTGGATACGAATGCTATAAGGGAGCTCCGATTTTTTACGGATTGGGTAATTTCTGTTTCGATAGCCAGCGGCGGAATTCCCAGTGGAACGAAGGGTATATGGTCCGTCTGGATTTCGAACGGTCCGGTGTCTCCTTTGAACTGATTCCCTATGTACAGTGCGATGAGAGTCCTGTCGTGAGCTTGATGGATGCGGAGAAAACAGGTGGGTTCGAGTCTAAGGTGCGGGAACTGAACCGAATCATCGAAGACCCGTCTGCCGTGAAAAAAGAATTCGAGAAGTTCGCCATGGAACATGGAAGCTCTTATATGTCAATGTTTTATCCTTATCAAAATAGTGTGTTGGTGTCTCTCGCGAAAAAGAGACTTTTACCAAATTTCCTTCAGAAGAGACGACTTGTCCGCGCATTGAATTATGTGGATTGCGAGTCGCATAGGGACCTGCTTTCCCTCTACATGAACCATGTCTATGCCGAAAGGGATTGAGGCAGGTGGCCTCGCCTGACGGTCGGGGCGGTTCCTTCCCTAAGGGGGTAGTTGACCCCGTGAATTATTTTCCCTACGATTCTGTATGTCTGTTCCGTTTTTGAAATATCTGTTGAAGCCTCGTGTTTTGGCGAGGGGGGTGGTGAGCCGGTTGGCGCGCTTCTTGCCGGACGAGCTATATCTGTCCATGATGTATTACCTCACGCTGGGCCGTCGTCTAGACCTGAAGAATCCTCGGACTTTCACGGAGAAGCTCCAATGGCTGAAACTCTATTATCATCGGCCGGAATGCACTACCATGGTGGATAAGGAGCGGGCGAAGCGTTGGGTGGCTGATCGGATAGGGGAGGAGTATGTCATTCCCACGTTGGGCGCTTGGGACCGTGCGGAGGATATAGATTTCGACGCGTTGCCCGACCGTTTTGTCTTGAAATGTAACCATGACAACAATAGCGTGGTGATCTGCAAGGATAAAACATCCTTTGACATGCAGTCCGCTAAAACGAAGCTCGCTCGTTGCTTGCGGCGTGATTTTTATGTGGTGACCAGGGAATGGCCCTATAAGGACGTTCCTCATCGGATCATCGCCGAGGAGTATTTGGACGATGGAACAGACGATCTGAAGGATTATAAGTTTTTCTGCTTCGATGGTGTACCCAAGGCGATGTACGTGATTGGGGGCCATTCCACGCATAAAAAAACATTCGATTATTATGATATGGATTTCCGCCCCTTGCCGATCGTCAGTAGGGTTGGCGCTCCCTCGGGAGTCGTCATGGAGGAGCCGGAACGGTTTGCGGAAATGAAGCGTCTTGCCGCCACGTTGTCCGCAGGGTTTCCTCATGTGCGTGTCGATTTTTATCAGGTGCGGGGACGCGTGTATTGGGGCGAGATGACATTCTTCCCTACAAGTGGTTACAATGACATGTGTTCCTTGGAATGGGACCGTAAGTGGGGTGAGTGGTTGACGCTTCCTTCTAAATTGGTTGAGAAATGATGGTGCTGAAGGAGAAATATGTGCTTTATCTGTACGTGTTGCTGTGGGTCTTTTATGATTTGCAGAGCCTCCTTGACATGAAGGGTTCCGCCCTTTCCTTAGGAATCGTTCTCGTCTTGAATGTGGTGTCCCTCTATTACCTTGTGAAAGTCAATCTTTGGAAGGGGAAGAATCCCACCTATCTCAACGCGTTGAATCTGCTGGTGCTGATGTTCACTGTTTATGGCGTTATCCATTGTCTCGACGGCCCACATTACATGGTAGGCGTGCAGGCGGATAAACCCTATAATTATCTGAAGGCCATCTATAATTCATTGCTCCCTATTTATATCTTTTACTATTTCGCGTGTAAGGGCTCCCTGAACATGCGTCTGTTGTCTATCCTTGTATTCGTGTTCTTCTTCACCGCCATACTATCATTCTGGAATTATGGCAATCATTTGCGTGAGGTGATGGAGCAGAACGGGGTTGACCGTGATGGGTTTGTGAATAATCTGGGCTATGAGTTCTTGGCGCTCTTCCCTATATTGTCATTTTTCAGGAAACGTCCGGTTCTTCAGTATGTGGGGATGATTGTGTTGATGTCTTTCCTGTTGTTGGGTATGAAAAGGGGGGCCATCCTGATCGGATTCCTGTGCATGCTCCTCTTCTTGATGGAGATGTTCAAGTCCGCCAAACGATTCAATAAGATCGTGATCATCGTGCTGTCGTTGGTTGCCGTGCTGGTGGTGACCTTCTTCTTGTTCCATATGTTGAGCTCCAACCAGTTCTTCCAGTATCGTCTGCGTGTCACGTTAGAGGGCAATTCCAGTGGCCGGGACTTGATCTATTCCACATTCTTCAACTATTTGATTTACGATACCAGTGTGTCCGAATTCCTCTTCGGGGCGGGAGCGAACGCCACCCTTGAGGTCTTTGTCAATTATGCGCATAACGATTGGTTGGAGTTGGCGGTTAACCAAGGCGTGTTAGGGGTGTTGCTGTACGCTTACTATTGGTATGCGGCCTATAAGGCATGGAAGGTGATGGACCGAACCGATGGGACTCGTTTCGCGTTTGGCTTAGTTCTTTTCATCTTTTTTATGCGAACCATCTTCTCGATGTCCTATGGATCGATGAACATCTATGTGACTTGTGTGGTGGGATATTGTTTAGGAGCCTTGAAAATGTCTCAAAGAAGAATCGAAACATGAATATATTGATTGTGACACCCGGTTATCCGTACAAAAAGATCAATTCATATTCTTTCGTGCAGCAGGTGGTGAACGAGTTCGCCAGGCAGGGGAACAATTGCGTGGTGGTCGCTCCATTCAGTGTGTTGCATAATAGGACGATCTGCAGGGAAAAGGAGGAACTCCGAGTGGATGGGGGTTCGATCACTGTGTATCGCCCCAATGTGCTGTCGTTCTCGAATCTTAAGTTGTTCGGATACCCTTTGTCGCGTCGCATCCGACAGAGACGGATTAACCAAATGTTGGCCAATTTGCCATACAAGCCGGACATGGTCTATTGCCATTTCTGGCGCTCTGGGTGCCTCGCTTATGATTACGCCAAAAACAATCAATTGCCGCTTTTCGTGGCGACAGGGGAAAGTGAAATAGAGAAAGATTCCCTTTATGTGCCTGAGTTGCGACCGTTCTGCGATTATGTGCGGGGGGTCGTGGCTGTTTCCTCGAAGAACAAGAAGGAGAGTATTTCCTTGGGTCTGACGACGGAGGATAAGTGCGTCGTTATCCCTAATGCGGTAAATACCTCCTTGTTCCATCCGATGGATCGCTCCCTTTGCAGGGATAAACTCTCCATTCCGCAGGATTATTTCGTCCTGGTTTATGTGGGGTTGTTCAATCGGAGGAAAGGGGCGGCCCGTTTGTCGGAGGCGATCGAACGCATATCCGGACGTCCCGTTTACTCCCTCTTCATCGGTGAGGAGGGTGGAGAGCGTCCAACGTGTGGGAATATGCTTTATTGCGGCAAGGTGAGTCATGCGGAGATCCCGGTTTATTTGAATGCCGCCGATGTCTTTGTGCTCCCGACACTCAAGGAGGGATGCTGCAATGCGATCGTGGAGGCGATGGCTTGCGGACTTCCCGTTATCTCCTCCGATAGGGATTTTAATGATGATATATTGAATGATGACAACTCGATACGCGTCGATCCGATGGATGTGGACGCTATCGCCGCCGCCATTGTGCGCTTGCGTGATGATGAACCGCTTCGTCGGGAAATGTCCGCTTCCGCTTTGGCCAGTGTCTCCCATCTGCGTATCGAAAAACGTTGTGAGGCGATATTGGGTTTCATCAAGTCTAAATTGTAGATCGCCTTTTCCCTCTATCCGTGTTCTTCCCGCTTACCTCCCTCTTGTTGTTTTCCAGAATACTTATATCGTGACAATCCTTCATATCTGTAATGACTTGTTTGGCTCACGGGTGCATGCCAATTTGTATGTCCATTTGGCGCGGAGGGGGGTGCCCCAGATCGTTTTCGCGCCTCTTCGCAGGCAGATGGACGATAGCCGTGATGTCTTACCGGAGGACGTGCCGCTGATCCGGGCGAAGGTGGTGAGACCTTTCCATCGCTTTTTCTATCATATAAAGCGGAGAACCATATTCCGCTCGGCGGACCAACTTGTCGATTGGAAATCCTGCGACCTCATTCATGCTTCCACCTTTTTTTCCGATGGAGGCGTGTCTTACAAAGCGTTCCGGAAGTACCATATCCCTTATATCATCACGGTCCGTGGCGCGGATGTGAATCATTTCCTTCGCCTGTTGCCCCATGCTTGGCTCTCCGGTTGGCGTATATTGCTCCATGCGCGTAAGATTGTCTTTGTGTCAAAGGCATTGATGGATAAATTCTCCGCAAGCTGGGTGATCCGTCCCATCTTGTCCCGCATACAGCATAAATTTATCCTACAGCCGAATGGCATTGATGATTTCTGGTGCGAAAATGTGCGCAGGGAAATGTCAGATAATCAGAAGGTTTTGTATGTGGGCGATTTCACGGATAATAAGAATGTGGGACGTCTGATCGAGGCAGTGGTCGCATTGCGGAAGAAGCCCCGATTCTCCCAACTGCAGCTCACCTTGGTGGGTGGAGGAAGAAATGAAACCGATGACATCCTGCGTCTGATAGAACAGAACGGGGATGCTGTGCGTTATCTGGGGTCTGAGAGGAATAAGGATCGTCTACGCGATATATACAGGGAGCATTCCATCTTTGCCATGGTCTCCCTGCATGAAACCTTCGGTTTGGTTTATGTGGAGGCTTTGTCGCAGGATCTGGCCCTGCTATATACCAAGGGGCAGGGGATAGATGGCTTGTTCGGACCAGAGGTGGGGGTGGCCTCCGACCCCTATTCGGTGGATGATATTGAACGAGGCTTGGAGAAATTATTAGAGGAAAGAGGCTCGTTCACGAATGAAAACATTGATTTCGAACAGTTCCGATGGTCCTCCATCGCGGCTCGATATCAAAGAATCTATGAAGAGGAACTGGGAGAATAGTCCCGCTTCCGATCAATGTGTGATGAAGTGTAATCTGATTGAGGAATCCATATGGATAATAACGTGTCAATAGTGGTGAGTTCGTGTGACCTCTTTGAGGATTGTTGGGCTCCATTTATTCATTCGATGCGAAAGTATTGGCCTGATTGTGAATGGCCTGTTTATGTGATTTCAAATCATAAAGCTATAGATGGCCCGGAAGGCTTTTCCTTCATCAAGGTTGGTGAAGATTTAAAGTTCGCATCCAATCTGAAGAGAGCGCTGGACAATATACGGACTGATTACATCATCTATCTCCAAGAAGATTTTTTCCTGAATAGAAGGATTGATAATGAGGCGATTAAGGGACATGTCGCATATTGCATGAGGAATGGGGTGGATTATATGCGTCTGGGTTTCAAGTTTATGAATGGACGTGTGGTGGACAAGATATATGCTGAAAATAATATAAAAGACGCCTATTCCCTATGCCTGCAGGCCGCGATATGGAAGAGGGAAACCCTCTATGGCCTTCTCCTTGACAATTGGTCAGGCTGGGATTTCGAATATAAAATACGGCAGTATGTGATGGATAACCATATCTGTTTGAAAATATTGGAGTTGCGAAAGGAATTTGCGGATAAAGGGATCAGATATGTGACTGGCACTGCTGTCCGGAAAGGTCGATGGACAATCTCCGGATATGATTTCTTAAGGGAGGAAGGCTTCCCCCATTTGCTAGACAAAAGAGAGCGGGAAGGTTATGTCCTTAATACCATACAGGGTGTCCATGGTTTTTTCATGATGCCATGTCGTGCCCTCGCTAGATTGATGAGAGTGTTTAATTGGAATTTTTAGGTGGTCTATAATTTATTCATCGTTTCCTAGACGTTCCCGCTTGTCGGGTGGAAGCTATGATTATCTTGTGTGCCGCAGGTCCGAAGGGTTGTAATATATTGGTTGTTATGTTATTGAAGTTATTTTACAAATTAACGCATAAGGGCGTTTCCGATGAAGAGATCCCATATTATTATAAACGATCGATATTAGGGGAAGTGTGGCATCTTATCCGAAAAGGCATATGCCAAAACATAGCTCCCAATTGTGTGCTTACCCCTGTGCGAATCGCTCTATATCGCTTGTGTGGGTTCAAAATCGGTAAGAATGTCTTCATTGGCATGAAGTGCTATTTCGATGATGTATGCCCAGAAAACATGATCATTGAGGACAATGTTGGCATCTCGTATGGCGTCTATTTCTCATGTCATGGAAGGAAACAAGGCCATAATAAGATCATTATCAGGAACGATGCCCATCTAGGTATGCGGTGCACCGTCTTGGCGCGGCAGGATATTGAGATCGGTGAAAAGGCGATGGTTGGCGCTATGAGCTTTGTGAACAAATCCATACCCGCCTATACGACAGCTGTAGGCGTCCCTTGTGAAGTGATAAAAAATGAAGGATATGACGGTTCGGTGAAGCCATGATGCCTCCTCTGCGGAAGGAAGGCTCTCTGCCCAGGAACTGTTAGGCGTGTTTTTGTTGTTTGTGTATTTTATTAATTGATAAATAGATGGTTACGATTATTATACCGGTGCTGAATGAGGAGAAATATCTTTCTCATTGCTTGGATTCCGTTTTGTCTCAGGATTATCCTTTGGAGGAGATGGAGATCTTGGTGGTGGATGGTATGAGCACCGATGGATCCCGGTCGATCATTCAGCAATATCAGCAGCGTTATCCGCTCATTCGTCTGATAGACAATCCTTCACGGACAGCTCCGTATGCCATGAACAGAGGCATCGAGGCGTCTCGGGGGGATGTGATCGTACGTATGGATGCCCATGCCGCGTATCCGTCGAACTATATTTCGGCCTTGTGTGCCCGGCTCGTCGACCTACAGGCTGATAATGTGGGTTGTGTCTGGGAAACCGATGTCTTGAACAAGACCGCGAAGAGCCTTGCGATCCGTGAAGTGCTCCGCAACAAGCTGGGGGTGGGCAATTCCACCTTCCGTACGGGGTGTTCCGAGGTGATGCGGGTCGACACGGTTCCCTTCGGTTGTTTCCCGAAAAAAACGTTCGAGCGGTATGGCTTGTATGATGTGCGGCTGACCCGCAATCAGGATATTGAACTGAATAAACGCATTGTCAGGAATGGAGGTTCGGTCTATATCGTTCCCGACACCCGTTGCACCTACTATGCGCGTGAGACCTTCTCGGCCTTGGCGAGGAACAATTACCTCAATGGGTTGTGGAACATCCTGACCGTCTATTACACGAAGACGTTCGGTTCATTGTCCGTTCGGCATTTTATTCCGCTCATGTTTGTCCTCTCCCTCGTCTTGGGACTTCTTCTCTCCATCTTCTCCCCGTTCCCTCTATTGTCGGTCCTCTTCGCCTACGGGGTGGCGATCGGGGGGATGTCCGTTCATCTGGCATGCAAGGAGCGGTTGAACGTTTTCTGTCTGGTGGCGGCTTTCTTTGTGCTTCATGTCAGTTATGGCGTGGGGTCCATCGTGGGCTTGTCCCGCGTGTTGTTCGGGAAAAAATAGCGGCTGGATATGCTACTCAAACTAGTCTTCGACAGATTGACCTCCTTTTTAGGCCTGTGCCTCTTCTCCTGGCTCTTGGCCGTGGTGGCCTTGTCCGTGAAATGCTCGGATGGTGGCGCCGTCCTTTTCAAGCAGCGTCGGGTGGGCAGGAATGGAGCGCTTTTCACCATACACAAGTTCCGTACCATGCGGGAGGGTCATGGTGGATCCTCCATCTCGGTGGAGGGTGAGGCTCGCATTACCCCTATCGGGAGGTTCCTGCGCCGCTATAAGTTGGACGAACTGCCTGAGCTATGGGATGTGTTGCGAGGAAAGATGAGCTTCGTCGGTCCTCGTCCGGACGTGCCGGGGTATGCGGACAAACTGCAGGATGAGGCTCGGGAAATCCTCCGCCTGCTCCCCGGTATCACGGGTCCGGCCACTCTGAAGTACCGGAACGAGGAACATCTGCTGGCTTCGGTGGATGACCCGCAGAGATACAACGACGAGGTGATCTACCCGGATAAGGTGCGCCTCAATCTCTACTATTTGCGCCATTACTCTTTCTTTTTGGACATGAAGATTATCTTCGCCACGTTGTTTGGAAAAAAGATATTATTTGACGGAGAATATATTTGAATTATGGTTGTTTGCTATGGAGAATAAAAAGCATATTTGCCTGTGCCTTGCGCACATGAGTGAGGCGGGTTGGGAGAGAAAATTCATACAGGAGGCGTTCGACATGAATTGGGTCGCCCCGTTGGGCCCTAATGTGGATGCTTTCGAAGTCGCCTTGGAACGCTTTTTGGGCGAAGGGAAACGTGTCGCTGCCTTGTCGTCCGGCACTGCCGTCGTCCATCTGTCGATGGTGTTGCTGGATGTCCAGCCGGGGGATGAGGTGATTTGCCAAAGCTTCACCTTCGCCGCTTCGTGCAATCCTATTGTGTATCAGGGTGCTACGCCTGTCTTCGTGGACAGCGAGCCGGACACATGGAACATGGACCCGGACTTGCTGGAGGTGGCGATCAAGGATCGTCTAGCCTGTACGGGTCGTTTGCCTAAGGCCATCGTGCTGGTTTGCCTCTACGGTATGCCTCCGAAGTATGACGAGATATTGGCGGTCGCAGATCGTTACGGAATCCCTGTCGTGGAGGATGCGGCGGAAGCGTTCGGCTCCAGGTACAAGGGAAGGCTTTGCGGCACTTTCGGACGATTTGGCGTGTTGAGCTTCAATGGGAATAAGATGATCACCACCTCTGGCGGAGGAGCTCTGGTCTGCCCCGATGAGACTATGAAGCGGAGGGTTTTGTTCTACGCCACGCAGGCGAGGGAGCCCTTCCCCTATTACCAACACGAACAGATAGGCTATAACTACCGTATGAGCAATGTCTGTGCGGGTATCGGACGTGGACAGATGTATGTCGCGGAGGATCATATCCGTCACCACCGTCTTCTGGCTGAACAGTATGTGCGGCTCTTCTCCGATGAGGAGGCTGTCACGGTGCATCTGAATCCGTCGGACTCGTTCGATTCCAATTATTGGCTGAACACGATCACCTTTGACGCATCGTTGACCTGTGATGTCGACCGGGTCCGTCTCCTTTTGGCGGAGTCTGGTGTGGAGACGCGCCCTTTGTGGAAACCGCTCCACCTGCAACCCGTGTTCAAGGATGCCCCGAGGTACTTGAACGGTGTGAGCGAACGTTTGTTCGCTTCCGGACTATGCTTGCCTAGCGGTCCTTGCGTCTCTGTGGAGGATGCTGGCTTTGTGGCTGACTTGATCAAATCCTCGCTTCGTTAGCTCCTGGCGCGGGTCGATCCCTCTAAAGCGGCGGATTTTAGGACTGGACATTTTTTGTATAAAAAAGGCTTGCCAAAAATTGTGTTTGGCGAGCCTTTTTCTTATTTTTGCGAATTGATTAGATGTGTCTTACATGTTTGTTGGAAGAGATATGATGTATGGCTGATTTCTTTGGAAGGGCGTTTTGTAAGTTGTACACCTTGTATGGACAATGGTCGCCTTCAAAATATTTTGTGTTAGCGTTTGATTTGCTGATAGCGGTTGTCGTGTTCTTGTTGGTACGTTACGGATCGTTGTCGGGGGCGCATTGTCTCTATGATGTCCTCTCTGTGTTTGCGCTTTTCCTGGTCTCTTTCGTGGGTGTCCGCACCTATGTCGGGCTGATCCGCCACACAGGGTTCTATGATATCGCCCGCATTATCGGCGCTTGTCTCTTGTGCTTCGTGTTGTATTGGTTAGTCGGGTGGGCGTTGACATCCTTCGCTCCTCAGTATCTGGATTATATACCTACCAAGATCGAAATGGGGCTGACGGTATCCGTCGCGGCCCTCTTCATCGTGTTGATCCGTCTGCTTATCAAGTTCGTCTATTTCGTCGGCAAAAAGAATGGTAGCAGGCAACGCAGGGTAGTCGTGGTCTATGGAGCGGGTTCGCTAGGCAGCATGACGAAGAATGTCTTGTCGAGCGACGATACGGTGCGTTTCAAGATCCCTTATTTCGTGGACGATGACTTCGCCAAGTCCGGTAAGGTGATGGATGGAGTGCCTGTCCTCTCGGTGGAGGAGGGACTCTCCCTTGAGACGGTGGAGCGATACAATGTGGACACGTTGGTGCTGGCTATGCCGAATATATCGCCTGACAAGAAACGGATGGTGATCAACGAGGGCGTGAAGATGGGCCTGCATGTCTTGTCTGTCCCTTCCCCGAACACATGGATGAGCGGCACGTTCAAGGTGAACCAGTTGCGTGACCTGAAGATCGAGGATTTACTCGGCCGTGACCCGATTTTCCTGAAAGGGGAGGAGGTGCGCACGTTCCTGAAAGGACAGGTTGTCTTGGTCACGGGCGCTTCCGGCTCCATCGGGCAGGAAATCGTGCGCCAGGTGCTTCGTTGTGACGTGAAGAAGGTGGTCTCCCTCGACCAGGCGGAGACTCCCACGTTTGACATCCAATTCGAAATGGCTAAGAACTTCTCGGCTGACGTCTCTTCCGGCAAATTACAGTTCGTGGTGGCGGATGTGCGGGACGAGGTTCGCATGAGGCATATTTTCTCTGAAATCCGTCCGACGATTGTCTTCCACGCCGCCGCGTATAAACATGTGCCCCTGATGGAGGAGAACGTCTATGAAGCTGTGCGCATGAATGTGTTCGGCTCTAAACTGATGGCTGACCTCTCCGTGGAGTTTGGCGTGAAACGTTTTGTGATGATCTCAACGGACAAGGCGGTTAACCCTACCAATGTGATGGGGGCTACCAAACGCTTGGCGGAGATGTATGTGCAATCCTTCTCGGATGTGCCTACTTCTTTCGTCACGACCCGATTCGGCAATGTGCTGGGCTCGAATGGCTCCGTCATCCCACTCTTCCGCAAGCAGATAGAGGAGGGTGGGCCAATCACCTTGACCCACAAGGACATCGTTCGCTACTTTATGACCATCCCGGAGGCTTGCTCGTTGGTGCTGGAGTCTTCACTCATCGGAGAGAACGGTGAGATCTATCTCTTCGACATGGGTAAGCCTGTGCGGATATACGACTTGGCTGTCAGCATGATCAGGTTGTCCCGCGCGTCGGACATAGAGATTAAGGAGATTGGTCTTCGTCCGGGCGAGAAACTCTACGAGGAGGTGCTTTCCGACCGTGAAAAGGCCTCTCCGACTTCCCACCCGAAGATCCTCAAGGCTAAGATTTGTCCATGCGATTCGGTTAAGTTGAATGCGCAGATCTCCGAGTTGCAGGATATATTGTCCTCCTGCGACGATTTCGCCATCGTGGCGAAACTGAAGGAGATGGTACCGGAATTTATTAGTAACAACAGTAAATATTCCGTTTTGGACGGGAATAGGGAATGCGCCTCTGTGTCGTGATGCTTTATGGATGCTTGGCCTTGCGTAAGTGCGCTTCCCGCCAGTTGATTTTGTAATTGATGAATGTTAGAATGGAAACACTATATCCTTTGCTTTTTAAGTTGAATCTCCACCAATTGGTGTGGGGTGGAAATCGTTTGAAACCTTTCAAGGAGCTGACTCCCTCCGAGGATGATAGGATCGGGGAGAGCTGGGAGATCAGTGCGGTCCGCGACAGCGAGTCTGTCGTGGCGAATGGCCCGTTGAAGGGGGTGAAGCTGAACGAACTGGTCGGTTCGTACAGGGAGCTGCTTTTGGGCAAGGTGGTCCATTCCATGTACGGGGTCACCTTCCCCTTGTTGGTGAAGTTCATCGACGCGGCGCATGACCTCTCCATTCAGGTGCATCCGAACGACGAGCTGGCGATGAAACGTCACGGTTGCTTCGGCAAGACGGAGATGTGGTATGTCATGGACGCACTCCCGGAGGCGAAGCTCTATTGCGGCTTCAAATCCAGCATCTCCAAGTATGAGTATGGGAAGCGGGTGGAGGATCACTCCATCTGCGAGGTGCTGCAGGAGTATCCTGTCAAGAGCGGGGATGTCTTCTTTATCCCTGCGGGCCGTGTGCATGCGATCTGTGGCGGTTCCTTGATCGCCGAGGTGCAGCAGAGCAGCGATGTGACCTATCGTATCTACGATTACGGACGTTTGGGCTTGGACGGACAACCGCGCGAACTGCATACCGAGCTGGCGAAGGACGCGATCGACTACAACGTGGTGGAGAACTACAAGACGGAGTATGAACGTAAACTGAACAAGCCTGTCTGCATCTCCGAATGCCAGTTCTTTACGGTTAAACTGTTGGAAATCAATAGGGGATTCCACCGCAAACTCTTCAAATACGACTCTTTCATCATCTACATGTGCCTGGAGGGAAATTGTACCATCAAGGTGCTCTCTACCCGTGGCTTCGACGGCGATATGCCAATGATCAGGGAAGTCCATCTCTCCAAGGGAAACAGCTGCCTCGTGCCTGCCGCCGTGGCGGATATCATGATCACACCGATGAATGAGGAGGGACGCACGAAACTATTGGAGGTGTATATCGACAATAAGCACTTTAATAAAGAGTAATCTTAACTCTTAATTCATAATTAATAATTCATAATTCATAATTTGCCACATGACATCTTTCATGCCGCATGAACGTTTGTTTATGAAATAATGAAATTTATCTTTCGATCGCAGTTTTAATGATAAATTATAATGGAAGTGTGCCCGATTTTTACTTTTATTTGAGAAAAAACAAATAAAAAATAGGTTATTGGTTGTATTTTATGTGAAAATTCTTATATTCGCGATACTAAAAAAACAAAAAGGAACGGATAAACATGAAAGCAAAAATTTTGGCGATTGTCGCAATCCTTGCTCTTACTGGCATTGAGGCGAATGCACAATGTAAAGGGAAATGCAGAAATGGTTTCGGTACATTCACCTTCGAAAGTGGTGAAACGTATACTGGCAACTTCGTTGACGGTAAATTCGAGGGAAAGGGAACTTACAAGTTTAAGTCCGGTTCTGTCTATGAAGGAGAATATAAGGCAGGCGTTCGTGAAGGACAAGGAAAGTTCACGTACCCTACGGGTGACGTATACGAGGGTCCTTTCGTGAATGGTAAGCCAGAGGGCGTTGGCGTATACACTTACTCCAACGGCGATAGATACGAAGGCGAATTCAAGAACGGTAAGAAACACGGTAACGGTGTCTACACGTTCGCTAGCGGAACCAAGCAGACGGGCGTTTTCGAAGATGGTGACATCATCGAGGAGATCAGCATCGAGCGTCCTAGAAAGAATGGTTAATTTTTGAATCTTAAAGGTTTAAAGGGACATTCCTTTCGGGGTGTCCTTTTTTTGTGATATGGCGAGATATATCCTCTTTTTATCCTTGGTCCTCCCTCTGCTCGCGCTCTCGTGCTCGGATGGATTCAACGTGGGCCAAGATGGTGCGGAGTCCTCTGTGGCGGACTGCACCTCCCAGAACTTGTTGCTCTCCGATTCGCTGGTGGCGGATTCCATAGCGGTTGATTCCGCTCATGCCATCCACGCCGATTCGGTGCGCATCGTCATCGAGTTCTTCGACGCCTTCGGTGAACCGATGAACCACCCTGTGGAGATCCAACTGGAGGATAATTTCTTCCCTGACACCCGCATGACGGACCACCATGGCACGCTCACCTATATGACGCACAAGGATCACGTCGTCTACGTGGTCTACTCGAACGATACGCTGATCACGTATGAGAACATGAAGGGTGGGGAGGAGCTGACCGACCACCTCCAGCTGAATGTGCGCCCTATGTATGGTAGGATTATGGACAACAATGGTACGCCCCATGTCAATATGCCTGTCCATATGCACTTCCGTAGCGGAAGGAAGGACCGCACCTCCGCCTGTGGCTCCGATGTGCTTTTCACCACCGACTCTTCCGGCTATTACCACACGTATGTGCCTACGTATTTCCATAGCATTGTCCTGCGTACCTGCGGCTTTGTCTTCGGTGTGATCCCTCGCGCCGAGTTCGAGTCTTACCCGAAGCAGAACTTCCTCTTCGACCCGTTCGAGGTGGAGAACCGATGCGCGTATGGCTTGCCGCATCATGAATTTTTCCTGGAGATCCCTGTCTCGGAAGGCTATGATAAGATGTCTGTCGAGGCGAAGAATTGGCCTGCGTTGTTCGCGTTGGACCAGACGCTGGAAATGGGGGAGTCCGTGGTCGTTAAGATTGTCTTCCCTCATCGCACCTCCACCTATAAACTGAAGAAACGAAACGGCGCGTTCTACGTGCCTAAAATGCAGGTATGCATACGATGACCGTGCCGGACGCTTGAGGGCCTCTGGCGCGTTTAAAACCGCTCTCTTCGGGCGATTTCACTCTTTCCCCTATTGATGCTTTTTATGGATTATACCTTGAGCCTTGCAGGATCTTCTGCGAGTTGTTCTCTTGGATCAGGTCTGTCAGACTCAAGTTCGGGTTGCGCTCCATGTATCGCGCGATGATCTGCCAACCCAACCATACGGCGGCCCTTCCCGGGGCGGCGTGTTTATCGGTGGAGAAGTACTTGGTGGAGTTGGACATGATGGTGAAGTCTGTGATGGTCTTGTTGTCAGTCTCGAATAGGAGGTTGTTCTCCCGGAGGTAGTTCCACATGCTCGCCTCGTTTTTCTCGCACCATTCCCACTCATCCTTCGAAAAACCCATGATGTTCTTTTCGTCTTCCTGTGGCAGGATGGCCTCTGTGATGTAGAGCATCTTGCCGAAGTAGAGCAGGTTGTCGAGCAGGTTCCCCGCCTCGATCTCAAGAGGGAAGTGCTCGCAGGTGCACTCGTAGATGGCGTCCGTCACTATCCGCTCACGCTTCAGGTTCTTGATTTGGTATTGGTAGATGCCCGGCACGTATTGGTAGTTCTTGTAGTCTTCCCCGAGGAAGTACTCGAGCGACACGTACAGTGTGTTCTCGTCGATGCTCAGATAGTCTCCGAAGCCTGAGAAGATGTAGAAAATGTTCTGCGGTATCTCATAGCCTGGGATGAGCTGTTGCGCCCGTGAGAAGGCTTTCGTGAAGTAAGCGTTGAGGTCGGACACGTCTTGGTACATCTCTTGGCAATCCTCGTAAAGGTCGTGGTAGGCCTCGTTGGCGAGGAAGAGGTAGAAGAGCGTCTCGTTGGCGACGTCGTATCCGCTGGACAATTCGCCTAACATCATGAGGTAGTGCTTGAACTGCTCCGGATACTTCCCTTTGATCTGCTCGATCTTCTGCTGTAGGCAAAGGGAGTCTTCGTCGGGAATGTCCACCTTCAACAGGTCGTAGTCACCAGCCACAGAGGGCCTGTGGATGCAGTTGTCCAGTTCGTAGATAACCTGGTCGAATCGCTCGTAGTTGATGGTGGCTTCCGCTTGCTGCGTCTCCTGCTGCCCCTTGAAACGGTTCTGATGACCGCCGTTGCAGGCGGAGAATAGGGCCATGGCGCCTATACATGCGGCTATTGTTGCATTCCTTCTCATCCTTCTCCCTCCTATTGATTGAAAAAGAGGAGACGTGTGGTCACGCCTCCTCCCTGCTTGTGTGATTATTATTTCGCGTAATATTTCTCTTTCAGCGCCTTGATGTCGTCGCTGAGGATGTAGTCGTCGTAGTCCATGCGCTTGTCAATCGCACCGTTAGGGGTGAGCTCGATGACACGGTTGCAGACCGTTTGGATGAACTCGTGGTCGTGGGACGACATGAGGACGTTCCCCTTGAATGTCTTCAGCGTGTTGTTGAAGGCTTGGATGGACTCCAGGTCGAGGTGGTTGGTCGGAGAGTCCAGCACGAGGCAGTTGGCGTTCTTCAGCATCATCCTGGAGATCATGCAACGCATCTTCTCACCTCCCGAAAGCACGCTGGCTTTCTTGTAGATTTCCTCACCGGAGAAGAGCATCCTGCCGAGGTATCCCCTCACGAACGACTCGTTGGTGTCTGGCGAGTATTGCGCCAACCAATCCACCAGTTTCATGTCCGTGTTGAAGAAATCGGTGTTGTCCAACGGCAGGTAGGCGGAGGTGATGGTCACGCCCCACTTGAATGTTCCTGAGGTAGGCTTGATCTTCTCGTTGATGATCTCGAAGAAGGCGGTCATCGCCCTTGGATCATGCGAGAGGAAGACCACCTTGTCGTCCTTCTCTACATTGAAGCTGACGTTCTTGAAGAGCACGTCGCCCTCTGGCGTGGTGTAGGAGAGGTCGTTCACCTCGATGATTTGGTTGCCCGGCTCACGTTCCGGCGTGAAGATGATGCCTGGGTATTTACGTGTGGATGGTTGGATCTCTTCGATGTTCAACTTCTCCAACATCTTCTTTCTACTGGTTGTCTGCTTAGACTTCGCCACGTTCGCGCTGAATCGTTGGATGAACTCCATCAACTCCTTACGCTTCTCCTCGGCCTTCTTGTTCTGCTGTGCCTGCTGACGGAGGGCCAACTGGCTGGATTCGTACCAGAAGCTATAGTTACCGGCGAACATGGTGATCTTACCGTAGTCGATGTCCACCGTGTGCGTGCAGACCGCATCGAGGAAGTGACGGTCGTGGGATACGACCAGCACGGTGTTCTCGAACTCGGCCAGGTAGTTCTCTAACCACATGACGGTCTCGAGGTCGAGGTCGTTGGTAGGCTCGTCGAGCAATAGGTTGTCCGGCTTGCCGAAGAGCGCTTGCGCGAGCAATACGCGGACCTTCTCCTTACCGCTGAGCTCCTTCATCAGTTTGTAGTGCAGGTCTTCCTTGATGCCTAAGCCGCTCAACAGTGCGGCGGCGTCGCTCTCGGCGTTCCATCCGTCCATCTCGGCGAATTTCTCCTCCAGTTCAGAGGCGCGTATGCCGTCCGCGTCGGAGAAGTCCTCCTTGGCGTAGAGCGCATCCTTCTCCTGCATCACGTTCCAGAGCGGTTCGTGTCCACGCAGGACAGTCTCGATGACGGTGCATTCGTCAAACTGGAAGTGGTCCTGTTTGAGCACGGAGAGACGCTCGCCTGGAGCGATGGTGATGGTTCCCTTGGTCGGGGTCAACTCTCCGCTGACGACTTTCAGGAAGGTTGATTTGCCGGCACCGTTGGCACCGATGATTCCGTAACAGTTACCACCTGTGAATTTAAGGTTCACATCTTGAAAAAGTATTCGTTTGCCGAATTGTACTACAATGTCTGAAGCAGTTATCATATATTATTCCTTTTGTTTTCTGTCCGCGAATTTACTATTTTATTCTCTATTCTCAAATTCGTAGAGGGTTCCTTCGGTTTTATAGCCTATTAATTTCGCATTTCAGTGTCACTTCGTTTATCGTGTCGTAGACGATCACGCCATTGCTGTCTATGTACCCATGGTTCTCGTATTCCTCTTCCCCATACCGTTCGATGGGGATCGCATCGTCCTCGTAGTAGGTTTTCTTGTGGAAGTAGTAGCGGATTTTCAGGTCGTTGTCGATGGTGAAGTAGTTCTCGTCAATCAGAACCTCTTCCACTATCTCCAGGGAATAATGGTTGCTCATACATTGTGAGGAGATGGGTTCGAAGTTTTTGTCGAAGGTGATGATGTAGCCTAATGCCTCATCCGTCTCGAGATCCATGGCTAATAGGGTGAAGTATTTGGAGGTGTCTGGTAAGTAACCGACTATGTAGTTGCATGCCGGGAATGAATTTTTGGTGGAGTCAGACGTGTGGTTGAGGATGTAGGCCAATAGTTCATGCCAAGCGTAATCGAACTCTGCGCGGTAGGAGGGGTCTTCATCCATCGCATGGGTGTCCATCCGTAGCTTGTATGGCAAGGTCAGCGGTTTGCATGACTCCAGCTTCGCCCTGAAAATCTTGCGGTATTGAGCAGCCTCTTGGGCCTCTGTCCCTGTCGTGCATCCTGCGGATGTGAGTAGGCAAAGCACTATGCTTAGTGCGAGGTGATAAATTCTTTTTGTCATGCTAAAAATATTTGAGTACAGCGAGCTGTTGCTCCATGGGAGAGGAAACAACGACTCACTTTTCTATAAATTGATAGTCATTTTGATGTGTTTCACACCAAGACAATACTTTTTCAGTATATTTTTTTGATGTGAAAGTATAGCGACCGTTCTTTCTATTCTCAGTTTTAAGATCTGTTTTGTGATCTATTTCGGGAAAATCCTTGATAACCATGGCGAAATGTTGGCTCATTATATACATAACACTCAAACAAATATTCGTACATGTGCCAGTTAGTTGATCAACACAGCAAATATACTCGTCGTGATGTTCCTTCAATACAATCATTAGTTCATCAAACAAGTCTCTTCTTCTAGGATAATTGCATATGTTAGAAATCTTATCACGATAATCGCCTGATTTCAACTCTCTTATCCATTCAAGAACCACATCGTCATCGTTCTTTTCAAACAAAAATAATCTTAGTTGTTGTTTTATAATGTCTTCTGATATCTTATTTGAGTAATATAACTTGTTTTTTAGCTGATTCCTAAACAAAGAATCCCTCTCTTCACTAAAAATGGGAAGCAAACTAGAGTCGTAATTAGAGACAAGCATATCCATTATTCTTTGTTTTTGGCTCAATGAATATTCTTTACATCTTTCCTGCTCCGTTAGGAATCTAATAGCATTCGGATATGAGTCGTAACTTTTAGACACAACACTATCTATAATAAAATCAATTATTTCCATCCTGCCATACTTGGATTCACTTTCATATTGAAAAATGAGACTATCAATTAGCTCATATTGATTAGATTGTGAGAAATGATAATACCCCCATGGCATTTTTGTATTGGTTGTTTTCTTTTCATTAGTATTTGAAACAGAATCCTCCTTAGTGTCTTGTACAGACACAACATCTGTTGTACACGAATATAGAAAGACAATTTGTGCTAAAAAGAAAAATAAACGTTTCATTTCCAATTACTTTACAATCAGTTGTTTCCCTTCCTTTTTCTCTATGACTATTTCGTTGACGTCTTCCAGCGAATAGTCTAATGGATCTACAGCGTATAGCGATGTCCTTATGGATGACCGGCGGAAAGAGTAGGCGGCTTTTTTATCCTCTAATATAACGAATCGTCCGTCGGAATATTTGCCTAATTCTTTCTGTATCTGTTTGATTTTCTTTTCGTTGTCATGAATCGGGGTGATCACGTAGTAGTATGTGCCGTTTTGCTTTTTGATCAAATGCATACTTTCCGGCCGGATGTCTATCATTCGCTCGCAGTAGTAGTGGTTCGTGAATATTAGCAATAGCGCACTGACGATTAGTTCGAGGGTGATAAATATATATATTGCACTCCCTTGCGGATCGTCGTGTTTCTCTGATATGGTTTTATACAAGACGACAAGAGACCATATGCCAATCATTTCCATCGTTAGTGCGCCGAGAAGGGGTATGATTGTGAACAATGACAGGATCAACAACCCAAAGGCGTGTTTCCGCTTTCGTACTATCCAGAAGAATAGAAGGGAGGCGAACAGGTTGCAGAAAATCTCGTAATATGAATAGCTTGAGAATCCGGCGTCAACGATGTAAGGGTCTATCTCAATGGGTATCAGTCTGACGAATACCAGTATATCGAGCGTCGATAAGAATAGATAGAACGTTTTTTTCACTCCGAAGTTATAATATGCCAATACCATCGTGTTCAGGTAGAGCATGATAAAGGGGAGATAGGCGATGTCGTATATGTAACTATATATAGCCATGATCCTGTTCCTTGGGTTTTATCTTAATATCAATCTCGACAAGGTGATATAATCTTATCTAAACGGGCCAATAGCAAAGATAAAAATTTATCGAGGATAGAGAACTCCTTCTCCTGCTTTATTTGTAATTTTGCAGAAAATTTAATTCTTAAGTAGTTAGGTATGCGTTGTCGATTTCTTTGTTTGGGTCTTGCCCTTGGTTGCCTCTCCTGTGGCTCTTCGAAAAGTACAGCTCAAAGCGATAGTACGAACTCTGAGGTGAAGTTGGTGTCCGACACTCTTGCGCGGAATGAATCTTCCGTCGCCAACCCGGAGGGTGAAGCGGTGCCGGTGGTTGTCCCAAAGGGTGAGGTCTCCTCTTTTTCCGTGGGTTCGGTCTCTTTCCAAATGGTGAAGGTGAAGGGCGGTTCCTTCGTGATGGGGGCCACGCCTGAGCAGTCGGGTGAGGCGACAACGGAGGAGAGACCTGCGCATAAGGTTTCTTTGCCTGATTATTGGATCGGTGAGACGGAGGTGACCCAAGCGCTCTGGTCGGCTGTGATGGGTTCCTGCCCTTCTCAGTTAAAGATGAAGGGGGATAGCCTCCCTGTGGCTTGCGTTTCCTGGAAAGATTGCCAACAGTTCATCTCTAAGTTGAATGCCTTGACTGGCAAGACATTCCGTCTGCCTACGGAGGCGGAGTGGGAGTTCGCTGCCCGTGGGGGTGTGGAGAGCAAAGGATACAAGTACAGCGGTGGCAATACGCTCGCCGAGGTGGCCCGTTGTGATGTCTATGCCTCTGATTTGTATTATAATGTGGCAAGTTATCGCCCGAACGAGTTGGGCATTTATGATATGAGCGGCAATGTCGCAGAGTGGTGTGAGGATTGGTATGGCGCCTATGCGGAAGGCGAACAGTCCTCTCCGAAGGGTCCTAAGACGGGCGAGGTGCGCGTCTCCCGTGGTGGAGGCGGTACGTTGGGCGCACCGTTCTTCCGTGTCTCATCCCGCGATGGTGGCGCGCAGGATCGTTGGTTCTATCATGTCGGTTTGCGTTTGGTGACCTCCGCGGACTGATGCTTGCGAATCAGTCGGTTAGTGTCTCCCATCGGATCTCTTCGTCCCGCTTGAACCAGGTGAGTTGCTTCTTCGCATAGTGGCGGCTGTTCTGCTGGATCATCTGCTTGGCGTAGTCTAAGGTCCAGTTGCCGTCGAAGTATTCGAACAACTCCTTGTAACCCACGGTGTTGAGGGCGTTGAGCTCTCTGTGGGGATAGAGTTGTCTCGCCTCTTCCACGAGACCCTCCTCGAACATCTTATCCACCCGTTTGTTGATGCGCTCGTAGAGCTCTTCCCTTGGGCGTACGAAGCCTATCTTCTCTATCTTGAAGGGGCGTTCCTTCTTGCTCTCCGTGCGGAAGGAGGAGAAGGGTTTCCCTGTCTGCAGGCATATTTCCAAGGCATGTTTGATGCGTTTATGGTTCATCGGGTCCACTTGCCTATAGTAGGTCGGATCGAGCATCTTCAGTTCGTTGCGGAGGCTCTCCACGCCCTCCTCGGCCAGCCGTTGGTCCAGTTCCTTCCGTAGCTCCTCGTCAATCTTGGGGATGTCGTCTATTCCCTTGCATACGGCGTCGATGTAGAGCATGGAACCGCCCACCATCAGCACGGTGTCGTGCGTCTGGAAGAGTTCCTCGCACTTGGCGAGGGCTTCTATCTCGAATCTGCCGCAGCTGTAGTAATCGAAGATGGAGAGGTTGCCCACGAAGTGGTGGGGCACCCGTTTCAGTTCCGCCTCGGTAGGTGCGGCCGTGCCGATTTTCATCTCCCGGTACATCTGCCTGGAGTCGCAGGAGATGATCTCCGTGTGCAGTTCTTCCGCCATGCGGAGGCTCCTTTCCGTCTTGCCTACGCCTGTGGGGCCTAGTAGGATGATCAGTTTCTTTTCCATGTGGCGAAGATACAAAAAAAGCGTGGGGGATGCCCACGCTTTTTGCATATTGTCGGGTTTGATTAGAACCAACGTACGTAGCAGAAGTCTTGGCGGTGAGCCAAGTCCTTGTTGTTCGGGAACATACGGAATGCGTATTTGAATGTTCCGGAGCGTGAAACCCTATCCTCCAACTTGAAGTAGAGCTTCGTACCCTCTTCTTTCACAAGCTTCATCTCCTTCACCTCGTCGATCTTATCGTTGTTGCTGTTGTCTTTCATCGTAGAGACGAAGTCGATACCTAACCTATTGTCGTTCAATCCTTTGGTGTCTACGATCACCTCAGCAACATACTTGTCGCCCACCTCTGGGTTCTCCGTCAGTTTGTCGGAGACGGTAGCTGAGACGATTTCGATCTGATCCCAATGCTCTGCGACCTTTTCCTTCCAAGCCGCGATCTCCTTCGCTTTGGCGAAGTTGTTGTCAATCAGCTTGTTGAAGCGCTCGCGCAATGGGTTGTAGAACTTTCTCGTGTAATCGTCGATCATACGCTTGGTGGTGTAGTTCGGAGCGATCATGGCGATGGAGTTCTTGATGGTCTTCACCCATTCAGGAGAGTAGCCCTTGCTGTTCGTAGCGTAGAACATAGGGATGATCTCGTTCTCCAGGATGCTGTAGATCGTTGCGGCATCCAATTGGTCTTGGTGACCTTGGTATTCGTAGGTGCGTTTCTCGGTCAATGCCCATCCTGCGCCCTCGCGGTAGCCTTCCAACCACCATCCGTCTTTCACGGAGAAGTTGATGACACCGTTCATCAAGGCCTTCTCTCCGGATGTTCCGGATGCCTCGAGCGGACGGGTAGGGGTGTTCAACCAGATGTCCACGCCGGAGATCAGACGTTTCGCCAAAGCCATGTCGTAGTTCTCCAAGAAGATGATTTTGCCTTGGAACTCAGGTTGGCGGGAGATCTCCACGATTCTCTTGATCAGGCCTTGTCCCGCACCGTCTGCAGGGTGAGCCTTACCTGTGAAGATGAATTGAACCGGGCACTTAGGGTTGTTGACGATCTTAGCCAAACGCTCCAAGTCCGTGAAGAGCAGGTGCGCACGCTTGTAGGTGGCGAAACGGCGACCGAATCCGATGGTCAAAGCCTCAGGATTGATGCTCTCCAATATCTTGATGATGCGGGAAGGATCCCCTTGGTTCCTCAACCAGTTGTCTTGGTATTTCACCCTGATGTAGTCGATGAGCTTCTTCTTCAGGCTCTTCTTGATGCTCCAGATCTTCTCGTCAGGCACGGAGTATATCTTCTCCCAGATGGCCATGTTGGACTGGTCTTTGTAGAAGGATGAGTCGAACGTCTCGATGTAGAGCTTCTTCCACTCGTCCGCCGCCCAAGTAGGCATGTGCACACCGTTTGTGACGTAGTTGACGTGAGACTCCTCAGGGAAGTATCCCTTCCAGATGTTGGCGAACATCTTCTTGGAAACCTCGCCGTGCAACCAACTCACACCGTTCACCTCTTGGCAGGTGTTGCAAGCGAATACGCTCATGGAGAATTTCTCTCCCTTGTCGCCTGGGTTCTCGCGGCCGAGATCCATCAGTTCGTCCCATGAGATGTTCAGCTTCTGAGCGTAGTGGTACATATATTTTCCGAAGAGACCTTCGTCGAACTTGTCGTGACCCGCAGGCACTGGCGTGTGTACGGTGTAGAGGGAAGAGGAACGAACCACCTCGAAAGCCTCTTGGAAGCTCAATCCCTTCTGGTTGATGTAGTAGTTCAGTCTCTCCACGTTGATGAGCGCCGCGTGACCCTCGTTGCAGTGGTAGGTGTCGTGTTGGATGCCCAATCTGTTGAGCAACAAGACACCACCGATGCCGAGCATGTACTCCTGCTTCATTCTGTTCTCCCAATCACCGCCGTAGAGCTGGTGGGTGATGGAGCGGTCATATTCGGAGTTCTTTTCGATGTCGGTGTCCATCAGGTATAGGCTGATCCTTCCGACTGATACCTTCCATACGTTAGCGTAGATGGTGCGGTCGAAGAAAGGCACTTCGTGTACGAGCGGGTTGCCGTTCTCGTCCTTTACTTGGCTGATAGGCAACGTGTTGAATATCTGAGGCTCGTAGTTGGCGATCTGCTCACCGTTCATAGAGAGTGTCTGCGTGAAGTAGCCGTATCTGTAGAGGAAGCCGATGGCGGTCATGTTGACGTTGCAGTCGCTCGCCTCCTTCAGGTAGTCTCCTGCGAGCACACCCAAACCTCCCGAGTATATCTTGATGATGTCCGTCAAACCATACTCCATGGAGAAATATGCCACGGAAGGTTTTTTCGGATCCTTCGGCTCGTTCATGTACTTTTCGAACTTGTCGTATACGGAGTTGATCTTTCCTAGCAACTCGTCGTCCTTCTCGATCTTCTCCAAGGTGTCGATCTTGACTCTTTCCAGGAAGAGGACAGGGTTGTTGCCCACCTTTTCCCATAACTCTTTGTCGCACTCCTTGAAGAGCTCTTTTGCTTCGCTGTTCCATACCCACCAGAGGTTACCTGCTAACTTGGTGAGCTTCTCCAACTTTGCGGGAACTTTCGCTTTCGTGTTGATTTCCTTCCAAGTAGGATAGTTTGATTGGTTGATTTTTACTTTCATGTTTTTTATTAGTTTTTAATTTTTGTATTCTTGTTTTTGTCCTGAAGGGCGATTTTGAAGGCCTCTTCGTAGTATTTCACGAATTTCTCCCATGCACACCCGTCCGCGATCTTCAGTGCTTTCGCTTTCGCCTTGTCGACCTCTTTCTCCGACATTGAGGCGAACAACTCTATGTTGTTTTTGATGGTCTGCGACGCTTCCTGGTAGTTGTGGTCGTTTCGGTTGACGACGGCCACGCCATGGGTGATGTCCACCTGCGAATCGGAGACCCATAGGCCGAAGCCCGCCAAGTTGGTCGTGATGGTCGGGATGCCGAACGCCGCGCTCTCCAGAGGGGTGTAGCCCCATGGCTCGTAGTAGGAGGCGAAGACGGTCATATCCAGTCCGATGAGCAGTTCGTAGTAGCTCTTGTTGAAGATACCGTCGTCTCCGTTCAGGTAGCTAGGAACCAATATCACCTTGATGGTCTTCTTCTCCTCGTTGGTGAACGAGTAGGATTGTATGGTGTTGTACAGTTGGTCGTCCGCGACGTTGTATATGTCGTGGGTGATGTTCCTCCTGAACAGCGTGTAGATCGGGCTGCGTTCGCTCATCCGTTGCTGTAGGTCCTTGCGCGGACCGATGTTCCATCCCGGTACTAATATGAAAACGATAGTTTCACGATGGTAGTCCGGGTTTTCGGACAATTTCTTGAGCGAATCCAGGAAGATGTCTATTCCCTTGTTCCTGAACTCGTATCGGCCGCTCGTTCCGATGAGCAGTGCGTCGTCCGACACTTTTTGCCCGATCAGGTTCTCAGCCACATTCTTAAGCGTTTCGCGCGCCTTCTTCCTAGCCTTGTCGTATTCCTTCCCTTGTGGGATGAATCCGCTCTCGAATCCGTTCGGGGTGACGATGGAAGGACTTTTCTCCAGCAGTTGCTCGCTCTCCTTTGCTGTCAGTTCGCTCACGGTGGTGAAGCAATCCGCATTGTGTGCGGCCTTTTTTTCCAGCGAGTGCTTGGCCTGCACGTTCAGTTCGTTGGCCATCTGGTCGCCGTTATACTTGTCGAAGTATTCGTACAATTGTTTGCCGTTGAAGCATATGGACCTTCCCACGGTTGTCGCATGGGTGGTGAATACGGTGCGCAGGAACGGACAGTGTCCCTTGCAGTAGAGGAGCCCGGAAGCCGTCGTCCACTCATGGAATTGGGCTATGCTCAGCCGGTCTGTCAATTTGTTGTATTGGCAGAAATGTTCTATCGCTTTTGCTGACGCGAGTCCGAAGGTGACCGCCTCGTTGTAGTCTCCGTATGCTTTGAGCGAATCGACCTGGAACTTGTCCCACATCTCGTAGAGGTATTCGTTCAGTTTGTCGTAGAATGGTTTGAAGTCCACTAACAATGCGAGGGGATTCCCCGGAATATTCCATCTCCCGACTTTCACGGTGATGCCCGCTTCCTCCTTGTAGGCTTTCACCCAATCCTTGTAGGCCTTCTTGTCTTCCTTGAAGAGGAGGCTGTTGTCTGCTCCGAAGTAGGGGCCGACGTATATGAGGTTGTCTCCGTGGATGTCGTGCAATGATTTGGCTTGTGTGGACAATACGGTGTAGATTCCACCGATTTTGTTGCAAACTTCCCAGCTCGTTTGAAATATGTAGTTGTCTTTTTGGACTTTCGCCGTTTTTGCCACCATTTTTTTTCGCTCCTTTTTGTATACTTTTTAGCAAAGATAGGAAAAAAAATTAAATTTCTATGGACGAATTGAAAGAATTACTATTGATATTTGTGTGAATTATGGCTGTGCACATCATGTACTTTTATACACTTATTGATTTTCGTTGCCTTTGATGCTCCGATGTCAGCTGGGGAGGAGGGATCTATACGTCTTTAATACCAAGCCGGATAGTCTGTCGCGGTTGTCCGTTTTTCCCACTTCAGGTCTTGTAGCATGGATGAGTTGACACCGATGAAGAAGTTGAATCCTTGGTTGCTGCCGAAAGGAATGAAATTCAGGCTTGCGGACCAGCAGTGTAGGCTTCTGTGGATACCGCAGGATGTGTATGACAGCTCTTTGTTGATGAAGTCATATCCGGAGCTGAAGGAGAATCCCCATTTGTCCGTGAAGTTGAAACTTCCGGAGAAGTTCAGTGTCTGCGTGAGACGTTGTTCGAATTCCAATCGTTCTTTGTCGAATACATAATCTCCGTATGCGATGGAGTAGGAGAAGTTGATGTTCCAAGGCAACTTGTATTTGAAGTAGCCGTCCTCGTCGTATTGACTGTCCGTTAACCCCTCTTTCTCAGCATTTTCCACTTGGTTGTCGTACAACATGTCATCCACGGTCTCCGCATTGTAGTCGACCTCCTCTTCTTTCTTTTTCTTTGTCCCTTTCCTGAAGGTGTTGTCGCTGAAGGAGTAGTTGAATGATGTCCTGGCGCTAGTGAGCCTGGCGAGCCTGCCGTTCCGTTCCATCTCCGAAGTGGTGGACTTGTAATATTGTCCGCTCTCGTTGAGTTTGTAGGTGTATGGACAGAAGTTTCCGGACACGTTCAGGTATATGTTTTTCGGGAATTTCAGCCTTAATGAGGCGGAAATGTCTGACCATGGCGCTTCGTCCTCCTCGGCGAACATGTTGTAGCCGGTTGAGAATGACAGGTTGTCGATGAGGGATATCTTTTTGTATCCTGTCGAGTCCTTGTCAGACCTCACCTTCATCTCTATGTTGTTGGAGAGGCTCAGGTTGATGATGCCGCTTCCGTTGCTGGTCGGTCCTCCGTAATAGTTGCCCGTGTAGTAGCAGTATCTTGTCGTGTCGATGGAGCCGTCCTTCAGTATCTTGTAATAGTTGTTGTAGTAGTCTTGTCCGAAAGCGGGGAATGGATGGTCCATCTTCGGGGTGAAGGTGACGCCCGCGCTAGGTTGCAACACGTGGCGTATCATGCTGATCTTCTTTCCTATGATAGGTTGGAAGAAACCGTATAGTTGGGTGCTGAAGTTCAACGAGGCGCTCATGTCGTTGATGCGGTAGAATCCGTTCTTGACGATCTGATCCACCTCTTGTTTCTCGTTGTTCCACTCTTGCTCGGTCCTTTTGAAGTACCACTTCTCGTTGTAGCTGAAGCTTGGTGTGATGATGAGGTATTTCAGGGCGGTGTATGAGGCGCCGATGCTTGCCTGGTTCTTGATGCCGTTGTTCCAGTCCTTGATGAGGTTCTGCTCGAACAACTTGTCTTGCTTCGTCGATATGTAGTTGTCGAAGTTCATGTTGTAGTTGAGATAGATCTTCTCGAACCACTTGTCCTTTCCGGTCTTCTTCTCCTTCTTGAATGGGTACAGACGTTTCATGTTGAGATATAGGGTCGGCAACTTCAACGAGAGCGTGGAGTCGCTTTGCCTTTGGTTCAACGTGACGTTTGTCGTGAGGGTGAACGCCGATTCGGGGAATCTGTATGTGTAGTTAATGCTGGACGATTTGTTGTTCTCTCCATACACGGATGGGTTATAGTGCGCGCTCGTGTTGTTCTTGTTATAGGAACTTGAAGTGAAGTTGACCGATGCGGAGAAGGTGCGGAACGGGTTCGCTTTCGGGTCCTGCGTGTGCGTCCATGTGACCTTCAGGTCGTTCATCTGCGTGTAGTCTGGCATGCTCTTCTCGCTGTTGACGGTGGATTGGTAGCTCACGTAGAAGTTTCCGTTGAATTTGTATTTCTTCTTGTAGCGCGTCGAACCGTTGACGCCCCAGGAGCCTTTCGTGTAGATGTCCGCGCGTAGTGCGAAGTCGAAATATTGGCTGAGGGCGAAATAATAACCTCCGTTCTTAAGGTAGAAGCCGCGTGCGGACTCCTCTCCGAACGTTGGCATGAGTAGTCCTGACGAGTATTTCTCCGAGAATGGGAAGAATCCGAATGGTATCGCTAACGGCAGGGGCACGTCCGCGATGACCAAGTAGGCGGGTCCCGCCACGATATATTCTTTCGGCCGCACTTTCGCTTGCGTGAGGTTGAGGTAGAAGTGCGGATGTTCGTGGTGGTCGCAGGTGGTGTACTTTCCGTCTTTCATCAGGAAGGTGTTGTCCTCCAGTTTCTTGGCTTTCTCGCTGGTCACGTATCCCTCGCCCTGTTGGGTCACCACGTTGCGGATCAATCCTTTCTTCGTCTCGTAGTTGAAGTCTATGCTGTGGGATTCGTAGCTCTCGTTGCCGTCCTTGAAGATGGGGCGGTGCGTCTCTGCTCCCGCGGAGTCGTAGCCACACCGCGCGTGGACGATGGTGCTGTCCGTGTTCAGTTCGATGTGGTCCGCGGTGAGCTCCATCTTCTCATACGTGATTTTGGCGTCTCCATATAGGAAGGCGTGTCCGTCCGCATAGAATATGATTGAGTCTTTCGCGAAATAGTTGACGTTGGATTTCACCGCATCTTTTGAAATTTTAACTTTTTTTATAGTGCTATCCGGAGCATCCGCGGTGACTTTTAGGGTGTCGCTCTCCGTTTTTTCCGCATGGATTTCGCCGAATTGAAGGGGTAAAAGCCCTGCGATGAATAATAATAAATATGTTATGTATCTTTGTGCCAACAATTTACTTATTAATAATTGCGCTATAAATTTTATGCAAATCTAAGAATATTTTCCTATTTTTGCCATACAATTATTAAAAGATAGGTTTTGGAAAAAAATTCTTCATTCACGAAGCGCATTTCCCTGATGGTGTGCTTCCTATTTTTAGGTTTCGCCATGGCTTGGTCTGGCGAGAAACCTTTTATTGTCGTGATTGATGCCGGCCATGGGGGAAAGGACCCTGGCGCGTCTGGATATGTTCTGAAACTGAAAGAGAAGGATATCAATCTGAAGACCGCCCTCAAGTTGGGCGACCTGCTTTCCAAGGAGAAGAATGTGAAGGTGCTATATACAAGGAAGAAGGATGTCTTCATTCCGTTGGATGACCGTGCGCAGATTGCCAACAAGGCGAAGGCGGACCTCTTCATCTCCATCCATGTCAATGCGGCGGAGAACCGTTCCGCTAGGGGCACGGAGTCGTATGCTGTCGGTTCCTCATCGGCCAACCTGGAGGTGGCGAAGCGGGAGAACGCCGTGATGTTGTACGAGTCCGACTATAAGACGAAGTACCGTGGTTTCGATCCGAACAGCACGGAGTCTTATATCATGTTTGATTTCCTTCAGTCCAAATATATGGAACAGAGTGTCTCTTTCGCTTCCCGCATCGAAGACAACTTCACGAAGCTCGGACGGTCGAGCCGTGGCGTCAAGCAGGCCGGCTTCTGGGTGCTCAAACAGGCTGCCATGCCTGCTGTGCTGGTTGAGCTGGGATACATCTCTAATAAGGATGAGGAGGCTTTCCTGGCGAAGGACAAGAACTTGGACAAGTTGGCGGGTGCCATCGCGAAGGCGTTCGTCCAATATAAGGATAAACGGGACAAACGCAACTCTGACGGGTATAAGGACAAGGACGCTAATAGCAAGCCGGAAGTTCTCCCTGACGCACAGGAGGTGAAGAAGGACCCTGTGAAGACGGAGGAACGTACAGCCCCTTCTGCCGTGGATGGCAAGACCCAGGAGGATAAAACCTCGGCTCCTGTGGATGGTAAAAAGGAGTCGGATAAGACTCCGGCTGTGAACGAGGAGCCTAAGCAGGTTCAGCCTTCCGCTAATGAGGGTGAGAAACAATTGCCGGAGGAAAAGAAAGCCACACCGGTCGAGCCTGCGGCCCCTCAGATCTATTTCGCCGTCCAGTTCTGTAGTTCCAACGTGGCGAAACCGTTGGATTGCAAGGATTTCAAGAAATGTGTCCCTGCCCAAGAATTTGTGGAGACGGGTACTTTCAAATATAAGTATGTGTATGGAAAGGCTTCCACCTTTGAGGAAGGTGTGAAACTCCGTGATGAGGTGAAAACTGTCTTTAAGGACGCTTTCCTCGTCGTCATAAAGGATGGGAAGAAACTTCCGATGGAGGAGGCTAGACAATATTTCAAGAGTAGCAAATAATAATTTTAGGTGAAAAAATATTAAGGATATGGACTTTAAAATCAGTAAAGAGCTTCAAATTGGTTTGTTGGTGATCATAACCATCGCGGTTACTTTTTTCGGTGTGAATTATTTGAAGGGAATCAACATCTTTAACCCTACTAATTATTATTATCTTAAGCTAGAACGCATTAATGGATTGGTCGAGACGAATGATGTGACGATCAGAGGATATAAGGTCGGATTGGTGAAGAAAATCGTTTATGATTATGAGAACCCATCCTCCGATGTGCTCGTTGTGCTTCAGGTGGATGACGATCTGAGGATTCCTGTGGGCTCCAGGGCCGCTTTGGTCTCTTCCTTGATCGGTACGCCTTCCATCGAGTTGCATTTGGATACTACTGGCACGGAATCGATTTATCGCCGTGGAGATACAATCCCTTCCTATATCGACGAGGGTATCTTTAGTTCGCTTACGGAGGAAGTTATGCCTCGTATCCAAACCATTATCCCTCAGTTGGACTCTCTGATCATCTCCTTACATGCTATTGCGGAGAACAAGACGATCGAGTCCTCTTTGGCGAACATTAACTCCATCACGAAGAACCTGAACCATGCCTCTGTGGGTCTCAACAAAATCGTGGATAAGGATGTCCCTCAGTTGTGCAACAACATCAATGGCGTGATGGGTAACCTGAATGTTGTCAGCACCAATTTGAAGGGCGTTGATTTCAAAGGAACGTTCAGCCAATTGAATAAAACCCTTTTGGGCGTGCAGGGCGTGACGGACAAATTGAACAACGGTTCCGGCACCCTTGGTTTGTTGCTCACGAACAGGGATTTGTATGATAATTTGAATACCACGGTGGTGAGTGCGAACGATCTTGTCGTGGACCTGAAAGCACACCCTAAACGTTACATCAATGTTTCTGTTTTTGGAAGAAAAAGTGAATGAGCGTGAAGCCCTTTATTAATCGTTTATCTATGAACATTTTAATTTGGTAATGCACTTGTATTTTGTTGATTTTCAGTGTGTTAGTGTATGAATTTGAAATACAGTTAATTAAGTTTTTTTTTTATTAGCAAGTGAATTATCGTTTTTTTTTTAGAAAAAATTAGACAAAATTTGTAATGCAAATTGAAATGTAAATGAATAAAGCATTTCGGGGATTTTGAAGATTTTTCTCGGGTGTTTTTGTGTTAATATGAACGAGTATAGAGAAATGGAAGTAAAAGAACATGTCCGTTTATGGAATGAGTGTCTGGCGGTATTCAAAGATAACATACCGTCCTCCGCTTTTGAGACTTGGTTTAAGCCAATCGTTCCGGAGAGTTGGGAGAATAAGACGCTGACCATAATTGTTCCGAGCAATTTTTATGCTGAATTTTTGGATGAGCACTACAGCGATCTGATGAAACAGACCTTCAAGAGGGTCATGGGGGATGGCACGAGGCTCACCTATGATATTATTCAGGAAGCTGCCACCCAAACCATGGTGGAACGGAATAGTGGACATGTCATTCCAGTCAAGGGCTCTGCCGGCGATGACTCTTACAATCCTTTCCCGGAACGTTCCAACAGGAAACGCATCGAGCCGCAGTTGAATCCTCATTACACGTTCGATACTTTTGTGGAAGGCGCATGCAATAAGCTCGCCCGTTCCGCTGGCTTGGCGATCGCCGAGGCTCCAGGTAAGAACACATTCAATCCTATATTCATCTATGGTGGTTCCGGCATGGGTAAGACCCACTTGGCTCAGGCGATCGGTTGGGCTACGTTGGAGAAACACCCGGAGAAGAAGGTCCTCTATGTCGATTCCAACAGGTTCCAGGCTCAATATACGGACGCTCACTTGCGTAACTGCGTGAACGATTTCATCGCTTTCTACCAAATGGTGGATCTGCTGATCGTTGACGACATCCAGTTCTTCGCCGGTAAGACGGGTACACAGAACATCTTCTTCCAGATATTCAACCAACTGCAATTGAACGGCAAACAAATCGTTTTGGTCGCCGACCAGTCTCCGAAGTTGTTGCAGGGCTTGGATGACCGTATGTTGACCCGCTTCCGCTGGGGATTGAACGCCGAACTGGAGCAGCCTAGCACAGAGACGAGAAGGGCGATCCTGAAGTCGAAAGTGAAGACGGATGGATTGATCATCCCTGACAATGTGATCGATTACATCGCTGAGCATGTCTCCGACAGCGTCCGTGAATTGGAGGGTGTCGTCAACTCGCTCTTGGCTCAGTCTACGTTGACGGATGCCGAGATCAATATGGAATTGGTCAGCAAGGTGGTCAGCTCCTTGGTGTCCGCCCCGGAAAGGACGGTGACTGTGGCTTCCATCCAGGAGATGGTTTGCAACTATTACGGGTTGGAACCTCGCATGCTGCAGTCTAACTCCCGCAAGCGTGAGGTGGTGCAGGCTCGTCAGATTGCCATGTTCCTCTCCCGTAAGTACACGAAGGTTTCCTTGTCCAGCATCGGTGAGCAGATCGGTAACCGTGACCATGCGACCGTGCTCTACGCCTGCAAGGCGATCCAGAACCTCGTGGAGGTGGATAAGGAGGTGCACCGTAGCGTGGAAGCCATCGAGGCCTCTTTGAAGTGATAATTTTTTTCGTATATTTGTCGCATTAAATAAATTATTAGGAAATGGTTTTTAAGTTTATCCTTTTGTCCGACGAAGTGGACGATTTTTTGAGGGAAATACACATCGATTCCGATGCGACTTTTCTGGAACTGAACAATGCTATCCTCGATAGCGTCGGATATACGAAAGATCAGATGACCTCTTTCCTCATCTGCAACGACTATTGGGAGGCAGAGCAGGAGATCACCCTCATGGAGATGGATACCTCCTCCGATGTGGATAGCTTGGTCATGGACCGTGTCCGCGTGGAGGAATTCGCTTCCGAGGAGGGACAAAAACTACGTTTCGTTTTCGACATGATGAACGAACGCTCTTTCTTTATGGAACTGAAGGAGGTGAAGACGCGTGAGTCTTTGCCTGCGCCGATCTGCAAGCGCTCGAAGGGTAACCCTCCGGCTCAGGTGCTCGACGGTCTCTTCATGGATGTTCCCGAGGTGAAGGCGGGCGACCTCGATCTGGATGGCTTGGATGAATTCGGTGGTGACGAGGATTTCAACGAGGATGACCTCGATAATCTTAGCATCAACGACAATTATTTCGAGGACCAGATGTGATTTTTTTTGCTTGTTTTGTCTGCGATATATAGAGTTTCTAAGAGTTAATTCTAATTTTGACTGAATATTTTTTTTTAGTTGTCCGATAAATGCTTATTTTTGGACATGATTTAGTACCATAAAAAATATTGCATATGAAAAGGTGTTTTTTGGCGATAATCGTTTTGCTCGTTTCCGCTCTTACTGTGACGCTCAGCGCACAGAAAAAGGTGAACGGGAAGGTGTTGACTGAGGTTAAGGAATGGCGCTTGGAGAATGGTAAGAAGAAGATCGACCACGTCACGAAATATGACGCTCAGGGCAACAAAACCGAAGAGATTGAATATACCAAGGTGGGGGACCAAAAATCCCGCACAGTCTATAAATACAATGAAAAGGGAAAGTGCATAGAGGAACAACACTTTGATGAGTTCAATAAGTTGGAGAAGACCGTGCAGTATCAATACAACGAGTTCGGCAAGAAACAATCCGCCCGTACTCTCTTCCCTAATGGCAAACTGAAATCGGAAAAAGTGTACGAATACATCACGGAATAGGCTAAGATGGGAGACGTCGTTGATATCATAGAGGAGAAAGTTGTTGCGCCGGCTATCGCCGAACAAGATGGGACGGACGGTATCTTGATGTCTGGGAAGGAGAGCATCGTCGAGACCATTGACGCTAAGCTCGCCGCACTTGATCCTATCACGTTGGAGGAGATGAGCGGTATCCGCCTGATGAACAGGATCGATACCAAGTTCCTCGTGAACGTGCGTAACCTGCCTACTTTGCTGGAGATGGCGAAGCAGGACTACTACGTACAACGTATCGGTGACCTCCGTAAAGCTTTCTATCGGACACTCTATTACGATACCCCTGAGGCGACGATGTATGTCGTCCACCAAGACGGCAAGTTAAATCGTCAGAAGATCCGTGTGCGGGAATATGTGGAGTCTAATCTGATGTTCCTTGAGGTCAAAAAGAAGAACAATAAGGGTAGAACTTCCAAAAAACGTATCACAATCACTGACGAGAATGTGCTGCACAACGAGGAGGCCATCGCTTTCCTCGACGAGAAGTCCAAGTTCAAGATGAATGAAATCGACTTCCGCCTGCGGAATAGCTTCTTCCGCATCACATTGGTGAACAAGGAGAAGTCGGAGCGTCTCACCATTGACTTCAACATCAATTTCGAGAATTGTGTCACTGGGGTGAAGAACACGATCCCTAAGCTCTGCATCGTCGAGGTGAAACAGGACGGAAACGCCCATTCGCACTTCAAGGATTACCTCGCTTCCCTGCGTATCAAGAAACGTAGCATCAGCAAGTATTGCTTGGGCATGGTGCTTACCGACCCTTCCCTGAAATACAATCGGTTCAAGGAGAAGATCAGGTACATAAACAAGCTGTAGCTTAGGTCCGATTATACTTTTTAGAAAATAAAATATTTAATTATACAATTATGAATTTATTGAATATCACTGATTTGGCGGTTTTCGGTATCCCTATCGTGAATCCGGAAGGTTTCTTTGAGTTGCTTCTTCGTTTCGGACTTAATGTCTTTGTCACTTCGTTGATTATCGTGTGGCTTTATTATGGCAAGTCCAAAAGACGTGATTATGTCTTCACTTTCACGTTGATCAGCACGACGGTCTTCTTGTTGATCTTCCTCTTGGGAAGCGAGAAGCTGCAGATCGGTCTGGCGTTGGGTCTCTTCGCCATCTTCGGTATTATCCGTTACCGAACGGACACAGTGCCTATCCGTGAGATGACTTACCTCTTCCTTATCATTGGTCTCTCTGTCATCAATGCGTTGGCGGTCAGTGTAAGTTATCTGGAGTTGTTCGCCACCAATGCCCTCTTTGTCTTCATGACATGGCTGATGGAAAAGACACGTATCGTCTCGAAGAGTTCCTGCAAATTGATTAAATACGAGAAAATTGATTTGATCACTCCTGATAAGTACGACGAGATGTTGGCTGACATCAAAAAACGTACGGGTCTGAATATTACTAAATGTGAGGTCGGTTATATCGATTTCTTGAAGGATACCGCCTTGATAAAAGTGTATTATGAATCCAATTCGCAGGAAATCAATACGATAGATCAAATAACAAGGCCAAAGGATTTTAATGGATAAATTATCTTTCGCATATTTTAGAAATCGTTTGATAGTCTTGCTTGTCACTTCCTTTTGTTGCTCCAGCATTGCCTGGGCGGGGGGTGACGAGCAGGACTTTACCTCTTCTGTGAGTTTCTCCGTGTCTAAACGTTTCTTCAAACGTCTGAACGTCGGGCTCACCGAGTCTGTGTCGATGCGTGACAACTCCACTGAATTGGACAAGTTCTACACGAAGGCGGATGTCTCCTACAATGTGGTCAAGGGTCTTTTGCGCGTTGGTGCGGACTACTACCTCATCGGTGCGGCGAATAAGAGGGATGACATCTATTTGAACCACCGCTACGGGGGCTATCTGCGCGTGAAGAGGGATGTGGGACGATTCTCTTTTGGACTGAAGTCCAAGTACCAAATCACCTATCGTCCAGAGAAAAAACCTCACAAACAGTACAAGGATGTGTGGAGGAATAAACTGTATGTGTCGACGAAAATCCCTAAGACTCACCTTTACCCATGTGTCGGTGTGGAATCCTTTATCCGTACGAACAGTTACAAGGGCACGTGTCTGACGAAGATGAGGTACGAAGGCGGCGCGAAGTATGATTTTAACAAGCATAATTCATTGAAGGGTCTCTTCCGCTATGATGACGGTATGAACGTCTCGCGCCCGAAGGATGTCTTCAGTGTGGTTTTGTCATATGATTTAACATTGTGATATGGGGCAGAACGGGGGAAAAAATGAACCGGTTGTGAGTAGGCGAAGGTTGCTGAAGGCGGGTGTGTGGTTCGCTTTCTTCAATGCAGTCTTTGTTTTTCTTATATCGTTGAAGTATTTCGTGCAGATACCCGATGCGATTTGGAGTGAACACACGGTCTATCTGACTGCGTATATCCTGGTCCATTTCGTATTCATCTCCTTCCTCCCGATTTTCTTCATTTATCTTCCCATCACGATCCTTGCCAGAAGCAATCGGGTCAGCCTGATATGCGCTTCGCTCGTGGCTTCGCTTTTCCTGATCATCCTTGCGATGGATGCGTACATCTTCTCGCTTTATCGCTTCCATATCAATTCGTACGTCTTGGAGCAGGTGTTCGCTCCGGGGGCGACGCAGGTGTTCGAGTTTACGGTTGCCCAATATTTCATGGTGGGGGGTGCCCTGATCTTTTTGCTTGCGGTGGAGGTCTTGCTGTTCAAACTGGCTTTCCGCTTGGCGAATAAGATACCTAACGTAGTCATCTACACGTTGATCGTTGTCTTCGGTCTGATGATTTGCTTCGTTCAGTGCAGGCATGCCGTGGCGTTCGCCAAGAACGATCGCCAGTTGATTCTTTTGGACCGGTATTTCCCCGCTTGCGTCTCTCTCAATGCGAATTCGTTGCTCTCCGCGCTTGGTGTCGAGGTGGAGCCTACCACTGTCGCTACGAAATATTTGGGTAAGGAATATTGTTACCCGAAGAATCCTATGACGAATACGAAATCGGGCAAGAATCTGATCGTCATCGCTTTCGACGCTTGGCGTGTTTCGACGATGGATTCGCTCTGCTCCCCGAACATATATGATTTCTCGAAACGTTCCTCCCGCTTCCTCCACCATTACAGTGGCAGCAATGGAACGAGGACGGGCGTATTCTCCATGTTCTATGGGTTGCCGGGTGTCTATTGGAGGGACTTCTGCGCTCAGTCCATCTCTCCTGTACTCTTCACCACGATGAAGGAGAACGGCTACGATGTACGCCTCTTCCCGAGCGCATCCATGCTCAATCCTCCGTTGGACAAGTGCGCCTTCTCGATGTTCCCGGATCAGTGTGGTTCGGCGCCTGGTTTGAACGCTTGGCAACGTGATGTGAACGTGGCGCAGGCTTTCCTGCAGTACCTGAATAGTAGGGGAGGGGATGGCGCACCATTCTTTTCGTTCCTCTTCTTCGATTCGTTGCATAGTATGATTAAACCGGAGGATTACACAGGTCCGTTCCAACCTTCCTGGGACTGCGCCCATTACGAGCGCCTCGGCAAGGATGTGGACCCGACGGAGTTCCTGAACCTCTACAAGAATATGGTCTATTACCTGGATTCCCTTGTGGGGGATATCCTGAAGGAGGTCGAGGCGAAGGGATTGCTCGACAATACGGTCATCGTCTTCACGGGCGACCATTCACAGGAGTTCGACGACTACCACCACGCTTTCTGGGGTCATAACGGCAACTACTCCGACGCCCAGATGCAGGTGCCTATGGTCTACTTCAATGGCAAGGATACTATCGTCTCTGATAGATGGACGGCCCATTACGATTTGGTGCCAACGCTGATGAACGATCTCTTTGGCACTACAAACAAACCTTCCGACTACTCCATCGGCACCTCTCTCTTCGATACGACCGCCCATCGCGATTTCTTGCTGGTGGACAGCTATATCGGGGTGGGTATGATCGATAGTGTGGGTACCATCACCAATGTCTATTATGATGGGGACTATTCCATCACCGACCGTAACTTGGACGACCAGTTCGATGTACCTTTCGACCGGGCTTTGTTCAACCGTGCGGAGGCGCAGATCAAACAGTTCTGGAAGTGACGGATCTCATGGCTCTTTGAACCGTTAGACGCCATCCGATTTGGGGTACTGGACAATTTTACCGCTCCCCGAAATCCTTAATTCTTAATTCTTAACTCTTAACTCTAAAATCGCTTGTTTTTCTCCCAAAAAATCGCTTTTTTTGTGTCCGCAAATTGTGTTTTATTTTATTATAACAATAACTAACAGATTATGATTTACACAAAAGAAGTGGAACAGATGTGTTCTGTTGCCAAGGGTCCTAACCATGGACCAGCTCCTATCCCTGAGGAAGGGAAATGGATTCAAGCAAAAGAGATCAAGGATATTTCAGGTTTGACCCATGGTATTGGATGGTGCGCTCCTCAGCAAGGTGCGTGCAAGTTGACCCTGAACGTGAAGAAGGGTGTTATCGAGGAGTGCTTGGTGGAGACCATCGGTTGCTCTGGTATGACTCACTCTGCCGCAATGGCATCAGAAATCCTTCCAGGAAAAACTTTGTTGGAAGCGTTGAATACTGACTTGGTATGCGACGCCATCAATACCGCTATGCGCGAGTTGTTCCTCCAGATCGTTTACGGTCGTACGCAGTCTGCCTTCTCTGAGGGTGGTTTGGCTGTCGGCGCAGGTTTGGAAGACCTCGGTAAGGGCTTGATCGGTCAGATGGGTACTCTCTATGGAACGAAGGCCAAGGGTACTCGTTACCTCCAATTGACAGAGGGTTACATCACGAAGATGTTCTTGGACAAGGACGACCAAGTTTGCGGATACGAGTTTGTCCACATGGGTAAATTCATGGACGCTGTGAAGAAGGGTGTTCCTGCTGACGAGGCTCTCAAGAGCGTGACTGGCACGTACGGACGTACGAAGAAGGAAGACGGTGCTGTAAAATCCATCGACCCACGTAAAGAATAATTAAGAATTTTGAATTAAGAATTTTTAATTAGTTTCTGTAACATAAATTTTTTATAACATTTTGAATTAGGAGTTATTCGGGTGACGCTGAAGTCAAATAACGTTGTTTTAGACAAAAGTTTTGCCTTCTCAATAAGGATTGTCAATATGTATAAACATTTGACATCTGCGGCGGACAATAAGGAGTTTATCCTTTCTAAACAAGTTTTGAGGAGTGGAACCAGCATTGGCGCCAATATCCGGGAGTCTAGAAGGGCTCAAAGCCCGAAAGATTTCGTCAATAAATTGTATATCGCTTTAAAGGAGGCTGATGAAACATCTTATTGGTTAGAGTTGCTGAATAAGACGGGATATCTTCCCGATGATGTTTTCGAGAGTATATTCTTAGACTGTGAGGAATTGGTTAAACTCTTGACAACCATTATTAAAACGACTCAAAAGAAATATGGTGAGGTAGACGAATAATTCAAAATTCAAAATTCAAAATTATCATGATTAGAGAAGTTAAATTTGAATCACAAGATCGCCGTATCAAGCAAATCAACGACTGCTTGAAGGCTCACGGTATTAAGTCCATCGAGGAAGCTAACAAGATCTGCGACGCTGCAGGTTTGGACCCTTACAAGACTTGCGAGGACACTCAGAAAATCTGTTTCGAAAACGCTAAATGGGCTTACGTGGTAGGTACTGCCATCGCCCTGAAGGAAAAGGCGAAGAACGCTGTTGAGGCTGCTAAATATATTGGCGAGGGTCTCCAGTCTTTCTGTATCCCTGGTTCTGTGGCTGACGACCGTAAGGTGGGTTTGGGTCACGGTAACTTGGCTGCCCGTCTGCTCTCTCCGGACTCTAAGTGCTTCGCTTTCTTGGCTGGTCACGAGTCTTTCGCCGCAGCTGAGGGCGCCATCAAGATCGCTACCATGGCTAACAAGTCAAGACCGGCTAACAAGCCTCTCCGTTGCATCTTGAACGGTTTGGGTAAGGACGCCGCTATGATCATCTCCCGTATCAACGGTTTCACCTATGTACAAACCAAGTTCGACTACTTCACTGGTAAGTTGAAGGTGGTTAAGAAGATCGCTTACTCTGACGGTCCTCGTGCCGCTGTGAACTGCTACGGCGCAGACGACGTTCGTGAGGGCGTTGCCATCATGTGGAAAGAGAACGTGGACGTTTCCATCACTGGTAACTCTACGAACCCTACTCGTTTCCAACACCCAGTAGCCGGTACTTATAAGAAGGAGCGCGTGCTCGCTGGCAAGCCTTACTTCTCAGTGGCTTCCGGTGGTGGTACAGGCCGTACTTTGCACCCAGATAACATGGCTGCAGGTCCTGCTTCTTACGGTATGACGGATACTTTGGGCCGTATGCACTCTGACGCTCAATTCGCTGGCTCTTCTTCAGTGCCTGCTCACGTTGAGATGATGGGATTCCTCGGAATCGGTAACAACCCGATGGTGGGTTGCACCGTTGCTTGCGCCGTTGAGGTTGACCTCTTCTTGAACAAGAAATAATATTCTTGAAATATTTTTCTCTCCCGCGGACAAACTAGTCCGCGGGATTTTTTTTTTGAGTGGGCTTCTCATTCGCTCTCCTTCCGCTTTGTTACTCTTGACCTTAGCATCTGCGGAGCGCAAAATCTTTCTGCTATTTTTGTTTTTTTAAGAATAATCCATATCTTTGCCTCACCAAGTATATGCTTTGCTGACGCATTTTTTGCTAATGCGATGAAAAACGTTTGAGAATGATGAAGATAAAATATTGTATCGTTGGACTATTGTCGTTATTTGCGTCTTCTTTCTGTGCGTATGCCCAGGAAGATATCGTTGTTAACCAATACCATTTCAACTATTATTTGGTTAACCCGGCCGTGGCAGGTGCGGAGCGGTGTAGACATTTGATGCTGACGGGCAGGTTCCAATGGGAAGGGGTGGAGGATCATCCGATGACCCAGACGTTGAGCTTCCGCACCCGTATATTGAAGAATGTGGGTATCGGAGCGTATGCGTACAATGATAAGAACGGTAACTCTTATCGTCAGGGAGGTGAGGCCACTTTCGCCTATCACATCCCTCTCTCCGAGAATAGCCACTATATGATGAAGACGCAGTCTATCGACCGACAGTTGTCGTTCGGTCTCTCTGTGATGTTGAATCATTACAATTTCCAAAAGAGATTGCATGAGGAATATGGATGGCAGGACCCGGCTTTGGGTAATGGCGGTACGGATAAGGGCGTGTACTTGAACGCCAACGCGGGTATTTACTTTATTTGGGATCATGTCTTCGCGGGGTTCTCCGCAAAGGACCTTGTCCATACCGAGTTGACCGAGTTGGGTCAGGAAGAGCCAATCCGCCCTCTTACGATGTTCGGTTTCCTAGGGTATGATTTCAACTTGATCAACGAGATCACCCTTGAACCTTCCTTCATGTTCAAATTCAATACGGAGGATAGCCGTCAGTTGGACTTGAATCTGAAGTATATGCAGACACTTCCTGACAACAAGGACTTCTCGTACTGGTTGCAGCTCTCATATCGTCACACGTTGGACAATAGTGAGTATAGCCCAGCTCCGTTGTGTTTATACACTTTGGGCGGCATCCGTTACAAGGGTTTCCATTTGGGGTTGGCTTACGAGTTAGGCTTGACACAATACCAACGCAAGAATTGGGGTTCGTTTGAGGTGATGTTGGGTTACACTTGGTGTGTGACGAAACATTTCTGTAGATGATAATGAGAAGGAATGGGTTTAGTTGTTCTTTTTTTGTGAATGTATTTGATTCCCAATATTTGCCATTGGTTCAAGTTATAGTAATTTGTCGAAAAAAATGATAGGGTTTAAAAACATGAAAAAAGTAGTTTTTTTTACGAGATTCTTCGCACTATGTGTGGCGTGCTTGCTCGGTGTAAATGTAGCCTTTGCGCAGCCTGGTGGCGGTGGTACGAATTTGCCATTGGTGGCTGAAACCGATTTCTCCGTGTCCGGGGGAGATGACGATTATTGGCACTCCTTGGATATGGTGGATGGGTATGGAAGTAGTATTGTGCGCCCGACGTGGGCTATCGGTACTGGTTTCTCCAATCCGAAAAACACGAAATCTACAGCGACGTCCTCTACATTCCTGGACGCCATGTCTTACGCTGTCACTCCGAACCCGATCAGGTTGGATTCGTTGAGAATGGATGATAATGGCGTGGGGAAAGGCGAAACCGCGGATGGTGACGATTGGGGTATCGTATTCTCTGCAGGTACTAGAGGTCTGACGGGTAGCCGTGTGGCTGTCTCTTTCTCCGTGCCTGGATTGAAGAACAATGGTCGCTATCGGGTGGAGGTGGAGTATTGTAACCCTTTGGCTTCCACCTATTTGGAGACAAGTGGTTCCAATACGAATCCTCACTTGAATTCCGGTTATCAGTCTCAGATTAAGATTGGTACGAATAACTCTCAGATTGATGGCGCTCAGACAACTGCGTTGCCAGGAAAGGCGGGTAATTGTTTGAAGGCTACTATCTCTAATCCGACGAATTACACCAATACGCAGGGACCTATTGCAGATAATGTCCTTAAAGTTAATGTCATTATTTCCCAAATGGCGGCTGGTGAGGCTGTCATGATCAAGAGCATTAAGGTTTATGCGGAGTTGGATGCGAAGGTTGTTGGTGAGCCGGAGGTGTGTGCGGGTGGTGAAAATGCCGCGATCTCTTTGGTGAACAACTTTATGGGATGTACCTATCAGTGGTACAAGGACGGAAGCGCGATCGCTGGCGCAACCAATGTTTCGGTCTCCCATACATCTGGCGATGCGGTGAACAAAGAACATTCATATTATTGCGAAATAAAGACGCCTTCAGGCACGAAGGTTAAGACGGAGACATTCAAAATCAAGGATATTGAGTGTTGTACGGATGCCCAGGGACATCCTGCTTCTCAAAAATTGATCTGGATGGACGATTTTGGTACATTCACATCTGCTAAGAACTACTGGACTTGGGATTATTCGGATATCTCTAACCCTAAGAAAGTGAACCATACGGATGGTCAAAAATGGCAACGCAAATTGCCTGCTGAGGTCACTCCTGAGGACGCGACTTTCGCTGTGGTCCAAGAGGATGGTAAGTGTAACTGTCCGCCTCAGCATCCTAAGGCGGAGGATGGTAAGTTCTCCGAGGGATACTATACGGTGGCTGCCCATGTCACTTCTTATGGAAATAGCGATCCGAACGGAAACGATATGGGTTGGGCCGGCTATTTCGGCGATGGAAACGAACCTCATAAGAATGGTTACGTTTACGCCCCTGACCACACCTATGGCGGTGATGATTATGGCGCCATGCTCTATCTGAACATCGGTTCCGACCCGAACGCATTGATTTATGGTCGTACTATCACAGGCTTGTGTGACCGACATGTGACGGTGAAATGTTATTTGAACTGCTTCTCTCGTTCAACGACGAACCCGATCAGTGTGTATATCCGAATCACGGACTTGGCTTCAGGACAAAGCAAGGAATCTCCGGTTTATACCCGATATGCGAATACGGTTAGCAATCAATATGGAATTGGTTGGGTGCCAGCCTCCGTTTCCATTGATTTGACAGGATCCGAGATGAAGTTTGAGATCATCTCCAAGTCGGGTGGTGTGGACCAAAACACGGATGGTAACGACTTGATCTTGGATGATATTATGATTTATGCATGTGCTGAACCTTCGGTTGACATGTATTTCGATTTGCCATCTCATCAGGAGACAGCCGTGTCTTGCTTGGGTGATGATATTAATCTATATGTTGAGGAGACCAGAATGATTCAGACCAATATAGGTGACGACGCACGTTACTTATACCAATATTCGTTGACTCCTGATAAACTTGAATCTTGGAAAACTTTCGCAGGCCCTATGAGGGACATCGTTTTCGAGAACCTTTCAAGTGTGCTTGAACCATTGGGCTTGAATCCAAAGGACAAAATCTATTTCAGAACTGTCCTCGGTTTGGAGTCTGAGTTGAAGAAAGTGACGGTTTTCAATCCAAATGAGCCTTGCGGTTCTTATTCTATTTCCAAACCTATTGAGCTGACAATCGATTGCCCTAGATGTACGGAGCCTAAGGATCCTAAGATCTCCGCTACGGGTGGTACGGTGGATACTCGTTCTAAGAAGAAGACCGTCCATCTGTGCCGTGGTGAGGTGACTACCCTCTCTTCTAATGATGTTACGGCTCCAGATAAGGACGGAAATAATTATTCGGATTTCCGTATTACTTGGCATAAGGATAATACGAATTCTGTGGCATTGAAGACGGAAGGTTCTGGTTCTAAGGCTATCGATTTGGATATTCCTTGGGAAAAAGCGGACAAAGATGGTACAACGTATATCCTTTTGGTTCATGATAACTTCGAGAACGGGGATGCTACGACACCGGCCACTCGCCGTTGTGACAAATCGGATACGATTGTCATCTATGGTGATCCGGTTCCTGTCGTACCAGACATCGACATACCTGAGTTCTGCGAGGGTTTGGCGTCGGAGAACGACGATGTGAAGGCGTACATCAAGAGCCTGTCGTCCTCACTCGACGGATACACGGAGACCATAGAGGACGCGGAGGCCAAC
>JAFZPM010000047.1 GCA_017550335.1 Paludibacteraceae bacterium
TACATGCTTACAAACGGGGAGTGTGTTCTTTCTCCTCGTTTGGAGTATAATGTTTTATGTTTGGACAAACGGAATTATTTGGGAGATGGAGAGCTAATTAATGTCAGCGATAATATTTGGAAAGTTCCGAGTCAGTACAAGGAATTTTGGTTGGGAGATGTTGCGCAACCCTGCGAAGATTGTTATGGCAGAAGTTTTCCTCCTATGCATTTCTACGTAGGCAGATAGTGTTTCCCGTAGTTGTTGTATCATGTTGATTGGTCAATACCCTTAAATATTCTATATTTGTGATAAAGTATAATTCGTCACCGTATCGTTATGAGGAAAACACTTTTTTATCTTTTCGTTGTAATTTCATTTCTTTCCTTCGGATCTATTGAGGCTAAACAGAAGAATCTATTCAGGTTGGAGAATGATACCATCCTGCATATCTGTTCCAACCTCTCGGAGATGGACTGTTGGACTTTTGGTGTAAGTGATGATAATAGCCTTTCTCCTTCTGATTATTTTACTACTTATCCCTATTGGCGCATTAAGAACATAGTGATAGACGAAGGGGTTGACTCTGTTTACTTTGGCTTGTATCTTATTTCGACAAAGAGACTGAGTATCCCTTCTTCATTGAAATACTTGTATTTCTTTCAGGAAGTGCCTCCCGGATTGGAAGAGGTACGGTTGAATGCCAAGAATCCCTATTATCGATGGGAGAATGGCACATTGTATAATCGCGATAAGACCCAGCTCTATTTTATGCTGCCAAGTGCGGTGGATTCAGTGTTATACATCCCTGAAACGGTGGAACAGGTATGGAATATCCCTAGTCGCTATTACCCGAAAGATACGCTTTACTTGAAAGACCTTCCATCGAGACATTGGGAAGGATTCCTAGATCGTTATCCGATAGACCGTCGTTACTCAAAAATTGTCTTTCCAAAGCATTGTAAGAGATATCCGGAGTATCTTCCTGCTTGCGATTCATTAATCATCCTATCGGAACATTGCCCGGAATTCTTGACTAGATATGTTATGCCGAAGTTCTATCTGTATTGCCTCTCCGATTCTGCTATAGCGCATATTTTGCAGGAGAATTTGTGGGATGATATCGAATGGGGAAGAAGTAGTGGAAGTATTGATAGAGGAAAGATCCATTGCCCCAATTATGATATACGTAAGCGGGATACAAGTTGGATGCGGGATAACTATCGCCTGACTTGCGTCACGGGTAGTGACACATTGGAGAATGGCGATTCGATTCCTTCGGGAAGAAGTATTCAGTCGGTGAAGATAGAGGGAATAGCGGACGAGAATGTGCGATTCTGCGAGAATAAAGGTCGCTATCGCTTCTATGTCGCCACGTATGACACGTTGTATCAATTGCCGTTGGAGGTCTTTGTGAAACCAAAGGAGCGGAAGCCTAAACCGAAATGGAGTGATTTCGGCGAGGTGCGTGATTCCGTGTTCACTATCCGTGAGGGGGTGGATTCTTTACTCTATTTGAGGGATATGCCATCTTCTTTCCGAAAGGTAATCCTCCCGAAGTCAATGCATTATATAGGGACAGACTTCTATTCTATAGGGACCCACATCACTTGTGATAGCGTGTTTATCTATTCCGACTCGTTAGATGGAGCGGATTATATCGATGCGCATTATTATTACGTGGAGAATGAGCAGCTCTATTTGTCGATTAGACGTTGGCTTATGGAGAGTGATCGATCGGCCGTGGTCTATTGCCCCAATGCGGATATCCGTAAGCGTGATATGACATTGCAGAACATGAATAAACCTGTTTGGAGGAACGGGAAGGGCAATGTGATAAAGGATTTGACGTACCGTCCCAAGGCGTCCTGTTCTTATTTGCAGGTAGAATTGGAGGGGATGAATTACCAGGATTTTTATGTGTTAGATTGTAATAGGAACCGTTTTTTGAGAAGAGTTTTCATTCGTTTTGTATTTATAAATGATGGTAAAACTGACGAATTGGAGTATGCGGTTTGGACCTATGACACGTTGTTGCCTCTCCGGCAAAAGGACACACTTAAATTGGTGAAGCGGGATGGAACGCCTTGGACGGGAGGGTACGATTGGAAAGAGTGTGTGCTATATTATGTTCCGAAGGGCACAACAAGTCGTTCATTGTTAGACTCAAAGGACTCTATCCTGATGTGGAGGTCGGGCGATACGATTCCTCGTCGGTATGCAAATCGTTTGGCCATTGGATTAATACTCACAAACGGGGAGTTTGATTATTCGTCTTTTACACATTGTTCTGTGGTATGCCTGGACAAACGGAATTATTTCAGGGGAGTCTGGGAAAGTGAATTTAGAGATGCCAACAACGGTTGGCTCTGGAAAATTCCGAGGCAGTACAAGGAATTCTGGTTGGATGATATTAGTGAATTTGGGCAAGATCATTGTCATAGTAGATATCCTCCTATGCATTTTTACGTAGGCAGATAGTGTTTCCCGTAGTTGTTGTATCATGTTGATTGGTCAATACCCCCAAATATTCTATATTTGTGATAAAGTATAATTCGTCATCGTATCGTTATGAGGGAAAAACTTTTTTATCTTTTCGTTGTAATTTCATTTCTTTCCTTCGGGTCTGTTGAGGCTAAGCAGAAGAGTCTCTTTAGGGTGGAGAATGATACCATCCTGCATATCTGCTCCAACCTCTCGGAGATGGACAGTTGGACCTTCTATGAGCGTGATGAAAGTGATAGTCCTTATGAATATTTTATTTCCCCCTTATGGCACTTTAAGAATATTGTGATAGACGAAGGGGTTGATTCTGTTCATCTTGGCTTGTGTCTTATTTCGGCAAGGGAGCTGAGTATCCCTTCTTCGTTGAGATATTTGTATCTCCCGGAAGTGCCTCCTGGCTTGGAAGAGGTGCGGTTGAGTGCCAAGAATCCCAACTATCGATGGGAGAATGGTGCGCTGTACAATCGTGATAAGACCCAGCTCTATTTTATGCTGCCAAGTGCGGTGGATTCAGTGTTGCAATTCCCTGAAACGGTGGAACAGGTATGGTCCATCCCTGATCGCTATTACCAGAAAGGTCTCTCCTTTAGAAATTGGGAAGGATATCCGGAGTGTTCTCCGAAATACATTCATTACTCGAAAATTGTTTTCCCCAAGCATTGTAAGCGATATCCGGAATATGATCCTTCTTGCGATTCCTTAATCATCCTATCGGATTCTGCCGTGGCGCATAGTACAATGGAGGCTTTATGGGAAAGGGAATGTACATATGATGAAAAGTTCAGTTGCCCTAATTCTAGGTTCCATTGCCCTAGTGGTTATGTTGATTGCCCCAATTATGATGTGCGCAAGCGGGATACGAGTTGGATGCGGGAGAGCTATCGCCTGACTTGCGTCATGGAGGATGGAGACACATTGGTGGGTGTCGATACGATTCCTTCGGGAAGGAGTATTCAGTCGGTGAAGATAGAGGGTATAGCGGATGAGAATGTGCGGTTTTATAGGTATTATGATACCTATCACTTCTATGTCACCACGTATGACACGTTGTATCGTCTGCCATTGGAAGTCTTTGTGAAACCAGAGGAACGAAAGCCTGGACCGAAATGGAGTGATTTCGGCGAGGTGCGGGATTCCGTCTTCATCATTCGTGATGGGGTGGATTCTTTGCCCAATTTGAGCAATATGCCATTTTTCCGAAAGGTGATCATCCCGAAGTCAATGCATTATATAGGGACCGACATTACCTGTGATAGCGTGTTTATCTATTCCGACTCGTTAGATGGATGGTTTTATGTCTGCTGGAATAGAATCAATGCGGTTTATAATTATGTGGAGAATGAGCAGCTTTATTTGTCGTTTAAACGTTGGCTTAGAGAGGAAAGAAAATCAGCTGTGGTTTATTGCCCCAATGCGGATATCCGCAAGCGTGATATGTCGTTGCAACAGAACACGAATAAACCTGTTTGGAAGGACATGAAGGGCAATGTAATAAAAAAATTCACGTATAATCGTCCAATAAGGAATGGTACTTTTTTGCGGTTGGAAATAGAGGGAATGGACCCCAAGGATTTGCGTGTGTATAATTTACGAAGGAAACGCCTTGTATACAGATATGATGGATGTTTTGTGTTGATAAACGAGGCAAGACCCGTCGAGTTGGGGTATGCGGTTTGGACTTATGATACATTGTTGCCTCTCCAGCAAAAGGACACGCTCATACCGGTGAAGCGGGACGGAACACCTTGGACGGGATGGCCCAATAGGAAGGAGAGTGTGCTATATTATGTTCCTGAGGGAATATCAAGACATTCATTGATGGAATCAGGGGATTCTATCCTGATGTGGAGGTCGGGCGACACGATTCCTCGTCGGTATGCGAACCGTTTGGCGTTTGGATTCATATTCGGAAACGGGGAGTATAATTCTTCGGGTACAATGGTGTTTGATGTCTTATGGCTGGATAAACGGAAGTATTTTAGAAAAGGATATTTAATTAGTAGTGACAACAGTGAAAGTGGAATTTGGAGAATTCCGAAGCAGTATAAGGAGTTTTGGATGAGAGGTATTAGGGAATATTTTCCTGATTGTATTCCTATGGCATATTCTTCTATGCATTTCTATGTAGGCAAGTGAAGCTGAAATGCGGCATGTTTTTGCATCCATGTTATTGCCTTACGAAAGAATCTTTAAATCGGGAATGTCTAAAAAAGGCAAAGGACTTCCTGTAATAGAAAGCCCTTTGTCGATTGCGCCTTGCCACCATTTCAGATGACAACACTTGGGGCACGGTCGTCAACGCATAAAAGCGAAGTCCCCTCTGTGGGTTAAGCCCCCTGGGTGGCAAGGCTTCCAATGGAGAGGCCAGCCGATGCAAATATGCAAAGATTTTATATTCCGTAAAAGGTAAATTCATTTTTTGTCTTTCTTTTTTGTAATTTCGTGGTTGTAACGATAATTGGATGATATGAAGAAAGTGATCGCATTCCTGCGTACGTTGCGGGAGAATAACAATACGGAGTGGTTCCATGCCCATCGGAAGGAGTATGAGGAGGCGAAGGATTCCTTTAGCCAGTTCGCCCGTCGGCTGATAGAGGAGACGGGCCGGTTCGACGAGAGCGTGGCGGGTCTGGAACTGAAGGACTGCACCTACCGCATTAACCGGGACATCCGCTTCTCGGCGGATAAATCGCCCTACAAAACGCATTTCGGGGTCTTCATCGCCCCCGGTGGCAAGAAGTCGGGTAGGGCAGGTTACTATTTCCACCTCTCCGTGGGTGGTGACTCCTACCCGGACGCAAACATGGTGGCGATCGGTCATTACTGCTACGACAAGCGGGTGGTGGAGATCGTGCGGGAAGACTTGATGGACGAGCCTGAGAAGTTCGCCTCCTTTGTGCGGACAGGCGAGAAGGATGGCTTTTCGCTCGATGATGAGGGCTCGTTGAAGAAACTGCCGAAGGAGTTCTCCGAGTGCAAATACCCTGATTATGCTAGGCTGAAGGTCTATTGCTTGTCTAAATTCATGTCCGAGGAGGAGGTGTCGGACCAAGAGGAGCTCCTCCAGCATGTGCTGACGCTCTTCCGCCGCAACAAACCCTTCGTGGAATACCTGAATCAGGTGATCGATTATGTGAGTGAGGAGGATTAAGGCCAGAGGTTTTAAAACGTAGCAATATGGCGAAAATTAAGAGATTATTAAGCCTGTCATTTTGGCAATCTAAGATACGTAACCGTTCGATAACAAAGAAGTTAGGAAACAATCCTAGGAAACTGAATGTGGGGAAGGATGTCCTCTTCCTCCATCCGCAACACATCTATTTCGGCGACCATTGTGTGGTGAATCAGCGCACCGCTTTTTGTCCCCTTCACAATCATATGGGAACGGATTATCCTTCCAAGATCGTAGTGGGAAACAATGTGAATTTTGGCGCCTACAACAGGATAGCCTCCGCCTATTCCGTCACCATAGAGGATGATGTGCTCCTCGCCGCGTTTGTCCATATCACAGACCATTCGCATGGTTATGAGGATGTTACCCTTCCTATCAGCAAGCAACCCATCATACACAAGGGACCGGTTGTGATCGGGAAAGGAAGTTGGCTGGCGTTCGGATGCCATGTCTTGTCGGGTGTGACCATCGGAGAGCATTGCGTGGTGGCGGCGAATTCCGTCGTGACGAAGGATGTTCCGCCCTTCTCTGTGGTCGCAGGCAACCCGGCACGTGTGATCAAACGGTACAATTTTGAGACCAAACAGTGGGAACGTGTGTGATTGCCCTCGAAAGACTGTGAAAAATGCCAGGATGGTCGTGGGAGACAATCCTGGCATCGGAAAATGAAAAGAATACAAACGCAAAATGATCTGTCGATCATCCACTCAATTAACCAATTATTTAATCATTCACACAATCACATATTTACTCAATCACTCAATCACACAGTCACACGATCACTTTTTAGACGTATACTTCTGTAGCCTTACGAAATCCCCTCCGTCGGTGACGAAGAGCCTGAATGCCACAGCGTGCAGCTTATTATCGATGCAGAGATAAGTCACTTCTCTCCAGGAGCTTCTCTGCCTGTTCTTCACTTCCACCAATTCATAGGTGCAACCATTGTGTTTCAACTCCTTCTTCTCGAAGTCCACACTCATACACTTTATGTCGAACGCATACGAACTCAGGTATGCCACTGACAACACTATTGTTAAAACTACTTTTCTCATAATCCCCAAATTTTAGTTAATAGTATAAATAATTCACAACCAATGTAAGTTCGACCGCTAGTCTTCCTTTTTGTTTGATATGACAAATTTATGGCGCTAATCGTAAATAATCTATCGTTATTTACGATATTATTCTATATTATTCATCGATAAAAACGATTGATTATAGGGTGATAGTTCATTTAGAAGGGAGATTTTTGATGTGTGCGCTAAGGGCGTTGCGGTCCGTTGATTGGTGTTAAGCTGCTGATTTTTATTCGTTTGTGGGATTTTTGTCTGGCTGTTCTTCGGACGGCTCCCTTTCCGTCGCATCGTCGCCGGTGTCTAGTGAGATTTCTTCCTCATTGGAATCCTCTTCCGCAGGTCTGATGCGTAGGATTGTGTGGGGCGTCAGATGGAAACGATGTATCAGGTATTCCATCTGTTGGAGGGATTCCGGAAGATTCTCCTCTTCGGGTTTGTCGGCTGGAAAAATGATGTATGCCAGATCCTTTTTGAAGAAGAGATTCCGGCAACTGGCTTTCCCTTGGCAGAAGTCCTCCCATTCCGACTCTATCAGGGAAGGATCGGTTGGTGACTCAATATATAAAGCCACCACGATAAACTTGCGGGACTTGAATTCCGATGGCTTTTCCTGGTTGCGCATATACTTGTCCGTTGTGACAGCCACTTCAAGATCCCACCCTTTGTCTGTTTTGACTATGCAGTTGAGGGGAGTGGTCGGAACCACTATTTTATTCTCCTTGAACCATCTTCGCATGAAGTCCGCATGTATTCTCATCAGTTTTTTCGCATATATGAATGATTGGAAATAGGTGGTGATCAGTGCGAAAGGGTATATACATATCGCTGGGCAAAAGAAGCCACCGATGATGGTGACTGGCCAAGAAGATTCGAAGTCGGGGTTGGTGAGTTTCGTGGCGATCAGTGCGGCCATGCAGATGATCCCTCCGATGGCTAGGATGAGTCCGTACGTGTAGGCGGTTTTGATGATCCATGTCTTTTTCGATTGATAATAAGGGACCATACGGATGACTTCCCAAGTCTGTTTGAAATTCAGGTGTTCTCCGTTGATTATCGGTGGCGATGCGATCATGGATGATGTATGGCTTCGTTGTTTCGGGAAAAGAGAAAGGGGATGTCTTCTTCCGACGACATCCCCTTATGAAAAAAAGAATAATTTACTTGATGATCTCCATGCCCTTCTTCAAGGCGGCCTCGTTCATTGGAATGAGGTGGTGGTGACGTTCAGGGAGTGTCTTCTTCAGACCCTTGAGAACGTTTTCGAGTTCAACGATAGGTCTGATTTTCAGAAATCCGCCGAGGAGGATCATGTTGAAGGACTTAGCCGCATTCATTTCGATGCAGGCGTCCATCGCGTTGATCTTGTGGATGTTGATATCCTTTCTCGTAGGTTCCGTCGTGATACCGTAAGGGTCATAGATCAATGTTCCGCCCGGTTTAACGGTCTTCTCGAACTTATCCAATGACTGTTGGTTCAGGATGATGGCCGTATCGTAGGAGTTTAGGATAGGAGAGCTAATCTTCTCATCGCTCAGGATGACGGTCACGTTAGCGGTACCACCGCGTTGTTCCGGACCGTAGGCAGGCATCCAAGTCACCTCTTTGCCCTGCATCAAACCAGAGTAGGCAAGAATCTTACCCATGGAGAGAACGCCTTGTCCTCCGAATCCAGCTATGATAATTTCCTCTTTCATTTCTTCTGATTTTATTGGTTAGCGTCTTTGTCAATTAAGTCACCGAGCGGGTATTGAGGGAACATGTTCTCCTCCATCCACTTGTTAGCCTTCTCAGGGGTGAGTTTCCAACCCGATGAGCAAGTGGAAACCACCTCCACGACGTTAGCGCCGCCCTTACCGTCCATGCAGTTCTCGAAAGCCTTTCTGATGGCCTTCTTTGTCTTGCGGACAGCCGCAGCGGTTTGCACGCTTTGGCGGGTCACGTAGCGGGTACCTTCCAAGTCTTTCAGTTGGTTGGTGATCTTCAGCGGATAACCATTCAATTTCACGTCACGTCCGTAAGGGCAGGTGGCGGTCTTCATGCCTTCGATGGTTGTAGGGGCCATCTGACCACCCGTCATACCATAGATACCGTTGTTGATGAAGATGATAGCGATGCTCTCGCCACGGTTGCAGGCGTGGATGGTCTCAGCCGTACCGATGGCGGCAAGGTCACCGTCACCCTGGTAGGTGAAGACCAGTTTGTTCGGGCGAAGGCGCTTGATGGCCGTTGCCAAGGCAGGTGCGCGGCCGTGCGCAGCCTCTTCCCAGTCGATGTCGATGTAGTTGTAGGCGAAAACCGCGCATCCCACAGGGGTGACACCGATCGTGTCCTCTACTAAGCCCATCTCCTCGATAACCTCGGCGATCAGCTTGTGAACGACACCGTGGCTACAACCCGGACAGTAGTGCATTGGGTTGTCGTTCATGATATCCGGTTTCTTGTAAACCAGATTCTCGGGTTTTATGATATCTTCTAAAGCCATTTTCTTTTTCGATTAAGTGAATTACATCAATTTAGTCTTCACTGCGTTCACGATCTCGTCTGGGGTGAAGACGATACCGCCCAAGCGTCCATAATGCTCAACAGGAACCTTTCCGTTGACAGCCAAGCGAACATCCTCGACCATTTGGCCTGCGTTCAACTCTACGGACAACATGGCTTTCACCTTGTTGGCGTATTGTGCGATGACCTTGGTAGGGAAAGGCCACAGGGTGATCGGGCGAAGGAGTCCCAGCTTGATTCCTTCGGCGCGTGCCATCTCGCATGCCTTTTGGCAGATGCGGGCGGAGCATCCGAAAGCCACCAACAAGTACTCCGCATCGTCGCAGAGGATCTCCTCGTAGCGTACCTCGTTCTCCTCGATCGTCTTGTATTTAGCTTGGAAGCGGAGGTTGTTCTGCTCCATCACCTCTGGCTTCAACTCCAGGGAAGTGATGATGTTGTTCTTGCGGGACATCTTCCTTCCGGTAGCCGCCCAAGGACATTGTTTCTCAACCTCCTCGTCGGTTCTTCTTGGCTTGTAGTCAGGCAAAACCACCTTCTCCATCATCTGTCCGATGACACCGTCCGCCAAGATGATCGCAGGGTTTCTGTATTTGAAGGCCAAATCGAAGGCCAATCCCACGAAGTCCGCCATCTCCTGTACGGAAGCAGGGGCCAAAGCGATCAGACGATAGTCTCCATGTCCACCGCCCTTGGTGGTCTGGAAGTAGTCCGACTGGCTAGGCTGGATCGTACCCAAACCCGGTCCGCCACGCATCACGTTGACGATCAAGGCAGGCAACTCGGCGCCCGCCAAGTAAGAGATACCCTCCTGCATCAGGGAAACACCCGGGCTGGAAGAGGATGTCATGACTTTTTTACCTGTGGCGGCTCCACCATACACCATGTTGATGGAAGAGACTTCACTTTCTGCTTGTAGCACTACCATACCTGTCTCTTTCCAAGGCTCCACCTCCATGAGGGTCTCCATAACCTCGGATTGAGGAGTGATGGGGTAACCGAAGTAACCATCGCATCCGCAACGGATCGCGGCGTGTGCGATCGCCTCGTTACCTTTCATTAATCTTACTTCTTCACTCATCTCTATATTAATCTATTTTTGTTTTGTACACTGAAATACATCCATCCGGACATACGATTCCACAACTTGCGCAGCCTACGCATGCGTCCTCATTAGCCATGATGGCGTAGTTGTAACCTTTCGCGTTAACTTGTTTGGACATCGCCAACACGTTGGCAGGGCAAGCGACTACGCACAATTGGCATCCCTTGCATCTGTCTTTGTTAACCACAACAGCTCCTTTGATTTTAGCCATTTTTCTTACTGTTTATTATGTCGTTTTTTAATAGTCGCGAAATTACTCTTTTTTTCTCAAAAAAGGAAATTAAATTTTCCAAGGCGTTTCCTTCTCTATCCACCGATCTCCCTTTCCCGCGTTTTCAGTGCAATGGTTTGATATCCAGCGCTTGCCGACGCTAAAGGAGAGGCTCTATTTCTTGATTAATCCTAGGTATTCGTCCAACTCCTCTTTGGTCCATTTCTTGTTCAGATCAACGATGTTGTCCTTGTCTTTGAAAGGAGGGAACTTCGTGTAGAAGGTTAGCCGGCGGAAGTGGTGATGGAAGATGCCTCCCACGATGGATAAGGGTTTCATGTCCTTGCCCTCTTTGTTTAGTCTCATCGTCAGAAGGTACATGTCGTAGTCTGGCGCTTCGATCTTAGGGTCCCATTCCCCTCCAATCATTTCGAGCCCTTGCTTGTCCATGATGATCGCGGAGCCGGAAAAACCTATCCTCATGTTGAGTCCATGTTGGTTCCATACCTTTTCGCAGAACTTCTCCCAGTTGAAGCCATAGCATAGCTTTATCATCGTTTTCAGGGCCAGTTTCCCTTGCCCCATGATGAATTTTGTCGGGTATTTGACATGCTTCCAGTGGCGGGAGAGTTTCTTGGTCTCCTCTTTGGTCGCCATACGGTCGTTGCTGGCGAGCGATAGGATATGGTACCCATCTTTTCCTAAAACCTGCATCAATCGGCTGTCCCAGTGAGGGGAGAGGATGATGTCGTTGTTCAGGAATGCGTAAACGTCACCCTTGGCTGCCCTGATGCCCACATTCTGGCAGTACGAGTAGGTGTAATTGCCGTCATTTTCAATCACATGCACGTTGTCTCCCAATGACTTGAAAAACTCTGTGCTTCCGTCCGTTGAACAGTTGTCGATGATGATGAGTTCAAACTCTGAATCGGTGGTCTCTACAATGGAATCGTAGAAGATGCGGTTCATTGCTAGTTGATTGTAAATAGCGGTGATAATGCTTATCATATGCGGTTGTTATTGCTTCGATTCTTTTCTTGTCGCTCTTTTGTTCAAGATGTTTGCCAACCTCTTGATGTGTGCAAAGGTAGGTAAAAAATAGAAAACTACAAGCCTATCTGTCGCCTCTTCCGACGGGTTTCTTCCCCTTTTTACCTTCTATTAACGATTTTATTCGTTTTTTATATTTTATTTAACGCAATAGAGGCGTATAACTTCGTTATAAGTCGTGTATATATGCTATCTTTGCATGATTATATTGGCATGAAAAAGCTGACGTACATATTGTTGTCCATTTTGGGAGTGATTTTGTTGTTGCTCCTCTTGGGTTATGCGGCCCTGCAGAACGACAGGATCCAGCGCCGGGTGGTTTCTTCCCTGACGGAGAGCCTCTCGAAACAGGTGGGCAGCGAGATAGGCATGGACCATATCGATTGGTCTTTCCCGAACAGCTTTGTCCTGCAGAATGTCTACGTGCATGATTTGCAGGGGGATACGATGCTCGCCTTGGATAGGGCCAAGGTGACGATCGAGTTGACGAAGCTTTTCTCCTCCACCATCTCATTCCGTACGATACAGTTCTCCGGCATGAGGGCTAACCTCTCCATGGATTCTTTGCAAGTACCTAATTTCCAGTTTTTTGTGGATGCCTTCAAACCGAAGGATGAGGACGACTCGCTCTCTTGGCAATGGTCCATGAACATCGAATCGATCGCTTTTTCCCAATGCGACGTCTCCTACCGGAATCCGTACAAGAAGGATGTGGTCGGAAAGCTGAATCCTAATGATTTGAGTGTGAGTGATATAAATGGTCGCATCTATGTCAGCGCCTTTTCCGGTGATTCTGTCCATCTGTATGTGGACGATATCTCCATGCAGGAGAAGTCGGGCTTGGTAGTGGATACGATTTCGGCGGTTCTTGACATCAACACCGACCGCATATACGTGAAGGATTTTGTCCTGGCGACGCCGCGGAGCCATCTGCGTTTAGACCAGATTGTGGTGAACCATGACCATTTCAAGGCTTTCGATGACCCTATGAATCGGCTTCATGGAGTGATCAACATCGCTCCGTCCATCTTGCACCCTGCCGATTTCTCATCTTTGCATCCGCCGTTGGATATCCTCTTCGAAGATGTCAGGGTCAGTGGCTTCATCTCGGGGGCGCCGAATGACATACGGGTGAATAACATGAATGTCTCCTATGGCTCGGACACTAAGTTCATCGGTAGCGCATGGCTGCGGAATGTCTATCCGGATCCTAAGAATTTCTATATCGATGCGAATGTCAACCGCCTTTCTTCTTCTTCGATGGAGCTTACCGACATCCTGTATGTCGCTATCGATAGGGAGGTCTTGCTCCCTCGTTCGCTGGATTCGCTGGGTGCCGTGTCGTATCAGGGTACCCTGAAAGGCTCCTTGCAGGACCTGCAGACGAAGGGCGTGGTCTCTTCCGTCGCGGGTGACATGAATGTGTCCGCCACTTTCCAATCTCCTGATCTGCAGCTGAACAGCTACAAGGCGGTGGGGGAAATCAGTGCAAAGGATTACCATCTGGTGGATGTCTTCGGCCCTTCGTCGGAAGTCGGGGATGTGACGATGAACTTGAGTATTGGCTTGCATAAGCTGTCGGACCGTAACTTCGTGTTGGATGCGGAGGGTAAGGTGGATTCCATCACTTATAAGAATTATTGCTACGAGAACATCCGTGTGAACGGGCGGTTCGACGGGGATGGATTCGATGGCGAGCTCATCATGAGCGACAAGAACGCGGAGGTGAATTTCTCCGGAAAGGCGGATTTCAAGAAGCACGACATGCCTATCTACCATTTCTCCTCCCATGTCGATAAGCTGAACCTGAGCGCCACCAATCTTATCAAGAAGTATGACAATGCCAGCGTCTCGTTTGATGTGGAGACCAATATCGTGGGTAACTCCATCGATAACATCGAGGGATCTTTCTCCCTGGATAACGTTGTCTTCATCAATGGGAAAAAGGAGTTGGACATCAATAACCTCAGCGTGGCCGCCACGGTGAGGAACGGTAAGCGTAGGTTGACCATCTATTCCGACTACATCAATGGTAGCGTGGTCGGTCAATACCAGTTCTCCACGATCGGGAAGTGTTTCCACAACTTGGCACACCGCTATCTGCCTTCCCTGGTGAAGGAAGAGCGCCTCACCCCTGAGAAGAAGCGCGTCAATGACTTCACGTTCGATTTCGTCGTCGACAACACGGAGCCGATCAATGACGCCTATGAGTTGCCTCTCTCCATATTGGAGGAGACGAGGGTGAGTGGGTTCCTGAATGATTCCACGAACAAGTTCCGTGTGAGGGTGGAGTCCGACCAGTTGCAGTATGGTAACAAGATCCTGACTGACATGTTGTTCCTGGCGGAGAACCCGGGGGATAAGCTGAAGGCGATGATGCGCACCACCTGCCAGTCGGCCAGCGGACGCCGTAACCCGTATTTCTTCTCGATCAATACCCAAACGGCTAATGATTCCTTGGATTTCAAGTATAGTTTCAGTAATACGGGGGATGTGACCTACAGCGGATCCTTGCTGGTCGGCGCGCATTTCAAGGACTACACGAAGGGGGAGGGCCTGGTGGCTGATTTCAACATTAACCCGTCGTCGGTCATCCTCAACGATGTGGAGTGGCTGATCCATAAAAGCAAGGTGAGCTTGGACAAGAACCGTTTGGCGGTGGATAGTTTCTATTTCAACCATGGCACCCAATTCCTGAGCGTCAACGGTGTGAACACGCCTTCTTCCGGGGATAGTATCAATGTCCATTTCAGCGATATGAAACTGGACTATATCAGCGATATCATCGACAACAAGGATATCACCTTCGATGGCGTCTCTGACGGTGACATCTTCTTGTTCAGCGCCATGGATGCTCCTCATTTCAATGGAGACCTCTATGTGTATGACGCAACCATCAACGGCTATACGATCGGTGACCTTTCCGTCACCTCTTCTTGGCTGGAGAAACAGAAGTGCATCGGCTTCAAGTCCAAGCTGTTGTCATTGTACGACGACCAGCTTTACCGGTCAGATCTGTTCGGCGGGGTCTACCTGGGCAATGATTCCCTCTACATCGAGGGTAACCTGAAAAATGTGGACCTGAAGTTCCTCCGCCATTACCTGCGTAATGTGATGCCGAACAATACGGGTACCGTCAGCGGTATCGTGAAGGCGTACGGAAAGTTCGGACATATCGGTTTGGCGGGTACCCCGTATGTGCGTGACATGGCCTTCGACATTGATTACCTGAACACCTCCTATGTGTTGTCCGATACTGTCTACATGACGCCGAACACGATTCGCCTGAACCAGACGGCTGTTTATGACGTGGAGGGGAACTATGCGGTGCTCTCCGGCTTGCTGCTGCATGATGGATTCCGCAATTTCAAGTATGCGTTCGACATGAAGTGCGACAAGCTTCTCGCCTTGAACACGCAGGAGGAGGACAACGAGACCTTCTTCGGAAAGGCGTACGTGAAGGGTGGGGCGAACATCTCCGGTAACTCGGATAGGGTGAATATCAACTTGGACCTTGTCACACAGAGAAACACGTTGCTGACCATTCCTGTGGAGGGTACCTCCTCCACCAAGGAGTGCAATTTCATCTCTTTCGTGGAGACGGATGAGAACAAGACCATGACGGAGAAACGTCGTGCTCGTCGTGAACGTTTGCGTAAGATCAAGGAGTCTGCGGACGATTCGCCTACGGTGATCGCGGTGGATGCCAGGGTGGTGGCTACCCCGGAGGCGCAGGTGCAGTTGATCATGGATGCGCAACAAGGCGACCTGATCCGCGCGTTCGGTTCGGGTAACTTGCGCCTGACCTACAATTCCGGTGAGAGTGATTTCAAGATGTATGGTAGCTACGAAATAGAGAAGGGTGATTACCTCTTCACGATCCAAAGTGTGATCTCAAGGAAATTCGATATCAGCAGCGGTAGTACGGTGAGTTGGACGGGTAACCCGTACAATGCCTTCATCGATATCCGTGCGCAGTATGGACTGAACGCTTCCCTGACGGATATCATCGACGACCCGAATCTGCGTTCCACACCTACGCCGGTCCACTGTTTGCTGGATTTGACCGGAACAATCAATCGCCCTATCATCAAGTTCGACATCGACCTGCCTAACTCTGACGATGATGTGCGTAGTAAACTGAAGAGCGTGATCAACACGGAAGAGGCAGTCAACCGTAACGTGGCTTCCCTCCTCGCTTTGGGACATTTCTACACGATGGACAAGTCCACGCTCTCCAGCGTCACCACGACGGAGCTCTCCTCTGTGGGATTCTCCACGCTCTCTTCGCAGCTCTCCAGCTGGATTTCGAAGATGAGCCGGGACATCAACATTGGTCTGAACTATAAACCGACCACCACGGCTACCGACGGTACGAGCGCTTCCAGTGAGTTCGACGTGGCGCTCTCCACCCAATTGTTCAACGATAGACTCTTGCTGAATGGTAATTTCGGATATAGGGACGAGGCGGATGAGGCGGCCAATATCTCGAACAGTATCGTGGACTTCGACATCGAATACAAACTGACCAAGTCCGGACGTTTCAGGACGAAGGCGTTCAACCGTTCGAACAACAGCTATTTCAAGCAGGCCGCCAACACGCAGGGCGTTGGCCTCGTATACCATGAGGATTTCGACACGTTCTCTGGCTTGATGAAGTCTTATTGGAGCAGCGTCAAGGGCGTATTCAAGAAGGATGAGGAAGAGAAGAAAGAGGAACAGAAGGGTGAGGAGAAGGATAAGAAAGACAAGAAGGATGAGAAGGCTACGCCTGCCAAGGAGGAGGATGTGACGGACGAGGAAGAGACGAAGAATTAAGGACTAAAGGCGTGGCTGTATTGGCCTCTTGTGATATTTCCTTGCCATTTTTAACTAATTTTAGTTTGCGAAATCAAAAGACTATTTTTATATTTGAATAATTACGCAATCCATTGTCCTTGGTGAGAATGGATGAGCCGGGTAGGGATGCGGGTCCTGACGATTGGTAGGACATTGTTCCCTTCTATATTATTTTGAACATTATATTTATTCTTTATGCGTATGAGGGGAAAGAGGTCCATTTTATTCTTTTCGTTTCTGTCGTTCGTCTCGACAGGTATTTTCGCCCAATTGGGTCTTCCGACAATCAAATCATCCTATGCCGATGGTAAAGACATTGAGCTTAGGGATCTGAAGGTCAATGTGGATGTGGTCGGAAATGTGGCCACTACCACGTTCGACATGACATTCTACAACCCTACAACACGCACATTGGAGGCTGAGTTCAATTTCCCTTTGGCGGAGGGGCAGACGGTCTCCCGTTATGCGCTCGACATCAATGGTAAGCTTCGGGAAGGGGTTGTCGTCGAAAAGGAGAAGGGTAGAGTGACCTTCGAGAAAAAGGTACGTGAAGGGATTGACCCTGGTCTGTTGGAGATGACGGCAGGCAATAATTTCCGGACCCGCATATATCCTTTCATTCCTGGAGGAACCCGTCATGTGGTGGTGGCTTGTGAGCAAGAGCTGACCACCTCTAATGGGAAAAGGTACTATCGCCTGCCTATGCAAACGAGTTCGAAAATAGCGAACTTCTCCCTTGATATCAATGCCAGGAATGAATCAAGCAAGCCGGTTGTCTCCAAAGGCTCCATTGATGATATCTATTTTAGCCCTAAGGATCAGGGGTATGTTTCTCAGTTGACCCGTAAGAACTTCACCTTGAAGAAGGGACTCTTCCTGGAGTTGCCTCAGTCGGATTTCCCGAAGATTTATACGGAGAATGAGGCTTTCGACACCTATTTCTACCTCTATTCACCGATAAAGCCTAAAACTGTTCTGAAGAAGGAGAAACCGAGCGGGGTGACGGTGGTCTATGATGTCTCTTCTTCGTCGCAGGATAGGAACTTGGACAGGGACTTCGATTTCTTGGAGAGTTATGCCCAAGCCCAAGGCATATCGGATGTGCGTTTGGTGACTTTCAGCTACAGGCAGCATCTCGATACGATGTGCAAGGTGAAGGATGTCCGGAAGATCATTCGCACCGACACCCCTGTATTCGACGGGGCGACCCAATTGGGCTGTATTGACCTCTCGAAATATGGGACGGATGAGATTCTCTTCTTCTCGGATGGTATGGGTAATATAGGGAAGGACTCCCTCTCGTCGGCGAAGGGATCGCTGATAACCGTTAATTCGAACCCTATGGCTGACCATAATTACTTGAGGTTTGTCGCCTTGAAGAATGGTGGCACCTACATCAACCTCTGTTCCTTGAACAATGAGGAGGCCGTGAAATTACTGACCCACCAGGAGTTCCAATTCATTAAGGCGAAGTATGACGCAGATCGGATCTCGGAGGTCTATCCTTCCGTGCCGACCCGTGTTATCGAGTCATTCTCCATCTCTGGAATCTTGAAGACGAAGGAGGCTGATATCACCCTCTACTACGGTTTTGGCAATCGTGTGACGGATAGTGTGACTTGTCATGTCTCGACCATTGATCCTGTTCCCGCCAATAATGTGAAACGAATGTGGGCGCAGAAAAAATTGGCGGAGTTGGATTTCGAATCGGAAAAGAATAAACGGGAGATCATAGAATTGTCTAAACAGCATGGCATTGTCACCCGTAACACCTCCCTTATCGTCCTGGAAACCGTATGGGATTATGTGCGTTATGAGATTACACCTCCTGACGAATTGAAGGATCAATATTATAGGATGACGGCCAATCGACCGAAGTCTGCCCCGGTCGATACTTTCTATAGATCTAGTATTCTTAACGCAAGAAAAGTCTTCTTGGGTTGGTGGAATGCTGATTTTGACCCGAAGGCGAAACCTTCTAAGGAATCCAAACCCACAGATGTGCTGTCCATTTCGTCGGCGGAGGATTCTGCCGTGCCGGTTTTAGCGGAAGAATCGATTGACGAGGAAGAGGTGTCGGAAGAAATTGAGACAGTTCGGGTTTCTGCGGATTATGTTAGAACTATGAAAAAGGACATGACGGGTTCAACTGTGCAAGCGGTGAATGCAGAGTCTCTTCGTGTGGCGCCTCAGGCAAGTGTGGAAATTGCCTTAGCGGGTCGTCTTAGTGGAGTCAGGGTCAACTCTGATGGGTCATCGAGCAGAACTTCGCGACAGAGGAGAGTAGCCGGCTCTTCTGCTCCATCCGCGGATGGTGGTGGGGATGGTTCTGTTCAGGTCCAGTATTGGAATCCTGATGTCCCGTATCTTTCCAAGTTGAAGTCTGTCAGGTCTGCACAGATGTATGACGCATATCTGAAAATGAAACCTAAATATGCCCAATCTCCATCGTTCTATTTGGATGTGGCGGAGTATTTCCATCGGGAGAAACAGACTGATGCGGCGATCCGTATCTTGTCCAACTTGGCGGAGCTGAAGCTGGAGGATGCGGAGGTGGCCCGTTCCTGCGCCAATAAGCTGGTGGAGTTCAAATCGTATGATTTGGCGGCTTCCGTCTATGAACGTGTGGTTAAGATGAGAGGCGAGGAGCCTCAGTCCTACCGTGATCTGGCGTTGGTCTATATTGAATTGGGACAATTGCAGAAAGCGGCCGACCTGCTCTATAAGGTGGGCTTCTCCAAGTGGGATAGCCGTTTCAAGAACATTCAGCAAATAGCCATCAACGAGTTGAACGCCCTTATCGAGTTGAATCCAGGCAAAATCGACACGTCAGCTTACGACAAGCGCTTGTTGGGTAATTGCCCTGTAGATATCAGGATTATCCTCACCTGGAACACCAATGATTGCGACATGGATCTTTGGGTGACCGATCCGAACGGGGAAAAGTGTTATTATGCGCATAGACAGACTGCTATCGGTGGTAGGATTTCTGACGATATCACGCAGGGATACGGACCGGAGGAGTTCTGTTTGAAGAAGGCCGCCAAGGGAGAGTATCTGATCCAGGCGAATTATTACGGAATGCGCAGCCAAAAACAATTGCAGCCGGTGGTGGTTCAGGCTACCATCTATACGAACTTCGGACGACCGAATCAGAAGAAGCAGGTCCTGACGCTCCAGTTGGGCAATGCTAAGGATGTCTATACGGTAGGAACGATAAAATTCTGACGAGACAGTTATCCATAAAAAAGATTCCATAAAAAAACGTTTGTCAGAATTCTGGCAAACGTTTTTTTTGATTAGCATATTGCTCTAGAATTTGAAACCTAGGACAAGACGGAGGTTGTTCATGTTGTATTTCGATAATCTATAGTCATCGATGTTTTCATCGTCATCTGGCCCCCAGTCAGCTATGAACAATTTCGCGATGTTGTATTCAAGACCTATTTGGAATACTTTATAGCGGAAGGTTGCACCAAAATAATGGAAGAATTCAAGCCTAATTTCGGTGGTATCTTCATTCTTGACGAAATCAGAGCCCATGTGAGTCCGATAATCACTGTTATAGTCGTAACTGTCGGTTATATTCACTATGGTCGGAACGAGGTTGTAATAGGCGTCAATAGCCATTTTGTCATTTAAATAGAATGTCCCGATGACACCCGGACCGGCAAATCCGAGTTTTAAGAAATCTTTATTCGCCGTGGCGCCGTAAACACCCTTCTTGTACTCAATGGCGTCCCATTTTTTGTGGGCGTATGCTAAATCCAGCCAACGCGCATGAATACCGAGGCCAAAGCTGCCGGGGTTGAAAAGATACCATCGATTGCCTAGGGAGATACCCATTTCGGGCGTCTTGTGTAATCCAGGTTGCTCTGGCGCATCATGCTTAATTTTATGGTTGTAGCCATCGGTTATTGTTTGTACCGTTCCGTAGTTGTCACTTGTAAATCCTGAAAACAGTTTGATCTCAAAGCCATTGTCATTCCCTTGCTCGCCTGCGAACACGTTGATACTTAACAATGCAGCAGATACTAAAAAAATTAACTTTTTCATGCTCTAAATAATATTTAGGAGTTCCTCTTTATTTTTCTTACTTAGGGGCGGGAACTCTATGCCCTTTAAGTAATATTTAATACCTGAAAATTAAGTAGTGCTAGCAGTTTAATTTCTGTCTATATAACGACATTTATTGTAAGATTGTATATGCGTCTTGGTGGGGTCAGGTTGATTTTTGGGAGGTAAAATGCGTATATGTCTGTGTGTGAGGTATATAATGGGCGGATGAAAAAGCTAGGTATTTTATTGTTGTCAACGATAGATTTTTTTTTAGACGAAGTAGTTCATCCCCACGTGTCCGTAGGAGATCTTCCCTTTGTACTCCTGCTTGAGTTGCGCATATTGCTCGATGCCGGTGCAGTGGCAGGCGACGATCTCCTCTATCTCCAGTTGGTTCATCAACTTTGCGATGTGGCTGATTTTATTGGGCGATTCGTGCAGTGTGTGGAACCCTCCGATCACGAGGCGGATGGGCTCGCTGAAGTGTTCCTTGGCGCTCCGTATCGTGTTGACGATGCCACGGTGTGCGCAACCGCTCACGATGGTGATTTTCCCTTCGTGTCGTATGCAGATGTATTGTTCGTCTTCGAATTGGTCTTCCGCGCGATCTTCCCCTTTCTGGATCTCCATGTTGGTGAAGTGCGTTTCGTGCGGGTCGAAGAGTTTCACCTCCGGCATGATGAAGATGCCGGGCAGTATTTCTGTGATGCCTGTGACCCTCCTGATGCGTGAAGTGTCTATGGCGTTGGGGCAGGGCAGTCCGATGCATCGGTTGCCTGTGCCGTAGCGTACCACGTCGAAGCCCTCTTTCGCATAGACCGGCGCATGGTTGTTGTGGGCCAGGAAGTGGGCCAGTCCGCCCGTGTGGTCATAATGTCCGTGGCTGATGACGAGCGCTTGGATGGATGAGATGTCCACGCCCGCGATCTCCGCATTGTAGGCGTAGAGGTCGGTTTGCCCCGTGTCGAACAGGATGTTTTGCCCCTCGTCAGTCTCGATGAGGAGGGAAAAACCCAGTTCGGCCTTCATCTTCGCTTGGAAGACCGTGTTCTCTGTCAGTATCTTCAGTTTCATGCCTTTCTGTTTTCTATGCGAATTTAATGTTTTTCCGCGAAATATAGGAATGAAGAACGTCTGATGTTGGGGTTATAGCTGCAGTATGTGGATCGCAAGTTCTTTGACGCAATGTCCGAGTAGTAGACCTATGCCCAGGGATGCCACATTGGCCGCAAGGGCGAAGCCCCATGCCTTCAGGATGTAGTGCTTGGCTTTCTTCTCCAATGCGAAGGAGTAGATGATGCTCTCGACAATCCATACGATAGGTTCCACGACGATTAATAGGATAGCGAGGCTCATGGTCTGTCCATAGTGGGTGTTGGAGAAGATGCTGGAGTATAGGAGGATATTCATCAGGATGTTGGTGATGGCATTGGTCGCGGCTATGATGATCATGTCTCTTTTTGAACGGAAACGGAACAACCATCCGACACACATCTCGACGATGACGGTTATGATCATCGATAGAAGGATAGTGATCCATTGCAGAGAGTCCGGGTATTTGGGAGCCATGTCCATTTCCGATTTTATGACATTCACTATGTTAGGACTGATGTAGTACCAATCTGTGCTCGGTTTGTAAATGATAACATTCACACAGGTGTTTTTCCCTTTGTATTTGATGCGGCTTTCCCCTTTTGCCCGAATTAGCAGGGAAGTGTCGCACGCCTTGAATTTCTCTATGATTTTTGACCTTAAATTCTTCCCCTGTTTCTGAAAATCCTCTTCTTGAGGCTCTCCGTCCTCATATGCTATGGTGATTTCGCTAAGATTCTCTTCCTCAGCTTCCCTCTCTGTTTTGTGCCAGCCATATTGTCCCCAGTACCAGCTACAGTCTGGAATGGTGGAGGAATCCTTCCCCACGGTTTTGCTTAGGTCAATGACCAGGATGTCCCCGTCCATGTAGCAGCAACTCGGGCTAGAGATTTTACCGGTGCTGTCTAGAACCGAGAATGTCGTATCTTTTGTCTTGTAATTAGTCGGTTGGCTGAATGAGAAGTCTGAGACCACCTGATTCAAATCGTAGTAACCGATTATATATTCCTCATTGTCATCGGGAACTATGATTACTTCCGGACTTATCGTAAACACATGGGGAGCTGGCATGTTTGCGGTGCATGTCAAACTCAGTAGAAGTAGGGAAGAGAGGAGTATTTGTTTCATGTGTTTCATCATAGTTCTTTGGATTTTACTTGGAATATGTTGTGATGAAAAAGAGGGTATACCGTACGATATACCCTCTTGCTCTATAGTCGGAACATCCTTTTATTTCAGGACGTCCAATGCCTTTTTGATACGTTTGAACGCCTCGGTGAGGTTCTCCTCGGAAGTGGCGTAGGACATACGGATGCAGTTCGGAGCACCGAAGGCGCCACCGCCCACGCAAGCCACATGACCGTCCACCAAGAGGTACATGGCGAGGTCAGCCGCGTTTTTGATCACGTCGCCCTTAGGAGTCTTCTTGCCGAAGTAAGAATCGCACTCAGGGAAGATATAGAAGGCGCCGTCCGGTTTGTTCACCTTGAAGCCGGAGATTTCGCTCGCCATTTTAACGACGAGGTCACGTCTGCGCTCGAAAGCCTGACGCATGGTCTCCACGCTGCTTTGGTCGCCCGTGTAAGCAGCCTCAGCCGCTTTTTGAGCGATGGAGCAAGGTCCGGATGTATATTGTCCTTGGAGTTTGTTGCAAGCGCTGGCGATCCATTTCGGAGCGGCCATCCAGCCCAATCTCCAACCCGTCATCGCGTAGCCTTTGGATACACCGTTTATGATGATCACGTGGTCCTTCACCTCAGGGAATTGGGCGATGCTCTCGTGCTTGCCCACGTAGTTGATGTGCTCGTAGATCTCGTCGGCGAGGACGAACATATTAGGGTGTTTGCCGATCACCTCAGCCAAGCCCTTCAACTCCTCTTTGGAATAAACGCTTCCGGTAGGGTTGGAAGGAGAGCAGAGGATCAGCAACTTCGTTTTAGGCGTGATAGCCTCTTCCAATTGAGCAGGAGTGATTTTGAAGTTTTGCTCCAAGCCAGCCTTCACGATCACGTTGGTACCTTCGGCCAACTTCACCATTTCAACGTAGCTTACCCAGTAAGGGGCAGGGACGATCACCTCGTCACCTGGTCCGACGAGGCTGAGGATAGCGTTGCAAACCGCTTGCTTCGCACCATTTGAGCAGACGATTTGGCTTGGGTCAAAATCCAATCCGTTTTCCTTCTTCAGTTTCTCCGCGATAGCTTTTCTGAGAGGCATGTAGCCTGGAACAGGGGAGTAGAAAGAGAAATTGTCGTCGATCGCCTTCTGTGCAGCCGCCTTGATGTGCTTTGGGGTGTTGAAGTCAGGTTCTCCCACACTTAAGTTGATTACATCTATGCCCTGTGCGCGTAGCTCTTGGCTTTTTTGCGACATGGCAAGCGTCTCTGATGGCGATAAAGCCGCTAAACGAGCTGATACTTGATCCATTTTTTTTCGTCTATTTTATAATTTGGTTTCTTGTATACCGTTAATTCACAGTTTGTTATGTACGTTTTATACCTACACACAAATTAACTGCGAAATTATGGCTTTTTTTTGAATGAAACAAGCGCTTTCGGCTAAATAATGAGTATGATGTGCTAAAGTTTTTTAGTCTGCCGAATTAGCGCTTGTTTCAATGGTTTTGGGGGGTGCTCCTCTTGCCCTCTATTTTTTTATGAGTTTGAGCGACCGCGTTTCTCCCTCAGTGACGATTTCGATGATGTACAGACCGTTTTTCCATGCGGATATGTCTAGGATGAGATGTTTCTCTTTCGGACGGAAGCAACCTATTTGCCTGCCGGTCATTTCGCTGACTGCCACTCTATCCATCGTTTGGGAGGAGAGTATGTTGATCTGTTGGCTGGCCGGGTTCGGGAAGAGCGACAGGGTCATGTTGTCGGCGAGGGTGTTGCTCACGCCGGTGGTGTCTTTCTCTCCGTTCTTCTTTCCTGGGGTAGGGTTGAGCTCTAGCGGGTCGATTCCGTAGATGACCCAATTAGACGAGCTGTCTATCTCTCTTGCGTAGGATTCGTTGGTCTGCAGCTCCACGAGTTCCACGCAGTCGATGTAGTCGGTGTCGTTGCGCAGGAGACAGATGGTGTAGAGGCTGTCCTTGTTGATGGCGAAGTTGAGGCTGGAAGGCCCTATGATACTGTCACCGTTCGCCCATAGCACTTTGTGCTCCTTCGGGCGTATGATGGTTTGCTCGTATCCGACAGGGATCGTGGATTGGCGGAGTGTCTGCATGTCCGTGCCCACGATGGATAGGGTGTAGTTGGCCAGGTCGTAGCTTTCCTCTCCGTAGTTGTATATCTCTATCCAATCCGAGTACTTCCCGTTAGGTCCCGGGTTCTTGGAGAGTGCGTTGCTGGAGGTGCATATCTCGTTGATGACGAGTGTCGGTTTGCTCTGTGGTTTCGGTTCGCCAGCCGGTTTGAAGGTGGCTGTGATCTTTCCTCCCGTGCGGAGTTTTGTCACCAGATAGCCCGGCAGCTTCTTCCTCGGGTCCAAAGTGTCGGACGGGGTGTCTCCGACCGTGTCGCACGTGATGACCCATTTGTCCAGTTCGTAGCCCTGTGGAGGTATGGCGTTGAGCTCCAGTTCGTAGTTGGAGAAGTACTTGCCGTTGTAGCTGGTGATGAGCTCTCCGTTGAAGTAGAGTTTCGCCTCTTCCATGTCGGATGCCAGTTGCAGGCTGACGGTGTCACCGCCGCCGACATAGCTTTGCAGTTGTTTGTAGATGAATTTGTGTCTGTTCAAGGCGAATGTCCGCATCGAGTTGGTCGCTTTGGCTCCCGTTGTCCCGTTGAAGGAGATTTGGTATTCCTTGTCCACGAGGGTCGAGATGCTGTCGAAGACGGTTTCGATCCGTTGAGGGGTGAGGGTGGTGGATAGGTGGATGAGGAACTTCGTCATGAATTTTTTCTTGAAGAACCTGTTTTGGTAAAGGCTCCTGAATATGAGGGTCATCCATCCGGAGCTGTTGGCCCATTGGGTGACACCTGTTCCTGCGCACCAGTTGATCATGTTTTTGGAGGTTCCGCCGAGGTATTCGTATCCGGGCAGACCTAGTCCGAAATCCGTGTCGAAGAGTATCCAGCGGAATTTGCCGTCCTCCTTTTCCCTCCAGATCTTCGTGTTGTTGCCAGGCCAATCGGTGTTGACGATGAATTGCTGGAAAACCTGATAATCCACGTACTCGTCCATGTCCATGCGTCCGTAGGCTCTTTCGTAGAGCAGGACGGAGTCTTTGGGGTTGGTCTCTTTCAACGCCTTCGTCAGGTCGTCATAGCCCTCTTTGGTGCCTTGGCTCGCGCGTATGCCTAATTGGTCGGAGAGGGTGATGAGGTCGATGTCATCCTCGTCTATGCCGTAGTTGGCCTCGATGTAGTCCGCGTTGGTGCGCTCGTTCAGGTCCATGAATCCTTGGTAGACACCGTTGATGTAGTAGGCTACGGGTTGGAAAGCCTGGTAGTCTATGTCCATGCCGATGGCCAGCGTCTGCATGAGTCCGTCCCTGAAACGCACTTTGGAGTAGGCTGTGCCGCCGTTCCTGAGATGGAGCGTGCTGTGAATGATGCCGGGTTTCGATTGGAAGAAATGGTAGTCGATGGAGTCCTTGCCTGTTTTGTTGCTCGCTTTGAGGGCGAGGGATTTGATTTTCTCTGTTCTGGAACATCCTCCTTCCACCTTGGCTTCCAGTTCCTGGCTGACGACGGTCTGTCCCTCCACGATGTACTCGAAGTTGACGGGACGTTTCCACTCTTGGTTGTAGTTGGCTTTGGTCCTTGTGCAGCTCTTTTCTCCTTTCGTCCCGTTCTTCCCGACGACGCAGATGCCGAGGGAATCGCTGTAGAAGTAGCTGGAGTCCACTGTGATGGAGACGACAGGGATGGAGAACCCTAGGCTGTCGTGCGCTTCGTCGCCCACGAGGTAGGTGGCGGTGGCGGTTCGGCTAGGTATTAGGCTGTCTATGAACGCTTTGGCCCGTATGTTGGTGTTGGCGTCTATGTAGATGGGTTCCGTGTAAGGCGTGCCGTTCTCCGGGGTCGGGTCGGATCCGTTGGTGGTGTAGTAGATGTCGCCTTCCCCCTCGATGACGAGCTGGAACGGTTCGCTCATGATGCCGCCCTTGTGGCTGAGCAGGGGGGTGGGGCATCTGCAGGTGCTGATGTCGGCGTAGGCTTTCGTGTTCGGACTGCCTGGGGTGGGCGACATGTATCCGCTTCCTGTGGCGGTCCTTCCGTACGATAGGTTGGTCTCCATCTTTTCATAGTGGATGGAGTCGATGACTGTGCCTCCGTCATAGAGCACGATGGCTCCTCCGTCGGCGTCCAGTTTATAGTCCGCATGACCTTCTTTCTTTGTCTCGTCCAGCCAAAGGACCGTGTTGGGGCCGATCGTCCAATCGTCGCTCACTCTCCATCTCCAACGCTCGATGAGGTTCCCCTTGACCGCCTGCTTGCCGTAGTGTATGATCAGGTATCCGTTCATGTTGACGGAGTCCTCGTCGGTGGTGAACTCGATGTAGTTGGAGAAGTTGAAGTTGTCCATGTTCATGTGGGACGAATAGTTGCATGTCGAAAGTTCGCTGATGGATACTTTCGAGAATGACAGTGACGCATAGAGCGCGGTGATAACTGCCGATAAAAAGATTCTTTTATACATGTCTGTTACTTAAGTTTGTCAGGAAACATTCGCGAATATATCGCTTTTGGATGGATTTGCAAATCTATTATCCGTGAAACGTTTCAATTTCCGGCAAAGTTAGCATGAATAATTCTAATTAGGTGAAATCCTCTGTTATTATTTTGCTCCCAACCTCGGCGGTCCCATTTGAAGCCGTTTGTATTGTATTTAATGTATTGATTTATAAATAGTTAAGTGATTTATAAAGATAAGTACCCGATATTGGGAAATCAAACCGCAATACATTTTTTTTGAAAAAAAATATGGGAAATAGTTGCTATATCGGATATAATTCGTATCTTGCCCCCGATTTGGAGTTTTTTTCTGACAACACTTAAATTCCTTCAAACAACGACGGAATTTCTTAGGACAACGACAATTTTGGGGTGACACTGATATATAGTTTAATATTATTAAAAACACAAAAAAATGAATAAAAAGTTTATCACATTACTTGCGGCCATGCTCATGGGCATAGGCGTCGCGGATGCGCAGTTGAACAAAAACTCATGTAAGTTTTTGGGAAACATCACTACAAGAAGCCAAATTCAACCGAATGCGGGTAGCTTGAGGTATGAGGACTTGTGGGATCAGCTTACTTGCGAGAACGAGTCCAAGTGGGGATCCATTGTGAATTGTAAGGTGAGCAGCGCACAGGATGGTGTCGATAGGTGGAACTGGAAATCCTGCGATGCCCATTACAAATGGTGTAAGGAGCATGGCGTGTTGTTTAAGTTCCACTGCTTGGTTTGGACTAGTCAATTCCCTTCATGTTTGAAAGGTGTGACGGGTAATGAATTGAAACAACAAGTTGGATATTGGATGGACGCCGTTGCCATGAAATATCCGGACTTGGCGGTGATCGACGTGGTCAACGAAGCCATAAAGAATCATGCCGAAGGAGAAAGTGGCGCCATGGATCTTAAGAATGCCTTGAGCCAGGCCTTGGGTAATAGTACTAATCCTTACGACTACAAATGGATCGCCGAGGCCTTCAGAATGGCTCGTGAAAGGTTCCCGAATGCTGTTTTGATCTACAACGATTATAACTCTCTTACTCATCAGAAGAGTGAGTTCATCGACCTTGTTTCCTCTTTGGTACAACAAGGAGCTCCAATCGATGCTTACGGACACCAAACCCACGATTTGGACGATTATTACCAAGGACACAACAACAGCATGTCTGGTTTCGAGAACAATTTGAAGGACATCCACGACCAAATCACAAGAAAAGGTGGCAGGGAGTTGCAGTGTTACATCACGGAGTATGATATCGATCAGGCCAATGACAACACCCAACTGGATATCATGAAGGGTTCTTTCCCTTACATGTGGGAGGCCGACTTCGTCTCTGGTATAACAATCTGGGGATTTGTGAATGGTGCGACTTGGAGATCTAACACGGGATTGGTGAGTGGTCAAGGTCAGGACCGTGCCAGTATGAAGTGGTTGCGTGAATACATGGCATCCGACAAGGCCAAGAGCGTAACGGCTAAGTTCTGCGGCAAGGAGGCGGGTGGCCCTGCTGGTCCATCTGCAAGCGTTGAGGTGAGCAAATCTACGATTTTCCTTGGCAACAGCGTGGACTTCTCGGTTACATTGAAAAATACTGAAAGTGGTATTAAGAGCGTAACCTACTATGCTGGTGATACTAAGATCGGTGAGGGAGAGACTTTCTCTTGGACTCCGGAGGAGATCGGAAGCTATTCCATCAAGGTTGTGGTTGTCACGAACGACAATGAGGAGGTGAAGGGTTCTTCGTCTGTAAAGGTGGTTGAACCGAACAAGCCTTACGGTGGCTCCGCTGCAATCATCCCTGGCAAGATAGAGGCTGAGAATTATGACATAGGTGAGCCTGGCGTGGCTTATTACGATCAATCGTCGGGCAACAAATGCGATGATTTCTCCAACTTCTATCGTAAGGATGATGTTGACCTCAAGGAGATCTCTGACGGTGTGGCGGTCGGTTCATTCGAGGGTAACGAGTGGTTGTCTTATACCGTTGACGTGAAAAAGGATGGTGACTACGACGTGACTCTGCACTTGGGCGAGGGTAATGATTCAGGTTCCTTGTCGGTGGAGTTCGACGAATCAAATGTGTCTTTCGATGTGAGTGTTAAAAAATTGGGCAGCTGGGGCACATTTGATGATGTGAAGTTGAGCAAGAAGGTCACTCTTAAGCAGGGTGTTCAGAACATGGTCATCAAGAACACGGGAAGTTGGATTGATATCGACTGGGTCCAATTCGATTTGGAAGGTTACGTAAGTTCTGTGGAGGACGTTAACGCACTTGCCGCTATCGGACCAAACCCTGCATCTTCGGTTGTGGAGGTTTATGGTGTCACTCCAATCAGTGTCGAAATCATCTCGGTGGATGGCGTTGTGGTGAAGAAGTGCAGTGGAAATGTTATTTCCGTGGCGGATTTGCAGGACGGTAACTATATGGTTCGCGTCATCACAGATAATGGTGTGACAGTAAAGAAACTTGTCGTGGCTAAATAAACGTCTTGTTCTGCTCCTTGCAGGATAGGTTAATTATGGATTTTAAAGCGGTCGTGGGGCTCCTACGACCGCTTTTCTTATCCTTTCCCTTTGTGCATGGGTTTCTTTGTAACTTTTTGTCTGTCAGTTTATTATGAAAAAATATTTATCCTTGTGTCGTGGAATTGACGAACTCTCTCTTTTTATGGCTATTTTTGTGGAAGAATAGGGTTGCGCTCTATCTTTGTGAGACCGTGATCGTATGATGATGCGGATCTATGTTTCGGTGGCTCTTCTTTTTATCGTGGAGTCTCTCTAATCGTTTTAAGGAGTTGGAAAATGTTCAGTTACAGATATTAGGGGCAGGTTCGGCGGTGCCGACGAAGAAATTCTCCCATCCGTCTCAGGTGCTTTCCTTGAGAGAGAAGGTCTTTATGATTGATTGTGGGGAGGGGACGCAACATCAGGTGCGCCGCTACGGGGTGCGTGTCTCCCGCCTGAACCATATCTTCATCTCCCACCTCCATGGCGACCATTGCTTCGGGTTGGTGGGGCTTATCTCCACGTTGGACACGCAGGGACGTACCTCCGATGTGTATGTCCATTCCCATCCCGAACTGGAGCAACTGGTGCGTCCGCTGATCGCTTTCTTTTGCAAGGGATTGTCCTTCGACGTCCATTTTGTCCCCTTTTCACCGACAGAATCGGAGGTGATATATGATGACAAGTCGTTGTCGGTCAGGTCTTTCCCCCTGAAACATTCGGTCCGTTCCTCCGGGTTTCTCTTCAAGGAGCATGAGAAGGAGCGGCATATTGACGGTGAAATGGTGAAATATTTTCATATACCGATCGCCCAGATTCCCCTGATCAAAAGGGGGGCGGACTTCCTGACGGAGGATGGCGAACTGATTCCTAACCGGCAGTTGACAAGCGACCCTACGCCTGCTAAGAGCTATGCGTATTGCTCCGACACGGCTTACACGGAGAAGTTCTTGCCCTATATCGAAGGGGTGGATTGTCTCTTCCATGAAGCCACTTTCCTGCACCAGGACTTGCCGGCGGCGAAGAAAACGATGCATTCCACCGCTCTTCAGGCGGCTACCATCGCTAAGATGGCGAATGTGAAAAGGCTGGTCATCGGTCATTATTCCGCAAGATATGACGACCCTCTCCCGTTGCTGGAGGAGGCGAAGGGCGTGTTCGAGGCGACGGATTTCGCCACAGATGGTAAAACTTTTATATTCTGATTGTTATGTATTCTATTTTTATTCCCCTAAAAAGACTGTTTTGCTTTTCCCTCTTGTGTTTGCTTGGGTTGGTTGAGGCGTTTGCGGAGAAGACGGAGATCGGGGGAGTCGTGCGCGATTCGCTTAGCAAGGAGACGCTCCAATATGTCGCTATCTATTTCGAGAACACGGATAGGGGAACTTCCTCCGACAAGAATGGAACTTTTTCCCTATCCACCGAGAAATCAGGCTATTTGGTCTTCTCCATGATGGGCTATAAGGAGAAGAAAGTTTATATCAAAGCGGACGGGAAACGGAAGACACTGAAGATGGACCTTGACTGGGAAGAGCTTCCCCTTGATGAAGTGGTCGTGACGAAACGAAGGAAACAACGTTACTCGAAGAAGAACAACCCGGCACTGGATCTGGTCCGTAAGGTGATTGACACCAAAGACAGATCGGCGATTACGAATCATGAATATTACCAATGTGATAAGTATCAGAAGATTACGTATGCGTGGAATGGCTTCGAAGCGGGTAAGTTCGGTCTGCTGAACAAACGTTTCGGCTTTTTGTATGACCATATCGATACCACGCAGAAGGGGCGTTCCATCCTTCCTCTCGGTCTCCGCGAGGTCGCGTCGACGGTTTATCGCCAGTCTTCCCCTGAACGCCAACGCACTGTCATCCATGCGAAAAAGTTCGATGGAATCGATGAATTGTTGCCACAGGAGAGTGTGCAAAATATGTTCGAGGTCTATCTCAAGGAGGTGGACATCTTTGAAAACGACATTGTCTTGCTTTCTAACCATTTCGTGAGTCCGTTGTCTAACGTCGCTCCCGCTTTTTATAAGTTTTTCGCCTTGGACACGTTGGAAATCGACGGGATGCGTTGCGTGAATATCGCTTTCATACCCCACACCACCGAGGCATATGGTTTCACGGGTAATCTGTATATCTCGTTGGACTCCTCTTGTGCGGTGAAAAGGGCTCATTTTGCCCTGCCGAAGAATATCAATATGAACTTCGTCGAGAGCATGAGCTTCGACCAAGACTTCGATTATGCTCCGGATGGGACCCGCATGCTTACGAAGGATTTTGTCAGTGCGGCGTTTTTCGTGCCTGCGGCTCCCCGCGTCTATGGTGAGCGACTGAACGCCTATCGGAATTTTTCATTCACGAAGACGGACTTGCCTGTCTTTGATTTCCCCAACCCCGTGTTGGACGAGTCGTCCTTGCGCAAGGTCTCTTCCTCGGAGTGGGAGTCGCTCCGTTGTGAGCCGCTTTCCGAACAGGAGGCCCGCACGAGCCTCCTGATGAGTGAGCTGCGCCATGTGCCGATCTATCGCTTCACGGAGGGCTTCGTGAAAATCTGCACCAACAATTTCATCCCGACGAAGAAGGAGGGAAGCCAATTCGACATTGGTCCCGTATTTTCCATGATTTCAGCGAATGATTTGGAGGGCCTACGTCTGCGCTTCGGTGGCGAGACGACCACTGCGTTCGATAAGCATTTCTTCCTTTCCACCTATATGGCTTACGGCTTCAAGGATAAACGTCCGAAAGGGATGGGTTCCATCGAATATTCGTTCAACGAAAAGAAGAAATACCATGTGGAATTCCCTGTCCACTCCTTGTCTGTCTACTGCAAGTATGATGTGGACAAGGTGGGAGATGAGAGCTATAGCACGGTGGGGGGCAATGCGATCAGTTCCTTGTTCAGCCGTTCGGACGACCGAGATGCCATTTATGCGAGGGAGGCGGGCCTCTCATACCTTCGGGAGTTCCATTCCGGCTTCTCCATGCGGGCGCATTTCGACTACAAGACTTCCTATTCCACCTGTTTGACTGATTTCCAAAAGTACGATGAAATGGGTGTTTTGTCCGACTGGGACAACTATTCCATGGGTACGTTGAGGCTCTCTTTCCGTTACGCTCCGAAGGAGAAGTTCTACCAGTCCAGACTGCATCGTTTCACGTTGAGCAAGGAGGTGCCCGTATTGACGCTCTCCCATTCTGTCGCCTTGGATGGTTTCATCGGTTCCGATTATACGTGGAACAAGACGGAGCTGGGATTCGAGAAACGTATGTGGTTCTCGTATTTCGGATATGTGGACCTGCTCCTGAGGGGGGTGAAGGTCTGGAACAAGGTGCCGTACACTTTGTTGGATATTCCGATGGCCTCTTCTTCGTACTTCATTGATAATGAGGCGTTCAATCTGATGGATCCTGTCGAATTCATCAATGACCAGTCTGTGTCGTGGCACCTGACATACTACATGAATGGTTTGGTGCTGAATCGAATCCCTGTGATCCGCAAACTACAGTTGCGCGAGGTCTTCTCGTTCAGAGGCCTGTGGGGTGGCTTGGATAAGCGGAACGATCCGGAATCCACAGACAATCCTGCTGGCTTGTTCGCCTTCCCTGTGGGCACGTACAGGATGGATAACCGTCCTTATATGGAGGTCAGCGCTGGTGTGGAGAATATCTTCAAAGTGTTCCGCATCGACTATGTGTGGAGATTGACCTATCGGGAGCATGAGGAAGTGGATAAGAGGGGTGTGCGCTTTGGCGTCCATTTCCGATTCTGAGTTTTTCGCCGATTCCATCGTGTTTTTTTGGCCAAACGGATCCGTGACGTGTTGCCAGGTTGTGAGATTCCTTGATATTTTTGTGTGAAAATGGTGCTTGATTGTGCCGTCTATTCCGATAAATTTGTTACTTTTACATTGATAACAATGTAAGCTTCTGTTATGGAAATGTTAAGGCTGATAAAGAACGATTTATGGTTGAAACCCTATCAGGATGCGATCGTCGGTAGGTATAAATACTATATGAAACGGCTCTCGGAGTTGTGTGGGCCGTCCCAATCCCTGTCTGATTTCGCTTCCGGTTACCTCTACTTCGGTTTGCATCATGAGGCGAAGAAATGGTCTTTCAGGGAGTGGGCGCCTAATGCGACGGCCATCTATCTTATCGGAGATTTCAATGGATGGAAAGAGACGGAGTCTTATCGCCTGCAACCCTTGAAGAATGGGGTGTGGCAGTTGGAGTTGCCGGAAATTGCGATGAAGCATGGCGACCTCTATAAGATGAAGGTCTACTGGGATGGTGGCTGCGGCGAACGTATTCCCGCATGGGCCAATCGTGTGGTCCAGGATGATGAGACGAAGGTATTCAGCGCTCAGGTATGGTCGCCTGAGAAACCCTATAAATTTAAGATCAAACGGTTCAAACCGTCGGTTTCCCCTTTGCTGATCTACGAGTCGCATGTGGGTATGGCGGGCGAGGCGGAGAGGGTCTCCACCTACCGTGAATTCAAGGATAATGTTCTGCCCCGCATCGTGGCGGACGGTTACAACTGTGTGCAGATCATGGCCATACAGGAACATCCTTACTACGGGTCGTTCGGATACCATGTCTCCAGCTTTTTCGCACCTTCTTCCCGCTTCGGTACGCCCGACGAGTTGAAGGAATTGATCGATACCGCCCATGAGATGGGGCTCTCCGTCATCATGGACCTGGTTCATTCCCATGCGGTGAGAAACGAGAACGAGGGATTGGGATGCTTGGATGGTACCCGTTACCAATATTTCCATGAGGGTGCGCGCGGCGAGCATCGTCAATGGGACTCCTATTGCTTCAATTACGCGAAGAACGAGGTGATCCATTTCTTGCTGTCGAACTGCAAGTACTGGTTGGAGGAGTTCCATTTCGATGGTTTCCGCTTCGATGGGGTGACCTCCATGATGTATTTGGATCATGGAATGGGTACTTCCTTCTCTGATTATTCGGATTATTATAGCCCGAATCAGGATGGTGACGCCATCTGCTACCTCACGTTGGCGAACCATCTGATCCATGAGGTGAACCCTCGTGCCATCACCATAGCGGAGGATGTGAGCGGTATGCCAGGTCTGGCCGCCAAGATCAGTGACGGTGGAATGGGCTTTAATTACCGCCTTGCCATGGGTATCCCTGATTTCTGGATCAAGATCATCAAGGAGTGCAGGGACGAGGATTGGAAGCCGGGTCATATCCTCTGGACCTTGACGAACCGTCGCGGTGACGAGAAGGTGATCAGTTACGCAGAAAGCCACGACCAGGCGCTGGTGGGTGATAAGACATTGATTTTCAGACTGGCGGACGCTGACATGTATTGGCATATGTCCCGCCTGTTCGATTCGTCGTACATGGTGGACCGCGCCATCGCTTTGCATAAGATGATACGGTTGATTACTTTGGCGACCATCAATGGAGGGTATCTGAACTTCATGGGTAATGAGTTCGGTCATCCGGAATGGATCGATTTCCCTCGCGAGGGGAATGGTTGGTCGTACAAGTATGCGCGTAGGCAGTGGCATCTGGTGGATGATACAGACCTCAAATACAAGTACTTGGGCGATTTCGATAAGAAGATGATCAAGTTGGTACGTGACTCCCGCAAGTTCGAAGAGTCTAAACTGATCGAGTTGTGGGATAAGTCCGACGACCAGGTGCTGGCTTTCCGACGCAAGGATCTGGTCTTCGTCTTCAATTTCCACCCGTACAAGTCTTTCTCGGACTATGGTATCCTTACTGAGGCGGGAGAGTATGAGATGGTACTGAATACGGACGATAAGGAGTTCGGCGGTTTCGGGTTCGTCGATGACAGCAAGAATCATCTCACGATTCAAGGGGAGGCTCCTCGTCCGGATGGCAAGGAGTGGCTGTTGCTCTATTTGCCTGCCCGCTCGGCCTGCGTGTTGAGGCTGAAGGGGGCGGATAGCGAGTGATTTTTATTCGATATTGATTCGTTATAGATATATGAAGAAGGGTGTTCTATTATTATTTTTAGTGTTGGCTGGTCTTTTTGCCTCCTGCTTTAATGCTTTCGGGGTGAAAAAGTACCATGAAATCAAGATTTTTGACGAGATAGGCAGTACAAGTTGGATCTATCTGAAGAATGGTGTGGCGGAAGCTCGCTCGCTTCACGTGGATGGTATCTTCCTCCACCTGAACACCTATGGCGGTCTGGTGGAATATGCGGATTCCATGCGCACATTGATCCTGAATTGTGAGATCCCTGTCTACGTTTTCATCGATAATAACGCGGCTTCCGCAGGCGCATTGATCTCCATCGCCTGTGATAGTATCTATATGAGGTCCGGTGGCAATATTGGTGCGGCGACGGTGGTGAATGAGTCCGGAGAGAAAATGCCGGATAAGTACCAGTCGTATATGCGTTCCACGATACGTTCCACGGCGGAGAGCCACGGAAAGGTAAAGAAAGTGGTGAATGGTGACACGGTGGAGGTCTGGTTCCGTGACCCTCGCATCGCTGAGGCTATGGTGGACGAGAGGGTGGTGGTGCCAGGCATCGTGGATTCCACCCGTATCCTGACCTTCACAGCCAATGAGGCTCGACAGAATGGCTATTGCGAAGGTATTTATAACTCGATTCAGCATATCATCGATGGAGCTTTCCATGTGGATGACTATGAACTGACTTCCTACAAGGCGAGTGCCTTCGACAAACTGCTTGGATTCCTGATGAACCCTGTCTTTCAGGGTATTTTGATCATGATTATCATCGGTGGTATCTATTTTGAGATGCAGACCCCTGGTATCGGTTTCGCCCTCTTGGCCTCTATCGTGGCTGCCTTGCTTTACTTCGCTCCTCTCTACATGGATGGTCTGTTGGACGTTTGGGAGGCTATCCTCTTCCTGGTGGGCATTGTTCTGTTGCTGGCGGAAATATTTGTGATCCCTGGGTTTGGTGTGGCCGGTATCCTGGGTCTCGTGTTTATCATCGGTGGCCTCACGCTGAGTCTCTTGCCGAATGATGTGTTCGATTTCGGCGGGGTGACTGCCGGTGCTTGTACGATGGCTCTGGCCACGGTGCTTCTCTCCATGCTTGGCTCGTTCGCCTTGGTCGCTTACCTCACGTCGAAAATCGGTACGGATGGCATATTCAAGAACCTCGCGTTGACGAAGTCGCAGGACAAGGAGGATGGCTACGTGAGCAATGATGTCTCACTGAACGCATTGGCGGGAAAGATCGGTGTGTGCCATACGGATCTGCGTCCTGCGGGTAAGGTAACCGTGGACGGAGAGATCTTCGATGCGGTGGCGGAGAATGGTTTCATCGAGAAAAACGAGGAGGTTGTGGTCCGCAAGTATGAGATGGGACAATTGTATGTCTATAAGAAATAGAAGGGTATCATGTCGATTAATAAATTCGTGCTGGATAATGGGCTGAGGGTGGTGCACCAGATGGACACTACTTCGCCGATGGTGGTTATCAATACGTTGTATGATGTCGGGTCTAAGGATGAACATCCTGACCATACGGGTTTCGCCCATCTCTTCGAGCATCTGATGTTCGGCGGTTCCGTGCATATCCCTTCGTACGACGACCCCGTGCAGCGGGCTTGTGGCGAGAACAATGCCTGGACCTGCAACGACTACACGAACTATTATCTGATGTTGCCCGACTGCAATGCGGAGCTGGGTTTCTGGTTGGAGTCTGACCGCATGCTGAGCCTCGATTTCAGCCAAAAGAGCTTAGATGTCCAGCGGAATGTGGTCTGCGAGGAGTTCAAGCAACGTAACCTCAACCAACCTTACGGGGATCTGTCTCACTTGGTGCGGGGCATGGCCTTCAAGCAACATCCGTACGCTTGGCCGACGATCGGTAAGGAGTTGTCGCACATCGAGAATGCTACGTTGGACGAGGTCCGCTCGTTCTTCTTCTCTCATTATGCCCCGAATAACGCTATACTATCCGTCGTCGGCAATATCTCTTTCGAGGAGACGAAACGCTTGGTGGAGAAGTGGTACGGTGATATCCCCCGCAGGGACGTGCTGGTACGCTCGATTCCGCCGGAGCCGAAGCAGACCGAGCCTAGACGCTTGGAGGTGGAGCGGAACGTGCCGGCGAGCATGCTCTATAAAGTCTTCCATGTCTGTGGACGGAGGGAAGCGGACTACTACACGACCGACGTGATTTCCGACGTGTTGTCCAATGGTAACTCCTCCCGTCTTTACCGTAAATATGTGAAGGAAAATCCTCTCTTCACCGAGTTGAACGCATATATTTCAGGTGATATCGAGACGGGACTTTTCTATATGGCGGGCCTGTTGGCCGAAAACACCACGTTCGAGCAGGCGGAGCAGGCTTTCGACGAGGAGCTGCGTCTGTTGCGCGACGAACTGGTTTCTGAACAGGAATTGGAGAAACTGAAGAACAAATACGAGTCTTCCTACTTGATGGACAATATGACTTTGTTGAAGCGTGCGAATAACCTCGCCTATTATGAGCTGTTGGGCGATGCGAACCTACTGTATGAGGATGTGGCGAATTACAGGAAGGTCACTCCCGAAGATGTGCGCCGCTATGCGAGGGAGGTCTTCGTGCCGGAGAATTGTTCGACGCTGATATACAGGGCGAAAAATTAATTATGAATTAAGAGTTAAGAATTAAGAATTGTAAGGACGTGACAATGCCCTTGTCGTGTGTTTTGCCTGTTATGTGAATGAAGACGTTTCCCCCTTTAAATTTTAGGGGAGACTTTTTTATGATTTGAAGTAGGCTTGGTCGATGACCAAAGGCAACAGGTTTTCATCCGCATGGTTCTTCATCAGCAACTCTTTGTCCTCCTCTAGTATCTCGGCGAACCGTTTGCTGTCGCCTCCTAGTTTTTGGATGCTTTTCGAATAGCAGCGGACCGCCTCGTCGATTTTCCCTAAGCAGAACTCTATGTGTCCGAGGTTTATCCAATCGTGTTGGTCACGTTTCTCTTCCGCTGTCTTCGTCGCATATTTTTCCGCCTGTTCCAGTTTCCCGATGGCGAAAGCGCACCATGCGATGGGTCTCCATACCTTCTCGTTGTCGTTGGAGAGGTATTCCACCTTGAAGAAGGCGTTGAGCGCCTCCTCGTATTTTTCCGTTTCGAGCAGGCAGTGCCCGATGTTCAGTTGGGTGTTCAGATCATCCGGGTCGAGACGCTCCGCTTCTCTGAAGTAGCGCAACGCTTGCTCCGTGTGGCGCATGTTGCGGTGGCAGGCGGCGATTCTCTTGATGGTCCATACGTTGCCTGTCTTGATGGTGTCGGCTTTCTCGTAGTAGGGCAACGCTTCCTCGTAATTTCCCTCTTTCTGGAGACAATACCCGCATTTTTGCAGCAGTTCGGCGTTGTTGGGTTGGCTGTCGAGTAGCAGGGCGAAGATGTTTTTCGCCTCCTCGTAGAATTCTTTTTTGAAATAGAGCTCGCCCATGGTGCGCAGTATGTTCTCCTTGCCGGACAATTCCTGAAGGTAAAAAGACTTGTGCAGAAGTAGCTTGAGTTTGAAAATATCGATGAAATCCTCCTTGTGCCGTCCTAATTTCAGGAAACGGTAAAGATTGTGCAGGTATTGCTTCCCGATGGTCCCAGGGGTGGTGTCCCCGTTAGGCAATGCTTGGCTTTCCTTGAGGTCTTTCAGTTGCTCCGCCTCCTCTTTGAAGGACTGGCTCATCGCCTTCTTTTGGTCGTCGGGCAAGTGGTTGAGTCCGATCACCATGGAATATTTGTCCGAGTCGCAGAAGATCGGGCTGCTCAGTGCGCTGTGGAAGAGCGATTCCGCCATGCCACCGACGAAGAAGTCCGGTATGTTTGAGTTGGTGTCGAAGGGTCTGAGCCAATTGGCGGTTTCGTCGAAGAAACTGAATGATTTCATCTCCTTGAAGGTGCCCAGGAACACGTCTGAGCCCTCCATTTGCATTTCGGAGAGTTCCTGTATCTTGTCGGTGATGCCCTTCTTGTCCATCATCTCTTGCCATTCGGGGTTGGCGTCCGCCGAGGGCTTCCCGGAGTTCATCAACTCGTCCAGCTTCAGTTTTTGCTTGATGAGCGGGGTGATTTTCTCCATCTCGGGGAGGATGACCTCTTTTATCTTCTTGGTGATTTTCTCCGTCTCTTTGCTACGGATGATTTGCAGGAAGATTTCCTGTATGTTTTCGCTCACGCCTTGTCCTTTCGCCCAAATGAGTGTGCGTTCGTGGAGGTTGGTGTAGAGAGGGAGCCTGCTGTTGTATAGGTAAGCGCAGATCACGAAGCCGATGATGGCTCTCTGCCTGACCTGCTCGGACGGGTTCAGTTCGTAGGCGTCTATGAGGATCAGGAACTTCCGCTCGTCGAAGATGCGGAGTAGGCTGATGGTCACGGCGGAGATGAGGAGGCATTGCTCACCCCAATAGATCTCCTCGTCGGTGCAGAGGTCGCTGACCTCGAGGGCTTCCCCTTCCGTCATCTTGTCGTTCAGCCAGATGAGGTCGAACAGGCGGTTGGCGTATGCTTCCCTTTGGCGGAGGGCTTCCCTGTTCTGCGCCAATGATTGGGACAGGAGTTTCATGTTCTCGGCGGAGAGACGCTTCCTCACCTCGTCAGCGTCGGGTAGGCTAGGCCTTCCCAACTCTTTTTTCTTGCCATAGAGGTGGTTGCTCGCGTTTTGGGTGAATATGCCCTCCCGCAGGCGGTCCGCCAACTCCAGGATGTCCGTCCGCAGTTGGTCGTATATCTTCTTTTGTTCCTTATCCTTTGTACCCGATAGGGCGTATTGAAGCATGTACTGGTAGGTTGTCTCCAGACGGCGGCACTCGTCCGTCATATCGCCCGACTGCCTGATTTCCAACAGGGTATGCAGGATGTCAAGCGCGGGCTTGATCCTCTTCTCCGTCACGTGGGCGCATAATTCTCTGTAGAGTGTCTCTATTTCCTTGTTGGTCATGCGTTCGTTTTTTTCTTGTTGAAGTAGAACATGAGGGCCATGGCGAGTATGCCCACTGAGATCAGCATGAGGGTTTGAGACCCGTGAACCATGAGAGCGAAGGAACCTGCTTGGGCTTCGTATACGCCGTAGGTGCTGAGGGTCCCGATTACCAAGACGTGCCATGCGCCCAAACCTCCCTGTACAGGGGCGATGATGCCGAGGCTACCCATGACGAATGCGGTCAGTCCGCAGAGCATGCTCAGGTCCTCCGTGAAGTCGAAAGCGAAGAAGCAGAGGTAGAACATGAAGTAGTAGCAGACGAAGATGAGGATGGAGTAGAGGATGAAGAGTCCCTTGTGCTCCAGCTTCTGTACGGATTTCAGTCCGTTGACCACATTCGTGAGCATCTCCTTGATTTTCGCGTATATCTTCGTGTTCTTGATCGCCTTCCTGAATAGGAGAGGTAAGGCGATGAGTGAAACGATGATTATCCACGTGATTGGGTTGGATAGGAGTCCGATAACCCCCTCGATAAGGTGGTATTCTTTCGCCAAATACATGATTTCGGAGTATTGTAGGGCGATGGTGAGGAGGATGACGAGACCCTCCACGATGATGTCCACGCTTCTGTCCACGATGAGCGTGCCGAGCAGTTCGGTGAAGGGAACCCCCTCGTATTTCTTCACTAAGCCACACCGGGCGATCTCACCGGCTCTCGGTACGGCGTAGTTGATGCAATATCCGGCCATGACGGCTCCGTATACGTTCCAGAGATTCACCTTCTTCCCGAGCGGGTCGATCAGCATTTTCCATCTTACCGCACGCAGGAAGTGGCTCAAAAGGGCGATGAAGAGAGGTATGATGATCCAGATGATTCTGACGCCGCGGAGGTTGTCCATCAATGTGTCGATGTCCCAATCCTTATAGACGTACCAAAAAATAAGAATTCCCAAACCTAGGGAGAATATAACTTTAAGTGCTGTTTTTATGTTATCCTTCTTCATCGCTGCAATCGTTTACGCAAAATTACTAATATTTATTTTTCTATTGTGATTCCTAATGAAAAATTGTATTTTCGCGCTACCGAATTTTAACGAAAAATAAGATGGATTATGACAGTTACGCCCAAGAAGTCTCTCGGGCAACACTTTTTGAAGGATCAAAACATTGCTCGGGCAATTGCTGATAGTTTAGGTGTGAGTTCACCTACACAGGTCTTGGAAGTGGGACCTGGTATGGGAGTCCTCACCCAATATTTGCTTCAGAATGAGCAGATTGATCTGAAAGTGGTGGAACTGGACAAGGAATCTGTAGACTACCTGAACGTTAATTTCCCTGCGCTGAACGGCAGGATCCTAGCGGAGGATTTCCTGAAACTCGATCTGAACAAGGTCTATCCGACAGGCGATTTCTATGTGATTGGCAATTATCCATATAATATATCCAGCCAAATCTTCTTCAAGGTCTTGGAGTACCGCGACCGTATCCCTGTCTGCTCGGGCATGATACAGAAGGAGGTGGCTGAACGTATGGCCTCCAAACAGGGCTGCAAGGCCTATGGAATCCTGAGTGTGTTGCTTCAGGCGTTTTATGACATCGAGTATCTCTTCACCGTGCATGAACACGTGTTCGACCCTCCCCCGAAGGTCAAGTCCGCGGTTATCCGCATGAGGAGAAACGGTGTGCGTAACTTGGGATGCGACGAGCCTCTGTTCGTCCGTGTCGTCAAGACCGCCTTCAACCAACGCAGGAAGATGTTGCGTAATTCTCTTCAACCGCTCTTGGGTAAGGATAACCCGGTGTTCTCCGATGCCGTCTTCACGAAACGACCGGAGCAGTTGTCCGTGCGGGAGTTCGTCGACCTGACGAACCTTGTCGAAAAATCATTGCCGGAGGATCCGGTGGACCTAAAAAAACAAAAGGGAGATGGAGGAGAGTAAAGGTATACAGCAAGTCAGACTGTTCTATTTCGATAACGGACGGTTGAAGATCGCTAGGGACATCGCAATCTTGAAGGAGGTCCCTCTTAATAATTTTGTGTGGATCGATTTGAACCATGTCGCCCCGGATACGGAGTCTCAGTTGGAGCAGTTCCTGAAGATCTATATCCAGGAAGAGGAGGAGATGGAGGAAATCGAGATGTCCTCCCGTTTCATCGAGACGGACGATACCTTGGTGGCCAACGCTAGCTTCTTGTTGGACACGTATGAGAAGGAGACGGTATCCTTCATTCTGAAGAATGGCCTCTTGATCTCTGTCCGTGAGAACGATTATCTGAAATCCTTCAACGATACGGTGAAGAAGCTTTTCGCTAACCCGAAGAGCTACCCGACGGGCTTCCATATCTTCGTCGCCTTGTTGGAGACCCGTGTCGAGTATGACGCCGACATGATCGAGGACGCCACTTCGGCGATCACCCAGTTAAGCCAGACCTTGACGGTGGCCGAGGACGTCGACGAGGATGTCCTCTTGGAAATCAAGAACATGCAGGAGCGTGTCATGCACTTGCGTGAGAACGTCGTGGACAAGCACCGCGTCGTCTCCAGCATCCTGCGTAGTGACTTGGTGCCGGAGGATCTGAAGCCTCGACTGAACATGGTGATCAAGGATATCAACTCTCTGGTGGAGCACATCAAATTCGGCTTCGACCGTCTGGATTACCTCCAGGATACCTTCCTCGGTTTGGTTAACATCGAACAGAATAAGATCATCAAGATATTCACCTTGGTGTCCGTGATATTCACGCCGCCGACACTGATCGCGAGCATCTATGGTATGAACTTCGAGTTCATGCCTGAGCTGCATTGGCGCTACGGTTACCTGATCGCCGTGATCAGCATGGTGGTGGTCAGCATCGGGGTTGTCGTGTGGTTTAAGAAAAAGAATTGGTTGTAAATATTTAATTACCAGATATATGGCTGAAACGAACTTTGTCGATTACGTGAAGATTTATTGCCGGTCGGGCAAGGGTGGGGCAGGCTCCGCTCATCTGCGCCGTGAGAAGTATATCCCTAAGGGTGGACCTGACGGTGGTGACGGCGGTCGTGGCGGCCATATCATCCTGCGTGGTAACAAGGATTATTGGACGTTGATCCACCTGAAGTTCGAAAAGCACATCATGGCGGGCAATGGCGAGAATGGTAGCCAGAGCCGTAGCTTCGGTGCGGATGGCAAGGATAGGATCATCGAGGTGCCTTGCGGTACGGTGGTCTACGACGCTGACAGCGGTGAGTTCCTCTGCGATGTCACCGCGGACGGACAGGAGGTGATCCTGCTGAGGGGCGGTCGTGGCGGCTTGGGCAACTGGCACTTCAAATCGGCCACGAACCAGACGCCTCGTTTCGCGCAACCGGGCGAACCTGCTATCGAGAAGAATGTGATCCTTGAGCTGAAGGTGCTGGCGGATGTCGGTCTCGTGGGTTTCCCGAACGCCGGTAAGTCCACACTGCTTTCCGCCGTGACGGCCGCTAAGCCTAAGATCGCTAATTATCCTTTCACGACGCTGGAGCCTAACCTGGGCATCGTGGCCTACCGCGATCAGAAGTCTTTCGCCATGGCGGATATCCCTGGTATCATCGAAGGAGCTTCGGAGGGCCGTGGCATCGGGTTGCGTTTCCTCCGCCACATCGAGCGGAACGCTATCCTCCTTTTCCTGATCCCTTGCGATACGGAGGACATCATAAAGGAGTACGAGATCTTGCTGAACGAATTGGAGCAGTATAACCCTGAATTGCTGAAGAAACAGCGTGTGCTGGGCATCTCCAAGTGCGATATGATCGATGAGGATATGATGAACGATATGCGCAAGTTGTTGCCTACGGATGTGCCGTGCGTCTTCTTCTCCTCCATCACGGGCATGGGCCTGATGGAACTGAAGGATCTGCTTTGGGAGGAGCTGAGCAAGGATGTGGATCGCCACATGACCATGACGCACCGTCCGATGGAGGTGGATGACTATGAGGAGGATGAGGACGAGGAGCTGGGCGACGATATTGAAATCGAGTGGGATGACGAAAAATAGGTGACGTATGTTGGATTTCCTTGCTGAAAATAATTGCATGGGCCTATTGGTGGGCCTTCTTACTTTCCTGATTATCGGACTTTTCCACCCTTTGGTGATCAAAGGGGAGTACTACTTCGGGGTGAAGTGCTGGTGGGTGTTTCTCCTTGCCGGACTTGTTTGTGTGGTCTTGTCCGTGCTTGCGGAGAACCAGACGGTCTCATCGCTCTTGGGGGTGGTCGCCTTCTCCTGCTTCTGGAGCATCAAGGAGGTTTTCGACCAGCGGAAGAGGGTAGAGAAGGGTTGGTTCCCGAAACGGAAACGGTAGGGGCGTAAGGTGCCTCCGCCCTGTTTTGTTAGTTCCTTGTTCCATATATAGCTTGCAGGTCTTCCCCTTTAAGCGGGAAGGACGTTTCTTGTGCGTGAAATGCTATGGCACGAATGCCTTTTTTGTGTTTTTGTCGAGTATAATCGATGGAAAGTGTGTGTTTTTGTCGAATATAATCGATAAAATTTATACTATGTTTCTAGAAACATCTGCATGCATATTCTGCCTCCATATTTTGCAGACATCACAAAAACTTATATCTTTGAAAATAAATTAATAATCTGATTATGTTTGCACGACACCATCGGCGGTCGATACGATTGAAGAATTATGATTATTCACAATCTGGAATCTATTTCGTGACGATTTGCACAAAAAATAGGGAACATATATTTTGTAGCATAGAAAACGGGGAGACAATGCTGTCAGAAGAAGGAATTGTCGCCGATAAATGTTGGATGGGGATACCCACCCATTTCCCTGATGTTGTGTTACATGAATATGTCATTATGCCTAATCATATCCATGGTATTATTGAAATAAAAAAATCCATGGATGTATTGGATTGGGATGTGCGTGACATCGTTGGGGCGAAAAATTTTTCGCCCCAACGACCGCACCCATCATCATTGATGAATGAATCCATACGACCAACGGGGACATCACGTACCATTGGATCAATTGTTCGTGGATTCAAAATCGGTGTAACGAAGGGAATCGGTTATTCCCCGTGGCAGCGCAATTATTATGAACATATCATACGTGATTACATGGAATATGTGAGAGTCGCAGAATACATTGTACAAAACCCACTAAAATGGGGAAATGACTGTTTTTATGGAAACGAATGATGTTTTATCGCAACAATCTTCATAGCAAATTATTTCGTGACGATTTGCACAAAAAATAGGGAACATATATTTTGTAGCATAGAAAACGGGGAGACAATGCTATCAGAAGAAGGAATTGTCGCCGATAAATGTTGGATGGAGATACCCACCCATTTCCCTGATGTTGTGTTACATGAATATGTCATTATGCCTAATCATATCCATGGTATTATTGAAATAAAAAAATCCATGGATGTATTGGATAGGGATGTGCGTGACATCGTGGATATCCATAACAATGTGGATGCGTATGACAACGTAGGGGCGAAAAATTTTTCGCCCCTACCACACCCGCCATCGTCCCAACCACACCCGCCATCGTCCCTACCACACCCGCCATCGCCCCTACCACAAATATCACCGTCTGACAATCATGTGGTCAAAACATAATCGTTAAATATAATTTTAGAAATAGATTGTATTTGATAAAATAGACAATTTCGCTAATTTTGCACCCTCATTCGGACGAATGGGTTTCGGCGATGGTGTGGGGCCTGCCGATTGCCGAAAAATAAAGAGAAGACCTAATTTATTACAACGTGTTATGGTAAGAAAACTACTCGCAATTCTATTTTTCCAATGTATATTGTGTACTGCATTTGCAACTAATTATTTGACTTTTACGGCTGAAGAGGATGGTTCTCAGTTCGGAATTATAAGGCGTGGAGAAGCTAATCCCGACATACAATATTCCTTGGATGATGGAGAGTCTTGGACTGATTTGGCAAGAGATGAGATCACATTGGAGAAGAAAGGCGACAAGGCCTTAATCAGAGGAAACAATCCTACTGGATTCAGTTCATATCCTGATTATTCGTATTTCATGATGACAGGGAAAATAGCGGCCAGTGGTAGTGTAATGAGTCTTATCGATGGTAAGGGCGAAACTACTACAATCCCCAGTACATATTGTTTTTATGGTTTATTCTATGAATGTGCCAGCCTCACTCAAGCACCTGAATTGCCAGCAACAGCGATGACATTAGAGTGCTATGCTAGTATGTTCGAAAGATGCACAGGTCTGACAGAAGCACCAGAGTTGCCAGCCACGACATTAGAATATGCTTGTTATGAGAAAATGTTTTTAGACTGCACCAGTCTGACTCAAGCACCAAAGTTGCCAGCTACGACGATGAAAGAATATTGTTATTTTTGCATGTTCTGTAACTGCACTAGTCTGACTCAAGCGCCAGAGTTGCCTGCTACGACGATGGATGTCTGTTGTTATAAATCCATGTTCTGTAACTGCACAAGTCTGACTCAAGCACCAAAGTTACCAGCCACAACAATGGATGACCATTGTTATTATTATATGTTCTGGGGATGCACAAGTCTGACAAAAGCGCCAGAGTTGCCAGCCACAACATTAGCATATGGTTGTTATGAGAATATGTTTTTAGACTGCACCAGTTTGACACAAGCTCCGGAATTGATTGCCACAGAGTTAGTTGACCATTGTTATTATTATATGTTCAGCGGATGTACGAATTTGTCAAAAATCAAAGTGAGGTTTGTTGAGTGGGAAACATTTTCTACCTTAGCATGGGTTGCAAACGTAGCTTCCACAGGTACATTCTACTGTTTGGAAGAACTTCCTATTGAATATGGTGCGAGTGAAATTCCAATTGGTTGGAATGTTAAACATGTCTGGGATGATGATGCAGTAGAAGACATTGCCAATGCGAACACCCGTGTATGGACGGATGGTCTTAACCTCTATGTGCGCTATGCGGGAGACGTGGAGGTCTATGGCCTGAATGGCAAACAAATATACAAGGGACATGGCGATGTGGACTCTCCAATGTGCCTCTCCATGCCTGCTCATGGGGTCTATGTTGTGAAGATGGGAGGGAAAGTCTCGAAGGTGGAGCTGTAGCGTTCGTGGCTCGATTAGCCCACTTCAACGGGTAGTGACGACTAGAATTAACATTTCTCCCTTCTGTATTCGAAAAACGTCCTACATGTACCACGTTATGGTACAACGGTCTCCTACTTTTGCTGTGAATTTAATTGCAAAATGGTATGGAGATTAAAGTGAAGATTAATTTCGCAGAGAAAAGGAAGACGTTCATCCTTTTATGGAATCCGGAGATTTCGAGTTTTAAGATGTCTGACTATCAGGGTCTTTTGGACTCTCGGTGGGAAGAGTTGAATTGGTCTGTCTGGGATTATCGGCAGGCGCAAGAGGACGACCGCTTCTTTATGGTGCGTTGCGGCGAAGGGAATACGGGCATCTGCATGAGTGGCACTTTCTGCTCCAAACCTTACTACGGTGAGGATTGGTCGGGAAAGGGACGTGATGTGCACTACATGGATCTGGAGCGCGATGTGGTTATCCATCCCGACTATTGCCCGATTCTTACGACTGCCGAATTGCAGGCTGCCATCCCGGACTTCGATTGGACGGGTGGACATTCGGGCAGGCTCCTTGATGAGGAATCCGCAAAGAAGTTGGAACAGCTTTGGCAAGAGTTCTTGAAGAAGAACGAGGAGATGTTCCTTGTGCGTGCCGTGCGTTATGGCTCTGACGATGAGGATTCCGACTCGGATGAGGAGGATGAAGAGGAGGATGATTGATCGTTCAATCATCCTGTCTCCTTCGTTTATTTAGCTTGTGTGGGTGGGAAAAGGTCCTCGTATTCGATTTCAAAAAATGGATACTCGAATACCCTTTTCCCCTCTTTGCTGTCTATGCGGTCAACAAAGACTAAATATGATTTCTCCATTCGCTCCATTGATATATTGAATTGCGATAGTGATCCTTTTTCCAAACAAAAGGATCTGAAGCAAAGCCAGTTAGGATTGTAATAAAAAGGCCTTAATTCGAAACACTCGGTGTCGACCTTTTCCCCGTTGAAAGTCGCAGTGACACGGATTGGCCGATTCAAGTCGAGGGGCGCTCCTGATCGAACGACTCTTTTTGTGAAGTCTCTGATATAGTAGACGATATTTAAATGCCTGGGTGATAATTCACGCTTGTCGATTTTCCTCCATTCATGTATGATGGATACGGACTGTGGATTCCCCTTCTTATCGACTCCTGTGAATGTGAGGATGCTGGGATTCCTCGGGAAACTATATGATTGGTAGACATTGTTTTGCGCATCCTGTATCCTTATTTTGACGGTGTCCGCACCTGCGTCAGGGGCGAGGAATAGGCTTTGTATCTCAAAAACATCATTGCCCATGTATGTGCTTGTACGTTTTTTCCCTATCGAGTCTATCCTGCCATTTTCCACCTGTATGTATCGCATGTTCGAAGCCTTGGATTTCTGCAATGACATGAACCCGATTCTAGACGGGTTGATCACCGCTATGTTATGAGCGTCCGGAATGGAGACTTCGAATTTCGCTATGGAGTCCGACTTCGCTTGGGCCTGTGCTATGACGTTCGTCGTAAGGCTCAGCAATCCGATGAAGAACAATTTGAAGACTGATGTCCGATTCATAACGTTGGGTGTATAAAATGTTCCTATTTATTATATTATAAGATTCTATTTCTTCTGGTCATTAAGACGTGCGGCGGATTTGCGGATGAATCGGGGAATGTTCGACCAGATAGAGTGGTAGTTATATCCTCCGTTCTTCATTTCCTCTATCGCTTCGTCCGGTGTCCATCCTTGTCGTAGGATGCGGTACATGGCGCACATGGTCCCTGTCCGGTCCGCTCCGTGCTGGCAATGCACCAAGACGGGAGCGTTGTTCGGGTCGTCCACGATCGAGAGGAACTCTTTGACATACTCGTCCTTCATGTGGGCGGTGAATATATCGATGCGCTTCGCTTGCAGTGGCAGGTCGCCTATCTCGTCCAAGTCGGAATGCCTGTCGCGCAGGTTGACGACCGTCTTTATTCCCATCGCCGCGAGGTTCGCCATTCCCTCGCTTGTAGGCTGGGCGCTGCGGTAGAGCCTGTCCGAGACTTTGTGCAGGTTCGGTACGCCAGCCAGGGTTATGGGTTCCGCCCACTTGGATGGACGAGTCGCTGCCACGGTCTGTACGGAATCGTTCTTTCCGACGGCATGCACAGAGACGATGGCTATTCCGGTTATGGCGGCACAGATGATTAACGTCCTGATGATCCGTTTCATGTGATCTTTATGATTTCCCATTAATCCTTATGAGTTTTTAATGTGTTCCTTGCTTATATAAGAGGTTAGAGTGATCATGAACATGCCTCTGATGGAATCCGTCGAGTGGGGGCTTCCGCATCTCATGACAACCTTTGTTTTATGCGAATTTAATGAATATGCGTGAATTTCATCGTTGTTTCGCTATTTTTTCGTTGAAAAATTTTGCAGTTTCAAAAAATAAAGCTATATTTATATAAAGCGTTTGATAAACGTGATAGATGAGAAGCAGATGTAAGATGTATATTAGATGGTTGTATTTAAGATGTATGTATGAAAAAGGGTGTTGATGAGTAACGGCAGAGGATGACAAATTTGTAAGGTATGTGTAATTCCTAAAGATTGTGAAAGGAGATTGGCTTATGAAAACGAATAGATTTATACTTCCTATATTGATGTTGGGTGTTGTTGCATCTTTCTTTTCCTGTAAGGATGACAACGATAATGCTCTCGGGGAGGGCATGGGTAAAAGAAATAGCGATGTTCCTCAAGAGGTGTTCTATCATTGCAAGATCACGAATGCGGAGGAGTTGTTCTCTTTCGCTGAGCGAGTGAACAAAGGAGAGCGTAGCCTGAACGCGAGGTTGATGAACGACATCGACATCTCGTACAGGGATTGGACGCCGATCGCACGTATGGTGGAATCCCAAAGCGCTACTGAGCGTGCCGCTTCCGCATACAACGGTGTGTTCAACGGCAATGGACATAAGATCATCGGTCTGCGTCTGGCGGGCGAGAACAACGATGGCGTCGCGTTTGTGGGACTTTTGGGTACCTCTGGGGTTATCGAGAACGTGATATTCTCCCATCTGGACATAGATGCGGGGAAGGGTATCGCCGCAGTCTGCGCCTATTCGCAAGGCGAGTTGTTCGGATGCACCGCACTCTCGGGCGAGGTGACCGGTTCAAGCGATGTGGCTGGCATCTGTGCCTACAATTATGGCCTGATCAAGAAATGCTATAACCAAGCGACAATCCGAGGCGAAGTGGCCTCCGCTGGTATCTGCACATATAACAAGATGGGCGTTCTTACCGAATGCGAGAACTCCGGCGAGGTGGTGGGCGTATCCAACGCTCCCGCAGGTGGTGTCGTTTGCGTGAACGAACAACTGATCATCAACTGTATGAACCATGGCAAGGTGAGAAGCGGATTCCCGGATGAGGGTCTGGGTGGCATCTGCGCCCAAAACCGCTCACTCGTCTATAACTGTCTCAACGACGGGGAGGTAGAAGGCGGAATCAGCGCTGTGGGTGGTATCTGCGGCAAGCTGATCGGTAGCAATAAGGCGGAACTGCTCAACTGCATCTCCACCGGACCGGTTAAGCCTGTCAAGAAGGAGTATGTGGGCGCCATCTGTGGATGGTCCACCGGCAACTGCAAGGTGACGGACTGCTACTATGGACCTGAGAGATCCCAATTGTCCGACGAGTTGGGTGGACAACCTGCCAACTACGCCACCATGTGTTCCACCATCCGCAACTACTTGAACAAGCAAGTGGAGGAAGTGGGCGAGGTGAGGGTGCATACCTTGTTCGGCAACTGCTCCGTCTCGATGATGCCTTGGAAAACGGTGGATAAGACAATCAGATTCTGGTGATCGTAGGAGGACTGGATGATAGCTGACCGCAGGAAAAATGACGATGTGACCACCTTCTTCACGGATCGTGAGGGAGGTGTGAGCGAAGGGTCCTTCTCTTCATTCAATCTGGGGCTCTTCTCGGGCGACGAACGCTCCCGTGTGGAAAGGAACCGAGCCCTGCTTTGCGGGAGTCTGGACATCCCTCCTGAGAATCTGTTCGTGCCGAACGAAGTGCATGGCAACCGGGTGATGGTGATAGACCACGGATCCCCGCAGGTGCCGATGGCTGAACGTGACGAGTTCTTCAAATGTGACGCTTTGGTCACGACGTGCAGAAATGTTTGTCTGGGTGTGACGGTGGCGGATTGCGTGCCGGTGCTCTTCTACGATGAGGGGCACCAGGTGATCGCGGCGGCCCATGCGGGTTGGAAGGGCATCGTCTCCGATGTTTTGGGTGAAACGGTGAAATGCATGTGCGAAATCTCCTCCGTGGTTCCCTCAGACCTGACCGCTGAGATATGGCCCTCCATATCGGTCCCTCGTTTCGAGGTGGGGGAGGAGGTGGTGGATCGTTTCCGCTCGCTCTTTTCCGAAAAAGAAATGTCTGGCATACTGGTGCGCGAAGGGTATCCTAAGCCCCATATCAATCTCCGTGGGGCGGTGCGTGCCAGATTGCTGGCATTGGGCTTGCGGGACGCTTGTATATGGACGCATCCTGACTGCACCTTCTCAGATCTGCGCTATTTCTCCGCCAGACGTGACGGATTTGCTTGTGGACGGATGGTGGCGGGAATCTTATTGAATTAAGAATTTTGAATTAAGAATTTTGAATTTCTAGAAGTTCATGCGTAATGTTAGAGTGTTTGCACCAATTCCGAAGTCAAATTTTGGATTGAACCCTGTGGGTTGTGAAGCGTGTCGCTCCGCAAGTCGTCTGCATCCTGATTGACCTTTAGCCATGTTTACTATGCCTGTTGCCATGAGTGCGGTGCTTGTCAAACGCAGTCCACCGGAAACCACAAAAAAAGGAATCTCTCTACTACCGATGCCTGCGATGGTGGTCCCTGTGCTCAACGTCCTGCATATGATTCCACAAACTAGAAGGTGCTTGCCTTTCTGTCTCTTGTCTTTATACATGCTAAATTCGTTCCAATCTCTCCCCATGATGGATTGTGCATAGTCTGTAGGGATTTCCTTGTCCCCTGAAACCAAGCCAGACGGGGAATCCTTGTCGTATCTGAGTGAGGAAAGCATAACTGCTGGTGATGGATTTCCGGAGGTGTTTTGTTGAATTGTAGGTTTCACCCTGAATACATCTTTCTCCCCGTTTTGATATTTGATCATGAAAACATCATTCCGCTCCTCGATGAATGTCGGCCCGTTCAGATTTGTCCATCTTTTGTACTTGATCTCCTCGGAACCAATAAGTTAAGCCCACGCCTAAGCGCGAGCAATCTTAACCTATCATCTCCATTTACTTTAAATCGCCAAATTTTCAGCAAGAAGAATGAAAAGCCAAAATGCTTTTTTGTATGTCTGTTTATACGATATGTACAGGTGTCTATGTCCTTACCTTGCACATATCCGATTTTATTGCTTTATATCTATGCAAAAAATAGAAAATCGATTTGAATTGGCAAAAAGGTTGTCTATGGAAAATACTTCGGTTGGTATTGAAAATATATGTTTGAATATATGATTGTGACATTGGCGATGCCCAACTAAATCTACCTAAAAAAACATGGATTTAGTTGGCTATCTCGTGATTTTTGCCGAATTTTAGCTGATAGCCAACCAAATCTATGTAAAAATGTATAGATTTAGTTGGTTATCTAATGGTTATTTCTTATCTTTGAAACCTGAAAATTCATGTGTATGCTTGTAGGACGACAATTAGAACAGGATTTGCTTCACGAGATAGTTCGAAGCGATAAATCGGAATTTGTGGCTGTCTATGGACGAAGGCGTGTGGGCAAAACTTACTTGGTAAGGGAAACATTCAACTATAGTTTCGCTTTCCAGCACACGGGTGTGCAAGATGCCGACAAAGCCCGGCAACTTACCGAATTTGGTAGATCTCTGACAACCGCAGGTATGCGTAATTGCCCTAAATTGAAAGATTGGTTTATGGCTTTTGATGCACTTGGAGAATACCTGCAGGGGGTGGAAAGTGAGAAAAAAATCGTCTTCATCGACGAATTGCCATGGCTGGACACCCCCAAGTCAGATTTTCTATCAGCCTTAGAACATTTCTGGAATGGTTGGGCCACCATGCGCCGTGACATTGTTCTGATTGTGTGTGGAAGTGCTACGTCATGGATTATCAGCAAATTGATCAATAACTATGGTGGTTTGCATAATCGGCTTACTCGCCAAATCCATCTGAAACCTTTCTCTCTGCACGAATGCGAACTTTATGCCAACGCGCGTGAGTTGAAGATGACCCGTATGCAGGTTTTGCAGACATTCATGGTGCTGGGTGGGGTGCCGTATTACTGGAGTTTTTTAAGGAAAGGGTATAGTTGGTCGCAAAATATTGATTCATTGTTCTTTGCCGAGAATGCTGACCTCAGGAATGAATTTGGCGCATTGTATTCGTCTCTTTTCCGCAACCCTGAACCCTATGTCCAAATTGTCACGGCGATGAGCAAAAAGAAAGTCGGTATGACACGCGGAGAGGTTGCCAATGCATTGGGACAAGACCATGGAGGAACGCTTTCGAAAATTCTTAAAGACTTGGAATTGTGCGGATTTATACGCTCATACACCTCTATCGGCAAATCTAAAAAAGACACATTATACCAATTGTTCGACAACTTCACGCTCTTTTATTTCCGCTTCGTTGATGGCAACGCCATAAAAGATCCCCAGTTTTGGTCTCGATCCATCGGTGGAACCGTTTACAATGCATGGTGTGGCCTAGCTTTCGAACGAGTCTGTTTCCAACATGTGGAACAAATAAAGAGAGCTCTTGGTATTTCGGGAGTAATGAGTAGCGTCTATTCGTGGGTCTATCGTCCTATGTCTAAGGATGAGTCTGGAATCCAGATTGATATGCTTATAGATCGCAATGACGGAGTGATTGACCTCTGTGAGATAAAATTCTCGCAAGGCAAGTATGAAATCAAGAAAAAGTATGCTGATGAACTACGTCAAAAAGAGGCGATTTTTCAATCGAAGACGGAGACAAGAAAGGCTGTCTTTACCGTCATGATAACTACGGAAGGCCTGGTCGATAATGAGTATGCTGCCGATGTGCAGAATCAAGTGCTTGCCGATGATTTATTCTGTTAGAGTTTGCGATACCCAACCAAATCCACCTAAAAAACACAGATTTAGTTGGCTATCCCGTGATTTTTGCCGAATTATGACCGATACTCAACTAAATCCATATGAAAATACATGGATTTAGTTGGCTATCCATTCGGTCGTTTGCGTGGTATCCATGGTTGATGTGAATCTCCATATCCATGCGTGGCGGACGCATTCTTTTTTTATTTATTTAACTACCGAATTTCTTGAAATTTTATTAAGTTTGTTTCCTGAAATATTTTAGTGTGATATGGCATTTATCGATTTAGTAAAGAAAAGAAGAAGCATCCGTAAATACGAGGATAGGAAAGTGGAGGAGGAGAAGTTGCAGTCGATCGTGAAGGCTGCGCTGATGGCTCCCTCTTCCAAGCGTTGTCAACCGTGGTACTTCGTCGTTGTGGACGACAAGGAGACGTTGGCGAAATTGTCTGTTTGTAGGGAGATGGGCTCCAAGTTCCTGGAGGGCGCCCCTGCCGCCATCATCGTCTTGGCCGACACTACGCTGAGCAACGTGTGGACCGAGGACGCTTCCATCGCCGCCGCCTATATGCAGCTGCAGGCCGAGGATTTGGGCCTGGGCTCTTGCTGGGTGCAGGTGCGCAACAGGAAGAAAACGGAGGCGGGCGACCTGACGTCGGATGCCTATATCCGTGGCTTGATAAATGCGCCTGAGAACCTCAGCGTGGAGTGCATCATCGGTGTAGGCTACAAGGGAGAGGAGAAGAATCCTTTCGACGAGGCGAAACTGAAATTGGATCGCATTCATAAGAACAGTTTTTAGCGATTATTCTCTGATGGCGGATAATCCCCTCCCTAAGGTGGACGGTTCGCCTGAGAAAATTATAGGATGTAAATCATAGAGTGGGATGGCGGATGTGACGAATGGTTCGGATTGTAAGGCGGTTCTGCCTTCTGTCTGTGTGCTTGGATGTGGTAATTTGGGCACCCATCTTGTTCAGGCTTTGTATCATGCGGGGTATCCGATCGTGCAATTGTTCAGTAGGACGGTGGAGTCGGCAACCGCACTTTCTAGTTTAGTGGGGAATGCTCCCTTCACGACAGATCTCTCCCGACTGACGCTTTCGGCGGATCTCTATATCTGCGCCTTGAAGGACTCGGTCTTGGTGGACGTGTTGCGCAAGACTCCTTTGAAGGGGAAACCTATCGTGCATACGGCGGGTAGCATGCCCCTCGGACTCCTTTCGGAGTTCACCGACGAGGGCGGGGTGTTGTACCCTATGCAATCCTTCTCCAAGGCAAAACCGGTCGATTTCTCGAAGATACCCGTCTTCGTGGAGGCTACCACGCCAAGTATGATGGACCTTTTGCAGGATGTGGCGAGACATATCTCGAACACTGTCATGCCCTTGGACACGGAGGGACGCAAGCAGTTGCACTTGGCGGCTGTCTTCGCCTCCAACTTCAGCAACCACATGTACTCGATTGCCAGTGAGCAATTGGCGAAGTTGGGGCTTCCTTTCGAGGTGTTGCTTCCTTTGATCGACGAGACGGCGGGCAAGATCCACTCTTTGCCGCCAGTGGAGGCGCAGACGGGTCCGGCGGTGCGCTACGACCTGAATGTGATCGAGGCGCAGAAGGATCGTATCGACGACCCGTTGCAGCGGGAGATATATGCGTTGGTGAGCCAGTCGATTCATGAGATGTCGCTGAAGCATTCTAAAGACTCAATGTAGGAATATGGATTTTAAGGCTAATTTATCGAAAATAAAAGCGTTGGCATTCGATGTGGACGGAGTGCTCTCTTCGGATTGCGTGCCGTTGCACGTGAGTGGTGAGCCGATGCGCATGGTGAACATCAAGGATGGTTACGCGCTGCAGTTGGCCGTGAAGAAGGGCTATCATCTGGCGATCATCACTGGCGGCAACACGTTGGCGGTGAGGAAACGGTTCGAGGGGTTGGGCATCCAGGATGTCTACATGGGCTCCGCCGTCAAGATGAATGATTTCGACGATTTTGTCCGTAAATATGGCTTGTCTCCTGAGGAGGTGCTCTACATGGGCGACGATATCCCTGACTTCCCGGTGATGCGGAAGTGCGGATTCCCTTGCTGCCCTGCGGATGCGGCACCTGAGATCAAGGAGATCGCTTGCTATATTTCCCCTAAGAGGGGAGGCGAGGGGTGTGCCCGCGACGTGATAGAGCAGGTGATGAAGGCGAATGGAGACTGGATGTCCGATAACGTGGCGTTCGGTTGGTGAAAGTGCAAATTATGGATTGTATGAAAGATTATATGAAGTTGGTGAGGCTGCCCTATCTGGTGGCGATAGTGATGGTGCAGGTGGCGATGTATTACTTGGTGATTACCCCTGTGTCGAATGTGGCTGGCATTCCCGCAGAGCAGGTGTTCTCTCCTCTCATGCTTGCCATGCTGGTGTTGGCTACCGTTTTCACCTATGCGGGAGGATACGCCATCAATGACTATTTCGATGTGAAGATTGACGAGATCAACCATCCGATCAACCATGTGGTGGGCAAGACCATCTCCAAGCATTCCGCGATGACCGTATTCATCGTCTGCTCCGTTGTGGGTGCCTTGTTGGGGGCGGTGATCGGATTTTATGCATGGATGGAGCTGGAGGCCCCTTTCTCCTTGGCCTTCACCTATGTGCTGCTGTTCTTGATCATTGCGGGAGTCATGTGGTTTTACTCCTCTTCGTATAAACGTATTCTTTTGCTGGGCAACTTGTTCGCATCCGTACTGAATGCGTTGGTACCGATGTTGGTGGTGATCTGCTTCAATTTTTTCTTGTCGATGAAATATGGCGCCCATCCGGAGATCGTGGTCTTCAGCCGATATCTTTTAAAGATTGTGGCTCTTTTCGCCTTTTGCGTCTTCATGTGGACGTTCGTATCCGAGGTGGCTACCGATTTCGAGGAGGAGAAGGGTGCTCGTGAGTTGGAGTGCCATACGTTTCCGATTGTTTGGGGACATACGGCTGCGAGGGCCATCATTTTCGTGATGATATTGCTCATCAATCTGGTGTGCGCCCATGTCGTTTTCCGCATGTTGCCGTATGATCCGATGCCTTCCATCCGTTATTATCTGTGCGCCATTCTGGTGCCTTCCTTCGGACTGGTGTTTTTGTTGAAGAAGGCCAATGTCCAACTGGATTACAGAAACGTCTCGCTTGTGGCGAAGGCTATCCTAATGCTTAGTGTCGCATATAGTATCATGTTCTACATCTATTATGCGGACTAGTCTGTTTGAGTGATTAATAAATTGTATAACTAAATTCTATAATTATGCCAGGTGTATTTTTAATTGTTGTGCTGGTAGTTGTATTCATACTGCTATGCATTTTCTTCCACTACGTGCCGGTCTTGTTGTGGGTCAATGCCAAGGTGTCAGGTGTTTCGATTTCCTTGGTTCAGTTGTTCCTGATGAGGCTGAGAAATGTTCCTCCTCGTGTGATCGTGGAGTGTATGATCGAGGCCCACAAGGCTGGTTTGAAGACTATTACGAGGGATGATTTGGAGGCGCACTACCTCGCCGGCGGTAATATCGTCCGTGTGGTACATGCGTTGGTTTCCGCATCCAAGGCGAACATCGCTATCGATTTCAAGCAGGCTACGGCCATCGATTTGGCGGGTCGTGACGTGTTCGAGGCGGTGCAGATGTCCGTAAATCCTAAGGTGATCGATACGCCTCCTGTGACGGCTGTCGCGAAGGATGGTATCCAGTTGATCGCCAAGGCGCGTGTGACCGTCCGCGCTAACATCGAGCGTTTGGTCGGTGGTGCCGGCGAGGAGACTGTCTTGGCCCGTGTCGGTGAGGGTATTGTCTCTTCCATCGGTTCCAGCGAGACGCACAAGTTGGTGTTGGAGAACCCTGACTCCATCTCTAAGGTGGTGTTGAGCAAGGGATTGGACGCAGGTACGGCTTTCGAGATCCTCTCCATCGATATCGCTGATATAGACGTGGGTAAGAACATCGGTGCCCAGTTGCAGATGGATCAGGCCCAGGCGGACAAGAACATCGCCCAAGCGAAGGCGGAGGAGCGTCGCGCGATGGCTATCGCCCAAGAGCAGGAGATGAAGGCGAAGGCGCAAGAGGCCCGCGCGCTCGTTATCGAGGCGGAGGCGGAAGTGCCAAAGGCTATGGCCGAGGCTTTCAGAAACGGAAACTTGGGTATCATGGATTATTATCGCATGAAGAATATCGAGGCGGATACCAATATGAGGTCTTCTATCGGTGGACCGGTATCCAGCGATTCGCAGAAGTGATTCGTGTCGTCTCGCAATGGAAAGGGACGGTCAACCTTAGGGTCGGCCGTCCCTTTCTTCTCTTGTCATATGACTTAGGCGGGCGGGGGATTCCTTCTCCCCTTGTTACTTATAGTCGATAGGCATGATGACCACCTCCCGTATCTCTTTACCGTTGAATTTGTATTTGTATTTGAAGGTTACGTTATTCCTCTTGAAGATTAGGAGCGAAATGCCTTTCTGTACGTTTTTAGACAAAACATTCTTCATCCTGGATTCGAAATCTTCCGTTAGAATGTTCTCGTTGTCTGTCGTGACATCGTAATTGTAGGTTAAGATATAATTCTGGTCGTCGTAGTTGCAGCTAATCATGACGGTATACATGTCTATGGTAAGGGGACATTGGGCATTCGTGTTCCGGGCTATCTCAATCATGAGTTGTTTGTCCCTAGCTTTCTCCTCCTCCGCTGTCAACTTCTTTGATATCATGTGGTTCTCTATGATAAGTGTGCGGATGACCTCTCCTGTCGATTTCTTGTATTGGTATCTGAGGTCGGTCCCCGCCTTCTTGAACAATTTGGTTGCGGGGTCATCCTCGGGTATGGTTGAGCATATCTGTTGCTTGAGGGTCTCCTCGTCCATGCCCTTTAGGGATGAAGACAAGACGTCGTCGTATATGAGAAGACTTGAGTAATAGTAGCTGTATAGGTTCTTGTTTTTGTCATATTGGATACTGTCGATAATCCAGGTCATGCCATTCCCCATTATGATGGGTGTCTGTTTGTTCGCGAATGTCGCCATCTCTTCCAACTGTGATTTCACGTTTTTCCCATAGCTCAGGGAAGCTAACGCCAGTGCCGCGATGATTATGATTGTCTTTTTCATGATTCCTATCTTTTAATTCGTTATGAGCCCTACGAACATGCCCCTATCGAAAAAGGCAGAGCCCATTCGCCTATCGTATAGGTGTCTTCTATGATGGAAGACTTCTTGAATTTAATGAAAATCTCCCAAATCTCCAAATTTTTAGCATATATTAAGATTGCACTTGGATAGATAACAGTGGGACACCCTTGTTAGACCCTTGTCCGAGTAATCATTCCGCCTTTGGAACGTTTGGGAAAAGGATACACTCTTTTTCCTCTTGTCTTAGTGCGTCTATTCCCTCTTTTTATGTAATTTTGTTTTGTCTTTTGTGTAACGATACGGAATGCTGAATCGTTTCGGCTTCCTGTTTTAGAAAAATATAGATTTATGGGACAAGGACATCCGAAAGGTTTGTGCTTACTGTTCGCCACGGAGATGTGGGAACGGTTCAGTTATTATGGCATGCGCGCGTTGTTGGTGTTGTATCTGACGAAGTCGTTGATTGATGGCGGTCTGGGCTTCACGGAGGATAACGCCTCCTTGCTTTATGGTTTCTTCACGGGTTTTGTCTATTTCACGCCTCTGATCGGCGGATGGTTGGCCGACAACTATCTGGGACAACGCAAGGCGATTGTGATTGGCGCCATCCTGATGATGCTGGGGCAGTTCAGCCTCGCCACCGAAACCTCCCTGCCGTTCCTCTATACGGGTCTTGTCCTGCTGATCATCGGTAATGGTTTCTTCAAGCCTAATATCTCCGTGATCGTGGGAAACCTCTACGAACCGGGGGATTCCCGCAAGGATTCCGCCTTCACGATCTTCTATATGGGTATCAATGTGGGTGCGTTCTTCGCTCCGTTGTTGACGGGCTACATGGCGCTCCATTATGGCTACCGTTACGGATTCATGGTGGCTGGTATTGGTATGCTGATCGGTCTGCTGCTCTTCACGATATTGGGTAAACGTTACCTCGGTGAGGTGGGGAATGCTCCATCATGCAAGGCGAAGGATACCTCGTTGGAGAATGTGCCTCTCACGAAGGACGAGAAGGATCGCACATTGGCGATCGTCGTCTTTGTGCTCTTCAGTATCTTCTTCTTTGCGGGCTTCGAACAGGCGGGTAGTTCCATGACGCTCTATACGGAGAAGTACATCGATAGGCAGGTCGGTTCGTTCGTGATTCCGACAGAGTGGTTCCAATCCGTGAATCCGTTGCTGATTGTCGCCTTAGCTCCCCTTTTGTCTGTGTTGTGGAGATTATTGAATAAAATCGGAAAGGAACCGAGCATCCCTGTGAAGATGTCGATGGGTATGATTCTATTGGGCGTAGGATTCCTTGTGTTGTATGGCGCGGTCTGCGCGCGTGGCGGGGACAGCGCTGACGAGTCTGTCAAGGCGAGCATCCTCTTCATCCTCTTCACCTATCTGTTCCACACGTTGGGAGAGTTGTGCCTCTCGCCGATCGGTCTCTCCATGGTCTCTAAACTGGCGCCTGTGAAGCTGGCTTCCCTGATGATGGGTGTATGGCTTTTGAGCAGTTTCTTCGCCAATATATTGGGAGGTTGGGTCTCTTCCCATATCACTGATGTCGGTGCGGGTACGATATTCCTCTCCATCTGCGTTTTTTCTGTCTCGCTTGGCATTATTTTGTTCTCCCTGAACCGTTGGTTAGTACGTAAATCGCATGGCGTATTGTAAATCTTCTGCCATTTTGTCATAAAGGACGGCGTGGCACGGATTTTGGTCTTACGTATGTGTTGAATATAATTATTAAAAACATATACGTATGCAGAAAGGAAATATTGGGGTAACGACGGATAACATCTTCCCCGTCATCAAAAAATTTCTTTACAGTGATCACGAGATTTTTCTCCGTGAGTTGGTTTCTAACGCAGTTGATGCGACGCAGAAACTGAAGACCTTCGCCTCAGTGGGTGAGTTCAAGGGCGAGTTGGGCGATGTGACGGTCAACGTCAACATCGATAAGGACAAGGGCACGCTCACCATCTCCGACCGTGGTATCGGTATGACGGAGGAGGAGATTGAGAAGTATATCAATCAAATCGCTTTCTCCGGTGCGGAGGAGTTCCTCGAGAAGTACAAGAATGACGCCAATGCGATCATCGGTCACTTCGGACTCGGATTCTACTCCTCGTTCATGGTCTCCAAACGTGTGGACATCATCACAAAATCGTTTAAGGAGGGTGCGAAGGCTGTGAAATGGTCTTGCGACGGTAGCCCTGAGTATACGATGGAGGATGCCGAGAAGGCGGACCGGGGTACGGATATTGTCCTGCATATCGATGACGAGAACAAGGAATTCCTTGAGGATCATAAGATTACGGAATTGCTGAACAAATATTGCAAGTTCCTCCCTGTCCCTGTCGCATTCGGCAAGAAGAAGGAGTGGAAGGATGGCAAGCAGGTCGAGACGGGCGAGTTGAACGTGATCAACAACACGACGCCTGCCTGGACACGCAAGCCTGCCGACCTGAAGGACGAGGATTACCAGAAGTTCTACCGTGAACTCTATCCGATGGCGGACGATCCGTTGTTCTATATCCACCTGAACGTGGACTTTCCGTTCAATTTGACGGGTATCCTCTATTTCCCTAAGATCAAGAATAATATCGAGGTTCAGAAGAACAAGATCCAGCTCTACTGCAACCAGGTCTTCGTCACCGATTCGGTGGAGGGCATCGTGCCTGACTTCCTGACGTTGTTGCATGGTGTCATCGATTCTCCGGACATCCCGTTGAACGTCTCCCGAAGCTATCTGCAGAGCGATAGCAACGTGAAGAAGATCTCCAGCCATATCACCAAGAAGGTGGCGGACAGATTGCAGGATATATTCAAACAACAACGTCCTGATTACGAGGCGAAATGGGATGACCTGAAGATCTTCATCGTCTATGGTATGCTGACGGACGAGAAGTTCGCCGAGCGTGCGGAGAGCTTCGCTTTGCTGAAGAACGTGGACGGTAAATACTTCACGTTCGAGGAGTATAAGACGTTGATCGAGCCTAACCAGAAGGACAAGGACGGCAACTTGGTTTATCTCTACGCCACCGACAAGGAGGCGCAGCACGCTTATATCGAGGCGGCTAAGAGCAAGGGCTATGATGTCCTGATGATGGACGGTATGCTCGATTCCCACTTCATCAGCCGCTTGGAGCAGAAGTCCGAGGGCAAGGTGCGTTACGCGCGTGTGGACGCTGACGTGATCGACAAGTTGATCATGAAGGAGGATGTCAAGAAGGTGGATTTGCCGAACGAGGCGCAGAACGCGTTGATCGACATGTTCAATTCCCAGCTTCCGAACGATAACAAGAAGAGCTTCGTGATCACGTTCGAGAACCTCTCCGCTGATAACTTGCCGGTTTACATCATGCAGAACGAGTTCATGCGTCGTATGAAGGAGATGTCCGCCACGCAAAGCGGCATGAACTTCTACGGTGACATGCCGGACTCCTACAACTTGGTGGTGAATGCCGCCCATCCTTTGATCGCGCGTTTGCTGAAGGACGAGGAGGCTGCATGTGGCGAGAAGGTGAATCCATTGGTCGCTAAATTGGATGAGCTCTCTAAAAAACGTGCCGATCTGATGGGTGACAAGAAAGAATCCGATTTGCCGGATCCTGTGAAGAAGGAGGTGAAGAAACTGGATGACGAGACCAAGAAGGTGCGTGACGAGAAGAAGGACGTCTACGTGAAGTATGCGTCGGAAAGCAAGTCATTGCGTCAGTTGGTGGATTTGGCGCTCCTCTCCAACAACCTGTTGAAGGGTGAGGCGCTCAGCGCGTTCATCAAGCGTAGTGTTGAGATGATGTGATTTACATGACATCCTCATAAACAAAAAGCCGCGCGGGTTTCCGTGCGGCTTTTGTTTTTTATATATGAAATTTTAAGCTCGTACCCTGAAGATCTGGATCAGTCCGAATGTTTTGGTGCTGGAGATGATGTAGAGCTCGTTTTCGCCGTTGTGGTCTCCGTCGTAGGAGAAAAGCGTCACGTCATAGAGTTCCTTCATCTCCAGGTTCTCCCCTTTGTATTGGATGGTGATAGGGTTGAAGCCTGTGCCTGGGATGCGTTCCCTTTGTGAATGCACGGTGATGTGGTATGCTCCGTATCGGATGGTCGTATCCTTCGCGACGGGAAGGGTGGTGGAGCTGATGCCGGAGAAATCGTCTTTAGGGTTGACGTGTCTGATCTTGTTTACATCGAACAGGTAATAGTCCAATGGACGGTTGTCGTCTCCTGCATATTCGCCTTCCACGAGTTCCCCGTTCAGGATTTGGAAGTGGGTCTCCTTGCAAAGGATGTTCTCCTCATTGTTCGCGAATCCTCCGTTGAAGGATATATTGACCACGTCGTCTATGAGGGAGACGCTGCGGCCTGTCCACATCGGCTCCTTGCCGTTGAGTCCCGAATAGAAGTTGGAGTATACTTCGTCCACGATGAGGGAGGTGTTGTTGACGATCCCGTTGCCCCGTATAGGCTTTAGCGGGAATTCCGTCCTTGAGATCTCGCCGTCCCGTTCTATGCTGTAGCTAGTGATGCGCCCGATGGAGTCGAACTCGCGGATATCCTTGTATTGTCCGCTTCTGATGGACTTCACGATGCCGTTGGGGTAGTACTGGATTTCGTCCCCTATGAGCGTGTCGTTGTGGAACGCACCGCGGTAGATGACGTTCATGAGGTTGTCGTATTCGATGAACTCACCCTCTTTTTTGCCCAGCACGTAGTTGCCCTCGCATTTGAGGATGTGGCTTGGGAAGTATTCGTAGTAGATGCCATGTTTCTTGCCCATGGCGTAGTTGCATCTTGATTTCAGTCCGAAGCCGGGGTGGTATTCCAGGTATAGACTGTCCAACATGCCGTCTTTGTAGAATCCCTCTTCCGTGATGTTCCCGTCCTTGTCGTAATGGCAGAAATATCCGTTCAGGACATTGTCCTTGTATGTGTCGATCTTGAAGCTCTCAGGCTTTTGTGCGAAGAACGTGCCTTGTTTCTGTCCTTCACTATCCGTCTTGCCTCTTTGGAGATAACCAGGGTTGATTTCGTGGTACATAGTTATAGTAATCCCTTTGTCGCATCCGTACAGGATAACCGATATGGTGAGAATGGACAATATGGACAATAAAAATTTGTTCAGTTTTAGTTCCATGCTAACTTTTTTTTGCGGGTTTGGCGCAAATGTAATAATCTTTTCTTGAAAATGAGTCTAAAAAATGCCTATTGTGGAGTTTTTTTATGTAATTTATGATTTATTATCAATATTATATTTAAAAATTAATCTAAGTTTTATGGTGTTTGGCGGTAACTCATGTGTGGGGGAGGAAATAAAAAAAACTGAAAACCAAACCCAATCGTTTGATTTTCAGTTCTTAGTGACCCCGGCGGGATTCTAACCCACAACCTTTTGATCCGTAGTCAAATGCTCTATACAGTTGAGCTACGGGGCCATTCCCCTGCATGAGCTCCATTATTTCTCAAATGCGGTGCAAAGGTAATGCTTATTTCCGAAAGTGCAAGCGTTTTAACGGAAATTTTTTCGCATTTTTTCGAAGAAGCTCCAAATGATGATGCCGGAGGTGACGGAGACGTTCAGGGAGTGTTTCGTCCCGTATTGTGGGATTTCGATGCTATCGTCCGACATATCAACGATTTCCTGCTGTACGCCCTTCACTTCGTTGCCGAGGATCACCACGTATTTCCCGTCCGGTTCCAGTGTGAGGTCCGGCAGTTTGACGCTGTTCTCCACCTGCTCGATGGAGAAGATGTGGTATCCTTTCTCCTTGTATTCCTTGACCGCCTCTTGTGTCTCTTCGTAGTATTGCCACTCTACGGAGAATTCCGCTCCCAGCGCCGTCTTGTGTATCTCGGGCTGGGGTGGGGTGGATGTGATGCCGCAGAGGCAAATCTTCTCCACGAGGAAGGCGTCGGATGTTCTGAACACCGAACCCACGTTGTGTAGGCTTCTCACGTTATCCAGCACGACCACAAGGGGAATCTTGGTGGCTTTTTTGAACTCCTCGGTGGAGATTCTGTTCAGTTCCGTTATCTCTAGCTTTCTCATCTCTATCTTATTCGAATGTGTTCATGATTATGGTGGTCAGCAGCACGAGCGGTGCGTTCCAGTTGATGGCTATTTCGTTGGTCGAGTAGCTGCAGTCTTCGTCCAGGTAGCATCTGGCTGGCGCAATGGACGGGTAGTTGCTTCTCCCGCAGTCTGACGTCTGGTTGGGGTTGGCTCCTCCGCAGAGGTATCCGGGCAGTGGCTCTGCGATGCCGTCGCTGAAGGATCGCCTGTCGTGGATATGTTTGGGGTATTTGGTGCCGAACCCTGATATGAAGCAATAGTCTGTCGGGTTCATGCCTAGGAGGTAGTCGAACTGGCCGAACATCGCGTCCCTGTATTTCGGGTCTTGTGAGATGACGTGCGCGAGGCCGAGGATGGCTCCGTTGATGGCAATCTCTCCGTTGCATCCCCAGTTGAACGATTTGAGCGAAAGACGTCCTGGCGAGTATTTGTATCCGTTGTAGAGCAGTTCCGCTAGCGTGAAGTATTTCCTGTGTATGAGCTGTGTGTCCACAAAGTTCGGTAGTTCGTCCAGGTGCCAGATCAGTGACATGAGGGCGATCGAGTTGCAGGCGTTCCAGCGGGGCGTCTCGAATTGGCGGAAGAAGTCCATCTTGTCGTAGTATTTCTTTTCCCCTGTGGTGATGAGCAGTTCGGCGGCGGCCCAGAAGAACTCGTCCGAGAAATCATTGTCCCCGTAGATGCCTGTCCGGATATCCGAAGGGTTGAAGTAGTAGACCTCCGGGTTCTTCTCCGCCCAGTCCCACGCTTTACGTGCGGCTTCGAGGGCTGCTTGTGCGTACGGTTCGTCCCATGGTTTGAACACCCTTGCCGCGGTAGACATCATCGCAGCGAAGCATAGTGCGGCGGAAGTGGATTTCGCCACGACGAAACGGTCCTGCTTGTCGTCGACGGGACGGACGGAGATGTCGCAGAACTTCTTCGTCGTTAGTTTATGGTATACGCCTCCATCGTTGGGGTCTTGCATGGTGAACAGCCAGTCTGTCTCCCATTTGATTTCGTCCAGCAGGTCCGGAAGCGTGTTGCCGCTTTCCGGGATGTTCAGCTCCTTCCTTTGGAAATAGGTGGGGAACATGTCGTGTGCGAGGAAGAGCTGGTGGAGCGTGATGCCGGCGTTGACCACGTATTTGTTGTAGTCGCCCGCATCATACCATCCTTTGGGGGAGGAGATGATCGATTCGGTTTTCCTTGTCTCGCCGCTGGCGGAGCTATGGATGAAAACCTCTTCGTCCGGATGCCCCAATTCCCTCGCGAAACTGATGCCTTTGAAGGTGGCGTATTGGGGCTCGATCGCGATGGAGGAGCGCCAAAGGTAAAATGCCTTGATGGTCCAGGTGGAGAATTCCTTGAAGATGGATCTGTTGCCTATCTCGAAGGGGTGGGAACGCTCCCCGTTCACTTCCACGTAGTATCTGCCTGGTTTCTGAAAGGCGGAGAAGTCCGCGAACTGCGTCACCTCCCTCGATTGGTTCCATCGTTTACCTTCCGGTAACCCACCCTTGAAGACGGTCTCCTCTGTCTTTGCGTCCTTGACTTCGAACCTGTAGGCGTTCAATCCCCCTATTTGGGCATATTTGGGTGCGTTGGTCAGATATCCAATCTGGTTCACCCGGACGAACTTCTGGGCGTGTAGGCTGTCCGCTGTGGACGATGCCAATAATAGAATTGCTATTCCTTTAATTAATTTATTCATACATGCTAGGATTATACATTTATACTTTTATTCTTTTATATAATTATATTCATACTACACACTCATAACCTTTCATCTCTTTGCGGGTCCATTTAGTGGAAGAAGTAGGTGTGGGAAAGATAGAACACCCCGTTCTTGCTTTTGTGTTTATCTCCTCGGAAGTCCGATTTTATGATGTCCACGAACCCCCAGTCGTAGCCCATGGAGCTTCTCATGTTCTCGAAGTATTGTATGCCGACCGCTATGCGCAGTCCGAAGTCGAATCTGCGAGTGTCGTATAGTCTGTCTGTACCTGTCTTGTCTCCGAACATGGAGTATTTTTTCGTCTGCACGTATTCTTTCCCTCCGTCGTTAGTTTCCCGCTTTTGCCTATACCTGCCTCCTAGGGCGAAGGCGTAGTAGGGGCCGACCATCGGAGTGAATTCGAATCCTCTGAAGTGAAAACGGTAGCTGGCGGTGGTGGGGATTATCAGGTAGTAGAGGTTCGTCTTCTCCGTGTAGGTCTCGTGTAGCGAGTCCGCGTGTTCGTCGAAGAAGCGTTGGTAGCCCTTCCTTTGGAGCTCCAGGCCGGTCTCCACGAAGAGGTTCTCGAGAAGCATGTCCATGTCGTGGTCCGCCACGATTCCGATGCGCACGTTGCACACGGCGTGTTGGTAGAGGTCGTATCGTTCGAAGTGCACGTTGGCTGGGCCGATTCCCCCGAATGCGCCCCAGTGGTTGGAGCCCACGAACTCTGCGAATTTGCTTTCCTTTATTTTATAGTATGCTTTTTCGAAGATGGTGAGGAAGTGGGGCGTGTGGCTTGATGTGTCCCCTGTGGCGGTTGCTTCTTCTGTTGTCTCCTTGGGTGTGGACTCTTGTCCCGCTGTGTAGGCTTGCTCCGAAGAGGGGTTTGGAACCGTCGTGGTGGCAGACGTTCCGGAGGTGTCTTGAACTGGAGCGGAGACCTCCGGCACACTATCCTGGATCGCTGTCTGAGGAGCGGCTTGGGCGCTCTCTTCCGCTATGGCTATTGTCTCTTGTTCCTGCGCCATGGCGTTGCAGGCGTATACCCCTATTATTAAACTAAGTATTATGGCTTTCATTTTGTATGTTGACATATATTTTCTCCCTCGTTTTCTTTGAGGTACAAAGATAATACTAAAGGCTGGTTCCTTAAATTGAAAACGGGAGAATTTATTCGTTCAACCCTATTTTGCCTATTCTCCTCTTTCCTGAGGGGGAATGTTCGGTGCGAAAAATAGTCCGAAATGCCATGTCTGGGGTGTTGATAACGCCTGAAAAACGCGATTTTAGGGACTTTTGGGGGAAAGTTGAGCGTATATTTTCCCCTGTTTCTCTTTTTTATTGTCTTGATATTTAGGGGTATGTGAACTGCATTTAACATTTTTTATGCGTAGAGAAAAAAATATTATGCATATTGGATTGTTGTAAAAAAAAATATTTAACTTTGCGGTGTTTTAGAAATAGGACAATAGACGATTAAAGAAATTCTGAGAAAACGTTGTTTAATTTTTTAATAATAAAAAAAATGAAAAAGGTAGTTTTATTTTTCGCTGTTGTATCTGCATTCGCTTTGGCTTCATGCGACACAAAGCCTGCTGAGCAAAAAGCTGAGGAAACTGTAGCCACTGTAGATTCAGTTGTTGCTGATGTAGTAGATTCAACTGTTGCTGCTGTTGATTCAGCTGCTGCTGTTGTTGATTCAGCTGCTACTGCTGTTGTTGATTCAGCCGCTGCTGCTGTTGCCGCTGTAGTAGAGTAATCTTTTGCAGTTAGGTGAAAGGAATAGAGGAGGCGGGCATGTCATGTTCGCCTCCTTTATTGTTTAGATTCTTGTTGAGATTTGGTTGTTGAATATGTTTCCTGATAAAAAATGGTTCTTGAGATTTATTGTTCTTGAACCTTTTTTTGATTGTTTTGTGTGTTTTCTTTATTTTTGTATGATTGTGTAACAGAAAAGTTTATAGTCGTGATGGGAAAACCGATATTAATTTTTGGAATAGTCGTTCTGCTCTCTTCTTGTGCGTATGTGACGGAAAAAAAGGAGAAGCCTGCTGCGAAACCTTATTCTCAGATGACCGCGGAGGAAAAACTGGCGGATGAGCGTAATTTCGTCGAGAATATGGCTGCGGTGAATTATTTGGATTATTCAACGGTTGTGGGGGATACGATGTATATTGGTTGCTCGTCCCGTAGGGGTGAGGAACATTTTCAGGATAACTTGGCGAGGACTTTTCTGCATGATGTCCGTCGTGCCGGGTATACCCATATTCGTTGTTGCCGTGTGATCAGCACTTCCCATGATTATGTGTGGACTGACACGTTGGTCCAGGGAAGGACCATAGGGATCGCGATGGCGGAGAATTAAGTTTATTGGAACGCCTCCTTCGGCAGGTGGGTGTCCGTAAAGGAATATGAAAAAAGCGGCGGGGATGTCCCCACCGCTTTTTTTTGTGCATTGTTGCTAGCGTTATTTCTCGAATGCTTTTTTCACCTTAGCCTCCAAATCTTCCTCCATTTCGTAGTCTTTCAGGAAGACGACGGAGTAACGGGTCGATTTCTTTGGGGACATGACCGTGACGCGGAACTCCCCGGAGTCGTATTCGTAGAGTTTGATGTAATACTTCTCCAACGTTTTTTTGTTCATGCATTCGTAGTTGAGATATTTGTAATCCTTTTTGACGATCCATTTCTGGGGTTTGTCGAAGATTTCGAATATGGTGACTTTCTTGTTCAGCTTGTCGTCCGTGGCGATGTAGTTGTTGGCCATGTCGAGGACGATGACGGTGGAACTTTGCTCCCATGCTCCCCATACGTATAATCCCTTGGATTGTTGCGTGACGACTCCATCGGTCTGTCTGAAGGATTTGAACGCAATAGATTGTGCGTTCGCCGTGCTCATGGAGCAGGCGGCGAATAAGAGATATAATATATATTTAATCACTCTTTCCATAATCATTGTTCTTAAATCCGTTTATACTATGGGTTTGTGACCCAATTCGCTTGATGTACTTTCCCTTTTTTGGGGTTGAATTCCAATGCCTCTTTCTTTGGTATCTTTATGAAAAATTCCTTTCCTTCCTTGTTCGGCAATTTGTTGCTCCTGAGCCATGGATTCGCGTCTTTGAGCAGTTGGTAGTTGATACCCCTCTCCTTGGCGAAATCCGTCAGGTTGTTTATCGTGGAGTCCACCTTCACAACCTCCGACTCGACGGGATAGTACAGGTCTTCTTTCGTCAGATAGAACCCCATCCTTTGGGGGTCTTCCATGAGGTATTTTGCCATGATGATCCGGAAGACATACCTGTTCGTCTCTTCGCTGAACAACATGTCGAAGTAATTGTTCGTTTGTTGTGTGTCAATCTGTCTCATGACACGCGCGTGCCCGGTGTTGTAGGCGGCCGCGGCCAATGTCCAACTGCCTGATGCGTCGTGCGTGTGCTTCAGCATTGAGCAAGCCACCTTTGTGGCCTTCTCCACGTTGTATCTTTCGTCCACGTCATCGTTGATGACCAGCCCTGCGTCTTTTCCTGTGCCTGGTAGGATCTGCCAGATCCCGACCGCTTTGGCGGGTGACTGAGCCCGTTGGTCCAGGTTGCTCTCGATGAGAGCCAGGTATTTGAAGTCGTCGGGAACCCCGTTCGCTTTCAGGATGGGCTCGATGATAGGGAAGAACTTGTTCGCCCGTTTGATGAGAAGGAACACTTGGGAGTGCCAATAGGAGAAACTCAATAGTTCTCTGTCAAACCTTTCCCGTAGGTAATAATTCGTCAAGTCCACCCGCTCGCCACAGAAACTGATTCCGTCCGGTATGGTAGGTGCCTGGTAATGGACCTCCTGGGTAGGGGTCCCCCCGATTCGAGGAGTGCTATCCGCCGCACACTCGCAAAGTGAGAAAATCGTTGCGGCGGCTAATCCTCCGATTTTGTATAATTTCTTCATCATGAATCTACTCTTACTAATATTCAACCTCTAATCATCCAATCTTTTTCTGCTCTCTAATCACATCATCTCTCTTTCTTCCAACATCTTACGCATGGAAAACGAACATCGGTGTGTCCGTGTGGAATATCATTTTCCTCGCCATGCTTGGGTTAAATAGTCTGGAAATCAGATTCCTTCTGTGTGTTGTCAGGGCTATGGCGTCGATATCGTTTTTATGAATGAACTCGTCGTAAGCGGATAATATGTCAGTCCCTGGTACCAAGCTGTATTCGAACTTGTTGTCCGGATAGTTCTGCTGGAAGTAGGCCTTGATGCCGCTCAATTTGATCTCCGCCCATCTGTCGTCCTTGTTCTCGAAATGTATGAAGTGGACGCTCACGTTGTTGGGCTTCAGCAATGTCATCATCTTGTCGAAGGCGATCAGGTCCTTGTCGTCGAAGGTTGTGGAGAATGCCACCTTCTTGATCTCCTCAAACCCGTTGAGGCTGATGTTCTCCGGTATGGCGAACACCGGCACGTGCGAACGCTCGATGATTTCAGCCGTCACACTTCCGATGAAGTCCATGTCCTTCTTGTCGCTTCCTCTCGATCCCATGATGATGACCCTCGGGTTGTGCCTTTCCGCATAGCCTAGGATCTGGTCTTCGGGTACACCCTCGCGGAGTACGTGGCGGTACTTCGTTCGCGGCCATTTCCCCTCGGTTATGTAACCTTCGATCTTGGATTCCAACTCGACCAGGTTCTTCTTTGCGCTTTCTAATAGTTCGAGGGCGGTCTCTTCCGTCCCTCCTTCATGGTTGATCACATCTCCGATCGGCATGGTGGAGAACGATGGGGGAAGATAGGCGTGGAATAACACCACCTCCGCGTCCAGTGTCGCCGCCAACGGGAATGCAAACTCACACGCTTTTAACGAATAATCGGAGAAGTCTATGGGTAGAAGCACCATCGGTTTCTTGTTCATCTCTTCCAATGCCTTGTTCAACCCGTCCTTATTGTTCACTTCCTCAATGATGCCTAACGCTTTCGGTAGGTCACTCTCTTTGATGCGAACCCTCACACCGACTGGCAGGAATTGGTTGACGCTGTGTATGTATACGTCAATTCCATGCACCTCCAACACAGACTTTAATATCTGGGCTTTCTCGTAGGTGTGTATCGCCAATGTCACCAAATTTTCTTCCATATTTTTTCTCCTTTTTCCGATTCATCAAGTCACTAATTCATCAAATCTCTTTCTTCACATATCTACATCAAAGATAAAAATTATCTTCTTAGATTCAAATTTTTGTAATACTTATTTCTCCCTTGGGTGTAACTTTTTTCTTTTTATTTTTGCTGTTTACCCTTTATTTTTCTTTTTATTGATATTATGTATCGCCCCGCTTCCTGTGATGGCTCTAACTTGTTGAATGACAATCGGGAGGAAATTCTATTGAAACCTTTCTCCCTTTTTGCGGATTTTTTTGTTATTTTTGCGTTGTGAAAAAAACTTAGAGTGATGATAGTCTTCCCTAATGCTAAGATTAACGTCGGCCTGAATATTACCGGCGTGCGAAAAAATGGATACCATGATATCGAGAGCGTTTTCTATCCAATCCCGCTGAAGGATGTCCTGGAGGTCGTCGTGGCCGGGGATGGACAGACGGAGATGCAGGTCGGCGGCCTTCCTTTGGAGGGGAGTGTGTCCGATAATTCTGTCATGAAGGCTTACCGCTTGCTGAAGGAACAATTTGACCTTCCGCCTGTGAAGATATATCTCGAAAAGGTGATCCCTTCCGGTGCGGGACTGGGCGGCGGCTCTTCGGATGCCTCTTTCGCCATTAAACTGTTCAACGAGATGTTCCGCTTGGGCATGGATGAACTTCAGATGGAGTCTGTCGCCGCGAAGGTGGGTGCGGATTGTCCTTTCTTTATTCAGAATAAACCGGCTTATGTGACGGGCATCGGTGATGAGTTGCAGCCCATCGAGTTCTCATTGGAAGGGGTGTCCTTCCTGTTGGTGAAGCCTGACGACTTCGTCTCCACGAAGGAGGCTTACGCGAAGGTTACCCCTAAGAAGACGGTCTTGCCTCTCTCCGAGATGGTGATGAAACCTATTTCCGAGTGGAAGTATAATATCGTGAATGATTTCGAATCGAGTGTTTTTGAGACTCATCCGACGGTGAAGATGATCAAGGATTGGATGTACGAACAGGATGCGCTCTATGCTTCCATGTCTGGCTCCGGCTCTTCCGTTTTCGGCTTTTTCAAGCGTGAGGTGGATGCCGCTTCGGCCTTCCCTGGTATGTTTACTTTCCAACGGACCCTCTAGCTCTAATGGCTCGTGCGGCGGAAGATGTTCTCCTGCCCGTGAGAACCCTTTGGCTGTCCTAAAAAAATAAGAGGATGCGCAGACCTTCAGGCCTTAGCGCATCCTCTTCCTTTTGGTGTAGGCCTCTTATTTCTTGTAGATGGCCTCTATTTCTCCCATGATCTTCTTCGCCAGGTTGTCGGCTTTCTCCATGGTGGATGCTTCTGAATAGATGCGGATGATCGGCTCCGTGTTGGATTTGCGTAGGTGTACCCAGCAATCCGCGAAGTCAATCTTCACGCCGTCGATGTCGTTCACCTCCTCGTTCTTGTATTTGTCCTTCATCTGCGCCAGGATGTTGTCCACGTTGATGTCTGGCGTCAGCTGGATCTTGTTCTTAGAGATGAAGTATGGAGGGTATTGCTTCCTCAACTCCGTAGGTTTCATGCCCTTCTTCGCCATGAGGGAGAGGAATAGGGAGATGCCTACGAGCGCGTCTCTTCCGTAGTGGCTCTCTGGGTAGATGACGCCTCCGTTGCCCTCGCCGCCTATGATGGCGTTGGTCTCCTTCATCTTGGCTACCACGTTCACCTCGCCGACGGCCGCCGCGTTGTATTGTCCTCCATGCTGACGGGTCACGTCACGCAAAGCACGGGTGGAGCTCAGGTTGGAGACCGTGTTGCCTGGTGTGTTGCTCAGGATATAGTCCGCTACGGAAACCAGTGTGTACTCTTCGCCGAACATCTCTCCGTCTTCGCAGATCATGGCCAGCCTGTCCACATCCGGGTCCACGACGAATCCCACATCCGCCTTCTCCACCTTCATCTTCTCGGAGATCTCGGTGAGGTGTGCGGGAAGCGGCTCCGGATTGTGTGCGAATTTGCCTGTCGGGTCGCAGTTGAGCTTGATGATGTTTTTCACGCCCAAACGCTCCAGCAGCTGAGGAATCACGATGCCTCCGACGGAGTTGACGCAGTCGATGGCTACCTTGAAGTTGGCTTTCTTGATGGCCTCTACGTCCACGAGCTTCAGTTTGAGCACGTCGTCGATGTGGATGTTGTTATAGTCGTTCTTGTAGGTCACCTTGCCTAGGTTGTCCACCTCGGCGAACTCGTAGTCGTTGTTCTCCGCCATGGATAGCACGGCTTTCCCTTCTTTGTCGTTGAGGAACTCGCCCCTTTCGTTGAGGAGTTTCAAGGCGTTCCATTGCTTAGGGTTGTGGCTGGCGGTGAGGATGATTCCTCCGCAGGCCTTCTCCTTCTGCACCGCGATCTCGGTCGTCGGCGTGGATGCCAAACCGATGTTGGTCACGTTCAGTCCGAGTCCGATGAGGGTTCCCGTGACGAGGTGGTCTACCATCTCTCCTGATATGCGGGCGTCCCTTCCCACTACGATAAGGTTATTCTTACACTGTGTGTTCCTTTTGATCCACGTGCCGTAGGCGGCTGTGAATTTTACTACATCTAATGGAGTCAGTCCGTCACCGACGGCACCTCCGATCGTTCCGCGTATACCGGAAATGGATTTAATGAGTGTCATTATTGATGGTATTTATATTTTTTTAAAACCAAACGATGCAAATATACTTATTTTTTTATTCTTTAGTCGTATCTTTGTACGAAGATTATTAACAAATGGAAAGGCATATTCATAAGCTCTCGTTGATGATTGGGATGGCGGTGGTTCTCTTGCTGTCGTCATGCTCAACGACTAAGTATGTGCCGAAGGATAATTACCTGTTGGATAAGGTCTCATTTGAAGGAACCAATGGTACCGTCAATAACAATGATTTGACGAAACATCTGCGCCAAAAACCTAATTTCAAGGCTTTTGGACTCTTCCGCATCTATTTGGGCGTCTATAATCTTTCCGGTCGTGATTCCACGAAACGCATCAACCGCAAACTGAGGAATATCGGTGAGGCGCCTGTCGTGTATGACCCTTTCATGACGTATCGTTCGGAGAAGGAGTTGCAGGCTTTCATGAAGTCGAAGGGATACATGGACGCGGAGGTCTCTTCTTCCGTGAAATTCAAGAAGAAAAAGGCGGAGGTCACTTACAAGATCGTGCCGAACGCTCCTTACCGTATCCGTAAGGTGGAGAGTGAAATACCGAGCGACCGTGTCTTGGACTCCATCCTCCACATGAGGGGTGGACTACAGAACACGAAGTTGAAGCAGGGGATGTTGTTCGATGTGGACGAATTGGACGAGGAACGGGAACGCCTGAGCCGGTTCCTCCGGCGACGGGGGTATTATCGCTTCAATAAGGATTTCCTGACCTACACCGCGGATAGCAGTGTGGGCAATAGGCAGGTGGACGTCACGCTACATCTGAAGCCTTTCAGCAGGGTGCTTCCTAACGGGGAGAGGGAGGAGACGAACCATGACCGTTATAGGGTGCGCCATATCTATGTCACGGAGCATTCGAGGTCGGAGACTCCGAGCGAGGTGGTGGTGTGGGACACGCTGCGCCATTCGGATAACATGACGGTCCTCGTTAAGGAGAAACCTTTCCTTCGCCCTTCGGTGGTGGAGGATGAGCTTCGGGTCGAGACGGATACCCTCTATAATGAGTTCCTGGTGGAACGTACATACTCCAGACTGAACGGATTGGGTATCCTCCGCTCATCCAATATCCGCTTCACGGACCTGCAGAACGAACGGCATGAAGTGGATTGTGAGATCGATTTGTATCCTGCTAAGCCTCAGTCTTTTTCTTTGGATGTGGAGGGCACCAACTCTGACGGTGACTTGGGGTTCGCATTGAACCTTGGCTATGCGCATAAGAACGTTTTCCGAGGCTCCGAGGTGCTGAGCGTGAGGGGAAGGTATGCGCAGGAGGCTTATTCGGGCTTGTCCGATATCCTCCAGAAGTATGTGCTGGATCTGGGCGGAAGCGTGGGTATCACTTTCCCTCGTTTCATGTTCCCTTTCCTTCGACGTGACTTCAAAAGACGTATCTCCGCTAGTACGGAATACAATGTGCGCTATAATTACCAGGTGCGCCCTAACACCTATGAACGTAAGTCTATCGCCACGAGTATGAAGTATTTGTGGACCCTGCGCCGTTTCTATAAGTATACGCTGGATCTGATAGACTTGAACTATGTGGATATCGAGACCAGCAAGTCTTTCGATTCCATCTACAGCGCGAATCGTTATTCGGTCTTGCGGGAGAGCTACTCGGACCACTTCGTGATGAATTCGGGCTTCGCCATCTCTTATGACAACCAGTCTCAGGTCACTCGCTCGAATAAAACCTATTACCGCATCTCTTTCGAATCGGCGGGCGCTTTGCTGAATGGTATATGCCATCTGGTCTCCTCCAAGGACTCGTCGGGGCAGTACACGATCGGCAGGATCCCTTTCTCCCAGTATGTGAAGGCTGAGGCGGATTATTCCTACAACATCAAACTGGATGGCAGGAGCCGTCTGGTCTATCACGTCGGTTTGGGTATCGCTTGCCCTTACGGCAATGCCTCGGTCGTTCCTTTCGAACGTCGTTTCTTCGGCGGTGGCGCCAATGGCGTGAGGGGATGGTCTGTGCGTACTTTGGGACCGGGCCGCTATACTTCCGACAGCTACAATGATTTCGTGAAACAATCGGGCGACGTGAAGTTGTTGCTGAATCTGGAGTACCGTACGAAACTGATCTGGAAGGCGGAGGCCGCCGCATTTGTGGATGCGGGTAATATTTGGACGTTGAAGAATTCTCCTTCCCAGCCTAAGGGGCAGTTCAATTTCAAGAAACTGTACGAACAGATCGCTTTGGCCTATGGTTTGGGTATCCGCCTCGATTTTTCCTATTTCCTGATCCGCTTCGACGTGGGCGTGAAGGCATTTAACCCGGCGAGGGAGGGTAGGGAACGTTGGCGCTTCCATGGACTTAACTGGTCGGACGATTGCGCGCTCCACTTCGCCGTGGGATACCCTTTCTGATGGATTTTCCTTGCTTGTTTGTCGTCAATCTTTTATCATTCAGTTTGTTATGAAAAATAATGAATTTTTTCACGCTTCACGTTAGGAGCGAACACAAAAAAAGTATTACCTTTGCACTCAATTTAAGGATGGTCGGGTAGCTCAGCTGGATAGAGCAACAGCCTTCTAAGCTGTGGGTCGAGGGTTCGAATCCCTCCTCGATCACCATAAAAGGAACGGGGACTGAACGTTTGGTTTGGTCCCCGTTTTGTTTTTTTATTATGATACCCATGGCGTTGCCCTAGGCTATATCTTTTTGGGTCTTGCTGTCCATTGAATACCATCCATCACGTTCCACACAGGGGTTTACACCCCTGCCTATGATATGACCGCCCATTCTGGGCTTAGGGCGCACGAATCATATGGGGAAACGCACTCCCCAACCTCGACCCAGGGCGTTGCCCATGGGCTATATCTGTTTAAACCTTACAGGCTTGTAACCGCAACTTATGATGTGGGCTTAACTCTTAACTCTTAATTCTTAACTCTTAATTAACTCCACAAATTCCAAAAGTGGCATACCGGTCCGTGTCCGTGCCCGATTTCATACTGAGCCCCTTTCGCGAGAGCGTTGGAGAGGTACTCTTTCGCCTTGCTGACCGCTTCGCGGATGTCGTAGCCTTGGGCTAGCATGGAGGCGATGGCAGAGGATAGGGTGCAGCCCGTTCCGTGCGTGTTCTTCGTATAGAGCCGTTTGCCTGTGAGCCGTAGAACCTGCTTCTGTTCGTTGTCGTAGAGGATATCGGTCAGCTCGTCTTCCGTCAGGTGACCTGCCTTCAGCATGACGGACACGTTGTGTTTCTCGGCCAATTCCTGTGCGATCTGGGGAAGCTCCTCCTGCCGGGAAATCTTTCTCCCTATGAGTATCTCCGCTTCCGGGATATTAGGAGTGATGATCCTCGCCAAGGGAATCAGCTCCTCTTTTAGCGTTTCGATCGCACTCTCCTCAATCAGTCTGTGCCCCGAGGTGGAGACCATGACCGGGTCAAGCACCACGTTGCGGATGTCGCTGTATTTCCTCAGTTTTTCCGCGATGCAACGGATCACCTCCGATGAGTGGAGCATGCCGATCTTGATGCTGTCCGCACCGATGTCTGACAATACCGCCTCTATCTGTCCTCCGACGATCTCGATGGGCAGTCCCTGCACTTGTTCCACGCCTAACGTGTTTTGCACGGTGATGGCCGTGATGGCGGAGGCCGCATAGCATCCGCAAGCGGAGATGGTCTTGATGTCGGCTTGGACGCCCGCTCCACCACCTGAATCGCTCCCTGCGATGGTCAGTACTCTTTTATATTCCATTGGTATATCTTTTACTGTTTGGTGGTGCGAAATTAGGGAATTTTTCCGGATGGAGGAGTGGGAGAGTCTTACAAATTCTTTGCTTTTCCATGATTGTTTCATTTACTATTTAACTATTTACGATTTACTATTTAGCCATTTTCTATTCGCTATTTAGTTATTCCAAAGAGAACTCTTTTTGTTCCGTCAAAATGGGAATGATGTGTCGCCTCTCTTTCGGATTTGAAAATGTCAAAAAATAGCCGGCGAATGACAATTCCGCGAAATCATGAATGTTAAATTATGTTGCGTAACATATTTGCGGCGAAGGCTAGCAAAATGATTAAAAAAAGAATGTTGAAATAGCATTTGGGAGAAAAAAAAACTTATATTTGCATACGACTTGCGGGAATTTGGTTCTGTGAGGATTGAAAATTGTACAAAAAATTGTAATAATACCATAAAACAAAAAAGCTAAAACATGGCAAAAGTAATTGGTGAAATTGTACAGGTCATCGGACCTGTCGTGGACGTAAGTTTCCCGGATTCTGAGGCGTCCCTTCCTCAGATTCATGATGCGTTGGAAGTTGAGCGTCCGGGCCAGAGCAATCTGGTTATCGAGTGCCAGCAGCACATTGGAGAAAATTCAATCAGAACCATCGCGATGGACTCAACCGACGGTTTACGCCGCGGAATGAAAGTGGTTTCTATGGGACAGGCGATCGCCGTTCCGAAGGGAGAACAAATCAAAGGACGTATGTTGAATGTCGTGGGCGAGCCAATCGATGGCATGCAGTCGTTCGACCGCGCCGATGTCTCTCCTATTCACAGACAAGCTCCTAAGTTTGAAGAGTTGGCGACTTCCAAGGAGATTCTCTTCACGGGTATCAAGGTCATCGACTTGCTGGTTCCTTACCTGAAAGGTGGTAAGATCGGTTTGTTCGGTGGTGCCGGTGTGGGTAAGACGGTGCTTATCATGGAGTTGATCAACAACATTGCGAAAGGGTACAATGGTTACTCAGTGTTCGCGGGTGTGGGAGAGCGTACCCGTGAGGGTAACGACTTGCTCCGTGAGATGATCGAGTCTAACATCGTCCGTTACGGAGATGCTTTCAAGGAGTCAATGGAGAAAGGTGACTGGGATTTGAGCAAGATCGACTACAACGAGTTGGCCAAATCTCAAGCGACCTTGGTGTATGGTCAGATGAATGAGCCGCCGGGAGCACGTTCTTCCGTGGCATTGTCTGGTTTGACCGTTGCGGAGTCCTTCCGTGATTCAGGTCAGGGAGGTAAGGATATCCTCTTCTTCGTGGATAATATATTCCGTTTCACACAGGCCGGTTCCGAGGTGTCCGCCTTGTTGGGACGTATGCCATCAGCCGTGGGTTATCAACCTACACTTGCGACCGAGATGGGTCAGATGCAGGAGCGTATCACCTCCACCAAGCACGGTTCCATCACCGCTGTCGAGGCGGTCTATGTGCCAGCCGATGACTTGACGGACCCTGCGCCTGCGACGACATTCTCCCACTTGGACGCAACCACGGTGTTGAGCCGTAAGATCGCTGAGTTGGGTATCTATCCGGCTGTGGATCCATTGGATTCCACTTCCCGTATCTTGGATCCTAACGTGATCGGTAAGGCTCACTACGAGTGCGCTCAGAATGTGAAGCAGATCCTCCAGAAATACAAGGAGTTGCAGGATATCATCGCCATCCTCGGTATGGAGGAGTTGTCCGAGGCGGATAAGTTGGTTGTCGCCAGAGCGCGCCGTATCCAACGTTTCTTGTCTCAGCCATTCCATGTGGCATCACAGTTCACGGGTCTCCCGGGTGTGATGGTTCCTATCGAAGAGACAATCAGAGGCTTTAATATGATTATTAATGGCGAGGTGGATGACCTTCCGGAACAGGCGTTCTTGAATGTCGGAAACATCGACGATGCGATAGAGAAGGGTAAGAAACTCATGTCGCAGGCTGCTAATTAATCAGTGTCATGAAATTAGAAATCATATCACCGGACAAATTGGTCTTCTCTGGAGAAGTGGAATCCGTGAGCCTTCCGGGAGCTGCCGGAAGATTCACAGTTCTGCCTCGCCACGCGGCCCTTATCTCCTCCTTGAAGGCGGGAAACATCACCTATATAGTCGATGGCGCCCCTACTTCGCTGATGGTGGACGGCGGGTTCGCTGAGGTGAAGAACGATGAGATTTCCGTATGTGTTGAGAATGTAATCGAGTAGGGCGGGATGAGACGTGCTGTTATCATGGCGGAAGTGGCTATGGTGGTGCTTTTATCACTGACGTCTTTTATCGCCAACCTTTTGATAGACACTCGTTTTCCCGAATACTCGGGCGCGAAGCCGGCGATTGCCCTTTCCTCCGCTTTCTTCTGCCTCTTTGGCGTGATCACCTTCCTGGCGTTGGAGGGAGTGAGGAACGATGCGGTGAAGTATACGCGAGCTTACATGGTTTTACAGGGCTTGAAGATTATATTATCCGTCTTGGTCGTGGCAATATACGGCTTCTTCAACCGAGAGTTGCTCTTACCGTTTCTGGTTATATTCGGTGTCTTTTTTATGATATACTTAGTATTTGAGGCGATTGCCCTCACGAAACTTAAATAAAGGATTTTTTTCAAAATGAGTCAGTCCATAAACAAAACGATGGGTCAAACGGGAAAGGTGCTCTTCATCGCATTGCTATGCATCCTGGGTGTCTTGGGCATCGTGGCTTTCGCTTCCCATGATTCAGAGACGAAAAAGGAATTAGACCTGAAGGAGATGGTTTTCGGACATATCGGCGATGCCTACAACTGGCATATCACGACGATTGGCGAGACGCATATCTCCATTCCTCTTCCTTGCATCGTCTATGGAGAGAACGGTTTGAACGTCTTTTGTGCTTCCCGCTTGGGCCATGAGGGCCACTACACGGAGTACAATGGATATAAAATCGCGGAGGAAGGCGACTATGCCGGGAAGATCATCGAGGTGTCTACGGGACAACGTCCGGTGGATTTGTCCATCACGAAGAACGTGGTCTCTTTGCTGATTAGCTGTGCGCTCCTCCTGATCATCTTCCTCTCCATCGCGAAGAAGTATAACAAGTGCAAGGAAACGGGCTATTGCAAGCCTACGGGCCTCCAGGCGATCCTGGAACCGCTCATCGTCTCTTTGCATGACGACATCATCAAACCGAGTGTTGGAAAGAATTACAAGAAGTTCTCCGCTTATTTGCTTACGGTCTTCTTCTTCATCTTCATCAACAACGTGCTGGGTATCATCCCGATCTTCCCTGGAGGCGCGAACCTGACGGGTAATATCGCGGTTACCTTGGTGCTTGCGGTGTTGACCTTCTTGCTGACGAACATCTTCGGAACGAAGGCTTACTGGAAGGATATCTTCTGGCCTCATGTGCCGATAGGTCTGAAATTGCCGGTGCCTATCATGCAGTTCATCGAGATCCTGGGTATCTTCACGAAGCCTATCGCTCTCTGTATACGTCTCTTCGCGAACATGTTCGCGGGCCACGTGATGGTGTTGGTGTTGATCGGTTTGATTTTCGTGTTCTCTCAGATGAGCATTGTGGCAGGATTGGGTGTTTCTGTGATCTCCGTCTTGCTGGTGGTGTTCATGTCTCTGTTGGAGTGCTTGGTTTGTTTCATCCAGGCATATGTGTTTATGACCTTGTCCGCCCTGTTCATCGGAATGGCGCAGATCGAGGAGGAAGAGGAATAATGAATAGTGTTTTTTCGAATAAATAATAATTATTAAATAACAATTAAATTTTTTAAGACTATGTTGAGTATTTTATTACAAGCAGCAGCAGAGGCAGCAGCAGGTGCGGCAACTGCAAAATTGGGAGCAGCAATCGGAGCAGGTATCGCGGCAATCGGAGCAGGTATCGGTATTGGTAAAATTGGTGGATCTGCGATGGAGGCTATCGGTCGTCAACCAGAGGCTTCTGGTGATATCCGAAGCAACATGATTGTGGCAGCGGCTTTGGTCGAGGGTGTGGCATTCTTGGCTATCATCGTTGCAATCTTGGCTTTGCTCATGTAATTAACCATAAAACTTTTAAGTTATGTCATTACTGACACCAGATCCAGGTCTATTATTCTGGATGCTCCTTTGTTTCCTCGCCGTCGCTTTCATCCTTGGAAAGTGGGGTTGGCCCGCTATCGTTGGGATGATCGAGGAGAGAGGCAACTACATCGAGGAGTCGCTCAAGAAGGCCGATGAGGCTAACGCCGCTTTGGCTAACATCAAGGAGGAGGCCGCTAAGCTTCTTTCTGATGCGAAGAACGAGCGTCTCGAGATGCTGAAGGAGGCTTCCAGGCTGAAGGACCAAATGATTTCGGACGCTAAGACGCAGGCTGTCGCCGAGGCGAACAAGATCATGGATAGCGCAAAAGAGAGCATCCAACTAGAAAAGGATAATGCCATTAAAGATATACGCTCGCAGGTGGCCGAACTCTCCGTGAATATCGCTGAAAAGATCATTCGTGGCGAGTTGAAGGACGCGAAGGCGCAGACTGACATGATCAACAAATATTTGGATGAGGTAAATATTGCTAAATCGTAAGTTCGATGAATACAGGTAAAATTTCAGCTAGATACGCAAAGGCTCTTTACAAGTTTGCGGAAGAGGGTAAACATGAATCCGATGTTTATGAGGCGATGAAACTTGTCTCTTCGTGTTTCTCGACCGTCCCACAGCTTCGTGAGGCGTTGATTAACCCGACTATTTCTCAGCAAAAGAAGGTGGACTTACTTATCACCGCTGCAGGTACCAACGTGTGCCCGGAATTCAAACGTTTCGTGGACATGGTCATCGAGAACAGACGAGAGGAGTATTTTCAAAGCATTAGTTTGGTTTATCAGGACTTCTACCGCAAGGAGAAGAACATCGTGATCAGCCAACTGGTGACGGCGAGCCCTGTCAGCGACGCTGAAATTGCACGTATGCGCAAGGCTGTGGAGGCTGTCTCCACGGGTTCCGTCGAATTTGAAACTTCTGTAAATCCGGATCTGATTGGCGGCTTCGTCTTGAATGTCGAAACGTACCAATTGGATGCCAGCATCAAGGGCCAGTTGCGTAGCATCAGGGACTCCCTGCTCAACGACAACGCCAAGGATGCTTGAGGTTTTTTCGGTTTTTAATTTATTAAAGAAATTATTTTTATGGCTATAAAAGCAAGTGAAGTATCCGACGTGCTGAAAATGCAACTTCAAGAGGTTGACACGAAGGTCAAGTTCGAAGAGGTTGGTACCGTCTTGCAGGTGAGCGATGGTGTGGTTCGTATCTACGGACTGCAGAACGCTGAGGCAGGCGAGCTCCTTGAGTTCGAGAACGGTATGAACGCGGTGGTCATGAACTTGGAGGAGGACAATGTGGGTGCCGTGCTTCTGGGACCTACTGATCAAGTCAGCGAGGGCGACACGGTGAAGAGAACCCGTCGTATCGCTTCCATCATGACGGGCGAAGGCATGGTCGGTCGAGTTGTGAACTCAATCGGTAACCCTATCGACGGACTCGGTCCGATCAAGGGTGATTTGTTGGAGATGCCGTTGGAACGTAAGGCTCCGGGCGTTATCTATCGTGAGCCTGTGAAGCAACCTTTGCAGACTGGTTTGAAGGCGATCGACGCGATGATTCCTATCGGTCGTGGTCAGCGTGAGTTGATCATCGGTGACCGTCAGACGGGTAAGACCGCTATCGCTATCGATACCATCATCAACCAAAAGGAGGCTTACCTCTCTGGCAATCCTGTCTATTGTATCTACGTCGCTGTGGGTCAAAAGGGCTCCACGGTCGCTAATATCGTGAACACCTTGAAGGAGTACGGTGCGATGGATTACACCATCATCGTCTCCGCTACGGCTTCCGATCCTGCCGCTATGCAGTACTACGCTCCATTCGCGGGCGCTGCTATCGGTGAGTATTTCCGTGACCAAGGTAAACATGCGTTGGTGGTTTACGATGACTTGTCTAAGCAAGCTGTCGCTTACCGTGAGGTTTCCTTGATCTTGAAACGTCCTTCTGGTCGTGAGGCTTACCCAGGTGATGTCTTCTATCTGCACTCCCGTCTTTTGGAGCGTGCCGCTAAGATCATCAGCAATGATAACGTGGCCGCACAGATGAATGACCTCCCTGCTTCCCTGAAGGGTAAGGTGAAGGGTGGTGGTTCCTTGACCGCTCTCCCTATCATCGAGACGCAGGCTGGTGACGTTTCCGCTTATATCCCTACGAACGTGATCTCCATCACCGATGGTCAGATCTTCTTGGAGACGAACATGTTCAACGCAGGTATCCGTCCTGCCATCAACGTGGGTATCTCCGTGTCTCGTGTGGGTGGTAGCGCCCAGGTGAAGGCCATGAAGTCCATCGCCGGTACGTTGAAGACCGACCAGGCTCAGTATCGTGAGTTGGAGTCCTTCACGAAGTTCGGTGGTGATATGGATGCCGTCACGAAGATGACGATCGACAAGGGTGTGCGTAATACTGAATTGCTGAAGCAACCTCAGTATACTCCGTTCCCTGTCGAGCACCAGATCGCCGTTATCTATTGCGGTACGCAGGGTATCTTGAACGTATTGCCGGTAGAGTCCGTGCATGAGTTCGAGCGTCTCTTCATCGAGCGTCTGGAACATCTGCACAGAGCGGATGTCTTGGATCTCTTGAAACAAGGTAAGATTGATGACAACATCAAGGCTGTCCTCAAAGAGGAGTCTCAGGTGGTTATAAAACAAATTTTAGGCACAACACCAGATGGCATCGTTAAAAGAAGTTAAAGCACGTATCGGTTCGGTAAATTCCACGAAGAAGATTACCGGAGCGATGAAGATGGTCTCTTCAGCGAAGTTGAAGAAGGCTCAGATGGCTATTGAGAACATCTCGCCTTATCAAAGTCGCCTGAATGGAATCTTGAACAATTTCTTGGCTACGGAGAGTGACTTCCAGTCCGATTTCTCCGCTGTCAGGGAGGTCAAGAATGTGGCTATTGTAGTGTTTTCTTCTAATTCGAGTCTCTGTGGAGCCTATAATTCAAATGTTATCAAGGAACTGAATAACGTCATCAAGGCTGAGCGCGCGAATGCGGTGCAAAACATCACGGTTTACCCTGTCGGGAAAAAAGTGAAGGACGCTGTGTCTAAGATCGCGGGCATCGAGTCGGTCCCTGTCAGTGTCGAATTGGCGGACCACCCCTCTTTCGAGGGCATCAGCTCCGTGACGAATGAAGTGATGGCTAAGTTTTTGGATAAATCCTACGATAAGGTTATCGTGATTTACCACCATTTGAAGAATACCGCGGTTCAAAAATTGACGACTGAAACGTTCTTGCCGATCAACTTGGAGGCGGATGAGAGCGCTTCGGCTAATTTGGGCGGCGATTATATCGTCGAGCCGAACAAGGCTGAAATCCTCGAATCATTGCTCCCTAAGGCGCTGAGAACGAAGATGTACGCTTGCTTGTTGGACTCTAACGCTTCCGAGCATGGTGCGCGCGTCGTCGCTATGCAGGTCGCTACGGATAACGCCAACGAGCTGATCAACGAACTGACTGTATTGTACAATAAGACGCGTCAGCAGGCGATCACGAGCGAGTTGCTCGATATCGTCGGTGGTGCGGCTGCCTTGCAGAATTAGAGGAATTCTTACAACTATACGAAAAAGGAAGGGCGTCTGTCCTTCCTTTTTTATTGTGCAATGTCTCAAAACCTTATCCCCTCAACGAGATTCCTTTAAACTTCACCTTGGTTAAGCACGGATTTTAATTGCTCAGATATTATATTTCTGAGGATTTATGAATATATTTGTGAATGCATGTCTTTTATCCATTGGCTGTCCCGTGACTGACAATGGCGAAGCTGTACCAACCCTTGTATATGTGGAATAGTGCTGTGGGGTTTTTCGACACGTGGTTGGCAAGGCGGTTTCTTTATGTTTCATGTTATATTTAGTGCTATGCTACGATACAAAGTGATGGTTCTGATGTGTTTGTCTGTCTTGGCCTTAATCGTCGGGTGTGATGGCCAACGAAATGCTTTGCCTCGTGATGAAGGACAGGGAGAGCGTATGGCGCAAGAGGATCCCAAAAACGATAATGATACGATTGTGTTCAATGTGGAAGACTATGAGGTGACGTCGTGGTGCAGTCAGTATGGTGTATTTAATATTTTTTTGACAGACAGTGTGATCTCGAGGAAGAGATTGAGGGAAATCTCGAATCCTGTACTGAAAATATATTTTGATGGTGCATTGAAAATGCATTTTGATAGCGCTTATGGATTGTTTAACGGGTATAATATTCTCAGTGCAATTCTTCCTCCCTGTGATTGGTATCCTATAGATGAAGATGGGGAGGCTGATATAGTTGAAAATGAGCTTCACATTCGCTCTTGTTCGTTGTCCCGAGCAAAAACAAAAGCATTGACGGATGATGAATGTCCGCATGATTAAAACTTGCGAAAGTGTCCATTTGATCGTAATAGCTGGATGATAACCGCTATGTGATTCATTGTCACAAAAACATAGTGTCACTTGAAAGGCAAATAATATGAATCGTTTAAAGAAATACATAGGGATTCTGATTGGGGTTGTCTTTTCCTTTGTGCTTTTGCCCTCTTGCAATACGAACAACGAAAGCGCACACATTGAGGAAGAGCGTAATTCCATAGCCGTTTTTTTGTATTCTAGAGATTCTGTTCATGCTCATTATGTGGTTCAAAATACACTGGATAAAGGGGAATATCGTTATATGACTTGGTATGAAATGGGTTTGGATGGAGAACTGAAACATACATACAAGAAACCATTATGCATAAATAAAGACACGTTGTTTGGTCTGCTTAAATATCATGATGATACCATTCGTAAGATTATGATGGTCCGCGACTCGTTAACACATCACTTTACGCCTCTTGCCTTGGACGAGAAGGGTGATTCAATCCCATATGATTCACTTGAGCATTATTATGAACATCATGAAGCACTTCCAGGTTCTGACTTTGTCACAAAATTCAGAGGAAAACAAGTTATCACGTTGAATGGACAATCGTATGAAGCATATCGGTTCGATAAACAAGATGTTGGTCCCATAGCTTTTCCTCTGGTGGAAAAGATATATTTTGATTCCCTGTTCAATATTCTTTCCCTTTCCTTCGAATGGATGGATGATGAGAGTGCTAACATACCATATAATGGTTTAATTAGATATGTGATGGTTGATTATGATTGGCTATCTGCTTCACTGATACGATTGGATTCGGTCCCGGAGGTGGTGAAAAGCGTTGTTGATTCTTTATCCATGAAGAAATAATAGGTATTTGTATGTTGACGTATAATGAACGGTTATCCTTCCTTATGAGGAAAAATCAGGGACGGCTTGATATGCCCAAATACATAAAAGAACTGGGTAGTCTAGTCCGTGATGATGCCTACGAAGTAATCGGACTGGAGGCCTCTGATGGTATAATGGGAAAGATCAGGGAAAACTGGCCTAACTATTCCCGTATAAAGCGGATATATACGGAAATACCGTTCGAGGATAGAACCATACTAAAGCGTATTGTCAAGAATATAGCGTTTGATAAGAGATGTTATCTCTCTATTAAATATTCTGAAACATGCGGTATCGCTGAATTAAATGATATCAACTGTTTCAATGCGGATTTTCGATGGGAGGACGAACATACTGGACTGGTAACGCTCTATTCATATGACCTAAACAATGAACTGATAATAGATTTCTATGAGGAGTATAATGAGTACTTCATAGATCTGGATTTATATGGATATAGGTGGAATCAATATAACTCCAACGAAATACTGCTATAAGCGTATGAAGCTAATGAAATACACACATGTGACGCCCTAGCGTTGATGTTTAATACTGGAATATGATGAGATTGGTGAAAATGTTAATGCGGAAGTATGTGAAACCTGTGTTATTGGTTCCGATGATTCTGATCCTTCCTTGGCAGATGTCTCTTGCGCAAGGACAAGGGGGTATGGATTCGACGTCGAATGAAGGCTCTAAAAACATGGACCTTTATGTGGTTAACGACTATCAATATAAGGGACGATGTGATATACAGGATATCACGTTCCCGGATTCATTGCTGGTTATTGGCGTGTCAGCTTTTCAGGGATGCCGGAATCTTATGGATGTGGTGATTCCCAATGGTTGCGAGGAGGTTATGGACAGCGCGTTTTATGGCTGTAGATCTTTGCGCACGATTGAAATACCAGCGTCTGTGTCACATGTGGGGAGAAACGCCTTCCCTAAGAATGCTGTATTGATCGTTAAGAAGAAGTCATTTGCGGAGAGATATGCGAAGAAGTTTGGTCTGACCTATGCGTATAAGCGTGGACAACAGAAATATATCGGCGGAAAGAAGGTCGAGGATTTGCCTTTGGATGTGTCGAAGGACGGGAGTAATAGGGATGCGAGCGTAATTTCGATAGGGCAATATAGATGGCGAGATGACATAAAGAAAGTTATATTCCCTGACTCATTGTTGAGTATTGGCTATTGTGCTTTCCAGGGGTGCCGTAACCTCGTCGATGTCTCGATTCCTAATGGCTGTGAAGGTATCTACGATGGCGCTTTTGAGGCTTGTACCTCTTTGCGGACAATAAAAATTCCGTCATCGGTGAAGTATATAGGCCCCTATGCTTTCCCTTTGGATGCGGTCCTGTTGGTAAGTAAGGGCTCGTATGCGGAATCGTATGCGAGGAATAACGGCATGGATTTCAATGTCGGACGTGGACAAATCAAGAAGGTTATCGGTCCGATTTTAAAGACGCAATGGAATCAGCCACTCGATTATTTTTATCAGCAAGACAAGTATGGCGAAGACCAAAATGGTGATGGGGTATGTCATGCCATCGCGTTAGGACAGATATTTAATCATCTCGGATTGAATGTTTATGGTGCCCGCAGTTACGCCACATCCGACCATGTGTACTATAGGGATTTTGACCAAAACAAAGCCGACATGAGCGCTTTGCCTGCATATATGGAGCGTAATCCATCCTTGAACAAGCATTTTTATCAGTACATTGAGAATCTGGCGATAGCCTCAGAACATGCATGGAGCAATGAGGAGGAGGTGCATGAGGTTGGTTATACGATAGGGCAGCATGTCCCTGTCCATTTCAAGATCCACTATTTGAGGAATGAAGGCAAAGTGAATCTGGAGAAAATCATTCGGAAAAGTCTGAAAAAGAATATCCCCGTATATGCGGGAATGCAAGGCAAAACGACACCGGGTCACGCAGTCGTGATAGATGGTATAAGAAAGAAAAATGGATACACGGAGGTGCATCTTAATTTCGGATGGGGAGGCTATGCCAACAGATGGACTCCCTTGCAATCTTCCGTCCGTGTCAGAGGGGGCGATGGAAGTAGATATTTTCGTGTTTCCTACATCTATGAAGTAACACCCCTTGATAAGAAAGAATTGAAGGAGTGGAAGCCTTTCCGTCTGACGCAAAAACAGTTGGACGCCATGAGAAATGAAACAAGAGTCACGGCTGAGTTGCGTAATGACACTTTGTATATCCCGGAAGGAACGTGCGCTATTCCTCCATATCATAAAAAATTCGCGAAGGATACCACAATTAGGCATATCTCTCTCCCTTCCACATTGCAGTCTGTTTATAAAAGTTTCATTGATCTCTCGAAGGTGGAGGAATTGTACATACCGCGGCATGTGAGGTACCTGCATTCGGAATTTTTCAAGAACATGAAAAGTCTGAAGAAGTTGTATTATGATTCCGAGGAAGAGGCGGTATGCTATGGCCCCTTATTCAGAAGCTGTAATAAATTGACGACGATAGAGTTTGGTCCTAATGTCAAGTGCGTTCCAAAGTATATGCTCGATGAGAATGTCTTGGTGAGGCAGATCATATGGTCGGAAAGCATTGAACGTATTGGTTATGCCGCTTTTCATCATGCGCACGTGAAGGAGATAGAATTGCCTTCTAGTGTGAAAAAGATAGATGATTTCGCCTTCCAAAGCCTTTATTTGAAGACCATTACAATCCCTAATTCAGTGCAAAGCATAGGGAAACACTCTTTTTCGGAGAAAACGACGATCAGGTGTAGAAAGGATTCGTATGCGTATAAATGGGCGAAGAAGCATAAAATGACAATAGAGGTCATCCCGTGATAAAATGCGCAAGGGAGTTTTTTCACGGGAAAGTGCTCGTCAACCCGCTCTCCCCTAATAAGTTATACTCCCTTGTCGTCGTTTTTCTATCTCTGTTTGGGCCTTTTCGATGATCGACATCATCTTATCTGGCAAAACTCTCTGGATTTTAGAGCTATCGCAATATAGGATATAGGGTATGAACCTCAGATTATTATTTCGGGGCTCTCCGATACAAGTATGCCGCAATGATGGAGAACACTACGTTTGGCATCCAAGTCGCCAGCATAGGGGATAGCGAACCGTTGACCGTGAAGGTGGACGAGATGGAGTAGAATAGGATGTACAAGATGCTCAACAATAGTCCTAACGCCAGGTTGAGACCCATGCCGCCTTTCACCTTTTTGGATGAGAGCGAGAGTCCTATGATGGTCAGGATGAAAGCCGCGAACGGGAAGGCGTAACGCTTTTCGTACTCCAGCTCGAAGTTCTTGATGTTGCCGATGCCTCTGGATCGTTGCCTTTCTATGTAAACTTTCAGCTCATTGTTGTTCATCTGTTCCTGCATGCCTGGGAAGATGAAGAAATCGTCCGGTATGACGTTGAGGGTCACGTTCATGGTGTCTCCCTTCGTGATGGATTCGTACAATCCGTCAAAGTCACGTTTGGTGTATTTGTAGTAATGCCAGGAGTGGTCACCGTCCCAGATGATGTTCTGGGCCGTGATGCGGGAGATGATGGATTTGTCCTTGTAGACATCCATGGAGACGCGGTGTCCCTTGTTCATTTCCCTGTCGAAGTAGTCTATGTAGAGGATTTCGTTGGGTGAAACCTCCATTTGTACTTTCAGGACGTTATCCTTCTTCTTTTTCTTGATGTATTCCTCTTGGAAATCAATACGTTCCACATTGGCAGGAGGAATGACATAACCGCTTAGGATGAAGGTCATCAAGGCGATGATTCCTGCGGATATCATGTATGGCCTTGTGAGGCGGTAGAAGCTGATGCCGGATGCGTATGTGGCGATGATTTCCGAGTTGTTCGCCAATTTGGAGGTGAAGAAAATCACCGCGATGAAGGTGAACAACGGGCTGAATAGGTTGGCGTAGTAAGGGATGAAGTTAAGATAGTAGTTGAATATGATCGCTTTCAGGGGGGCTTCGTGCTCCATGAAGTCGTCAATCTTTTCGGAGATGTCGAACACCACAGCGATGCTGATGATCAACAGGATGGAAAGGAAGAATGCTCCCAGGAATTTTTTGATGATATACCAGTCGTAACGTTTCAGGCGTATATCATCCCATGAGAACCCTTCTGCTCTGAATTTTCGGCTCATACCATTCTCCTGTGTCTCTTGTTGCTTCATAATCTTACGCTAAGTTGTTTTACCATGGATGCTTTCCAAGTGGAGAAATCATCCGCTAAAATATGTTTCCTTGCCTCTTTGACCAGCCAGAGGTAGAAGGCGAGGTTGTGGATGGAGGCTATCTGCAGGGCTAGTAGCTCCTCCGCGATGAAGAGGTGGCGGAGGTAGGCTCTGCTGTAGGCGGTGTCCACGTAGGAGGCGCCGTCCGCCTCGATAGGGGAGAAGTCGTTCGCCCATTTCAGGTTCCTCATGTTCATGATTCCCTGTTTTGTGAAGAGCATACCGTTTCGTCCGTTGCGGGTAGGCATGACGCAGTCGAACATGTCCACGCCCCTTTCGATTCCCTCCAGTATATTGACGGGCGTCCCCACTCCCATTAGGTAACGAGGTTTGTCCGTCGGTAGTATCTCGTTCACCACCTCAATCATTTCGTACATCACTTCGGCTGGTTCTCCCACTGCCAATCCGCCTATGGCGTTTCCCTCACGACCTTGATTGGCGATGAATTCGGCCGAGCGTTGGCGCAGGTCTTTGTAGGTGCATCCCTGTACGATAGGGAAGAAGGTTTGGCTATAGCCATATTTCGGCTCTGTCTCGTCGAAGTGCTTGAGTCCGCGCACCAGCCATCGTTGGGTACGCTCCCAAGACTTTTTCGCGTAGTTGTAGTCGGCCGTTCCCGGGGTGCATTCGTCGAGCGCCATGATGATGTCCGCCCCGATGATGCGTTGCGTGTCCACCACGTTTTCCGGCGTGAAGATATGCTTGGAACCGTCGATGTGGGAGCGGAAGGTGCAACCCTCTTCGGTGAGTTTCCTGTTGTCGGATAGGGAGAAAACTTGGAATCCGCCGCTGTCCGTCAGGATGGGTTTGTCCCACCCGTTGAACTTGTGCAGTCCGCCCGCCTGCTCAAGTATTTTCAGGCCCGGACGGAGGTATAGGTGGTAGGTGTTGCCCAGGATGATTTGGGCTTTTATGTCTTCCTTGATTTCCCTGGTATGGACACCTTTGACAGAGCCTAGGGTGCCGACCGGCATGAATATGGGGGTCTCGATCTCGCCATGGTCAGTTGTGATGAGACCAGCTCTGGCGTGGCATTTGGCGTCCGTATGTTGTAATTCAAACTTCATGTTTAGTGTCCTTTTAGTCGAATTTAATCGATTTGATGGGTGTTATTTTCGCGATGATATTGGTCGGGATGTGGAGGATGACTGCGGAGATGAGGATCGTGCAGATGTTCACGATGATGATGTGGGTCAGTTCCAGACGGGCTGGGACGAAACTCACATAGTAGTCGTCCGCATTGAGGGGAAGGATCTGGTGCTTCTGGAGCAGATAGCAGGCCGTGATGCCGATCACGTTGCCGATCAGAACGCCTTTCCCTATCAGGAAGAATGTGTGATAGAAGAAAATCTTCCAAATGCTTTTGTTGGTCGCCCCCATGGCTTTCATCATACCGATCATGTTGGTGCGCTCGAGGATGAGGATCAGCAGACCTGAGATGATGGTGAAGCCGGCGACGAGGGTCATGAGTACCAGTATGATGACCACGTTCGTGTTCAGCAAGTCTAGCCAGCTGAAGATTTGCGGGTTGATCTGCTTGATGGTCTTCATCAGGTAGTAGTTGCCGTTGTTGTCGTATTGGTTGCCGACGACGTCGAACACCTGTTCCTGCGCTTTGTCCAATTGGTTGAAGTCGTTGATGAGGATTTCCACGCCGCTGCATTGGTCGTCTTCCCATCCGTTCAGTTTCCGTACATGCTTGATGTCGCCTATGATGAATAGCTTGTCGTAGTCCAGGAAGCCGGTTTCGTAGATGCCGCTCACGGTCAGTTGCCTAGCCCGCACCTTCCCGTCGATGATGAAGTAGGCGAGGTATTTGTCGTTCACCTTCAGCTCGAGGAGGTTGGCGATCTTCTTCGAAATGATTGTCTGGTTGGTCGTGGTGGTGTCGTTGACCATGAAGAGTTCCCCTTCCTTCAGGTTGTTGCGGAAGAAGTTCCATTCGTAGTCCTTGTCGATGCCTTTGAGCACGCACCCTTGTATGATGTCGCCCGCCTTCAGGATGCAAGGCTGGGTGGCGAAGTACTGCGCATGTTTGACGTCAGGGAGAGCGTTTAGGGAGTCTATGATGCCTTGCCCGATCTGGATGGGCTGTGTCTCATAGGTTTGGTTGCTGACGGAGGAGGAAATTTGTATATGGCTGCCGAAACCGATCAGCTTCTCCCTCACTTCGGTCTTGAATCCGTTTAGGATGCCGACGGCGACCAGCATGACCATGATGCTCACCACGATTCCGTTCATCACAATACGCACGATAGGACGAGGAACATTTTTCTCGCCTCTTTTTTCGAAATGGATGCGTTTCGCGATGAACAGTTCTAAATTCATGCCATGTTAGATAGTTCGACCTGGATAAACTTCCAATGCTTTCTTTAATACGTTCAATGCTTTTGCCAATTCTTCCTTCTCCAACACGTATGCGACGCGGACCTCGTTCTTGCCCTTGTCTTTCTCGGTGTAGAAGCCTGTCGCGGGAGCCATCATGACGGTTTGACCCTCATATTCGAACTCGTTCAGCAACCAGGCGCAGAATTTGTCGCAGTCGTCGATCGGCAGTCTGGCCACGGTGTAGAAGGCCCCCATCGGTATCGGCGTGTATACGCCCGGTATTCTGTTGAGCCCGTCGATCAGGTATTTGCGTCGCTCCACGTATTCGTTGTACATCTCCAGCATGTATTCCTCCGGCGTGTCCATGGAAGCCTCCGCTACGATCTGTCCGATCAGCGGCGGACTCAGTCTGGCTTGGCAGAACTTCATCACGGCCTTCCTTACCGCCTCGTTCTTGGTCACGAGGGCACCGACACGGATACCGCATTCACTATAACGCTTTGATACAGAATCGAATAGTATGATATTGTCTTCAATGCCTTTCAGGTGGAAAGCTGAGATGTATGGCGCACCCGTGTAGCAGAACTCACGGTACACCTCGTCGGAGAAGAGGTACAAATCGTACTTCTTGACGAGGTCGCGGATCTTGTTCATCTCCTTTTGGTTGTAGAGGTAACCCGTCGGGTTGTTCGGGTTGCAGATGAGGATACCCTTGGTCTTCGGGGTGATCATCTCCTCGAAACGCTCGATGTGGGGTAGGGCGAAACCTTCCTCAATGGTGGATACAATTGGTTTGACAATCGCTCCGGCGCCTATCGCGAAGGCTGTGTAGTTGGCGTAGGCAGGCTCTGGCACGATGATCTCGTCGCCTGGATCCAAACAGGACATGAAGGCGAAGTTCACCGCTTCCGAACCACCACTGGTGATGATGATGTCCTTCTCGTCAACATCTATGTTGAATTTCTTGTAGTATTCAGCCAATTTGAGACGAAGACTCTTGAATCCGTTGCTTGGACTATATTCAAGGATCTTCCGGTCAATCTTCTTTAGCGTGTCAAGCGCAATTTGTGGTGTTTTCAAATCGGGTTGTCCGATGTTGAGATGGTACACTTTTACGCCTCTCTCTTTCGCTTTATCTGCCAAAGGAACTAATTTCCTGATTGGTGATTCCGGCATAATCTGACCTCGGTTCGATGTCTGTGGCATATCGTCTTAAATGTTACTAGTTTACTCATTCGTCGTCGAAGGGATTCAACCCTTCTTCTTTGGAATCGCAAAGATAGTAATTCTAATTGCTTTTTGTGATATGGGCGTTTAATTTTTTCTTGCGGAAGGAATATTCTAATTAAGAATTAAGAATTATGAGTTATGAGTTAGTTGAGGTTTTTTATACTTGGGTTGATGGATGGGGGATTACTCCTCATTGAGTCCGCCAGTTACGAGGATGGACTTGGCTCCCTTGATTCCGCATTTCTGATAGGTGGCATAAGCGTTGATGGCTCTCTCCAATATCTTTTGGTTGGACTCTTTCTTGATATACCCTGTGATGGCGTCATGGATCGTATAGGCTTCGGGTGCCATGAACTGCTTTGTCCAAACTATCGGGTTGACATTGGCCGGCTCCAAATAGGGTGAGAAGAATGTTCTGCTTACGCAGGCGAGGATGATCACATCACGTTTCTTCCCGTCCGTGTTGGTAAATCTGTCGTTTAGGTTGTGCTCCATCAACCCGTCGTGCCCGATATAGCTTACCAATTGCGAGTTGCCGCAGCATCCGATCGTTAGATTGTCGTTGACGTGGACGGTGTCTTTCCATCTTCCGCATGAGCTGGAAAGAAAGTCGGAGATGCATTGCGCGATGTACTTCCCGTTGTATGCGTCCGCCACCAAGTAATACTTTTGGCTGGTGTGTTTGAAAACGAGCCTCTCCATGATCGTGTCGTTGATGGTGCTGGTTTTCAGTAGTTTCCATTCCGCACTTTTTTTGAAGAAGGTTTTGATGCCATAGCCGCAACCCCAATAGAGGTTGGTGGAAGGCTTTTGTCCGTTCCCTATGCTTGCGGGAACTTTCACGATCCCTTGGTTCTCGTTGTCACAAAGGGCTACGAAGATATGGATGGACTGGTAGGTCGAATCGAATTGGGTGTGTTGCTCCCTCCTTTCCGTAACGGGTGTGCCTGCGAAGGGGTCTTCGTCGCTCGTGTTGTCTTCCTCTGTATACTCATGCGTGTATTCCTCTTCCTGGACCATCGCCTCCATGGTTGTGTCGGTGATGGCTGAATCGGCTTGTACCGCGCGTATCGAGTCCTCTCTTTGTTGGGGAACACCTTCCTTCACTGCCCCCTTGTTTTGACAGGTGCAGACGAGGAGGAATATGCCGCAGAATAGTAGACGGGTGATTTTGTCCATATAATTTGCCATGAAAGAGTGAAACAACATCCCCAAATATATGAATAAACTCTAAATTTTAAATCCTTAATCCTTGATTTTAACGCTTAATTGACTACGTCAAACTATCGTTTCTTAACTCTTAACTCTTAATTGACTTCGTCGAACTAACGTTTCTTAACTCTTAACTTAAAAAAGAAAGGGCCATCCGATTCGGACGACCCTTCCCGTATGAGATATAATGTGGTGGATTACATCATTCCGCCCATTCCGCCACCCATAGGAGGCATTGCAGGAGCAGCGGCCTTGTCGTCCTTCTTCTCCGCGATCACACATTCGGTGGTCAACATCATGCCTGCGATGGAAGCGGCGTTCTCCAAAGCCACACGCGTAACCTTGGCAGGGTCGATGACGCCCGCCTTGAAGAAGTTCTCGAACTTGTCGGTACGAGCGTTGTAACCGAAGTCGTCCTTGCCTTCCTTCACCTTCTGTACGTATACGGCGCCCTCTTTGCCCGCATTGGCGATGATTTGGCGGAGAGGCTCCTCAATGGCGCGCTTGATGATCTCGATACCGGTGGTCTCGTCTTGGGTCTCACCCTTCAAGCCCTCCAAAGAGGCGATGGCACGGATGTAGGCCACACCACCACCAGGGACGATACCTTCCTCGATAGCCGCGCGAGTAGAGCACAATGCATCGTCCACGCGGTCTTTCTTCTCCTTCATCTCTACTTCAGATGGAGCACCTACGTAGAGCACAGCCACGCCACCTGCCAACTTGGCCAGACGCTCTTGGAGCTTCTCCTTGTCGTAGCTAGACTTAGTCGTCTCGATCTGTGCCTTGATTTGGTTCACGCGCTCAGCGATGTTCTCTTTGGCGCCTGCACCGTTCACGATAGTGGTGTTATCCTTGTTGATGGTAACCTTCTCAGCCTTACCCAACAAATCGATGGTTGCGCTCTCCAACTTGATGCCCTTCTCTTCGGAGATAACGATACCGCCCGTCAAGATAGCGATATCCTCCAACATCTCCTTACGACGGTCGCCGAATCCTGGAGCCTTCACGGCAGCGATCTTCAAAGCACCTCTCAATCTGTTGACTACCAAAGTGGTCAATGCCTCACCGTCGATATCCTCTGCGATGATCAACAAAGGACGGCCAGATTGTGCGGTGGCCTCCAAAATAGGGAGGATATCCTTCAAAGAAGAGATCTTCTTGTCGTGGATGAGGATGTATGGGTTTTCGAACTCAACCTCCATCTTCTCCGTGTTGGTCACAAAGTAAGGAGACAAGTAACCACGGTCGAACTGCATACCTTCAACAACCTCCACCGTAGTGTCCATACCCTTGGCCTCTTCTACCGTGATGACACCCTCTTTCTTCACCTTCGCCATGGCGTCGGCGATCAATTTACCGATTTCATTATCGTTGTTGGCTGAAATGGTAGCCACTTGCTCGATTTTGCTGAAGTCGTCATCCACTTCCTTGGCTTGCTTCTTGATGCTCTCGACCACTTTGGCAACCGCCTTGTCGATACCTCTCTTCAAATCCATTGGGTTAGCGCCGGCTGCAACGTTCTTCAAACCTACGTTGATGATCGATTGAGCCAAGACGGTAGCGGTTGTTGTACCGTCACCTGCGTCGTCGCCCGTCTTAGAGGCAACCTCCTTGACGATCTGCGCACCCATGTTCTCGTATGGATCGGCCAATTCAACTTCCTTAGCGACTGACACACCATCCTTTGTGATGTGAGGCGCACCGAATTTCTTCTCGATGATCACGTTACGTCCCTTAGGGCCAAGGGTCACTTTCACTGCGTTTGCCAATTCGTCCACACCTTTCTTCAGAAGGTCGCGGGCATCTGTATCGAATTTTATTTCTTTAGCCATGTTTGTAAGTCTTAATAGTTGATAATGATAGTTTTAATGAAAATATTAGATGATTGCGAGGATGTCGCTTTGGCGCATGATGAGGTATTTCTCACCGTCCAATTCCAATTCAGTACCAGCGTACTTGCCGTACAATACGGTGTCGCCGACCTTCACGACCATCTCTTCGTCTTTTGTGCCATTTCCGATGGCAAGGATCTCGCCTCTCAAAGGTTTCTCTTTCGCGGAGTCTGGAATGATGATTCCACTTGCCGTTTTCTCTTCTGCTGCAGCTGGTTTTACCAAAACTCTGTCTGCCAATGGTTTAATGTTCATGATAATTATATTTTTTAGTTTGTTTATATTAATGCTCTGACGCAATCAATGCGTCCCACTTATTCCATATCATAATCTGTGCCAAAGTGTCGTTCGTCTTGCTTTGCTGACAAAATCGGTAGTGTGTGGCAGATGTTCCCTTTCCGTGGGTGTCAATTTGGCAGAGTGGGGCGGACTGGTGCGAAAAAAGAGGAGGCAACCCGGGTGGATTGTCTCCTCGTCTCTTTGTGGGACATGTCGTCCCTGTCTATTCCAGTTTCTTCCAGTACACTTTTTCGCTGAAGGGGCCGAACGAGCCTTTCACGCAGAGTGTGTTAGCGTTGTCGAACCAGATGTTGACCGTGAAGGATTTTCCTCTGGTTGGATCGTATATCTCTCCGTCCGTCCATTTCCCGTCTTTGTAGGATACTTTTTCAATCAGGACGATTTCGCTGGCAGGTGTCTGCCTTTTCGACTTGTCAGGATTTTTGGCGTCTTTGCGGATGTTTCCCTTCTCGTCTTTCTCCTTCTCCATCCAGATGATCTGAGCTTTGTAGCTGTTGGCGCCTGTCTTGGTGAAGCGGACTTTGGATTTGTCGCCGTCTTGTTCAACCCAATATACGCCAATGATTTTGTCGCCTGCGAAGTTCTGGGCAACGGAAGGCATGGCCATCGCGAGGAGGCATACCAATGTGGTGATAATCTGTTTTGTCATATTCATTGCGTTAGAATTTGTTTTCCGAGGTGCAAAAATAAGCGAATTCGGGAGGAAATGGTTCCCCTTATAGGGTGAATAGGCTTAAAAAACATTAACGGGTCGTATTTTTATTCTTTGCCTCCCGGGCCCGCTAAAAGATAAATTAAGGAACGCACCAATTGTAATTTCGAGAATAAGCCTTAATTTTGCGGAGTGAATGGTAAAATAAGCTAGTTGTAAAGAAAAAGCAAGATAAAGATGACAAGAGAAGAGTTGTTTGAGAACATCATGCGCAAGAGGTCTTTCCTTTGCGTGGGGTTGGATACGGACGTGAATAAGATTCCGGAGTTCCTGTTTGACAGGGAAGGTGATTTGGACCCTATTTTTGAGTTCAACAAGTCCATCATCGACGCCACAGCCGAGTATTGCGTGGCCTACAAACCTAATTTGGCATTCTACGAGAGCCTCGGGTTGCAGGGATGGGATGTCTTGGAACGTACGGTCGACTACATCCGTGAGAAGTACCCAGACCAATTCTTGATCGCCGATGCCAAGCGCGGGGATATCGGCAACACTTCCACGATGTATGCGCGGACTTTCTTCGGGGCTTTGGATTTCGATTCCGTGACGGTGGCTCCATACATGGGTGAGGACTCCGTTTCGCCTTTCCTTACTTACGAAAACAAGTGGGTCACATTGTTGGCTCTCACCTCCAACAAGGGTGCGTTCGATTTCCAGTTCATGGAGGACAAGGAGACGGGTGACCGCCTTTTCGAGAAAGTCTTGAAGACCTCCCTGAAGTGGGGCAACGAAGATAACATGATGTATGTGGTCGGCGCCACGAAGGCGGAGATGTTGGCGGATATCCGTAAGATCATTCCGAACCACTTCCTTTTGGTGCCAGGTATCGGTGCGCAGGGAGGAAGTCTGGCCGAGGTGGTTAAGCATGGTATGAACAAGCAGTGCGGATTGCTGGTGAACTCTTCTCGTGCGATACTTTACGCCTCCAACGGTGAGGACTATGCCCAAGCTGCGGCGGCCGAGGCGAAGAAGGTGCAGCAACAGATGAGCGAGTTCCTGAAGTCTTTGGAATAATCCGTTAGGAATGTACAATAAAAGAAAGATCATCAATGATCCTGTGCATGGTTTCATCTCGATTCCGAGTGAGTTGCACTATGATTTGATCCAACATCCATACTTCCAGCGTTTAGGGCGTATCAAACAACTGGGTATGAGCTACTTGGTCTATCCGGGGGCTCAGCATACCCGTTTCCAGCACTCCCTCGGGGCGATGTTCCTGATGGAGGAGGCAATCGCCCAGTTGCGGTCGAGGGGGCAGGAGATCACGGACGAGGAGGCGGATGCGGCTTTGGCGGCCATCCTGCTGCATGACATCGGACATGCTCCCTTCTCCCATGTCTTGGAGGATACGCTGACGCAGGAGATTTCCCACGAGGAGATCTCTTTGTTGATGATGGAGCATATCAACAAGGAGATGGGCGGAGCGTTGGATCTGGCGTTGCAGATATTCAAGAACCAATATCCGAAGAAATTCCTCCACCAGTTGGTTTCCAGTCAATTGGACATGGACCGGTTGGACTATCTGATACGCGACAGTTTCTTCACGGGTGTGGTGGAGGGTGCCGTGGGCGCCGCGCGCATCATCAAGATGCTCAATGTGCATGACGACCAATTGGTGGTTGAGGCGAAGGGAATCTACTCCGTCGAGAAGTTCCTCATCGCCAGAAGGATGATGTATTGGCAAGTTTATTACCATAAAACGTCGGTTGCGGCTGAACAGGTGTTAATCAAGACGTTAGCTCGTGCGAAGGAGCTTACTTTGAAGGGAAAGAAGCTGTTCGCAGCTCCTCAGTTCGCCTATTTCCTGGAGAATAAAATCACGGGGAAAGATTTCCTCCATTCCGATGAGGCGTTGTCCAATTACGCGAAATTCGACGACTCGGATGTCATCAGTGCGGTGAAGACTTGGTCATCATGCGACGACAAGGTGCTTTCGACCATGTGCCGTAACCTGATGAACAGGAAACTCTTCAAGATAGAGGTGCGCGAGAAGAAGCCCCAGGCGGGAGAGGTGCGTGACCTCGCCAGGAGGATCGCTGAGAAGTTGGGGCTCACGGAGGCGGAGGCGCGTTACTTCGTGACGATCCATCCCGTCTCCTCCTATACGTACCGGCCTAAGAACGATAGCATTAAGATACTTTATGCGGATGGGGAGTTGAAGGACATCACGGACGCTTCCGATTTGTTGAACCTATCCCTCATCAGCAAACACGAAAAAAAATATTACTTCGGTTATGTGAAAGAATCGGATTTGTATTAGTGTATGTCGCACCTTGGTACGATATTTATGCAAATTTTATTCGAACAAATTTTCATACTGACCGAATTTACTTATTTTTGCAAAAAAAATTATTGTAACATGGAGTTTTCAGCGCAACAGATCGCCGATTACCTGAAAGGTAAGGTGGTTGGAAATCCAGAAATCAAGGTTTCTAATTTTTCCAAGATAGAAGAGGGTGTGCCAGGAACATTGACATTCTTGTCCAATCCCAAGTACACCGAATACATATACACCACGCAAGCGAGTATCGTGTTGGTGAACGATACATTTGAGCCAAGGCAAGAACTGAAGCCGACACTGATCAAGGTGCCTAATTCGTACGATGCTTTGGCTTCTTTGTTGACGATGGTGAACAATTATAGTCCAAAGAAGACCGGCATTTCACCGTTGGCATGCGTTTCGGAGAAGGCCACCCTCGGCGAGAACGCGTATGTGGGTGCCTATACTTGCATTGAGGATGGAGCTGTCATCGGTAAGAACGCCCAGATTTATCCTCAGGTCTACATCGGCGACAATGTGAAGATAGGGGACAATGTGACATTGTATCCGGGCGTGAAAATTTATAAGGAGTGTGTCATCGGCAATAATTGTACGATACATGCGGGTACGGTCATCGGTTCGGATGGCTTCGGATTCGCCCCTACGGCGGACGGCAAGTACGATAAGATTCCGCAGATCGGTATCGTTGTGGTCGAAGACGATGTGGAAATCGGAGCGAACACTACCGTGGATCGTTCGACGATGGGTGTGACCATCATCAAGCGGGGTGTCAAGATCGACAATCTGGTTCAGATCGCCCACAACGTTGAGGTTGGGGAAGACACGGTGATAGCTGCGCAGTCAGGCATCGCGGGTTCTGCGAAGATCGGCAAACATTGCATGTTCGGAGGTCAGTCTGGTGTCGTGGGACATCTGACGGTAGCGGATGGCACGATGCTCGCCGCGAAGTGCGGTGTCTCCAACAACATCAAGGAACCGAACGGAATGTACCATGGTTTCCCTCATGTGGAGGCGAGGGCGTTCCAACGCGCGTTCGTCTGCTTCCGTAATTTCCCGGCCATCAGGAACCAAATCTTGGATTTGGAGAAACAGGTGGCTGAATTGAAGAAAATGGTAGAACAAAGTAAATAATATGGCCAAACAGAGAACATTGAAGGAAGCGTTTACGCTTCAAGGAAAAGGTTTGCACACGGGATTGCCCGTTACAATCACATTTAATCCGGCTCCGGCGAATCATGGATATAAGATCCAGCGAATCGACTTGGAGGCCCAGCCGATCATCGAGGCTGTCGCGCAAAACGTTGTCGAAACGTCGCGTGGCACAGTAGTTGCCGATGGTGATGTGAGGGTTAGCACGATAGAGCATGCAATGTCTGCTTTATATGCATTTGAGATAGACAACTGTTTGATTCAGGTGGACCAGCCTGAATTTCCTATTTTGGACGGTAGCGCTGTTCCTTTCGTGAAGGAGATCGAGCGCGTGGGAATAGAGGAACAACCTTATGACAAGGAGTATTTCGTTGTGACGAAGAAGATCGAATACAAGGATCCGAACACGGGTTCCTCCATCGTCCTGCTCCCGGATGAAGAGTTCAGCATGGATGTGTTGGTCTCTTATCCTTCCTGTATTTTGTCCAATCAATACGCGACGTTGAACTCGCTGTCCGAATATCCGAAGGAGATCGCCGCTTCACGCACATTCGTTTTTGTGCGGGAGATTGAGGAACTCTTGAAGAACAACCTGATTAAGGGAGGTGATTTGGACAATGCGATAGTTATATACGATAAGGAGATGAGCCAGACGGATATAGACCATCTGACCTCCTTGTTGGGCATGGACCCGATTTCTGTCTCTAGCCTAGGTTATTTGCAGAAGCGTCCGTTGGCGTTCGACAACGAGCCTGCGCGCCATAAACTCTTGGATGTGATGGGCGATTTGGCTTTGATCGGCAAGCCTATCAAGGGACGTGTGATCGCCCATTGCCCTGGACATAAGTTGAATACGGATTTCGCGAAGAAGGTCTATAAGAACCTGAAGCGTCAGGAGGTGATCATTCCTCACTATGATCCGACAGTTCCTCCGTTGATGGATATAAACAAGATCAAGCAGCTTTTGCCGCATCGTTGGCCTATGCTCTTGATTGATAGGATCATCGAGGTGAAGGAGCGCGGCGTTGTGGGTGTGAAGAATGTGTCTGGCAACGAGAACTTCTTCTGTGGGCACTTCCCGGAGGAACCTGTCATGCCAGGTGTGCTTTTGGTTGAGGCTATGGCGCAGACGGGAGGTATCTTGGTGTTAAGCAAGTTGGACGATCCTGATCGGTATTCCACCTACTTCCTTTCAATAGATAAGGTGAAGTTCAGAAACAAGGTGGTGCCTGGTGACACTGTAATTTTCAAACTGGACTTGTTGACGGACATCCGTAGAGGGTGTGCCTACATGAAGGGATATGCCATTGTGGCGGAAAAGATTGTGGCGGAGGCGGAATTCCTCGCACAGGTCGTGAAGAATAAGTAATTGATTTGGTATTTTATGGTACAAGAAATGTCATTTATCCATCCTGAGGCCAAAATCGGAAAGGATGTGGAGATTGGCCCGTTCGTATACATCGATAGGGATGTGGAGATTGGTGATGGATGTCAGATTATGTCGCACGCGACGATATTGAGCGGTGCGAGGATCGGCAAGAATGTGAGGATTTTCCCTAATGCGGTCATTTCAGCTATTCCCCAGGACTTGAAGTTCAAGGGAGAGGAGACCACGGCTGTCATTGGCGATAATACAACTATCCGCGAGTGTGCTACGGTGAACCGCGGAACGGCTTCAAAGGGGACGACTATCGTCGGCTCGAATTGTTTGATCATGGCGTATGCCCACATCGCCCATGATTGCAGGGTGGCGAACAATGTGATCATCGGCAACGCTTCGCAGATCGCGGGTGAGGTCCAGATCGACGATTGGGCTATCCTTTCAGGAAGCGTGTTGGTTCATCAATTCTCTCATATCGGTGCCCATGTAATCATACAAGGTGGTTCCCGTGTCGGGAAGGACGTGCCTCCGTATGTGACGGCGGGTAGGGATCCATTGAGTTATGCGGGACTCAATCTTGTTGGTTTGCGCCGTCGAGGATTCTCCAACGATCAGATCCGTGAAATACAAGAGATATATCGTATCTTGTATCAATCAGGCTTGAACATGACGCAGGCGACGGAGAAGATATATTCCGAGATCCCTGATTCAGCGGAGAAGGAGACGGTGGTCTCTTTCCTGAAGTCGGCGGAACGAGGTATTATTCGAGGCTATTTCGATTAAGGAAAACACAAAAAATAAATGTTTTATGTCAGAAGTGATAAGAATTAAAAAGGGTCTGGACATTAATTTGAAGGGAAAGGCGAAGGAGGTTTTCTCTAAGGCGCAGATGCCTGATGTCTTTTCTGTCAGACCTGACGATTTCCATGGCATCAAACCAAAAACCATTGTCAAGGATGGGGATTCTGTGAAGGTCGGAAGCGTTTTGTTCTATGACAAAGCGAATCCCGACTTGAAGGTTGTCTCTCCTGTCAGTGGCCAGGTGATCGCCGTGAACAGGGGTGAAAGGCGCAAGGTGCTGGACATCCGGATCAAGTCGGACGGTAATTTCGAATCCGAGCCATTCGAGAAGTGTAAACCATCTTCCATGAGTCAGGAGCAGGTGAAGAAAGCTCTTCTTGATGCAGGTTTCTTCGCTTTCATCAAGCAACGTCCGTATGATGTGATCGCTAATCCGAATGATGCGCCTAAGGCTATTTTCATCTCTGGTTTCGACACAGCTCCGCTGGCACCTAACTATGACTTCATCATGGTGGGCCGCGAGGAGGAGTTCCAACTGGGTGTCGACGCGTTGGCGAAACTTTCCGGAGCCAAGGTGCATGTGGGTATCAATGTGGACAATGCCTCTAAGTTGTTCAAACTGACGAAGGGCATCGAGATCCATGAGTTCCAAGGACCTCATCCTGCGGGAAATGTGGGTGTGCAGATTCACCATGTGGATCCTATCAACAAGGGCGAGATCGTATGGACGGTCAATGCCCAGGATGTGGCCATGATCGGAAAGGCCTTCATGACGGGTGTGCTCAGTTTCTCCCGTTCCATCGTTTTGGCAGGTTCTTCCGTGAAGAATCCTTGCTATTGCAAGATGGTTTACGGTGCGTCCATCTCAAACATCGTTGCGAACAATATCGAGGGCGACAATGTGCGTTACATCAGCGGTAATCCGTTGACGGGTACGCAGATTCCTGCCGACGGTTTCTTGGGCGCTTTCGATTCACAGGTGACGGTTATCCCTGAGGGAGACAAGAACAACGAGTTCTTGGGTTGGATCATGCCTCGTCTGAAGAAGTTCAGCGTGAGCCGTTCTTACTTCTCTTGGTTGCTCGGTAGCAGCAGGGAGTATGAGATCGATACGAACGTGAATGGTGGCGAGCGTGCCTTCATCATGTCGGGTGAGTATGACAAAGTCTTCCCGATGGATATCTATCCTGAGTTCCTCGTGAAGGCCATCATCGCCCGTGACATCGATAAGATGGAGCAATTGGGCATCTACGAGGTGGCACCGGAGGATTTCGCTCTGTGCGAGTTCGTATGTACTTCTAAGATTGAGACACAACGTATCGTGCGTGAGGGATTGGATTACCTGCGCAAGGAGTTGGCTTAGTGAATGTGTAATAAATTAAAATGATATAAAATTGAAAGCGTTAAGAAATTTTCTCGACAAAGTGAAACCGTCTTTTGAGGAAGGCGGAAAATTTCACGCATTTCGCTCTGTGTTCGACGGATTCGAGACCTTCTTGTTCGTCCCTAACACTACAGCGAAGAGAGGAAGCCACATTCATGACTGCATCGACTCCAAGCGTGCGATGTCAATGGTCGTGATAGCGTTGATACCAGCTTTATTGTTTGGTATGTACAACGTTGGTTTCCAACACTATTTAGTGCATGGTGAGGAGGCCTCTTTCTGGGCGATGTTCTTGTTCGGCTTTTTGGCTGTGTTGCCTAAGATCGTCGTTGCGTACGCCGTCGGTTTGGGTATCGAGTTCGTCGTGGCCCAATGGAGAGGGGAGGAGATCCAAGAGGGTTTCCTTGTTTCCGGTATGTTGATTCCTTTGATTGTCCCTGTCGAGTGCCCGTTGTGGATCCTTGCGGTTGCGACAGCTTTCGCGGTGATATTCGCGAAGGAGGTGTTCGGCGGTACTGGATATAATATTTTCAATGTGGCGCTGATCACGCGTGCCTTCTTGTTCTTCGCTTACCCTGTCAAGATGTCCGGTGACGCTGTATGGGTGGCAAAGGATGCATTGTGTGGCGGTATCGGCAGCGAGAGCGCATTGTTGGATGGTGTGACGGGTGCGACTCCTCTTGGTCAGGTCTCCACTGGAGCTACTGAGATCACGAATGCGATCGGTTCCGCTATGTCTCCGATGGATATGGTCATGGGCTTCTACCCAGGTTCTATCGGTGAGACCAGCGTGATCGCCATCGGCATCGGTGCCATCATCCTTTCGTGGACGGGCATCGCGAGCTGGAAGACGATGTTGTCTGTCTTCGCGGGTGGTATCCTGACGGCTATGATGTTCAATTCAATCGGTGCGAACGAGGTGATGAGCTTGCCTTGGTACGAGCACATCCTTTTGGGTGGTTTCTGCTTCGGTGCGGTATTCATGGCTACTGACCCTGTCACTTCCCCTAGGACGGAGTGCGGCAAGTACATCTATGGATTCCTGATCGGTTTCGTCGCTATCGTTATCCGTTGCTTGAACCCTGGTTATCCGGAGGGTATGATGTTGGCTATTCTGCTGATGAACCTCTTCGCTCCGTTGATCGACCATTGCTTCGTTCAGGCGAATATCAAGAGAAGGTTGAAACGTGCTAATAGATAATCATTAATATCGAATAAGTCATGAATACAAATAGTAATAGTTATACTATCATCTATGCTTCGGTAATGGTGATTATCGTTGCATTCCTATTGGCCTTTGTCTCTTCTTCATTGAAGGAAAGACAGGACACTAACGTGAAATTGGATAAGATGAAACAAATCCTTTCTTCTTTGAATATTTCCGAGGATGAGTTGAAGCAAGACGCTGAGGCCGCTTATAACAAGTATGTTGTGGCGGATCAAATCATTGACATCAATGGCAATGTGGTTGCGGAGAATGGAGGATTCGAGGTTTCTTCCAAAAGCCTGAAGGAAGCTGATTTGAACCAGGTTCCTTTGTATGTATGCAAGGTGAATGGAGAGACCAAGTATGTGGCTCCGTTGTATGGCGCGGGCCTTTGGGGTCCGATTTGGGGCTATATCAGTTTTAACAGCGACAAGAAGACCGTATATGGCACCTTCTTCTCCCACGAGGGCGAAACTCCGGGTTTGGGTGCTGAAATCACGACGGAGGCGTTCCAGTCCAGCTTCGAAGGCAAGCAATTGCAAGAGGGTGGCGATGTGAAGATCTCTGTGGTGAAGAACGGCAAGGTGACCAATTCCTCATGCGAGGTGGATGGTATCTCTGGTGGTACGATCACCTCAAAGGGTGTTGATGCGATGTTGCATGATTGCTTGAAAAGGTACGCTAATTTTTTCAATAAATAAGGAGGATACGGTATGGATTTATTTTCAAAGAAAAATAAGGAGACGTTCTTTACCCCTCTTTGGGTAAACAACCCAGTTGCCACGCAGGTGTTGGGTATTTGTTCCGCATTGGCCGTGACTTCCAAGTTGGAGCCAGCTTTGGTGATGGGTATTTCCGTGACCATCATTGTGGCTTTGGCGAATGTGGTGATTTCATTGTTGCGTAATACGATCCCGAATCGTATCCGTATCATCGTTCAGTTGGTGGTGGTGGCTACGTTGGTGACCATCGTGAGCCAGGTGTTGAAGGCATTCGCGTACGATGTGAGCGTGCAGCTCTCCGTTTATGTGGGTCTGATCATCACGAACTGTATCCTCATGGGCCGTTTGGAGGCTTTCGCTATGCAGAACAAACCATGGGAGTCTTTCCTTGATGGTGTCGGAAGCGGATTGGGTTATGCCTTGATCCTTGTGATCGTGGGATTCTTCAGAGAGCTTCTCGGTTCTGGTACATTGTTGAACTTCCGCATCATTCCTGAATGTCTGTACGTGAAGGAAGGCGGTTTCTATATGAACAATGGCTTGATGGTGTTGCCTCCGATGGCGCTCATCATTTTGGCTTGCGTCATCTGGTTCCAGCGCGCGAAGAACCCTGATTTGCAGGAAAAGAACAATTAATTCCCTAAAAGAGTATTGAAATGGAATATTTAAGTTTATTTGTAAAGTCCATTTTTGTGGACAATATGATTTTCGCCTACTTCTTGGGAATGTGTTCCTATTTGGCGGTGTCGAAGAATGTGAAGACCGCATTGGGATTGGGTGTGGCCGTTACGTTCGTGTTGTTGGTGACTGTTCCTGTCAACTACTGCTTGGAGAACTATGTGTTGGCTCCTAATGCGATTGTAGAGGGCGTTGATTTGAGTTTCTTGAGCTTCATCCTCTTCATCGCGGTCATCGCTGGTATCGTCCAGATCGTGGAGATGGCGGTGGAGAAATTCAGTCCGTCGTTGTACGCTTCATTGGGTATATTCTTGCCGTTGATCGCTGTGAACTGCGCCATCATGGGTGCCAGCCTCTTCATGCAACAGAGACATTTCGAGGGCATCGGTGAAGCTACGGTTTATGCGTTTGGCTCTGGTATCGGTTGGTTGATAGCGATCGTGGCTTTGGCCGCTATCCGTGAGAAGTTGTCTTATTCGAATGTGCCTGCGCCTCTTCGCGGCTTGGGTATCACCTTCATCACGGTGGGTCTGATGGCCATGGCATTTATGTGTTTCTCTGGTTTAACCATTTAATAGTAAGGAATATTTACGATGGATGTAACTTTAATTTTAACAAGTATTGGAGTATTCCTTGTCATTATTTTGGCTTTGGTTATACTCTTGCTCGTCGCCAAGAACTTTTTGGTTTCTTCCGGCGCGGCTAAAATCACTATCAACGGTGATAGTGAGGTGGAGGTTGAGACGGGCTCTTCCTTGCTCAACACGTTGGCTGTGAATGGTGTCCATTTGCCTTCCGCTTGCGGTGGTAAGGGATCTTGCGGTCAGTGTAAGTGCCAGGTTTTGGAGGGTGGAGGAGAGATCCTCGATTCCGAGAAGGGCCATTTCTCACGTAAGGAGCAGATGAACCACTGGCGTTTGGGTTGCCAAACAAAGGTGAAGGGTGATATGACCATCAAGGTTCCTGAGTCTGTCATGGGCGTTAAGGAGTGGGAGTGCACTGTCATCAGCAACAAGAACGTCGCTAGCTTCATCAAGGAGTTCAAGGTGGCTCTCCCTAAGGGTGAACACATGGACTTCATCCCAGGTTCTTACGCACAGATCCGTATCCCTGAGTATGATATCAACTACGCTGACTTCGACCGTGATTTGATCGGCGACCTTTATGTGCCTACATGGGAGAAGTTCGGTATCTTCGGTCTTCACCAAAAGAATACGGAGCCTACTATCCGTGCTTATTCCATGGCGAACTACCCGGATGAGGGTGATATCATCACATTGACCGTCCGTATCGCTACGCCTCCGTTCAAACCGAAACCGGAAGTGGGCTTCATGGATGTGCCTTGCGGTATCGCTTCTACTTATATCTTCAGCTTGAAGCCAGGCGATAAGGTGATGATGTCTGGTCCTTATGGTGATTTCCACCCAATCTTCGATTCTAAGCGTGAGATGATCTGGGTCGGTGGTGGTGCCGGTATGGCTCCTCTCCGTGCGCAAATCATGCATATGCTGAAGACATTGCACACTACCGATCGTGAGATGCATTACTTCTACGGTGCCCGTGCCATTGATGAGGTCTTCTTCATGGAGGACTTCCTGGAGATGGAGAAGGAGTTCCCTAACTTCCACTTCCATTTGGCGCTTGACCGTCCTGATCCTAAGGCTGACAAACTTGGCGTGAAGTATACGGCTGGATTCATCGCTCCTGTGATGGGTGACACTTACCTCAAGCAGCACGATGCGCCAGAGGACATCGAATACTACTTGTGCGGTCCGCCGATGATGGCGAAGACGGTGCTCGATTTGCTTCATAGCCTCGGCGTCGAGGATGATATGATCCACTTCGATAACTTCGGTGCTTAATTCCTTCGGGAATCTAAATAGTTAAAGGGGCATGTCTCAGCGGACATGCCTCTTTTTTTATCTCGTGGAGAATGCCGTATTTGATGGCCGACGGAGATGTGTCTAGAAATTTGCCTTGGAAAAATAGGTTTATCCATATGGATTTCATGAGTTCATGGGGTGGCTGTGGTAATCATAAATCTAGCCAACTCTCCGCTTTTAGGCTTTATGAATCTATGGAAAAAAGAGAAAGGAGGGTTGTACTCCCTCCTTTTCTGTTGTATGTCCGTGGTATATACTATCCAACGGATCGTTATGTCCTGATGTGGGATTTAATCAGCGAACTGGTCGAACATCTTTGTGCTGAGGTATTTCTCCGCTCTGTCGGGGAAGACCACCACGATGTTTCCTTTGTCTATCTTCTCTGCGGTTTTTAGGGCCGCCAACATGGCTGCACCGCTACTCATGCCTGCGAAGATACCCTCTTCCGCGATGATCCGTCGTGCCATGGCAATGGCCTCTTCACTTTCCACCATGATTTGCACGTCGATGCGTGAAGGATTGTAGATGGCTGGCACGATGGCCTCTTCCATGTTTTTCAATCCTTGGATATAATGTCCCTTGATAGGATGTGCGCAAACCACTTTGATGTCTGGCTTGTGTTGCTTCAGGAACTTGGATATGCCCATGATGGTGCCTGACGTGCCTAATGCGCAGACCAGATAGTCTATCTTGCCCTCCATTTGGTTCCATATCTCGGTGGCGGTTCCTTCGTAGTGCGCTTGGTAATTGGCCGCATTGGAGAATTGGTCGGGCATGAAGTATTTTTCCGGGTTCTCGTTGACTAATTTATGGGCTAGGCGGATCGCTCCGTCAGTTCCCTCTTCCGCAGGCGTTAGAATCACTTTGCCTCCATAGGAGCGGATGATTTTACGACGTTCGATGGAGACGGCGGAACTCATCACGATTTCCACTTTATAGCCTTTCACGATACCGGCGATAGCCAAACCTATACCTGTATTACCGGAGGTGGGTTCGATGATTGTTTTTCCTGGCGTCAACTTGCCTTCTTTCTCCGCTTGTTCGACCATTTGGATGGCGATGCGGTCTTTGATACTTCCTGTCGGGTTGAATCCTTCTACCTTGGCAAAAATGTTCACGTTAGGGTTCGGACACAATCGATTGATCTTAACCAACGGAGTGTTACCGATGGCTTCTAGTATATTGTTACACGTCATAAAATCGCTTAATAATTGGTTGTCTATAATTCACTTTCTTTTAATCGTTCCGCATTTTCTGCGACAATCAGTTTGTCGATAATCTCTTGGATATCTCCTCCCACAATGGCTTGGAGGTTATAGAGCGTGAGGTTGATGCGGTGGTCGGTCACACGTCCTTGTGGGTAGTTGTAGGTGCGGATTTTCGCCGAACGGTCGCCCGTGGAGACCATGGTTTTCCTTCTCGCCGCGATGTCGTCTATATATTTTTGGTGCTCCCTGTCGTATATCCTGGTGCGCAGGCGGGAGAGGGCGCGCTCCTTGTTCTTTGGCTGGTCGCGGGTCTCCGTACATTCGATGAGGATTTCCTCAGACTCGCCTGTGTTCGGGTTCTTCCAGATGTAGCGGAGACGTACGCCTGACTCCACTTTGTTGACGTTCTGTCCGCCGGCACCACCTGAACGGAAGGTATCCCACTTGATCTCTCCCTCGTTGATCTGCACGTCGAATTCATCCGCCTCTGGCAGTACGGCCACGGTCGCGGCGGAGGTGTGCACGCGTCCTTGGGTCTCTGTGGCAGGCACACGTTGCACGCGGTGTACGCCAGACTCGTATTTCAGCGTTCCGTAGACATTCTCTCCCGTGACGTTGAAGATGATTTCCTTGTAGCCACCGACGGTTCCTTCGTTGAAGCTGGATACGGTCACTTGCCAACCCTTCATTTCGCAGTATTTCGCATACATCTTGAAAAGGTCGCCTGCGAATAGGGCTGCCTCGTCGCCTCCTGTTCCGCCACGGATCTCCACGACTGCGTTCTTGCAGTCTTCTGGGTCTGATGGAATCAGGAGAAGCTTGATGTTCTCCTCCATCTCGGGAATTTTAGGCTCCAGGTCGTCCAACTCCATCTTGGCCATCTCCTTCATCTCCGCATCATTCTCAGTGTCAAGGATTTCCTTCGCTTGTCTGATATTGGAGAGGGCAGTCTGATATTCTTTCTTGGCGTTCATAATCAACTCCAAATCGTGGTACTCCTTGTTGAGTTTCACGTATCTTTTCATGTCCGCGATGACGGCGGGGTCGGTTATGAGTGTGGATATTTCCTGGAATTTATGTTCCAGTCCCTCCAGTTTTTCCAACAAAGAATTTTCAGCCATATATATATTAATCTTTTGATTCAGAGATTATTGCCTTTTCGTTGCGGCATTGACGACTTGTTTGGTGCCGCTTCCGAAATTTTACGCGAATTTAATGCTATTTCTTTAATTTCCCAAGTGCTCTTTGAAAGGGTGTCGTGCGGATTCCTAAAGACGCTCTCCTTTGAATATTTTTAGTCATTCTGTTTTGTTTGTCCGTTTTTTCTTATTTTTGCGTTTGTTAGGTATTAAATGTTTCCATAATTCAGGTAATCCATTTATTCTTATGAGAAAAAAAGTTTTATTTTTTGCTTTAATGATGGCCGGCGGACTCTTTACCGCTTGCGATTCGAGTACTGTTAGTGTTAATAATCAGGGTGATATCATGAAGGATTCAACGTGTGGGTTGGACTGCAAGGTGGCGGTCGACTCGATTGTGCGGGTGGGTGAGGGCCCGATATGGGACTATAAGTTTAATCGTTTGCTGTGGATCGACACGCAGGGCAGCCTGATGATCTATACGCCTAGCGACGGAAAGAACCGTGAGATCAAATTGCCGAAGATGATCGGCACGGTGGTTCCTTATCTTGAGGATACCGTGGTGGTCGGACTAGAGGATGGTATCTACGAACTGGCATTGTCTTCCGGTGCGTTGAAGTTCCTCTGCGACCCTGAGGGCAGGGAAGCGGGCAATCGTTACAATGACGGGAAATGCGATGGGAACGGTCATTTGTGGGTCGGTTCGATGGATAAGGACTGCACGCCGCTGAAGGCTTCGTTTTTCCGTGTGGACTCGAACGGGTCGGGTAGGAAAGTGCTGGGCGACGTCACCATCTCGAATGGGGTGGCGTGGTCGTTGGACGGCAAGACCATGTATTACCAGGACACTCCTACGCGCAAGGTGTCGGCTTTCGACTTCGATGTGGAGGCGGGTGAAATCTCCAATCGGAGGGAGGTCATCTCTCTCCCTGAAGATCTTGGCACGCCTGATGGCAATACAATCGATGCGGAGGGGATGCTTTGGGTGGCCAATTGGGGCGCCGCGTGTGTGACCCGCTGGAATCCGCAGACGGGTGAGCTCCTGCAACGGATCGATGTGCCTGCGTTGAATGTGACGGCGATGGCCTTTGGTGGCGAAAATCTGGACGAACTATACATCACGACGGCATCGTTGTATATGCCTGATGGTTGCGCCGCTCAATACCCTGAGGCGGGAAAGATGTTCGTGGTTAAACCGGGTGTGAAGGGTATAAAGAGTAATTATTGGAAGCAGGAACGATAAATATATCGGTTTGGCGGATACTGTATGCGCCCGACCTCTTCGGCCGGGCGCATCTTTTAGAGTGATAAACTGATGCGCCTTGGTAGCTTTGCGCATCTCCTTTCATGTTGAAGAGTAATTATTGTTTATTAGATGGTTATTAAGATTATGCTTGCAAAATATGTCTGGTTTTTGTTTGTCATTTTTTAGAGGGCCGGTGAGCTTTTTGCTCCTGCCTTGATTATTTTTTTCGTCTGAATGGTTCCTGCCGTGTTGATCGTCACGTAGTATACGCCTGCCGGAAGTGCGCTGAGGTCTTTCTTGTAGTGTTTGTCGCTGACCTGCTCCTCAATCATGGTGATGCCACTGAGGGAGACGATCCTGACGCTTTCGATCTCCTCGCCGCTGTTGATCTCCACGATGTCTGACACGATGGTAGGGTAGAGGATGATTGTGTTAGCAAGGGACAATGATTCACCCGTTAGCTCACGCTCCAATTCCTCTGCTGCCTTATCGCCTAGGAATTCCCGGAGTTGCTCTTTGATGACCTCCGGACGGTTCATCGCATACTCCTTGATGGATTTTGCCGCACTAGTGGCCGTTTGCCCTTTGGTGGCGCAGAACTCTTCGTCGATCATGGTGGTGATGCTGTCGAACACTGTCGCGATTCTCTCTTGGGAGAAGGTCGTTTCGAGCTGCTCCATGAAGCGGAGGTAGAACTTCTTCTTGAACTCTGGGTTTTTGCTCAGGTTGGCGAATATCTTCGTCATCCAGTCTTTCTTGGTCGCCCAGTTGTAGGATGCGTTTTCTCCTTGGCACCACTTGATCATGTTGGTCTTGTAGTTCTTGTAGTTGTATAGACCCAAGCCGTAATCCATGTCGAAGAGAATCCATCGGAATTTGGAGCCTTCCTTCTTTTCCCTCCATATCTTGGTGTTGTTGCCTGGCCAATCCATGTTCACCATGAATTGCTGGATGATCTGGTAGTCTATGTACTCGTCCATATCCATTCTCTCGCATGCGCCGGCGAAATAGTTCTCGTCTTCCGGATTGCTCTCGGAGAGATAATCCACCAGTTCGTTGTATGCTTCCAAGTCTCCTTTGCTGGCGTAGATGCCTTTCTGGTCGGAGATGACCACCAAGTCGATGTCATCCTCGTCGATGCCGTAGTTGGAGGTGATGTAGTCCGCATTGGTGCGCTCGTTCAGGTTCATCAGTCCCATGTACTTGCCGTTGAGGTAGTAGGCGACAGGCTGATAGGCTTGGTAGTCTATGTTCATGCCGATGGCGAAGGTCTGCATGATGCCGTCCCTGAAGCGGAGTCCCTTGTGGTCGCTTCCTCCGTTGCGCAAATGAATGGTCTTATGGTTGATCTCTGGCTTGGAGGCGAAGAAGGCGTAGTCGTAGTATTCCTTGCCAGTCTGCTTGGATGTCTTCAGCGAGAGGGATTTGATGGTCTCCGTGATGGAGCAGCCGCCGACGATGGAGGATTCCACCTCGCGTGACACTTCCTGCTTCCCGTCCACGATATACTCGAAGTTGAGCGGACGTTGCCAATCCTGGTTGTAGTTGCCGTAACCGCTGCAGTTCTTGTCGCCCTGTATACCATTCTTTCCTGTGATGTATATGCCTATCATGTCATCGTAGAAGTAGGCGTTCTCCACGGTGAGGGAGACGATTGGGATGGTCATTCCGCCACACTTCTCGTGAGTGTCGTCGCTGAAGATGTACGAGTGGGTGTTGATGGCGCTGGTGAGCTTATTGGCATGGTAGGCGCGTGCCCGCACACAGGTGTTCTTCCCGATTGAGATGAGGGAGTCGTAGCGGGTGCCGGTTGTCTTGTTTGGCTCACTTCCGTCGATGGTGTAGTAGATTTCCGCCCCCTTCGTGTCGCAGGTGAGGGCGAGCTTGAATGCGCCCTCCTTTATGCCTCCGGCCTCGCTGAAGTTGACGGTCTCGCATCTGTCGTCTTCCGTCAATGTCTCGAATGCTTGGTTGTTGGCTTGGCGTGGAGAGGGGTCCATGTAACCGATTGCCCCGGATTCGTCGCGTCCGAATGAGATGTGTGCGTCCATTTTGCCGTAGGCGATGGAGTCGATGATGACGCCCTCCCTGCTGCTGATGAGGATGTATCCTCCGTCCGCATCCAGTTTGTAAGGCGAGTGTGCGTTTTTCTTGTCTTTACCTGTCTGCCCGTCGAACCAAAGCAGGTTGCGGCTGTCGGGTTCCAAGTAGTAGTCTTGTTGGATTTCCCATTCCCATTTGAGGGAGTATTTCCCTTTCTTTTTCAGCTTGTAGTGGGTGATGGTGTAGGATTTCAGGTTCTCTCGGCATGTTCCGCTGTTCGCGAACTCCACAAAGCCGGAGAAGTTATAGTAGTCGCTATCCATGTAGGTGGATAGGTTGCATGGCATGATTTCGCTGATGCTGATTGCGGGAACGTAGTCGCTCTCTTTCTCGAACACGGCGGTGAAGGAATGGTCTTCCGTGACGCCATTCATGCGAATCGTGTTACCCTCCGTCACGTCCGCCTCGTCACCCTCCCAGTGGGAGAAATGGTAGCCGCAGTTAGGTGTTGCCGTGAATGTTACCGTGTCGGACGGAACGAATTGGTTGCCTTGTTTGTTGGACGAAACGGATCCTCCGTTCTCATCGCTCACGTTCACGTTGATGGTGTAGGTGATGAGCTCGAAGATGGCGGTCAGGCGTAGTTCGTGCGGAAGGCCCTCGATCGTGATGGTCGCTTGGTCGGAGTAGTCCTTGTCTCCGCTTCTCCATTTGACGAACCGGTATCCCTCGTTCGCCGTGGCTACGAAGGTGGCGGTGTCGTTCCGCTTCAACTCCTCTTTGTCGCATGTGACGCTACCTCCCGAAGTGGGAGATATGGTGAGGTTTAGACGTACGTTCTCCTCTTTCCCTGGCTCCTCTTTGCCGGGTTCTTCTTTCCCTGGTTCTCTTTCCGGTCCTCCACCTTCTGGTCCGCCGCCAGGTTGCTGTGCGAAGATTGTTGTGCATTGAATGCAAAACAGAACCATAAGAAACATTCTAATGATGTTCATTCCCCTATCCATGATATAAATATTACTATAAGTTTTATGGCTTAAAAATATATGCCGACACTATCCTTTTTTAGTGGATAATGATTTTCTCCCTATTATAAAATTATATGATATGCAATCAATTGACTCACATCATATTAGTCCGTCATTTATAAAATGTCATATGAAACAAATATACACATCCTATAAGATTAAGACGGAACAAATGTAAAAAATCCCAGCATCAACTGAAACTATTTTTCAATGAAATTTTGTTGCGTTTCTGTGAAAGTGTGGATTTTTAAGGGGAAAATATGAAGCACTAATCCCTGGCTTTGTATGTGATCGAATGAGTCCGTACTCCATATCCTTACTCATGTTATATGATTACCCAATGGCCTGTTTTATCAGAACCATTCCATTGGATGAGCTTTCTTTCTTGCAAAACAGCCAAATCACGTTGAATAGTTTTCCTATTTAAGCCGAGTCGTTTTTTGTATCGACAAGTGCCTGGATATAAGCTGTCTTGTCCTCTTTGATCACTCTCTTAGGCAACAGGTCGTATTCCATTTGCAACAAATTCATCAGCAAACGGCTGGTACGCCCATTGCCATCTGCCCAAGGATGAATGGTCACTTTGAAAGTCTATCTGTTCCGAAATGCCCAAATCCCTATATTGATTCAGCAATGTAATCGGTGTCTCTTTTTCTTGTCGCGTCATAAACCTTTCTCTTTTTTATGTCATAACCGTGACATCATCAAAGAAGGTTTCTGTAAATATACGATTTATAATGCAAAAAAGGTGCGTCCCGCTAAGAAACGCGCCTTCATTCCATTATATTTTCCCTCTTTTAGTACTCGAACCTTCCGAATTCGCTCTCGATGACCAGCTGCGTCTTGTCTGACTTCTCCACGAAGCCGACGATCTGCGCATCGATGCCGAAGGATTGGGAGATGCGTATGATATCCTCCGCTTTCTCTTTTGGCAAATAGATCTCGAAGCGATGACCCATGTTGAACACCTTGTACATCTCTTGCCAGTCTGTGCCGGACTGCTCCTGGATGGTTTTGAACAATGGAGGAACAGGGAACATGTTGTTCTTCGTGATCTTCACGTTCTCCACGAAATGGAGCACCTTGGTCTGCGCACCGCCGGAGCAGTGGATCATGCCGTGGATGGAAGAGCGGTGGGTGTCGAGGATTTTCTTGATGACCGGCGCATAGGTGCGGGTAGGGGAAAGAACCATCTTTCCTGCGTTGACAGGGCAGTTCTCGACCGCGTCCGTCAGTTTCAGCTTGCCTGAGTAGACCAGTTCGTCCGGAACCGCAGCGTCGAAGCTCTCCGGGTATTTCTTAGCTAAATATTTGGCGAATACATCGTGGCGGGCGGAGGTCAGTCCGTTGCTGCCCATACCCCCGTTGTACTCCTTCTCGTAGGTGGCTTGTCCGTAGGAGGCGAGTCCCACGATGACGTCACCCGCCTGGATATTGGCGTTGTCGATCACATCGGCGCGTTTCATGCGGCAAGTGACGGTGCTGTCCACGATGATGGTGCGGACCAAGTCGCCCACGTCCGCGGTCTCGCCGCCTGTCGCGTAGACGCCCACGCCCATCTCGCGGAGTTCCGCTAAGAGCTCGTCCGTTCCGTTGATGATGGCCGAGATGACCTCACCGGGCACCAGCAACTTGTTGCGTCCGATGGTGGAGGAAACCAGTATGTTGTCCGTCGCACCCACGCAAAGCAGGTCGTCGATGTTCATGATCAGCGCGTCTTGGGCGATTCCCTTCCATACGGAGAGGTCTCCCGTCTCTTTCCAATAGAGGTAGGCGAGGGATGATTTCGTGCCTGCCCCGTCCGCATGCATGATGTTGCAGTATTCCGGATCACCCCCTAAGATGTCAGGGATAATCTTGCAGAACGCTTTAGGGAAAATACCTTTGTCGATGTTTTTGATCGCGTTGTGTACATCCTCCTTGCTGGCCGACACTCCACGCATATTGTAACGTTGATCGCTCATAGCCTCTATTTCATTATGTTATATTCTTAAACTTACCTGTGCGTCCCTTCCTCGGTGCTCTACCGCTTCGAAAAGACGCCGCAAAGTTACTTAAAAAAACGGGATAGTGCTCCCTGTTTTTTCTTTTTACTTAATTTTTGTGGGGAATAAGGTTCTTGCGGGTGATGGCACACTGCCTTCCCCCTTGTCTCTTTTCCTTAGTCCAGATCCGTTTCTCGTTCGGATTGTTCTTCTATCTGAGATTCCGGTTTCTCCTGCTCGAACAACTTATTAATCCTTGGTTGTATGAACCAAACCCCTATTGAGTATATCCAAAAAAAGAAAAATTCCGCAATGAAATCCTCGAAATCCGATTCCCGTTGCGTTTCTGCTGTCTTTAAGAGTTTTGCCAAAACATAGAATGAATATAGGATGGCGAATATGGCAAGGAGGTGGCAAGGTATTATGATTATTGATGCAACCATCCATCTTACAGATAGGTTATCCAACTTCTCGAAGTCAAAGTCGAAAAAGTTTTGGAATAAATAATACGTAAACAGACAAATTGTCATAGAATATAACACTGGTAAAATAATTGACAATCTAGGGATTGTCAAGTTCCTCTTTAGCTGCGTCGGCACCCGATCGTTCAATGCGTGAAGTATCGTCAACAAATAACCTACCCAAACAATGTAGTGGATAAATGATATAGGCATTGTGTACGAGAAGAAGGAGAACATCTCCGCAGGATTCAAAGGATTGTTTATGTCTTTTATGTTTGTGAAAAACAAATAATAGCTCCGAAACATAAAAATCATTGCCACTATGATGGGAAGGTACAGCAACAAGAAGAGTTGCCAGTGCTTCATCTTTAAAAAAAGTTTATTCATGTTTTTCCTTTTTTGTGACGTTAATCGCTTATAGCCTCTATTTCATTATGTTATATTCTCAAATATGTCTGTGCGTTCCTTCCGCGGTGTTCTACCGCTTCGAAAAGACGCTGCGAAGTTACTTAAAAAACGGGATAGTGCTCCCTGATTTTTCTTTTCACTTAATTTTTGTGGCGAATAGGGTTTTTGCGGGTGATGGCACACTGTTTTTCCCCTTGTCTCTTTCCCTTAGCCCCGATCCGTTTGTTGTTCGGATTGTTTTTCTACCTGCGATTCCAAATTCTCCTGCTCGAACAACTTATTAATCCTTGGTTGTATGATCCAAACTCCTATCGGGTATATAAAAAGAAGGACTAACTCCGCAATGATATCGTCGAATTTCGATTCCCGTTGCTTTTCTGCTGTTACTAAGAGTTTGACCACTATATAGAGGGAATATAGACCGCAGAATATGAGAAGTAGGTTGAAAGGTATCGAGATTAAAGAGATTAATGTTGCAAAAATTATCCATTTCCCGGATACGCTTTCCATCGTGTTGAGGTCCAACGGCTCAAGTCCGTTGACGAAAAGGCTTATAATACCAGAAAGACATAAATATGCAAATGGTAAAATAATTGACAATCTTGGAATCTTCAAGTTTATCTTTAATTGCGTCGGCACCCGATCGTTCAATGCGTGAAGTAGCGTCAACAAATAGCATGCCCAGACGATGTAGAAGATAAATGAAAAATGCGATGTGTAAGAGGAAGAGGGGGCTATCTCCGCAGGATTGACAGGACCGTTTAGGTCTTTTATTTTCGAGAGAAACGAATATTGGAACTTTAACATCCAAATCAAATCCACTATGATGGGAAGGTACAGCAACAAGAAGAGTTGCCAGTGCTTCATCTTTAAAAAAAGTTTATTCATAATTTTCTCTTTTTGGGTAATTAATATCATATAAGTTGTTGGTCATTCCCTTAAATTCCTTTTCCCAAGCGTTCCTGATTCCTTTGTTCAGACAATTAGGCTTGTCCTCGGCTGCATGCATCCATTCCTTTACGATAAGAAAAAAGAGGAATCAAAGTCCATGCCACATGCCAAGGCTTTACAAATTTATGTGATGTTTGCAAAAATATAAATAATTTCAACTGAAATGGAAGAAATGGCAAGGAAGTTATGTATTTAAAATAAAAAAGCGATGTTTAATTTATTATACCATGTGCGATGCTCGGAGTTCGCAGTGGTTGAAAGTTTTTTCCTCGGTTGGATGAGTTTGTAGATATTTTTTGCGTGTTATTTGGAATTTGGTATTACTTTTGCATAATCTAACAAGTATAATGTGTAAGAAATGATCTGGAACGAGACGGTAGAATGTATGGACCGGCAGCGCCTAAGGGATTTGCAGAGTGTCCGATTAAAGAGAGTGGTCGAAAGGGTGTATCACAATTGTGAGCCTTATCGCAAACGAATGCAGGAGGCAGGTGTATCTCCAAGTGATATCAATGGCATAGAAGACATCCACAAGTTGCCTTTTACGTCCAAGCAAGATTTGCGCGATTATTATCCTTACGGTTTGTTATCCTCCCCGTTGTCTGAAATCGTTCGTATTCATGCCTCTTCCGGTACGACAGGAAAACCGATCGTGGTCGGTCTGACGCGTAATGACCTCTCCGTATGGTCGGAGGTCGGTGCCCGTTGCCTGACAGCCTTCGGATTGGGAAAGAACGACACGGTGCAGGTGGCCTATGGCTACGGATTGTTCACCGGTGGTTTGGGCGCCCATGCGGCGGTGGAGAACATCGGCGGTACGGTGATTCCTATCTCCAGCGGTAACACGCAGAAGCAGATCATGATGATGCGCGACCTCGGTGCGAAAGCCCTTGCCTGCACACCTTCTTACGCGATGTACTTGGCGGAGGCTTTGGAGGCTTCCGGATTCCCTAGGGAGGACTTCCAACTGCGTGTCGGTGTCTTCGGCGCGGAGCCTTGGACGGAGGAGATGCGCCGCACCATCGAGGCGAAATTGCACATCAAAGCATACGATATATATGGCTTGACGGAGATCATGGGACCAGGTGTGGGCTACGAGTGCGAATGCCAGCACGGTACGCACCTGAACGAAGACCACTTCTTCCCTGAGATCGTGGACCCTGATACGGGCGAACCGTTGCCGGAAGGCTCCCACGGTGAGTTGGTGTTCACCACCTTGACCAAGGAGGGTATGCCTCTGATCCGTTTCCGTACGCATGACCTCACCGCTTTGCACTACGAGAAGTGCGCCTGCGGACGTACATTGGTGCGCATGGATAAGATTATGGGTAGGTGCGACGATATGTTGATCGTGAGGGGTGTGAACGTCTTCCCTTCACAGATCGAGTCTGTGCTCTGCGAGACGGAAGAGTTCGAACCGCATTTCTTCATCACGGTAGACCGTGTCAACAACACGGATACGTTCGAGGTGAAGGTGGAGGTTAAACCAGAGTATTACACGGATGATATGAAGGGTATGTTGGAGTTGAAGAAGTCCATCACCCATAAGATACAGAACGTGATAGGCATCATGCCTGACGTCAAACTGGTGGAGCCTCGTTCCATCGAGAGAAGCGAGGGCAAGGTGAAGCGTGTGCTCGACAAACGTGTGTTTAAAAACTAATGGTATTATTAATTCTATTTTGAATATGGCTAACGATAATATGATTGTGAAGCAATTGTCCGTGTTCTTGGAGAACAAGACGGGACGGTTGAATCATGTGGCTGAGATATTGGGTAAGGAAGGTATTAACATGACGGCTTTCAGCGTGGCTGACAACTCCGACTTCGGCATCCTCCGTGTGATTGTGCACGAGCCGGAACGTGCCGCCAAGATTCTTCGCGATCACCTTTTTGCGGTGTCTCTTACGGATGTTATTTGCCTGAAAATCAGCAATACGGCAGGTTCTCTCTCCTCTGTCCTCTCCATTTTGGAGAAGGAGGATATCTACATTGAGTATATGTACGCCTTTTCCGAGGGCGACGACGCGAATGTGGTGATCCGTCCGGACAAGTTCGAGGAGTGCTTGGATGCTCTGAAACGGAATAACATCGTGATGTGGAATCGCGAGCAGATTGTTTAATGGGATGGCGGAGGGTGTCCATTCACCCTCTCCAACCTGTTTTTGTATCCTCCATGGGATGATGGTTTTTACGGTGGAATCGAGTGTTTTAAAGGATAAGGACTTCCGCATGTATTTGTGGGTCTTGCTGTTGTGCGTGCTAACTGTTTTCGGCTCGTATGACCCTACAGTGTGGCTTTTGGAGGTGGCTCCCGCCTTGTTGGGAATCCTTACTATCCTTATTTTGATAGCCAGAGGGGTGCATTTCCCGCCTTTCCTGAACGCCGTCTTTATCATTCATGCGTTCATCCTTACGGTGGGTGGCTATTTCTCGTATGCCAGGGTGCCACTCTTTAACCCTGATGATTTCATGGGCCAGGCGTTGGGATGGACCCGCAACAATTACGACAAATTGGGCCATTTCATGCAAGGTTTTACCCCTTATCTGGCTTGCAGGCAACTGCTCGCGGTGAGGGGTGTGAAGCAGACGGGATTCTTCCCTATCTTCCTTGCGGTGAGTGTCTCCCTTGCGGTGAGTGCGCTCTATGAGTTGATCGAATACTCCACATGCGTTTTCTCCGTCGATGGCGCTGATGATTTTGTGGGGTCGCAGGGAGATCCGTTCGATACGCAGACAGACATGTTGGGCGCATTCATCGGGGCTTTGGCCGCTGTCTTTATTTTCCTGAAATTCAGATGGAAGACAAACTTAAATTCTTGTGATGAGACTGGTTGCTAATATATTTTTATCTTTTTCATTACTTATGGGGGTAATGACGGACGTCTGGGCTTCTGACTCCGATTCTTTGTCCTCATCTGCTCCCATTCCACCGACAAATTCCGACACATTGCTTTCTGCCGCGGGGAAGGATTCCGTCTCTGTCCGGGATTCGGCTGTCGCCCGAAAGTCCGTGAAGGATTCCTCCTTCGTTCCTTTGAAGGATCGGCAGATCTATGGATGGCATTCGGACGGGGCGTTGGGGTTCCGCCGTGTGACGGAAATGGATACGACGATGGATCGGTTCTACATCAATAACCATCCGCTAAGGCATACGGTTAATCTACAGACGTTGGGTAACTTGGGCTCTCCGTCCCAGTCCGCCATATTCGCCGACCGGGTGAACAAGACGGATTTCTTGTTCTTCCGCCCTTATCAGAACTATTACCAGTCTATGGGCGATCTTGTTTTCTACAACACGAAAGATCCGTTCTCCATCTTAGAGTATTATGGTGGCGGTACCCATAACAGGGATAACCGTTTCATCGATGGCTTGTTTACCGTGAATGCTAATTCCAAACTCAATTTCGGCATGTATGGAAATTGGACGAAGGCGTATGGTCCGTACCTCTCCCTCTCCACGAAATACCATAATTCAGGCTTCTTCTCTTCCTATGTGGGGGGCAGCTTCGAATACATGGCCGCCGTGTCGTTCAACGGTTTCGAATCGTACGAAAACGGCGGTTTCACCGATGATAGGTATATCACGGACCCGAAAAACACGGGTAATATGGACCCGGTGAACGTGCCGGTCTACATCACGGATAATGCGTGGAACAAGGTGCATAACTGGAATGCCTATTTGAACCTCAAGAAACATTTCGGCTTCGACCGTGAGGTGCCTGTCACGAAGGATTCCTCCACTTACGAGTTCGTTCCTGTCACTTCCATCGTCTATACGTTCGATATGGAGAGCGATTGGCGACGTTATATCGAGGAGAACCTGAACTCGGGAGGCATCAAGGTGGACAGTTTCTACCGCGCGTATGGGCTGAACGACAAGGTCCTTTGCGATTCCCTCAACACGATGGATTCAACCCGTTTCTGGCGCTTGAACCAGCGCTTGGGCATCACGTTGAACGAGGAGTTTAACCGATTGATGAGGTTCGGTTTGGCTGGCTATCTGGCTTTCGATGTGAAAAAATACACGTATCTGGACCGTGAGAAGTCTTTGGCTTCCGGACCGACAACCCACGAGAATGACTCGTTGGGCTACTTGATGAATCCACAGTACAGCGTGACGTATAGACGGAAATTGGGTGTCGGCGCCAAACTGTCCAAACATAATGGAGAGGCTTTCACCTATGATTTCTTCGGTGAATACTACTTTTTTGACGAGAAGGAGAAGGCGGGTAGCCTTAATTTGGGAGGAACACTCTCCAGTAAGGCGAACTGGGGTAAACAGCGCGTGGAGATCGAGGCGAATGCCAGATATGACCGTGAATGCCCTGATTTCTTCGAGGAATATTACTTCTCGAACCATCTGTTTTGGGAAAGGGACTTCGATTACAAGAACACGTTGACGGTCGACGGTTCCCTTCGCTTCCCTTCGTTCTCCTTCTACGAGAAGCTGGGGCTCTCCGCTTCTGTGGAGTTGCAGAATCTCTCGAATTATATCTATTGGGATAAAAATGCGTTGCCTCGTCAGCATGACGGGACAATCCAGTTGCTTTCTTTCTCCCTTAGGGAGCGTGTTAGCGTGTGGCGGTTCCATTGGGACAATGACTTCGTCTTCCAGAAATGTAGCGAGGAGGATGTGCTTCCTCTCCCTGCCCTGAACTGGTATTCCACCGCATATCTGAGATTCGATAATCTGTTCCATGTGTTGAATCTGCAAATAGGTGTGGACGCCCGCTGGAATTCGGCTTATTACGCACCGAACTATATGCCGGCCACGGGACAATTCTTCTTGCAGGATCCGGATAGCGAGCTGTATCAGAAATATGGAGATTATATGCATATGAACGCATACCTGAATTTCCAGCTGAAAAGGGCCCGTTTCTATCTGCAAATGAACCATTTGAACAAGTTATGGACCAATAATCATAATTCTATGTATATGCGCGGCTATGCGATGGATCCTTCTTATCTGAAGTTCGGTCTGTCCGTGGTACTGCGTCATTGATTCTTTTTATTTGGGAGGATCGTTATGAATGCTGAACAGCAACGGATACTTTCTCTGCGTGAGGAGTTGAATCGTCACAACTACGATTATTATGTCTTGTCCAACCCTACGATCTCTGATTTCGAGTTCGACCAGAAAATGAGGGAACTGCAGGACTTGGAGGCTCTCCATCCTGAAATGGATGATCCGAATTCTCCTTCCAGGCGTGTGGGAAGTGACCTTTCCATCGAGTTTAAGCAGGTGAAGCATCAATATCCTATGCTTTCCTTGGGTAATACTTATTCGCAGTCTGAGGTGGCGGATTTCTTCGACCGTGTCAGCCGTGGTTTGGGGGGTGCGCCGTTTGAGATTGTCTGCGAGTTGAAATATGACGGTACCTCAATCTCTTTGGTCTATGAAGAGGGTAGGCTCGTGCGCGCGGTGACCCGTGGCGACGGTGAAAAGGGCGATGACGTGACCGAAAATGTCCGGACGATCCGGACGATCCCTTTGATCCTTTCAGGAGACGGATACCCGTCCAATTTCGAGATACGCGGCGAGATCCTCATGCCTTGGGCATCGTTCGAGGAATTGAACCGTAAGCGCGCGGAGCAGGAGGAACCTCTTTTCGCTAACCCGAGGAATGCCGCTTCTGGTTCACTGAAGCAGCAGAACTCCAAAATCGTGGCGGAACGTAAATTGGATTCTTATCTCTACTATCTGTTGGGCGAGGAATTGCCGGCAGATACCCACTACGATAACTTACAGGCCGCCAAGTCTTGGGGCTTCAAGGTGTCGGACGCGATGCGTAAGTGCCGTACCTTGCAGGAGGTCTTCGATTTCATCAACTATTGGGATGTCGAACGGAAGAATCTTCCGGTGGCTACGGATGGTATTGTATTGAAAGTCAATTCCATAGCTCAGCAGAAGGAGCTGGGATATACCTCTAAGACGCCAAGGTGGGCGATCGCTTATAAGTTTCAGGCGGAACGGGCTTGTACTAGACTGAACTCCATCTCCTATCAGGTGGGAAGGACGGGCGCGATCACACCAGTGGCGAATCTGGACCCTGTCCAGTTGTCTGGTACGGTGGTGAAGCGCGCTTCCTTGCATAATGCCGATTTCATCGAGAGTTTGGATCTTCATATCGGTGATATGGTCTACGTCGAAAAAGGCGGTGAAATCATCCCTAAAATCGTGGGAGTCGATATGGATGCGAGGGCGAATAGCGGTGAAAAGGCCCTTTTTGTGGATGTCTGCCCCGAATGCGGCGCGAAGCTGGTACGCATAGAGGGGGAAGCCGCCCATTACTGCCCTAACGATGAGGCTTGTCCGCCTCAGATTAAGGGGAAGATGGAGCATTTCGTCAGCCGTAAGGCAATGAATATCAATATCGGAGAGGAGAGCATAGACTATTTCTTCAGGAAGGGTCTGTTGAAGGATTCGTCTGATTTCTATACGTTGAAGGAAACCGATCTTTCCGGTTTGGAGAGATGGGGCGCCCAAAGCGCTAAGAATCTGGTGGATAGTATCGCTGATTCTAAAAATGTGCCTTTCGACCGAGTTTTATTCGCCTTGGGCATCCGCTATGTGGGGGCCACGACCGCTAAGAAATTGGCGAATGAACTGCGTTGCATAGAGGAGATCGAGACGGCCAGCTTCGACAGGTTGGTGCAGGTCGATGAGATCGGTGACCGTATCGCTTTGAGCATCATGGATTATTTCCGGAATCCTAAGAATGTGGCTTTCGTCAACCGTTTGAAGGAGGCTGGCCTCCAATTCGCGATGAAGGACGAGGAGAACCGTCTGAGCGACTCCTTGGGAGGAAAAAGCTTCGTCATCAGCGGAACGTTCGAGCGCCATTCGAGGGACGAACTTAAGGAACTCATCGAACGCCATGGTGGCAAAAACGTCTCCTCCATATCCTCGAAAACCGATTATCTTTTGGCCGGGGCGAATATGGGTCCCGCCAAGTTGGAGAAGGCTCAAAAGTTAAATATTAAGATGATTTCGGAGTCAGATTTCGAAAAAATGATTGCGGAAGTCTGAAAATGACTATATTTGCACATCCGTTGTTCGGACGTATTAATGAAGGGACTCATGTTTTTTGAACTGAAAAGGAAATACATCGATAGTTGCGCCAAGTCTTTCGTGAAGAAGATGAAGCAGCCACGTGATAAAAGGTTCATCAATTGGAACGACGTGAAGAGCGTCGTCATATTGTTGGATGCTGAACATATCAATCATGCCAAATTGGCGAAATTATACCAGATGGTCTCCGATAAAAAGGCGAAAATATGGTGTATGATCCCTAAGTATGATCCTCGTACGGGCGATTCCGAGAAAGTATTCTTTTTTGACACGAAATCCATTTCTTTTTTGGAGAAGCCGAATAATATCATCACGGGAAAGTTCATCTCCGATCCGTTCGATGTCCTGATCGATTTGACGAGGAAGGAGTCGCTTCCCCTTAAGTATCTGGCTACCATATCCTCCGCCCATTGCAAATGTGGCTTGGATAGGCCCTTTTACGATTTCTACGATCTGAGGATGTCCATGCAGGGCAACCCGACGGAAGAACAATTATTGGAACAAGTATTATTTTACCTTAAGACAATAGGGACAAAGGCATAATTTTGTTATCTTCGCGCCCGAAAGGAAAGTTTTGTGATAGTCTATGGTACAGACGAAGTTTACAGGGTTGGGAATCGCTTTGATAACCCCATTCAAGGAAGATGAGAGTGTCGATTATGATGCGCTTGGTAGGTTGTTGGACTATCAGTTGCAGAACGGAATCGACTATTTGGTCGTGTTGGGTACTACGGCTGAAACGCCGACATTGACTGATGATGAGAAAAAAAATATTATCCGATTTGTGCAGAATAAGGTGAAGGGCTCAGTGCCTATTGTATTGGGCTTGGGTGGTAATTGCACCAGGGTGATTGTCGAAAAGCTTAAAAACGACGATTTCACCGGCATTGATGCGATCCTTTCCGTTGTGCCTTATTATAACAAACCTTCTCAAGAGGGTATGTACCAACATTATAAGGCGATCGCCGAGGCTTCTCCGGTGCCGGTCATCATGTATAATATACCGGGCAGGACAGGTGTTAATATGCAGGTCGATACCACCATCCGCTTGGCCCGCGAGTTCGATAAGATCATAGCCATCAAGGAGGCGAGCGGCAATATGGACCAGATCAACGATATCATCAAGAGAAAACCGAAGGATTTCATGGTCATTTCGGGCGATGATGGCATCACCTATCCGTTGATTACGATGGGTGCGCAGGGCGTTATCTCCGTCATCGGAAACGCTTTCCCTAAGGAGTTTGGCCGAATGGTTAGACTCTCATTGCAAGGGGATTACGAATCTGCACGACAGATCCACCAAAAGTTCACGGATCTTTTCGACCTCTTGTTCGTGGATGGCAATCCGGCGGGTGCTAAGTGTATGCTTTCATTGATGGGCTATATCCATAATAAACTCAGGTTGCCGCTGGTGCCGACTCGCATGGTGACCTATGATAAAATCCGTGAGGTGCTGAACGGCCTGAATATCAAATGTTAGCGTTTCCATCGGATTTTTTCCATGCGTTATTTGATATGTTTTTCATATAAGGGAACTAATTATCATGGATGGCAAATCCAGCCTAATGAGGTGACCGTCCAGTCTGTCCTCACTGAATCCTTGTCGTTGGTCTTACGGCAAGAAATAGAGCTGGTGGGGGCGGGTAGGACCGATGCGGGTGTCCATGCCAAACGCATGTTCGCCCACTTCGATTTTGACGGTGAAATCGCTGATTTTGAATCACTCTCGAATAAATTGAATAGCCTTTTGCCTTGCGATATATCCGTGTTCGGCGTGAAAAGGGTGGCGGATGATTTTCATGCCCGTTTCGACGCTAAGTCGAGAACGTACAAGTATTACATTTCCAGAAGGAAAAATCCATTTTTGAGCGATTTATCCGCAAAAATGACCTTCCCCCTTAATGTGGATAGGATGAACGAGGCGGCTAAGGCGCTCTTCGATTACACTGATTTCACCAGTTTCAGCAAGGTCCATACGGATGTGAAGACCAACAATTGCAGAATCATGCGGGCGGAGTGGGCTTTTGAGGAGGATTGCCTCGTCTTTACGATCCAGGCTGACCGCTTCCTCCGAAATATGGTGAGGGCTATCGTCGGCACTATGCTGGAAGTGGGGAAGGGTAAACTGGATGTGGATGGATTCAGACGCATCATCGAGGAGAAGAATCGTTGTTCGGCTGGTACCTCCGCTCCTGCGGAAGGCCTCTTCTTGTGTGATGTTGAATATTGACGACGAACCTAATGGTCGTGTTATTGCGTTGATTTATTGTAACTTGCCTAAATACTTCGCTTATGGAACAGATTCCCATGGTTGACTTGAAAAGTCAATATTTGAAAATAAAGGACGAGGTGGATGCGGCCATTCAGGAGGTGCTGGATTCGACCGCCTTCGTGCGGGGCGAGGCGGTTTCCCGTTTCCAACGTCATTTTGAGGAGTATCTGGGCGTCAAACATGTCATCCCCGTGGGGAATGGCACGGATGCATTGCAAATAGCGCTGATGTCTTTGGGGTTACGGCCTGGCGATGAGGTCATTACACCCACATTCACGTTCATAGCCACCGTCGAGGTGGTCGCTCTGCTGGGGCTTACGCCTGTCTTCGTGGACGTTGACCCATATACTTTCTGTATGACGCCCGAGGCTGTGGAAAAGGCGATTACGCCGAGGACGAAGGCAATTGTCCCTGTTCATCTGTTCGGACAGAACGCGGAGATGGAGACAATCCTGAAGATTGCGGAAAAACATCATATATTTGTGGTCGAGGATGCTTGCCAGTCGGTGGGCTCCGAGTTCAAATTCTCCGATGGAATCGTGAAAAAATCCGGTTGCATGGGTCATTTCGGATGTACCTCTTTCTTCCCTTCCAAGAACTTGGGATGCTTCGGGGATGGTGGCGCTTTGTTCACCGACGATGACGATTTGGCGGATGCCGCCCGATGCATAGCGAACCATGGCATGAAGGTGCGGTATCATCATGATCGGGTGGGGGTGAACTCCCGGTTGGATACCCTGCAGGCCGCCATTCTGGATGTCAAATTGAGCCATTTGGGTGAATATATAGCAAGCAGACAAGCCTCCGCTTCTTTGTATGACGAGCTTTTGTCGGATATCCCGCAGGTGGTTATCCCCCGTCAGACTTCGTGGTCGACCCATTCCTATCACCAGTACACCATCCAGGTGCCTGCGGGAAAAAGGGACTCTCTGCAAATTTTTTTGCGGGAGAATGGTATCCCTTCTATGATATATTATCCAATTCCATTACATTTGCAAAAGGCTTACGGCAACTACGGTTACAAGGAGGGTGATTTCCCTGTGGCGGAACGCTTGTCCAAGGAGGTGTTGTCTTTGCCGATGCATTCGGAGCTACGGGAGGATGTGTTGACCGTTATCACGCGGAAAATACATGAGTTTTTTGTGTGATGGATGTGTTCCGTCCGAGGAATTATGATTTGATTTTTGTAGATTGTAAATTGTAAATATAACAGAAATATGGCAGCTAAGAGAAATATTGTGATTACAGGTGGCGCCGGTTTTATCGGCTCTCATGTCGTTCGTTTATTCGTCAATAAATATCCTGATTATAAGATTGTTAACCTAGATAAACTCACTTATGCGGGTAATCTTGAGAATCTGAAGGACGTGGAGAATAAGCCGAACTACAAGTTCGTGAGGATGGATATCTGCGATTTTGATGCGTTCTATAAACTGATGCAGGATGAAAAGATCGATGGAATCATCCATTTGGCGGCGGAAAGCCACGTCGACCGTTCCATCAAAGACCCGTTCACTTTCGCGAAAACCAATGTGATGGGTACGCTTTCCCTCTTGCAGGCCGCTAAATTGTATTGGGAGTCTTTGCCGGAAAAGTATGAGGGGAAACGTTTTTACCATATTTCGACGGATGAGGTTTATGGCGCTTTGCAAATGACTCATCCTGAGGGAATTGAGCCTCCTTTCTCGACGACTGCATCCAGCTCAGAGCATCACTTGGCGTATGGCGAGGATTTCTTCTATGAGACCACCAAATACACGCCTCACTCCCCATATTCCGCCTCAAAGGCTGGCTCCGACCACTTCGTGCGTGCTTTCCATGACACGTATGGTATGCCTACTATCGTGACGAACTGCTCGAATAACTATGGCCCATATCAGTTCCCTGAGAAACTTATTCCTTTGTTTATCAATAATATACGTCATAAAAAGTCATTGCCTGTCTATGGTAAGGGAGAGAATGTGCGCGACTGGCTCTTCGTCGAGGATCATGCCCGCGCCATCGACACGATTTTCCACCAGGGTAAGGTGGCTGAGACCTACAATATCGGCGGTTTCAACGAGTGGAAGAACATCGACATCATCAAGGTGGTGATTAATACGGTAGACCGTCTGTTGGGACGCAAGGAGGGGGAAGATATGAACTTAATCACCTATGTGACAGACCGTTTGGGACATGACGCCCGTTATGCCATCGACTCCACTAAGTTGCAGAAGGAATTGGGCTGGGAACCAAGCCTGCAGTTCGAGGAGGGTATTGAGAAAACTGTGAAGTGGTACCTCGATAACCAAGAGTGGATGGACAACATCACTAGCGGCGAGTATGAGAAGTATTACGAGGAGATGTACAAGGGTAAATGATTGACCTTTCGTATGGTTTGAACACTCTTCGTAAAAAGGGGGAAAAAGCATAGTAGATGTTTTGTTATATTCTCAATTTATAGTACATTTGCATACTTCTTTTGAGGTGTGGGCTTATGGCTTATTCCCACGTTAAGAGGTCCTTTTTTGGTATGTGTTCCTTCTTTTCATTTTTGTTTGTTCTGGGTGAAATGAGGAACCATACTCGAAAATATTCGGAAATGTCTGTAAGTGAGTGATTTGTGTTGACATACATGTTACTCACGATAACGAAGTTTTTGTCCAAATTTATCCGATCACATGTCTTTTATTCATGAAACCGCTGTCGTGGACGATGGTTGTTTGATTGGCAAAAATGTGAAGATCTGGCATTTTTCTCACATCATGTCGGGTGCCCGCATTGGCGACAATTGTAATTTCGGGCAGAATGTGGTCATTTCGCCGAATGTGGTGATCGGGAAAAACGTGAAAATCCAGAATAATGTCTCTGTCTATACGGGTGTGGTTTGTGAGGACGATGTCTTCCTCGGCCCATCCATGGTGTTCACCAACGTCATCAATCCAAGAAGTTTTGTGGACCGCAAGTCCGAGTTCAAGCCTACCGTGGTGAGGAAAGGGGCTTCGATCGGTGCGAACGCGACGGTTGTCTGTGGCGTTGAGATCGGTGCCTACGCGATGGTGGGCGCTGGTTCGGTGGTGACGAAGGACGTGAAGCCTTTTGCCTTGGTGGTGGGTAATCCCTGCCGGCAAATCGGGTGGGTGAGCGAGTATGGTCACCGGTTGTCTTTTGACGAGACGGGAAAGGCGGTTTGTCCGGAAACATCTTCCGTCTATGAACTGCGCGATGGTGTTGTGAATAAAATTAGTTGATTCCATGGTTAGATTCGCTGTAGTTGGTTATGGTCATATCGGGAAGCGCCATGCGGAGATGATCCGCAGGAATCCTGAGGCCGAATTGGTGGCGGTATGCGACGTGTTGCCGAAGGAAAAGGTGGATTTCACGGATGACCTTCCGTTTTTCTCCTCTATCGAGGATCTGTTGGCTTCCGGGCTCCAAATCGATGTGGTGAACATCTGCACTCCGAATTTCTTCCACGCTCCGTATGCGTTGATGGTCTTGGACAAGAGGCATCACGTGGTGATCGAGAAACCTATCGCACTGAGCAAGGCGGACGCGGAGAAGCTGGTCAGCAAGTCATTGGAGGTCTCCAGGAGGGTGTTCTGCGTGATGCAGAACCGCTATTCCCCGCCTTCCGTGTGGCTGAAGCAGATGATGACGGAGAATCGGTTGGGCAGGATCTTCATGGTCCAGCTGAACTGCTTTTGGAACCGCGACGAACGTTATTACAAGAAGGGAAATTGGCACGGGGATGGTCGCCTGGACGGAGGAACGCTCTTCACGCAATTCTCCCATTTCATCGATATCATGTATTGGCTCTTCGGCGATATCACCAATATCGTCGGACATTTCAACGACTTCTCCCATCAGGATTTGACTGATTTCGAGGATAGTGGGGTTGTCACGTTCGACTTCATGAACGGGGGCATGGGGTGCTTGAATTATTCCACCGCCGTGTGGGACACCAATCTGGAGAGCAGCATCACCATCGTCGGCGAAAAGGGGACGGTCAAGGTGGCTGGCCAATATATGAACGAGGTGGTCTATTGCCATGTGCAGGACTATGAAATGCCAGTGTTGGCGCCGAGCAATCCGCCGAACGATTATGGTGCGTATAAGGGTTCCGCCCAAAACCATCATCTGGTCATAAAGAATGTGATAGATACTTTACAAAACGATAATTCCATCACGACTAACGTGTTGGAAGGCTTAAAGGTGGTCGACATCATCGAGCGGATCTATGCGGTCCGTGATGGTGTTTGGTCGAAAAAAAGATAATTTATGAGGGATTTTAAGGATTTGAGGATCGCTGTGGCAGGCACGGGGTATGTCGGCCTGAGTATCGCCACATTGTTGGCTCAGCATCACTCAGTTGTCGCCGTGGATGTGATCCCGGAGAAGGTAGACTTGATCAATAACCGCAAGTCGCCGATTCAAGATGATTATATCGAGAAGTATTTGGCGGAGAAACCATTGGACCTGAAGGCCACGTTGGACGGCGCCTCTGCCTATAAGGAGGCTGATTTCGTCGTGATCGCCGCTCCGACGAACTATGATCCGGTGAAGAACTATTTCGACACCAGTCATGTGGAGGAGGTGATAGACCTGGTCCTCGAAGTCAATCCGGATGCGGTGATGGTGATCAAATCGACGATTCCAGTTGGTTACACCCGCAACTTGTATGTGCGTTATGCGAAGAAGTTCGCCGAATCGCCAAGTCTTGCGGGAAAGAAGTTCAATTTGTTGTTCTCTCCTGAGTTCTTACGTGAAAGCAAGGCTCTTTATGATAACCTCTACCCGTCCCGTATCATTGTGGGATATCCTAAAATCATCGATATACCTGCCTTTAAGGAGGAGAATGATGCGATCAGGTCGGTGGCGAGTCCCCTGTCGGAGGAGTATGCGAGAACTTTTGCCGCTCTCTTGCAGGAGGGGGCGCTGAAGGATGACATCGATACGCTCTTCATGGGCATGAAGGAGGCGGAGGCCGTGAAACTCTTCGCCAACACATATTTGGCACTTCGCGTCAGCTATTTCAATGAATTGGATACTTATGCGGAGGTGAAGGGCTTGGATGCGCAGGCGATCATCCAAGGCGTCGGTCTGGATCCTCGTATCGGCATGCATTACAATAACCCTTCTTTCGGTTATGGCGGATATTGCCTGCCGAAGGACACGAAGCAATTGCTGGCGAACTATACCGACGTGCCGCAGAACATGATGACCGCCATCGTGGAGAGTAACCGCACCCGCAAAGATTTCATCGCGGATCAGGTGCTGCGTAAGGCAGGTTATTATGACTATAGTAACCAAAACGGTTATAGCCAGAGCCACGAGAAGACTGTCACCATCGGCGTCTATCGTTTGACGATGAAGTCTAATTCCGACAATTTCCGCCAAAGCTCCATCCAAGGCGTGATGAAGAGGGTGAAGGCGAAGGGGGCGAATGTCATCATATATGAGCCGACGTTGGAGGATGGCTCCACGTTCTTCGGAAGCGTGGTGGTGAATGATTTGTCGAAATTCAAGGCTCAATCCCAGGCTATCATAGCCAACCGCTATGACTCGTGCTTGGATGACGTGGAGCAGAAGGTCTATACGAGGGATTTGTTTAGGAGGGATTGAGATCCGATTTGAATGATAAATGGCTGACGGTAAACGCATAGTAAAAAACACTGGGTTCCTGTATATCCGGATGCTGCTCGTTATGGGTGTCTCTTTGTTCACCTCCAGAGTGGTTTTGGATAAGTTGGGTGTGGGTGATTATGCGCTCTATACGGTGGTAGGTGGTGTTGTGGGTATGTTGTCGTTCCTGAACGGAACGTTGAGTGTTGGGACATCCAGGTTTTTGACGTATGAACTGGGCGCCGGTAATAGAGACCGCCTAAAGGATACGTTCGTGACGACTTTTTATACCCATCTGATTCTTGCCACCCTTATCTTGCTGGTGATGGAGACCGGAGGAATGTGGTACTTGTACAATAAGTTGGTCGCCCCTCCGGAAAGAATGGACGCCTGTTTCATCGTTTTCCAATTGTCCATCTTCACGATGATGATTTCCATCACGCAGGTCCCGTACACCGCTTCCATCATGTCTCATGAGAAGATGGGTGTATATGCGTATGTGAGCGTTTTCGAGGCGTTGGCGAAATTGGGGGTGTGTTACATGATCGTTGTGACGGAATACGATAGATTAATCGTATATGCCTCTTTGATCGCTTTGGTTCAAGTTGTTGTTGCATTTACGTATAGATTCTATTGCATACATCAATTCGGGGAGTGCCGTTTGTCGTTATCCTTCGACAAGTCTATTTTTAAAGATCTTCTTGGATTCTCCGGGTGGAATGTCATTGCTAATCTGACGGAAACACTGAAAATACAGGGCGTTTTGATTCTGATGAACATGTTCCTGCAACCTTTTGTCGTGGCGTCTCAGGCGATTGCGAATCAGGTGGCTCAGGCTATGATGCAGTTTGTGGACAATATACGTGTCGCCATTAATCCTCAGGTCATTAAATCTTATGCGGCGGGGGATTATGAAGCATCAAAGAAACTGACTTTACAGTCCGCCACTTACGTGTATGATGTGTTGCTATTGTTAGGTCTTCCGTTAATTCTTTTAGTTAGGCCAATCCTGAATGTTTGGTTGGTGGAGGTTCCTGAATATGCTGCGATTTTTGTCCAATTTACAATAGCGACCAGGATTATATCGAATTTTTCCGCTGCGTTTTATATTCCGATGATTGCCTCGGGAAAGGTGAAGAAAAATTCGATGGCGGCGTTGGTTTTAGGTGTTGGACAATTTGTCCTGATGTATTTTTTGTTGATGATGGGCTATGGTGCAATGGTCGTCTTATATTTGCCATTGATCGTTTCTTCTATTTTTGCCTTTATTGTTAAACCGTATATCCTAATAAAGGATATTGATTATAAAGTATCGGATATGCTTCCGTGCGTTGTCTCTTGTCTTAAGGTGACTATATTGTCTTGTGCGATTTCGGTGCCTATGGTGTTCCTGTTTGATGTGGATAGATTGCCGGGATTTATAGCTATTCTTGTAATTTCGGTGGGTGCGGTCATATTCTCCTCAATCTTTTTTATGGAACAGGAAGTGAGGTATAAAATATTGCAAATCATAAAAGGAAAGCTGGGTTATGGAGTTTAATGCGCCGATACAGGAGAGAAATGCGTATTGGGATTGCGTTAAATTCTTCATGATTCTATTGGTTGTGGTCGGACATTCTCTTTCTTTTGGAATAGAAAACAGCCGGATGGGCCTTTCCTTGTTTAATCTTATTTATTGTTTCCACATGCCGGTTTTTGTCTTTGTTTCAGGCCGTTTCTGTAACAAGGCAGGCTCTCGCTTCCTGAAAAGTTGTTTTAAGGTTTTGGAAACATACCTTCTGTTCCAGATTATTTTCACGTTATATGAATACCCTGGCGAATTTGGGAGTCAGTTTTTCTTTCCTCGTGTTGCGATGTGGTATCTGCTTTCTCTCTTTTTTTGGCGTATGTTTATTTTATTTATTCCGAAGAAATTGGAAAGTAAGCCAACCCTTTTAATCTGTTTGGCTGTAATCGGAGCCCTCTTTTCCGTCTTTGTCCCTATTTCGACAATGTTTTCTTTTCAGCGCACCTTTTTCTTTTTCCCTTTTTTCTTGTTGGGGTATTTGACGAAAAATGTCGATTTCCAATTCCTTTGGAATCGTTCGTTGAATAAGAAGCTATGTGTTGCCTTCCTAGTCGTTTTGTGGGGGGGGCTTTATGCTGTAGACGATAAAATATACATGTATTATTCAGGACTGATGATGGGTGGTGTTAAGATAATGCTTTGTCGTATCATCTGCCTAATTTCTTCCGCCTTTATCGGACTGCTTGTCCTGAAACTCATTCCTGTCTCTGATTTTGCCGCTTCGGTTGGGAAACGTACGTTGTATATATATATATATCATATTATCGTTGTCTTATATTTGGGGAGATATTTGTGCGGTATTGGACTCTTGCCGACTTCACTGATTCCCTTGTTATTATACTCGATAGTTTCTTTTTCGTTATTGATAGTGTTGTCTAAATTTAGATTTTTAAACGTATTATTAAATCCTTTTTCTTCTTTGTGTGATTATGTTTTGAGTGAAAAGGAAAGGAGATGACAGGGAATATGGAGAGTGTGTTGGTGTTAGGTGCTTCGTCGTTGCAAGTTCCGCTGATAAAGTATCTTAAATCTAGAAAATATAGGGTAATCGTTGTTAGCATTCCTGGGAATTATCCTGGCTTTAATATCGCCGACAGGTGTGTTTATTTGGATGTGAGGGATGCTGAAGGTATTTATTCCGCTGTCTCGGATGAGAATGTTGTTGCGGTTTTGACTGATGAAACTGACATTTCGGTGCCGACGGTGGCTCGCTTGTGCGATAAGTTGAAGTTGCCGGGGAATGATGTTACCGTCGCAAATATTTACTCGAATAAGTATTTGATGAGGAATTTATGTGCGAAGGTCGGTGTTTCTGTGCCGATGTTCTGTAGGATGTCGAGTCGGGATGATGTTCGCGGATGTTCGTTGAAGTTCCCTGTAATTATGAAACCAGAGGACAATCAGGGAAGTCGCGGTGTCTTTTTGGCATATTCGGAAGAGGATCTTATTGCACATATTGATGAGTCTTTGTCTTTCTCAAGTACGGGGAATGTCATCGTCGAGGAATTCTTTGAAGGCAAAGAGGTCGTCGTGGAAGGTTTTGTCTATAATGGTTCGTATGTGAATTGGGGAATTGCTGACCGAAAGTACTTTGATATAAATGATGTGTTTATTCCTTCTCAAACTATTTTCCCGTCGATATTGTCTGAGGAGAGTAAAAAAATGCTGATTCAGGCTGAAGTTAAAATCCATGCTGAATTACGACCGTCGTTTGGTATGATTCATAGCGAATATCTAGTGAATGAAACGGACGGGAGCTATATTTTAGTGGAAACTGCGCTGAGAGGAGGTGGTGTATACATATCCTCTCATTTGGTCCCGTTATATACAGGGGTCGATAATTATAAATATCTTTTGGATTGTGGCCTGGGAAAACCGATTGGGGATATTGAATCTATTGAACAGGATGTAATCCGAAAGGCTTCCGCTTATGTCTGCTTCTATTTGCCTGAGGGTGAAATCGTTTCGGTGGAAGGTGTCGAAACCTTGAAGAAGATGGATAATGTGGTTGTGGCCGATTTGGACAATATGTATGTCGGAGGGAAAACGTCAAGGATGTTTAATAAAACACAACGATTGGGCCCTATTGTACTCTTTGAGGATGATAGAGGGAAAATAGACGATTTAATAAAAAGGATTCAAAACACTCTAAAAATCCGAGTCAGAAAACCTGATGGATCTTATGGAGGTATCATCTGGGATTGATTTTACATCCGGACAGGTTGGATATCCCGAATTCGTAGATTCTATATGACCAAACAGCAAACGACTGAGTTGAAAGGTATAGCGTTATTGCTTTTGCTATGGCACCATCTTTTTTATAAATCAGTCGGACTATACTACGACTGGCATCAGATCGTTAATGTAAGTGGAATGACATGCAAGTGTTGTGTCGCTTTGTTCGTCATGCTGTCGGGGTATGGTTTAATGGTCTCCTGCGGGAAGGAACTGAACCTGAAATCTTTTTTTGCCAAGAGATTCACCAAACTCTACCTGAATTATTGGCTTATATGGTTGCTTTTTGTCCCTGTCGGTGTTTTGTTCTTTGGAAGAACATTCGACGTTGTCTACGGGGATGCGGTAATGCCTAACATGTTGCTGGATTTTTTCGGCTTGCTGAATTGTAGGATGCTTTATGGATACAATGCGACATGGTGGTTCTATAGTTGTATCATACTCCTTTATCTTTTTTTCCCAATACTGAGATGGATACGGTTGAGGAGTAATGTGGCCTTCTATGTAATCATTGTATTGGCATTGGGATTTGGAATGCATTCGACTCATGGCTATTTCTTGTATCCGATCAAGTATTATCTGTTTCCTTTCTGTTTAGGCATGGAACTGGCAGTTTCTGGCTCGAGGCTGCGTGGCGTCGGACTCTCGGACCCAATGAAATTCGTTTTGTCATTTCTGTTCCTCGCATTGTGTGTGGCGGCCAGGATCTTTACGCAACGTTATGTGTTGATGATAGATTCGATGATTGCTTTTTCCATCATTATCAGCTACTTGTCTCTCTCCTTGAAACCGGAAGAGGGCATTGTCCGAAAGTCTTTGGGGGTCTTAGGAAAGCATAGTTTTAACATCTTTCTTTTCCATACTTTCATTTTTAGTTTGTATTTTAAAGAATACACTTATAGTTTTGGCTATCCGATTGCGATTTTTTTTATACTTTTGCTCGAGTGTCTTGGGATATCTGTTTTTATAGAGTTCTTGAAGCACATTTTGGGAGTGAATAAGTTAGAATCGTTTATTTTGAAAACAGTAGAGGGTTAGATATGATTCCATTTAATAAACCTTTCCTGTCAGGGAAAGAGACTCATTATATGTATCAGGCGGTGGACACGGGTAAATTGTCCGGTAATGGCTATTTCACTAAGTTGTGCCAGAATTATTTCATGGAACGGTACGGCTTCAAAAAGTGTTTGCTTACGACTTCGGGTACGGATGCTTTGGAGATGTGCGCAATGCTATGCGACTTGAAACCGGGCGACGAGGTCATCGTCCCTTCTTATACTTTCGTGTCGACTGCCTTGGCTTTCCTCCGGGAGGGCGCCAACGTGGTGTTCGCTGATTCCATGGATTCTAATCCGAATATCGATGCGGACAAATTGGAGTCTCTCATCACGCCGAAGACAAAGGTGATCGCTCCCGTCCATTATGCGGGTATTGCTTGTGACATGGATGTGATCATGGCGCTGGCTGAGAAGTATAACCTTATCGTTGTCGAGGATGCGGCTCAAGCAATAGACTCATTTTACAAGGGAAAAGCTCTTGGTGGTGTGGGCCATCTCGGCGCATTCTCTTTCCATGAGACGAAAAACATCACGGCTGGAGGTGAGGGCGGTTTGCTTGTGATCAATGATGAGCGCTTTGCCCGTCGTTCTGAAATCTTGTGGGAAAAGGGTACCAACCGTGCCGAGTTCTTCCGTGGTGCGGTCAACAAGTATGGATGGGTGGACATGGGGTCTTCTTTCCTCCCCGCGGAGATAAACGCGGCGTTCCTTTGGGCGCAGTTGGAGAACCTCGATATGATACAGAATCGTAGGAAAAACATTTGGAATCAGTATTACGAAGGACTTAAGGATTTAGAGGAGAAAGGATGTTTCAGACTCCCTCAAATCCCTGATTATGCGACTAACAATGGCCATATGTTTTATCTGATATGCCGTAATTTGGAGGAACGCACTGCCTTGATAAAGAGTCTGAAAGACAATGGGGTCACTGCTCCTTTCCATTACTTGAGCCTGCATAAGAGCGACTATTATCAATCCCATTCCTCGTCTATCCCAGAGTTGCCTAATTGCGACAGGTACGCTGATTGCTTGGTTCGGTTGCCTATGTATTTTGAACTGACGGATGACCAAATAAAGGAGATTTGTGAATTGATACACCGGTATTATGGGTCTGTTTTATCTTGATGGTCTTTCTTTTTGTGGGGTAGTAGGTCAGGTCTCGTGATGAATTTATGAAGAAGAAGATTAATTTGCTGATGTTAGGCACGCATGACTGTAAATCAGGTGGGCATATTATGGATGTTTTTTCCCGTCTCCCTGAATATTATAATGCTCATGTGGTAACATTGTATGGTCTTCAAGGGAAAAAAGATTATTGTTTCTTTGATAAGAATAGTCTTATTTATAAAATCTACGTTAAGGCTTGGTATATTATCTTGAAATTATATTTATTGCTGAGGTTCCGTATACGTTTTAAAACGGATGAAACGAAGCGGGAATATTGTTTCTTTGATAATGATTTGTTATCTTTCCCCGCTAAATATATTTTGGATAAATGTCCCAAGGGGTTTATTCCTGATGTGATCAGTGTTCATTGGGTTTCAAATTTCATTAGTTCAAAGACCCTTTTCGATTTACATAGGATGACAGGTGCTAAGATCTTGATTAATTTTGTGGATGAAGCCCTTTTGACCGGAGGTTGTCATTACCCTGTGAATTGTGATAAGTTTTATTCTGATTGTGCTGATTGCCCAGCTTTGAAGCACGGGAAAAAATATTCTAGTATTCAGTTGAATCATAAGAAGAAATATTTGAAGGATTTGCCTTTGATTGTTGCTGGTGTGCCGTATGATATCAGAATGGCTAAACAGTCTCCTTTGTTTCAACATGCCACTTTCTTCCCATCGGTTAAGTTCCCTAATCTTGGACATGTTGACAAGGTGGATTCGAAAAGAAAATTGGGATTGTCTCAGGATCGGTTCTATGTGTTGGTGGCGGCGTCATCCCTTTCTGATGTCAGAAAGGGGTTGGGGTATTCTATAGAGGCTGTATGTGCGGCATGTAAGGAAATCCCGAATATAAGTGTTTTGGTCGCAGGAAAACCTAGCGATGATTTGACAAGTAAATTTGGTCAAGAGGATTGCCGCTTTTTGGGATTCTTGGATCTTGCAGACCTTATCACGGTGATGTCGGCTTCGGATTGTTTCTTGAGCACGACATTGGCGGATAGTGGTCCAATGATGGTCAATTATTCGATGAATGTTGGTACTCCTGTCGTTTCGTTCAATGTGGGAGTGGCTCAGGATCTGGTTCTTCATAAAGAGACTGGATATATTGCGGAATATAGAAGCGTTAGCGATGTGAAAGAGGGTATCCTCTATTTATATGGATTGTCTGCGGAGGAACGTGTGTTGATGAGCAAGAGATGTTTGTCGAATTTGATGGAAAAATCAAGCGCGGGCAGTGTGTATGAAAATTTGCCATCCATATTGAATTTTTGAGTTCGGAAGTGCATGGGATTTCTCATCTGATGTTTTGTATTTCCATTTGAATTCGAATTAATTACAATATATTTGTCCGGATATTATTTGTTCTCCTATTTGGAAGTAAGCGGTTTTGGGTTATGGGCATTCCCTTATTTGGCATGTCAAGAAAATCTTCTGAAAAAGTTTAACGATTTGCGAAAGAGGCCATGATTTCTGCGATATTAATAACCATACTATTCATAACGTTTTCGGTGTTATTGCTGAAAGATGCGAGAAAATGGTTCCCGCTTACGGTGGCTGTCCTTTATTACGTTTTACCCAAGGAAGCTTGTATGATAGGTGGAGCAAAACCTAATATATTGATCCTGATAGTGATGCTGGCTGTCCTTGCGTATAAAGGTTACTTGAGGAATTTGATCAACGAGCGGTTCGGGTATGTTATTTTGTTTTATTTTGTTACCTCTGCGTTAATCTCTCTCTTTTCTCTTGATGAAATCCCATTCATGACTCAGTTCTCGTTCTTGATAAAGAAAAGTCTAGAGATGTTTTTATTGGGGTTGATCGCAGTTTCGTTCTTTGTCCATACGAATGATTTCTCAATGTTTGCCCGCACATTTTATTCCGTTGTGTTGGCAGGTTCCATCTATGGAATTTTCAGTTATGTGGTTAATGCCAATCCATACATGACTTTTGTGAGTACTTCGTTTCGTGATGGAATAATGAATGGAGCTGATTTTTTCTTGAGTGAATCAAGGGGCGTTATTCATGGTCGAATTTCTGGTTTCTCGAATCATCCATTGACATGGGGGCAACTGCATCTTTTATTTGTCATCGTCTTGCCGTTCTTCAAGAAGTATCTGACTCAGTGCCTATTTGTTAGCACGTTTATTTTTTCCTCAATCAATATTGTTCTCACAGGAAGTCGCTCATCGTTGGTCCCTTTAATCATATTCCTCATAGGGTATGTCTTGATTATAAAGAGGAGGAAGTTCAAACAGATTGTTGCCTTCGGTTTAGTCGTTTTTTCCTTTGTCATGATAACGGTCAGTGTGGTACATAATGAGTATACTGATACTATCAGGGCCTATCTTTTTTTCTGGGATGAAAGTGCGAGTGAGCAAATTGGTGTTGGTGGATCCTCTGTCTCTATGCGGGAGGACCAATTGGAAAATGCCATTTATTATATTGGCAAGCGGAATGTGTTGGTCGGATTTGGTTATGGTTTTGTGTCAAATATGTCTGAGGATCACTTTTTAAGAGAAACCCTTCTTGGATTCGAAAGTGTGGTGTTGAAGGTTTTGATGGAACAAGGGGTGTTGGGTTTTGTCTGTTATTTGGTGATGTTCGTGATGTTGTGTGTGAAACTCATATGCGAAAGAACGAGTATGACTGATAGATTGTTGTCGGTTTTATTGTTCCTTTCTTATCTGTCATCCTTGTTTTTTACGGGAGAAAGGTGTACCTTTCAACTGTTTTTCTTTTTCTTGGTGTTATTATCGAGGGAGGACTATATCCTGAGGAGAGATTTTTTGTTGCTTTCGTATGTCACCCAAAAAAAGAATCGCTTAATATCGTCGCTCTCTTAGGGAGTGGATGTCTTCCATGTACAGTCGTTCGGTATATGGAATGAGATATTGTTTTTGAAATATATTTTATAGGAGAAGTTGTCGTGAATGGGGTGAAAGTATCAGTCATAACAGTTGTGTATAACGATGTCGCCAATATAGAGAGAACTATAACTGACACGTTATCTCAGACCTACGATAATTTGGAGTATATTGTTGTGGACGGAGGAAGTACGGATGGAACACTTGAAATCATCAAGAAATATGCGGATCGTATTATCTGGAAAAGTGAATCGGATAAGGGAATATATGATGCGATGATGAAGGGTGTCCGTATGGCGTCTGGAGAATGGATATTATTTCGAAATAGCGGAGATTTATTTTTTGACGGCGCTGTGATTGAAAGAGTTTTTTCTGAGTATGAAGATAGAGGAGAAGCTTTTATTGCGGGGAATATCCGTTATTTGAAAGGAGATAGCTACAAGGATCTCCATCCGAATATTCTAACATGTGATTACTATGATGCTATGCCGTTCCATCATCCGTCTACGTTTGTCAGAAGATCTGTTCAATTGAAGTTTCCTTTTGATTTGAAATATAAAAATAGCGCGGATTATAAGTTCTTCATACAATCATTGAATGCGGGAATGACATATCGTTGCATAAACACTATTGTCGCTGTCTTTGATGCGAATTACGGTGCGTCGACTTCAAATTACATTCTTTCATTGAAAGAGAACATAGATATTTTATTGAGTTTGGGTGCTCCGGATAAGTCTGTTAAAAGTAGGAGGAATGTGTTGAGAAAGGAATCCCTGAAAAAAAAGATTTCTAGAATTCCTTTCTTGTCGTATTTGATTGATAAGTATACGATGGGACGTGGGAAGTGGCAAAAAGTCTGATTAACCATATGATGATACAGGATCTTTTTTGTAAATATTATGATTATCGCCCATTTAGGAATCAGACGTTGAATAAAATTCTAGGCAATTCATCTAAGATTCTGGCTGTTTTGGCCAACATAATACTCCCTTTGTATTATCGTCTCTCGCCTGGTGTTAGATATTATCGAAGAAATTATGAGCGTTTGCCCAAAACTGACGCCATTATTTGTTTTACGTCTTTCCCTGCTCGAATCGGAAATGTGTGGTTGGTGATAGAGACTTTATTGAGACAGAGTGTTCTCCCTAAAAAGATTGTATTATATCTTTCAAAACTTCAATTCCTGGATGAGGAATCTATTCCTTCTGTATTAAACCAATATGTTGACTTAGGTGTTTTGTCTATTAAATTAGTGGATGATGACATCCGTAGTCATAAAAAATATTGGTATGCTGTTTCTGAATATCAGGATCATCCTCTTATTACGGTGGATGATGATATAATTTACCAATCTTCTTTTATAGAAGGGTTGGAAAAAGCTGCGGTTTCCCTTAAAAATGCCATACCTTGTTATTATTGGACTTTCATGGAGAGGGATGATAATAATGATGTATTGCCATATTCGAAATGGACAAACAAAAGATCTCAATATGAAGAGAGTGGGTTGTCCTCAAACGTTTTTTTTGGATCGGGAGGTGGCGCTTATTTCCCGGTTGGTAGTCTAAATGGAGCTAATCAGCCGTTTAATGTGTTGCGGAGTGTGTGCCCATTGGCGGATGACATTTGGTTAAATGCGATTGTCAGGAAAAATTCATTTTTTCCATATGGGTTGCCTTATACATATAGTGTGCCGGAATGGTATTGTAATGGTAATCAAAAACTTAGTTCCATTAATAATGGCGCCTGTAAGAACGATGAACAATTATTAGCTGTTGTTGAATTTTTTAAAGAGAATAATGGGTATAATCCATTTTGCTTGGAGAATGGGGAGGTTTAAATTCATATATTATTCCATTGCTCTATTGTATTGTATTCTGGCGTTTAATTCTTGTTTTGCTGAATATGTAGATAATCCGGAGATTTCTTCTTATGTCAAGGATCTATATATTGAGAATGCGGATGAGAGTAAAACTTATTATATTCGACAGATTAGACGCAATGTTAATGGGGTTTGGCTTGTTACTATTGGATCTGCGAATAGTGTTTTAGAAGACAAACCGGATGGGTCAAGTCAAGTTTTATCCTATTCTTTAGGAAAAAATATTGAAGGAGAAAAGGTTTTGTCTTTGAATCCGGTTAATGGATATAGTGGACGTGGTTATATAGTCCTGGATTGGAATAAAATACCTGAAGGGAAAGAGATTTTTTGCAGGTCGAAAATAAATCCAGGTGCTTTTATCCTGCGAAAGGGTGGTGATATAGACCTTTTCTTGAAAAAAGACATAGGGGCGAATTCGAATTTGTTGTTGCAAAACAAATTGAAGAAATTAGAGTCTGTCCGAACAAAATGGAGGAATAGGATTGTTACTTCGGCAGACGTGACGATAAAGGTATCCAATCAAACGGATTTTAACAAGTTGAATGAATCGTTGAATGCCGCTTTGAAAATGAAAAAAAAGAATATTGTCGTGGAAATCTCCGATGGACAATACAATTTTAAGGAAGCACATCTGTCTTTGATTGGTATCAATGATCCTAATTTGAGCATTAAGATTAGAGGTGGTGATAAGACTGTTTTGGTGGGGGCATCTGATGCCATTGCAAAGAAACATTTGGCATATGACCATCGGCATGCATATTTATCAGCGGATTTAGAAAATCGGGATCTGTGGAGTGGCGTAAAACAAATGAAGGATACGGTTGAAATCGTGGATGCAAAGGCCAAAATCTGTCGGATAAAGTCGGTTGAATCCATCCGAGACCAACTGCATCCGAAGTGTAAGATAAAATTGACATCGTGGTTTCGTGTCTTTGTGTATGATGTCCTGAAAATCGAAAAGGGATACATCTATTTTCATGCTCCTGACCTCATATATACTGATTGGCTGAAATGTTATAGTGTAAATCGAGATTGGGGCTATGGAAAGAAATATCCGCGATATCGGTTGTTTGAGGAGGCAAATGTGATTCGTGAGCCTTTGGTCGATTGTTCATCGTCTCAGTTCTTAAATATCGAGAAATGCAAGTTGAACAATTTCATGATGGAGAATATACGTTTTAGAGGAAATGCTTTGATTAAGGCATCTTTAATTTCAATAAAGGATGTTGTCGCGAAAGACATTTGTGTCTCAAATTGTAGTTTCTCTTCTATTAGGAGCCAAGTCATCGGTGTGTCCCATTCGCAAAATGTGACGTTGGAAGGCAATCATGTGAATGATTGCTATGTCGATTGCTTTGTCTCTGACAACACAAGTGCCGGATTTGTTGTGAAAGGGAATTCATTCAGGAACAATGGTCTAGACATGAATAATTCGGCTTGTGTCATCGCTAGGGGAAAGGATTTTACTGTTGTGGAAAATACGTTCTGCGACTTCTCTTATGCGGCGATTAGCGTAGGCATGAATTACCAATGGAAAAAAGATGCGATATGTTCTGGAATCGTTGAAGGGAATGACATCCATTATAGTGCGGAATATTATAATAATCCTCAAAAGTATTGTTTGATGGATGGTGGAGCTATATATGTGATGACGCAGTTGGATGATGTTATTATCCGGTATAATAGAATTTACGATTATCGTGGGATGGGGGCTAATCGTGGAATTTTCTGTGATGATGGCACTAAAAACGTCTCCTTGTATGGAAATGTGATTACAAATGTGCCGAACTCTTTCTCTATAGATTTGCGTATTTGTCCGCAAGTGGCCGATCGTGTTCCAGACCATAACCAAAACATACTTATGATGTATAATTTGGTGGATGGGAAGTATCGTTTCCAAGGTGCAAGTGAAAAGTCCGCTTTTATTGGGCCTAATTTCTTGATGTCTAATAAAAATAGAGAAAGTTTATCTAATGAACTATTTAATGTTAAGTTATATGAGGAAGATTATTATGTTCAAGGATATACAAATTTTGGCTTGAATAGTATCTTTTTGCAAGAAAAATGTCGAAATTTGCTTGTGCAGAGTCCTGTGGGAAATCGTATAGGTAAATATATAAAATAGAAATGAAAATATATAATGAAATACAATATGCGCCAATTGTCGTTTTTGCGTTTAATCGATTGGATTTATTGCAAAAGACAATCGAATCTTTGTTGATGAATGAAGAAGCGTCCTTGTCCGATTTGCATGTATATGTGGATGGCCCACGTGAAAAAAATGCGAGCGAAGCCCAAAAGGTGGAGGAAGTTCGGTGTTTTGTGAAAAAAATCTCTGGGTTTAAGTCGCTTCATTGGCATTTTTCTGAAGGGAACAAAGGTCTGGGACCTAGTGTGATTGCTGGTGTGACGGAGGTTGTTAATCAATATGGGAAAGTGATAGTTGTTGAAGATGATTTGGTTTTAGCTCCTAATTTTTTAGCTTATATGAATTATGGATTGGACATGTATAATAGTGAAAGTGATGTCTTTTCCATATGTGGATACAGCAATCGTGTGAGTAAACCTGAATCATATCAATATGATTCATATTTCTGTGTCCGTTCTTCTTCATGGGGGTGGGCGACTTGGAAAGATCGTTGGGATATGATTGATTGGGAGTTGATGGACTGGAATTCTGTTGAACGAAACAAGTCTATGTTTAATAAATGGGGTGGTTCTGATTGCTTCGGAATGCTAGATGATTGGAAAAAAGGGAAAAATAAATCATGGGCGATTCGGTTTTGTTACGCACAGTTTATTAATAATAAAGTTTCATTGTTTCCTTTGGTAAGTAAGGTTAGCAATAATGGATTTAATGGGGATGGAACAAATTGTAAAAAATATAATAGATTTGTGCATGATTTTGATAATGGGGTGGAGAAGGATTTCAAATTTCCTGCCGAAATCTCCGTTAATAAGTCTATTAGAAAAGATGCATTAAGTTATCATTCTATACCGATTCGTATATGGAGTCGGTTAATGTATATGCTTTATAGGTAGACGATAGGGTCAAATATAGTTTTATGGACATAGAAAAAGATAAAGTATTTTTTATTATGCATATGCCACCTCCTGTTCATGGTGCTGCTATGGTTGGAAAATTTATTCATGATTCAAAATTGGTGAATGATAATTTTTCATGCCGCTATGTAAATATGATGTTGGCAAATAGCCTTGAGGATATTGGTCAATGTGGATTAAAAAAGCTCTTGTTGTTCGTAAGACAATTTAAGGAGATAAAAAACACAATAAAAATATTTCATCCAAATCTTATTTATGTTACTCCGAATTCTTCTGGTGGTGCATTTTATAAGGATTTTGTCTTGTTACAGTTTGTTAAGATGTGCGCAAAGAGGTATGGAAAACAATCTCCTTATGAAATAGTTGTGCATTTCCATAATAAAGGTGTGGCAAATAATCAAGACAAGTTTTTGGATAATCTTTTATATAAGGTTTTCTTTAAAAATATAAAGGTTATTTTGTTAGCGGATGTCCTTTACAAAGATGTGGAAAAGTATGTACAAAGGGAAAACGTATATATTTGTCCGAATGGTATCCCTGAAAGTGTATCAAATGTATCAAATGTGAAAAATATTAGTGAGGCAAAAATGTTATTCCTTTCAAACCTCATTATTTCAAAGGGTGTCATTGTTTTGTTGGATGCGTTGGCGATATTGAAAAAGCGTGATTATCGTTTTTCTTGCGTGTTTGTTGGTGGAGAAACTGCGGAATTGAATGCCTCTTCATTCTTATGTGAAGTGGAGAAACGGGGGTTGATGGGGATGGTTTCGTATGAGGGCAGTAAATACGGGGACGATAAGAGATTATATTTTCAGACCTCGGATATCTTTGTTTTCCCTTCATTTAATGATGCTTTCCCATTGGTGCTTATTGAAGCTATGCAATACAAACTGGCTATCGTTTCGACGGACGAAGGTGGCATTTCGGATATGGTGGTAGATGGCGAGAACGGCTTGATATGTGAACGAAAAAATCCGAAATCGCTGGCCGATGCTTTAGCAAAATTGTTGGATAATGTAGATCTTAGGAGACTATATGGCGAAAATGGTTATGTGAAATATAAAAATGAATTTACGATCAGTAAGTTCGAAGAGAATATTACAGGAATTCTGCATGAAATTTGTGAAATAAAAAAAAAGATGAAGTAAGATGCTTTATATGAAAGATTTAGACATGCTATCATGTCGGTCTGACTTGTCCTCTTTGCCTGAACGCAAGTTGTTAATTAACACAATTAACGCCCATTCCTATAATACGGCTTTAGAAGATGAATTATTCGCGGAGTCGTTGAAGAATGGGGATGTCTTGATCCCTGATGGCGCCAGTATTGTGAAGGCATGCAAGTGGTTGAACGCGAAATCCCGGCCTGAGGAGAGAATCGCAGGGTGGGATCTGTTTACCTTTGAGATGAATAAACTGAATGAGAAAGGCGGTGTGTGTTTTTTCATGGGTAGCAGTGAGAAGGTGCTTTCCATGATAAGGGAGAATGCGAAGGTGGACTATCCTAATATAAGGATCGACACATATTCCCCTCCGTATAAACCGGTGTTTAGTGATGAGGATAATGCGCTTATTATTGAAGCTATCAATGCTTCGGACCCTGATCTGTTATGGATAGGCATGACGGCCCCCAAACAGGAGAAATGGGCCTATTCACACTGGAACGAGTTGAATATCCATTGCCATTGTGGAACTATCGGTGCGGTGTTCGATTTTTATGCGGGGACTCTACGCCGAGCTCCAGAGTGGTGGCAGAACCATTCGCTGGAATGGTTGTATCGCTTGATTAAAGAACCTAAAAGGATGTGGCGGCGATATCTGATCGGGAATATCCTTTTCATTAAAAATGTCCTAAGGGAAAAATTCAATTAGGTCTCCTGTTTGTTGCCCAGTATGGATTTATGCCTTATGTGTTTGTCCGCCAGAGGAAATCTCTCTTCTGGCAGGTGAGCCCTTTTCGATGTTTCGCCCGAAATAATCGATAATCACTTTTATTTGTTGTTGGCAAGGTAAGACAATATTGCCCTCTGTGTATCATGTGTTTGTACATGATATATTCCCTTCTTGGAATGGTTTGCTTGTTTGTGTATTGTCGTGTGTGGAAAAATATGTATATTTGCAAAATTTCTTGAGTGGATGTGGAATGGGTATGTCCTATTTCTATCCTGCGGAATTTGTTGGCGTATAGGATTGGTATTAAAGTTCGTTAGGTGAACTCCGGTCGGGATTTGGCGGACTTTTATTCCCTTTCGTCTTGAAAATGGAAGTGTTGCTTGGATGAATTGTGTTTAACGAAAAATTATAAAATATAGATTAGGATTTGGATAATTATTATAATTGTTTATGTGTAAGGTTGCATTAATAACAGGAATCACGGGTCAGGATGGCTCGTATTTGTCGGAGTTTCTTTTGGGTAAGGGATATGAAGTGCACGGGATAATCCGTCGCTCCTCAGTCGATTACCGGGAGCGAATCGCCCATTTGGAGGGCCAGCCACGATTCCACCTGCATTATGCGGACATGGGGGACTCCATGTCGTTGGTGAAGGTGGTGGGGCAGGTGCGGCCTACCGAGATATACAATTTGGCGGCGCAGAGCCATGTCCAGGTCTCGTTTGACTCACCCGAGTTCACGGCGGATGTGGACGCGACGGGCGTTCTCCGCGTCTTGGAGGCGGTGAGGGCGTGCGGATTGGAGAAGACGTGCCGCATATACCAGGCGTCCACATCTGAGCTATACGGCAAGGTGGAGGAGGTTCCACAGAATGAGAACACGCCGTTCCACCCGTACTCGCCGTACGCGGTGGCCAAACTGTATGGCTTCTGGATCGTGAAGGAGTACCGGGAGGCGTATAACATGTTCTGCTGTTCTGGTATCTTGTTCAACCACGAGAGCGAAAGACGTGGCGAGACGTTCGTCACCCGAAAGATCACGTTGGCGGCAGCCCGCATTGCGCAGGGGAAGCAGGAGTGCCTCTATCTGGGCAACTTGGACAGCTTGCGCGACTGGGGATATGCGAAGGATTATGTGGAGTGCATGTGGTTGATCCTGCAGCACGAGACGCCGGAGGACTTCGTGATCGCCACGGGCGTACAGCACACGGTGCGCGAGTTCGCCACTTTGGCGTTCCATTACGCGGGCATCGAGTTGCGCTGGGAGGGCTCGGGCGTGAACGAGAAGGGCATCGACGTGAAGACGGGGAAGGTCGTCGTGGCCGTGTCGGAGGACTTCTACCGTCCGACGGACGTCGTCAACCTGTGGGGTGACCCTACGAAGGCGAAGGCCAAACTGGGCTGGAACCCGTCGAAGACCCCGTTCGAGCAACTGGTGAAGCTGATGGTGGAGCATGATGTGGCCAAGGTCGCGTCCGAAGGGGCGGCGGAAAAGGTGAGAATGAATCTGGCGGAATATTTGGAGAAAGGGATCGTGAAATGATGGAGAAGAATTCGAAGATATATGTGGCGGGCCACCGTGGCATGGTGGGCAGCGCCATCGTGAGGGAGTTGCAGAGGCAAGGATACACAAACATCATCACCCGCACGCACAGGGAGTTGGATCTGACGAGGCAGGATGCCGTCGAGAAATTCTTTGCGGAGGAAAGGCCGGAGTATGTGTTCCTCGCCGCCGCGAAGGTCGGAGGCATCGTCGCCAACCAGTCGGCACTGGCCGATTTCATGTACGACAACATGATACTGGAGATGAACGTGATCCATTCCGCCTGGAAGAACGGGTGCAAGAAGCTCGAGTTCCTGGGGAGCAGTTGCATATACCCGCGCATGGCACCTCAGCCGATGCCGGAGTCCTGCCTGCTGACGAGCGAGTTGGAGAAGACGAACGAGGCGTATGCCCTCGCCAAGATATCAGGCCTGAAGTATTGCGAGTTCCTCAACAGGCAGTACGGGACGGACTACATCAGCGTGATGCCGACGAACCTGTACGGACCAAACGACAATTACCATCCGGAGCATTCTCATGTGTTGCCGGCGCTGATCCGCAGGTTCCATGAGGCGAAGGAGGCCGGTTTGAAGGAGGTGACTTGTTGGGGAGATGGAAGTCCGCTGAGGGAGTTCCTGTTCGTCGATGACCTCGCCAACCTGTGCGTGTTCCTCATGAACAACTACAGTGGCAACGAAACCGTGAACGCTGGTACAGGGAAGGAGCTGACCATCAAGGCGTTGACGGAGCTTGTCGCGAAGGTCGTCGGTTACGAGGGCGAAATCAAGTGGGACACCACCCGTCCGAACGGCACGCCGAGGAAGTTGCTGGATGTGAGCAAGGCCGAGAAGCTGGGATGGAGATACAAGACCGAACTGGAGGACGGCATCAGGATCTCCTACGATGATTTCTTGAACAATCCGATGAGGGCGGAGCGGTAACCAATAGTTGGTCAAGCGCCTGCCTGGAAAATAGATAAGGAGGGTATTCCGGAATGGAAGCCCTCCTTTTTGCGTTTATCGATGGAAGAAGCGGGAAGTTCTCCGAAATCTTCCTTAGATCCCGAATTTGTTTTTGCTGACCGTGGCCACGAATTCTTTCAGATAGAAAGGTTCGAAGTAGGCCACATCCTTGAAATCCTTTTGCTTGAAGCTTTTCTCCGCCAAGTCCGCCATGTTTGAGGCGAGCGGGTGGATGTCATCCGCGAACGATATGTTCGGGTGGGTGAGGGTCTCCTTGCATTTGGATGCTCCGTTTCCGAAGCAGATGATTTTCTTCTTCTGAATGATGTCTGCGTAGGAATTCTCGTCGATGATATCCGCTGAGATCTCCCTCTTCAGGTTTAACTCTCCGTCGAGTAGAGCGGTATACACCTCCATCCTTCTGGCATCGATCATGGGGCATAGCCAGGTGTCGTTGTCAGGCTTCCCGTGACGGGAGATATATCCTTGGGCCATCACTTCGAGCGTATTGATGGCGAGGAGTGGAATGTTCGCTCCGAAGCATAACCCTTTCGCTGTCGACACTCCGATGCGTAAGCCCGTGTAGGAACCCGGTCCGCAGCTGACGGCCACCGCGTCCGCTTTGATGGAAGAGGTCCGCATGTGGGAGGTCAGTTCCTGAAGGTATTTCGCCAGGAGGGTGGAGTGGGTCATCCCCTCGAAATTCTCTTTGTTCCACGACACTTTCCCGTCTATGGATAAAGCTACGGAGCAAATCTCCGTCGCGGTGTCAATCAATATAATATTCGCCATAGTTTAATTGCAACTTGGAATGTAGCGCGAAATTACATTTTTTATGCATTCCGAGGTGATGGAAACGTGCGGTTTTTTCGTGCGGTTCATTCCCTAAAGGAAAAACTCTTCCACATTTCGTGTAAAAGAAGTGACAAAGTTTACGATTTATATATGAAATTTAAATATATTTGCATTGCTAATTTTCAAAACAAAGAAAAAGTATGGTATTATCAATGACTGGTTACGGTAAGGCAACTTGCACCGTAGGAACCAAGAAAATTACGATTGAGATTAAGTCGCTGAATAGCAAGCAATTGGATTTGTCTTCACGCGTACCTAGCATGTATCGTGAAAAGGATTTGGATTTGAGGAATCTTGTTAGCAAGCGTTTGGAGAGAGGAAAGGTTGATTTTGGTGTGTTTATGGAAAATTTCGGGTCGGAGAGCTTTTTGCAGTTGAATGGGCCTGTGATCCAAACATATAGCAAACAGATAAAGAATATTGCGCAAGAGTTGCATATACCATTGCCGACGGATTGGTTCTCTGTGTTGTTGCGATTGCCGGAGGCTACGAAGACCGAGTCGCAGGAGTTGGACGAGTTGGAGTGGAACAGGGTGTATGAGGCCTTCACCAAGGCGGTGGATTCGTTGGTGGAATTCCGTATCAAGGAAGGTGTTTCGTTGCGTCGCGTGTTCGAGGAGAAAATCGCGAATATCAGGAAGCTGTTGAAGGATATCGAGCCTTACGAGAAGGAGCGTATCGAGAAGGTCAAGGAGCGTATTTTGGATAATTTGGCTTCGCTGCAGGATGTGAATTACGACAAGAACCGTTTCGAGCAGGAGCTTATCTATTACATAGAGAAGTTGGATGTGAACGAGGAGAAGAACCGTCTTTCCCAGCACTTGAAGTATTTTGAGGAGACGATGGATGCGGAAGGAAACTGCGGAAAGAAGCTCGGTTTCATCGCACAGGAGATCGGTCGGGAAATCAACACGTTAGGTTCAAAATCCAACCATAGCGAAATGCAGAAGATTGTTGTGAAGATGAAGGATGAGTTGGAGCAAATCAAGGAGCAAGTTTTGAACGTGCTCTAATCGTAGATAAGACATGGAAAAAGGTAAGGTGATTATATTCTCCGCACCGTCAGGTTCGGGGAAATCCACGTTGATCAATTACTTGATGACGCAGTTCGACTGCTTGGAGTTCTCCATCTCGGCCACGAGCAGAAGCCCGAGGGGGGAGGAGAAGAATGGTGTGGAGTATTATTTCCTGACGCCGGAGGAGTTCCGGGCAAAGATTTCGGAGCATGCTTTCCTGGAATGGGAGGAGGTTTACGAGAACAAGTACTATGGCACGTTGAGGAGCGAGGTGGAGCGCATCAATTCGAAGGGCAACATCGTCGTGTTCGATGTGGATGTGGCAGGAGGATGTAACATCAAGAAGATGTTTGGGGACAATGCGTTGTCCGTATTCATCATGCCGCCGTCCGTCGCCACGTTGAAGGAACGTTTGGTGAAAAGAGGCACGGATGCGATGGAGGTGATAGAGGACCGCGTGCGCAAGGCGTCATATGAGATGACTTTCTCCAGCCGTTTTGACCGGATTGTCGTGAACGATGATTTGGAGTGGACGAAAGCATTGATTCGGAAGATCGTGAAAGAATTCATAGACTAATGAGTAGAATCGCTCTTTTTTTTGGGTCATTTAATCCCATACATATCGGGCATCTTGCATTGGCGAACCATATAGCGGAGTTCGGTGGTGTGGATGAGGTCCGTTTTGTGGTCTCCCCGCAGAATCCGTTCAAGCAGAACCTCAGTCTGATGGATGATGCCGTTCGGCTTTCGTGGGTGAAGGAGGCTATAGGCGACTATCCTCGTTTCACGGTGTCGGATATAGAGTTTTCCATGCCGAAGCCGTCGTATACGAGTGACACGTTGGAGCGTTTGTCGAGTCTGGAGCCGGGCAACGAGTTCGTGCTGGTGATGGGAGGGGACAATCTCGCTTCCTTCTCCGGCTGGCGTAGGTACGAGTGGATATTGGAGCATTACAGCATATTGGTGTATCCTCGTCTGGATGGACCGACGGAAATCCAGGAAGAGTGGAGGAGCCGCATCACGATGCTGACGAACGCTCCGAGGATAGAGGTGTCATCCACGTTCGTTCGGAAGTCGATTGTTGAAGGAAAAGATGTCCGTTTTTTTGTCCCGCAGCGGATATGGGCGAGCGTCCGTGATGAATTTGTGAAAAAAAATCGTTAATAATTTTTTTGCTTAGCCACAAATAGACTATTTTTGTGGTAGATTTTTGGAATAAACAATTTAATAAGAAAAATGGAAAGGAAGAATGAATTGCCTTCGGGAAAGGAAGGAAATGAGCAATCATTGTCGGCGTCTAGTGTGGTTAGTTTTGCTGAGTCCCACCAGAATGTTATCTTGGCTGTATTGGGCGGTATTGTCGCTTTGGTTGCGTTGTACTTCGTGTTGAACCAGTATGTGTGGGGTCCGCGTGACAATGCTGCGAAGAATGAGATATTCAAGGCTCAGCAGATGTTCGCGAGAGATTCTTTCCAGGTGGCTTTGGACGGGAAGGAAGACGAGTTCATGGGCTTCCTCGATATCATTGACGAATATGGTTCCACATCGACGGGTAATCTGGCGTGTGCGTACGCAGGTATCTGCTATAAGAATCTTGGCGAATACGATGAGGCTATAAAGTTCTTGAACAAATTCTCAGGTTCTGACGAGTTGGTTTCCCCTTCGATCGTAGGTGCTGTGGGCGATTGCTATTGGGATTTGGAAAATGCCTCCAAGGCGGTCGACTACTATCTGAAGGCTGCGTCGATGGCGGATAACGACCTTCTTTCCCCATTGTATAAGAAACGTGCCGCATTGGCATATCTTTCTATGGACAAGAAGTCTGAGGCGGCTAAGTTGTTGGAAGGCATCATCACGGATTATCCGAACTATGCGGATATGAATGATGTGATGAAGTTCCTTGAGATCGCTAAACAAAATTGATGAGGGATGGCGACAAAGAATTTGTCCGATTACGATATTAACTCCGTGCCTAGTGCGGGAGATATGAAATTTGGTATTGTGGTTTCAGATTGGAACCACAATATCACTCATAATCTGCTCAAGGGTGCCTATGATACGCTTTTGGAGCATGGCGCAAAGAAAAAGAATATTATCGTCGCCCATGTTCCGGGTAGTTTCGAGCTCATATTCGGTTCGCAGCAGCTTGCCGACGCTAAGGATGTCGATGCGGTGATCGCATTGGGGTGTGTGGTGAGAGGTGGAACTCCACATTTCGATTATGTATGTCAAGGTACTACATATGGCATAGCGAAGTTGAATGCGGAGTATGATGTGCCTTTTATTTTTGGTCTATTGACGACCGATGATATGAAGCAGGCCGAAGACCGATCGGGCGGTTCCTTAGGAAATAAAGGTACGGAGGCGGCTGTGACCGCCATAAAAATGGTAAATTTCAAGCGAAATCTTTTGGAGGATTAATTTAATTTACTACCTTTGCACTCGATTTCAATAGGGGCGAATACCAGAGTGGCCAAATGGGGCAGACTGTAAATCTGCTGGCTCTTGCCTTCGGTGGTTCGAATCCATCTTCGCCCACAAAAACGGTTCACTTGCGGAAGTAGCTCAGTTGGTAGAGCATCAGCCTTCCAAGCTGAGGGTCGCGGGTTCGAATCCCGTCTTCCGCTCTCAAGTTGAAGCAATCATGTTTCTCTTAGTTTTGTGTTAAATTTGTGTCACGTTCATGGGGAATGTGTGATTCTGGAAAAACCAATTAGAAAATATAATATCATCAATCTTTTTATAGTTTTTTCCTGCTGGACATTGAGTCTGGGAATGTGATGTTTGAATGCGTTTCACCAAGTGAATCGTATCGGTAATTAAGATATTTAGTATTTCAGATATGGATGTAATAGAGTTGAAAGGTAAAAACCTTATGGAATTGAGGACCATAGCGAAAGGTCTTGGCATTAAACGTGTTGAGTCTTTCCGAAAGGAGGAACTCGTTTTCAAAATCGTCGATGTGATGGCGGAACAGCAAAACAAGAGTGTCTCTGATGGCGGTAACTCGGCTTCCAACCTCGAGAATTTTCTGGATAAGATGATTTCCTATGCGGAAAATGGAGGAGGTAAAGACCAAATGGATATTGAAGTTGAGGATAATGCCCCATTTTCTGAGGATGTCTCCGCTGATTCTTCCAATGGGAATCGCGTGCGCTCGGTCAACGTTGATGCGTTGGATCAGCCAAATAAACAGGAACAACCGAACCAGGAACGTCAGGAGAACGCTTTGCCGAAGCGTCAGGATATGAAGCAGGTTCATGTGCGACCTCGCGGTGGATTTGACGCTATCGCGTCCGGTAATAAGGCGGCTGCTATCGCCCGTCTCATCTTGGATAAGAAGAAGGGAATCAAGACTCCTCCTATCGAGGAGGTGTTGTCTGCCACGGAGGCGGTCTCCCAGCAAAACCAAATGCAAAATAATGAGCCTAACAGGTTTGAGAAGGAGTCTCCTAAGCAATCTCAGCCTAATGCGAAGGCTCCTTCCAATAATAATCCGCAAATCGTCAATGAGCCTGTTCAGGAACCTCAACAGCCTGCGAACCAAAAGGTTCGTTCCTATGATTTCGATAATATCGTGAAGGGTCAAGGTGTGTTGGAAATCATGCCTGACGGTTTCGGTTTCATCCGTTCCTCCGATTATAACTATCTGAATTCCCCAGATGATATATATGTCTCCCAATCCCAGATCAAAATGTACGGTCTGAAGACGGGTGACGTCATAGAGGGTACGATCCGTCCTCCGAAAGAGGGTGAGAAGTACTTCCCTCTGATGGGCATCGACAAGATCAACGCTCGCTCTCCGGAGTTCGTGAGGGATTGCGTGCCATTCGACCACTTGACGCCTCTCTTCCCGAACGAGAAGTTCAACTTGACGGGCGGTAAGAATTCATGCAACCTCTCTGTCCGTACGGTGGATTTGTTTTCTCCGATCGGTAAGGGCCAGCGTGGTTTGATCGTGGCGCAGCCTAAGACTGGTAAGACGGTCTTGTTGAAGGATATCGCCAACGCCATCGCGGAGAATCACCCTGAGGTGTATATGATCATCCTTCTGATCGACGAACGTCCTGAGGAGGTTACGGATATGGCGCGTAGCGTGAACGCGGAGGTTATTTCCTCTACGTTCGACGAGCCGGCTGAGCGTCACGTGAAGATCGCCAGCATCGTGCTGGAGAAGGCGAAGAGAATGGTGGAGTGCGGTCATGACGTGGTCATCCTGCTCGATTCCATCACACGTCTCGCCAGAGCCTACAACACGGTTTCTCCTGCGTCTGGTAAGGTCCTCTCGGGTGGTGTGGACGCGAATGCGTTGCACAAGCCGAAACGCTTCTTCGGTGCCGCGCGTAACATCGAGAACGGCGGTAGCTTGACCATCATCGCCACGGCTTTGACCGATACGGGTTCGAAGATGGATGATGTAATCTTCGAGGAGTTCAAGGGTACGGGTAACATGGAGTTGCAGCTCTCCAGACAGTTGGCCAACAAGCGTATCTATCCAGCCGTTGATATCATGGCTTCCAGTACGCGTCGTGATGACTTGCTTCATAGCAAGGAGACGATCCAACGCATGTGGATTCTTCGCCGCTACTTGGCGGATATGAACCCTGTGGAGGCTATGGAGTTCTTCAAGGATAGATTGGAGAAGACCGCCACGAACGAGGAGTTCCTCGCTTCTATGAATGATTGATTGAGAAAGGGGGACGTTTCCCGTCCCCCTTTATTTTTGTATATGATATGAATCAGATCCGATAGGGTTATATTAGTGTTAAAGTTAGATGTTTTATTATTTTTCCTTTTAGATAATGAAAAAGATAATCGCAACGTTAGGGTTGCTATTGTTAGGGTGGGGGACTCTTTGGAGTGTTACCCCGTATGAAGGTTGCCCTGACTTTACCGATCTTACGGCAAGTTATGTGGAGCCGTTTGCGTCAGGTGTGGGTAACCAATTGGTAGAGGGTCGTCACACTGTCATCACTGAACAGGGGACCGATCCGAGGACAGGGAACAAGCTACGGCTGATTCCCGATGGAGTCCAGAAGGTGGTGCGTTTGGGAGATGAGTTGGCGGGTAGTCAAAATGAAAGCCTGACATATCATTTTAAGCCCACTTTGGATGCCTCTATGATAACTTTGAAATTCGCTGTGGTTTTCGAGAATCCTAATCATGTACTCATGGAACAGCCATATTTCTCCATATCTGTGACGGATAGAAATGGTCATCTGTTGCCGAACACATTCCAATATGCGGTGTATGCGGATAATGGGTTGTCGGGTTTTAAGGAATACGTCGATGGAAACACTACTGTCATGTGGCGGGATTGGACCGATGTGGTGGTGGATTTAAGTTCCTATATCGGTGAAGAAGTATTGATCACATTCAAGACCCGTGATTGTCTGCAGAATGGACATTATGCCTATGCCTATCTCACGGACACATGTGCCTCTGGTGGATATGTGAAGTTATTCTGTTGTAATGGAAACGATAATGTGAAATTGTCAATGATCGATGGCTTTGATTCTTACCATTGGAGTGATGGAACTGATTCCAAGGACTTCGAAGGAATTCTGGATCAACCTATTTGGTGCAATCTGACTTCTGTTGTTGGATTGATCACAAAGTTTTTTGTGGCGATTGCGGATGATGCGACATCGTCTATGGTTGATGTCGTTTATGATGAGGTGTGTGAAGGTGAAGAATATTCTTGGTTAGGCCATTCTATCGATACCAAGTTTAAAGGGACCCGTAAATTTAATGGGGCTGTGGTGGAAAAGAATAGTTGTACCATTACGTACAAGACATTGATGTTGAAGACCATACCTACGCGTACCGTGTTTAATGAAACCATCTGCGAAGGGGAAGATTATTTCAAGAACGGGTTTAAATTCCGGAATCCGCCTGTGGGAGAATATCTGGATTCCATTGAGGTGGAATCCGACACGGACTGCAAGCGTTGGAATATCTTGAAGTTGCGTGTCGTTTCGAAATCGATTTCACCTAGTATGAAGGGTGACGAAACGCCTTGTACGGATGCGTTAAGGACCTATGAAGTATCTGGCGGGTATAGTTGTAATTGGGTGTTGCCGGAGAATGCGGTCCTATTGAATGGTGATTTGACGGAAGACCATATTGGGGTGAAGTTCACGAATGTTTCTAATGGGGTTATTTCTGCAATATGCTCCAATGGTTGTGTGTCGAAAACTGTATCGATGCCTATTAGCCCTGTAAAAACATTTAGGACGTTCACCATTGATACGATTTGTCAGGGAACAACCTACCAAAAAAATGGATGGAACTTGGGTGTGCAGAAAAAACTTGGATACTCCACATTCATCCGTCAGTTGGGCGATTCCTGCAACGCATCTGATGTTTTGCTGCTTTATGTGATGAAATCTCCATCTATAGGTGTTGTCGCTTCTGCAGATGTTGTGTGCCCTGGAGAAGAGGTACGGTTGGCTGCGGTAGATAAGAATAAATCTAAAAATGATTTTTTGGCGATTGGAGATGTGTGGTGTGAAGATGGAACCATTATGAAACTGAAGGATTTCTTAGTGAGCGGTAAGGTTGCGAAGGGAATTGTTTGTGACATTGCTCTCGAACCTATTGTTTTTGTGATCTCTATTGCAGATGAAAATAACGGAGATGCTGTTCCTTATGATATTGATGCCATGGATAGTAATAGAAATTTGTGGGCTTATTCCTGGGTGCCTAATCTGTGCTCCAAGTGGCTCGTGTTAAATAAATATCTAGGACAGATTGGCGGCGCAGATCTGTTGGATGGGGTATACTGGCTAGGAAATAAACATGATATGTCTTTAATTGGATTAGCTGATACCCATCGAGCTGCAATAGGTTATGATGGTGTTTCGACTAATCCTATTGAGACCAAATGCAAAATCAGGTATATGTATTTTGTTGAAGTGGATGAATCATCTCATATTGGGATAGATCACACCTCCGAGCTTCATCGCACCTCTGAGTTTTAAAAATCAAGTATTACTCTATTCTATGTAGATACAATGAAATATATTTGCTCACTTATAATTTTGTTTTTATCATTCTCTTCGGTTTATGCATACCAGATTGGAGACGTTATTATGACAAAGGAGGGTGATTTGGGAATCGTTTTTTATATTGATCAGGAGAAGGTTTTGTTGTTATCTCCTTTTGAGAAACGAGCTAATTTTTCTACGCAGACTTATATCGATGAATGTATTACTGGTGATGATTGTGAGGAATCATTGCAAATGCATTTGTTTAATGGACGTGAAAATACTAAGCGAATGAAAGAATTTGATGAAAAATCACCCTATGTGTTCCCCGCTTTGGATATTGTTCCAACAGATAAAGGTTGGTTTATTCCTTCGGTGGCTGAATTTTCTGAGATTATTAATTGTCTTCCCAGTATAAAGAATATGATTTCTTCTTTGAATGGAAATCCTTTGGGAGAAAATACTTATTGGACATCATCTCATTATGTGTCGGATGGAAAAGGAGGTATATATGTCTATGCAGCCGATAGATATTGGAAGACATCACTTATGGATATGTCTTACGCTGTCCGCTATATCTATCAGATTGATTTAATGGATGAATTTGCGGACACTGAAGCGAACTACATGTGGAATACAGGAAGTACGGAACCCCAAATAACGGTTTCGCCCGATAATACTACTACTTATTCGGTTTCGGCGACAAGCAAGTTGAACGCTTGTGGGAGCACGGCTAGTACTACCGTCCTTGTGGCTGGTCAATCCCAGGATATTTATGAAACCATTTGTGAAGGCGAGACCTATTCAGGCTATGGGTTTAATGCGAAAACGGAGGGAACCTACACGAAAAGCATCGGGAAGGATAATTGCATGTCAGAGATTAAACTACATCTTACCGTTGCTCCAAAATACAAACATGTATTCAATGATAATGCATGTTTAGGCCAGTATTACAATGAGCATGGTTTCTCCATAACGCCTTTCGTGAAGGGTGCGTTCCATGATACGCTGACGTTCCTTAGTCAGCAGGGGTGCGACAGTATGGTGATACTGAACTTGAATGTCAAACCGACTGCATACGATACAATCACAAGACGGATCTGTCAGAACGAGGGATATAAGGATTCCGATTTCGATATAGAGGCAAATCAGAAGCCCGGATTATCGTATTATACGGTTGAAAAGAGGCAGGAGGATGGTTGCAAGTCTTACCACACCTTGGCGCTTCAGGTTGATCCGATTTACCAAGTTACGGTTATGGAGGATATGAATGAGGAGGAAATCTCTTACAATCAGCATGGCTTCAATCTGGAAAAGGTGACGCCTGGCAGTTCTTATCGCTTGGAACTGAATGCGGACAATGGGTGTGACAGTATTGTCACGCTTTATTTCCGATCGACCTCATGGGAAGAGGGAAAGAGAGATACTTCCACCGTTAGGGACGGTAGAGTAATCCCTACCGCTTTCACTCCTCATTTCGAGGATGATATGAACGACCACTTCATGCCGGGCTATGAGGTCTATATCTATGATCGCTACGGTAATCTGATCTGCCATTCCGAGGATGGCTGGGACGGAACCTATCGTGGAAAGGTGGCTACTGCTGGTGTCTATATCTATGTAGTGGTTATGAAGGATGATGAGATGAGGAAAGGAACCATCGAAGTTGTAAAGTCTAAGTGATGAGAAATATGAAAAAAATATTATTCGCCCTTTGCTGCATGGCTACTATGTGTGGTTATGCGGCGGAGAGGGCTTTCCTGGAGGGATACACCGTGGAGCCTTCCCGTATCAATAACGACGAGGCTGAGTCGGGCCTCTCTTTGCTGAAGAATAAATTGGCGTTTTCCCGTGGGGGAAAGGTCTATGTCGCTACCCTAAACGATAGCCTGGATGTAGAAAGTATCAAGGAACAAAGCGATTTGTCTGCTCTTGGGATTGAGGGGCAATTCGCCCAATACAATAATCAATTGATCTTCTCTTCAAAGGGCGTGCTCTATTGCGCCACACAGAAGAATAATGTATGGGGAAATCCAGAGAAACTGATGATTGATGGATTCATGTCGACCCGTGAACAGGAGGAGGGAACCACCTTCATTTCCCGTCGTTGGACCTATAAGAAGAAACCTGCGGCCGGTATGTATAATCCTGCATTCGGCAATAAAGGCAAACGCATCTATTTCTCTTCCCAACTCGAAGGGGGAAGGGGAGGATCTGATATCTGGTACATAGAGCGTAAACCGGATAATAAGACTTGGTTCGCTCCCAAGAATATGCCTGATGTCAATTCAGAAAGGAACGAGGATTTCCCGCAGTTGGTAGGCGACACGATGTTCTATTTCTCCTCCGATAGAGCTGACTCGCTCAAGGGAAGCAATATCTTCAAGAAACTGATGAAGGGGAAATTTGCACATGCTCCGCAAATGGTTGTGGGACAATTCAATAGTGACGCGAACGATAAGAATTTCGTCGTGGCGGAGAATGTTCCGTTCCTGATTTCCAACCGTGCGGGTGGTGACGATATCTATCGCCCTAATCTCTTGGTGCCAGAACCTGAACCTGTGGATACTACACCGGTCGACACCACTCCTCAACTGAAGGTGGTCCGCAAGGATTTCCGTACCTGCATCTTCTATTTTGAATATGATAAGACTTCTATGATCGATTCTTATGAGGCGGAATTTAAGTATATCTGTGACTTCATTAACGAGGACTCGACGTCTATCGTCCAGATAACCGGATACACGGATGAGCGTGGTACGGTGGAATACAATATGACACTATCCAAAGACCGCGCCAATGTGGTATTCGATAGATTGGTGAAGATGGGTGTCAATGCTAAGCGTCTACGCTTCGATGGCAAGGGAAAGTCTAATCCTGTCGTGCCGAATGCCCAAACAGAGGCTGACCATCAAAAGAACCGTCGTGTGGAAATTGTAAAACTAGAGAATGATGAAAAAGATGATAAATAAAAGATTCGTATTGACGCTTTGTCTCTCGTTGTTGGTGCTTTCTTCGTATGCCCAGCAAGACTTGATGTTGTCTCAGGAGATTTTTTCCCGTGTGAACAAAAACCCTGCTGCGACGGGTAATACCAATGATATCGATATTTTCCTCCATGGCCGCATCCAATGGGCGGGGGTCGATAATGGACCAAGGACTACGGTCCTGAATGTGACCAATTATTTGGACAGACTCCATTCGGGCGTCGGTTTCACGATGTCTTACGACCATGTGGGTATCGGACATAATTCCACAAACATGAAATTGGTATATTCCTATCAGATCGATTTCAGTGAGCAATATGTGCTTGCCATGGGGTTAGGCGCTGGTATCCATATCGGTGGTTTCGATTATACCGCTAACATAATGGACGATGTGAATGAGTATGGTTGTGACACCTACCCGTATGATAAGGAGGTACGTGTTTCCCCTGATTTTGACCTCGGTTTCGAATTAAACAATCCTATGTGGACTGTCGGAGTCTCCATGACACACTTGGTCAATAAAGAGTCTACTACCTTCAAAAGCGGAAGGCATTTTTATCTTTACGGAATCGGTAATTTCCTTTTGAACGAACAATGGATTTTGGCGCCTGTCGTGAACTATTTCCACCACAATAAGACCAATGTGTTCGAAATCGGTTCATTGGCTTATTTTAGGCGCATGTATTGGGGAGGTTTGTCTTGGCGCCCTGATTTACACGACAAAATGAACCCTTCCATGATGGTCTTCACCTTGGGACTGGAGTGGAAGAAGTTCCGGTTCGGTTATTCGTATGATCTGGGTCTCGGCTCCAACGATTTGTTGCCTTCCAACACGCATGAGGTCATTTTGTCATATGGTATCGACAAGAAGAGAAAACAAAAATAGGGCAGAATTCTATGTTTTAAAGGCGGATATTGATTTCTCAATATCCGCCTTTTTGTTTATGAGGAGGGGGAACCTGTCGAGATTGTTTGGCCCCTTCGTCAGATGTCCGAAATAAGACTATGATCGTTTTAAATCGTATCTTAGGACTTCGCTATAAAAATATCACCAATATCAGGATATTCACCGCACAGATCACGCTGGCGCCTAGGACGAGGTCCTTCAGCAGCTTCTTTCCCGAGAAGGCGACGCCATAGATCATGTTGACGAAGCTGTTGCTGATCATCGCTTGGAATGTGGCGAGAATCAGCAGGGAGCCCGCGACGGCGTGTTGCGTCTGGAAGAGGTTGATGATGAACGGGTTGATGTCCGTTACGCCGACGATTACGGAGAGGACGCGCAATCCGCTGTCTCCGAAATAGATCAACGCATAGTGTGTGATGATCGTGAAGGCGACGAACAGCACGGCGAAAAGCAGTGCCACCTTGAATTCCAGCGGGTTCTTCTCATCCTCCATCTCCACCGCTTGGGACTCCTGCGCAACGGATTGGTTGCGGCGTTTCCTCATGTAGAAGTAGAGGGCGACCAAAGCGAAGGTGACGATCATGATGGCGAACAGGTACCAGTACTGCAGCATCAGTTCGAAGTTGAAGATGCCCAAAAGGATCAGGATCCTGAAGTACATCATCGCGATGGAGCAGAAGATGGCGGCGACGTATTCCGAGAGGTCTCCGTTCTTATCCCTTGCCTTCTTGGCCAGGATGATGCAGGTCGCCGTACTGCTGTAGATACCGCCCAATATGCCTGTGATGATGACGCCTCCGTCCTTGAACACGTATTTCTTCACCAGATAGCTGGCGTAGGAGATGCCGGAGATGACCACGGTAGCGAGCCAAATGCTGTAAGGGGTGAGTCCAGAGCCTTCTATCAGTTCGGTCTTCGGCAGCATAGGCAGTATCACCCCGGCGATGATCATGAACTTGGCGAGATTGATGAATTCCTCGTCGTTCATCGACTTGGTGAACTGTATGAACTTGTCCTTCATCTCGGTTAGGATCAGGACCGCCACGACGACCAGAATGGCCATCCACGGGTCTTTTTCGCAGACGACTGGCGCCAGGCAGTAGGTGATCAGGGCAATCACGATGGAGGTGATGCCGTAGGACTTCTGCACGAAGATTTTATGGATGTAGTAGGCGACGAACAATAGGGTGAGGGTGACGCCTCCGCAGAGGAAAGGCACGATGCTCCCGCTCCCCGCCACGTAGAGGATGTAACCCAATATACCGATCAGAGTGAAGGTACGGTCCGCACCGAACGCATGTTTGGAATCCTCCTCCTTCAGGTATAACTTCCTTTGTGATAGTCCGATAACCAATGACATTAGCGTGACTAAGACAAATTTCAACAAATCCGATGACAAAATATCGTTGGTCTCCATATCTCAAATCTTTTTATCTTTCTATGAAGATAAGAAAAATGGGGGATTATTCCAAATTTAAGTTCTTCAAAACACTGTATATTGTCTCCGCGGAACCATCGTTCCACCTTCGGATCCAGAAGCCGATGAGGTTGATGGTCACAGGATCAGGCGTGCCTTGGAAGTTGACAAGTTCACCTATCTTGGCTATTGAGTCTGTGTTGAGATTCATGTCATCCGTCCCAATTTCTACTATTTCTATTGTTCCTTCTGAACCTTCTACGATGGATTTTTCGCCCTCCTTAAAAAATTCTATTTCTTGGAGGTCAATTGCTCTTGAATAAATCTTGTATAGCTCTTTGTGGTTCTCTTGATTTACCCAATGATAGGAGGAAGAGAGCTGTTGGATGGCGTTTTGAAGGTTGCCGTATTTGTCTGCATGCAAATATTTTTTATACCAAATCTTCCCTTTCTCGATGAGCGTTTCTCGGAACTCGCTATCATCCTTTTTCTTGCATATCATGTATAGTATGCTAGATGGGAGGTGGTCATCCATTCTCTCTGTTAGCAGAGATACGTAATTTAAATCATTGTCTGGGTCGCAAATAGCTGTGCTACAGTATGATGAGACCCTTTTTTCGATGCTCTTTTCCACGCTATCCAACGCTTCCGCATAGTCGCTTAAGGCCAAGTCGGCAATGTCATCCGAACTGGTTTCCCCGTCGATTTCAATGTTTAGGAATTCATCATTGCCATTTTTGAGTTGCTTGATGCCACAGACAGTGTGACCATCCTTTATCGCTTTGTTAAGGAAATATTGCACCCATAAGGCTTTCCCTTTCCCGACATTAAAATGCTCATCTTCAATACGGCTGTAATATCTATTTACAGTGAATGGCTTGTTTAATGGCGGTATTATGCGGGTCCTGTCCGGATAGTAATATCCATTGGAGTCTTTTTTGTAGGTGAGATATTTTCTATGACGATGATATCCCTCCTCAGAAAAATTTCCATTGTCAAAATCCACGGTAAGCGCATCTCCATATTTGTCTGAATTCACAGTACATGATACAATAGGTCTTTCGATGGTGTATTCCTTGCTGGATGTTATTTGGCATCGAATCGTCCAAATGATAGCCAAAAGGATTGGCACGATGAGCGCCGCAAGGATAAGTTGCTTTTTAGTTATTTTGTTGAAGTCCATGGCTCTTTTTCTTTGAGATGAATATATTGATTAGGATAAGCACGACGCCCCAGATGATGGAGAGCGTTCCGATTAGTATGATCGACTGAGCATATTCGAACAGTGTCTTCAACATGAAAACGTACCAACCCACTAAGGCCAGATTCAGTTTCAGCACATCCATCGTCCGTATGCTAATGAATGTGAGGTAGGCCAAGTAGATGATGGTCAGACCTTGGAATGTGTACGATAAGTATGCGTAAGGTATGAATAAGACAAGAGGAATCAGGGGAAGCGTGATCCACTCGTCCAACTCGGGTTTCAATCCTCTTTTCCATTTCATGTAGAAGGAGATTCCCAATAAGAGGATCTGTATGATGGCAATTGTCGGGAATGCAGTTGGTCCATACTCATCGGTGTGTTCTTCGGATATACTGTAAGCGAAATTGACCAGAATTATGAAGTTGGCGATGTATGCGGCTGCTTTCAGGAAAGATGCATTGCTTTGGATATGAGTGGATTGCTTGATCCATGTGTGTAGTGAGTAAAATATGGATGCGGACGCAAAAAAGGAGGCTAATATTAGACAATTGTCCTCAGAAGACTTCCCGTTTGTTAATACTGAATGTCCCCACAGAATCACGCAGAGGAGGACGAAGGGGAGAGCCGCCATCCTGAATTTCACAAGGAAGGTATCCTTCTCCGTATGGTAAGTCCTGTAAAGAAACAGCAAATCAATGAAGAAGATGATGAAATATAAGGCAATGATCATTAAATCATCATTCATATCAATTGATGAGATACATAAAGTTGCTATGATGACCGAAGATGTGATAACTGACCTGAAAAGGAATACAATGGGGTAGGCTAATATCGCCAGCGTGAAGACAGAGATTGAAAAATTGATCTCCATGTCGAAGATACTGTTGATCAAGCAAAAGGTTGTTACCAGACCTATGCAGTAGATGAGGCATGATGCTTCCTTAAATGCCCGACTCTCGTATTGGTGTTTGTACACGTAATAGCAGGAGGCTGAGCCCAGGATGATCGGTAGTAATCCGATGATGACTTGAAGCGCATGGGGGATGGACTCCCAGTTATCCGCAAGGAGAAAACATATACCTGTTATGATAAAGATGGCTGCGACGATGCACAGAGGCAAGGTCGTATTGGTGAGGAATTTTTTCTTGTTTCCCTCTTTCTCCAAGTAATAGTTGATGATGTTGTTGGCCACCGCCTCGTCGATGATGTGGTGGTCCAGCAACTCTTGGGTGTCGATATTGGTTATCTTCATGTATCTGGCGTTTTAAAGAATTGTGTGCGTTATTCGTTCAGGAAAGAGCGTATTTGCGGTACCACATAATCCCGGATGGACTCTTCGGGAGGGTAGTGACCTCCCGGCATGAAGATTCGGTTGCTGTAGTGTTGCTTGAACCAATGGGCGGCCATGCGCGTCATGAAATCTTTCCGTCCGAACATGCCAATGGTCAGCGCGTCCTCTTCGGGAGTCAGGTTGTCGTATTGTTTCCGCTCCATATCCTTGTAGATGTCGCACATCCGCTTGTCCACGTGCCATATCTGGTTGCCATCAGCTCTGGCCTCCTTGTATTTGTTGTCGCCTTGGAACATGTACATGTAGGTCATGCCGAGGCTAGGGTTCAGCAATATCTTTTTGCGTCCTCTGTATTTCTGCGCCATGAAGCCACCGAGACTATGGCCGATGATCAGGTCCACTTGGTATTCCGCCAAGAAACGGTCGATTTGAGGGAAAGCCTTTTCTGGGTCGATGGACAAGTCCGGTGCCCAGACAGTCGCTTCCGGTAGGTATTTACGTATAAACTCAGCTGTGGCAGATTCGTGGCTCGAAGCCATTCCGTGCAAAAAAAGTATATTCATGACAATCAGTTATTTCTATGATTTGTTGAACTATTTAAAAAATTCGTATTATGCAAATATAACTAATATACGGGGAAAACCCTGTTGGTATTGTCTAAAATAGTGAATATTTTCCTCCATCCACTTCTGAGAGCCTGCCGTGATTATCCCTCCTGCGGATTTTGTCGTTAGAGGAACTATCGTTAAATTTGCGGAAAAAGAAAAGAAGAAAGATGGATATTATCCTTAAATATTTCCCGAATCTATCGGACAAACAGAAGGAACAGTTCGCCGCGCTATACGATTTGTATGCCGATTGGAACAGTAAGATCAATGTGATATCCCGTAAGGACATAGAGAATCTTTACGAGCATCATGTCCTGCATTCCCTGGCCATCCCTAAGATCCTGTCGTTCAAGGATGGCACCAGCGTCATGGACGTCGGTACGGGGGGCGGATTCCCGGCCATTCCGTTGGCGATCTATTATCCTAATTGTCAGTTCCATTTGGTCGATTCCATCGGGAAAAAGATCCGTGTGGCGACGGAGATCTCCAACGCTATTGGCTTGACCAACACCACTTTCGCACATGAGAGGGTGGAGGATGAGAAGGGAAAGTTCGATTTCATCGTCAGTCGAGCGGTCATGCCGTTGGGCGACCTTGTTCGGTTGACACGCAAAAATGTGGAGCATAAAAATCCGAAAAATGCCCTTCCCAACGGACTAATCTGCCTGAAAGGCGGTGAATTGGAGCATGAGGTGAGTCCTTTCCGGAATTCCGCCTCACTCTTTAACATCAAGGATTTCTTCTCGGAGGAGTTTTTCCAAACGAAAAAGGCGGTTTATTTACCATTGTGATAAATGATCATGAATGACACACCTAGACATGCGACGTTGAGGCGACGTCTGGCGGAACAGCTGTATGCCAAGGGGATAAAGAACACTAGGGTGCTGAATGCGATAGCCAGCGTTCCGCGCCATCTTTTCATGAACAGCACGTTGGAACCGTTCGCCTACAACGATAACGCCTATCCGATCGGGGCTGACCAGACTATTTCGCAACCGTGGACCGTAGCATACCAGACCGAATTGTTGAACCCGCAAGAGGGGGAGAAGGTCTTGGAGATTGGCACGGGCTCGGGCTACCAATCCGCTGTCCTGGCTTGTTGCGGCGCATCCGTCTACACTGTCGAGCGTATCAAAAATCTTTATGTCAGTGCCACAAAAAGGTTCTCCGAACTGAATATCAAGGTGACATGCAAGTATGGGGATGGTTATGAGGGCTGGGCGGAGCTGGCGCCATATGATAAAATCATCGTCACGGCAGGTGCGGACAGCGTGCCGCATAATCTGTTGGTTCAATGCAAAATAGGCGGTTCCATCGTTATTCCTATCATGGAAAATAACGAACTGAGGATGATTCGGCTTACCCGAATGTCCGAAAATAATTTCAACAAGGAGGATTTCGGGACGTGCGCTTTCGTCCCCATGCTAAAAGGAATCATGTAAGTAAAATAGATCATATGGAGGTCAAACAGTTTATATTCAATATGTTCCAGGAGAACACGTACGTGTTGACCGATGAGGAGAAGAATTGCATCATCATCGACCCTGGCTGTTTCTTCGAGGAGGAGCAGGAACGGTTGGTCGGATATATTCGGTCAAATGGGCTGAAATTGACTCGTATCATTCAGACACACTTGCACTTGGACCATATCTTCGGATGCCAGGTTTTGTTCGATGGATTCGGCATTCAGCCCGAGGCGCACGCGTCGGACGAGTTCTTCTTGGATATCTTCCCCACGTACGGGAGGAAGTTTGGCATCGAAGAGGAGTTGAAGTGCGTGCCGCTCAAGTCTTATTTAAGCGACGGTGACGTCATAAAACTAGGCGATTCGGAGCTCCATGTGATCCATACGCCGGGGCATTCCCCTGGAGGCATATGTTTCTATGCCCCGAAGGAAAAGCTCCTTTTCAGCGGAGATTCCCTCTTCATGGGCAGTATCGGCAGAACCGATTTGGAGCGGGGCAATGGTCCTGAACTGATCCGTTCCCTTACGGAAAAACTGATGGTTTTGCCGATGGATACGACCGTTTTGCCCGGACATGGTCCGAAGACCACCATCGGGTTTGAAAAAGCCAATAATCCCTATATCCAGTAGGGGGTGACTAGTGCTTGTTTTGTGTGGCGTTAAGGATGCGGGGCAAATCCTCGTAGAGTTCCTCCATGCTGTGATAGAGCAAGTCTGCCCCGTTTTTTAAGAGTTCCTCATCACGTAAAATGCCCGTATTCACCGCAATAGTGAAGATGCCGGCGGTGGAGGCGGAGCGTACGCCCAGCGGAGCGTTCTCGACCACGATGGCTTGGTCTGCGCGCAGACCTCCTTTCTCTAGCCCCATCAGATAGGGCTCCGGGTCAGGTTTCCCTTTTTTCACATCGTAGGCGGTTACCATGCGCTCTCTGGCGAACACGCCAGGGAAAGAGTGGTTCAGTTTGTCCAGTAGGGAGAGTTGTCCCGAACCGGTGACCAGGAAGATTTCCTTCCGGGCTGCCTGAATAGCCGATAGAACCTTCTCGACGTCCTTCATTTTAGGCGGTTGTGGTAGATTTTCGAAGCATTGCGATTTGAATTTATAGATGCGTTGGCATTCCTCCTCCGTCGCTTCTCTGCCCAATTGGGTGGAGAACACTTCGCTGATGGTGGAGGAGCCCGTCATGCCTTCGCGCATATAGACGTCGTAGTCCGTGAATTTCAGCCCCAAGGATTCGAACGCATGCACCCAGGCTTTGGCGTGGTTAGGCATGGAGTCGTACAACACGCCATCCATGTCGAAAAGGAAGGCCTTCAATTCTATATCTTCTAATTTTCTGCCCATTTCATCGTCAATTAGAAAGGAGGCGACCCCTACGGACCGCCTCCTATTCCGTTCTCTTATCTGTCTTATTCGTTCCTTAGAATTGGTAAACTATACCCAAGGATGTGGCCTCCCAGAACTGCATCTTTGCGTGTGGTATGCCATAGTTCTTGTCCCTTAATGACTTCATCTCAGCGTTGTCATATTTGAGCTGGGTTCTGAACGAGAGGTTGATGTATTTGGTTAGCTTCATCATGAGCTCCAACTTCCATTTGAAGTACCAGCCATGGGCGAACTTCGTAATATCTTCTCCTGGCCTATCCACTTCATATTCAGCCCTGAACTCGGAATCCTCCTTCTCATTATATGGGTCGGTGACGCTAACGAGATCGCTGGTCGCTCTGTCCCATACTACAATCTTATGGTTATCTCCATACCAATCGGTGTATCCGTTGGTGTAGATGGAGACGGCTTTGTTATATGCGTAGAATGCTTCCAATGAACTGAAGAAGTGAATGTTCTTTGTGATGTCGAAATCGGAACGCAGGATGGCGTATGCACCCAACTCACTTCTTGATTTTTTGTATTCGTCCTCAGTCCCTTCAATCAGTTCCATACCGTAGTTTGGAGCCAATTCATTCAGCCTACAGATGGTGAAGCGGGCAGTCAGTGGAGACATGAATAAACTGATGTATTTGTTCGGAACGTAATCGAATCCCAATGAGACTTTGATGGCGCCTGGTGCGAAAAAGCTGGAGATGAGCTCTCTTTCGCTGTTGTAGAATTCGTTTGATTCGTACAGATCGTCCAGGTATTCCATTCCGTCCGGTTTCCAAATATCTTCCTCAGGTTCGGTTAGCACATACTTGTAGCTATTCGTGAATTGGGACTCCAAACTTGCCAAAGCGGATGCGTACCAGTATTGGGCCATTTTGTAACCGATTTTGGAATAGAGGCCGAACTCATCCATGTTCTTGCGGATAGGCTCATCTTCAGTGAATTCGGAGGAGTAGATCATTCCGTATTTAGCGGAGAAGCTATTGTCCCATTTCACCCTGTTTTTCTTGTAGTTGGCATTCAAATTAAGGAATGCATCCGCGGAGATGCTGAGGCCAGATCCTTCCATGCAGTAATCATTGAAGTAGGCTTGGTTTACGTTCAAACCTGTGGATCCGGGGAATGTCCAATAGATGGAATCCGTGGATATTTCGCCACTAGACTTTGTGGAGATGGATGTGGCCGTCTTCACTAACTCGTTATCGTCTGCCGATGCGGAGGCGATAGCCATAAATAGCACTCCAAGTGCGACACAAATTTTTTTCATAATTTTTACTTTAAAAAATACGTTTATATTGTTACACTACACTATTTCATCATTGACGGTTAATCCAATTTCAGCACTTCAAGGAAAGCTTTCTGCGGCACTTCGACCGTACCGATCTGCTTCATGCGTTTCTTTCCCTCCTTTTGCTTCTCCAGCAATTTACGTTTACGGGAGACGTCACCTCCGTAGCACTTGGCCGTCACATCCTTGCGCACCGCCTTGATGGTCTCGCGGGCGATGATCTTCGTGCCGATGGCGGCTTGGATGGCCACCTCGAACTGTTGACGCGGGATCAGTTCCTTCAGCTTCTCGCACATGCGTTTGCCGAGAGGATAGGCGTTGTCGAAGTGGGTTAGGGTAGAGAGGGCGTCGACCGGCTCACCGTTCAGCAGCACGTCCAGCTTCACCAGCTTGGACTCTCTCATGCCGTGCGGGTGGTAGTCGAATGAGGCGTATCCCTTCGAGATGCTCTTCAGTTTGTCGTAGAAATCGAAGACGATCTCACCCAAAGGCATGTCGTAGATCAGTTCCACACGGTTTCCTGACACATAGTCTTGGCGTACCAACTCACCTCTCTTGCCCAAGCAAAGGGTCATGATCGGACCGATGTATTCGGTGGAGGTGATGATGGAGGCGCGGATGTAAGGCTCCTCGATCCTTTCGATTAGCGTCAAGTCCGGCAGACCGGACGGGTTGTGCACCTCGATTTTAGCTCCCTTTTTTGTATAGACATCATACTCCACGTTCGGCACGGTGGTGATGACGTTCATGTTGAACTCACGCTCCAGACGCTCTTGGATGATCTCCATGTGCAGCATGCCGAGGAATCCGCAACGGAAACCGAAGCCCAAGGCCAGGGAAGACTCCGCTTGGAAGGTCAGGGAAGCGTCGTTCAACTGTAGTTTCTCGATGGAAGAGCGGAGATTCTCGAAATCCTCCGTCACGATAGGGTAGACGCCGGCGAAGACCATTGGCTTCACCTCCTGGAACCCCTCTATCGCCTTCTCGCAAGGGTTGGCCACCGTGGTGATGGTATCGCCCACCTTCACCTCCTTCGAGGTCTTGATGCCCGAGATGATGTAGCCCACGTTACCTGCGGAGAGTCTCTGTTTAGGCTCCATGTCCAATCGTAAAATACCGATTTCATCGGCCAAATACTCCTTTTCCGTCGCCACGAACTTGACGTGATCGCCACTGTTGATGGTTCCGTTGATGATTTTGAAGTAGGCGATGATGCCTCGGAACGGGTTGAAGACAGAGTCGAAGATCAGACATTGGAGCGGAGCGTCAGGGTCGCCCACAGGCGGTTTGATCCTTTCGACGATCGCCTCCAGGACCTTATCCACACCCTCTCCGGTCTTGCCGCTGGCGCGGATGATCTCCTCCCGCTTGCATCCCAGCAAGTCCACTATTTGGTCCTCCACCTCCTCCGGCATGGCGCCGGGTAGGTCTATCTTGTTCATGACGGGGATGATTTCCAGGTCATGTTCCAAAGCCATGTAGAGGTTAGAGATAGTCTGCGCTTGTATACCCTGTGACGCATCCACGATGAGCAGTGCGCCCTCGCACGCCGCGATGGAGCGGGAGACCTCATAGGAGAAGTCCACGTGTCCCGGGGTGTCGATCAGGTTCAGCACATATTTCTCCCCCTTGTACATATAGTCCATTTGGATGGCGTGGCTCTTGATGGTGATGCCGCGCTCTCGTTCCAGATCCATATCATCCAGCACCTGCGCCTGCAGATCCTTTCCTGTCACGGTTTTGGTCATTTCCAGCAGGCGGTCAGCCAAAGTACTTTTGCCATGGTCGATGTGGGCGATGATACAGAAATTACGGATATTCTTCATTCTTCTTCTTCGTGAAAAAATCTACAATCATTGGCGGTGAATATCCAGTATTCACCAAGCTTTTAGGCGGTGGGGAGCCCCCATCCGTTACACACACTATTCACCCGTCATGTCTAAGCGTATTGGCTCGAGGTTCGTGCCGAGTGAAAATTCACGCGAATTTAACGAAAAAGCGGATAATGTCAAAATGGAAACAATGGGTATGTTTTTTTTGAAAAATGAGGTTGGCTCTATCTTTATGTGAGTGAAATAGTTATGGGACTTTTATGGGTATTTTTTCCCCACAATGTGAAACTTTGTTAAAAAATAGTCGGGTGGTTGTTTGTATTTATTGGAATTTTTTCCCTATCTTCACAATGAAAAATGCAGCAAAGCTAGTGTGAACAAATAAGGGTTTAGGTGAAAAAATGGATGTTTTTTCTTATCTCTGAAGTTTATGGCTCAGGGGACTACTTTATTTTTCAACGACTTATGAAAGAAGGTACGCCGTTATAGGACGATGTGTTTTAGCGGTAAGTTGCGGTATGTTTTTGTGAATATGGAGGAGAAGAGATCCTCTATGTGCTTCATTCATTTCCTTGGATTTGATGGAATACCCGAGAAGGGTGGTGTGTGAGGTTTGTAAGGTAAGTAAGCGGTGAGTGAGACTTTTAACAATTATATTTTTTTAACTAAATTTTATTGTAATGGTAAATCATTATTTACGAAGGCATGGTACGGACAGCATGCCTAAAAAACGGAGGCAGAGGCGGTGGTTACTGACCTTGTTTGTCCTCTTCTGTTCGATGTCGCCTTGGCAGGGAGTGCAGGCGTATACGGATTGGAATTACAAATGGAACAGTTTTAAGTGGAACGTTGAAAAAGGATGTATAGAGTATAGTGTACGTTATTTTCAAACGTGGGGCGGTGGCAATGCTGATGGATATTGTGGATTTGCCGCTGATGAGAATCCTGCAGGTGCGGAGATTGTGCAGTATGTTTATACCAATCATAATTATTCCTATCCATATTCGGGGAATCTCTATAATCTTAATTGGGATGATGGAAATGCCCATACTACGAGGTTTCGTATTCAATGCCAGAACCATGATGGTTCTTTGAATTTCCTTACTGGCGTAGATCAGTACACCCCGAGAAAGTCAAATGATGATGAATATGAAGCGTGGGTGGAATGGAACCAACCCGTTCAGCAGAGGGACCTAAATCATTATTTTTCCATCCAGATGAAGGGTGTATGGTGGAAAGAAGGTGCTGCTGGGGATGATCGGATTGATGAGAGATGGAGAGATGGTTTGTATTTGGAAGTTACTCCTGCTAAATACAAGGAGGTAACTCCTAAATATTCTTATACCACCCAGAATGGTTCTAATCGGCCAATTGTGCAAATGAATTGGGAACGTGACATGTCTGGTAATGCTGCCAAATATGGTGATATTTATCTGTATGAAGGGGGATCTAAGACATCCTGGGATGGTGAAAAATACATTTCGAACCCTTCGGGAAAAAAAGGTGTACTTTATGTGAATGCGACAGCTGATTTCTTGAAAACCTCACATACATTCAATGTGCATCAGGAATATACACCCACCAAAAATTCGAGCGTAAAATATGAGGCGAATAGCCCGAATTTTGTCGTGGAAGCATATCCGCAAGTTAGTTCATTTAATGTGTCAGCTGACACAATCAAGAAGATAATGAACATAACATGGCAAATCCCGACCGCACCGGATAAGGATTGTAATATGAGTCCGTTCGTTTTGTACATAAAAAAAACGAGCAAAGACAGTGTTTCCGAGAAGGAATTGGATATTGATTATGTCCCGGGAAAATTATCATATGAATATTCTTTCGATTTGGCGGATGGAGAGGTTGCTGAATACAATTTTTCCATTGAGAGGAAGGCCACGAGAGGCATGATAGGTTGGACGAATTTTAAAAAGGAATATACAATCAAAGTCAGCACCGATCATTGGTATCCTAAGAATATTGTTGCGAATTTGGTAACGACGGACGGAAATCCATATGTGAGAATAACCTGGCAAGGAGAGGGATCTGTTTGGTTGGATAATTCATCCTTTGTGATAGAACGCATCAACGAGACTACGTCAAGGAAAGAAGAATTTGAGGTGGATCATACCGAAACAGAGTTCGTAGATAGATTGATACAGGCTTGTAACACGTATAGTTACACAATTAAAGTGATTCCAGGCGGAAACTATAGTAAACAGAGTACTATTATACGAGAGACTTTTAAGGACGTACGTGTTGGTTCCATATCTGGATTCTCCGTTTCGAAGGGTTATTATTCCGACAAGGTGAATTTGAAGTGGGAAGCGACGATAAATGTGGACGAGGTTATTGTACAACGTCGCGAATATGGAAAGAATAATGAGAAGTTCCAGACTGTTGAAACTGTTACGGCGAATGAAGGATCCGAACTCTCGTTTGATGACAAGTCATGCCTTCCTGGTATTCTTTATGAATATCGTATTTACGGAAAGAAAAACTGCGATGGGGAAGATTTCAGTACGAAAGATACTTTGTATGACCTCGGTTTCCGTACACCGACGGGTGATTTTTATGGTCATGTGACTTTCGAGAATGGGCAAGGTGTCGATTCTGTATATGTGAGATTACAAGCGGATGATGCAGTGCCAACATATGCATTAGGTTTTGATGGTATGGGGAAAGCTGTGATCCCTGGACATAATGTTCTGAAAAACAATTCGGGTGCCACTCTGCAGGCATGGGTTAATCTGACAGATTCGATGATTGATTCTGCTGTGATTATACGTAAGGCAGATTTATTCGAATTGGGGTTGGATAATAAGTTCCTTTATTTCAAGGTGGGTGATAAGACGTTGGTGTCTAAAGAAAAATTGTCTGTCAATGACTATACTCACATCTCCGCTGTTTATGACGTATATGATGATAAGATTTATATGTATGTAAATGGTAAATTGAGTGATACGTTAGCGGGTGATTCTCTCTCTCTCTCGAATTCCGATGGTGACATTATTGTCGGAGATGGATTCGTGGGCGACATTGATGAAGTCCGTTTGTGGAGCTTAGCCTTGAGTAGTTCTGAGATTATGAGGGACTATACGAGGTATTTGGTCGGAAATGAGACCGGGTTGGATGCGTATTATACGTTCGAATTCATGATGGGAAGTCAAAAAGAGGGAGACCAAACGACAAATGGTCAGATCTTCGATTGCTCTTATGAGGGGACATCTAGCTATCATGGTAATACGGGAACGTTGTACGGGGTGAAGAAAACCCGTTCTCTCCTGAATACAAATCAGTTGAGTTATTGTGGAATCTCTGATTCGTCTGGCGTTTACAACATCCGTGCAGTTCCTTATTATGGTAACGGAACGGCCTATACACTGATGCCTGTCAAGGGAAGCCATCAATTCTCTCCTAGGCAGGAAATCCGTTTCATCGCCGAGGGTGCGCAACATCATACGGTGAATTTCACGGACAAAAGTTCGTTCCTTGTGGACGGTCTCGTGCTCTATAGCGGTGGTAATTATCCTGTGGAAGGCGTAAGTTTCACCATCGATGGCAGCCCGGCGATTAACAAGAGGGGCGACCTCATAATGACGAATGCGGAAGGAAAATTCTCCATCAACGTTCCAGTTGGTATCCACGAGGTGAAGGCGGTGAAGAATGGTCATACCTTTGATTTGGATGGACGCATCTGCAACAGTGATGGTACGGACCGTAATTACCAGGACATTGTATCGAATCTAAGACTCTACGATAATACGAAGGTGAAGTATGTGGGTCGTGTCTGTGGTGGTACGATACAGGAGTCATATCCTGTGGGCCATTCGTTGTCTAAGAATAATTTGGCGAATGGCATCACTGTGAAATTGACCCATACACGTCCAGTGTATGCAATGCAGGATAGTGTGACGGTGGTCGAAAAGCATTATGTTGCTAATCATGATACGACAAAGAAACTCGCTTCCCACGTGAATGAGGTGGAATATAAGAAAGATGGTGTGCTTATTCATGTGAACGACACGACAGGTGAGTTTGTCGCTTATGTGGCACCTGAGATGTATAAGGTAGAGGTTTCCGCTAACGGTCACATTGACATCAATGGATCGGGCTCGATGCTAGATCTGTCTTCTGTTGTGAATGTGAAGGACTCCACGGTTTACACTTACCGTGACAGCATAGGGGGTGAATCAATCATGTTCAGTGATACTGTGCGTTTCAATAAGTCTCAGATTTTCGTGAAACGATACAAACCGACTTTGATCGTTGCGCAATGTGATAGGGACGGACAGACTTCCCCATACTTCGGTGAAAAGAAGATTGAATCGACCAATGTGCTAGGGGACAAGGTGGAACTCGCTATATATGATACGGAGACAGGTTCCTACTATTTTGGATCTCCTGTCTATAAGAAGGGCATTACTTATTACATGTTAGGTTATGTCAATGAGGAATATATTCATACGAACACAGGGGAGGTGGATGCTGTGCCTGTGAAGAACGGAAAGTTTGACTTTACTGTCAATTTCTCAGCTGGCGAGAAGTCTATCCATGCGGAAGCGGACACTTCTGGTAAGGTTATCGTTGGATTTATGGTAGGTGAACCGGAATTGACCACTGCTACTTCTACTATATCTGCCAAGGTGATTTGTGGTGATGACGATAATCCTACGTCAATCGCCTGGATTTGTCCTTTTGCTATTGGTGAATCCAATAAGGTGTATGTCAAAGGTGACCATGTTAAGGGTACAAATTTTGTGACGGCAGGACCGGACAAGTTGTTGACTGTACTTCGTGATCCACCGGGCAGCAACTCCTACAGCTTTTTGGAGAAAGGTGTGTCATTTACTGAATCAAGTACTGCTACGGGAACATTCCATAATGAGGGATTCGAGGGTGCTAATATTACATCAGGTACATCTCTTAAAATCTTTCAAGGTACAGCAGGTGGAGGAGCTCTTGTCGCAACTGAGAATACGTCAGATTTCACGACCACGTTAAAAGTGGGAGTTGCCCATGAAGAGACGCTTGAAGGTTCGGATCAATTTAAAAACTCCTTCACGTTGACCAACCGTTACCAGACGAGCGATGATCCGTTGTATGTGGGTGCTGACGGCGATGTTTACATCGGTTATTCCACGAACATGTTCTTTGGCGAAAGTGAGGATGTCACCCTGATAAAAAAGGCGACCTATAATGCTGCTCCAGAGAAATATGAAGTGGTTTACACTGATACGACAGGCAAAGACTATTTAATGGTAAAAAGCTCGTCTATCAGCGTGACGCAATCCTTCAATACGCTGTTCGCTTATCCTCAGATTTATATTGAGCAGACACTTATCCCGAATTTGGAATCTCTGATAAACAAATTCCTGATTGTTGATGGCTTTAAGGATGTGGAGTCATACAAACGTTTAGCCGAAGAAACTCATCAATCTTATTATCTCTCTTATTTGCCGGCAGATCATCCTGACTTCGGAAAGGCAAATACAGATATGACGATTGCAGACCAGACTCTTGGCAATCCGAAGGACGTGTTCGATGGACCTAGTTACATGGTCATTAGTCCTAAAGATGATGACGACAAGACTCCTGTTTCATCAACAGCCCGTGACACCATCAATATTTTGAATCAGTGGATCATGGCATGGAAGGATAGGTTGGCCCAAAACGAAATGGAAAAGGCTTATTATACTGATAAATATGAAGATGGGAATAAAATCTCAAACTTCTCTTTCCATGCAGGCTCTCCTATTGAGTATACGGAAGAGTATTCTACAGGACGATCTCATTCCAACTCCTTTAACGTCTCTCTCGGCATCCATGCGGAAAGAGAGACAGACGTGGAGGTCGGTGCACAAGGCGAAAGGTATGGATCTACATTCACATTTGAAGAGACTGCAACTACTGCAATGGGCGGAAGTTTTGAGACCGAGGTGGAACGTAACCATAGCAAAGGTTTCGTTTTGTCGGAGGATGGCGATGATGATTATATCTCTGTGGATGTTTATCATGAAAGAGGTTGGAGCTCTGATTGGGAGAAATATGAAGTTGGTCAGGATATTGACATCGATGTGGACACATCCGTTGTGAAGGAAAAAGACTACTACTCTTCATTCGTGTTCATCACCCGAGGTGGCGCAACCTCATGCCCTTATGAGAAAGCATACGTGACGAAGTACCATCAGCCAGGAACTGTGGTGGGTGCTAGCACGATGCAATTGGAGGTGCCAAGTATCGGTCTTGAAAACGATTTTGTGGAGAATGTGCCTTCTGGAGAAGAGGCGTTCTTTACACTCTATCTCCGTAACAATTCCGAGACGAGCGAAGATCAATGGTTCGACCTTCGCTTAATTGATGCATCTAATCCTGATGGCGCAATTCCATCTATTGACGGAAACTCCATGTCAGGTTTCGCCTTGGATTATCTTGTGCCTGCAGGAGAAACGTTGGTTAAGACCATGTCGGTGACAAAGGGTAAGACATTGAATTACGATAACCTGCAGTTAGTGCTGGCTTCTAAGTGTCAAGCTGATCCGACTTCTTTCTTGGATGTAATCGCTGATACGGTTTCCTTCTCTGTGCATTTCATCCCGTCCTGTACGGATGTTGCGATCGTTAAGCCATACAACAATTGGACATACAACACCAATTGTCCGGTGGATACGATTGATGGACTGGTTAAGCATTATATGCCGATCACTATTTCTGACTTCGATGTCAATTATACTGATTTCGAGCATATCGAGTTGCAATACAAACCTTCTTCCAGTTCAGACAATGATTGGATCACATTGGCTTATTACTACAAGGAGGATTCGTTGGCCCAGAAGGCTGTGGCAAATGGTTTCAATGCTTTCCTGATTTCATCCGAGGATGCTGGTAACATCTACTATAAATTCTATATGGATGAAAACCCTGATCAGTATTACGATCTGCGTGCCGTTTCTTACTGTAATATCAACAATGAATTGTATGACAATCCTTCCGAAGTCGTTTCGGGTATCAAGGATATGTACAATCCTCGTCTGTTCGGTTCTCCTAGACCTGCGAATGGTGTGTTGACGATCGATGATGATATCCGAATCGACTTCAATGAGACCATCGCTGATGGTAAGTTGACCGTCAACAACTTCGAGATCACGGGGGTACGTAACGGTGTGGCCTCAGACCATAGCGTGGCTATTGCTTTGGATGGTGAGAACGATTACCTCGTGACGGATGTCTCTCGCAACTTCGCCAACAAGGACTTGACCTTCGAGTGCTGGGTGAACTTCGATTCATTGCAGAATGCCACCTTCTTCAGCCATGGTGATGCGGCTAATTCTATCTCCATGGGTATGAACAAGGAGGGCAAGATCGTTGTCAAAGTGGGCGGCAAGGAAATCGTTTCCGAGAATGCCCCTGCTTGGGAGAAATCTTCTTGGAACCACGTCGCTTTAGTCTATGACAACGAGAACAGGACTGCGACTGCTTATGTGAACTACACTGCTGCCATTAACGCCGCCGCTGTGGGTGCTTATGATGGTGCCGGCACTGTCGAGGTGGGCCGCAACGTGGCTACCCAGTCCGGTAACTTCAATGGTAAGGTGGATCAGTTCCGTATCTGGAATGCGGTTCGCTCTTCCGCTACCATACAGGCTAACAGCACTTCTCAACTCTCTGGCAACGACCTCAACCTGATCGCTTATTACGAGATGGAGGAGGCGAAGGGTTCTGCTACGGAGGATAAGGCGCGTGGCGCGAACCTGATCATGAAGGGTGGTACTTGGGCTTTGCCTGAGGGTCGTTCCGCTGAGTTCGATGGCGCTAGCTACGTGGCGATGAACAGCTCGGCGGCTGTCATCACTTCGGACATGGACTTCACCCTCGAGTTCTGGTTCAATGCTAAACCTGGTGCAACCAACCAGACATTGATCTCCAATGGTACGGGATTGGCTTCGAACGCTGAAGACGCTTCGAAACTTTTAAGAATCGGTTTTGACCAACCGAATGTGTTGACATTCTGCCACAATGGTTATGTGACGCCTGTGGACGGAAATTTCGCTGATAACAATTGGCACAACTTCACCCTTGCGGTGAACCGTTCCTCTGGTGTGGCTCGCATCTACATGGATGGAGAATTGAACACTTATTTCTCTGCAGACAAGATCGGCGGTGTCGCTTCCGATAAGTTGTTCGCCGCTGCTCGCGTCTACTACGCGTTAAACGACTCGACATCCGAGAAGGTGAGGAAGGCTGACCAGAAATTCACCGGTATGATCGACGAGGTGAGATTGTGGAATCTCTATCGTCAACAATCTCAGGTGGAGAACTTCTACAACCAGAAGTCGAATGGCGACGAGATGGGCTTGTTGCTCTACTATCCGTTCGAACACTACGTTGAATGGCAAGGTACGCCAGAGATGCAGTTCACTTTGGAAGATAAGGGCAATGATGCGGTGGACGGTGATGGTAAGAAAATCGCGTTCGCCAATGCGTCGGGTAATGTCTCTGCGTCTGTGAACATTCCTCCGGTGAAGAACAAGGGGGCTGTTTCCAAGTTGCTCTATGATTGGGTGGTCAACAATGATGCCCTCATCATCAACTTGACGGAGCAGGATTACCGCATCGAGAAGACGATCGTCAACTTCACCGTGAAGGAGGTGCAGGATATGAATGGAAACCTTATCCTCTCTCCGATCACGTGGAGCGCTTACATCGACCGCAACCAGTTGAAGTGGATGGATGACGCTGTGACTGTCAACAAGAAGCAGAACGAGCCGTACAAGTTCGAGATGCCGATCGTTAACAAGGGCGGCTCCGTCATCAACTACAGCATGAAGAACATGCCTTCTTGGTTGAGCGCCTCTCCGGAATCTGGTGCCATCAATCCGTTGGAGAAGCAGACCATCGAGTTCGAAATCGATCCTTCTCTCGCTGTCGGCACGTACGACGAGGTGGTTTACTTGACGAACTCCAATAACGTGACCGAACCTCTCGCACTCAATGTGACGGTGGAGGGTGACACTCCGGAGTGGAGCGTCGATCCTTCGAAGTATGAGTTCAGCATGGCTGTCTTCGCCCAGATCAAGTTGGATAACCAATTCTCCAACGACGAGAAGGATATGCTTGCCGCCTTCTATAACGGCGAGTGTGTCGGTGTGGCTAACATGAGCTATGACAAGACCATGGACATGTGGTATGCGATGATGACGGTTTATTCTAACTCGAATTCTCATGACTTGGTATACCGTGCTTGGGATGCTAGTAAGGGCGTCATGATGGCGGCGGTTTCTTCTCCTGTGGTGCCGTTCAAGGCGGATACGGTTTACGGAAAACCAACCGCACCGGTTGTGTTCTATAACGGAACCACTAAGTATCAGAACATTCCGTTGAGCAAGGGCTGGAACTGGGTTTCATTCAACCTTGAGAACAAGGCGGGCATGTCAGACTTGACCGCTTACCTCAATGGAGGAAGATGGGGCTCGAATAGCATCGTGAAGGACTTGAGCGGTCATTCCGCGAACTATTCCGTGGATAGTAGGAAGTGGTCGAATGATAGTCTTGTGTTGAACAACACGAGCATGTTCAAGATCTACTCTGACGAGAATCAGGTATTGTCTGTCTCTGGTAAGGACATCAATCTGGATTCTATGCTGATCCCTGTGAAGGCTGGTTCTTGGAACTACATCGCTTATTTGCCTGCTGGTAGCATGACGTTGAAAGCGGCGTTGGCTGGCTATGAGGCGAAAGAGGGTGATATCATCAAGTCGAATGAGGGATTCGCCATGTACTATGGCAATGAGTGGATCGGCTCTCTCAACAGCTTGCAACCTAATTGCGGTTATATGTTGAAGAATACGGGCGATGTACAAAAGACATTCAAGTATCCTTCCTCTTCTTCCGCTTTGCGTTCCGCTGTCTCTGTGGCCTCTTCCGCTTACGAGTCTAACATGAGCATTATTGCTTCCGCTCCTGAAAAGAGGGAGGGCGATGTCCTTCGTGCGCTTGTGGGAACTGCGGAGAACAAGATCGTGGAAGTCTCTTTGTCGGATGACCGTGCGCTTCAGTTCATCAATGTTTCGGCGAAGTCGGGCGACAAGGTTCGTTTCACGATGGAACGTGACGGAGTCGTTTACGAGGCGAACAACGCTCTGTCCTTCACGGGTGACGCGGTATATGGCACGCCTGACAATCCATTCGTGTTGAACTTCAACGTGGGTGGTGTGGAGACGTTGACCGTTTATCCAAATCCTGTGGTCGACGAGTTGAACGTTGCCGGCAAGCTGGATGGCGAAGGCGATGTGACGCTCGAACTCTTCGATGTGGTGGGTGCGATCCTCTATGAGAAGCAGGTTTCCGCATCGGATAATGTCCTGGACGAAAGCGTCAACGTGACTGGCTTGGTCCCTGGCTCATATATGCTGAAGGTTACCCAAGGCGATGAGTCTAAAGTTTTTAAAGTTGTAAAGAAGTAATTTGGGAGAGATTGTTATGAAGAATTGGTTTTATATTGCATTATCCATCTCCCTCTTGTCCGGATCTTTTCAGAGTTGCAAGGACGATGACGAGATCGAGTCGCTTGAAGAGCAGTTGAAAGCGAAGAATGTGCTTATCAGGCAATTGGAGGAGGAGAAAAATAGCTTGAACGATACGAACAAGCAATTGGAAGAGACCAACAAGAAACTGGACGAACTGATCAAGAAGCTCCAAGATGGAGATTCGGGGGAATCGGAGGATCCGTGGGAATCTCAGGACACCACTTCGGTGATCGTTCCTACGGGTAACACATACGAGAACCCGGGTTGGAAGTCTGTGGCTATTTCTGGCGACTACGCTTACACCATGACGGTGGTGTTCGAACTTCCTGCCGAGCTGAAATCGAAGGCCTCCAGCGATGACCTCATGGCGGCGTTTGTCGGAAGCGAGTGCAGGTGCGTTAAGAAAGCCATCGACGGCAAGTTCCTTCTGACCGTCATCGGAACGGGGGCGGAGACGACGAATGTGACTTTCCGCTACTGGAACGCGGCGGATCACTGTCTGTACGAGTCTCTGGTATCGGTTCCGTTCTCTTCCGACCAGATCTTCGGTGTGGTGGATAGTCCGAAGAAGTTCGTCTGCAAGCAGTTGTGATGAACAAATCTCCGGAAAGGTTGTCCGCTACGGATAATTGACCGGAACTCTACATTAGGGCGTGGCTCAATGAAGTCTTTTGACGGATTTGAGCCACGCTTTTTTTTCGGACGGGTAGGGAAGTGTGACTGGTTTCGGGGAATAAATAACAAACTGTAAGGAATGTGTTGGAAACAGTAAATAATATCAATACGCATGTAAATTTTTAAACTTTTCGTCCATATATCACGGGTCTCAAAAAAAATACATATCTTTGGGGGATATTTATTGCTAATTTTAAATGGTAAGGATACGATGGATAATTTTTTCATGGCCCTGCAATTAATGGGCATTGGGTTGGCGACGGTATTCTCCGTTTTATTACTCATTATTTTCTTAGGAAACGTGTTAATCAAGTTGATTAACAAGTATGCGCCGGAAGAAGAGGCGCCTAAATCGAATGCTTTTTCAGCAGCACCTAATCCAGTGGATGCCAACGTGGCACAAGCCATCAGCATGGCGATCAGTAAGATTACGAATGGGAAATCAAAGGCTGACAAAATCGAAAGAATTTAAGAGAAAAACAATCTAATAAAAATGGCTAAAGAAGTAAAATTCAGTCTCGTATTCAGAGACATGTGGCAAGCCGCAGGCAAATATGTGCCGCGCGTCGACCAATTGATGAAAGTTGCGCCCGTAATCGTGAAGATGGGCTGCTTCGACAGAGTAGAAACAAATGGTGGTGGATTTGAGCAGGTGAACCTCCTTTACGGAGAGAATCCGAATAAGGCAGTCCGCCAATGGACCAAGCCTTTCCATGAGGCTGGTATTCAGACACACATGTTGGACCGCGCGTTGAATGGCCTTCGTATGAGTCCGGTTCCTGCGGATGTCCGCAAACTCTTCTACGTGGTTAAGAAGAAACAGGGTACTGATATCACCCGTACGTTCTGTGGTTTGAACGATACCCGTAACATCATCCCTTCCATCAAATACGCACACGATGGTGGCATGATTTCCCAATGTTGCCTTTGCATCACCTATTCTCCTATCCATACGGTGGAGTATTACACGAAGATGGCCAAGGAGTTGATCGATGCCGGATGTGACGAGATCTGTTTGAAGGATATGGCTGGTATTGGCCGTCCTGCTTTCTTGGGCGAGTTGACCAAAAACATAAAAGCGATCAAGGATATTACCATCCAATACCATAGCCACGCTGGTCCTGGCTTCAACATGGCTTCCATCTTGGAGGTCTGCAAGGCTGGTTGCGACTATGTGGACGTTGGTATGGAGCCTCTCTCTTGGGGTACTGGTCATGCTGACGTGATCGCAGTACAGGCTATGTTGAAGGACGCTGGCTTCAAGGTGAAGGAGATCAACATGGAGGCTTACATGGAGGCCCGCACCTTGATTAAAGAGATGATGGATGATTTCTTGGGCTACTATATTCCTCCTCGTAACCGTATGATGAACTCCTTGTTGATCGGTCCTGGATTGCCTGGCGGTATGATGGGTTCCTTGATGACAGACTTGGAGACGAACCTCGAGTCCATCAACAAGTGGAAGGAGAAGAACGGCAAGCCTAAGATGAGCCAAGACGAGCTGTTGATCAAACTGTTCGACGAGGTGAAATATGTATGGCCTATGATGGGTTACCCTTGCTTGGTGACTCCATTCTCACAATATGTGAAGAACATGGCGTTGATGAACGTTATGCAGATGGAGAAGGGCAAGGAGCGTTGGTCTATGATCGCCGACGATATTTGGGATATGATGTTGGGTAAGTCCGGTAACTTGCCTGGCCCGTTGTCACCTGAGTTGGTGGCTAAGGCGAAGGAGCAAGGCCGTGAGTTCCATACAGAGGATCCTCAAAGCAACTATCCTGACGCTTTGGACACCTTCCGTGAGGAGATGAAGAAAGAGGGTTGGGACTTCGGCGAGGACGACGAGGAGTTGTTCGAGTTGGCTATGCACCCACAACAGTACAGGGCTTACAAGTCTGGTAAGGCTAAGGCTGACTTCTTGGCTGACTTAGAGGAGCGTAAGGCGAAGAGATCCGCTTGCAAGGGCGGTGTCGAGTTGCCTCAAACCGTAACTGTTGAGGTGAATGGTGTTAAGTACAACGTCACGATCGGTGCGAATGATGGTTCAGCCGCTCCTGCGGCAGCGACGGGTGCGGCAGTGGCTGCAGCTCCTGGTGAAGGAACCGAACTGACCTCTCCATTGGAGGGTAAGTTCTACTTGGTGAAGAACTCGGGTGACACACCAGTTAAGGTGGGTGATGCCGTGAAGAAGGGCCAAGTGGTTTGTTACGTGGAGGCGATGAAGACGTTCAACGCTATCGCGGCTGAGTGTGACGGCGTCATCACGCAGATTTGCTTGACGAGTGGTTCTTCTGTTTCAGAAGATGATGTTTTGATGAGAATTAAATAACAGGAATCATGGTAGAAATATTAGAAAAAATATATGGCATGACGGCGCTTGGCAACTTTGTTGACAATCCCTCATACCTCGTAATGATTCTTTTGGCCTTCTTCTTGCTCTATTTGGGTATCAAGAAGGAGTACGAACCATTGTTGCTCGTTCCAATCGCTTTCGGTGTGCTGATCGCCAACTTCCCTGGAGGTGGCATGGGTGTACTGGCGGTGAATAGTGTAGGTGAGATTTTCCGCATCTCGAATGAATTCCTGAACAATGGATTGGATAGCGGTTTCCAGGTACTCTCTTTCGCGGAGGGTACTGAAGAGATGAAGGAAGGCTTCGTCCAACTTGGAAAACTGTGGTATAATCCAGTTTTGGAAGGCAATGCGATACTTCAGGACGCTAATTTAGTGAAACATATTGAGGTGTATGATATCTGGCAAATGCCTTTGCATGACATTGCGCATGAGTTCGGTATCATGAACTACATCTATTACGCATTGATCAAGTCAGGTCTTTTGCCTCCGATCATCTTCATGGGTGTAGGTGCGTTAACTGACTTCGGACCGATGTTACGTAACTTGAAGTTGGCTATCTTCGGCGCAGGTGCACAGTTTGGTATCTTCGCAGTATTGATTGTAGCAAGTCAGTGTGGATTTGATATGAAGGAGGCAGGATCATTGGCCATCATCGGTGGCGCTGATGGTCCGACTGCCATCTTCACAACCTTGAAATTGGCTCCAGCCATGTTGGGTCCAATCGCTATCGCGGCATATTCATACATGGCATTGGTGCCTGTGATCGTTCCATTGGTAGTGAAATTGACCTGCTCCGAGAAAGAGTTGAAGATCAACATGAAGGAGCAAGACAAGTTGTACCCTAACAAACAGGAGTTCAAGAACATGCGTGTGTTGAAGATCCTCTTCCCAATCACGGTTACCACGATTGTGGCGATCATCGTCCCTGATGCGGTATCGTTGGTGGGTATGTTGATGTTCGGTAACTTGATCAAGGAGATTGGTAACAACACTTCACGTTTGTTCAATGCGGCTTCCAATGGTATCATGAATGCGGCTACCATCTTCCTTGGTTTGTCTGTAGGTGCTACCATGACGGTTGACGCCTTCTTGAACCTTAAGACAATCGGTATCGTTGCCGGTGGTTTCTGCGCATTCGGTTTCTCCATCTTCGGAGGTATCATGTTGGTGAAGATTATGAACCTCTTCTCCAAGAAGAAGATCAATCCGTTGATTGGAGCGACAGGCTTGAGCGCTGTTCCTATGGCCTCTCGTGTGGCTAACGACATCGCCTTGAAGTACGATTCCCGCAACCATGTGTTGAACTATTGCATGTCATCCAACGTGGCAGGTGTGATCGGTTCAGCTGTGGCTGCCGGTATCCTGATATCGTTCTTGGGCTAAAAACGTTTTTTAGTTATAGTAAAAATCCCCTGGTCTTAGGACTGGGGGATTTTTTATGGTTTATCTGACAGAAGAAATAAAGTGTAAATGATTCGGAATCTAATCTTTGACTGGGGCGGCGTCTTAAGCGTCAGTCAGCATCAGGAAGCTGTGGGTCGTTTTTCCGCTCTGGGCTTACCCCATGCGGAAACATATTTCGTGGAAGGGAAAAACTGGGGAGGCATCTTTGGCCGTGTGGAAGATGGCTCTATCTCTGTTGAGGCTTTCCTGAAGGAGGTCTCTTCTTTGTGTAGGCGGGGAATCACCTTTGAACAGATCGCCTATGCTTGGTGGGGATTCTTCTCCCATCTTCCCCAAGGAATGTTACGGCAGTTGGAGGCGTGGAAGAGTCAGGGGTATCGTATTTACATGTTGACCAACAACAATCCGTTTATGATGAGTTATATCCGAAGTGAAGGATTCGCGCCTGAGGGGAAACCCTTCTATTCCTACTTCGACAAGTTGTTTGTCAGTTGTGAGATAGGTCTCTCCAAGCCCAACAGAGATATTTACCAGTATGTGCTGGACGATGAGAGTTTAGATCCTGCGGAAACAGTCTTCGTTGACGACAGGAAACAAAACTTGATCGGCGCCGAGGCGGTCGGTATGCACACGTTCCATGTGGAGGAGAGCGAGCATTGGATAGAACCGTTTAAGGCGTTTTTAAGCGCTTTCGGTTAGCTGACGGATAAGTTTGTGCCTCCGACCCATTCCGTGTTACTGCAAGCCTGAAAAGTGCTATATTCGCGTCATATTAGCATCGCTATCATCGTATGAGACCTAGATATTCAATCGAAAAATATTGGTTTGAGTCCTCTTCTCAGTATAAAGGGAAACCGGTGGATATTTTCTACATCTATCCCACCATCAATTCGGAACCGCTCTCGAACCGGGGCAGTGTGCCTGCCTATACGGATATCAGCAGGGCGGAGGTGAGGATTGCCGCCAAGAAGAACCAAGTGTACAACAAAACCGTCTATGCTGCGGATGACTTCAATTTCTTCGCACCCTATTATCGTCAGATGACGACGAAGGTGTTCGCCATGAGCAACACGGAGCGGAAGTTCAGGGCGAAACTCTCCGCAGCGGATGTGAGGCGCGCTTTCCAGTATTACATGCGCACTTTCAACAACGGTCGGCCCTTCATCCTATTGGGCCATAGCCAGGGTTCCCAGATGTTGCTGGAGTTGCTGAAGCACGGGATGACGGATAAGCAGTATGACCAGATGATCGCCGCCTACCTGATGGGCTATGAAATCACGGAGAAGGACTTGGACAAATTCCCTCATCGGCTCAAACCCGCCATGGGGGAGACGGATAGAGGGGTGGTGATCTCCTACAATTCGGTCACTTCGATGGAGGGAAAGTCTCCTTTGTTCGCGAACACCGTCGTCTGCATCAATCCGTTGAATTGGCGGACGGACGGGGCTTTGGCTTCGGCAGACCTGCACAAGGGCATTGTGCGTTATGACAAGAAGGTGAAGGCCTACAAAACCACGCCAGGGTACACTAGCGTGCGGATAGAGGATCATCTGCTCGTCTGTGGGGAGGTGGACCCGAAGGTGTGCTACAACGAGAGTCTTAAGGAACCGTTCCCATGGGGGAATCTGCACTTCGCCGATACATGGTTGTATGCGGAAAACATAAAGGAGAATATGCGGAGGAGAGCAGGCCTGTTAGACTAGATTCGTTTCATCGTTATTGGTTATGAAAAAAGCACCCATGATTGCTCACGGGTGCTTTTTCTGTTGTTGTCTTATTGCGTTTTACAACTTCACGAACTTAGTTTGGTAAGTCGTTCCGTTGACTGAAATCGTCACAACGTAAACATTGTTCTCCAGATTGCCGACATAGATGCTGGAACCATTCTTTATGTTCTTGGAGAGCAGGATACGTCCTGTCAAGTCCGCAAGAACGATGTCCGCCTCTTCACCGTCTATGGAGAACCATAGGTAATCGCTTGTCGGGTTAGGGTAGATGCTTAGGATAGGGAGCGCACTATCTTCTTCACTATTGACCAAAGTAACCTCACTTGGAGATGAAGTCAACAATGGAGAGTAAGCGTTCTTCTTTGCGAAGGTCGGACGGGAAGTGACTGCCCAAGAACCGTCGCCTGTGTAGGAGAAGCGGCTGTAGGTTTCTCCGTCGGTGTGAGGTTGGTAGCGGATGGAGTCGATGACTTCGATCTTCCCGTTCACCTTCCTGCTCAGAGAGATTGTTTGGCTTTTATCCTTTGCGAGCTCGAAGTTCGTGTGTAATGGACCTTGGTCGGAAGAGTCCGCATCCGCCCAGAACACGAGGTATCCTTTCGCAGGGATGGTGGTCTTCGCAGGACTGTTGGTCGGGATTTGGAACCTATCCAGTGTCTTTCTCTTGTCGGAGAGGTACATACCTCCCAAGTCGACAGGCACATCGCCGTCGTTGTAGATCTCGATCCAGTCCTCGTCTTGGCGGAACTCGTCCACATATTGTTTGTTGGCGGCACACACCTCGTTGATGTAGAGTTTGCCGTAAGAGGTTGAGGTGCCGTCCTTCTCGAATACCGCGCGGAGGACGCAAGCTTCGTTCACATTGCCGGTGTATTCCTCGTTGTTGGACGAGCTGTTGGAGGTCACACCTGTCTTTTCGTCCAGCATGGAGAGGTCGAACGCTACGGAAGCGGAGTTCTTAGCGCTATGCAATTCCACTGCGATCACGTTTTTGCCTTGGGTGAGGTCACTGCGGCGGATCTTGAAGCTTACCGTGGCGTAGGAATCCATCTCATAAATGGCTCTGGTCGTGTCGCTCACGTTGTCTGGCAAGTTGTAACGATAAATCTCTTTGCCATTCAGATAGATGATCGCACCGTCACCGATATGAGCCAAGCATTGGATTTCATTGTCCATGGAGTTGAGATTGTCGATGTTGAACTCTTTCCTCAAGAAGATGGTCTTTGCGGCTTGTGATGTACCGAATCCGCCCCAGTCTCCACCGCCGATGCCACCGATGCCACCGATGCCACCCCAGTCGCCACCTCCGATGCCATCTCCAGGGGCAGGTTGGATGCCCATGTTGCCGCCGTTCCAGTTGCCGTTGTTGCCACCGTTGTTGTCGCCAGTGTTACCACCGGTCCAGTTGCCACCATTCCAGTTGCCGTTGTTGCCTCCGGTATTACCGCCGTTGTTGCCACCTGTGTTACCACCGGTCCAGTCGCCCATGCCGCCTGGCCAAGTGCCACCTCCGGATGATCCGGTGACGTTGGTCTTCACGTAGTAGGACATACTGCCTCCGAGAGGGGCTTCACCGGACTCCCAGCTGGAGTCGTCGAATGAACTCTCTTTCCAGTTGTAAGGCGTGCTTACGGAGTCACTCAAGTAGAGATACTTCCATGAATCGTTGGTGTTGATGATGTAGTTTTCCCTACATACTTCCCACTTCTTGAATTTGTAACCTACAGGAGCGACAGCCTTCACGGAGATTTGTGTGCCTGAGAAGTATTTGCTTCTGAAATCGCTCTTGTTGATAAGCTCCAGTCCGTTCAGCAAGTAGGCTGAGCCGGGGATGTCGGAGTAGATCCTCAGAGGCACAGGAGAACCGTAGTTCAGTGCGCTGGATACATGGTCGAACACCACATTTTGTCTTGCGACAAGGAAGTTGCGTACCTTCATGGACTCATCCCTCCAAGTCAGGGAGGTTTCCTTGATGTTCTTTTGTGCGAGGAAGTTCCTGAAGTAGTCCGCCTCCTTGTTCAGGATGGTTATCATGCTGTCCAGGATATAGGCGGTGTTCTCCGCTCCGAATGTGGTGCCAGCGTGGGCGACGAACTTCGTCATGAGGCGTCTGCTCATCTCCGGGTTCTTGATCAACTGGCTTAAATAGGAGAGTTTCCTCGACACATTCTCTTCGAAACCGTTTCCTGTCATGTTCTCCTCGTATAATGAGGTGGAATACTCCGTATCATACAAGATCCAGCGCCACTTGCCGTTCTCATTGCGTTTCCACGCTTTGTTATTGTTGTCGGACCAGTCTTTGTTGAAGATGTATATTTCCGTCATCATGTAGTTCAGGAACTCGTCCACATCGATGATCTCATCTATCTTGTTGAATGCGTCAGCCGAGTTGGCGTTGCTTGCGATGTTTTTAACCTGTTGGAAATCATCACATGGTGAATTACCCGTTTTAGAGGTGACATCAATGCAGAACTCACCTTCTTTCAGTCCATGGTTGGAGTAGACGAAGTCTTTGTTGGTACGTTCGCGCATACCCAACATCGCATAGTATTCACCGTTCATGAAGACCACGGTTGGCTCGTATGCTTGGTGGTCCAAATCCATGCCGGAAGCCGCCACGGTTTGGATATAGCCGTCCCTGAACAACATTCTTCCGAAGTCGTTACCCGAGTTACGGAGCACGAGGCCTTTCCATTTCAGGGCAGGTTTCTCTCTGAATATCGCACAGTCGAACTTGTTGTTCCCAACTGCCTTGCTTGCCTTGACGGCCACTGACTTGATGGCTTTTGTACGTGAGCAGGCTCCGAATGCGCTGATTTTCACCTCTTGGTTGACCATGGTCTCCTTGTTCTCGTCATACAGCTCGAAGTTGCATGGACGGTCCCAGTCGTTCATGTAGTTGGCCGTTCTATCCATGGCTCCGCAGTTGGAAGGAACTGTTTTTCCGTTTCGTCCCACGACCAGTGCACCCAATTCGTCTCCGTATACATAGTCACGGTCCGTCACCAATGATACGACCTTGATGGAGGTCGGTATGTTGTTGATGCCGATGAAGTAGGTCGCTGTTGTGATGTCGCTGGCGACTTCCCCGTTTACGACTGCGATGGCGCGCAGCGGTGTGGTCGTGTTGATCTGGATAGGGGAGGAGTATTGCATGGAGTTGACGGTTGGCTCCTTGCCGTCCGTCGTGTAATAAATCTTTGCGCTACCATCCTCCGCGTAGATCCTAACGGTCTGAGAACTAGAGTAGAAGCCTCCGCTGATGCTGAACTCTGGCGCCGCTGTCTGGGCGTCGGCTGTTCCTGCGTTGTTGTTCGTCGCCTTTATGGTTGGAGTGACGAAGTAGGCCAGTTTGTCGCCACCGTCTTGAACTCTTCCGTAGGAGGCGTTCCTGAACGGCTTAGGGTAGGTCACTTTGTCCACGATATGGCCGCTTGCGTCGGAAAGGATCAATGTGCCGCCGTCGCTGTCCAGTTTGAAGTTGGCGTGGTTGGTTTTATCCTCTTCGTCGAAATAGAAGATGGCGAAGCCCTTTGGCGGTATTTTGATGTTGTTGGCCCGATTCTGCCATTTGTATATATCTGATTCTGAGTCGGAAAAGAAGTAGTTGTTCACGTCAACCGTATCGCTCCCGGAATTATATAGTTCTGCCCATCCCACGAAGTTGTAGTCCTCGTTGTAATGGAAGGATGAGTTGCGCACCATGATCTCATTAATGTGAACAGATGCCATCGCAGGACCCGCCATCAATGCCGATAATAGTAAGTAATTCTTTATTTTCATGATATTAACCTTTTTAGATACTGTATGTATGGTTTACCAAGTGCAAATGTATGTTTTTCCTTGGTTGTTTCCCAAATACAATCAATCAAATATGTCTTTTCCATTCTCAATAGTGTTTTTTTTTCAAAAACATGGATGTGTTGTAGTGGGGTTGTCTTGTGCAATATAAAAAGGGGGGAAAGTCGTGCCTTTCCCCCCCTATGTTCAAACACAATATGACTGCTTACAGCCCTTTCACAAGTGTTGCTATAGCCAGTAATGCGAACGCTGCGCTAACAAGCCAAAAACCGTTGGCTGAAACGAAAGGAATCGCAACAAATTAACCTAAAATGCCCAATACGCCGAGAATCACGGCTAGAACCCAAATGAATTGTTTAGGAGCTGAAAGTGTCATAATACATAAATTTTTAGTTAATAATAAAGTTCCAATTTGCGGGTTTCGCTTTTTTGTTACCCGCATTACAAGTTTATACAATTTTTTTTGTATTTGCAACAATTTTTTAGATTTTTTTACGTTTGCAGGTGCGGAAAATTCATTAGGACGAGGCGGAGGAGGATCATTTTTCCCCCATGAAATCCGTCGGAACAATGTTTCTTGTCCCTTATTCCATAAATCTACCATTAATTTGATTACCTTTGCGGGCAAATTATATGGCTTAATGGGAAAAGTACTAATAGACCTCTCTATTTTGAAACACCTCAACTGCGGGTTGGGACAAGTGGCTTACAACTATGCGAAGTATTATCAATCGCATGCGAAGGAGTTCGACTACGAGGTCCATCTGTTGGTCCCTAAGTCATTCGTCAATGCGTTCGGACAGGATGTGCACTACCACGTCAGCAGGGAGATCCATAAAATCTTCCCTTTCCTTCTGCCTCATTTCGATGTATGGCACACCATCCATCAATTGGCGCGTCAGGCGCCATCCCGTCGGTCGACCCGCAACCTATTGACCATCCATGATTTGAATTTCCTATACGAAAAGGAGGGGAAGACCAAGGAGAAATATATCCGCAAGCTCACGAAGAAGATCAAACGGGCGAATAGAATCACTTGCATATCCAATTTCGCCAAGAACGATGTGGAGAAAAATTTCCAGGTCGGACAGCCTATCGAAGTGATATACAACGGGGTGGAATTCATGTCGCCAACCGCGGAGAAACAACCCGTTTTGCCTTGCGACGCTGACAAGAAATTCCTCTTCACCATCGGTCAATTATTGCCGAAAAAGAATTTCCACACTTTATTGGATGTCATGAAGCTTATGCCTGAGTATAATCTCATCATCGCGGGGAAGGATACCACCGAATATGCCAAGATGATAAAGGATAGAATCGCCGATGAGGGCATCTCCAACGTGTTCCTTTTGGGCGAAATACTCCATGGCGAGAAGGTTTGGCTCTATAATCACTGCGAGGCGTTCGTGTTCCCTTCTCTGTTCGAGGGGTTTGGCCTGCCTATTATCGAGGCTATGTTCTTCGGTAAGCCGGTCGTCTCATCCGACAAGACATCCTTGAAGGAGATCGGTGCGGACCATGTGTTCTTCTGGGAGAGTTTCGAGCCTGAGCATATGGCGGCACGGATCAGGGAAGCGATCGCTCAATTCGGAGATAACCCGTCGATGGCGCTCGACAATAAAGCCTACGCCGAATCTTACTCGTACGAGAAGCATCTCACCCGATACAATGAAATTTACCGCGAACTGATGGGGGAGAAGTGATTCCCTTCGCTTGTCAGGTTTTGCTTGCTCTATGCGTTGTTATTTCGCGGAAAACCTGAGATGTGATTTCCCTTGGAAGAAATATTTTTGCCACTCGTATAATTGGTGCGCCTTTTTCCGGACGGACCTCTTCATTTTGTCCAATGGCGGAATCTCCTTTTCCTTCTCGAGGTACTCGTTGTAAAGTTGGATATAGCGTTGCGACTGCACGTCGATGTTCAGGTTCCGCAAGGCGAACTGCCGGAAGAAATCCCCGTCCTCTTTTTTGTATTTGGCGATTTCCCGCTCCAGCGAAGCGGCGTCCAGGGGATTGCTGGCGTATCTGTTCACGCAATTGTCAGTCATCGCCTCGTTCACGTTTTCCGAGGAAAGATAGCCATATCCGCTCGTCTGCCCGTTGTAGTTACGTATGTCGAATGAGACGATCGCCCGTCCGCAAGCCATTGCGTCGTAGAGCGACCTTCCTATCCCGACAACCAGATCCGCACGGTTCATCATCTCCTCGATTTCCCACACGTCATCCATCTGTTTGTCCGCCCGCAGGAACTCCACGTTCAGATGTTCGCAGCACTCCTTGACCACGGCGTGCGCCTGTTCGGATTGGCAGAGCGAGAGCACGGTCGTTAGGCGGTCGTGCAATTGGGTTACTGGCTTAAATCTCTCACAATCAATGCCGTTCCATATCGTGGTCACGGGAAGCCCTAGTGAATCGACATGCTTCCTCACCTCTTCGGAAACCCCTACCCAGATATCGGCGTAGCGGGATGGTTGCTCGATTTCCGGAATGACGCCGTGGCAGGTTTGTATGATGGTGCCTTTCCCGCAAAGCCTATCGGCGATCGGCTTGTGGTTCAGTAGTATGAGGTCGTAGCGTTTGCGGGACAAGAATGGGATGCCCAAAGATTCTATCCTTTCTGAGACTTTCCCTTGTTTGGCGCAGAAATATTCCACGTCGTAACCTTGTCTTTTCAGGGACGTCGCCATCGCGTATGTGAAAGCCTCCGTACCTCCTGTCCTTTCTAGGTGGTGAGTCGCCAACAGAATGTTCATATAAGTAAAACCATATTTTTATAATACTACAAATGTATAATAAAAAAACGAATAATCTTATCGTTAGACCTTCGTCAGGAGGAAGGATCATGTGACTTTCCCGCCTTTCCCCTTACGTCGGGAAACAAAGAATGAAAAAACGTGCGAATTTGTTTCCCGTTAACCACTTAATCTTTACCTTTGGCGGAAAAAAAAAGAATGAGGGATGTAAATATATTGTTGACCATTGTCATCGTCCTGTTCTTCGTCATTTGTCTCTTCGTCTATTTCAGGTCGAGCAGCCGCTCTTACGAAAAGACCAAGGAGGGTAGGGTGGCGCGGGACATCATCGCACTCTTCTCCATCGTGATGAAGATGAACGGGGTGGTGGACAAGGTGGAACTGAACATCGCTCGAAGATATTTTTTCCATCATTTCCATGGACACTTGATATGGTCGGTCAATATGCTCAATGAACTTAACGGGAAGAAACTGAAGCAGTATATCGACTATTGCACGGACCTGTTGAATCTTCATGTCTTAAAGTACAACGATCGTCTCGAACTGCTCGATGTCCTTTTCAACATCGGTTACACCTGCAATGGCATAGACGACCAGAAAATCGAGCTGTTGCGGGGCTTGGCCAGATATCTGCTCATTCAAGACTGGGACCTCGCCTCGTTGGAATATAAGTACGAGTGTGGACATTACAGCAATAGGGAAAAACAACAGCAGGCGCTCGAATTAGCCTATAGATACAAGATGGAGGTGGCCTATACCATTCTCGGATTGGAGCCGGGGAGCACATTCGCCCAGGTGAAAAACGCATATAGGAGCATGGCGAAGAAATACCATCCCGACCATATCCCGGCGGAGTTGGACGAGGAGATGAAGGAGATGTCCGCCACGCTTTTCCGTCAAATCACGGAGGCCTACAACTATCTGAACGAAGTATTCAACGGATAATGTGTTTAAACGTGCGGTAACCGCGTGTTATGGGGAGGGGTATTCTTCCCGTTTTGCCTTGCCGTGGATTGCCGTTGACCTTTGTGCCGCGCGTTTCTTGCCCTTCAAATTACTTGTCTATTCCTATTTCATGAACATGAAAAAGGAGGGCATTCGATGAATGTCCTCCTTTTGTTCGGAAAGTCTGACCGAGATTTACTCTGCAGCTTTTTCCTCTGTAGCTGGAGCCTCTGCTGCAGGAGCTTCAGCCTCGGCGATTGCCTCAGCTGCCTCAGCTGCTGCTTCCTTGGCTGCTGCCTCAAGAGCCGCTGCTGCCTCAGCTCTCTTCTTTGCGAGAGCCTCAGACTTAGTCTTGTTGATAGCTTGCTCCTCCTCCAAACGTTTCTTGGCGGAAGCGATCTTCTTAGAATTTTGCTCAGTTACAACAGCATTGTTCTTCTTCTCTTTCTCGTTCAACCATGATTGGAACTTCTTGTCAGCTTCAGCCTCGTTGAACGCACCTTTCTTCACGCCACCCAACAAGTGCTTCTTCAGGTATACACCCTTGTCGCTCAAGAGGTTTCTTGTGGTGTCAGTTGGCTGCGCACCGGTCATCACCCAGTACAATGCTCTGTCGAAGTTTAAGTCAACTGTAGCAGGATTTGTGTTCGGATTGTATGATCCGATTCTCTCAATGTACTTACCATCACGTGGTGCCCTGCTATCTGCTACGACGATGTGGTAATACGCGTACCCCTTACGGCCGTGTCTTTGCAATCTAATTTTGGTTGCCATTCTTTTTAATTAATAATTTGTTAAACTTCTTTCGCTTAAAAAGCGGCGCAAAGGTAGCATTAATTTTCCGAATATTAAAAACATTTTCTTATTTTTGCGCTGAAAAAAGGAAAATAGGTATAAAAGGCTATGTTCGCATTGTTTAAAAAGGAATTCTGTAATTTTTTCTCTTCTCCGATGGGGTATATCGTCATTGGCGTGTTTCTTGCCCTGACGGGTCTTTTCCTGTGGGTTTTCCCTGGGGAGGAGAATATCTTGGATAATGGTTACGCCAACATGGACGGACTATTCCACTTTGCGCCATGGCTCTACCTTTTCCTCGTGCCAGCGGTTACCATGCGCCTTTTCGCGGAGGAGCGTAGGACGGGTACCATCGAGTTGCTGAAGACGCGCCCTATCTCCAGTGTGAGCATTGTCCTTTCCAAGTATTTGGCGGGCGTGGCGTTGGTTTTGTTCTCCTTGGTGCCGACGTTGCTCTTCTTCTTGTCCGTCTGGCTTTTGGGCGATCCGATGGGGAATATAGACATGGGAGGCACTTGGGGTTCGTACATCGGACTCTTCTTCCTGGCCACCTTCTATACGGCGGTGGGTTTGTTCGCCTCTTCGCTCACGGACAATCAGATCATCTCGTTCATCGTGGCCGCGGTGTTGTGCTTCTTCGCATACATCGGGTTCGACATTGTCTCCGGTATGGCGTCCGACGGGCAGACCGAGAGTTTCATCGCCTCGTTGGGCATCAGTGCGCATTATGAATCGATGAGCCGTGGCGTGATCGATAGCCGTGACGTCATCTATTATATTATCGCTATTGTCATCTTCCTGTTCTTCACGAAGGAAATCATCGATAGAAAGGGATAATTCCGTAGCCTATGCTTTATCATTGTGACAGAAACGCCGACGGGGAAATCCTCTCCATTTGGAAGATGGATGAGCCTGCCGAGGATCTACTTTCCCTGTTCTCCGAGAAAAAGGGGCTTTACCAATCTGAAGTGGAGCGTCATAAGTCGGTGAAAAGGAGACAGGAGTATCTCTCCGTGCGTGCCTTGTTGCTGGATGCGTTGGGGCATGAGTGTGATGTTTTCCACGATGAAATGGGGAAACCTTCCTTGTCGGAGGAGCATTTGCGCATAAGCATTTCGCACACAAAGGGTTATGCGGCTATCCTCCTCAGTCCTGTGCGGGAGGTGGGCTTGGATATAGAGCAGTTCTCCGATAAGATTTTCCATGTCAGGGATAAGTTCCTGCGTGCGGAGGAGAAACAAATCATCGATTCCACCGATAGAACACAGCTGTTGCTTTGTTGGTCCGCCAAGGAGGCGGTCTATAAACTTTATGAAGGCCTGCGCCCCGAGTATTGGGAGCAGATTACCGTCAAGGCTTTGGATATGGATCAATGTGTGATGTTGGCGGAGGTGGAGGATCGACCGCCTGTTTCCCTTCGTTTCCGCGTCTTTCCTGATTTCGTGATGGTGCATAATTGATGACTGACTATGAGGTGCCACTATTTCAATCCCGAGAATGATTTGGCGTTGGCCCATGGCGGTGGGCATTACAATCCGCCCGCATCGGCCGTGAAGCTCGCTACGGACTTGTCCCTGTTGCCTGTCTGGTTCGCCCAGAACGGCGAATTGGTCTTGTCGCGGAATGTTGTGCCTTCTGATTGGCATGCGGATGTTTTCGAACGGTTGGGAATCTCGGTGGAATGGACTCCTTTCGCGGAACGGTGTCGCCACCAATCGGAGGATGATGTGCTGGTGCCTTGGGGATGGAATGGGGCGTTGCTCAACGAATGGAACAAGCATGCGAAGCGAAAAATCTCGGTGAATGTGGCTATTTTGAGGGAACTGTCCCACCGAAGGTTCTCCATTGAAGTGCTTAAATGTTTGGGAAACAATGGTTTGTTGCCTCGCTCGTTTGGCATGCCCCAAGAGTTGGGCTCCTTGCAGGAAATCCGCCAATTCATCGAGACATCTCCGCATTGTGTGCTGAAGGCCCCGTGGTCATGTAGCGGGAAAGGTCTGCGTTGGGTCAACGAGGAGCGGGGCGGATCGTTGGAATCGTGGTGTTCCAATGTGTTGGCGAGGCAGGGGAGTGTCATAGGGGAGCTGGTGTACGGGAAAGTGGCGGATTTCGCCATGGAGTTCCGCAGTGACGGTAAGAGGGTTTCGTTTGCGGGATATTCCTATTTTTCCGCCGATGGAATGGGCACTTATCGTGGCAACTATTTGATGTCTAATGATTTGATAGAGGAAAAACTTGGCGAATCCATCGGTAAAACAGCCTTTCGGGAGGTCGCACGTTGCCTCGAGTCGTTTTTTGCCTGTTCCGTGGCACCTTATTATGAGGGCTATTTCGGGGTCGACATGATGGTGGTGGAGGATGGAACGGGCAGATGGATCCATCCTTGCGTGGAGGTGAATCTGCGGATGAACATGGGGGTATGCGCAAGGATTATAACCGATAGATATCTATCCCCTTCCTCCGTCGGTGAATTCGTGATATGGGCGAACAAATCTTCCGATGAATTGGCGAAAATCTGTTCCGACTATTCGAGGGATTATCCCCTTGTTATTCAAGAAGGTAGGATACGATCCGGCTTCCTGCCGCTCACATTTATCGGTGAAAACGCCCGTTATGCGGCGACGATCCATGTGAAGGATGCATTGTAGAGACGCAATGCATTATAGAGACGCAATGCATTGCGTCTCTACGGTGGGACGAATGGGCAAACATATGTGCGATGCGTTTTATTGTTTTAGAGACGCAAAATTTTGTATCTCTACGATGATAATCGTCTGAAAGCCAATAAATACCGATAGGTGGTTAACGGGTAGGATAGGGGGGTAGCACGCCTCTCCTTATTCGGACATGATATTCAACTCCGTCAGTCCGCTGAGCAGGAAGTCCGTGAAGGCTTTTTTATTTTCCGGCTGTGAGAACTGCGCCAATTCACCGCGCATGAACGGCACCTCGCAACCCTTCAGCGCACATTGGAAGAGGGCGGCGGCGAACTTAGGGTTCTTCACATTGAAGACATTTCTTGCGTTTCCTTCGATGAAAATCTTCTCCAGCATCCTACGCTCTTGAAGGTCTAGTTTATGGCGGACTTTCTCCACCAGGTGTATGTTGCTGAAGAAACTGGCGCGTAGGTTTCCGTTTCTGCGGACGGCTTCCTGGAAGAGGCTCATCCTTACGTAGATATAGTTGATTAAGTTCTCCGATGGATTCTGGCTTTTTTGCATTTCCTCCTGCAATTTATGCGCCAGTTGGAATAACTCGTTTTCTATGACCGCGGAGTAGACTTCTTCTTTTGATTTGAAATAGGTGTACAATGTCCTCCTCCCCTTTTGGGCTGCCACTGCGATGTCGTTCATCGTCGTGTTTTCCACCCCTTTGGCGGCGAAAAGTTTTCTTGCTACGTCAATTAATAAATTTCTTGTTTTAATTGTTCCCATATCATTTCTCGGTCGTAAGTCCATACAAAAATACACCATTTTTCCTAAAAACCGTATTACATTTTTGAAAATTTTAATCGGAAGCGCTGCGATTCCTGGTAAAAGCGTCCATTATATTTTATGTAAATAATCAATTTTATATTGAATTTTTTATTGTATATTCGCGTAATGGGGGAATGAGGCAACAACTTGGCGCAATTTTCATGCATGGAGGTGTATGGTTTACTGAAGGAAAGGTGCTGTTCACTGAAAAATTCATAAAGAAGGTGAAAATTTGTAAAAAGTTAGAAAATAAATCTACACCTTTGTAGGTGAAAGAGAAGGATAAGATGGATGTACTGTTATGTTGAAATAATGGTAATCGAAGGTATGAGATTTAGAAGAGAGAATTAGAGGTGTATGCTTAATAAGGGAAGTGTATGTACAAGTCTAATATTATTGAACGAAATTTATAACAAGTTGGCTCTGAAAGGAATACATGCGCTGGCATATCTTCTGAATTTTCATGAAAACGAATATGCGCAATTAAAAAATTGAGATTATGTCCTTAAATCTAGTTACTGGAAAGTTCCAGACAAAAGTGATAAAGAGAGTGATGGTCGCAGGATTGTTGCTCAACTCTTTGAATGTGTTTTCCCAGGACACCAATATAGATTCTCCGAACTTGAGTTTCGAGCAGGGCAATTTGGCGAATTGGGAACAATACACAGGAGGCTTTTATCTTGACGATTCGGATAGTACATATAAGTTCCAGCCTTGGCAGAGGGTGACGAATACTCCGAGAATCTCGATTATGAACGGTTTCTCCGATGCGAACGACCCTGTCATCCGTTGTTGGGATTTCTTGACGAATCCGGATGGTAAGACGACTGTCCGTGTCGGTAGCACGGGTATGCCGGAGAACAATGGTGCCCGTGGAGCGAATCAACCTGCCGCAGCTGAGAGGTTGGTCTATAAATTCAGGGTGACGGAGAACACGACTTTGTTCACCTATTGCTTCGCGGCGGTGTTGCATTGCCCGGACTTGACGACGGCTCAAACCATGGCGACGGCGGAACATACTGGTGATCAGTTGCCTACGTTCGCCATCGCTGTCACTTTGTTCGACCCTGCCACGGGATTGGACACGAGGCTCCCGTGTGGTGAGTTCACCGTCAATGCGGATGGTAATAACGCCGCCGAGCTTGAGTTGGTGGCCGACCAACCGGTGACGACCTGTAGAGGTTCCGCTGATGCGAACAATATTTCCCAATATGCGTTCCGTCGTTGGACCTATGGTAATTTCGACCTCACTAAGCACATCGGTCAGGATGTGACGATCGAAATCATCGTGCATGACTGTTTAAGGGAGAGCAATGGCGTGATTGGTCCTGGTGGACACCGCGCGTATGGATACTTCTGGGGTGAGACCAAGAAGCTGGAGCTGAAAGTGAAGAACTGTATCGATGAGCCGGCGAGGATCATGGCTCCTGAGGGATTCGGCACGTATGAGTGGTCCCGCTCGGACGGTATTAAGGTCGAAACGGACCCGAATGATCCTTCCGTGGCTGTTATTCCGAATGATCTGAAGAGGGTCGGCATCGATTATAGCTGTAAGCTGACGAGCGCGCAGACTGGTTGCGCGACGGTGGAGCTGAAGACCCAATTGCAGGAGTTGGATGCGGTGTTGGACTTCGACTACGAGAATGACTGCGATGGATTGGTGCATTTCAAGGATATCAAGGACCAGATCGTCGGTGATAAGGTGACTGGTTATTTGTGGGATTTCGGTAACGGGAAGACCCAGAATGTGAAGGAACCTGACGCCCAGTACATGGACCCTGGGAAATATACGGTGGCCATGACGGTGAAGACGGACTTGGGTTGTGAGAAGACATTCGAGAAGGAGATCGACGTGCGCTATTTCCCTAAATTGCATATTAGTTCGGAAGGTGAGGTTTGTGCGGGCGAGGAGGTGCAACTCACCGCTATCGGAGCTTCCGCCAAGAGCCGCTTCAAGTGGGATACGGGGAATCCAGCGGATACGACTTCCACCATTAAGGTGGTGATCAATGCGTTGCAGAAATTCAACGTGGTTGTGGAGGATGAATATCTTTGCGATTATAAGGCCGATTACACGATCAGGGTGAAGGAGAGCCCTCTCTTCCTGATCCAAGGTGACGACGAGGTTTGTCTGGATGACACGGCGCACCTGACGGCTTTCGAGTACCTGACGGGCGGACCGATCTCCTATATCTGGAATACGGGTGACACTTCCGCTTTACTGAAGGCTCGTCCGCTGAAGGATAGTACGGTGTACCGGGTGACGGGAACATACGGGAATGGCTGTTCCACCACGATGGAGAAGCTCGTGCGTGTGAATCCATTGCCTGTCTTGACGGTCTCCGGCGACGCACAGATCTGTAAGAATGATCCGGCGAACCTGGCCGCGAGTCTGGTCTCCTCCAATGGTGATGTGACCTATGTGTGGGAGGACCTGTTTAATGGACAGACCCGTACCGAGTACCCTGATTCGACAACGACATACTCTGTCTCGTGTGTGGACCAGAAGAATTGTAAGTCCCGTCCCGCTACTTTCACGGTGAAGGTGAAGCCTTTGCCGGATATATCGATCACGGGTGATTCCGCCATCTGCGAGGGGAAAAGCACGAAACTGACGGTTAACGGTGTTGGCTCCAATGTGGAGTGGTATGATGGTACGACAGGACAGACCACCATCACCCGCAAGCCGTCGCAGGATACTACCTATTGGGTGGAGGGATACTCCAACGGATGTAAGGGTAGGGCGGACTTCACCGTTAAGCTTCTGGATGTGCCTACGGTTTGGATCGAAGGTAACTCGACCATTTGCCAAGGTGATTCGACGAACTTGGTGGCTCGTGGTGCGGACACATATGTGTGGAACACTACGGACGAGGTGGATTCCATTTGGGTTTCCCCGTATTCCGAGTCTGAATATTCGGTGATTGGAACGGTAACCAATGGTGGTTGTGTCGGAACCGCCACGTTCAAGGTGGGTGTCAATGAGCCGCCGACCCTTGTCTTGTCCGGTAATTCGGATGCTTGCGACGGTGACGTGGCTAAGGTGTCCGTATCGGGTGCGAATGAGTATTTCTGGAGTAACAACGCATATGGACCTAACGTTTCGGTGAATATATCGGGCGGTGACGATACCCTTACGGTACGTGGTGTGGACAATAACCTCTGTGAGGCGACCGCAACCTGGATCATTAAGATGAAGGAACTCCCACAACTCTCTTTCACGGGTGAAACCGCTGTTTGTGCGGGGGATATCCTCACGATCACCGCTTCTGGCGCCAACACGTACGAGTGGCAGGATGGTTCCGGCACTTCGGTCTTCAGTAAGGTGCTGGAGAATGATATGGAATTGAGGGTGAAGGGTTTCATCAATGGATGTTCTTCCAGCCTGATGATTCCTGTCAGCGTGTTGCCTGTTCCGTCGCTTTGGGTTTCCGGCTCTGGTGTGACGGGTGTATGCGCAGGTGATCCTGCCGTACTGATTGGACATGGGGCCGACCGTTACCAGTGGAGCAATGGTGAGACGACAGACACGATCGTGATCTACCCGACCAATTCGACGGATTACTCCTTGTATGGTTATTCGGAAAAGGGTTGTGAGGTCTTTGTGCCAGTGCCTGTCAAGGTGAACCCTAATCCGATGGTCTACACGAAGGGTGACACGAAGGCCTGCAAAGAGTCCACGGTCACTATCGAGGCGATGGATTCCAACGGTGAAACCGCAAGTTTCTCTTGGGACAATGGAAGCTTGGGCTCCATCATCACACCAAAGATCATGGGTGACCAAACCTTTACGGTGACGGCGGAGAACAAGTACGGATGTAAGGGAACGGCGACACATACTGTCACGTTGACGGAGTTGCCGGAACTCTCATGCCTGGGAAAAACCGCCATTTGCTATGGTGAGACAACGACGTTGCAGGGACAAGGCGCCATGAATTACACTTGGAGCGATGGTGTGAACGAGTATAGCGGTTCATCTATCAATGTCTCTCCGACATCTAACACGCTTATCCGTATGACGGGAAGCAATGTCGGGAATTGCCCTGCCACGATCGATATCCAGTTGACGGTGCTTTCCTTACCATCCGTCTTCATTTCGGGTGATAGCGCGGTCTGCTTCGGTGATGAGTTCACCCTCTATGCTTCCGGCGCCGCGACATACAAGTGGAATACTGGCGACTCGACGTCCAGCATCACATATAACACAGGGTCTTCTTCCGAGTACTCTGTTGTGGGTACGAACGAGTCGGGTTGTTCTTCCTCCGCCACTCATGTGGTGATGGTGCGCCCTTCTCCTACTATCCGGATTGAGAAAGGCTTGCAGACCGGATGCCAAAGTAGACCTGATACGATTCGATTCTTCGCATATGGTGGATCGATGTACCAATGGTCCAGCGAACCTTATAGCGTGAGCGTGGCGAAGAATGGTCTCACATCCGACTTGGTGGCTACCATCGATGAGCCAATCTTGCTGAAGGTGGAGGGAACGGACGAGTTCGGTTGTAAGGGATATGCGCAGTATGATGTTGATCTCCTGCCTAGACAGGATATCCGTTTCACGGTCTATCCGACCTTCATCGAGGAGGGTAGCTCGAACGTGCGTTTCGCTGGAATTTCACCTAAGGAGAGCAAGTGGTTCTGGGAGCCGGATGATGGCGACAAGGTATATGTGGGGGAGAACACTTCCCACTTCTTCAACCCGACTGCGGCGGACTCCTTCGTCGTGAAGGTGAGGGCCATCGACAAGTACGGTTGCGAGTATACGGGTAGGCAAACGATCTTCACCTGGCTCGACTTTTGGGCACCGGAAGGCTTCACCCCTAATGGTGACGACATGAATGATTCCTTCAAGTTCTACGGTGGCGAGTACATGGATAAGTTCACGTACATCATCTACAATAGAATCGGAGAGATCGTCTTTGAGGGAAAGAGCATCGAGGACGAGTGGGATGGTACCGTCGACGGTGTGCCATGTCCATGGGGAATCTATGGTTGGTATTGTAAATTTAAAAGCAACTATATGGGAATCGACAAGGAGGGAGAACGTAGAGGATTCGTCTCTCTCATTAGATAGGAAAACTCATATGTAATTGAATTGAAATGAAGAAGTTATTGTTTATATTGGCGATGGGTCTATGCGGGATGGTATCCGCGCAGGACTTCTCTTTGGTGAACCATAATCTGACCCCCTTCAGCCTGAACCCGTCGTTGGCGGGAAACGCGAAGGACATCCGATTTGGCTTGAACTACCGGCAGCAGTGGATGGCGCTGGGCAACCGGTACCATACCATACGATTCACCTTCGACGAGAGCTTCCACCAGAAGAAGTGCGCCGTTGGTTTCGCCTACTCGTATGATAACATGGCGAACGGGGTGTACGACGTCAACGAGTTCTCCCTGGTCTA
>JAFZPM010000048.1 GCA_017550335.1 Paludibacteraceae bacterium
GATCTCCGTCTGGTCGTAGACCGTCACCTTGATCTCCGTCTTGTTGCTCTCCGCGCCCTCCTGGCCGTTCACCATCTCCGTCTGGGTCACGTAGTAGTAGTATTCGCTCTTGCCGATGTCGCCCGCGCGCATGTTCGTCGTAGGCGCCGGTCCCTCGTCCCCTGACAGGTGGAGGTCGGTGTAGTTCCCCCTGTCGCCGTTGCCGTACCATTTCAGCACGTACGTCGCGTTTGGCTTGATCGTCATGTCCGGCTTCGTCGTCAGCTTGTCCGAAGCGTCCCCCTTGCAGTAGACGTAGTCCGTCGGGTTCGGCTTAGGCGCGTCGCTGATGAGGACAGGGACGAGCGTGCCCTCGCTCAGGCAACCGTCCACCTCCTGCTTCACGCAGTAGCTCAGCTCCTGGTCGTTGCCCGCCGCAACAGCCGGGTCGACCTTCGGTGTCGGGGCGGTCTTCCCGTTGCCCACCTTCGTCTCGCAGTCGTCCTCGTACCACCACAGCTTCAGCGTGCTCGCGTAGTCCGTGATCGCCTCGTTCTCGCTCTGCTCCATCAGGTTCTTGTCGAAGGTGCCGTTCTCCGCGTCCGCCTTCATGTAGGTAACCTGGCTCGTCTCAAGCGCCGGAACGTAGGTCACCTCGACCTCCCATGACACCGGCTCGCCCTTGCAGACCTCCTGGTTCTTGTTGTTTATCGTGTAGGTCTGGTAGACCTTGTACTCGTACTTCGTCGTCTTCTTCACGTCCGTGTCGACCTTCGGTGTCGTCGTGCTCTCGCTGCCTCCGTCAACACTCCATACCATCTCGTCGGCGTAGAAGCTCTTGCTCTCGTCCTTCTTCTCCTTGGCGACCAAGGCCATCGCCTTATCGCCGGAGCAGTAGTGGTAAGTGTTGCCCGTCGTGTCAGGCTTCTCCACCCCAACGACCGTCACCTTGACCGTCTGAAGCTTGCTCTCAGGGTACGGGGATACCGTGCTCTTCTGCGTCACGTAGTACTCGTACACGCCCGGCTCGTCCGTCTTCACGTCCATCGCCGTCTCGCTCCCGTTCCCGTCCGGCGTCACCTTCTTGTCGTACCACAGCAGCTTGTAGATGTCGTCCGTCGTGCTTACCAGGTCGTTCAGGTCCACCGGCGAGTTCTGGCAGACTACGGTGTCAAGCACCACCGGCAATGGAGAAGAACTAACCGTCACATGCACTTTGACGGCAGGGCCCTCACAACCAAACTCATTCACCTGACGCACAAAGAAATAGTACGTGGAATCCACATCCCGGGAGACGAAAGGCTCATCAGAACTCCAACCAGAGGCAGGAGCCTGAGAGGTCGTTTCATCCGTCTCGACCCACTCCAACGTGTGGTCGGTCTCCGCCACGGCGGCACCTGCCACGGAAGCCACGCTACCCGCCTCCATCACGAAGCTCAGGGAAGGGTTAGTGACACCAGGCTCACCTGGAATAGGCTTCAGGATAAACTGATAAGCATTATCCGAATTGTCGCAATAGCCAGTAGCCGTACCAGAAAGCAGTACAGCCTTCGTCTTGGTAGGAGACTCGTTCGTCGGCAACAGGCTCTCGTCATAGACAAACTCATCGCCCGTGAAATCGTCCCCATTGTACGACCAAACGAAAGTAGCGTCATCAGGCGTTTTGCTCTTTATGGAGAAGGTAGTGACACCGCATTCCTCCTGTTTCTCGTACTCGAACTCCACTTTTTTCTTCACATCGATCTCATACTTGCGTTTACCCTGACAACCAGCGGCCGTTTGGGCTAGGAAATAGTAGATCTCCTTCTCTTCGCTCTTATGTGCGATGGTATAAGAGAGGTTACCCTTATCATCGGAGAGGGCCACCACAGGTTTGCCGTCACCATCCGACCATCCCCAAGCGACCACCTCCTTGAAGTCAAGGGAAGAAGGAGCGTTCAGGAGCACCTCATCCTCCACGCAAGCAGAGGTTTGGAAAGTGGCGCCGAGGTCCAAATCGCCCGAGCGGGTAATAGTGAAAGGCTCCGTGATGGAGTAGTTACGGCAAGCGTCCTCATAATCCGCCTTATTCGGATTAGACACGAACTCGTCCAGCACATCCGGTGTGGCGACCACCACACGGAACTGCATCTTATCCTCAGCGTAATCCTTTGTATTGATCGTAAACTCATTATGATCCTCCAGACCGGAGATATTCTTCCAAGTCTTTCCCTCATCCCCACTATATTGGAAGAGGAATTTGTGAAGGCCTCCGAAGAAATTCTCCAGCATGGCACTCACAGGCGCATCGATCGTGAAGTCCATATCCGAACAGATGGTGGAATCCTTTGCGAAGGTGGAGATATCAGAGTATGCCTCCAAGGAAGGCGGTGAGCAGACCATGAACTTGATATCATCCAAGATGAGGTCATTACCATCACGCCAGTACGAATCGTTGTTCATCGAGTTAGAACCATTCGTACTCAGCACTTGAATCTTGACGCTACGAGTACCGGATCCATCCAACAGGAATTGACCCTTGATAGGCAACCATCCCCCATTATTCTTAGCCTCCACATCAGCCATCTCGTACAGCAAGGTTCCGTCCTGAGAATCGATCACCCTCACGGTCACGATCGGGTTGGTGGAAGTACCGCCACTAAGGTTTGCGATCCATGTCTCGAAGAAGACATCCTTTCCCGTACACACATCCGGGAACTCAGCCTCGAAGACCACACCCGTGAAGAAATAATCCACATTGATGAAAAGAGCACCACCGTTCGATTCGCCCGTGATCAGAGAGGTATGGTCTGTCGTGACCGCCCTCATCCAATTCGCGTTCTGATTAGCGTCTTGGGTGGTGTAATAGCCCGTAGGAGTAGGCGTGATGATAGCATAAAAACCATCATTTATCTGACCATCGGCAGACTGGCCGCTTTTGCAGTCTTTGCATTTCGAGCCACTTCCATCGTCAAACGTGTTACCCGGCAAATCGTATGAGACATCCGCCCTGTATACAGGCCATGTGGATGGTGTGGTCGAGACATTACCGTCCCTGTCCACGTAAGTATGCTTTCCCGTGAAATGACCGAAGGTCTCCCATAGAAGAGTTCTTCTGGAAGCCGGTTTGCCATTCACCTCACAGCACATGATGCTCTTCACCTCCAATTCGTTGGAAGGCGTGCCATCCACCAAGCAACGGAAGACCTCATCTTCCTTCATCTCATACAAGAGGCTCTTCGACGTACCGATTTCCTTCCAAGAACCGCCATCCCTCCGCTGCCAAGAGTAGGTTTTCGCGTTATACTCCTTGTCAAGGGAAAGCAGTGTCTGCTCGCCCTTGCAGGCCTCCAAGCCCTGGCTGGAAGAGATATGAGGGTCGAATGTACCCTCGACGGTGATTTTAGTGATACCGATCGCATACCCCTTCTCCTTCCCCGAATAAGGGAAAAGGAAAGAGATGTCCATATCCTTCGTCTGCACCGTACCCGTGATCTTCACGGTCTGTTTACGCTGCGTCGCCGTCGTTGAGACGTTGCCGGCGTTACCGATATCCGTGTCATACACGGAAGAACCATAAGAATTAGGATTGATCGACAACTTAAAGCCCAAAGGGTTGCCGACCGTCAGTGTAGAGTTCAGCGCATAATACTCGACCGTGATGGTGAAAGTAGTCCCCACCTTCATTCCACTGACTTTGTAGTTGAAGAAAGAGGTCATGCTCTCCATCGTACCGGCATACTGGACGACGCACATATACTCATCCGTCTCCAGATAGTCCGGATTCAGCGTACTCGGATTATTTGTCACACAATAGACATAATCCAGTTTTCCGCCAGTTCCCGACCTATAGTTTTTCCCGTCACCCGAATAAGCGGCTGTTGTGGAGAGCACATTACCGGATATACCCTCCTGAACCACAGAGTTCAGGTCCCATGGAATGGAATCCCCGGGATAGACATACGGAGAGAAGTCCGTCTGCGCGACCACCGCCGCATAGGCACTGAAACCGAACGGAACACAAGTCCATAGCACCATCAGCGCGACAGACCTGCAATATTGATATAACTTTCCCGTTTTCATATCATAATAATTTTTCATTTCACAATAGATGCAAATACCCTATTCCCTATTATCCGTACACAATACAATAAATTCATACCCGTACAAATATAAACAAAATATTCAGGAAAAGAAACATTTACACCAAATAAAAAGAAGTTCATAACCTATCAGGGAGTGGAAGAGCATTAAAAATGTTCACGGGAAACATGTTTCATGAAAAATGTCGATTCAATGGTCAAAACCGGAACTCTTCGGGAAACACGCCCAACATTCCACGCCGCATAAAAGCACATCCCCTTCGCCCTTTCGATCTCCTCAGCGCTTTTCACACATCTCATACAAACAAAAATCCCTCGCAAATATCACATTTACAAGGGACTGATTTTCTGTACCCAGACCCGGGGTCGAACCGGGATGGAAGTGAATCCACTGGTGTTTGAGACCAGCGCGTCTACCGATTCCGCCATCTGGGCAAATTGTCGAACCATCGTTCTCAATTGCGGTGCAAAGATAGTGGTTTTTCTCGACTTCCAAGCATACAAATCCTATTTTTTTCACTTTTTACGGATAATATATTTTAACCCGCTGTGAATCAGAGCAAAAATTTTTCCAAGCAAAAGCAATGATCCGTTAAGACACACCATGGAGCGGTATTCACTTAGGAATATGCGGGGCTGAGGAGACTATTCTATTGACAATTAAAAATTTCACGGATAAAACTTTCAATTTTATTTCACATACAAAACTTGAGTTATTAAAGAAAAATACTAATTTTGTGCGCTGACTACAATTTAAAGAAATAAATAATGAGTAACAATTATTGTGTAATAATGGCAGGTGGTGTCGGAAGCCGTTTCTGGCCTTTCAGCACCAACAATAAACCTAAACAATTCCTGGATTTCTTTGGCACAGGACGTTCATTGCTTCAAATGACATACGACCGTTTTTTGAAGGTGGTTCCTAAAGAACAGATATTCATAGCGTCCAGTAACCAATACAAAGACCTTGTCTTGGAACAATTACCAGACCTGAAGGCGAACCAAGTATTGCTGGAACCTGCACGCAGAAACACCGCACCTTGTATCGCCTATGCGATGCACCGTATCAAGGCGGAGAACCCGAATGCGAACATCGTAGTATCCCCTTCCGACCATCTGATCCTAAAGGAGGACGAATTCGTGCAGACAATCCTGAACGGACTGGAATACACCAGAGACCACAACGACATCCTAACGTTGGGCATCAAACCGAGCAGACCCGAAACAGGCTATGGATACATCCAGGTGGCGGACCTCACTTCAGACCGTAACATTCTAAAAGTAAAGACGTTCACAGAAAAGCCAAACATTGAATTGGCTAAGATATTCCTGGAAAGTGGCGATTTCTTCTGGAACTCGGGTATGTTCCTCTGGAACGTGAACACGATCATCGAGGCGTTTGACCTCTATTTGAACGAAATGAACCGTAAGTTCGAAGGTGGTGCCTCATTCTATGGCACAGACAAGGAACAGTCTTTCATCGATAGCATTTACCAATCCTGCACCAATATCTCCATCGACTACGCGATCCTCGAGAAGGCTAAGAACGTGCATGTATTGGCCGCCAACTTCGGCTGGTCAGACCTCGGCACATGGGGTTCCGTGTACGAGCATTCGGACAAGGATGCGGACAAGAACGTCACATTGAAATGCAAGACGCTCTTCTACGACAGCAAGGACAACGTCGTAGCGCTTCCTGAAGGGAAATTAGCCGTGATCCAAGGATTGGAAGGCTACATCGTCGCTGAGGCTGACAAGGCCCTTCTGATCTGCAAGAAGGAAGAGGAACAGCACATCAGACAGTTCGTGAACGACACGAAAGTGAAGATCGGCGAGGAGTTCATATAATTGGCGGACTCCCTCACAAAACAGGGGAAGCCCTATTGCTCGATGATTCGGCGATAGGGCTTCCCTTTTTATATCTCTCAAAAGATTACTCTTCCACCTTCTTCGCATCCTTGACAGGGAAAAGCAAGGAAGCGACGATACTGAGCGCCAGTATGCCTAAAATGACCAACAGGGATGCGCCCGGACCAATCTCTATTCCAAAGAATGTGTTGAGCAACATCTTAACACCGATGAACGACAGCAGCACACCCAAGCCAGTCTTCAGCCTGCAGAACATATTCATCACATTGCTAAGCATGAAGAAGAGGGAACGAAGCCCCATGATGGCGAAGATGTTCGAGAAGAAGACAATGTAAGGATCCCTCGTGACGGAGAAGATGGCAGGGATGGAGTCCACCGCAAAGAGGATGTCGGAGAACTCGATGACCAAGAGCACGAGGAAAAGGGTCGTGATGAAGAGTTTTCCCCCATTGCGCACGAAAAAGTCATGTCCCTTGTAGGCCTTGTCCAACCTGAAATGTCTGGCGGCGAACTTGACGATAGGATGGTTCTCCGTATCGATCTTCTCCTCCTTCTCTTTTTCCACAAGCATTTTCAGACCGGAGAAGATGAGCAGACCACCAAAGACAGCGAGCACCCACGTGAAGCGTTGGATAAGGGCGGAGCAGAGGAATATGAAGGAGAAACGCAGAACGATGGCTCCGATGATTCCCCAGAACAGCACCCTGTGGTAATATTTCTTCTCGACACCGAAGCTCATGAAGATCATGATCATCACGAAGATGTTATCCACGGAGAGCATCTCCTCGATCACATAGCCTGAGAAATATTCCAGCGTGAGCGCCTTCCGGTAGAGGTGCAGGTTCACATCCAAGCCTTGCTGCGGGTCTATCTTCAGTCCGTGTCCGTGCGAAAGGTTAAGTTCGGTGAGCCTTTCGAGCGAGTCCACACCATGGATGTATTCTCCGAAGAAGTAGATGAGTCCGCCGAAGAGCATGGCGACCGCCACCCAAACGCAGGTCCACGTCATGGATTCCTTGAATGAAACAACATGATCATCTTTATGGAATACGCCAAGGTCTAAGGCTAGTAGGAAGGAGATGATCAGCAAGAAGCCTCCGAATGAGACAAAATCATATACGTTCATAATCTTTTTTATTTTTTACGGTTCTTATATTCTGTTGGGGTAACCCCATATTTCTGTTTGAAGCAACGGCTGAAGTAGCGCGAGTCGGACATGCCGATCATGTAGGTGATCTGCGTCATGTTGTAGTCGCTGTTGTCGATCAGGTCCGCCGCATGGGAGAGGCGAGTCTCGCGGATGAACTCCATCGGTGTGAGGCCTACGAGCGCCTTGACCTTGGATGTGAGGTTCCACTTGCCTATCTTAAGCTCGTTCTGCAGGTCGTCCACGGAGAAGTCGCTGTTGTCCATGTTTTTGTTGATGATATCCACGATGGAGCGCATGAAGGCGTCGTCCTTCGGAGCGAGCGGTTCTTCCTGCTCTGTGGCGGTGTTCGCATCGTTTTTCGCATCGTCCTTTGCCCCGTCATCGACTGTTAACCTATTGCCTATCAGGTTGTTTTTATATTTCTCCTGCCACTTCTCCCTCTCCGAAAGGATATTGTCTATCCTAGCCTCCAGATACGCCATGCTGAACGGTTTGGTGATATAATCGTTCGCACCGATCTTCAGGCACTCTATCTTGCTCTGCATGTCCGTTTTAGCGGTCAATAGGATGATAGGGATATGGGAGGTTTGCTCGTTCTCCCTGATTTTCCTCACCATCTCCATACCATCCATCACAGGCATCATGATGTCGGTGAGGATGAAGTCCGGCAACTCCCTTTGCGCGGCTTCCAGACCCTGCTCTCCGTTCGCGGCCTCAACAATGAGGAAGCGTTTCCCTAATACGGAACGCAGGAATTCCCTGAGTTGTTCATTATCCTCCACGATCAACAGTTTAGGCTGTTCATGCATACCCGCATCGAGTGCGTTCCCTTTCGAATCCGTTTCAGCGGCATGCGGTGTGCCCTTGGTCTCGTCATTGATGACAATGTCCACCGTGTTATCGAAATGGTCCACACCTGGTTTCAAGCGGATAGAGAAGGTGGTACCCACGTTCGGTTCGCTCTCCACGCTCACGCTAGCCTTGTGGAGGTCCACAATCTCCTTGACGAGGGAGAGTCCGATGCCCGTTCCGCTCTGCTTGGTAAGGGAGAAGTTCTGCAACGTGGTGTATCGTTCGAAGATGATGGAGAGCTTATCCTTCGGCATTCCGCAACCTTTGTCAGCCACCTCGATGACGCCCTCTCCGTTGTCCAAGTAGGTACGCACGGAGACCGCTTTCCCGTCAGGTGTGAACTTGAACGCGTTCGACAGCAGGTTGAAGATGATGGTGTCTATCTTATCCCTGTCCACCCAGAAAGTGGCCCCATTGGTCTCGTCATTGACGGTGAAAGTGATTTGCCGGTTACCCGCCAATTTGAGGAAGGTAGAGCTGCAGGATGCGATGAATTCGCCCAAGCGGGTCTGTTCCACCCGTAGCCGCATCTTATTGCTCTGGATCTTCCGGAAATCCATGATCTGGTTCATCATTCGGAGCATTCTGTTCGTGTTGGTTCTGACAACCTCCAATTGGTCTCTGTCTTCAGGGCGGAGCGTCCCATTCTCCAACACATTTTCCAATGGTCCGTTGATGAGTGTGAGCGGTGTGCGCAATTCGTGGGAGATATCCGTGAAGAACTGCAGTTTGGAGTCTGATATCTCCTGTTCCATCTTCATCTTGGTCTTGGAGCGGTAGACGGATGCAGAGGCAAGGATGATCAGGGCAACGATTAACGCATAGATCAAATAGGCCCAACCCGTTTCCCAGAAGGAAGGGAGCACCACGATCTTCATCTCACGGATGTTGTCGTACCAGATGCCCTCGCTGTTGGTTGACTTGACGAGGAAGGTATATTCTCCCTTAGGCAGGTTCGTGTAAGTGGCGAGCCGCTGGTTGCCCACGTAGTTCCATTCATTCTCGAACGGTTTGAGCATGTAAGCGTATTGGATATGCTCCGAATATCTGTAGTCGAGTGCGGCATAGCCGATGGAGAAGACAGACTGGTTATGCTTCAAGGTGATCTTCTCCAGGTAATCGGCGGATATCTGCACGACAGAGTTCGGCTCCTGGATGTTCTGTTCCTTGTTGAAGAGGAGGAAACGGGTGAATACGATATCCGGCATATAATCCACCGTTTTGATTGACTGCGGGTTGAAGTACATATAGCCCGAATTGGTGGCGGTGGAGATGAGTCCGGAGTGTCTCCTCACGATTTTCCCTCCCGCGATGTCGGAGCAACGGAAGCCTTGGAACTGGGCGAAGGACTCCGTGGTCTGCTTTTCCGTATCGAATTTGATGATAGCCTCCTCCGTCAGGATCCACAGGTTGTCTTGCGCATCATCCACGATGTTGTAGAGCAAGTCGGAAGGGAAGCGGTTATTGCTGCGGTTGAACGGCTCGAACTCAGGCGTTTGGAAGAGTATGAATTCGCTTTTCAGGCGGAAGAGTCCTCCTCCGAAAGAGGCCAGCCAGATATTCCCCTTCTCGTTCTGGAAGATATCATAGATGCAACTATTGGGCAGGTTGGTGTTCTCCGTGTTATAGAAGAAGAATCTGATCTCTTCCGGTTTCTCGAAGTCGGAGGAGAAGATGGTAAGGCCCTCGCTGGAGCCCAGCCACACATTGCCGTTCTTGTCCTCCATGAGGGAGTGGGACTTCTCCACGGTCGGAGGGTAGTTGAACTTGAGGGCGTTCTCCTTATGGATGAATCGGTAGCCCTCCTCCGTCTGTAGCAGCAGGTGTAGGCCTCCTTCCGGGGAAGCCAACCAAAGGTGTCCTTTGGAGTCCTCCAATATGTTAGCGAAGTAATGGGACAGTGGTTGGAACTCCGGCTCCGTCGCCTGGCATTTCTTGATGGAGAATCGATTCTTCCCCTGCTCCGTCATTTCGAGGAGGAATTGGTCCGTCGCGACCCAGAAATTCCCCCTTCTGCCTTGGTGGATGGCGGATATATTGCCGAAGTACGCCTTTTCGCTGACGACATCCCCCCGCACGTTCACGTATCCGATGAGCTTGTCCCACGCATCATAGAGGCGCAGCACCCCGTCTTCCGTGGCCACCCATAGTCTTCTGGAATCATCCTCGAAGAGTGTTTTCGCCTCGCTGAACACGTTCGTATGGTAGAACGGACGCTCGGCGGCGTTGATGTCTTTCCACGTCGGGGTATCGAAGTCCACCGCTTTCCTGATGCCCGCGTTGGGCTCAGCGCTCCATGTCACCCCCATCGTGTCGCATAAGGTGACGGAACTTGGCAGGGAACGAGAGGAGGCCTCCTGTATATCCAGTGTGTGCGCATCGATTTTGTAGAGAGTGTTCTTACCCTTTTGCTTGATGAAAACGCTCTTCTTCTCCTGCCAAATCTTTTCGATGGCCCCCTCCATGGCACGTTTCCCTTTGATGGACCAATCCTTCAGATCGACCACCTGAATGTTCAATCCGCTGCTGACCGTGCAGAAATGGGAGCCGTCGAGCAGGAAGATATGGATGATATCCACGCTAGGATTCTCCAATGCGATGGTGGAGAATCTTTTCTTTGTCTTATCGTATAGGATAACCTTGCCTTGGGAAGCCGCGATGAGCAGTTCCTGGTCCGTCTCGATCATTTGGAAAGCGGAGAGACTATCCGGCAAAGAGATGTAATTCAGGGAGATGGTGGTGTCCTGTTGGGAGATGGTGGCCGCCCCATGTTTCGTCAGCAACCATTTCTGACCATTCCTTTCCATGAAGACACTGTTCACCTTGGCGCAGTGGTTGTCGTCCTCCAAGCCTCCCACATGGATGATATGCGCCGCCTGGGTGGAGTCCACTATGATCTGCAAGGCCCCGTTCTCGTTCGAGCTGAGGATCCATAGTTCCGTGGGGGATAACTGAACGATTTCGGAGGCGGAGAAGTAGTTATCTCCCTTGTTGCTGTCGGCGGAAGGATATAGAGAGAAGGTCTCCTTCCTCGGGTCGAAACGCAGCACTTGTCCGATGTCGTTGAGGATCCACAGATGGTGGAACTGGTCTTGTTTGATATCGATGAACTGGTTGCTGATGCTTCGTGAGAGATCCTTGGAGTCCGCTTTGAAGTTCTTAAAGTCATAACCGTCGAATCGGCTAAGTCCGTCCAGGGTGGTCGCCCAGATGAAACCAGACTCCCCTTTGACAAGGCTGGTGACATCGTTCTGGGAGAGTCCCGTCTCCGTCGTGTAATTCGAAATACGTATGCCCATCTGCCCATACCCGAGGAGGTGGGCAAGAAAAAGAATCATTATCGACAAGAAGGCTCTTTTACACATGGCACGCTATTGCATTTCGACAAGATTGATTTGTTCACTACCCGGTCCCACCGTCTTCGTCCGCACATAGTCTTCCTCGTCCGTATAGATGAAATAGGCTGTGACGGGCAGAGTCTGGTTCTCGACGAATGCGCAGGCCTTGTCGAGGCCCATCACCATGAAGGCGGTGGCCAATGCGTCAGCCGTCATGCAGTCCGAGGCGAACACGGTCGCACTCAGTAGGTTATGTTCCACAGGGTATCCCGTGTGCGGGTTGATGGTGTGGGAGTATCGTTTCCCGTCCTTGTAGTAGAATTGGCGGTAGTTGCCCGAAGTGGCGGTGCCGATATCCCCCAGGGAGACCTTCGCTTGGAGCGTAGGGTTATCCACCGCATTGTCATCCGTCGGTTGGGTGATGCCGATGCGCCAAGGCTCTCCTTTCGGGTTCAAGCCGTGGGTCACGATTTCGCCTCCGATCTCCACCATATAGTTCTTGCAGCCCTTCCCGGCGAGGAAGTTGGCCACGATATCGCAGGAATATCCCTTGGCGATGGCAGCCGCATCCAGCATCACAGCGGTGTCAGACTTCACGATGCGTCCGTTCTCCAGCCAGATCTTATCGTAGCCGACGTGGCGCATGATTTCCCGCACATGCTCGTCGGTCACGTTTTCGCTCTTTTTGAAGCCGAATCCCCAGAGGTTCACAAGCGGGGCCACAGTCATGTCGAACGCTCCATCCGTCAGGCGGGAGATCTCCAACCCGCGGTTGAAGACCGTGAGGAAGAGGGAGTCGGGCACCACGTCCGCCTCATTTCTATTGATGCGGGAGATCACCGAGTTTTTCTGGAAAGTGGAGAGGGATAGCTCGAACGTCCGGAAGCAGTCCGTCAAGTCCTGCGGATTGATCAATCCGGAGTCCGCCGAATATGTGATCTTATAGTAGGTGCCGTGCACCTCCCCCGACAAGGTTTGGTACTCAACCTCCTTTTGACATGCGGAGGGCATCAGCAAGGCGACAAAAACGACCGCCGCAAACACCCGTGACAGTATCTTCCCCTGTTTGTGGATCATCGTTCGTTACTTTAGTTTTTTCTTTCACAAAGTTAATAAAATCGGGCCTAATAATTTTAATATTGCCTGAAAAATTCCTCTATTAATAAAAAAATTGTACCTTTGCATGGATTGGTCGTTTCCTTGACCGATGAGGCCGGCGGTTTCGGCTTCATATCAGTGTAAATGAATGTAATGACTTTTAAGTATGATATATAACACCAAAATGAAACGCCTTGCGTTGCCGGAATACGGCAGGAATATACAGAACATGGTGGATTATTGTTTGACCATTGAAGACCGCGAGGAGCGCACGAACTGCGCCTATTCCATCATCGCCACGATGGGAAACCTATTCCCCCAATTGAGGGACTTATCTGAATTCAAACACTTGTTATGGGACCATCTCGCGATCATGTCCGACTTCAAGCTCGACATCGATTACCCATATGAAGTGGTTAAGAAAGAGACCCTCAACATCTGTCCGGACAGAGTGCCATATTCCTCCCCACAAAGCATCAGATACAGACATTACGGGAAACTGGTGCAGGGCATGATCGACAAGGCTGTGGAATTGACCGACCCGGAGGAGAAAAAGGAACTCTCCGTATACATCGCCAACTATATGAAGAAATGCTACATCCTTTACAACAAGGATGGTGTGGCTGACCAGAAGATATTCGACGACCTGCGGAACCTCTCGAAAGGGGATCTCCGCCTCTCCTCCGACGATGTGGTGCTGGAGGATTGTAAGGACTTGCTGGCGACTCAGGTTCAAGCCTCCTCTAAGAAGAAAAAGAAAAAGTGAGAATGTCTAAAGTGACTTGCTATGGCGAAGTTTTTGATTGAAGGCGGTCATCCCTTGTGCGGTGAGATTATTCCGCAAGGCGCCAAGAACGAGGCGTTGGAGGTCATCTGTGCCATTTTGCTCACCTCGGGTAAAGTGACGATCTCCAATATCCCGGACATCCTGGACGTGAACAATCTGATCTCCTTGCTGAAGGATATGGGTGTGAAGGTCAACCTCATCAAGAAGGGTTGCTACTCTTTCCAAGCGGACAATGTCAACTTGGATTATATGGAGACGGCTGATTTCTACAGGAAATGCGCCGCCCTGCGTGGTTCCGTCATGTTGGCGGGTCCGCTGGTCTCCCGTTTCGGCAAGGCCATCATCCCTAAACCGGGTGGCGACAAGATAGGCAGACGACGCCTCGACACGCACTTCCTGGGCATACAGAAGCTCGGGGCTGACTTCGAATACGACGACGACCGCAAGCTGTACTGCGTCTCCGCTAAACAGCTCACGGGCGCATACATGCTCCTCGACGAGGCCTCCGTCACGGGTACGGCTAATATCGTCATGGCTTCCGTCCTCGCGAAAGGGGTCACGACCATCTACAATGCGGCGTGCGAACCCTACATCCAGCAACTCTGCAAGATGTTGAACAAAATGGGTGCCCACATATCCGGCATCGGCTCGAACCTGCTGACAATCGAGGGCGTGGAGTCCCTGTCGGGCTGCGACCACCTGATCCTTCCTGACATGATCGAGATCGGTAGTTTCATCGGCATGGCCGCCATGACTCACTCCGAACTGACCATCAAGGATGTTTGTTATGACCAACTCGGACTCATCCCCGACTGCTTCCGCAGGCTTGGAATCGCCTTGGAGCGCAGGGGGGACGATATATTTATCCCTAAACAGGAACATTATTCGATCGACACATTCATCGATGGTTCCATCATGACATTCGCGGACGCACCGTGGCCGGGACTAACCCCAGACTTGCTGAGCGTATTCCTCGTGGTGGCCACCCAAGCGAAGGGAAGCGTACTGATCCATCAGAAGATGTTCGAGAGCAGGCTCTTCTTCGTTGACAAGCTGATCGACATGGGGGCCCAAATCATCTTGTGCGACCCACACCGCGCCACGGTCATCGGTTTAGGGAATGAGACGCCGCTTAGGGCTTCGAAGATGAGCTCCCCGGATATCCGAGCCGGCATCGCCCTGCTGATCGCCGCCATGAGTGCCCACGGCACAAGCACCATCAGCAACATCGAGCAAATCGACCGTGGTTATGAGGATATCGATGGCCGTCTGAATGCTATCGGCGCGAAAATCATGAGGGTCGAGTGATTCGATTCTCCACTTTGAAGAGACTCTTTTTAAGGTTTTATTGTTACATTTGCTAATGATATAAATATTCAAATATGGGTACGGAAAAGGAAACTAAAAAGAAAGGAAAGCTAAGCATCGGGAAGAAGATCCTGATCGCCTTATGGGTGCTTTTCTTTGCTGGCATATTCACTGTCTATAAAGTCTTCGACATGATCGCGGATGGCAAGATTGGTTACTTGCCGCCTGTCGAGGAGTTGTTGAACCCTAAGAGCAAGTTCGCCACGGAAATCTATTCATGCGACATGAAGGTCCTCGGACGTTATTTCCAACAAGGTGAGAATAGATTGTATACCCCATACTCGGAGTTGCCTCCTTACCTCGTCGATGCGTTGATCTCCACAGAGGACGCCCGTTATTACAAACACTCCGGCATAGATGGGGATGCCTTGTTCCGTGTGATTATCAAGACCCTCGTGATGCATAAGGATGCGGGAGGTGGTAGTACGATCTCCCAACAATTGGCGAAGCTTTTGTTCACAAAAAAACCTAAGACGGGTCTTGAACGAGCGAAACAGAAACTGACGGAGTGGGTCGTGTCCGCCAAGTTGGAGAAATATTACACGAAGGAGGAGATCATCACCATGTACCTGAACAAGTTCGACTTCGTGAACAATGCTGTGGGCATTAAGTCCGCCTCCCAGATTTATTTTAGCAAACAGCCTAATCAGTTGACCAAGGAGGAAGCCGCTGTCTTTGTCGGCATGTTGCAGAACCCTGCGAGATACAATCCTAGGAGATTTAACGAGAGATGCAAAAACAGACGCAACATCGTCCTCTCCCAGATGGCCAAGTACGGCAAACTCTCCCAGGCGGAGTGTGACTCGCTCTCGCAATTGGATGTCCAACTGAAATTCCAGAACGTGGACCATAAGCAAGGTCTTGCCCCTTACTTCCGTGAATACCTGAGGACCATCATGACAGCTCCGCGCCCTGATTACACGAAATATCCGAAGTGGATGCACCAAAAATATTACGAGGACTCTCTGGCGTGGGAGACCAACCCTCTCTACGGATGGTGCAACAAGAACTTGAAGCCCGATGGCACCCCGTATGACCTCTATACGGATGGTCTGAAGATCTATACGACCCTTGATTCAAGGATGCAACAATATGCGGAGGAGGCTATCAAGGAGTATGTGGGTGGATACCTCCAACCTATTTTCCACAAGGAGAAGTTTAACGGGAAACATAAGAAAGCTCCATTCTCCAACAAATCCACACAGGCGCAGGTGGACTCCATCTTAGTGAAGGCCATGCGAGCCTCGGAGAGGTACCGTGCCATGAAGTATGACCAAAAGATGAAGAGTGCGGACATCAAGGCCTACTTCGACACAGCCAAAGTCTCCATGCGCGTCTTCGATTGGGAGAAGGGCAGCAAGGATACAATACTGACGCCGATGGACTCGATCCGTTACGCAAAGTCCTTCCTGCGTTCCGCTTTGATGTCCATCGATCCATTCAACGGGCATGTGAAGGCCTACGTCGGCGGCATCGACTACAACTACTTCCAATACGACATGGCGTGCGTAGGACGTCGACAAGTAGGTTCCACCATCAAGCCGTTCCTCTATTCGTTAGCGATGGAGGAGGGACATACGCCTTGCGACTCCGTTCCGAACGTACAGCCTCAGGTGTTGCTGCCTTCGGGCGAAATCTGGGAGCCTCGCAACGTCCCTTACGGAGAAGAGGGTAAGAAGGAGATAGGCAAGATGATCACCATCCGCAGAGGTCTGCAGACTTCCAACAACTGGACTTCCGCCTATTTGATCAAGCAATTGGGTCCAGAGAGCTTTGTCAAGCTATTGCATTCATTCGGATTGAAGAACCATATCGACCCAGTGCCTTCGCTATGCTTGGGTATCGCGGATGTCTCCGTCTGCGAGATGACCTCCGCATACACCGCCTTCGCGAACAAGGGTATACGTACGGAACCGATGTTCGTGACCCGAATCGAAGACAACCAAGGCAATGTGATCTCCACCTTCATCCCTCGCATGAACGAGGTATTCAGCGAGCAGACCGCCTACAAGATGATTTCGATGCTGCAGGGCGTCATGAACGGTGGTACGGGTCTTCGTCTGAGGACAAGACGTTATGACTACTGCGTGGGCTGGGAAACACCAGTCGCCGGCAAGACAGGCACGACTCAGAACAACTCGGACGGATGGTTCATGGGCTTCGTACCGAATCTGATCACAGGCGTTTGGGTCGGCGGGGAGGATCGTGACATCCACTTCGACAACATAAAGAACGGACAAGGTTCCGCCACGGCTTTGCCGGTTTGGGGAACATACATGAACAAGGTTTACAAGGATGAGTCATTGGGATACTCCCGCACCGAACAATTTATCGTGACGGATAAATACACCTGTTCCAAGGCGGATGACCGCCCGAAGACGGAGGGAGAGGAAATCCCTGAAATGATTTTGTTTGAATAAAAATATTACAATGAATATCTTAGATAGAATTGTGGCGAATCCAGGTGCGTTGGGGCAATGGAGCAAGCAAGCTTACGGCTACTTCATGTTCCCGAAACTGGAAGGCGAGATCGGTCCCAAGATGACCTTCCGCGGCAAGGAGGTCCTGAACTGGGGTATCAATAATTATTTCGGATTGGCTTCTAACCCGGAAATTCGCGAGAAGGAGGTGGGTTGGGTCTCCCAATATGGGCTGTCCCACCCGATGGGTTCCCGCCTCATGACGGGCAACACCTTCCTGCACGAGGAGTTGGAGGAACGGATAGCTGATTTCGTGAAAAAGGAGGACGCCTTCGTGCTGAACTCCTTCTATCAGGGCATGATCTCCGTCATCGACAGCCTTTGTGGCCGGAATGATGTGATTGTCTATAACTCGGAGGCCCATTCAAGCATTCATGACGGCATTCGCCTGCAGCTGAGCCACCGCTTCGCCTACCATAAGAACGACATTGAGGTCATCGAAACCCAACTGAAAAAAGCCGCCGAGGTGGCTAAAGAGTCCGGTGGCGGCGTACTACTGGTCACGGAGGGTGTGATCGGTGTCACGGGAGAGTTCTCCCCGTTGGACAAGATTGCCGCCCTGAAGGAGAAATATGACTTCATGCTGGTGGTCGAGGACGCGCACGGCTTTGGCACGGTTGGACCGAACGGTATAGGCGTGGCGGACCACTTCAACGTGCTCGACAAGGTAGACCTGCTCGTCGGAACATTGGGCAAGGCGCTGAGCATATCGGGCGGATTCGTCGCCGGAAGCGAGGATGTGATCAACTTCCTGCGCTACAACATGCGCTCCCAAACCTTCTCGGAGGCACTTCCTTCCGCTATCACTGCCAGCGCCATCGCACGTCTGGACTACTTGGTGAAGCACCCCGAACTGAGGAAAAACTTATGGGAGATCACCCAAGCCCTGCAGAAGGGCCTGCGTAAGAACGGCCTCGACATCGGCAACACGCAATCGCCCGTCACGCCGGTCTATTTGAACGTGGAGAACATACAGGAGGCAATCCACACCATGATGCACATGCGTGAGGAGTTCGGCATCTTCTGCGTGAACCTGATATACCCGTATATCGAACAGGGAAAGGTGATGGTTCGCCTGATCCCTACGACACAACACACCATGAAGGATGTGGAGTACACCATCGAATCCCTCTCGACCATCTGCGAGAACGCCAAGAAGGGCATGTACAAGGATTCCTCCCCGATTATCGCCCAGCCTTCATCCAAAGACAAAGACGACGAGGAGGATTGATGATGGAAAAGGAAAAACTGAAATTCATGCGGAAGGCGATCGCCATTTCCCGCAAAAGCGTAGAGACAGGCGGTGGCCCCTTCGGAGCGGTCATCGTGAAGGATGGCGAAATCATCGCTTCCTCCAACAACCAAGTGACGAAGGGGAATGACCCAACAGCCCATGCGGAGGTGATGGCGATCCGCAAGGCGTGCAAAAAACTGAAGACGTTCGATCTCTCAGGCTGCGAACTGTACGCCTCCTGCGAACCTTGCCCGATGTGCCTCTCGGCCATGTATTGGGCGCATATCGATCGCTACTACTACGCGAACCAAAAGGAGGACGCCAAGGCCATAGGCTTCGACGACCAGTTCATATACGACGAGCTGGACAAACCCGCCGGCAAACGTTCCATGCCAAGAGAACAGATACTGCGCGACGAAGCTTTGGAGACATTCCGCGCCTGGACGGAGAAAACGGACAAGGTGGAGTATTAGACCATCGGCAGGAGACACCTGCCCCGCCCTACCCCCTCTACGAATCTTTTTTTGAAAAAAATGCGTTTATGCTTTGGCATAATAGGGAAATGTAGTATATTCGCGGTCGATAAAGGCATTGCCTTATGGTGTAATGGTAGCACATCAGTTTCTGGCACTGCTTGTCTGGGTTCGAATCCTAGTAAGGCAACAATGCGAACTTAAAAACCCTTGAGCGATCAAGGGTTTTTTTTTGCCCTGACGTTTGCCTAGAGAATCAACAACGTCAATAGGATGGCGCCTATCGCATAGGTTACGATGTTTGCGAGCAATGTTCCCCTGAAGATGGCTTGGGACTCGTACCGCTTCCTTAGGCAGAGGTGGTTGATGCCCCATTCGATGAGGAGGGAGAGGATAAAGGCGACCACATAGTAGATGATGAGCCAAAACAGTTCTTTGTGCTCCCGCACATTCACCTCGTGCGAAGTTACCCAAGGGAACCACATGACCAGCCACCACCCTCCGTTGAGGTGCAACGTGGTGACGATGCCTGCGATGCCGCTGACCATGTTGCTCAGCAGTTCCGTCAGGTATATCTTTTTGTCGTATCGCTTGTGTGTGAGGTACTTGGATAGGATGAACGCCTCGCATAAGATGACGAAGGTCATGAAAGCCCATCCTATGGGATGGAAAACATAAATGCCGAATGAAACGTTTAATGTAACCATGGTGATAAAACAATAATTATATATATTATAAATATTACGAATGTCAGGGGAACAATCACATCAAAAATAAAAAACTTGTTTCTTCCGCTTTCCCCGAACACCAAACAAGTGTAATATGCCAACCGATATCAACATCCATAAGCTGAATTGTTAAATTAAGAGAATTTTCTCAAATAGGCAAATGGCACTAAAAACAGATAGTATTATAGGAATATTCTTGATAGAGTTCGATTAACCCGTCTAATTTCAACAGAATACCGATGTTACACATTATTCGAGCCAATAAAAATCACGAACTTTAACATCCTGATGCAGTGTCTCATATTGAAGTATCATTGTCCAAGTTTTGTTTAAATAAGAATACATTTCACACGTCGAATCAATCGAATTCCTAACCCAATCAAAAATTTCGCATTTATAATCATACAACCTTAAATAATTATCTTCCTTTCTCATAACCCATACAACCCCAGTTGGCAGTTCTAAAGAATAATCAGTGACAGTCAGTGTATCGCCCTGGTTGTCATATATAACAATCGTAATATAATTAAAAAATCCGTGTGATTTCATGCAAGATGGATGTTTCTTTATTGAATCAGTTACTGACACACGACTAGAATTGTCAAAAGAAACAAGTCCTTCCCTTATTAGGGAATCTATTCCGAGCGAATCCTGTTCATTTATGATATTATCAACATCTGGCTCATTATAATAATTACAATATGGTTCCAATAGATTTCGAAACAACACGCAAATATCGTAAGAAATAATCTTGTCATACAAGATAGAGTCTCCATTCAAACTCCTGATTGTAATATTAACGAAAAGATCAGCTTCACCGTTAAAAAAAGAACGGAATGGACTGATGTTATCGTACTCGACAATTCGATTACACTCTTTCTCATAAAGCCAACTTCTGAAAAAACAATTGTCGTTATTTATATCCTCCATAGGGAATGGGTAAAACTCGTTTATAATCAAACTATCACCTCTTATCACGTAACTATATGTCTGAAAATCAAATTGTTTAACACATTGATTATCAGGATATGAATATATACAATTATCTTTCACATAAAAGCCACTGCCTCTTTCACAACAAGAAGCCGTAGTCAACAGAAATATAATAATATAGACATAATATCTCATTTTTTATACTATTATTTTTTTTATCATTATAAATTTTTTTGCGAGACTATACATATAATCTAATTTAATCTCATACTTCTTTTCCCAATCACTATGGTTACCATTTTTCGTATATACATCTCTTACTTTTTCCGAAAACTTTTTCACATCACTTTATCATCCCACACTTACGCAATATCTCATTTAGAGATTGATGCGTAATCTCCTTATATTTTTGATGATAATCTATCAAACACTTTACAAACAAACTCCATTTGGTACTCTGCCGCATCGGCTTCCCATTTAATTCAACACCAAAACTATCATCGACATATCTACAGAAATTTAATATATCATAGCCATATCCATCCTTTGCAAGGATTAATTGCATTTCAACATCTAATCCTTTCTTTATAGTAGTATCTCTTTCTAGCAAATTAGCCTCTTCTATCAAAATGCCAATACAGGAATCATTATTGATTTCTATTCTGTACACGCCATCCTTTTCACCTTCATTATACACAACGAGAGGGAATGCATAACCTGATATTGAAACAATTCGCAGAATGGGTATATTCTCATATGTGAATTTAAGTTTGCTTCCTGAATATACAGGAGAAGCAAAACCTATTATCAAAGATAAAATGAAAAAAAAACGTTTTGTCATACTTTTAGTAATATTAAGGATTAACAATGGGTTTAGAGGTAACACTCTCAACCTGTTGAAATTTTAGTTCACCATGAGATGTACGAGTGACTTGGTCAGCAGGAACCTCACCCTCTATGGTTATAAAAACATACTCTTGTCCATTTAATTCGCTCAAATGTTGCGACCAGCAAGAACAGGAACAAGCAAATAATAATATTATAGAACAAATTATACGATTCATTTAATAATATACAATATCTTTAAATTTATAGTAAATCTCCTTATCTCATCCACATCACTCCGCCATAGAACTTCCCATATTTGGAAATTCGTTCTGAATCTGTTGTTGTTTCAGCAAAAATATCATCAATGATTACCAGTATTATACTAATTTAAAAGACGGAGAATTCTAAAACATTACAGACCATCTATTTCCTTTTTAGCGAGTCCTGTCACTTTGGAAATAGCTTTTACATCTACTCCCAACGCCTTGAGATTTTTTGCATTACGAAGATTGGTTTCACGCTCACCTTCCACACGTTCTTCTGCACGTCCTTTCCTCTCCGCAGTAGAGAGGACATTGCTGAAGATCCAGAAGACCTTGAGGCTCTCTTCGTACTCCGCACGGTCCATATTGGGTGACGCTGTTCCAGGCATGCACATGTTTTTTCTTTTTTAGTCAACTGAACAAAGATGCAAATTTTTCGTGAACCAAACAATTGGGTTTAAAGCATGGGGTCTTCCTTCGGTCTGGCATGGATGCCTGCGGTGCGGGGCGGCATGGTGATGTTGTGCAATATTCTTTGACAACTAGACCTCACTGTAATATTAGCACCGTTATTTCTCATGGATGCCTAATTAAGGGGTATTCCTTAAGTTGGCAAATGATTCTAAGCTTCGGCAGTACTATATATACCTTACCAATCTCTATTGTTTTTTCCCAAAACTATCTCTTTTTTGTAAAACAAACATTGAATCCACCATTATCCATTCATCACAGAGATCGTAAAAATAGACAAGGTCACAACCATATGGGATTCCAGAAGCGACAACAAGCATTCCTTTGGCAATTTTAGTGCCATCTGCAAATTCTATTTTCAACACCGGAACCCTCATTTTTTTTAAACAACTAACCACAGAATCACTTAGTGTAAGAGTATAAGAATACTCATCACTATATGTGATTTCATAATCTTGTAATTTCAATGCAAAAGAATTTTTGCATGCTTCCAGTTCCTTGCGTGATCTTTCATTGATTTTTATTAGATGGAGATATTTCCCTGACCTGTCATACCTGTCTGACAGCACAACCCGTTCATCATAATCATAGTAATAGAAATAATCACAATCGCATGGAGGTTCAGAACACGCCCCAGAGATTCCTTTGGCAATTTTAATGCCATCCGCAAATTCTATTTTCAACACCGGTGCCCGCATCCCCTTTAAACGACTAACCACAGAATCACTAAGCCAAAGAATACAAACATCCTCGTCACAGAATGGTTCTTCATGGTTTTCCATTTTTAGGGTAAAAGAATCACCGCTAGCCTCCATCTCCTCCTGAGAAACATTCTCAACTTGATCATTCTTTTGAGGCATATTATTACCGCATCCATTATTTAGACTTAGGATTATAATAACCAGAATCATTCTTAAAAATACCGCCTTGAACTGTACCATAATCTTCTATCGTTTTTATTAATTCGGAAAGTTTCATAACAGATGCTTTCTCAGCCAGTGGATCCACACTCAACCATTTCCCCAACCTAGTATCCAACAAACGGAACTCAGTAGTGTAAACACCTTCCGCCAAGTCACTCTCCTTCTCATGTCCCGTATATCCGAAGCGATAATCACCCGATTTCCAACTTCTTCCCGGCTCCGTCATACCATACGGATAGTAATCCGTCAAACTAACGACCGTAGGCTCTGCTGTGGTGGATGCCTCATCCGATATCACCGCCATCACGTTGCCGAGGTGGTTGGTGAGCTCGTAGAGGGTGGTCGAATAATTCGAAAATAGCCAACATTATATGACATCTCATTTATTTTCTTATAAGACTTTTAATTTCAATAACAGAGTCAATTAAAAAACCTCCCATGTCATGATATTTCACATGCAAGTCACCATCCACAAACTCCGATGAGAAATCTGAAAAATAATACAACGTATCATTGATTCCTTCGATCCGGAAGCGACTTGTAGAGTTGTCTTGAATGTCATAAACAATAAAAACGAGACTATCTTCCAGACTATCCGCCCTGTTATCGGATAGCAATCTGGAATTTATAGTATCCACAGCAAGCACAGGCGTTAAGATACAATTCTGTACACTATCCCCGTGGATAACAAAGCAGTGATCACAGCCATACATTAGGACATTACCGTTACCTCCATTTCCTAAGCAATAAGGCAAATCAACTTTTCCAAGGTCGTATTTATCAAACAAAGAATCGTAATCCATGTGGTTGTCATTTATTTTCAAACACCAGGGTGAGGTGTCACATCCGTCGCACAAGGTAACATGCGTGTTGCCTATTACAGAGTCAAAAAAAACAATTGGACAGTCTCCCTTATTTGTGAATGAACTCCTATTGGAGCACGAACACATAAGAATGAGAGCGGAAATAAACCAAATTTTTAAACAACTAGGCATAGAATCACTTTTTAAAAGAGGTTTTGTTGGGGGCAACCATCACAGATTTTCTATTTCCTCTTAGTAGTTTTGTTTTGTGTAGAACATAAAAAGCAAGCCAGCCTATGTTTCTTGCAAAACGAAACAGCTCAAAATCACCGTTACTACCATCTTGTTGGTCAACTTCCTGCGCTAGTCTGTGGCGTCGTCTAAATTCCTATCCATTGCATATAAAGGTAATCTATACAATCGAAAACGTTCCTAATAAGCGCACCTAACAACCAGACAAGGAACATCAATATTATTAAGTAAAAAGCATGGATGTGGGTCTTGTGTTTACTGAATGCCGAATAGACAATCAAAAATATAGAAAAAAAAATGTATAGAAAAAATGTCACGAAAAAGGGGAGAACTATATATATACGAAGAGGATGCCTCTCTCCCAAAATATAAATAGAAACAATGTTGACATAACATTCAAAGGCAAATATTGCAATTAGGATCCAAATGTATTTTGGAACTTTAGCTGTAATTTTTTTCAAATAATCGATAATCATATCTGTTCTACGTTTCATACTTACTTCTTATACAATTCGTAATAACCACCGGCAGGATGGGTACAGTACATATCTCCATTCCCTCCATGCCTAAAGTACACTATCACAGACTATCTATTCCCTTTCTAGTGAGACCTGTCACTTTAGAAATGGTTTCCACATCCACTCCCAACGCCTTGAGATTTTTTGCATTACGAAGATTGGTTTCACGCTCACCTTCCGCACGTCCTTTCCTCTCAGGACATTGCCAAAGTCCCAGAAGACCTTGAGGCTCTCTTCGTACTCCGCACAGTCCATATTGGGCGACGCAGTTCCAGGCATGCACATGTTTTTTCTTTTTTAGTCAACCGAACATAGATATAACTTTTTCGTGAACCAAGCAATTGGGTTTAAAGCATGCGGTATTATCCGATTAATCCTCTTTCCTGCCTTTGTCATTACCTGATTTTTGTGGGGGACTATAAATATGACTTCCTTTCACTTTCATTGTTTCAATACAATCATCCTTCCCTATTATTTGAGTACCATGCCGTATAGCCTTTTGCGGAGGCACAGTTTTATGTTTTAAGTAGGTAACTATATAAAAAGTATCACCCATAATAGCAACTTTTAAGTAGTTGCAAAAATTCACATCTTCATACTTCTTTTTAGCCTCCTCCTTAATTTTAAAATAAGTGTAAGTAACATTGTATTCGGAGTAAGTATATTTTCCGTAATCTGACATTGACATCTCACGTAAACTAACAATTGAATCTTTTGTGAAATAAGATGCGATATCGTCTTCTTGTATATTTATCGTCGCTGGTTGAAGATATGGGCCAACAGTTTCTTTTGAAGGCAAGCTCTGGTTTTCTCCCATATCCGACAATTCAACATCGTTCATCCAATGAAGACGACCGTCTAATTTTGGACTATAGTCAGAATAAGTACGAACGGGATAGATATGCCCTCTACTAGAAGCGTCGGGTAGCAATATTGCAATTTCGTTATATGGCTCAATACACACAAAAGAAACTTTTCCCATTTTTATATATGAAAGTAATGAATCATGAGTCACAGAATCAATTTCAAGATACGGTCCTATTATATTTTTTTTTCGAATGACAAAGATCGAATCTTGCGTAGATGCAAAACTTTGCAAATAGGTACAAAACGAAAAGACAAACATAAAAATAGACATTTTTATGAATTTGCTCTTCTTTAAGTAACGAATAGCCTGAATCATTCCCAATTTCCTTAATATTATAATCTATTATTTTCAAATTAATCCAAGTTTTCTCAAATGCTCTAAATGGTCTCTGATAATTGTGGCCATTTCATCAATCATTTCACACGAAACTCCATTACTCAATTGTCTTGTATGGATGACAAGTCTTCTTGGGTCATTTTTATCAACGTGAGTCCAGAAACGATTTTTACTTTCTTTTTTACCATATTCCTGACTAAATTCCACGTGGAATGTATTATCTATTTCTCTTACCTTATCATCGTTCTTTATATAACCTCCACATGCTAATATTATGACAGGAAAATCCTGTATGAACTTCGACTTCTCAAAAAAACGCAATCTCTCTTGTATAAATGGTTTTGCCTCAGAATATTTACTATTCTTACGAGGTTTGCTACTTAATTCCGTAGTAAAAGCGTACTTTTCAAAATCAAACAGTCCAGAATTGAATTCCACTTTTGGTTTATAGACTTTTTCAATCAACGATTGGTAATTGCACCAAGTTGGATTTTTACCACGCTTTGCATTTCCAAAGTCCCCTCTTTTACAACGTTCATATTGTCTCTGCAATTCCTCTTGTAATGATATTTTCGTTTTCAAATCCATATAGGGTTCTTTACCGATAATCATAATATGAGCATTAGGATTTCCTTGTCCACACCACTCATTATGATCCTTACATTCTTCTAAGAACATTTCAAATAGTCTTTTTCTATCCATATTGTATATTATTCAAGTTTCGCAAGTAAATATATAGTATAAAAAAACGATAATACATCGTAAAGAAAAATAGGCTAAAGTTTTGATAATCTGCTGATTATTACTATATTAGTGTTGCTAAACAAAATTTAGAATTGTCTGATGTGATTTTGCCATGATATTATTTTGTAGACACGCCAACCAGCCATATTCCATCTTGGAGATTTACAGATATCTCTTTGACATCTTTCTTTTTTAGTTTCAAAAAGATACGAGCAGTTTTACAATCCATGATTTCTGTCCCATTAATAAAATATCTTACACTATCGCACACAGAAACCATTTCGGTTAATTTATTTGAGACAACACTGTTCACATATAAATACCCTGATTTTGGAGTTTTTGTATATATATACATCGAATAAGGCAAACGCAAACTCTTTTCAATGGTTATGCCTTTTATCAAGTGTTCCATATCGCCATCAAATTTAGAATAATAACAATCATTCAAAACATTAGGAATATGAGAAAACCCGATGGAATCAGCACTAACCAAAAGAATATTATCTACACTTCGCTTGTATCTATAATTATCAGAACATAATTCTCCAATAGTTTCTTTTTGGGGAAACAACAACTGGGGAAATAAAATCACCAATAAGATTAACAAAATTTTATGGCCAATCTTCATTTTTTGTTTTACTCTCTTCATTTTTATCTTCGTGTTATAATTATATGTTTCATACATATATATACATGACAAAATCATCTAGTGGCAACGGAACTCTCGTGTTCAAGATATTCTTCTAATGTTTGCCGTGCTTGAGTATGTCCTTTTTGAGCAGCCTTTTCTAAATATTCTAACGCAATTTTTTTCGTGGTAACATCTAACGAATCAGAATTTTCATATAAATACCAAAGACGGTCATAGACATCATAATATGCCTGTGGGTAATTATATTTATTTGCCATAATTAGAGCATAAGGCAAAAACTTTTCAGGCGAATAGTCTAAATAAGAAACAAACAAATCATAATAAGCAGATGTGTCGCCTTTTTCTATCACTAATTTTTCTAATACGCTATCAGGTATTTCTCTATAATTCATTGGAACACCTTTGTCCTTTTTTAGATCACAACTCATAATCATAAACAAAAGAATAAATATATATATGTATTTTTTTTTCATAACGGCATATTTATCTTTATCATCATTTTTATACTTGAATTTGTCCCACCAGCCCGGATTTTCTTTTGGCACCCATTCCCCATTATATGATTCGATTTCTTCGCCACCTTAATATTCTTTAATTTTTTATTTTCCTTTTAATGGTTCATAATTTCTTGATTAACATCTGGGAACAACAACCAAGAAGGAACTTCTGATATTTTGAGTCTACCCGAAAGCAAATAGAGTCTATTCCCTTCTGCTACTTTGACTCGATTACTTTCATCTAAAAGATAAAAGAGACCATCTGGGAATGCAGAACAAACATAACAGAGGCCTTTGGAAACAACTAATTGTTGTCCATCTGTTCCAATTAATTTTAATATGGGGCATTGTATTGACCTTACTCTTTCAACGGACATATCACTTAGAATAATACGACCAACCTCGGGCACATCAAAGTCTATCCCTTGAACGAGTGCAATCGTATCATTTTTAGTTTCATTACCCGTAGCCGTAACACCCTGGACTTGATTTTTGCGAAACAATTCCTTTTGACTACCACATCCACTATTCAGACTTAAGATCATAATAGCCAGAATCACTCTTATAAAGACAACTTTGAACCGTTCCATAAATCTCATATTTTAGCATTAAATCAGGAAATCACAGACTATCTATTTCCTTCCTAGTGAGACCTGTCGCTTTGGAAATGGTTCTCTCGTCCACCCCCATCTCCATAAGATTTTTAGCTCTACTAAGTTGCTCGTCCCGCTCACGTTCCGCCTCCCGTTCCGCTTCTCCTTTACAGAATTCCTCATACAGCTTCAAAAAACTCTTTTCATCGACGCCATATGATTTCATACTGTCTTTGCACGATTCAAATATTCTCATCACCTCTTTTTTCTCGCTATCGTGTGATTCCCAATAAGCGGCATTTCCCTTGTCTTCGACGGAGCCCAGAACATGACCTAACAAATCCCCCGGGTCGTCATCAACCGTTATGAATGGTTTTACCCTTAAGATATCTATCGCCACTGGCATCACGTATTCCTGCATTGAAGATTGACGGATTAAAAAGCAAATATCAGACAAAGAATAATCTTTCACCTGCACATGGTATAAATTATAATATCTCATCCCAACATTTGTCCATGTCGGAATCTCACCTTTCCATGGTCCATACACCTGTTCCATTGTTTTCCGTTCCTTCATTTCAACAAGGATCTTACTATATGATTTAGGGTGAGGATTTGAAATGGCGCGAATCGGATAGCCATAACAACGTGCTTGATAACAATTAGTTTCCACGCTTGGTGCCCACCCAAAACAATCGAGTCCATAGGCTGAAGGGTTCTCAACTTCTGTAGATAAAGAAGAAGACCAATAAAAAGCATACTGGTAATCAGGGGCCTCATCATCTTTACATACCCCAGAAACGGGGAAAAAGATCATGTTTAGGTTCTCTTTAGATATGCCAACGATGCCAGCGACACCAGTTCCTTCAAAATCATCAACAGGCCACCACTCACAATAATCCACCAATTCAATCATATCTTCTTGAGTTGGCATATACCAAGAATCCCCCCAAATAGTTCTTGCTGCATCATCCATTTCCTCCAGTATGATTTTATAGTCTAACACTCCAGATTCTTTATATGCGCAATATTTTGAATAGGAGCCTTCTTCCCCGAACTTGTAATTTGTGTTAGCATACAACTTCTTAGGAGATGTTTCTCCCCATGCAAAGTAATCCCCGTGTTCGTGAAGCTTGTGTGCACCAAGGTTGCAAGTCGCCCATAAATTACCACTTGGAAGACCTAGATCCACATAATCATGTCCGCTTACCTGTCCGCTTGTATTTTGGTATTCTTCAAACATAAAACGCTGTTGCTTTTAATCGTTTACGACTGGTTCTCAAGTATTTATCATAAAGTCCCATCCGACAACCCGAATGGAGGATTCACGATGCGAAGTAAACGAGCCGCCACGCAATCTTTCCGCGCACCTGAAAAAATAACTAAAAATTTTTTTAGAGGCATGTACCAATACGGTCCGCCTCAATAAACGGGTACCCGACCTACCAACACCTAACACCTTTCGAATTCGGTTTTGTTTTATCTGTCCAAATCACTTTCCCCACCGAATCTGTCTTAAAATGCAAATACGAAGCGGACGCATCTCCATTAGACATTGAACGTACCTCATACTCCATATTCGGGAGCAAAGTTGTTTCTGTAGAATCCTTAAATCTATATCCTTTGTTCTTTTCATGAATGTTTTCATAGACATCGGCAAAATAGAATCTCTTCGAAAGGCAATCAGACGACCCTTGTATATAGAAATCAGATGATTTTTCTTTGTTGTATATTTCCAGTCTATATATCTGCGCATCAAACCTAAACATATTTTTCCTCACAACACATTGGTTTTGAATGTCAACATATATATTATTATCAGGCATTAACGCCATCATTATTGCCCCCAAAACAAGTATTATTAACAGACCATAAAACAATATATTCAACAATACATTCAATATTTTTCTTAGCATATCTTTAAAAGCTTATATTTGCTTGATTCTCAATCCGATTCTCTCTTACATAAATCACCGAAGTACCAGTATGGTCAAAAACAGATCTAAGGTCTCACAACAGATCGTACACTTTGTCCATACATGCGGTAATCGCCTTTCAAATTTCCGCCTAATTCCCAAAATCCTAAGCTATAGCCCCCATCAGGATATTTCTTGTCAAGCGAAGATGACCAGATATAACTGTATTCGCCAACTTTCCCGAAATGAGTGAGGCAACGATATCCCGCCGCAGGGAAAAATATGGTTCGATTGTTCTTTTTACTGGTTCCCAACAATCCCGCGACACCACTGCCGTTAAAGTCTATTACGAATTCCCAATTGCAATTTTTATACAATTCGGTTAGTTCAGCGATGGAAGGCATGCGCCATCCTTTCCCCCATCTTACGGTGGCCACATCATCTTCATCATCTAGTACGCCCCTATTGTCCACATCCCCGTATTTATGCGATGTACAATATTTGGATTGAGTTTTATGATTATCCAAACACCATTTATACGTTTTCCAGCTGTAGTCATTCTTGGGGGTAGTCTCACCCCATGCGAAATAGTCGCCAAATTCGGTGGGCTTACTGGCCCCCACATTGCAGGTGGCCCATTTCAAACCGCTTTTTAGTCCGAGATCCACATAGGCATGTCCTCCTATCTCGCCAGATACCGAGACACCATCATTCAGACTTACGCCATTATCCATATGTTTCCGTGTCATTGATTTCTTTTCCGATTAGTCCATTCACCACACGACATACAAATTATGTTTCCCCGCGATCTCTTTTAGGGTTTCACTCTCTATGCATGTAAAGAAATGCAGATAGTATTCATAACCCATATAGAACTTAATCTTTCTTCTCCTATTACTGAGACTTAAGTTAAACGCATAACGTAACATGAGCCTAAATAGACACATGGCAATGGGAATCGGGATCCTATTTTTCTCCTCGACTTCATGGATCAACGTCATACATTCCGATTCGTCAAAATTCGGATCCAATTTACAAACGCCTTTAATACGGTCCCTAAAAACTTTTTTTTCGTATTCCCAACTCCAATCTATTGTCAGATAACGACATCCCGCGATGTCCAGGCAATCTTCAACGAATGCTATAAAGTGGTTTTCCACCACCAAGTACTCTTCTAGAGATAGGCGTTTCCCTTCAAATTCCCTACCGATGTCGGAGAATTCTGTCCATTCATCTTTCGTATATACGCCCTTCGCATCATAATACTTGGGATTATATTTCGCTATAACTCGCTCTTTTATCCGCATATCCATCTCCGAATCAATTAGAGTACAATTTATTTCCCCAAAGCATCCATTAAATAAAGTACTAATGCTAGCACTAATACAAGCAACGGCGGAACAATCACATCAAAGATGAAAAAAACACGTTTTTTCCATTGCTCAGGAACAGAAAAAAGTCGTAATATGCCAACCAGTATCAACATCCACAAACTATGTGCGATTAGCCAAAGGATGAACACCGCAGCCCAAAAATTCCTCGTGTCTTCATGCCCCACACCAAAGTGTTTTAGCACGACCTCCATTAGGATTAAGAGTATGCGAATCGATGTTGTAATAAAAAAACACTTTTTCATTCTCTTTTCAGCTTATCCATTATTTATCTTCTTTTGTGTGTGACACCTTCTCTCCCGTGAGGGTATAATAGACGTGTTTCCCATGAAAATCCACAGCATAGGACTGCAGAGAAAAAGCGATGGAAAGCAATATGTATACCAATCTTCTCATTTGTATTTTCACAAAACAATTACCTAAAACCAAGGAAATCACCCAAAAAATGACCATCTGCATCCATATGATCCCTTACAAATACTTCTTTGGGGATTCCTTCCGCAAGGCTAATTGTGTCAGTATATTTTCCCAACACTTCTATTCCACAATCAATCACTTTGAAATTAAATTCTCTATACATCCCACCGTAATACTTTCCCAACCTTTCACCATCTCGATAAATAGTCAATCTTTGATTACCATGTAAGGATTCCTCCATGTAACCAAATCTATTGTTTTCAAGTATTACATCATATTCCGTCTGACAACATTTAACAGTACCCAAATATTTCAACTCTCTTATCAATATTCCATCCTTGTCATATAACGAAAAGGAAAATGAATCCTCAACACATTTATCCTGCAATGCTATTCTTTCGAAAAACATCGAGGTTTCTTCATATCGGTTGGGAGTCTTACCTTCCACTTGGGAACCACTACCACAAACAGAATCCACTACGACAGCAAGCGTATCGCTTTCTTCCACGGAGTTGGTTTGCGCTTCCTCTTTTGGAGAACAGCTGCAACAGATCAAGATGGGTAAGAATGATAACCAATATCTCATATATTTATTTTTTAATTAATTCAACATTCCCTCCTATCTTCACCCTCTTCATCTCCGTACAAGCATTGAATTCAGGGAAGTACATCTGCTCCACCTTGGCTGGATTAAGGGTATAATCGCCTTGGCAGAAAGGTGTTAGCTCTATCGTGAACTCGTAGACGCCCCGAGTCAGGGCCGAGCAGAAGATGTTCGTGTGTTCCTTGTAGTGCTCCCTATAGACCTCATTGTTTTTCCAACTCCGATCCTTGCTCGCATAGGTGCATCCTGCTGGGATAGGCACATGGATCAGCACATAATCCGCATCCTTCTCCACCGTCACTGTCACCTTCATCTTTACCCGCTGACTTACCGTCAAAGCAGTGTCGGAGAAGCTGGTTTGGATGGAGAATCCTGTCCCCTTCGCCTTGACAGGACAATCCCAATAGGTGGATGAAACGGACAGATAGACGGGGGAGGTGCCATTCTGGGAAATGTCGAGCACACCATCCGCAGGAACTTTCCTCTCATAAGGGAATTGGTCTATCTCCTCTTGCATGGCGTCCGAGAAGCGCACCTTCTTTTTCTCCTCGCCCAAACTTTGCTTCAAGTCATCCGACAAGGTGCGAAGAATCATGGCCGACTCGTATGTGTTGTGCCAATGGGAGGTTGGACTAAGTGTTTTCTCGTAATAGAAATAGTCACGCATCTTCTGCAGTTCCTCCTTGAAATCCTTGAGCGAATCGGCTTGCAGGATACGATAGACTTGCAACGTGTTCATCATCCTGTTGCTATGCACAGAACGGTCATTGCCAAACTTATAATAAACACATCCCTTCATCGTCTCCTCACGATGCTTGTTCAACCATTCGTAATCAATCGGCAAACCACATTTCACCTTGAGTTCCGCCAGATCCAGACTGTCCTGGAGCGTCAAATCCTTCACCGAATCCAACCTGCTCACCATGGCCTGATAATCCAATTCCTGTCCTAATGAATGGAGCATCGCCAAGCCAAACAGTTTGTCGGCGGACGAATGGGTTTCATCCATTAAATCACGACATGTTTTGAGCGTTTTTTCCTTCGGGAAGTCGATGTGATATTTTTGAAGCGTTTCTATAATGTAACGGCTGATCCAGCGTCTTGATTGATCGGGTCCCCACCAACCCCAAAGTCCATTCGGCAGCTGTCTCTCCTTCAATGTCTGTACAAGCTCCGCGATCTTCTTCTCGTTCGTTTTGCGACGATGTTTCGAGAGATTCGGGTCCTGATTGGCCGTCATGAAACCAATCAACTTAGAGGTGGTTTGCTCGTTGCATCCGTATGGATAATTTGTCAGCATGGAGACCTCATCCTGCAACAAATCGGACTGGGTACTCATCACCCGGACGGTCACGCTATCCGCCTTCTCCGACTGGAGTGACATCCGCAGCGTGTCCCGCAAGATGGCGAAACGACCATCGGTACAAGCGACGCCCTGCGGCATTATCTTCACCTTCCGTCTCTCCCCGTCGTTGAAATGGTTCTCCGAGACGAACTGGTAGACCACGGAGAGGGAATCTCCCTGGGCACGCAGCTGGAGGGTATCTGTCAGCGTGGTAGCGCAACGGTGCGGATGGGTGGAGATCAAAGAGTCGTTCACCGAGAAGGAACTGGTCAGCTGCACCGTGTCTTTCGTGTAGTTCGTCAGCTTGCCACGGGCCTGACAGAGATCCCCGCGCACCAAGAACTCAGGCAGGTATAACCTGGCGGAGAGCGGAACGAAGGATTTGATGGAGCCCTCGGCGGAACCTCTAGCGATATATTTCTTGACAGGCGCATCCGCCAAATAGATTGTCTGCCAACGGGTAATATTATCCGGGAAGGTAACCGGGAAGCGCACCTTACCCTCCTTGTCGGTCGTCAACACAGGCTGCCAAAAACCTTGGTCGGAGAAGTGGGTGCGAAGCGTGGCGCAGCCCTCCGTTTCCTCAGTCACCGGCGAATCGTCGCTGCCATGTTTCGTTTTTATAATAACCACACCATTCGCCGCGCGGGCACCGTATATGGCGGTGGCTGCGGCATCCTTCAATACCTCCATCGAGAGAATGTCATCTGGATTAATCTTGGACAACGGATTATCAGCATTCTCCACAATAGGCTTTCCATCCACCACATAGAGCGGATCGGAACTACCCGACAACGAAGGAAGACCTCTGATCCAGATCGTCGCACCAGAGGCAGCCCCGGGCTGACCACTCGCGGCAGTGACTCGAAGACCTGAGAGACGACCAGCCAAAGCTTGTTCAACTGATGCGGTAGGCCCTAAGTGGGCAGAGGAGACCTGTGCTACAGCACCTGTGCGATCTTGTATCATCCTAGGGCCGAATTCCTCCAATATCTTTGAGATAGAATCAGACAATGCGGACGGAATAGGATCGTTGGTCCAAAGGAATACGAACAGTCGTTCCACCACAAGGTCAAGACTATCCTCGGTATAGAAGAGATGGCTCATCAACCGACAAGCGAACGAATCAGTCATAATGCGATCCTTTTTCGTGTCGAATCGGACAAAGGAGCGTTTGTTTGGCTCCACTTTTACGGAGTCCAAACGATAGCATGTGGTATCCACGTTCAACAAATAAACACGGTATAGACCCGCTTTAATATCATCGAATTGCCGAACACCTGTCACTGCAGGCATCCCATCTCCATACGGAACCAAGACGGAAGAAAAAACCGGTTTGTCGGATCGAATCCTCAGACAATTGCCTGACTCTTTCTCTTGCGGATAATTCCGATGCAAAGTGTACACGCGCCTTTCCTTTTTTGGTTCAATCTTCTCCTTCCGCTTCTCTTCCTCTCTCAGCACACGTTCCAACGTCAGCAACTCTCCATCCAGTGATTTAGAATATGACCTGTAGCGAAACTGCGGATAATCCTTTTTTTCGACCGGACGGGTTACCAATCGATGGTTGGTTGTGTCATAAGAATAAACAAGGTTGTGGTCCACCTTCGTCTTCACATCGAAAGAGTCACTCATCCAGCGAACCGAATCCAATATCGGTCCCGCAAAATAACATTTACCGCACCCCTTTTTATTTTTATATGTTCTGTTGAAATGGAGGAGTGTGCCATTCTTTCTCACCAATCTTTCTTGAGGAAAAGATTTAGGCCTCTCGAACAACATGATGTAGGGTTTCAGTTGCTTCATCTCCTTTTTTGTCAGGTGGTCACGTCTCTTTTCCCGCTTAACCTGCGGAGAAGTGGTATTGACATCGAAACTCAGGATTGTGCGTTTGTTGGCCTCCACCTTTACGGAGTCTATGGTATATTCCGCCGTTCTGGTCCTCAGCCTGATGCGATGGTATTCATTGGGTGTGATGGCGAAAGAGAAAGGCGTTTCCTCCGACATGATAAAACAAGGCACATCATCAATGTATGCGACATGAATATTCTGGACATAACCACTACTGCATATGAGAGGCGAAATCTGCGTGAGTGAATCCTCCGGATAATAGCTATACCTATGGATGGTGTCGAGCCTAGGGAAAAGGATGGAATAGGCCTCTATCGAGTCGATGGCAGATATTCTTTTCCAGGAAAGCAGTTTGGAGCTGTTCATGTAGGTGTCCTCTTTCGACGTACTCGTCTTAAAATAATCTACCTGCGGGACGTCCAGATAGGTGTTTGGATAATTCCAAATAGGTGATTTCTCGTTGAACTGGCCATTGATTGCGTAGGCGGTCACATCGGCCCCCTTCACAGGCTTGCCATCCGCATCGGTCACCTGCACCTCCATTTCGCAACTCATTCCAGGGACAATCACGGAAGGTTCATCCACCGCGATATACAGTTGTCGGTTGCTATGTACACGGACGATATCCGTATACTCCATGACCTGACCCGCCCAAAGCACTTTGGACCTCAGGATATAGGACTTCTCTTTGTCCCAAGGATAGTAGGCGGGCAAATCCTTGTCACTGCCCGTGAAAATCACTTCTCCATCCTTGATCACATAGCAGGCCATCGGCAGATGCAACGCATTGGAGACCATCGGGAAGAGGCTGTCTCCCGACTCGCGCCATTGTACGGACACCATAGAGGCGGATGAAGGTATCTTTTCATAGGCTGAAGCATGAGCCGTTTTGAAGCAATAGGCGGCGTAGGAAGGCTCCACACGCAACGTGCAAGGCAGCATGGTGTCCGCTAAATGGATTCGGTTGCCGAATGCGTCCTCCGCAAAAACAGATGCCCGCCCGACCGTGTCTTTACCATTGTATTGAGCCACCGCCGAAAGGGAGTCCCGATTGAGTGAGATGACCACACTGTGTTTCCCCGTGTAATAATGTTGCCAACTCAATTTCTTCTCCTCCACATTTCCGTCCGGCATGGAAAGGGTTATTTCGGCTCGGAAACTAATGTTGTTTCCTCCCGCGACGGAAGGAGGGAAAGTAAAGGTCAACTCCTCCTTCCCATCGGTCATCTTGTTTTGAGCGGCGAGTTCTTTGGAATAGCAGGAGCGTGCCTCCAACAGGGAATCGACGTTCATTAGTTGGAGGGTAACCTTCACCAAGGCATCCGAGAAGGGAAGTCCATTGGCATCCTTTGCCGTTACCTTCACACGGATGCTATCCCCCTTGTAATAGTCGGGTTGATCATACGATCCCTCCAGTGTGGCGTCACGCAAAACGTAATCCTCATATTTGAAGGAGGTGGTCTCCAATAAACGTCCTTTCCTATCCCAGAAGGAGACAACGTATTTTTTGTCTAGCTGCAACTGCAGGGAATCGTCCAAGACAAAATCATAGGTATAGACGCCATCGGCACAGGGATTCAGCCGTTCTTTCAACACCTTGCGGTTATTTTTCCGGGTGAGAGACGAATAATAAGACCCATTGTAATCCTGTGAAAGTGAGATCGATACCGGATGGTTGTATCGACGGTTCTTTCGGTAAAAGGTCCCCTTCACGCGGACCGTATCATTCGGTTTGTACTTCGGTTGACCAACAACAGAAAAGGAGGCCACCTTTGGAGCAAATTTTATGCCTTTCCCATCATAACGCAGGAAACCCTCTTCTTGATATGTTAACTTACGGTTATGTCGTTGATCGCGCCTCACACATTTCCTCATCACCTTGCGATAACGGGATCCATCCTCGTATCGCAAATCTTCCAGATCAATATACTTTCCCGTATAGTAGTTATAATATTCCCTAGAATCGCAGCGATAATCATATTCATTGTCCTCGGCATAAAAATCGTCAAAGCGGGCAGCTATTTTCCAAATCAGGCGCTCAACCTTAGCTAGATAACCCACTGGTTCTTCCTCTCTGACAGAGGCCACCGGATCCTTCACGACACGACCTATCGTGGCGAAGAACTTAGAAGGACGACGCTTTTGTATTTTCCAATTGTGACCTTCCTTCTCAATACTGAAATAGCAAAGTTTTCCCTGATGGAGGATGCGCACACTGGCATAATCATAATGTTTGGTCGCCTCATAGCGCTGGGTCGCGGCGTTATAGGGCATCGCCTCTCTGTTTATCGATACCTCCGCATCCGACAGAATATGATTCAGACTGTCATGCAAAAAGAAAGATAGCTTCTCGTAATCCTTCCCCATAGCGATTCGATAGGGAGTAACAGCATGATAGATATAATTGATTCTGTCCTTCTCCAAACGAGCCAAAAGATAGTTGCCTGGTGTCATAGAATTCACCCTTTCTATCATCTCCCATTCTGAGAAATAATAATGGCTACTATTGAACTGAGCCACTAACATATTACTCTCCACAATCTTCGAGAAAACCTCATCTGAGACTTCAATTCCAGCTGAAGCGTGTGAATGTATCTCATCCGTCAATTGGTTCGTAAGACGAAAAACGTAAACTGGGCTTCTATAGTCCGTATTAAAATCGGGAGCCGCTCCGAAGGCTGCCGTCCATGACACCCAAATCAAAAGGAGTAATGTGAATTTCCTCATATAAGAATTTTTATTGTTTTATTGTTTTCTTCTTTGTAAATGTCTCAAAAGGCTACTGGCCTGTTTGTCCCCTTGCTTGGCGGCTTTCTTGCACCATTCCTCCGCTTTCCCGTAATCCACGGGAACGCCTTCCCCCTTAAAGTAGTGGAGGGCCAAACAGTACTGCGCATCGACGAGGCCTTGCTCGGCGGCTTTCGTATACCATTCGACGGCTTTCGCCTCATCCTTCCGGACGCCCTCGCCACTGTGGTAGCTGTAAGCCAGATTGTATTGCGCCACGGCATCCCCTTGCTCCGCCGCTATGGTGTAGAGTTCAACCGCCTTCTCACAGTTCCGGCCCACACCACATCCGAAGTTGTAGCAGTTGCCCAAATTCCGATACGCCACCACATTTCCCTGCGCCGCGGCTTCCCTCCATAGTTCCATGGCCTTTTCAAACTCTCTTTTCTGGTAATGGCAGAAGCCTATCCGCCTCAACACCTCAGAATCCCCTTGCCCGACGATCTTACCATACCATTCCGCCGCTTTCGTGAGGTCCTGCGCCATGCCGATGCCATCGTAGTAGCAGTCCGCCAACCCTCTTTGCGCCGCGGCATCCCCTTGCTCCGCCAGTGCGGTCAGCTTTTCCACATCCACCTGGCTCTCTTTGCCTTTGGAAGCCAACGCGCCAATCGGTTCGATTGGTTCCGGGGGCACCTTCCGCTTAGTAGGGCACTCCTTGCGGACTGTGGATGTAAGTGGGCCCTTCAGGACTTCATCGACCGTGGTTATCAGTTTATCGATGTCGGTGTCAAACTTTCTCCTTGCGATAACTTTTCTGAGCATGTCCAACCGGGAAAGGATAGCCCCCTTAAGATGATTAAACTGCTCCACTTGGGACAAGGAGAAGAAGTCCTCCTCAATGATGATGTTAACGGCTATGGACTTCTCCTTTTTGCTGTAACCACCCACGTCTTTTATCGCGTCGCGTACATAATCTGTCGGGGTGACTTGAAAATCCAGCAAGATGAATTCCAAATCATTCCCGTATGGTTCGTATGGAATCGCCTTCAGTTCCTTCGCGATGCCACCTTCCCCGTCCGCTCCCCAAATAAGGGTCCGGAATGCCTCCCCGAGTCTGTCCCGCTCCGCTCTCTTCTCCTCCGACTCGTCGCAATCAGGGTATACGACCACGGTACATCCTAGTATATCGTTATCCATAGGCTACATTCGTCTTCCCCATTTTAGTAACGTTTCCTTACTCCTCCACCTTGAATTGATAGCCCATTTTCTTATTAAACAATTCAATGTACAGATTCTTTGTGCCCTTTGGTACTTTTAACGTGACTCCAGATGTATTTATTTCGTCAAATGGGTGTGAAGAATCAAATGAGACCTCATTCGGGTCCTGCCAATTCATTTCCACACAGCGAAGTTTCACGCAATGATGTACCGCATCTCTATACACCCTCTTAATTGATGCCGGACAAACAAGCGTATCGAATTGACAATCCGTAAAGGCATACAGTCCAAGCTCCTCCACACAAGATGGAATCATATATCTATTCCCTTTTTTCGCAGGTGGATAGGCAACCAAGCATTTGCCTGCTTTTTCAAAAAGGACATCCTCCGATACGGAAAGGACGTCGTTCGCATCATCCACCACGAAACGAGACAAGGAAGGCACACTACACCTCTCCCATCTACGAACCTCACTTCCCAAACGTATCTCACGTAGATATTTATTGCTTATACCACCTATTGTCGGATAATTAAAGAAAAACACCGTATCTCTCTTCTCTGGAGGATATTTGACGATTCTTATATCCTTCTTTAAATAATGGGATTTAAAATAACTGTCTTCAACATAGTGCATCACTCCCGAATAATAAGAATAAAGCACCCCATCTTGCGAGAAAAGAAGCTTGTTGCCAGGAGAAACTGAAATATGGGAGAGACGTTTCGACTGAATGCCATAATCTCCGATAATCTCCTGAACGTTTTTCCCTATATGCAGTGATTTAACAGGACACCTACTTGATAATTCTTTTATTACTCTAACGGAATCAGGAATAACAAAGGACTCCAAGTTAGGACAATTCGCTAGGAAGCAACTAATCCCCTTATAATTTTCAGGAAGCACCACTTTTGACAATTTCTTACAATTACAAATAGCAGCATATCCACTTCCCCTAACGGATGGTGAAAATATAATGGTCTCCACATTATTACAACCATTGAACGCCTCATATCCAACGGAGGAGACATTTCCTCCCACATAGACAATCTTTGTGCGAGGATATTTCGCCAGCGCTTGTTTCACATGCTTCTGTTCAAGAGTTCCCTCTCCTATAAAAGTTAGGGAATCCCGCTTCGAGTCGTAATTGAAACCAATCGCTTCCGCCTTTGCCTGCAGAAAACAAAAAAATAATATGAAAATAATATATCTATTCATGCTTGGTTATCTTTTGGTCGTTTTCTCGCGGAAATCGAATTAGACACTTTAACGGCTAAGATTATCATCCCATAGATGAGTCCGATAACTAAACCTACAAAAGTGAGTATTAGAATAAATAAAAACCAAATATCATGTTCGCCAAATTCAAAACCCATCCAGAGATGTGCGATTCCCTTCTGCGGATATATAGAAGCAAAATAGTGATAGTCATCAACCGTATTGTCTGTACAATGTAAATAAAAACAGCACTCGGTTTCGTCATATTCGCATCCGAGATCGTAATATACGCAATTAAATCCCTGTATTGTCCATTTCTCTTTCCTATTTTCGAATTGCTTAATGATTGATGCCGAATAGTCGGTTGGGAAACTAATTTTGTAGTCGCAACCGCAACCGCTACACCCATCTTCTTTAGAGATTATTTCGTACTGGGGTATCTCTAAGTCTAAGGCAGATAGTATGTAATCCACACCTGTTTTTTTTAGTGGAGAAAAATACATAATTGTGCATATCACTATACCGATCAAGCATGGACTTTCTAATCCTATTATAAGCTTTAAATCCTTCATTGTTGTTTTGACGGTCAAGTTATATCATGCAATGGCTGGATTCGACATTCCACGGAATATCCTTGTCGGGCATGGCTTCGCCCTTGTCAGTCACAAGGCTGGCAAAAAAAGGAGAGCGTCCGGCAGAGAAGGGCTATTCCTAGCGATTCATAGGCTCTACCCGTGCATGCGTCCGCAACGGTGGATCCGGTCATGCGCTTTCACAAAGATATTTATTATTGCCAAAAAACCGCAAACGTTCATATAATTATTCAAGGAATAGCGCAGAAATTTCATTTAGGCAAGGCATACGATGATTAGGCATCCCGCGTCTCCGGCATAGTGTCCACACGAAAAAACAGAGGTTCCTTGGATTCTCTCACAAGGTTATCCCTTCGATATTCACGATTGATTTAATCGATATGCGTGTCCCGTCGTCCAATTGCACCTCCTGCATGTATTCGTCGTACTTGGCAAGATGATCCTTCTTGGTGAGGTAGGCCCCCCCTTCCTTCTTCTCGTCGGGAGAGAAGTAAGTGATGATGACGCTCGGATGTTCACCGATGTGGGCGAGCAGGTAACCCATTTTCTGGTCAAGTTCCCTCTGTGCGGATTCGTCAGGTGCGATGAAATCCTCCGTCAGCCTTGCGGTCTCACGGATAGCGTCACCATGTCCGTTCAGGGCTGCGAAAGGGGAAAACTGAGCCGCCCGGTCTCGCATCGACATCGGAGGATGTTTGGAGGAGACATGGTGGGGCAGATGGATGATATCGTCGTAATCGTGCGTCATGCCTTGTGTCCTCCTATCTGTTGGTTACGTTCCTTGGCGGTCGCGCCCTCCTCGAAGTTCAGGCCCTTCAGGATAGCGTTCTTGCCGAATCGCTTCTTGATGTCCAGCAGAGCCTCCTGCACCTTTCTTTCCTTCTTCCGGGCCGTTTCTTTCCGAGCCTCCTCCCTTCTCTGGGCTTCGTAGTCGACGAAGAGTTCCAGCTGGACAGGTTGTTTCTCCCGCTCTTGCGAGCCCTCGTTCAGTACCCTTCCAGCGGTGATGTTGATCCTTCTGACCAGCAGGTTGGGGTCTATGATCCTATCGAAGAGGCTAGTGGCGGCATCGATGATCACTTGGGTGGAAGAGGTATGCGCGGGCAAGTTGCAGTTACCATGCACAGGCTTGGGGACAGGCTTGCCGTAGTAGCTGGTAGTGACCGCGCCATGGTAAGCCTCCCTGATTTCAGGGCGGGTGAGCGACTCAGCGTCATAGTCTATGTAAAGGCTGATCTGGTTGGTGACCAGGCGTTTGTCCACCAGTTCGAGGGCGAGGTTGTCCGCCATCTCCTGGACCACCACCTTCGTCTTCTTGTAGTCGTAGGGGGAGGCAAGCACCTGTCCGTTACCGATCGAGTGGTTTTCAGGCTGGTAGCCTTTGATATCGGCGATGGTGCAGGGTTCCCAACCCCAGGCGTGGTCGATAAGCAGTTCCGCATTCACACCGAAGAGTTGGTAGAGGAACTCCTCGTTTCGTAGGGAGCACCGCGCCACCTTACCCATCGTATCCATTCCGTACATCTCCAGTTTTCTTGCGATACCCTTACCCACCCTCCAAAAGCTGGTGAGGGGGCGATGGTCCCATAGTTGTTGGCGGTAAGAGAGCTCGTCCAATTCCGCGATGCGCACCCCGTCCTTGTCCGCAGGGATATGTTTCGCCACGATGTCCATGGCTATTTTGCAGAGGTAGAGGTTGGTGCCGATGCCAGCCGTAGCGGTGATGCCAGTATGTTCGAAGACGTCACGGATCATCTTCATGGCGAACTCCCTAGGGCTCAGATGACTGACTTTAAGGTAGTTGGTCGCGTCGATGAAGACTTCGTCGATGGAGTAGACATGGATATCCTCCTCCGAGACATATTTGAGGTATGTTTTGTAGATACGGGTGCTATACTCGATGTAATAGGACATGCGGGGAGGTGCGACGATATAGTCCACCGCCCAATCGGGATGTTCCTCCAACTCCTTCACGAGGTGTGATTTTCCCACGAGCCTATGCTGGGGCGAGGCCATCGCGCGTTGGTAGTTGACCCCTTTCACCAGCTGCACCACCTCGAAGAGGCGCGCGCGGCCACCGATGCCATAGGCTTTCAGGGAGGGGGTGATCGCCAGACAGATGGTCTTCTCCGTCCGGCTACTATCCGCCACCACGAGATGGGTCGTAAGGGGGTCGAGTCCTCTCTCCACGCACTCCACGGAGGCGAAAAAGGATTTCAGGTCGATGGCGATATATGTACGTTTCGTAGCATCCATGTTAGTGCAAAGATACTGATTGAGTGTGAAATTTTCTGATATTTTTTTATCTTTGCGAAGTTAAACCCAATAAAGCGAAACGGAAATGATGCGTATAGTTTTTACTATCATATTCACACTTATATTACAATCATTCAAGTTATTTGCCCAGGAATATTCGACAGGAGACATCATTGAAAAAGATGGCATCTCCTACAAGGTTCTGGTCACGTATCTTGTGATAGACCCGAAGGAGACACCCGACACCATACAAGGTCCCGACAAATTCTACCGTTCAGGAGAGGTGATGGTCATAAACGTCAACAAGAACATGAAAGACGTTGTCATTCCACCCGCCGTGGACAGATTCAGGGTTGTTGGTCTTACCGACAGTCTATTCTTCGGGCACGAGCATGACAGGATATGGTTGCCCGAGCTCCAATTCGCGGGGAACGGATGCTTCGCAAGGCTGAAGATGGGAAGCGGGGCCCTGGTCATACACAACATCGCTAATCTTGGCACCGGAGTGTTCGACGAGCTAGACGCCGAACTGATCTTCGACATAACCAAAAAGATAAAATGGGGAAACGCATTCTCCAAGATGAGAGAAGACTCTTCCCTCATCCCGAGCCGTCCCAAAGGACTAGTCAAGATCAACACGGGAATGCTAACACACATCAAGCAGTGCCAGGTATATAATGAATGTTACAGCGCCACAGCGGACAACTTCAAGAAATGGATCAACAAGGCGTTCAACGAGGACGAGACATTCAAGAAGAACGACCTCAACGACAGGAATTACAAACTCGGCAAGAGAACATATCCCACGACATCCACGAAAGGCAAGAAAGGGTTGCTCATCACAGCAGGTGCGGAAAACGTCAAGGGACTTGGATATCCTTGGGGGACCCTCACCCGCGACTATTATCGTCAATCCAAATACACGGTTGTCAACAAGAAAAAAAGGAAAACCACATACTATCAAGACTTCATTCCTACGGCGGACGCGACACAAAAAAGAGGCTGGCGCGTCAGATTCGTAGGCAAGGAAGGAGAGGATAATTACACGTTGGACGGTAAACTGATGAAGAAATGAGGAAAATAGCATTACTATTGTTCGGACTAGTCTCCTGTCTTTCCGCGGCCGCAGATCAAAGGGGAGTCTCATTCGAGAAGGACGGTGTGGTATACACGATAGCTTCCGAGATAACAATCCAAAGACCCAATGTGGGGAGGAGATCGGGAGAGCCAGACCACATCATCACGAATGAAGGTGAAGTATATGTAAGCGGAGTGACGGTTTCGGACAGTGTCGTGACGATTCCGCCCGTCGTCACCTACCCTTCAACATACTGCAGGAAAGACACGACAGTGATGGCCCAATACAGGGTCCTGGGAATCGGAGCCAAGGCATTCGAAGGCGCAAGGCTGAAGGACCTCATCATCCCACACGGGTTAAGATTCATCGGGAATGAGGCATTCCGCAACCTAGAGATCACCAATGGAGTGTTGGTCGTACCACCGGCAAGGAAGATGAAGTCCAACATATTCGATGGGGTGAAATCGAAAGTGCTCCTGACGGAGTTGGAAGACTCATACCCGCAAACCCCACTCCCCATCATCTTTGAGAACACGTTCGAGAACAAAGACAACCTCCCGGAGATCTATGTCTCCCACAAACACATCAACACGATAACCACCGGCATCGACAAAAGGATATTCTATACCATCGGAGAGAATGTCTACAAAGAGTGGTTGAAAAAGTCATGGGGAGTAATCCTCGACAAATCATCCAACTACAAAACAAACAGGTCAGCTCCATTGGCGATCACAAAGGAGGCCGCCACCTTCCACACATTGAAATCCGACGATTCTCCCAAAATCACCTTTAAAGCGGTGAAGAAATTCGAGAAAACCGGGACAGACATTGATTTTTTGCCTCCATACGAGTACGAATGCAGGAACACCTACACAAACAAAAAAGACACCTACGAAGAATTCACCATGAATTATTCCTTATACAGGTGCAAAAAAGGAGATAAATACCTATATTTCGCCTTGGACGGGAAACCCATCACAAACGTGGAGAGTCTGATGGACAGTTCCGGAAGAGACCCATTCGGATTGCAGGTGTACTCAAAAGAGGAGATAAAGGAGAAGAAAGCGGCGAAAGAGAGGGAATCCAAACTCAACAAAAAGGTGAATGACCTGAAAAAGGCATTCGGTTTCTAAAAAGAACGAATAATAACAACTTAATAGAGAATCTTATGGGAAACATGAAAAAACTGGCATTCGGAGCAATCGTCACACTACTGGCATTGTTTAGTGGTTGCGACAAATCCAAGCAGGATCTGAAGAACTGCGAGAATTACGTATATACGGACTCGGTTTCCAACACGTTTGTCTATGGTTTCGTCAGAGATGCGGACGGAAACGCATTGGAGCATGTGCTGGTCACAAGTGGCGAGGACACAACCCTCACGAACGGAAGCGGAGCCTACTCGCTGGAGAAGTGCCACTCCGTGAATGGAAGAAGTGTCGTGAAGTTCGAAAGCGATGAGTACTTCTCCGTGGTCCGCACGGCGAACATCATCGACGGGGAAGCCCGGATCGACGCCATAATGATGGCACAAGACAGCAGAGAGGGCGTGTCGGAAGTCACCCGCTTCTACAATAGCCAAGGCGCGACGATCGAGGTGGGCAACATGAAAATCACCATCCCGGCCAACTCCATGGTCTACGAGAAAGACGGGAAGGAATTCCAGGGCTCCGTGTTTGCCAGCGCCTACTACCTGAACCCCAACTCCAAGAGTTTCACCAAAGAGATGCCCGGAGGCGACATGAGCGGAGTGACCACGGACGGAAAGGATGTCATCCTTTTATCATATGGCATGGTTGAGGTGACCCTAAAGGATTCCGTAGGGCAGAAGCTACAATTGAAGGAAGGTGCGGAAAGCACGATGTCCTTCCCGCTTCCTGAGGGATTCTCCGAAAACCAGAAATACGACAAGATCCCTCTTTGGTACTTCGACGAGGAGAAAGGAACGTGGGTTGAAGAGGGCATCGCCACGAAGAATGGAGACTCCTATTCAGGTAATGTCAAACATTTCTCATGGCATAACCTTGATTACCCGGACAGAAGAGCGACCATCAGGGGCCGTGTGTTGAATAAGGACGGGAAGCCATTGCCTAACGTATTGGTGACCATCTCCCAGACAAGCGCATACTCCGATAGCGCAGGTTATTACTGGGCATACGTGCCGCAAAACACACCTGTCTTCGTGACGGTGAAGCCGGAAGACTACGCCAACTACACCAATTGCCCTATTTACAACGTGAACGGATTGGAGGCTGGTGACGTCTACACGCAAGATGTCATCCTGCCTAACATGCCTTGCCTGCACGGAAGAGTAACGAACTTGGATGGCAACGCGTATGGAGGCGTTGTCATACGGACTGACAAAATATACACCACAACCGACAGGAAGGGTGAATATCAATTCTACTACAATGTCGAAGAGCCTTTTTCAATGTTCGTCGACAAAGGCTACACCATAATCAACAAGAAACAGGAGGTAAAGAAATACGTGTTCGAGAACCCATGGGAGATAGACACCGACAAAAGCTATGACTTCGTCATCGACCAACCTACATTCATATGCGGATCAATATACAGCACCAATTACAGACGCATAAGCGATTCGATCACGGTCACCGCCATCATCGACCAAGAAGAGTATCCGATAAGAGCACAGAGGTACTATTCCTTCCCTGTTTCCTCCTCCTCGAAAGAGGCTACCCTCTACGTCAAAGCCAACGACGGATACGGTTTGGAATCCAACAGAGTGACTAGGGAATTAGAGAAAAAGGCTTGGCAATATATGCCCAACATCCTCGTTCCGACAGGCATCACCGTAAATGGCTCCATCGTCAACACATACGGTCCGTCCAAGGCTAAAATAACCTTAGAATCAGGGCATGGGAAAAACAAGAAGGTGTTCTCCAGATCCACAAGATTCGGATACTTCGACTTTGAGCTTCCGATAAGCATGAAGAACGCCAAGGCAAAAGTAAAGATAAACTGCAGCGGGAAAAGAATCACCAAAAAGATCGAACTGGACAGCGACCGCATAAACATCGGAAACATTGAAGTATGCGCAGGAGAAAAGCCAGACCCGAACTGCATCTATGCGATCATCGGAGACCGTACCGTGAAGTTCAACACGAAAAAGGACAAATACACGGAGATGTTCCAAAAGAAACCTCATAATGAGACAAGCAGGTATCAGGCATGGTACAAAAGCCCCGACTACGATGGAATGCTGATACTGGAAAACGAGTATAGCGCCACCTACAAGAATTACCACAAACTCTCCGTCTATATACTTACAGACAAGATGAATGTGGCAAAGAAAAGCGACCTCGTTCCTTCCTCGGAGACGAACACCTACACGTTCAAAACAGACTATGAGATGTACGGGGACATTGAAGACGATGAGGATATATACATATATGGCTCAGCCGACGTCGAGAACAAAGACGTTGACAACGAGATCAGCAGTGTTTTCCAATCGACCTACAAAAAAGCCAAGAACATCCTGGTGGGCAAATCAGAATCGACCTCATTCTACACGTTGAACCTCACCCAGGAATTAACCAAAGAGTTTGAGAAGATACTGAAAGATAACGGGTTCAAGGAAAAGACGACATTCATGGATGACGAACAGCGCATCACCTCGATATACATCGAGGAAAACTCCGAAGCCGTCATACACAGGAACAAGGACAAGACAACGGATGCGACGATATTGGTGCGTGACGGAATAGGAAGCGAGCCGCTGTACTGCTGTTGGAAAGTTGACTTCAGGAATTCAACCCTCAAGAAGAAAGGTGAAAGCAACATCAACTACATGTGGAAGAATGAGGCGGATATCGCCCAGCTCGTCATGTTCGGTCCAATCATGGGCGTACGGTTCACAAAGACAAACGCGGAGGAAGACAAATGCGGTTGCTCCAAAGGATTCGTCCCAGTTGTGGCAAGTAAATAACGATTGTGGAATCATTACGAATTCATAAAATACTTTTTTCGCAGAATAAGATAAGATGGAAATGGGTACGAAGGGTTTATTGACCATCCTCTTGCTGGTGGTGTCGAACGTCTTTATGACCTTCGCATGGTATGGTAATCTGAAGTTGCAGGAGATGAAGATCTCGACGGATTGGCCGCTGATCCTCATCATCCTCGTCAGCTGGGGTATCGCATTGTTGGAGTATTTCTTCATGATTCCGGCCAACCGAATCGGTTCGCAGATCATGGGGGGACCTTTCTCCCTGATGCAGTTGAAGGTGTTGCAGGAGGTGATCTCCATCTGTGTCTTCACAACCATCGTGACGCTTGCCTTCAAGGGAGAATCATTTCATTGGAACCATGTGGCGGCGTTCGTTTGCCTAGTGCTGGCAGTCTATTTCGTCTTCCGCAAATAATGGCAGGACATACACTCCTTCCGTAACACGGGGGAGGAACACTATAGCCCACATCAATTCCCCGATGTGGGCTATGATTTTATTCGCACCTACCGGATGAAGCGGGCAATGTGACATACCCCTAAGCATCCATACCACTCCACAAGAAGTCCCGACAAGCTTTCAGGCAAGGAATGATTGACCGCAGGGGAAAAAGTATGGGCGGACCCAAACGGATCCGCCCAATTTCGCAAAGCTTACACAATACATGCAGGTACTTCTCAAAATCTCAGTTTAGAATAAACCATTATTACACTTTATCAATAATCGTTCTGTCATTGACTTTACAAAGGTAATGTAAAAACAATCATTATGCGGAACTAAAATACTAAAAAAATTTAAAATAATGGAATTTATTTTTCAAATAGATCCGCAACATCTTCCAAACACAATATAATCGTTTAATTTCCAACAATATAAAAATAACATCTTATCCTTCCTGAGACGGAGGATAACCGAAGAACGAGCGATACTTGCGGCTAAAGTAGAACGGATCGTTGAATCCGACAGAATAAGCCACATCCGAGACGCTCTGCCCCGTCTTCAGCATCTCCTGCGCACGGTGCAGACGGTATTCCGTGACGATCTCCAAAGGAGTCTTGTCCGCGATGGACTTCAACTTACGGGAGAGCGACGACTTGCTCATAGCCAATGCGTCCGCGATATCGTCGACGGAGAAGGTGGAATCCTGGTAACGGTTCTCCACCACCTCCAGGAATTGTCTAAGCACAGAGTTCGTCTCCTCGTCGATCCGATTCACCTCCAAGTTGCGGGAAAGCACCTGCTGTTGCTGTTGCCTACGCCACTGCAGGATATTATTCAGTTTCATCAGCAGTTCCCTGGAAGCGAACGGTTTGGTCACATAGTCAATCGCACCGCTAGAGAGGCCACGCAACCTATCGTCCTCTTCGCTCCGGGCGGACAAGAATATCAGCGGCACCACGGCAGAATGCAGGTTCCGCAGTCGTTTGTACATCTCTATACCATCCATGATAGGCATCTCAACGTCAGAGATAATGATGTCAGGGTTTTCCTTGCGAGCCAATTCAAAGCCCTCCTCACCGTTATTCGCCTCAATCACCTGGAAATACGGTTGCAGCATATCCTTCAGGTTATTTAGGATCAAAGGATCATCGTCGACGATCATCACCACATTGCCATCCATCAGCTCCACATTCACTTCGAAATCATCCGACACGTCAGGTTGGGTGGAAACCTCCACTACTTCATCAGACTTAGGCAACAAGACAATCAGGGAAGTACCCTTCCCCACCTCGCTGGTCAAAGAAATCGAGCCACCGCTTTTACGGATAAAGTCTTTCGCCAGTTGGAATCCAAGGCCCGTTCCACGCTCATCATTCGTACCCAAGGTAGATTCGTGAGCGCCATCCTTCATCAGTTCGTCCACGCGTTCCTGCGTCATGCCCACGCCATTGTCCGAGATCATCAGACGCACATGGTCGTCCTTCTCCTCCGCCACGACATTGATCACACCCCCTTCGCGGGTGAATTTCGCGGCATTGGACAAGACATTACGGATAGCGGTACCGATCATACGGGGGTCCACATATATCTTATGAGCGACATCACACACGCAATTGACCGTGATATTCTTTTCAGCCATCACACCCGCCAAGAGATCCGTCACCTCCTTCAGAATCTGGAGGAGACTGACGCTCTGCAAGTTACAAGCCACATCCGTCTGTTTGCCCCTCGCCCACTCCAGCAGCTTAACCATCACCGATTGCAGGTTGAAAGCGGACAGGTAAGTATCGTTCAAGACCTTCCAAGTGTTAGGGGAGGTCTCCTTCTTCTTCAGGACACCATCCAGCGCCCCCACGATGGCGAACATCGGGTTCTTCAGGTCATGCGCCACCACGGAAATCAGGCGATCCTTTTCCCGCAGCACATCCAACAAGTCCTGATTCCTCTGTTCGATGAGTTCCTGCTTCTGTTCCAACAACTTATTGCTCTCGTCCAATTCCTTGGTACGTTCCGCCACCTTCTTCGCCAGAAGTTCCCTTTGCCTAACAATGGTTCTGAATCGAAGATAGAAGAAAGCCACGACCGCAGCCACCAGCAAGAAGAACACAGTAAGCGTGAACCACCACGTCTTCCACCAAGGAGGCAACACTTTTATTTTCAACGATATGGACTTGGACTCACCCACTCCATCACGACGATGGGCCTTCACCTCCAACACATAATCGCCAATAGGCAAGTGGGAGATCTTCACTTCCCGCTTATCTCCCAATTCCACCCAACGGCGGTCCAATCCGTTGATACGGTAAGATGCGTCCACATTATTGAGACCTGAGAAATCCAGGACATCAAAAACGACCTCTATATTCGTCTCGTCGTAGTTAAGCACCAGCTCCTTCGTCAGGGAAATCGGGGAAGGCAACAACTCGCTATTCGGAGCGACCCTCTCGCCGAACAAATAGAGATCCGAGAAGGAGAGGTAATCCACGCTCAACGTCTCATGGATCAGCATCGGGTCGAATACAAGGAAACCTTCCGAACTACCGAAATAGAAGCGTCCCTTCGAATCCTGGAAAGCGGCACGGGCAGTGAAATAGTTGCGGTTCCTGCAACGTTCGTCCAGCAAGACCAGACGATAGGAACTGTTCTGGTAATCGAAATGAAGGATTCCATTGGATCCGCTCGTCCACAGCTGGCCATCCTTACCCATGACGATCGACGAATAATGTCCGTCCGGCAAGAAATCCAGCCACTTATAAGAAGAGCCGTCCGCCTCGAAACGCAAAACACCCCGATTACTAACGACGAACAGATTTCCCTGTGCGTCACAAGCCCCCTGGTACATCAACAAAGGGTTATGGGACTGGTTCGCGTCGACATCAGGGAACGCCGCCTTGTACGGACCGCCCTGCTCGCTATGCCATACGGAGCGCGAAGTGATCACCCAGCGCGTTCCTTGCTTCGTCTCCATCACATGCTCCACCCAACGGTCTTCCGACAACATTGTAGGGTCATTGTTGAAACGTTGGTGGGTCCATCGGGAGGAATCCTTCGGCAAGAGGTATACGCCATCGCCCGCCAAACCCACACCGACGTCACCATTTTTGAAGCAACACAAGACCTTGCTCGTACTGTAAGGGAAGCCTATTCCATCGAACGGATATTGTTTGATGTCACCCGTTTCCGTGTCATACGTGCAGGGAACACCACCCCAAGAGGCGAGCCATATCTTTCCGTCAATAGACTTTTGTGCGGAGAGGACATTGTTGGAGGACAAACCGTCATCCGTTTGGATATGTTTCAGGAGTTTCAGGTCTGGCGACAAAAGGTATGCGCCATGGCCATCCGCGCAGACGACAATATTACCCTTATCATCCTCCGCGAAAGAAGTACCATCCACCAGCGGGAAGCCAATGTCCGAAGAGTGCAGCGATCCAGACCCCTTGATAGGTCCGTAGCGCCACAGTCCGGCGTTCTGCGTGCCGATCCAGATGTCGCCATCCCTATCCTCGAAAAGGGTATGGACCTTCTTCAACTCATCAGCCTTGATGTTAATAGGCTCCAGTTTCTCGAAATGCCACTTTCCTCCTTCGCATGATCCCTTCCAGAGTCCGCTGCCACTGGTACCCAACCATATACGGCCCTTGGAATCCTTCAGCAGAGAGGTAATGCACTTGAAAGGGGTATCAAGAATCTCCACACGGTCAATCGCTCCATCCTCATGCATATAAACGACGCCCAAAGAGCCGATGGAAGAGGAGAACAAAACCCTCTGTTTGTCCAGACGAACCATGGAAGAGACCATTTCGTTGATTCTTCCCAAGAAGGTAGGACTACACAATTTATAGTCCTTGTTCCAGATATGAATGCCAGGGAAACGGCCGATCCAGATACGTCCCCACTCATCATCGATCAAACTGCAGGTGAAAACCGTTTTCGTGGCATCAAACAGCAAAGAGTCCTTGTCGAATATGCCTAGGCTATCATTGTAGACATAGAGGCCCTCGTTCGTGGAGAGGATCGTACGTCCATTGCTGATAGGATATATGCCCGTCACGCACTTGTAGTAAGTCGTGTCGAAATCCTTTGGGGCGAGATTCTTGAACGAATCCGTCTGTTCATCATACGAGAGAGCCAAACCGTTATTTCCGCCGAAGCATACCCTTCCGTCAGGCAACACGGAGGCACGGGTGATATCATTACGGAACAAGGAAGGATAATCCTCGAAGAAGTAATTCTTGAAATGGACCCCATCGAACTTATTCAGACCATACTCCGTAGCAATCCACAGGAACCCGTTCTTGTCCTGCGTGATGGCATGGATATAGTTACAACTTAATCCATCCCTCACCGTATAATGGCGGAATGCGGCCCACTCCATCGCATTGAGGGGATGGATGAGGAATAATGAAAAAACTAAAACTATGACTACCCTTAAAAAAACCATGTACACGTCCTAAACATTGTACAAATATAGAAAAAACACACGACATACACATAATCAGAAACGAAAAAGAACGAATATAAAACTTAATATGGGTTAAAAAATTGACTTCTAATATATTGTGAATTGATATAGAATAGCATACGAGCAAAGGGGGGAAACGTCCGATAAGTGAGCAGCCTGATACCCATTGAGAGCAAAAACAGGACATTTCCCCCAACCACAAGGTTCTGTCCATACCTTCCATACGGAGAAGCTTCAAAACACCCTTAAATAAATTTGAAAAAATTAAATGCGTACACTTCCCTTTATAGAGAAAAAAGCAGTAACTTTGCGGCGTGAAATTTTCATTAACTATAATAATTCCTTTATGGTAAGAGACACAGCAATATTCGACATCATCGAGAAGGAACACCAACGCCAATTGAAAGGCATTGAGTTGATTGCCTCCGAAAACTTCGTGAGTGACCAAGTTATGCAGGCCATGGGCACATGGTTGACTAACAAGTATGCAGAGGGACTTCCAGGACACCGTTACTACGGTGGTTGCGAGGTTGTCGACTTGGCCGAGCAATTATGTATCGACCGTCTGAAACAAATCTTCGGCGCTGAATGGGCCAATGTGCAACCACACTCCGGCGCACAAGCGAACGCAGCTGTATTCCTGGCTTGTTTGAACGCAGGCGACAAGTTCCTTGGACTGAACCTTTCACACGGAGGTCACTTGTCTCATGGATCCCCGGTGAACTTCTCAGGTCTGATGTTCCATGCTTTGGAATATAACGTGAAGGAAGATACTGGCCGTGTGGACTATGACCAATTGGAGCAAGTAGCCCGCACTGAGAAGCCGAAATTGATCATCGCCGGCGCATCCGCATACTCCCGCGAGTGGGACTACGCCCGCATCCGCAAAGTAGCAGACGAGATCGGTGCCATCTTCATGGTGGACATGGCTCACCCTGCCGGACTCATCGCAGCTGGTCTGTTGGACAATCCTGTTAAATACGCCCACATCGTAACGACGACTACCCACAAGACGCTCCGCGGTCCTCGTGGTGGTGTAATCATGATGGGCAAGGACTTCGATAACCCATGGGGCAAAAAGACTCCTAAGGGAGAGATCAAGAAGATGTCCGCTCTCCTCGACTCCGCCGTATTCCCAGGAATCCAAGGCGGACCGTTGGAGCATGTCATCGCAGCTAAGGCAGTTGCCTTCGGCGAGGCCCTCCAACCTGAATACAAGGTATACCAATCTCAAGTGAAGAAGAACGCCGCAGTGATGGCGCAAGCCTTCATGGACAAAGGATACAAGATCATCTCCGGCGGTACGGATAACCACTCCATGTTGGTTGACCTCCGCACCAAATTCCCTGACTTGACGGGTAAGGTCGCTGAGAAAGCTTTGGTTGCGGCTGACATCACCACGAACAAGAACATGGTGCCATTCGATAGCCGTTCTCCATTCCAGACTTCAGGTCTGCGCTTCGGTACTCCTGCCATCACAACACGTGGCGCCAAGGAGGAACTGATGGGCGAGATCGTGGAAATGATCGACACGGTTCTCAGTGATCCAGAGAACGACAAGGTCATCGCATCCGTACGCGAGAAGGTTAACGCAACCATGAAGAATTATCCTTTATTCGCTTGGTAATCCAATCGTACTAAAATAGTGCATTATACTCAGGAAGGCTACCCATCGTGGTAGCCTTCCATTTATTCCCAACCGGAAAACACGGGCAAAGAATCCACCACCTAATCCGATCACCATGGTAACCACAATCATCATCATTCTCACAGTCATCGTATCCGTACTTTCTTTCGGCCAAAATGAGTTTTTGCCTCAGAGCCTGAGCCACCCCGAATGGTTCGACAAACTAAAATTCAACGCCTATCTGATCGTACACAAGAAAGAGCATCAGCGCCTTCTCTCATCCGGTTTCGTACACGGGAGCTCATGGCACCTGATATTCAATATGCTGACGCTATATTTCTTCGGTTACTTCGTCGAAGATTGCTTCATTGAAATCTTCGGAGCGAAAGGTGAATTCGTCTATGCGCTGATGTATCTGCTGGCCATCGTGGTATCCTCTCTGTCAGACTTGATAAAGCACAAAGACGACCCGTGGTTCAATGCGATCGGAGCATCAGGAGCCGTCTCCGCCGTCATCTTCGCAGCCATCCTACTTGACCCTAAGCTAGGCATCTGCTTCTTCTTCATACCCATACCCATTCCGGGTTACATATTCGGCCCGTTATACCTGATCTATTGCCAATACATGGCGAAGAAAAACATCGATAACATCGGTCATTCCGCACACTTCTGGGGAGCAGTGTTCGGTTTCGTCTTCCCTATCCTGCTATGCCCGACATTGTTCAAGTTATTCCTCTCCTATTTCTAACGAATGGAGAGATTTAATTCACGGACGAAGGTTGGCCCACTCCCACAACTTACGGTAGAATTTATGTTTCGTCAGCGTAGCCACGTTACCGACGATCATCAGTTTCATACGCGCACGCGTCATCGCGACGTTCATGCGACGGAGTTCCCTTAAGAAACCGATCTCGCCCTCCTCGTTCGACCGCACCAGACTGATCATCACCACATCCCGCTCCTGTCCTTGGAATCCATCCACCGTGTTTATCGTTATCAAGCTACGGAAAGGCTTCAAAGCCTTGCATGTGCGTAGGAGATGCCGAAGGTAATAGACCTGCGCCTTGTAAGGGGAAATGACGCCAAAATCGATCCGCTCGTCCAACACACGATGGCCCCCCACCTTCTCGATGAATTGTGAGAGGAGCGTAATGACCAATTCGCCCTCCATCTTGTTGACACGACCCGCAGAAACCGCCACATACTCCTCATCAAAGGAGAAGTTCTGCGTATCGACCCACTCCACAGGCTCCTCATAGTCCAGGATACCACGGCAGCGCACACAATCCGCCGCCTTAAGTTTCCCTTCATAAAACCATTCGGAAGAGAATCGCATGATGCGCTCATTCATTCTATACTGCACGTCCAGCAAGGAGACGACATCTGGTTTGGACTCGACAATCTGCTCCATTAACGTATGGGACAAGCCCGCACGTTCCGCCTCAAAGCATTTAATCGTAGGTGGCAACTGCTTATGGTCGCCCGCGAAGATGACACGATGTGCCTTGCAGATAGGTATCCAACAGGCCGCCTCGATGGCCTGCGCCGCCTCGTCGATGAAGAGGGACTGAAACGTCCGACCATAGAGCAATTGGTTCGCGGCGCCCACAAGTGTACAAGCCACCACACGCGCACTAGAGAAGAGGCTTTCACGGATTTCATACTCCAACGACTCCGCCTTCTCCTTCACAGCCAACGCCTTATCACGGTTCGAGCGATAAAGTTCACGGATCGTCTTACGCATACCCCACAAGGTATCATATTGAGGATGCGATTCAAACAAGCGTTCATAAGTATATGAGAGCATCTTATCATCCACCCGGCTAGGATTACCGATTCGCAGGACACTCACGCCACGGTCGACCAATTGTTCGGAGATCCAATCAACCGCCATATTGCTCTGCGCACATACCATCACCTGGCTTTCGCGACGAAGAGTCTCGCAGATCGCCTCGACCAACGTGGTAGTCTTGCCTGTACCCGGAGGGCCATGGACAATCGCCACATCCTTAGCCATCAGAATCTTATTGACAGCCGCCTCCTGCGAAGCGTTCAGCCAAGGGAAGCGAAGCGGGGAAAAAGAAAGTGTTCCGGCAGGTCTACCGCCTATGAGCGTCTCCCGGAGGTCAAACAACCGACCGTTCTTAGCATTCAATACCCTATCGAGAGCATCGAACATAGCCCGGTAGCTACTCTCGTCAAAACTGAGTTGGACGCCTAGGCGTTCGGATGTCTCCAACACCGACAAGCAATCACGGCTTGGCAACACCAGCACCAGAGTGTTCTCGGAGGAGAAACTAACCTGAGAAGCAATCTTAATCGTACGGATCTCATGGTTCATACTAACCGTGAAAAACTCCACGGCCTTACCATACTCAAAATGGTCATCCTCCTCGTCGGAAGCACCGCCAGAGACCTCGACGACAAACTGGTTCAGCGAGTTATAGTATGAACGTCCTACGGAAACAGGGAACCTGCAATTGCCAGCAGCCACCTTCTTCTCCACAGAAACCAAACTAGATTGCGTAGCGAAACTTTTCTTATCGAACTCATACTCACGCATCAGCAGGTCACGATGTCTAAGAAGCGACAATACAGAAGAGTTGGCGGACATAAAGGGGAAGATGTAAAAAAAGAAGACCGCCCCAAGAGCGGTCTTCGAAAGATTATCAATTAGAATTACTGCTTGATGTATACAACCTCGATGGTGCCTTTGAACTTCACACCATTGATCACAGCCTCGTAGAAGAATACGCCTGGGTCCACCATTCTACCATTGTAATCAGTTCCATCCCAACCATCCATACCTTCGAACACCTTTTGTCCGTAGCGGTCGAAGATAACGACCTGACGTCTCTCAAGGAAGATATCATTAAACCCATCCTTGACATATGGAGTGAAGGCGGTCGGAACACGGGTCAACACATCGATATTGTACAAGTTGGAAGGAACGGCAGGACATACGCCATCGCCCACCAGCACATAGTACTTAGATGAATCGACAGGGATAAACCTGAAATAAGTATGGAGTTCCTCGAAATCCCTATAGAGAATGGAATCCTGCAATTCCTCGCTGAGTTCCTTAAGCAGCGCACCCTCCTTGTCGAATTCGATGGTGTCACCATCAAATCCATTCAGGACCTTGTACCATGAATAGAACACAGGTTGGTAGTGATGCGTATTGACGCTCAGGACGATCTCATCACCGACATAGCAACGAGTGATACCCAACGGATCCGTAGAGAGAACCAACGAGTCACGCACGAAACGCTCATGCATATCCAGCAGCACGCTATCACGTCTGAACACCTTGTAATCACGCCAAGCCTTCAGGTTATCCACATTACCGACCAGCTTCAAGCTATCCTCCATGCTATAGACTGGCTCACCGCAAGTCGTGAACAAACTGCTGTCACTTCTTGTGCGACCGCACTCGTTCTCAGCGAAATAGAAGACCGGAATCTCCTTCTTGAGGTAAGGGACAGGGGTGTTACGGACATAATCCGCAGTATCAAGCACCCAACCCTCCTTCTTGATGGCAGAACCCATCGGATCCACACACACAGAAGTGATGCTATCCAACAAATGGATATCAAGCGTATCATCCTCGCAAAGAGGTCTCTCGCGGGAGATCATGTTGATCCTAGGCTTCTCGTTAATGCTTAAGTATGAATAAGCGGTATCGGCGCACTGCGTTGTCGTATCCATAACGACGAACACATACGTGCCACTCTGGGAATATCTATTCAGACGAGTCCGCTTGATACGTAAGCTATCGTACTTAACCTTATCAGACACGTAGAAACGGTCAAAATACGTAGCCCTGTTATCACTGAACAAGATGTTCGAAGGAGAGATGCTTTCCCTATAGCAGTCGTATACGAACGTACTAGGGATCGAGCGGATCTTGCCCGCAGTCTCCACCAACACGTAACCGGAAGCGAAGCGCGCATCCTGAGACCACAAGTCGATGTAAGTCGAATCGCTGGTCGCACATATCGTGAGATCCTTCGCAGAGAGAGAAACGACATTCTGAGGTTTCATCACACGAGCGAACATCTTCAAGCTATCCTTGTTACCGCACTTGTCGGCAGAGTAGATCCAAACCTCCGTATCCTCCGTGATCACCACACCAGGAGCAGGGACCTGCCAGATGTCTATATCTTCCGTATCCGTACACTCGTCCTGAACATAGTTTCTGAAATTCGTGTACAACGGAGGAACCGTCATCGTACAATGCTTGATATTGGAAGCGAGGACAGTATCCTTGAAATTATCAGGGAGCACGAACCTAGGAGCTACGGAATCCACGACAAGAACCACCTGGATCAAAGGAGAGCTCATATTGCCGCACTTATCCTTAGCCACCCAAGTACGCCAGATCGTGTAGTTGTTGTACGAACAATCATGGATATCCTCGGAACGGTTCTTCTGGATAGATTTAATGATTTCAATCTCTTCCGGCTTCGAGCAGTTATCGGAAGCATCGATAGCGATATCATCCATCTGAAGGGCAGCCTCAATCAAAGAATCCTGGTCACATGCGATCTTGATGGTATCCAAGCGAGTATGGATAACAGGAGAGGTCACATCCGTGATGGTGAACGTCTGATCACATGAAGAGAGTTGATCACGTATATCAGAGATATAGTACGTACGAACTAACTCATAATCACATGGAGCCGAGCCACGTTCGGTTTCCTCATATCGGAACGAACCCTCTTTGTACTTGTGCATTTCAGAGATATAACCACCCGCACTCAAGAATTCCTCCACAGAAGCATAAGGGGTCGGGATCTCACCATAGCACTCGTAGTGGATAGAAGTGTCGATCGGAGGACATTTAACTTCGATAGGAACCATGTCTATGATATTCACGACTTGATGGCAAGTTTTCACCTCCTCAAAGACATAGTTGAATGTCCAGAAGACTGTCGTATAGCCAATCTGATAGTCAGCCAAGCTGTCCAAACCGTCATCACGTGAGAAATCGATGGTAGCCGCATGGCAAGCGTCGATGGTTATGGTAGGTTTTTCCAAACCAGCCAACCTAACCTCTTCCGCAGTCGCATAGAATTTCTCCATCAACTCAAGTTTTACAGTATCAGCCAACGATGCGCAATCGAACAATTTGGTTCTCACCTTCACATTCTTTTCGCAGGAATCCTTCATGATTCCCCTCTTGTCGATAAAGATCCACTTCAGGTTGGTCGTACCGAGTGGGAATGGTTGGGCATCCCAAGCGATAGGATTACCGTTTGCGTCCTTCACGAGTTCGCCATTGAAACGACGTTCTATAATAGGAACAATAGTATCGTCATCGCAAATATCAATTGCCTGTGGGAATACCAGACTATCTTGGAGCCTGCTAGGGTCCAGTGTACATTCTCCCTCCGGCAATGTGAAAGGAATCGTATCGCCGTAGATTTCACAGCCCTCCAACTTCAGAGCAACGGAGTCCACCACATCCAAATAGGTCACACAAGAATCTTGGTTGCCCGCCTTATCCGTAAACAGCCATACGAACTTATGCACCTCCGTAGGATACATGGCGCTGCGCACCTCATCTCCATGGTATACGATAATCGAGCTATCCTTCTGCTTAACATAAGCGATCAGTTCAGGATACAAATATCCGTCACACGCATCGTAAGCCTTTAGTTCAGGCAAGTGAAGATCTTCATAAGGGATCTCACACTTCGAAGCGAACACCTGCATCTCCGGATCCTTGCAGACAGAGTCCAAATCAGGAGCGGTTCTATCGGTCACACCAATAGGCGTCACACAAGTGTCCAAATCGCCCTTACCGTTGTTGAAGATCCAAAGCATCTTATGGTAACCACGAGGGAACGAGTCAGCCACACAAGAAGGAAGCGTCTCGAAATTCGTCACTTTGAGAGCCATCTGCTCGATAGGATCCTCCGCACAGACCGTCTCGAATTGTCCGTTACGGTGTTGAACCTTCTTCACTGGCACGGAATCATACTTCGTGAAAGGATTATCGCAGACAATGACCTCGGACTCCGATGTAAGAGCGTACGTGCTATCCAAATTGGACATACGAACCACTTTGATAGGATATGTGATCGTGTCATAATCCCTAGATTGTTTCTCGCTGATGCCCAAGTTCTCATAATCGTATGGAGTACCGGAACATGCATCGTACGTATACTTCGTCTCGCAGAAATAAGAGACCTTACCCGTAGGGATGTTAGCCTTCGTGAATGGAGAAGGAGCCGAGCAGGAAGCCGAATCCGTAGCCAAATCGAAAGCATTCGGACAATCTATCGTAGTAGGTCCACCTGAGGAAATGATCACCTCCTGGGAACAAAGAACCGTATCATACTTTTGCGTGTCATAGTCGAAGACATCACTTGAGAACCTATAATAGACAGTGGTGAGTCCGATCGGGAAGCGATGCTTCAAGAGCTGCTCACCAGTAATAACGGAGTCTACGGCATAAGTGATGGAATCGCCATTATCGTCCACGCACATACCCGTGAACCAGATGTCAAGTTTCACATCTCCGCAATACAATGTATCAGACTGAGGGATAGTCAGCAGACCCGCCAACTTGTAATCCGTGTCCGGATTAACCGTGCTCTGCGCCTGGGCGGAAGCATAGCGGTAGACCCTATGAGGGTTCCTGTTCACAATGCTTCTAATCGTTTGAAGGCTATCGCATTTGAACATTTCGACGCTATCCTTCACGTTCACCCTCGAATGGCAATAGCTAGGATGGCCCGCAGGATCGACGAAATTCCAAAGGATAAACGTTGTACCCACCTCGTAATCATCCGTCATGGCTTTATCCATGGAATAATTAGCAGGATCAAGACCTGGGTCCGACATACCAGCCTTCATCACCTGAGAGCGACCCGAATAGACGCCTTTCAGCATAATGGTCGTATCCAGGAAGGTCAAATCCCTCAAGTATGGTTCCTTAATGTCCAAGTCCCTGCCGGGGCGAGCCACACACCCATTCTCGGAAGAGACCTTCACGTTATAATCTTCCAGCAAGGAACAATCCACGATAGCGGTGTCCACATCCTTCACAACCAACTTGTAAGAACATGAATCCGACCTGCCGCAACCATCCGTTATAGTGATGTGCACATCACCCACACCGGAGAAGAGCGTCAAAGCGGTCTCCTGCAGATTATCCAACTGTTTCTTGTGCAACGTGTACGTGGAGTCGAAGTCATGGATGTTTTCATCCGCATCGTAATGCATCCGCACGTGCACGGCAGGATCATCATCGCAACTAGTCTCGAATTTAGGGATCGGCAAGAAAATCGTGGTGTCCAACTGTCCGCTACGCAACGTGTATTCGGATGGCTGAGACAACGCAGAACAATCAACGGACGGAGCATGTATGCCATGCATAGTGAACGTGTCCGCCATCGACGCCCTACATGCGCCATTCACCACCTCCAACGCAACCGGGAACACACCATCCACCGTGTTACACAAGGCCTCTTTGTCGTAACCATCGATATGGATGACACTATCGTTCGTCATCGTGGCGCCGATGAGATGCCATCTGTAGCCAGCCACATCCTGATAATGCTCAAGGAGGATAGTGTCCGAGGAAGTAGCAGCACAAATCGTATCATCTCCACTCTTCGTAGTGAAGTTCAATCGGGAGACATCCGGTTGGTCGTAGATCCACACCTCCGCACTATCCACACCGACCGGAGTATGTTGAACCGTCCCAGTCGCCGCTTCTTTAATATACGTATAAAGATGCAACATATATGGTTGGTTCGGATTGTATGAACTACTCTTCATGGCACCATCTCCCACATGGATATCTACGGACTGGCCATCTGGAGCCGTAGTAAGAGAAACTTTCGTATCACTTTCAGGCAAGCCCGTAGGAGAAGTCAGCTTCCACTCAAGTACATAATCGTCGCCATTTTCCTTAATCCAACTGATCTTACTCAAATCACGCACCTTGTAATGTTCCGTATGCGGATAGGACTCGGCACAAATATTATCTCCCACGATACCAGTACCAGGGCCCGTACATACCCTACCTCCCAAAGCGAAAGGAATGGTAATGTGTCCATCAGTCAAGGCATAATAGAATACACCCTTTTCCAGCATCACGATATTTGCGCGCTCTTTTTGACCATACCTATCCAAATCGTAGGTAACCTCACCAGGAGAGAATGGTATTTCCTCCGTATAGGATCCATCCTTATACTTCTTCCATTCATATGGAGCCTTACGACGGAAACCTTCGGCGTTAACGACCACAGTCTCTCCCAAACATGCGATACGCGGAGCGAGACACACACCCTCAACCTCCGCACTGATATAATCGACAGCCAACGTGGCACACTTAGGGAATTGCTCAAAGAACGGTGTAAATATGTATTCCGTAACCGAAGACTGAGGCATATAACCATAATACGTCATCTCGAATCGAAAGACATTAGTACCAGGCTGTAGGTTATTAGCGATAATGCCTCCGAATACAAATCTAGTAGCATCATTACCCGTGGAAACCGTCGCATCTGCCAATACCTGATTGGTTTTGTCATTGTATATGGTGATATCCATCGTATCCTTCGTCTGAGTACCATGTCCCGTTCTCGCGATCATCTTACCTTCCGAATCGATACCACCCGGACACTCCGCAGGGACTATCATGTAGAAGCGCATGGTAAAACGATAATTCTTACCCTCGAAAGCATCATGAGGGAACGCGATCGTAAAGAACTCGCGGTTCACATTGTCTTGCACATAAAAATTGTTGTTCGGATTCACCTGCAGGGAATCATCGATATGGAGAGGTATTCCCAACTGACTCTGGTTCATGATTCGGCCTTCCAATCCCCTGAAGATAATGCCTTGTTCGGTGAAATGCTCCTCCAAACCCTCCGGAGGCGTTGTCCACCAATTCACACGGTTACTACCATATAAATAATTGAAGTCCGTACCTCTATAATACTCTCCCGTAGTGGTCTGATAACAATCCCTCACATCACATTTCGCCTTGAGGGCTATCTTCTTCTCATATGTTCTCGTGAAAAATTCACCGTTTTTGCCATTTGCCTCAGCGACTACACGAACATACAGATCACCCTGTCCCATTTCGAACACGTTGGTCGGCACATACAATGTTCCACGACTCTTCCACGTATTCGCCCCATCGTAGGATGTGAACCACTCATAAGTGAAACTTAAAGAATCGGACTCGTCATCCTTCACTCCCATGACCTCAAATCCAACAGGATCCTTAGGGCAAGCTTCGGACACTCCGTAAGATGAGAAACCCGATTCCCTAAACGGATCCAATACTTGCGCAAAAGCCTCCATGGAGAGCACAAGGGCAAAAAGAAGCAGCGTCAATTTTTTCAACCCGCTAAAAATAGTTGAGTTCATTATATAACAATTAAAATTACCCATTTCTAGATCATTATCTATTAAACAAATCTGTTTTCACGATATATTTAATTCCGTCGTAACTTTCACTACATCATGCTAAATAAAGTGTTATTGTTCTAATATCATTCTATGTTTATTCTCCACAACTCGCCATCAACAAGAAACATACTCAATACTATACAACAAATCTCTTCTTTAACACATACAAGCAAATCTGAAATCCCGCACAACTAAGCATGGATACTCAAACTCTATATTCGCAACAAAATTAAACTAAATTTTTCTATTTGTAAATAAATACTAAAAAAATAGCACAAAAAAAGATAACTTTTCGAACATACGCAGTCAAATATATGTTTTATAACACATTAGGAAACATTTTTTTTGCAAACAAAACTTCAAAGGACAAGGCGGGAAGGCTGATACCTTCCCGCCTTGTATTATAAAAATCAATCCTGCGACATCATTTTCTTGAAAAGATTACGCATATTGACCGCATCACCGATAATTTTATGCAGATCCGAAACCTTCACGCGGTCCTGCTTCATCGTGTCGCGGTAACGGAGCGTAACCGTATCATCCTCCAATGTCTGATGATCCACCGTCACGCAGAACGGAGTACCGATGGCGTCTTGGCGACGATAGCGTTTTCCGATGGTGTCTTTCTCCTCGTAAGCGCAACGGTAATCGAACTTCAGCTCGTTCATGATCTCCGTAGCCTTCTCCGGAAGGCCTTCCTTCTTCAGCAACGGCAGGACAGCGCACTTCACCGGAGCCAACGCTGGCGGCAACGAAAGGACAACCCTCTTGTCGCCCCCCTCCAACTGCTCCTCCTTGTACGAAGCCGCCATGACGGAGAGGAACATACGGTCCACACCGATGGACGTCTCGATCACGTAAGGGATATATGATTTGTTCTCCTCTGGATCGAAGTACTCCAGCTTCTTTCCGGAGAATTGTCCATGACGGGACAAATCCCAGTTCGTACGGGAGTGGATACCCTCCACCTCCTTGAAACCGAAAGGCATGAGGAACTCGATGTCGGTAGCCGCATTGGCGTAGTGGGCCAACTTGTCGTGGTCGTGGTAACGATACTTGTCGTCGCCCAAGCCAAGCGCCTTGTGCCACTTGAGTCGGAAAGCCTTCCAATGCTTGAACCACTCCATCTCCGTACCCGGCTTGCAGAAGAACTGCATCTCCATCTGCTCGAACTCGCGCATACGGAAGATGAACTGACGGGCCACGATCTCGTTACGGAAAGCCTTGCCAATCTGAGCGATACCGAAAGGAACCTTCATTCTACCCGTCTTCTGCACATTCAGGAAGTTGGTGAAGATACCCTGGCAAGTCTCAGGACGCAAGTAGATGGACATCGTGTTATCAGCGGTGGAACCAACCTCCGTCTTGAACATCAGGTTGAACTGCTTCACGTCCGTCCAGTTCTTCGTGCCACTGATCGGGCAAACGATCTCCTCGTCAAGGATGATTTGCTTCAATTCATCCAAGTTATTGTCGTTCAACGCCTTGGAGAAACGTTCATGGAGTGCCTCACGTTTTTGGATATGCTCCATCACCCTAGGGTTCGTAGACTTGAACTTCTCCTCGTCGAACGCATCACCGAATTTCTTGGCGGCCTTCTCCACCTCCTTGTTGATCTTATCGTCGTATTTGGCGATCTGGTCCTCGATAAGGACATCGGCGCGATAACGCTTCTTGGAGTCACGGTTGTCGATCAACGGGTCGTTGAAAGCGTCCACGTGACCGGAAGCCTTCCATGTGGTAGGTTCCATGAAGATTGCGGCGTCGATTCCGACAATATTTTGATGGAGCAACGTCATGCTATCCCACCAATACTTCTTAATGTTGTTCTTCAACTCGACACCATTTTGGCCGTAATCATAGACGGCGGCCAAACCGCCATATATTTCGCTTGAAGGGAACACGAAACCATATTCCTTACAGTGCGAAACCAACTGTTTAAAAACTTCTTCTTGTGAAGCCATTACCTTAGTATATATTGATTATAATTATAAAATCTGTACCAATCACTTCAAGACCTCCACCTTCATCTTCACATCCTTCAGAGGTCTATCCCCAGGAGCCGTCTTGACAGCGGCGATCACATCGATGACCTCGAGGCCTTCGACCACCTCGCCGAAGACGGTATACTGGTTATCCAAGAACGGAGTACCACCAATCGTCTTGTAATCATTGCGCATCTGGTCAGGCATCTTTGAAGCAGACTTTCCAGCGAATTCCTTCTCGACCTGCGCCAAAATCTCGCTCTGCAGTTTCTGGAGTCCCTCCTGATCCCTAGCGACACGGAGTTTCTTCACCTCCTCGCTCCTTTTATTTACGATCTCATAGAAACGGGCCTCTTTCTCTTTGTTGATGGACATGTTCTCCATCTGGTTCAATTTGGAATCGTTCAAAACTTCGCCCTGCACGATATAGAATTGGCAACCCGAGGAACGTTTCTCCGGATTCACCTGATCGCCCTGACGAGCGGCAGCCAGCGCACCTTTCTTATGGTAATATTTAGGATAAACGAACTCTGCGGGGATCGTATAGCCCACATCACCCGCACCCAACTGCTTGGAAGCCGGCGCGTTCTTCGACTCAGGGTCACCACCCTGGATCATGAATCCCTTAATGACACGGTGGAACAACAACCCGTCATAGAAACCATTCTTCGCCAACTTGATGAAATTGTCGCGGTGTTGCGGCGTCTCGTTATACAACTTCACCTTCATATTGCCGTATTCGGTGGAAATCAAGACCATAGTCTCCTTATCTTCAGCTTGTACCGTCATAAAAAATAGAGTCAATAAAAATGTTACTATCAAGTTTTTTCTCATAAGCGCGAAATTTTATTTCACAAAAATACGAATAATGTTTTTCTGTACAAAAAATTTTGTAATTTTGCACCGCAAAAAGCGGGAATATAAATCGAATACAATAATAACTACTAAAAATAAAAGAAAATGAACAAGGAGATTCAACCAGAGAACTATCGTACGGTGGTGTTCAAGGACTTGTCGAACGGTGACACATTCTTCACCCGTTCTACAGTTAACACGAAAGACACAATCGAAATCGACGGAGAGACATACCCATTGGTGAAGATAGAAATTTCCAGCTCTTCACACCCTTTCTTCACAGGAAAGGCTAAGATGGTGGATACAGCAGGTCGCGTGGATAAGTTCATGAGCCGCTACGGTAACCGCAAAAAATAAATTCCGGAAGAGAAAGCAAAAGGGTATCGGCGTCCGGTACCCTTTTTTTTGTATAATCAACGTCAGCCAACATGGAAAAGATAATCATATTCGGCAACAAATACAGGGAAGAAGTGATCAAACACACCAACGTCCTAGCGGAAGCGTTCAGGCGGAAAGGTGTAGAGGTAGGCATAGAAAAGGATTTCTGCCAATTCCTCATCGAGAAGGGTTGCGACTTGTCCTATCCGCACTTCGTCATCGACGAGGACTGCGGGAACGCGGATATGGCTTTCAGTATCGGTGGCGACGGCACCTTCATCAGAGCCGCCGCGAAAATCGGGAAGAGCGGCATCCCCCTTTTGGGTATCAACGCAGGACGGCTCGGATTCCTCGCTGACGTATCCGGCGACGAAATCAACAATGCGGTCGACGAGATCATGGACGGGAAATACAAGATCGAGGAGAGGTCGCTCCTTCGCCTCCATACGGAAGACAGGCTATATACGGACTTCAACTACGCGCTGAACGAGATCGCCGTACTGAAAAGGGACTCCTCCGCCATGATCACCATCCATGCCTGGGCCAACGGCGTCTTCGTCAACTCCTACCAGGCCGACGGTCTACTCGTGGCCACATCCACCGGCTCCACGGCCTACTCCATGAGCGTCGGCGGACCGATCGTGGTGCCCCAGGCATCCAACTTCATCCTGACGCCGGTCGCACCTCATAGCATAAACGTCCGCCCAATCATCATTCCGGACACATGGGACATCGAGTTGAAAGTGGAAAGCCGCAACAAGCACTTCCTCATCGCATTGGACGGACGTAACAACATTTTCGACGATAAGACAACGCTCTCCATCCGAAAGGCGGATTTCACCATAAAGACGGTGAAGCGCGAAGACCAGGATTTCTTCTGCACGCTACGCACCAAACTCAGATGGGGGAACGACGAAAGGGAACGATAGAAGCATGGAAAAGAAGGATTTACGGATCGTATACATGGGAACCCCCGACTTCGCGGTCGAACCCCTCAAAAGACTCGTAGAGGGTGGCTACAATGTCGTGGGCTGCATCACCATGCCGGACAAACCGGCGGGCAGAGGGCACAAGATACAGTTTTCACCGGTGAAGGAATACGCCCTGGAGAAAGGAATCCCACTGCTCCAGCCCGAAAAACTCAAGGACGAGACATTCCAGTCTGACTTGAGGGCATGGAACGCAGACCTTCAAATCGTCGTAGCCTTCCGTATGCTTCCGGAATCGGTATGGAACATGCCTCGCCTTGGCACATTCAACCTCCACGCCTCCCTGCTTCCGCAATACAGAGGTGCCGCCCCGATCAATTGGGCAGTCATCAACGGAGAAAAGGAGACTGGCGTCACCACCTTCTTCCTCACCCACGACATCGACACGGGGAACATCATCATGCAGGAGAAGGTGAAGATCGAAGAGACCGACAACGTAGGCATAGTCCACGACAAGCTCATGACGCTCGGTGCGGAGCTCGTCACGAAGACGGTGGACAAGATACTCGACGGCAGCGTCACCACCACCCAACAGTCCATGCTCTTCAAGGATCCATCCGAGCTGAAACCCGCACCCAAAATATTCAAAGAAACCTGCAAGATAGACTTCAACGAGAAGACTCAACGCATACACAACCTTGTGAGGGGACTCTCCCCCTACCCTGCCGCATGGTGCGAAATGATAGACCGGGAAGGGAACGCAACAGCCATCAAGGTGTTCGAGACAGAAATCCTCAACGATCAAAGCAACGGCGTCCCAGGCTCATTCACCTATGACAAGAAAAACATCGACGTGAGCACGGGAGACGGAACCATACGCATCAAAACACTGCAATACCCAGGGAAAAAGAGGCTCACGGCGGAAGAGTTTCTCCGTGGATTCAAGATGGATGAGGTGGAAAAATTCAGTTAGAACACGATTTTTAACTTTTTTTCAAGACCACGTTATGGATTTTTTGCATATATTTGCGCTAATGAAAGCATAAATTGAGAGACGAAATAAAGTATAAATATAACTAAAACCTATTTGCCTATCGATACACGCATACTCAAATATTAAACGAAACGAGTATGACAATCCAAAGAACGATGACCGACGACGAGTTGGTTAAATTATACGAGAGTGGCGTCAATGAAGCATTTGATGCGCTATTGATGCGCCATAAGGACAAGGTATTCACGAACATCTACATGTCCGTGCGGGACAAGGATATCGCCAACGACATCTTCCAAGAGACATTCATGAAGGCGATATGCACCATCAAGCAAGGGAAATACACAGAGAGAGGCAAATTCCTCCCATGGATCATCCGGATCGCGCACAATCTTATCATCGACCAATTCAGGACGGAAAAATCCGAGAATACCATCTCCAACGATGAGGACGACGAACTCGACCTCTTCAACGACATCCGCCTATACGACGAGAACGTGGAGGACACGATGATCAGGGAACAGATCTACGAAGACGTCGTCAGGCTCATGAACCATTTGCCTGAGAACCAGCGGGAAGTCTTGCGCATGAGATTCTTCGAGGACCTCAGTTTCAAGGAGATCGCCGACGCCACAGGAGTGAGCATCAACACTGCGCTAGGCAGGATGCGTTATGCCATCATGAATCTCAGGAAACTTGCGGAAGACAACGACGTATTCCTTTGCCAATGACCAATAATTAATCACCATACACCAAAAAGAAAGGATGGGTGTCGTCCAACACAGACGATGTCCATCCTTTCCCATTTCCACCGGGTTACCAAGCCAGGCACACCATCCCGATAAGCACAAAAAAAGGACGAACATCTGTTCGTCCTCTTGCGGTGCGGACGGGACTCGAACCCGTGACCCCATGCGTGACAGGCATGTATTCTAACCAGCTGAACTACCGTACCTTCAACAACCGTTTTCTCTCGATTGCGGTGCAAAGGTAATCATAATTTTGATTCCGGCAAACTTCCAGACAACTTTTTTCGGAAAATTTTCCATAAACAATTTTTGTCGGAAGAACTTGTTATCTTTACAGAACAAAACAGATACGAAAGGAAAGGCGAAAATGATGGAGTTAACAGACACGCACTCACACCTATACGAGGACGAGTTCAAGGAAGACAGGGAGGAAGCCATCCAAAGGTTGAAGGAGAGGCACGTCACGAGTGTCTATCTGCCCAACATAGACGAAGAGAGCATAGACAAAATGCTTCAACTATACCAGAGCGACAAGAAACTCTTCCACATCATGATGGGACTCCATCCCACCAGTGTGAAGGAGAACTACAAAGAAGTCATCGAACAGATATGGGGAAGGCTGGCCAACGAGGAAATCTGCGGAATCGGAGAGATCGGCATAGACTTATATTGGGACAAGACATACCTCAAGGAACAGACGGACGCCTTCGAGATCCAAGTGGATTGGGCGATACAACAGGGACTCCCCATCGTCATACACACCCGCAAAGCCTTCGAAGAGGCCTTCTCGTCCCTGAGGAAATTCGACAAGAATAAGCTACGAGGCATCTTCCACTGCTATTCCGGTTCTTTGGAAATAGCCAAAGAGATATTCAAACTGGGGGATTTCAGCCTAGGCATCGGAGGTGTGCTGACATTCAAGAACGCAGGACTAGCCCAGGTAGTGCAAGAGATTCCCTTGGAGAGACTGGTTTTGGAGACCGATTGCCCCTACCTCACCCCCGCACCGCACAGAGGAGAGAGGAACGAAACCTCCTACGTCTTCCATGTAGCCGAAAAACTTGCGGAGATAAAGGGAGTGAGCCTAGAGGAAATCGCGGAAGAGACGACCCGCAACGCCTCAAATATTTTCGGGACGAGGGGTTGCCATAAGGCATAAAAAAATATATATTTGTAAAAAAAGAGAACATGAAGATACTAGCAGTTGGATGGAATTATGCGGACCACAGCAAAGAGCTGAATCCCAATCAGTTGCCAAAGCACCCTGTCATATTCATGAAACCAGAGACAGCGTTGTTAAAGGACAACAAGCCATTCTATCTACCCAACTTTTCAGAAAGAATCGACTACGAATGCGAGTTGGTAGTACGCATATCCAAGATGGGAAAGAACATCTCGAAGAAATTCGCCAACCGCTACTACGACGAGATCGGGCTAGGCATCGACTTCACAGCGAGGGATTTGCAGAACGAATTCAAGGCGGCGGGAGCACCTTGGGAGATATGCAAGGGGTTCGACAACTCAGCCCCCGTGAGCGAGTTCATCAGCAAAGACGGATATGACATAGACAACCTGCGATTCTCCCTGAAGAAAAACGGAGAGACCGTCCAAAACGGCAACACATCCGACATGGTCTTCAGCGTGGACGAAATCATCGAATACGTAAGCAAATTCTTCACGTTAAAGACAGGAGACCTCATCTTCACCGGCACACCAGTCGGCGTAGGTCCGGTCAAGATCGACGACCACCTGGAAGGATACATCGAAGACAAGATGATGTTCAGTTTCGACGTGCTGTGAAACCGGGGAACATAGAATTCCCCATCCATCATAAAAATCATTTTTGAAACCACATAATAGAGAGATCATGAAACTAAGGCATTCCATCCTCACAATCATAGCAGGCATCGCGATACTAGCGATGGCACCAACCGTCCATGCCGCCGAATATGCGGAACACTCCGTACTCGCCACCGGTTCATGGACGAAAATCAGAGTTTCGGAGACCGGTGTATGTAAACTCACCTATGACCAAATCAGGGAAATGGGATTCTCCAACCCGAAGGAGGTGCATGTCTACGGATACGGAGGAGCCACCCTGTCGGAGAACTTCGGGAAGCCGAAAACCGATGACCTGAACAAAGTCACTATCTACGATTCCGGATCGGCCATCTACTTCTACGCCCAAGGTCCCCGGAAATGGAACTACAGAGGCATAAACAGCCAGCATACATTCGATGTGAGTTCGAATCCATACTCGCTCTACGGATATTATTTCCTGACCAGCGACACGAGCGAGAGGAACCTCATCAAGACATCATCCGCCGTGGAAGAAACGTCCGACGAGACTGAAATAACGAATTACCTAGAGCACATCTGCCACAAGGAAGAGAAGTACAACCTGCTCAATTCCGGGATAGGGTGGCTAGGCGACCAAACGCCTATGGGACAAGGGCTTACAATAAAGTTCGAGATGCCCGAAATCGACACCATGGAATTAGGCAACCTGTACCTCAACCTCGCCGCTCATTCCGACAAGGCCAGCACCGCCCGCATACACATAGCGGGACAATCCGCGGAGGTGGAGTTCCCCCTCTCCGGAGAAGGTGTAAGCGCGACAGCGGCTGAAAAAACGATAGTATTCCTTCCTTCCTCCGAGAAGAACGAACTTGTAATCAGTTACATAGCAATCAATGGGACGGACAACCTTTGGATAGAGCAATCTGTGTTCTCCGCATATCGGAAGCTAAAGATGAGCAATGGAATGATGTATTTCCGCAACCCCAACACGGAAGAGGAAGGCACATACAAATACATCATCACAGGAGCCTCGAGCAACACTTTGGTATGGGACATCACCGACACGAAAAACATCACGCAGATGAGCACCGTGATGGAAGGGAACAAACTGACTTTCAGGAGGAACCCTTCGCAAATGGAGGAGTTCGTGGCATTCGACCCCTCCAGTTCCAAGTTCGTCAAGGCCGAGTTGGTCGGGAATGTATCCAACCAAGACCTACATGCAGTCAAAGGGATGGACTTCATCATCATATCCAACGAAGCGTTCCTCTCCGAGGCCCGCAGATTGGCGAAGATACACCAGGATCACGACAACGTCAACGTCTTGGTCGTCACACCTGAAGAGATCTACAACGAGTTCTCCTCCGGCACACCAGACGCAAGCGCCATCCGTTGGTTCCTGAAGATGTTCTACGACAGAGGGGAGCTCAACAAGCAAGTACTACTTTTCGGAGACGGCAGTTTCGACAACAGAGGCTTGCTGAGGAGCAACAACACACTCATCAACAACTTCATCATCACCTACCAAGGAGGAAGCAAATACACGGAAGCCAACTCATATGTCTGCGACGACTACTTCGTGTGCCTGAACGATAGGAACAACAACAAACCGGTCCGCCAGATGAAAATGGATTATGGCATCGGAAGATTCCCCGTCTCTTCCCTAGAACAGGCGACCAACATGGTGAACAAAGTAGAGAGATACTACACAGTGAAGAAATACGGGAAATGGAGGGACAAAATCCTACTCATAGCAGACGACAATGAGGAAGGAAGCGATGCGAACAGATATAACAAATTCTTCTCCTACGCTGACAACATCGGAGACACGATGCACAAGAAAGATCCGGCTATGGAGATACAGAAGGTTCACTTCGACTCCTACACAAGGGTCACGGGCTCAAACGGAAACAAGTACCCCGAAGTGGAGGAAATCATCAGCAAAGGCATCCAGGAAGGCGTCCTCATCGTGAATTACATCGGTCATAGCGGAGAACTGGCATGGGCGGCGGAAAGAGTCTTCACACAAAACCAAGCCGCCACCATCTTCAACGAAAAGCAGGGGTTCTGGTTCACCGCCAGCTGCAGATTCGCTGTATTCGACAACACAGCAAGCTCCGCAGGCGAAGACCTCGTGACCAATCCGAACGGTGGAGCGATAGCTATCCTCAGCTCAGCCAGAACCGCATACGACGGACAAAACGACAACCTGAACAGAGCCTACATACAAAAACTCTTCGAACGAGACATAAACAAGCAACCGCTGAGATACGGCGACATCTGCAAGGGAGCGAAAAATACGTTGGAGAACGACTCCAACAAGCTGTCGTTCACACTATTAGGAGACCCTATGCTTAGGATATGCTACCCGAAAGGGAACATACTGACAGATTCCATCACATTGGCGAACGGGACACATACTGACACCCTCCATGCGCTCTCCGAGGTAATAGCATACGGACACGTGGAAGACGAGCAAAGCAACTTCATGGACAACTTCAACGGACAAATATACATCACATTATACGACAAGAATGTTTCCCTGTCCACCAAAGGCAACAAGTTTACCACAGAAGAGGAGAAAGAGATGAACAAGCACAGATACACCGACAGAATAAACATCCTTTTCTCGGGGAAAGCGGAAGTCAAGGACGGACGGTTCTCCTTCGTGTTCAAAGTACCAAAGGATATCAACTACAACTACGGAACAGGAAGGCTACAATACTATGCCATGGATGAAAGCATCGACTATGACGCGGATGGCAATTACGAGGACTTCATCATAGGAGGAAGTGGAGAAAACGAGACATACGACGACTGCGGACCGGAGATCAGGCTCTACATGAACCACAGAGCATTCCTTTCCGGAGACAAAATCAACCAGACGCCGGTCTTATATGCGGAAATCAAAGACAAAAACGGCATAAACTCATCCGGAAGCGGTATCGGTCACGACATCACACTCACAATCAACGACGAGAAGACCCCGATCATCCTGAACAAGGAGTTCTCCTACGACATGGACAGCTACTCGGACGGCTCGCTCGCCTACCAGTTCTCCAAGCTCGAACCAGGGTATTACACCGCGACACTGAAAGCGTGGGACTTGCTCAACAACTCCTCTCAAAAGAGCATCGAGTTCGTCGTCGAGGAGGATGTCGCAATCCGCACTGACAAGATAGTCATCACACCTTCCATCGCCACAGAGAAAGCCGTGGTCAAGATAACACATGACGCACCTCAAACCGTACAGACATACCAATTCATCGTATACAACTGTCTAGGGAAAGTCGTGAAAGAGACGAAACCCGAGCAGGCAAGGCTTGAACAAGATTACACATGGGAGTGGGATCTGAGAGACAACAACGGACAGAAAGTACCAGAAGGGTCATACTTGATCAGAGTCGTACACGAAACCGAGGACGGAGATTACTACGGATTAACCCAAAAAATGATCGTAGGCACAGAAAAATAAGTAAATAACGACGCATTACGGAAGATTATAACATTTTTTCACAAAAATATTATACATTCGCGATAACAATGTTATTGAACATATTTTGAACGGAATGATAAAAAAGGGAGAACAAGAGAATCCGAGCATAGAGGAAGTTTCGTCCATATGGAACGTGCTGACGGAAGAGCAGCTCACTTATCTGAAGGCGAACTATATTGTACGCAAATACAAGAAAAACGAGATCATTTACTGTGAGGGAGAGACTCCAACCCACGTCTTGTGCGTCGCCAAAGGCAAACTGAAAATATACAGGATAGGCACAGGAGGCAGAAGTCAGATCGTCAGAATGGTGAAACCAGGCGAGATGCTCGCATACAGAGCTATGTTCGCACAAGAAAATTTCGTGACAAACGCCTGCGCCTTCGAGCCATCGGTCATCTACATGATTCCACAAACCGTAATCCACAAACTAATCGTTCAAAACAGTGAATTGGCATGGTACTTCATCCAAAAGCTGTCGACTGACCTAGGAATCGCGGACAAACGCGCCGTCACGCTCACACAGAAACACGTGAGGGGAAGACTAGCGGAGTCGCTTCTATTCCTTCGGGACAACTACGGTTACGAGGAAGACAACGCGACTATCAACGTACGTCTGTCAAGGGAGGACCTTGCCAGCCTTTCCAACATGACAACCTCCAACGCCATCCGCACCTTGTCGGGTTTGGCGCACGAGAACATCATCGAGCTGGACGGAAGGAAAATAAAAATACTGGACGAAAAATATCTAGTCACTTTAAGTAAAATAGGATAAAATGACAATAGGAATCATCGGACTAGGGCTCATCGGAGGATCCATGGCCATAGACTTACGCAGAACAAAATTCGCAGACCACTTCATCGGGTACGATCAAGCCGATTTGAACGCCCTGACAGCGCAAAGGATAGGTCTTGTGGACGAAATACTCCCATACGAGGAACTCATCCAGAAAAGCGACCTAATCCTGCTCTCCGTGCCCGTAAGCGCGGCGACCAGACTGCTATCAGACATACTGGACAAAATCAACGACAACCAAGTGGTTGTGGACACCTGTTCCACGAAAGAGAAGCTGAACGATTCGGTACACTACCATCCCAAGAGGAAAAATTACGTGGCCTCCCACCCTATGGCAGGCACGGAGTTCTGCGGTCCATGGGCAGCCGTACCGAACTTGTTCGCAGGAAGGGCAGGCATCATCTGCAATGCGGAAGACTCAGACCCGAAGGCGATTGAGCTGGTAAGGAAGATGTACGATTGTCTGAACATGCGCGTCATCTACATGAGGGCTGCGCACCACGATGTGCACACGGCATACGTGTCACACATCTCACACATCATATCGTTCGCACTGGCACTGACAGTACTGGACAAAGAGAAGAACGAGAAAAACATATTCGATTTGGCATCCGGAGGATTCGCATCCACGGCAAGGCTCGCGAAAAGTAATGCGGACATGTGGGTTCCGATCTTCCTGCAAAACAAAGAGAATGTACTCTCCGTACTAGATTCATACATGGAGAAACTCGAAGACTTCAAGAAGGCTTTGAACGAAAACGACGAAAGCAAATTAAGAGGGTTAATCGACGACGCCAACAGGATAAAAAGAATCCTACGCTAAGAGAGAAGACTTCTTCATCCACATAGCGTTTGTACGGAAGTGCAAACGCTTTTTTTTGCCATATGAAGAAGCGACGGCAAGCCAACGGAGGGGAAACTCAACCAACAGTGGAAGAAGGCGGAGAGCAAGACCAAACAAGCTCATTCGGGGCATAGGAAGGAGGAAGACCATCAGCAAACACAGAATAGGCAAAAGGAGGGAGCAGCCACAAAAAAAAAACGATGTTTTCGATAATGCGCGAAACATTATGGAAAACATCGTTTATCTATGAACAAGGCCTATCGGCCTAAAGAATCAATAAGAGTTCGATCTTTCGTTAGCAGTATAGTAAATCTTACGAGCATAAGCTTTACGCAACTCTTGCTTCACATCCGTCACGATACCCATCTTAGTATCCTTATCCACCTTCAAGGAAACAATCATTGAAGCTTGGTCAGCCTCAGGCATCGCATCACGTTTCTTGGCGATATGCACACCCACATCACCCGCTTTTTTAGCGAAAGCATCATCCAACTGGACACGGGCCTCTGAACCATTCAACTTCTGCAACTCCCTTTTAGGAGAACCGATGTAGATATATTTAGCCAAAGACTTTTGTTCCAATTTGGTCAACTCAGTTGCCTCAGGCAACTTAACATCCACCAACATCGTATTCTCTTTCATGGTTGTCGTCGTCATAAAGAAGAACAACAACATGAAGATAATATCAGGTAATGAAGCCGTGCTAATAGCAGGCAATTTCTTACCACCTTCCTTACGAAACTTTGCCATTATTGAGCCCCTCCTACAGCTTTGCTACCATAATCCTTCGGCTCAGCCTCAGAGATTTTGAGTGGATAATATTTTTTCACCGCATCCTGCTCCTCCTCCGTCAGTTGAGCATACTTACGTCCATCAAACTGCTTAGCAGAGATTTCGTCACGAAGTTCATTATATGCGGCAACCAACTCGTTTTGGACAGCGATATAAGCCTGATACGAAGTACCACGGTCATTCTGCAATGAAATCACATGCTTGGTAGTAATCTTCGGAGAACCAAAGAAAGGAATATTCACAGTCTCCTTCTCCGGGAGATCAGGGTTATTAGCAGGATTGGCAATAAACTCCTTCGCCTTTTCCTTCAACCTAGATACATCCATCACCTCTCCATTAACCATCAACTTATCATTACTGTTGACAAGAATCTTCATAAGGTTTCTCGTGTTAACCTCAATCTCGGTTTTTTTCTGCTCCTTGGGATCAATCGGAGGAGGCAAAGTACGGAACAGACCCTTGTCTGTCGCCATGGATGTAGTCACAAGGAAAAAGATAAGCAACAAGAACGATATATCCGCCATTGAGCTTGCGTTAATCTCTTGTATTTCTCTTTTTTTCATGACAAACTAATATTACAGTTTCTTAAACAACGAACTACCAATAGTTGCGATAAACGCCACACCAGCCAATATGAATGAAGTAATCATGCACATGTTAGTGATTCTGTATACCCAAGGTTCATGAGAGCCCTCATAACCCGTAATACTCATCTTGGTCGTATCCGCACAGAAATAGGTGATTAAGAACAATACAGCCAAAACACCGACGAAGATCAAAGGGACCATCACAGACTTCGGATCGACCATCAACTTAGACACAAACGTTATCAATGCGAACACAAGTGTCACCAAAGAGGCTAGAATGATGAATACAAATGCTAAGCCGATGAACGTTGGGGTGAATGAAGGAGCTTCAATATTGATTCCATTGCAAGGGTACGATTCCGTACTTCCGCAGAAGAAAATCAATGCGAAGATTATCGTGAGCGCCACCAAACCCCAAAGTATATACTTAGGAATATTTAATGAATTTTGCATTTCGATATCGTTTTAATAGATTTAAAAACGTTTCACCCAAAGGGGATTACTCTACAACAGAAACCTCAGAAGAATCAGAGGAAGTCTGAGTATAACCTTGGTTAGAAGCACCAGACACGTTTGCGGATGCAGGGAAATATTCAACAACCATATCGAGCAACTTGATAGAAGAATCTTCCATCTCAGTAGTCAAAGCCTCGATGCGGGTCAAGATGAAGTTCATGAACAATTGAAGAATCATGGCTACGATCAAACCGAACACAGTGGTCAACAAGGCAACCTTGATACCACCAGCCACAACCGTTGCGGAGATATCACCAGCAGCTTGGATTTTATCGAACGCCTCGATCATACCGATGACCGTTCCCATGAATCCCAACATTGGGGCAAGTGCGATACACAAAGAAATCCAAGTGATGTTCTTCTCAAGAGCACCCATTTGAACGCTACCATAAGAGACAACCGTCTTCTCTACAACATCCGGACCCTCGCTGATGCGGGACAAACCTTGGTTGAAGATAGAAGCGATAGGGCCTCTCGTGTTTTTCGTATATTCCAATGCACCCTCGACATTCTTGTTAGCCAAGAACTCCTCAATCTTCTCGAGGAACTTCTTCGTGTTGATGGAAGAAAGGCTCAACGTGATGATACGCTCGATACACAATGCCAAACCGAGGATCAAACACAATGCAACGATCGCCATGAATCCGGCACCACCCTCGATGAACTTAATCTTCAAAGCGTTGAAAAGGCCTGTCTCCTGAGGAGCTGCAGCTTTATCCTCAGCCTTAGCCTCTGTCTTTGCAGGCTCTGCGGCAGGAGTAGCAGCAGCTGTCTGAGGCTCAGCGACAGCCTCGTCCGTATTAACTGTTTGCTCCGTTTGTTCTTCCTCAAACTCCTGAGCGAATGAAGCAGTAGCGAAACCGAAAGTTAAAGCCCCAACTATTGCCAATGATGCAAAAATTTTTTTCATTTTTCTACTGATTAATTATTAATTATTACTATTAATTCGCGGAGAGAGGGGGATTCGAACCCCCGATACGCTTTTGACGCATACACGCTTTCCAGGCGTGCCTCTTCAGCCACTCGAGCATCTCTCCTGACTTCTTTACAAATCGAGCGCAAATTACAAAAAAAATAGTTACAAAACACCGAATGTTGAAAATAATTTTATTCGTCTGTTACATAAACATTTGGCACCAATTATCGAACCTCTGGAGAGTTTCTTCCCCATATTTTTCGAGCTTCATCCTCGCTTTTTTTACGCTTCTTTCCTCTCCAAGGTGAGTTTTCGAGTAAAATTTGTCGGCGAAACAGATGATCTGCTCCTCTATCGAGACGGGCAACATCTCGCGGTGGGGAACCGGCAACTCGGCGGAAAGAATGTAAGACAGGGACAACCCCGTGCCCGTATGGCGCTCGCAAACCAACGCATGGCGTTCGTACCCCTCCGCCTTCATCATATCACTGCCCAGATAGCCATGACAGATATACGGAAAATCTCCCCCGCAATACAAATCCGGAGCATACGTCTTGATGATGCCTATGTCGTGAACCATCGCCGCCTCCTCGATAAACTGCATGTCCGCATTCAATTCGGGCTTCCGCTGCGCAATCCGCAACGCAAGATCCGTCACATCATACGAATGCTTCAACAGGATATCCTTGCATTTCGGATTCTCTTCGTAATACTTGTCGATCAATTCAATAGGATTCATCGTTTTATATTCACACAACATTTATCCACAAAATTAATAAAAAACATTTTTCCATGCAAAACAAGAAATCCTTATGACATGGAAAATTCATTTAACGCACATGACAACCTTTGGGATTTACTATTTAACTATTTACTATTTACCATTTAGGCATTTGGGATTTACTATTTAACTATTTACTATTTACCATTTGCCATTTTAGGATTTACCATCTGGGGATTTACTATTTGCTATTTGGGGATTTACTATTTACCATACGGACAGCCATCATTCCAAACAAAAAAAGGACGGAAGAAATCTCCCGTCCTATCCATTGCCATCCGTCAGCCAGACGGAACGCTTATCTTTTTACAAATTCAAGAAGGAACAAACCTCGCTATAGACCGATTCCCCATTGAATCCGAACTTCTCGTCCAAAACCGTATACGGAGCGGAATAGCCAAAATGATCCAATCCATGCACGTAGCCGTTCTTGCCGACCAAGCCCTTGATCGTCAACGACATGCCAGCCGTCATACCATACACCGGCACATCGGAAGGAATGACCGACTCCTGATATTCCTTGCTCTGATTACGGAACACTCCCTCAGACGGAGCGGATACGATCCTAATCTTCAAGTTCTTACGTTCCTCCAAGAGTTTCGCACCCTCGAAGAGCGTAGCGACCTCCGAGCCACTCGCCACCATCACCAGGTCAGGCGTACCCTTGACGTCCTTGACGATATAGGCACCCTTGTAAGCCTGCAGGGCTTGCTCATAGCGGTTGCCATCGCACGGAACATCGTTCACGTTCTGTCGGGAAAGGATCAAAGCGGTAGGGGTATCGGTATTTTCCATCGCCATCTTCCAAGCGACGGTCGTCTCGTTCACATCGGCAGGACGGAGCACCAACATACTGTTCTGTCCCTTATGGTTCTTCACGCTCTCCAGCAAGCGCACCTGCATCTCCTGCTCGATTGGCTGGTGGGTCGGACCATCCTCTCCCACCCTGAAGGCATCGTGGCTCCATACATATTTCACAGGGATACGCATCAAAGCGGCCATCCTATAAGCTGGTTTCATATAATCAGAAAAGACGAAGAAGGTTCCGCATGCGGCATACACACCACCATGCAAGGCGATACCATTCATGATGCAAGCCATCGTCAACTCAGAGACACCCGCGTTCAGGAAAGCACCCGAGAAATCGCCATGGACGAGCGGGTGCGTATGTTTCAAGAAGCCATCCGTCTTGTCCGAATTGGAAAGGTCAGCCGAAGCGACGATCATATTATCCACCTTCTCAGAGAGAAGTCCCAAGACCGCAGCGGAAGCGGAACGGGTCGGTTGGTTCGGTTTCTGTGCGATAGATGCGAAATCGATTTCAGGCAACTTGCCGCTGAAGAACTGGTCCAATTTCTTCGCCAATTCCGGATTCTCCTTCGCCCATTGAGCCTGCTCCGCCTTCTTGGCGGCAGCGATCTTCGTCAGTTCCGCCTTACGGTCCGCATAGAGTTTCTTCACCTCAGGGAAGACGACGAACGGATCGTTCGGGTCGCCGCCCAACTTCTCGATGGTCTTCGGGATGCAGACACCTGCCTTGGAAAGCGGTTGTCCGTGCGTAGAGACCTTATTTTCCATGGAAGAGCCATCCTCGGCGACACAGCCGATACCCATTGTCGTTTTTCCGATGATAAGGGTAGGACGTTCTTTCTCCTGGGTGGCAGACTTCAACGCAGCGATAATTTCCTCCGCATCATTTCCGTTGATAGTCAACACGTTCCAGTTCCATGCCTTGTATTTCATCTCGATGTCCTCGGTAGATACCTCGTCGACCTTGGTGGAGAGCTGGATGTTATTCGCATCGTAGAACATGATGAGGTTATGCAAGCCAAGGTGTCCCGCGATACGTCCCGAACCTTGGGAGATCTCCTCCTGGATACCACCGTCAGAGATGAATGTGTAGATCTTATGGCTCATCCACTCACCGAAGCGCGCGCAGAGGAAACGCTCCGCGATAGCCGCGCCGACAGCCATCGTATGGCCCTGTCCCAACGGTCCGGAAGTGTTCTCGATGCCATGTTCCAGGCTCACCTCAGGATGTCCTGGGGTTTTGCTACCCCACTGACGGAAAGACTTGATGTCATCCATCGTGAACTTGTCGCACAAGAGCAACACTGAATAGAGCATAGGCGACATGTGCCCAGGGTCCAAGAAAAACCTGTCACGGTTAATCCAGTTCGGGTCAGTCGGATCGAACGTAAGAAACTGGGAATAAAGGATGTTGATGAAATCAGCACCACCCATTGCGCCTCCGGGATGACCGGATTTGGCTTTCTCTACCATCGCAGCGGTCAATATCCTGATGTTATTCGCCGCACGATTCAGTGTTTGAATGTCTGCCATTTGAATATAGGTCTGAATGAATTTTTCTGACCGCGAAGTTAATCAAAAATATATTACGGAGAGAAGAGGTGGTAATAAAAAATACTAACAACGGAAGAAGTTGGGAATCAAGGATTAAGAGTTAAGAGTTATGAGTTAAGAGTTATGAGTTAAGAATTAAGAGTTTAAACGGGGAGAGACACTGATGAGTTTTTGGCGGGGTTCCCTGAATCCGCACCGTAGAGACGCAATGCTTTGCGTCTCCATCACCCACCAACCATGCCTGAATATTCCCCACAAAGACACGGATCCATCACAGGATATCGAAAGGATGTTCCTCTTGCGACAAATGACATACGTTCACAAATAACGAGGGGAGAGACTATGATTCATTTCGCAGGATTCCTGATTTTGCACTGTAGAGACGCAATGCATTGCGTCTCTACCCCGCCCCGGGAGGAATATTTTCTAGTATTTGGGGGAAAAGAGAATAAAAGGGGACAAAAAAAGGAGAGGTTCACAAAAGCGAACCTCTCCAAGCAAAAATATGTAGGAAAAAATTATTCCTCGTTCAATGTCACGCGCTTGAAAGCAGTAGCGGTCAAGTTCTTAGAAACAGAAGCCATGTATTGAGCCACATTGATCTTAGCCTCCTTGATGAAGGCCTGATTCAACAAGGTTTGCTCCTTGTAGATCTTTTGGATACGTCCATTCACGATACCATCGATCATTTGTTGCTTCAAGTTGCCGGCAGCTTGTTCAGCCACGGTGACTTTGATTTCGCGCGCCTTAGCGGCTTGCTCAGCGGTGATCCAGCCCTTCTCCGTGTTAGACTCGATGTGAGCATCGGAATCCACGTGTGCAGGGTTGATGCCAGCCTTTGTCAAAGCGGCCTCCACTTGTTTTTGGATCAACTCAGCCTTGGTCTTCTCGGTAGCGATCTCACGCTCCTTAGCGACGTACTCGGCAGGAACATCCTTCTCCGAAACGGCGATCGGGTTCATGGCAGCGACCTGCATAGCGACATCCTTATAAACTTGGTTGTCCAAGCCAGCCTCGTTGAAAGCAACGATAGAAGCCAACATGTTACCCGGGTGGATGTAAGCCCAAACAGCAGGACCACTAACGAACTCGTACATACCCAACTCCATCTTCTCGCCCGTTACACCAGAACGGTCAGTAATCAGTTGTTGAACCGTAGAGTTTCCGATAGACAAGGCGACCAAAGCCTCCAAAGAAGCAGGTTTAGCCTCCATAGCCTTATCCAATATTTGTTGAGTCAATGCGATGAAGTCAGCGTTCTTAGCCACGAAGTCAGTTTCGCACTTCAGAGCCACGATAGCGGCGAAATCACCCTTAGCGGCAGCCAAAACACAACCTTGTGCAGCCTCACGGTCACTTCTTTTTGCTGCGATAGCCTGACCTCTCTTACGGATAAGCTCGACAGCCTTGTCGAAATTGCCTTCAGCCTCGGTAAGAGCCTTCTTGCAATCCATCATACCCGCACCGGTCATGGTACGCAATTTGCTAATATCAGCCAATGAAACAGCCATAATTGTACTTTTTCTAAAATTTAATTAATTAATCCTCAGACACTTCGAACTTGCTAGCCACCTTAGCGTTCAAAGCCTCGCCATCGACGTTAGCCTTGCTCTTCTTAGCGGTGGTTCTCTTTCTCTCCTTCTTCTGTTCAGGAGCCTCAGAAGCCTCGTTCTCCTCCTTCTCGACCTTTCTCTCGTCCAAGCCCTCCTTGATGGCGCCGCACAAAGCGTTCAAGATAACCTCGATAGACTTTGTAGCATCATCGTTAGCAGGGATAACGAAATCCACGTCGTTAGGATTTGAGTTGGTATCCACGATACCATAGACAGGGATACCCAATCTCTTAGCCTCTCTAACAGCGATGTTCTCCTTCGTCACGTCAACGACGAACAAAGCGGAAGGAAGGCGGGTCATATCGGCGATACTACCCAAGTTCTTCTCCAACTTAGCCCTTTGGCGGGAGATTTGGAGTTTCTCTCTCTTGGAAAGGTTATCGAAAGTGCCATCGTTAGACAACTTATCGATGGAAGACATCTTCTTAACGGCCTTACGGATCGTAGGGAAGTTAGTCAACATACCGCCCGCCCATCTTTCAGTGACGAAAGGCATGGAAACCTCAGAAGCCTTGTCAGCGACAACTTGTTTAGCCTGTTTTTTAGTTGCAACAAAAAGAATCTTCTTGCCCGATTTTGCAACCTGTTTCAAAGCGGCGGCAGCCTCTTCTATTTTTACGACAGTCTTGTGAAGATCAATAATATGGATACCATTACGAGTCATGAAGATATAAGGTTCCATTGCTGGGTTCCACTTTCTTTTCAAGTGACCGAAGTGACATCCAGCCTCTAATAACTCATCAAAATTAGTTCTTGACATTTTCTTTAATTTTTTAATCGTTTACATTCTTGATTTAAACAACCGACCGGTAGTCCGACTCCCGGAGTCCGACCGGTTTAGATACTAAACGTACTCTCTTACGAAGCCATGCCAAACAAGTGGCAAGCCACGTCCAAGCACTAACGTTTACTGAATTGGAATCTCTTTCTTGCTTTTGGACGACCTGGTTTCTTACGCTCAACCTCACGGGAATCGCGAGTCAAGAAGCCCTCACCCTTCAAAGCAGTTTTGTTCTCAGCGTCCACCTTGACCAAAGCGCGGGCGATAGCCAAACGCAAAGCCTCAGCTTGACCCTTGAAACCACCACCATCCAAGATCGCCTTCACATCAAACTTGCCAGCGACATTGATAGCGTTCAACGGTTGCTTTACAACATATTGCAAAATCCCTGAAGGGAAGTACACAGTAACATCTTTATTGTTGATGGTGATCTTGCCATCACCTTCTGAAAGGTATACGCGTGCTACAGCAGCTTTTCTTCTACCTACGGCATTAACTACTTCCATGTTATTACTTGATTGAGTTTAAATCGATATTTTTAGGTTGTTGAGCAGCTTGTTCGTGCTCGCTTCCAGCATAAACGTAAAGGTTGCCGAGGATGGCGCTGCCAAGACGGTTCTTAGGCAACATACCCTTAACGACTTTTCTGATAAGCTTCTCCGGACTCTTGTTCAAGAGATCGCCAGGAGTAAACTCCCTTTGTCCACCCGGATAACCCGTAAATCTCAAATAAATACGGTCAGTAGCCTTGTTACCAGTGATTTTTACTTTAGCCGCGTTGATGACAATCACATTGTCTCCGCAGTCTACATGTGGGGTGAAGTTTGGCTTGTACTTTCCTCTCAGAAGTTTCGCTACTTTTGACCCCAAACGTCCCAATGATTGGTCCGTCGCGTCTACGACAACCCACTCTTTCTTCACGGTTGCCTTATTAGCAGAAATTGTTTTAAAACTTAAAGTATCCACTTTAATTTGTTTTTAATTAGTTAATTAATCTTTCACGTTGCCTTCAGCTTCGGGCAAGCCTACGGCATTTGACTATTTTGGATAATAAATCGACCGCGAATTTACCCTTAATTTTTTAAACTACAAAATCTTTCAGGCTCGATTTTTCCCACACAACATAAATATATAAACACAATTGTGGAGGCATGGGCACCCACACCTCCACAATCATGAATTATTTCCGGCAAGTCCTGGAATCAACCGATTAAGCTGAGCATTACTCGGAACCGACTCATCGGACCCGCATTCAGTATCAAAGCGAGATCAGATTCTTTCCTGTCATCTCAGCCGGCTGTTGGATACCCAACAGGGCGCAGATAGAAGGAGCGACGTCCGCCAACTTACCGTCCGTCACCTTCGCACTCTTGTCTCCGACATACACGAAAGGAACAGGGTTGAGCGAGTGGGCGGTGTTAGGCGTGCCATCCGGATTGATCGCGTTGTCGCAGTTACCGTGGTCAGCGATGATGATGACATCGTAGCCGTTCGCCTTGCATGCCTCGACAGTATCCTTCACGCAATTGTCGATAGCGACCACCGCCTTTTCGATGGCGGAGTAGATACCGGTGTGGCCCACCATGTCGCCGTTAGCGTAGTTGACAACGATCCAGTCGTACTTCTTCGTGCCGATAGCCTCGACCAACTTATCCTTCACCTCATAGGCGCTCATCTCAGGCTTCAAGTCGTAAGTGGCCACCTTCGGAGAAGGAACCAGGATTCTATCCTCCGCATCGTACGGTGCCTCACGTCCACCGTTGAAGAAGAAGGTCACGTGCGCATACTTCTCCGTCTCGGCGATATGCAATTGTTTCATACCCGCCTTGGAAACCACCTCGCCGAGGGTGTTCATCACATTCTCCTTGTTAAAGAGGATATGCACACCCGTGAAGGAAGCGTCGTATGGAGTCATGCAGTAGTATTGCAGATCCTTGATGGTCTTCATGCCAGCCTCAGGCATATCTTTCTGGGTCAACACGATGGTCAACTCCTTCGCGCGGTCGTTACGGTAGTTGAAGAAGATCACGACATCACCCTCCTGGATCGTTCCGACAGGCTTGCCGTTCTCCACCCTAGCGATAGGCTTGATGAACTCGTCGGTCACGCCCTCCGCGTAAGACTCCTCCATCGCCTTCACCATATCGGTGCAAGGTTTACCCTTTCCTTCGATCAACAGGTCATAAGCCTCCTTGATGCGTTCCCAACGTTTATCACGGTCCATCGCATAGAAACGCCCCACGATGGAAGCGATCTTACCCGTGTTCTTCGTCAATTGGGCCTCCAATTGCTCGATGAAACCCTTACCGCTCTTAGGGTCAGTGTCACGACCATCCATGAAGCAGTGCACAAAAGTCTTATCCAAGCCGTAAGCCTTTGAGATTTCGATCAGTTTGAACAGATGATCCAAAGAAGAGTGCACACCACCGTTGGAGACCAGACCCATGAAATGGATTTGCTTGCCCTTCTCCTTCGCGTAGGAGAAAGCGCTTTTGACCTCAGGGTTCTCCATGATAGTACCCTCCTTACAAGCCATGTTGATCTTCACCAAGTCTTGGTATACGACACGGCCCGCACCGATGTTCAGGTGGCCCACTTCCGAGTTACCCATCTGTCCGTCAGGCAAACCGACGAACTCGCCGGAGGCCTGCAATTGAGAGTTAGGATAGTTCTTCAGCAACGAATCCCAATAAGGGGTAGGCGTAGAAGAGATCACGTCAGACTTTGTCTTGTTTCCGATTCCCCAACCATCGAGGATCATCAATAATACTTTCTTATTCATCTTATATTTAATTAATAAATTACTTATTCATCATTTCCTCGCGGAGCGGCTCCTGCATCTCCACCTTCTCTTCCGGGGCTTCCTCGAAGGAGGTATCCTCCGCCCATGATTTGAAGCGTTTCATGCGACGCAAACCGGTCTCCGTCTGCCCGTTACGGTTGTTCTCCTCCCTGGCGTAGCTATCCGAAGAGGAGTCACCTCCGATATGAGAGGATGAGCCTCTGAACATATTGAGGAATCCACCCAGCATCTTTCCCGCAGCGCCTAGGACGCCGAAGAAAAGGAAGCAGACGACCATCAATATGAACAAGAGGAAAGAACCCATACCGTTTCAGCAATCAATAAACCTGTTTCGCAATTTCCTTAACACTTCTCGCGTTGGACATCGTATAGTAATGGATGCCCGGTGCACCATGCGCCCGCAAATCCTTCGATTGCAGGACGCACCATTCGACGCCGACATTGCGGGCCTCCTCATCCGTTTTGCACTTCCGCAACTCGCTAGCCAGTTCCTGAGGCATATCCACATGGAAAGTCTTCGGCAAGACGGTGAGTTGTTTCATGGTCGTGATAGGTTTGAGACCTGGGACGATAGGCACATCGATGCCCTCCCGTCTGCATTTCTCCACGAACTCGAAATATTTCGCATTATCGAAGAACATCTGCGTGACGATATACTCAGCGCCATTCTCCACCTTTTTCTTCAGCCAATAGATATCGGAATCGACGTTCGGGGCCTCCTCATGTTTTTCCGGATAGCCCGCCACTCCATAAGTGAAGCGATGCACGCGTTCCCTCTTTTGCTTGTTGCCGTTCAGGAAATAGCCCTCGTTGAAGCGGTTGATCTGCTCCTGCAGTTCCGACGCATGTGCATACCCCTCCTCGTTAGGCATGAACGAGTTCTCGTGTTTAGCCTTGTCCCCCCTTAGCAGGAGGAGGTCATAGATACCCAAGAAATCGAGGTCGATCAGCACATACTCGGTCTCCTCCTTGGAGAAGCCGCTGCAAAGGATGTGCGGCACCACCTCAATGTTGTATTTAGACTTGATGGCAGCGGCGATAGCCACCGTACCCGGACGTTGGCGCACCCTCTCGCACTGGTAGAGGCCGTTCTCCAAAGCGCGGTAGACCAATTGGCTACGATGGGTGGTGATATCAATATAACGGGGTTCGAATTCCAGCAGTTGGTCGATCGTATCGTAAACGGAATCGATTCCGTTCCCCTTCAACGGCGGCAAGATCTCAAACGAGAAGGCCGTCTTCTTACTGTTCATTATTAGATTCCTGACACTCATTCTATCACTCCTCATATAATCGGTTAGACTCCGTCACACCCTCTGTCACGACCCCGTTCTCGAAATGGAGGATCCTGGACCCCGGAGTGCTCTCCGCGATCTGGGTTCTGTGGGTCGCCATAATGACCGCAGTCTTCTCCTTGGCGATCTGTCGGAAAAGCTGCATCAGGTCGTTCGCCGTGATCGGGTCGAGGTTACCCGTCGGCTCGTCCGCCAAAATGATCTTAGGTTTATTGAGCAACGCCCTGGCGATGACGATACGTTGTTGTTCGCCGCCCGACAATTCGTGGGGCATACGGTATCCCTTGTTGGTCATGCCCACGTAATTGAGGACCTCGGCGATGCGGCTCTCGATTTCGTCCTTGGTACGTTTGCCGGTAGCCCTCAGCACGAACTCGAGGTTCGCGTAGACATTTCTGTCCGACAGCAGTTGGAAATCCTGGAAGACGATACCAAGCTGTCTGCGCAGCATAGGGATCTGCTTCAGCTTCATGTTGCGAAGGTCGAAATCCAATACTTTCGCCTCCCCCGAGGATATGATCGCCTCGTAGTAAAGCGATTTCAGGAAAGTACTCTTACCGCTTCCCACACGTCCCAGCAGGAAGATGAGGTCTCCCTCGTTCACCGTCACGCTGACATCCTTCAAGACAGGTTGTTCCTGACGGTTGACGCATACTTTGCTATACTCTATGACTGCCATATTATTTCCGCAAAAATTATTCGTTAACTTCTCCCCAGCAGGTATCCGTGCCCGTATGGCAGACAGGACCGACAGGGTGTACTTTCACCAGAAGGGTATCCTTATCACAGTCCTCCTTCACGGAGACGAGGTTGAGGAAATGACCGCTGGTCTCCCCCTTCGTCCAGAGGCATTGCCTGGTACGGCTATAGAAGGTGACCTTCCCCGTCTCCAGTGTTTTCTGAAGAGCCTCTTTATTCATGAAACCCAGCATCAACACCACGCGGGTGTCGGCATCCTGTATGATGGCGGGGATCAAACCTCCGCATTTTTCGAAATCCAATATTGAAACAATATCTTGCATCACATATAGTTTTTCGCAAAGATACTATTTTTTTGCTTTCCACGCATCAGTAAAAAAAACGTTTATAATACGACCATGAATAGAAACAATTTTATATATTTGCACTCATAGTGTGTGTGTGTATAATATCAGGATTGAAGCACGGGAAACGAGTTGCTTCTAATCTATTGTCGGTTAATTAAAAAGAACAAACACAACAAAAGCCAAGATGACAGATGGAATTTAAAAGGATCATTAGCGGTCTGAAAGATTTCTTTCGCATGAAATTTGACAGGAAGTATACTATATTCCTAACCGCATTCGTCATTTCAGTGTTAGTTAAACTCGTGCTATTCACGGTCAAGGTGAACGGGAGTGCGCACTTCTCATCAGGAATGGACGACTCTCCAATGTTAGACTTCCTATTAGGATATTCGATCTACGTCGGAGTCGCTCTCTTTTTTGCGGCACTTGGAGCATTCTCGAAATATTTTTGGCCAGCCTTCCTTCTGGACCTCATATTGGACGTGTGGATTTTGGCCAATCTATTAAGTTTACGATTCCATGGGATCATGATCACCGGATATGATTTCCGCCTGATCGGCAACATGAATGGATTTTGGGACAGTCTCTTAGCATTCACCTATTTCTCCGACATACTAATGTTCCTGGTGACGGGAGCCTTCATATACGCCTACATCAAATTATTCCAACCATTCAAACCACTCAAAAAGGAATACAACTTATCAATCACATGGGGAGATAGGGTATCCATTTGCAATCTACTTCCACAGATTGGATCATTGGAAGAGATGCGCAAGTCTCAAATTATGCGGGGAATCCTTGTGGAGAATGAGACGGAAAACGAACTAACACTTAACGGTATAGAGAAGGGCGATAGTGGGATGTGGACAATATCCCCGGAAAATAAAGAGAAAGAATCTCAGATAACCTTAGATAGAGAAACGACACGATTATTCGCGAGATTCATCCGTAGACTATCAAACAAAGGTCAAATACACATCGAGCACGAAAAAGCGCTCTCATCCATATCCACCTGGATCAAATCGATCAAGCCTTTCAGGAGAAAGTGGATCACAGGCATCATTTTATTGGCGATATCCATTCCACTCATCATCATAAAACCAATAGAATTCAACAAGTTTTGGGGAGTGCCAGTAAACATATTCGAGCGGCTAAACGTATCAGGAGAAGGCATGGATATATATGCGACGGATTACACCATCTTCATGAACCTATTGGCGGATATACATTTCTGCAACAGCTTGGACAACCTGCCTAAACCTGAGGAACTGACAGACGAAGAGAAGGAGGAAATCAGCAAATACATGATTGAGCCGAAAGGGAAAGACACCTTAAGGGACAACCTTCTCATCATCTTTGTGGAAAGCATGGAGGGATGGACGCTCAACACCAGCATCAACGGACAGGAGATCACGCCTAACATCAATGCATTGACAAAGAGGAACGCCCTCTATACGGAGAAGATGTACCCGATGACACAGCGCGGATCATCCAGCGACGCCCAGCTGATGGTCAACACCGGACTTCTCCCGTTGATCTACGAGGCGACATGCTACGCATACGAAGGCAACTTCTACTACTCGATCGGCGACGCGATGGCAAGGCTCGGATCCCACAATGTCATGATAGTCCCGACCAACCCTGCCGCATGGAACCAATCCCGCATATCCAAGCCTTGGGGATTCCCGACAATGTACGGACACGATGTCACAGACGGGGAATTGTTTGAAGAGGTAGCCACCCTATTCGACACCATACAGGAACCATTCTTCATAGAGACAGTGACCATGGCATCGCACTCGCCTTTCATCAGAAGCGCACACCTGTCCGACCTGGACATTCCGGAAGGACTTCCAAAATATAAGGAGAACTACATCAGAAGCTTGAACTACACCGACAAATGCATCGGAGAGTTCATAAACAAGGTCAAGAACAGCCCGAAATTCGAGCGGACCACCATCGTAGTTCTGGGAGACCACTGCATCTTCAGCAGCAACAGGGAGGAGTTCGAAGAGTCTGAAATAGGGAGGAGCCTCAACGCCAACCGTTACGGAGGAGGATACATCCCATTCATCGTATCATCGCCCAACAACATCAAGGAGTGCAGGGAAATAACGAACGTGAGCCGGCAATGCGACATCTACAAAACACTGCTGAGCATACTCAAACTGGACAACTACCCTTGGAGAAGTTTCGGATGGGACAGGTCAACGACCGATGTCGGAGTTTGGGGCAGCGACGCTGACGGCTACAGACTATCGGAGCGCATCATCAGGAACGACTATTTCCGGACACTCGAGGAAAACAAGTAAACGGGCGGCTCGAATCTTCACAAACGAATCGTCGTACGACACAAAAAGCGCAGGCGGCTCCCTAAGGGGCCGCCTGCGCTGCGTACAACTGAAAGACAAATAAAAAAGGGCGCAGCCAACACCAAGACTTGGCCACGCCCATACTTTTAGAAAACCTTCCCTTCTTTGCCTATAAATATGTGTTAAAGGTCTCCTCAAGACAGATCGGCCGCCAAACTCGGTGTCTGACGGCCTTCCGTCATGTTTCCATAATAGTGTATGTATATATAGGTTGCTTTTGTCTAATGTCCTTCGTTCAATATAGCAGCATAGCCGTCATACCCGCAAGTAATCAAACATTACCAATTGTATGTATAGAGATTCACCCTTATATCTATCCGCCCTCACGAAATAAATCACCAAAGAACCACATCAAACATCATCAAAAAACAATCGCTCTATTACGTCACTGCTTACACTTGCAAAGATATGGCCTTTTGATATTTCAGCGTTATAAATTCATTTCAAAAACATATAGTTTTGCGTCAGGACGGGCGTTTGAGGCGGATTAAAAGTTAAGAGATAAAAATAAAGAGTTAAAAAATATGAATGGTCCAGCCAATTTGGTCAAGCATGATTTCAGGGGGACGCGGAAGCCTCCCGAAAATTTTCCTTCATTTTTTCGCTAAAAAATTTGCGGGATTCATTTTTTATCATGTACTTTGCAATACAAAGTTCTTTTTAAACTTACAAGAATGGAAAACAAAGAGGTGATAAACACATTGTCAGAGATCCGGGACATGATGGCCAAGTCATCAAAGGTCTTATCCTTGAGCGGACTATCATGCGCATTGGTCGGGGTGCTCGCCCTGCTGGCCTGCGCGGCGACCCAATATGTCCTGAACAACCCATCCTGGATGCACTACCAGAAGGTATCCATCCTAACGACGCTAGCGTTGGTATTACTGGCCATCTGCATCGCGACGGTTTTCCTTTTCGCAAGGCACAAGGCGAAGAAAAACAACTACCGGTTCACGTTCGACCAAACGAGCCGCAGGATGTTATGGAACTTCGCCATACCGCTCATCACCGGAGGCGTCCTCTGCATAGGACTGATCCACCAGGCACACTACGGACTGACATCCTCCATGATGCTGATCTTCTACGGACTGGCGCTCATCAACCTCTCAGGCTACACGTTCTCCTCCACGAAATACCTTGGGTACGCGCAGGTGATCCTAGGTCTGATCGACTTCATGGCGGTCAACCATTCCCTGATCTTCTGGGCCCTTGGCTTCGGCGTGTGCCACATCATATACGGTATTCTCTTTTACTTTTTGAAAGAAAGGAAGGGTGAGAGATGAATATGAGTTTGGAACATATCAACAAGGCTTTCGAAAGCAAGGTCAGGTTAGGCATCATGTCCGCCCTGATGGTGAACGAGGAGATCGATTTCACTACACTGAAATCACTGCTCGACCTCACGGACGGCAACCTGGCCAGCCACACAAGGAGTCTGGAGGAGATGGGGTACATCCAGTCCAAGAAGCAGTTCATCGGGCGGAAACCTAACACCACCTTCCAGATGACCGAAAGCGGGAAAGCCGCCTTCTCGGAGCACCTGAAGGCACTGGAGGACTTCTTGAAAATTTCATTAGGCAATTAACTTATTTTTTTAACTATAAACTTTGGAATTCAAAGTACTTTAAAACATTACGGATATGGAAAACGAGAAATTATTCAACTTTGGGAACCAAGAAGTTCCAACCGAGGGAAAAGCAAAGACTAAGAACCTCAAGTTCAAGATCGCGGCGATAGTGGTCATCATATTACTGCTATTGATACCGAAGTTCATGATCCAAGACCTGATCATGGAGAGAGAGCGGACATCCAAAGATGCGATGAGCGAAGTGTACCACAAATGGGGAGGCGAACAGGTATTGGTAGGTCCCACACTCAGTATTCAATGCAAGGAAGTCCGGCAGGAGATCATAGACAACAAGCAAAAAAGCATAATGAAGAACGTCACCTACCACCTGCTACCCAACACCTTGTCCTTCAACGGAGAAGTAAACACGGAGAGCAAGCACCGGGGCATCTACAAAATCGTGACATTCAAAGGTCCGATAGAGGTGAAAGGAAAATTCACCTTCACGGAGGAAGAGTGGGACAAAATGAGTAAAAGCGCCATCAACGGGAAGGTTAAAATCAACTTCGGGTTGTCTGACCTAAAAGGCATCTGCGACGAAACGAAGATCACGCTCGGAGGGAAGGTCTACACATTGGAACCTGACGGCAACAGCATCTGCTCAGGAACCAGCCAACTCTCCGCGGTCATCGACACGCAGGAATGGGCGGAACTGCAAGAAATTCCTTTCTCGATGAACATCACCCTAAGGGGAAGCCAATCACTTCAGTTCACACCTGTGGGCAAGAGCACCACCGTGCGTCTATCCTCTGATTGTCAGACACCTAGCTTCTGCGGCAACTTCCTGCCTGACGATTCCTCAGACTCCACGATAGCGGGGGGAGGATTCTCCAGAAAATGGGAAGTATCCTACTTGAACCGCAACTATCCTCAGTTCTACGACAGCGACAAGGAATCTTATAGCTACGAGATCAGCAAATCGGCCTTCGGTGTGAACCTCCTGGTGCCTGTGGGACATTACCAGAAATCACTGCGTTGCGTGAAGTACGCGATCCTCTTCATCGTCCTCACCTTGGCGGTATTCTTCTTCATCGAAATGATCCACAAGAAGAACATTCACCCTGTGCAATACGCACTGGTCGGACTGGCGCTCACGCTCTTCTACTCGCTGTTGCTCTCTTTCTCCGAGCACATCGGCTTCACACCAGCCTACATCGTATCCACCGGCATGACCGTCGCCCTGCTGACCGTCTACACATCGGCCGTGCTGAAGATCAGGAAGACTGCCTTCTACATCGGCGGTGCGCTGTTACTGCTTTACTTCTATATCTTCGTACTGATTCAGATGGAAAGCTACGCATTGCTGGCAGGCAGCCTCGGATTATTCGCGATATTGGCCTTCTTCATGTATCTCTCCCAGAAGATAGAATGGAACAAAGAGCAATAGGATAGACTACAAGTTTTATTATTAAACGATTAAACAACAAGGGCGGGGATGCGCAAGTCACATCCTCGCCCTTATGATATTTATTTACTATTTAGCTATTTACGATTTACTATTTGGTCATCTTTGATTTACTATTTAGCTATTTACGATTTACTATTTAGATGTTTATGATTTAGATATTTACTATTTAACCGAAGTCGAAATCGTCCGTCACGTCAAAGCCTACGACGGGTCCTTGGTAGTCCATCTCAGGGTTCAGACGGGCGGTGCGGGTCACCTCCTTCTCCACCAGCTCGTCAGGCAGTTCGTTGAAGAAGTAAAGGCTTTCCGTCGGGTCTTCGGACTGCGGGTCCACATGGATGGAATGGACGTTGCGGTAGATGTGCAGTTCATCCTTGGCGCGCGTGAGGGCTACGTAGAGGCAACGACGCTCCTCCTCCACCGCATCGGGTCCCGACTCGATGGAGCGCGGGGTTGGGAAAGAGGCGGGCGAGGCCTTCAGCAGATAGCAGATATTGGCCTCCAAACCCTTGGCGGAGTGGATGGTTGTGAGGATGCAAGCGTCCTCCGGTCCGTTCTCTCCCTGCTTGACCGTCGTCTCCAATTTAGGATCCAGCACATATTCCGAGACGAACTCCTGAATACCCGTGGTGCCGAGCGCCACCTCCTGCAGCACTTCGAAGTCTTGTTTGCGCCACTTCCACTCCTCCTTGTAGAGTTCCTTCAACCGTTCCTCCATGGTCTCCAATGTCTTGGAGATGGCCTTGGCTGGCGAGAACTGCAGGGTGCTGATGTTGCGGAGCGTCTGGGTGATCTCCTCTTGCAGACCATTCCCCGCCAGCTTGTCGAGACACTTGTCCAGCGTCTCCTCCTCGATGACGTTATTGATGATCCTGGAGGCGGTGACCTCACCGATGCCCCGCCAAAGGAGCAGGTAACGCATCCAGGCGAGTTCATCCTTGTAGTTCGCCACGATACGCATCGGTGACACCACGTCACGCACATGCTTGGACTGCATCAACCCTACCCCACCGAAGATGATGTAAGGGATCTTTTTCGAGATACACTGCGACTCCACAGTACGAAGGCCATACAAAGAGCGGGAAAGGACCATGTTGTCCTCGTACTTCGCCCCTTTATCCACAATGCTCCGACGGATCTTCTCCGTCACGTCGTTCGCCTCGTCCCACTCGTTCTCGCACGTCACCACCACAGGTTTCTTCCCCTTGCCACGGACAGAGGAGAGTTCCTTGTCGTAGTGCAAAGGAGACTTCGCCAGCACCCAGTTGGAGAGGTCCAGGATCTCCTGCGTGGAGCGGTAGTTGAGGGTGAGCTTCATCATCTCGGACTGAGGCACCACCGAAGTGAAATTGTGCATGGTCTTGAAGTCCGCCCCACGGAAGGCATAGATGCTCTGCGCATCGTCGCCCACACAGAAGAGGTGGCACCTCTCGTAGAATGAGCTTAGCAGTTCATATTGAAGCGGGTTGGTGTCCTGCATCTCGTCCACCAAGATATGGTCGTAGCGGGAGGAGACAAAACGTCTCGCCTCCGCATTCTTCTTGAGACCCTTGGAGACGACGTTCAGGATATCGTCGTAATCCATGTATTTATGCACCGTCTTGTAGGCCATGTATCGTTTGATGATCTCCTCGTAGACAGGCTTGTTAAGTTCTATGCTCTTCAACGTGGCGGGGTCCTCCCTTGAAGCGTTGTCGTAGAGCTTCATGCGCATCGCGTCCGACAGGCTGCAGCAGGCATTGATGGCGAAGGAGTAGACATCCAATATCGAGGAGGGTTTCACCACATGCTTCTCCTTGTCCCTTAGGCCTTTGCCGCAAAGCAGTTTCACGCAGCTCTCCCGGTCCTCCTCGTCGAGCAACGTATATTCGTGGTGCATGAAGATCTTCGGATTATTCATGATCACATCCATGCACCAAGAGTGGAAGGTTTGTCCACGCAGTCCGTCGACGGAGATTCCACCGATCTCAGACTTGATGCGCTCGACGATCTCACGCGCCGACTTGCGGGTGAAGCTGAGGATCAGGATCCTATTCGCCGGCACCCCCTGCTGAAGAAGATACTTCGCACGGGCGATGATAGTACGCGTCTTACCCGTTCCAGCCCCGGCGACCACCAGTAGGTGCTTCCCGTCATATTCCACAGCCTTCCGCTGTTGTTCGTTCAATTCTTCCATTGTAAATTATTTGAGACATATCCCCAAACGACGAGGAAGGAAGAGACTTTTCCGCTAAAGTCCAACCATTTGTCTGACGCAAAATTAAGGAATTGGAGACATCCGTCGAAATAAAACAGAGGAATTCCACAAGAGAGTTTTCAACCGTCTATCACATCGTTCACACGGAGACCCTGCGCAGCATCTCCACGACGGAAGGCACATCCGATCCCCGCAGGTACTGCGCACCCATTTCCACCAACCGTCCGTTCCCCTCGCAGACAGGCAACCGACGGACCGACTCATCCTTGTAATAGACCGAATACAAGGGTTTGCCCAACGACAAGGCATTGTTCGCCACGTACATGGCGCCCCCCTCCACACCCGTCTGCAGGACGATCACCGCATGAGAGAGTGCGGAGACCAAACGGTCACGCGCGATGAAATTATACTTGCAGACCTGCGTACCAACAGGATATTCGGAAAGGAGCAGTCCACCCGCCTCAACGATTTCACGCGCCAACGCAGAGTGTTCCGCAGGATAGACCCGGTCCAGTCCATGCGCAAGAACCGCCACGGTCTTCCCCTTCGCCAGCAAAGCGCCCCGATGCGCCGTGGCATCACAGCCGCTCGCCAAGCCCGAGACGACACAAAAGCCCTCCTTCGCGAACTCCCTCGCCAAGTAGACGCCAGCCTCAACGCCCTCCTTCGTAGGATAGCGCGAACCGATGATCGAGACACACGGACGTTTCAGCAGAGAGACATCTCCCTTATAATAAAGCAAATAAGGAAGAGCAGGCAAACCCTTCTCATCAACGGTCTGTTCCAACCTCGCAGGGTACGCTTCAACCTGTCTGGCTAGGATTCCGACGCCCTGCGCCTCCGATGCCTGCAGGAGAGACTCCGCCAAGCGTTCCGCCTCCTCCACATGATAAGCGGAGAGAGGAACCACACGTCCCGCCTCCCGCACCTTCGCGCCACAAGCCGACAAGCGAGGGAAGAGCTCTTCGTCCCGCATGGCATCCACCATGGGAACATATTTGGAACCCACCCCAAATAGATTCTGAATCGTTATAATCTGCTTAACCGTCAACATCAATGCAAACAAATACTTCTCAGGACAAAATTAGCAAAAAACCGCACATCAGGCAAAGGATATGATCTCGGCGGAGGAGTCAGCCTTATAATCAAACGAGGCAAAAGGTTTACATCCGCGAAAAACAGGGCAGACTCCTTTGAGGAATCCGCCCTATGGTTGAACGATCACACGCTAAAGCAGGATGACAATCCCCGCCTAAGGCAAAGAGAATCGTTAATCATCAAACACAAATCATGAAAAGATCGTATCCATCAAACTGAGGCCCAACATGCTGGAGAAGATAAGCAGAGCGCCAAAGAGCAGTGGGAAAAGAACGTAGCAGATGATATAGATGATCTTACCGAGAAGACCCATTTTCCTTTCAAGTATATCCAGTTTCTGGGATTCCTTTTTGAGGATGATTCTGCTAACCAATATATAGACACCCAATGCGACGAACAGGAGGCCTACGATAAACGTTGTGATATTCATGATTTCTCTATTTAATTATTTCTTGTGATCTTTCTCGAATTCCGCCAAACGCTCGTCCAGCACATCGTACTGGTCGTCTTGGATGAAGGAGGTACAAGCCCTCAAGCCCTCTTGCTTGCTACCCGTGGTGAGCAAAGAGATCACGCTAACACCGTAGAAGAGAAGCTCGTACATCAGTTGACCACCCGTCATGCCCTCATAGCCGACGGTGAAGTAGAAACCATCACCGATCTCACGGTCGATATCCTTGTCATAGACGATGTGGAAGCCATGCTTCTGGAAGATCGCCTTCAGTTTCGCCGCACGTCTACCATACTCGTGCACACCCTCAAGGAAGTTGTACTTGCCGTCGCAGGCCGCCTTGAACATAGCCGCCAAGGCATGTTGGGCCGAGTGGGCCGTACCCGAAGAGAGGACGTAAAGGATTCTGTTCACGAAGATCGTGCCGAACTCGCCAATCGAATAGCGGTCCGCAAGACCTTGGTAGAAACGGTGGTACAATTTATCAGAGATAGCGGAGACACCGATACGTTGTCCCGCATAGCTAAACGCCTTGGAACCAGAGATCAACAGGATGTAGTTGTCCGTGTATTTAGCGACCGATGGCTGGAACGGAGGCTCGAACGGTTTGCTGAGGTCCTTGCGGAAGTCCATGGCGAAGTAGGCCAAGTCCTCCATGACGATGACGTCATACTTAGTGGCCAGTTCACCGATTCCCTTCAGCTCCTCCTCCGTCAGGCAGAACCAAGACGGGTTGTTCGGGTTGGAATAGATGATGTTGCAGATGTTGCCCTTCTTCAGGTAGCTTTCCACCTTCTCGATCAACTTATCCCCTCTGTATTCGTACATATCGAACGACTCATACTTCAGACCCAAGACGAGCAACTGCGTCTTCTGCACAGGGAAGCCCGGGTCGATGAAGAGGACCGTGTCGCGCTTAGGGTCGCACTGTCCCGACACGAGGAAGGAAGCGTAAGTACCCTGCATGGAGCCAGATGTAGGCACACATCCCTCCGGCTTCACATCCACGTCGATGAACGCCTTGATGAAACGGGAAGCCTCTTTCTTCAGGTCCGGATGTCCGTCCAACATAGGATACTTGGAGGCCACACCCCTCTTCAGTGCCTCGATCTCAGCCGCGGTACCGATAGCGTCCGGCGCAAGACCGGGAACACCCATCTCCATCCTGACGTATTTTTCGCCCGTCAAAGCCTCTACCTTGTTGGCAATCGCCACAATCTCACGAATCGTCGCTTTGTTGAAATCCGGAAGATGCATCTCCTCAATCACGGACTTCACTATACTTTTATCTATCATGTCTGAATAATTTATTTGCCATTAACTAATTGAAACAGAACGCAATCCGACCAATCGCCTCCATCCCGGACCCAATCCGTCAGTTTACCTGCCTGCGTGAAATTCATCTCCTGGAACAATTTAAGGCTCGGTTCGTTCTTCGCATTGACCTTCGCCATGATTTGGTGGCAGCGCAAATAGTCGAAGACGTAGCGCACCACCATTTCGAGCGTCTCCTTCGCATAGCCTCTGCCACGCACCGCCTCGTCGATCAGGATCCCCAACTCGACACGTTGCGCGATCGGCTCGAAATCGAAGAGATCTACCACACCCACTTGCTTGCGGGAGGCGTTCTCCTCCACGATGAGGCGTAACTCCCTCGACGTGAAGATATCCGTCGCATTGGCGATATAATTCTTCAGGTCATAGCGGGAAAAGGGAGGTATCATGCTCCCCTCGCCCCAAATGGACGAGTCATTCTCCCAACGGTAGAGGAAATCCAGGTCTTCCGGTTCCAAAGCCCTGAGGGAAAGACGTTCGGAGGAGAGCAAAGCCATAATGGTCAACGTAATCTGTCCAAAGAGCGCACCAACGCCTCGTCGCTTCCGATGGCGCGGATCGCCAAGTACGTCAGGATGACGTTCACGATCGGCAGGACGATGGTCCAGTTCGGTTGGAACGATCCCTGGATAACCCCCTGATTAGGCATCAGGAAGAAATAATAGAATGCGAAGAGCGCATATATGCCCAAGTGCAGCATCATGTTGAAGATGGCCACACGGATCTGGAAGATGCGTCTTTTGAAAAGCAGGATGTCATACGCAGTGACACCCAGGATGATACTCACCAAGGCGAACAAAGCCCACGCACCCTTCGTGAATTGGGTGGTGCTGGTCGCTGTGCTCGGATCGGAAATGATCCGGTAAGCGCCCACGGCATTCAGCTCGAAAGTCTTCTCCGCGCCCTCTCCCACCACGTCAAAGCCCATAGGCAGGAAGAAAAGAAGGACCGTGAGGATAAACGTCACAAGAAGATAAACGGTTTGGATTCTTTGAAGCATAACGTGTGAATTATTTTTTCTCTGTAATATTTTTGCCAGCCTCAAGCGCCTTCAGGTTCAGATTCACGATCTCGTCGCCCTTCCTGCCGAAGATGGAACGTATACCCTCTTGGATCTTATCATAAGAGATGCCGAGGAACGGAGTGGCCGCACCGAGCATGACAATATTCGCGACACGAGGAGAACCAACCTCCTTGGCGATGGACTCCACATCCAAGATGACGTGGTTCTTCACCTTCTTCACCTCAGCCAACACATCGTCGATATTCGGGTAATCAGGGATGTTGATCAAAGGAACATTGCTAGTGACCACACAACCATCCTCCTTCAGGTAAGGGAGATAGCGGAGGGACTCCATAGGCTCCAGAGAGATTATCAAATCGGCTGTTCCCTTCGCGATCAGGTCTGACGCGATCGGTTTGTCGGAGATCCTCAGGTTGGATTGCACATCCCCACCACGTTGGCTCATGCCATGGACCTCAGCCTGTTTCATGTAAAGATCATTCTTAATAGCCGCTTCACCAATCACAGCGGCGATGGACAAAATGCCTTGTCCTCCTACTCCGGACAAGATAATATCAGTCTTCATAATATATAATTTTTTTTATTCCATCCACGGAAAAGCATCCCGTCCGTGGACCATGTCATATCACACTACAAAAGTAATAAAATTATAGGACAAAAATCACAGCAACGCGACACGAAAAAGCGCGCAAGGGATGAGTCATCGCCCCAAGGGAGAAAAATCCGCACGGACCCTCTCCCGCAAGATTATTTCACAACCTTATAGACCCGGCTGTCGGAGGCATTGGTCATGTCCACCAGCACACACCTGACGCTATCCTTCTGCAGCACCATGCGTAAGCGTTGTCCTTGCATATTAAAGCCGGAAAGACCCACCGCAACATACTGGAAATCGGAGACTTCCAGTCTTTCGGAGAATTGTTGTCCGTTCAAGTACAGTTCAAAATTCCGCACAGTCATCACAGCGGCGGAGTCACTGTCGGAAGCGGCGGCCAGGCGGAAACTATGCGAATGGAGGTAGTCCCACATCTCCCCCTGGTCCTTGAATGAGCCAGGCTCGTAGGAAGCGGTCGGGAAATCCTCCTTCGATGATTCGATATTGGATTTGTTCTTGATCAGGTTATAGAAAAAGATGCCCAAACAAAGAACCATGATGATAATTGCTACAATTCTTTTCTTATCCATACTATGTTTTTTATTCTTTCAAAATCTCTATAGTCCCGTGTTTCTCCTTCCCGTTCCTGAAGCGGATGGTATAGATATATACCCCAGCGTCGGCCGGTTCACCCCGGTAACGTCCGTCCCAACCGTTGGTGGAGTGGCAGACCAGCAATCCGTAGCGGTCATGGATGAATATCTCATACCCCTCCATGAAGATATCATTGATACCGTTCCCGTCCGATGGTGTGAAGGAGGTCGGGACATCCACATCGTCCTCGTTGCGCACATAGAGATGAAGCGTGACAATACTATCGCAACCTTTCGAGCTGGTGTATGTGGTATCGAACGTATGCAGTCCAGCCACCCTTTGGGCAGGGAGATCAAAGTTCCCGTCGCGGTAGGTGTCTCCGAACATGATGGTGTCGGAATAGGTGTAACCCTCCCTCGGGAATGTCTTCACGCTCAGAGAGAGGACACTATCGCAATGCGTGGAGGAAGTGAGTGTCTGGTAATGGAGGCTATACCCCTCCTCGTCGGCCACGAAATCGAACCCGTTGCGTTGGTAACGTTCCATGAAGCAGATGGAGTCGACCATCGAGACCTGGTATACACTGTCGACCATAAGCGCCAGCACATGGATGAATGTGCACCCCTCCTCGTTAAGTTCCGAGCGCTCTTTGTATTGTAAGCCAGCAGGCTGGAAGGCAGGCACTTCGAAGCCGTTCTTGTAATAGCCCTCGTTCTGGCACACATGGGCGTACTGGGTGTCCCGTTGGGCAGGCAGCACCTCCAGACGCAGGCAGATGACGCTATCGCATCCATTTCCATCGGACAATGTCACGGTGTCGTAGAGAACGCCTGGAAGCGACGGCTGGAGAAGGAATCCATTTCGTTTGTAAGTGGCCCCTTGGCAAGTGACATCACTCACACGGGTGGTATCCCGCGCATCCAAGACCGTGAGGTTCAGGACGATTTTCTGCGTACATTCACCATTATCGGCCACTGCATTGTAGACACCGGACTCGGAGGCCTCGAAATAGTCATCCTTATAGATTTGCCCGTGGCACACCGTCTTATTCAAGACGATCGGTTCGACGCTTTGGACATAGATGGTCGTGTCATGCTTAGAACTACACTTCCCACCATTCGAGAGGATCGTGACCTCATAACGGGTCGTGGCGGTCGGATAATCCACGATGGTCGGGGTGGTATCGCCCGTGTTCCATCGATAATAGAGTGTCGTGTCCTCATACTCCGTATAATCCTCGCAGATAGTGAACTGGCGCATCGGTCGGATGGACAAATCCTCCTTCAGCGGATAGAAATTGAAATTGCCTTGCGGGATGGAGATGATATATCCATAGGGGTCATCCGTGGCATCACAAGTCCAATAATCCTCGACAGAGAAGGAGTACCCATCATTCACATAAAGTGCGGAGTCCAGAGTCGTCAAGTTGGCGTAGAGGAGGTTCATCTCCGCTCGGGTTGGGATGTACCACCCATGTTCGAAGTCCACCGACCAAGCGGCGGGGTATTGTGTCGAATCGCCCAATTCGCGGTACCTCCGTGTGCATTCGTAGCCACGGGAAGTGACCAACCGATCATCGATCTGAGCCATATAAGGGTCCGCAAGCGGCTCATAGCTGTTCTGGATACGAACAGAGTCGATATCCTGCATGGCGATCATTGTACCCCTCTTCCCGTCGGCGCTGACACAGAGGACAATACCCTTGGAGCCATCCTCGTTGGTGACCAGATCACCCATCTTGTATTTAGGCTGGGTCCAGTTCTGCAACTTCACCTTGCGGGAGTACCTCGTCGGAAGGCTATATGTCTTTGGTATCGCGTATACGAAGAAGTCCCATTTCACGCAGCAGGACATTTCATCACTGAATTCGCTGCTTGAGACATAATAGAAGAACTGGTCTCTTTGGGAAGCGTCAAAGTTGTTGAAGAAGATGGTATCACCGCCCAATCTGTTCAGCGAGAGGTTCACGGCACTGACGGCGCCGAACATTTTCCGGAGTTCACCAATCGAAGGGACATACCATCCATGCTCCAGATCGGCCGACCAGGCCAGCGGGTAATCATCGGCATCGCCCGACCCTTGGATCAGTGCGGTATGCCCGAATCCATCCATATCCTCCAAGAGGTTAGGAAGGTACTGTTGGTTCTCCAACGCAGGTATGTCGTATGAGATATTGCTCCACCGCAGTCCCCAGGATGGTTCATAAAGAGAGACCACATAAGCGAATCCCTCCGTGTCGTCGTAGTGGTAAACCACACCCTCCGCGATCTTGCCAGACGAAGGGAAAGAGTCTATGCTCACGAACGATCCGTCGGAGCAATATACGTCGCCCAAGGAGACTGCCGAAGGTTCACATTGGTGGAAAATGAGTGTGCTACCCATGCTCTTGACGGAGAGTCTGAGCAAGGATGAGTCGCAATGGAGGGTTTTGTCCGGGGAGACCTCAAAGGCCACCTCCGGGATAGGCAACACCGTCAATTGCAACACGATAGTGCTATCGCACCCCTTCTTCGCCTTGAAGGTATGGGTGGATGTGAAAAGACCGGACTTCTCCTGTTTTCCCAAAGAGATGCTTCCATTGGTATAAGTTTCACCCTGACAGATCGTGTCGGACACAACCATATGATAGGAAGGGTACGGGTAGACGGTATATGGTGAAGCGCTCGTTCCACAACCGTTCTCGCCAATCAACGTCAGCGTAGCCGGCTCCTCGCTGGTGAAATAGAGGGCAATCTGCGGGGAGTGTTCTCCGCTGACCACCTTCACATTGGCGGGGAGGTCCCATTTATACTGGGAGAGATTATCCTCCAGCTCGGAGGAGTAGGTGACCACCTGATTGGTGCAAGGGTGGAGTTCACCCTTCAACTCGTTGGCGAGATTCTTGGTGTCGTTGACCACTAGGCGAAGGCAGACGATACTATCGCAACGTTGCCTGCTCCGCTCGTATTTAAGCGTGTCGGTCAAGACCCCCACAGGAGGTTGGATGATATGGAATCCATTCTCCGTATAGTCTTCCCCCTCGCAGATGGAGACATTGATCGGGAAATATTTCTGCAGGACAGTCAATTCGAGACTGACCGTGGCGGTGGCGGAACAGGTGGCGGGATTGGCGACCAAGTTGGTGAAACCGAACGTGCCCACATTCATCTGCGGAGGCAGGTCAAAGTTGTGTTGTTTGTAGGAATCACCTTGGCAGATCGTGTCCCGAAGGGTGACATCTCCCCCTTCATAGGAATCGGTGACATATGCGCTCTGGACAAACTGGCAACCCGTCGCCGAAGTGATTTCACAGTAGATGTTCATGTCCCCGCCACGATAGATGCGGGACGAGATGCGGGACGTGTCCCCATTGTCCCAGTGGTAGGAAGGGAATCCCTCCGGAGCAGCCAACGAGAAGCTTTCGCCCTCACACACGTCAAGGCTCAACTTGTTAGGCGCGCAAGAGGCTGTGAAATAGGCGTATCCATAATGTCCGAAGAGGAAGCAATCGTATGTGATGAACTGGACTTGCACCTCCTGCCCGATGAAGGGAGTCAGGTCTAGCCCGATCTTCGACCAATCGCGCCACCTCACGGTATGGTACTCGTCACCATCGACATATGCGTAGTCCTGGAAGCCCTCCAGTCCGGCCGCGGCGGTGACATCATACACGGAACAATCATTCACCAGGTTACCATCCTTGTCGGTGATGCGGATGACGAAGCGAGGCTGGAAAGCGAATTCATGCCCCGGGTCCTCCATCACGACGGCGAAGTTGACGAAGAGGAGCGAGTTATCCGGGTCGACGATGTAGTGGTAGACGATCGCCTCCGACTCACCACCGATCCTATCATTACCCAAGCGAATGGATTTCAACTCCCCATCGGGAATGAATTTCAACTTGCCACCCGTATTGGGATCGGTCCCCTGCTCTTCGTTCAAGTGATGGCGGTTCGGATTTATACCCAAGGAATCGAAGGGATTGTCGGTCATACCCGTATAGAAATCCAGATAGGAGGCGGATATGTCCATGAAATCTGGACATCCATTGTAGGGCACGGCATGAACAAGAGATAAGAAGCCCCCCAAGACGGCTAACAACATCCCCAGCAGGGTCGTTCTTATCTCATGGTTTCTCATATAAAGATTTTCACTTATTTATCGTTGTACAATGGTTTCACTTTACAAAGATAATTTTTTTAACTCTTTTTTTGCTCTTTCCTGCGCATCAATTATGCGGTCACACCACAAATCGAACTCAGGGTCCGGGCATTGGCACTCCGGATGGGAGAGTACGTAGTCGATTGTCGCCTTCACGCCCCTGGAGAACGAGACGCTCGGGATATAATCAGGCACGGCCTTCTTCAGCTTCGTGTTATCGAACACGACCGAGTTGGACTTGTCCCCTATCAAGCTGCCCCAAAGGTCATAATGACCCACCTCCGCCAAGAAATCGGAGGAGACATAGTAGGGTTTCAGCTCCACGCCCAATGCCTGCGCGATGGATTTGTATATCTGGTTCCACGTCAGGGTCTCGTCCGAAGTGATCTGGAAGGCCTCCCCTATCGCATGCGGATTACCCATCAAGCCGACGAACGCCTTGGCGAAATCGCTGTTGTGCGTCATGGTCCACAGAGAGGTGCCATCGCCTTGGATGATGACCGGCTTCCCCTCCAACATACGTTTCACGACCTGCCAACTGCCCTTGTCGCCATGCACACCCAACGGCACGGAACGCTCGTCATAGGTGTGGCTCGGGCGCACGATCGTGATCGGGAAGCCCGACTGACGGTATTGGTCGAGGAAGAACTCCTCGCACTCGATCTTCTCCCTGGAGTACTTCCAGTAAGGGTTCGCCAGCGTCGTCCCCTCCGTGATTAGGTAGGAGGCCAACGGCTTATGATAAGCCGAGGCGCTGCTGATGAAGATGAACTGGTTCGTGATCCCTGAGAAGAGACGGAAATCACGCTCCGCCTGCTCCTTGTGGAAGATGATGAAGTCACAGACCACATCGAACTTCATGCCGGCGATCTTGGCCTTCACCTCAGCCTCGTCATTCACATCGTTCACTCGAATGAACTTCACGTTGTCAGGAAGTTGAACCGAACGGTTGCCGCGGTTCAAAAGGAACAACTGATGCCCCTCAGCCGCCAATCTTTTCGTGATCGCCATGCTGATGGTACCTGTTCCACCGATAAATAAAACATTCATACTTATAAGTTTTTAATTAGACTATTTATGTCGATTCGCTCTTTTCCTGCGGTATTCCGCCTTCATCTTAGCGGAATCGGAGCCATGCGCACCCTTGATGTAGGTGGTCTTCTTCGCCTTGGTCTTCACCTTGGTGCTCTTATTGTTATTGTTATCGTTATCGGACGATTTACGGAAAACCTTCCCATGTTCTATGATGTGTTCTATGTCCATAATAAAAAGAATATGAGTGGTTAAAATTCAATACATTACGCATTCTTCGGAGTCAGTCCGAGCTCCTTCGCCTTCTCGATCATGAAATGGTAGGCGGATTCATACTCGTTCGGGATGACACCATCCAGGATGGCATCCTTGATGGCCGTCTTGATGTCTCCGATGGCGCGGCAAGGGGTGAGGTCGAAGATGCGCATGATCTCCTCGCCCGTGATAGGCGGCTGGAAATTGCGCACACGGTCCTTCTCCTCGATCTCCTTCAACTTCTCACGCACGATGCGGAAGTTATCACGGAACCGACGTACCTTGTCGGCGTTCTTGGAGGTGATGTCCGCATCGCAAAGGATCATCAACGCCTCTATGTCATCACCAGCGTCGAAAAGCAAACGACGGACAGCCGAGTCGGTCACGGTCTCCTCCACCAAGGAGATGGGGCGCATGTGGAGCTCCACCATCTTCTGGACGAACTTCATGTGCTCGTTCAGCGGGAGTTTCATGCGGGTGAAGATCTTAGGGATCATCTTGGCACCCACGTAGTTGTGGTTGTGGAATGTCCAACCGATCCGATTGTCCCACTTCTTCGTGACGGGTTTCGCCACGTCATGGAAGAGGGCCGCCCAACGTAGCCAGAGGTCGTCTGACTGCTCCGATACGGCGTCCAACACCTGCATCGTGTGCAGGAAGTTATCCTTATGTCCCCTGCCCTCCTTTTCCTCCACGCCGCAAAGCCTATGGATTTCGGGCAATATAAGTTCCAGCAAGCCACAGCGCTCCAGCAGGTCGAACCCCACGGAAGGACGTGGCGAAGCCATGATTTTATTCAGTTCATCCACGATACGCTCCTTCGAGATGATGGAGATACGCTCCTTCATGCGGCAGATAGCGTCAAACGTGTTGGAGTCGATGAAAAAGCGCAATTGGGTGGCGAAACGTATGCAACGCATCATGCGGAGCGGGTCGTCACTGAACGTGATGTCCGGGTCGAGTGGAGTGCGGATGATCATATTACGGATATCCTCCATGCCTCCGAACGGGTCCACCAACTCTCCGAAGCGCTTCTCGTTCAGGCAGATGGCCAATGCATTGATGGTGAAATCACGACGGTTCTGGTCATCCTCCAAGGTGCCATCCTCGACGATGGGCTTGCGGGAATCCTCCCGATACGACTCTTTCCTCGCACCGACGAACTCGACCTCCATGTCGCCCCGCTTCACCTGAGCGGTACCGAAGTTCTTGAAAACAGCCAACGTGCTACCTCTCCATTTCTTGTGGAAAGCCTCCGCCACCTCGATGCCGCTACCAACCACAACCACATCAATATCGTTCGAGGGACGCTTCAGGAAGATGTCGCGCACAAAACCGCCTATCACGTAGCATTCCACACCCTTCTTGTCCGCCACCTCGGAAATCGACTTGAAAATATTATTGTTTATATATTCCTTCACAACAAAACTTCTTCTTATCCTTAAATACGCGAAATTACATAAAAGAATTAAGAGTTAAGAATTAAGAGTTAATAATCTGCACCGACATGAACGGCAGGTTCATTTACCACATTAGGCATATGTGGCATTTACGATTTAACTATTTACGATTTACAATTTGTGATTATCAAGCGATGAATCGGGTCAAATCCGCCATCGTGATCCTCCCCTCGTAGATAGCCTTACCCGTGATGACGGCAGGCACATTCGCCTCCTGCAACGCCTCGATATCCGCCATGGAGCTTACGCCTCCGCTGGCGATCAGGTAGAGGTCCGGGAATTGCGCCAAGATCTTCTTGTAGAGGTCGATGGATGGACCCTGCAACATACCGTCCTTGCTGATGTCGGTGCAGATCACCTTGTCCACGCCCTGCGCTTTGAACTTCTCCACGAAGGGCAGCAGGTCAGCGTCGGTCGTCTCGATCCAACCGCCCACAGCGATCTTCTCGTTCTTGACATCCGCGCCAAGGATGATGCGCTCCGAGCCGAACTTCTCGATCCAAGAGGAGAAGACGTCCGGTTTCTTCACGGCGATGCTACCGCCCGTGATCATCTTCGCACCGTTCTCGAAGGCGATGCGCAGGTCCTCGTCGCTTTTCAGCCCGCCACCGAAGTCGATGGTGAGGTTCGTATGCGTAGCGATGGACTCCAGCACCTTGTAGTTCACGATGTGCTGCGCCTTCGCACCGTCCAGGTCCACCAAGTGCAAGCGTTGGATACCCGCGGCCTCGAACATCTTAGCCACCTCCAAGGGGTTCTCGTTGTAGACTTTCTTTTGCTCATAATCACCTTGGGAGAGGCGGACGCACTTGGCGTCGATGATATCAATGGCTGGTATAATCTCTATCATGGTTATTCTTTTACAAATTCGACAATATCATTTTCATTAAACGTGGCGTTGCTCATGACCTTCGACACGTTCCCGTCCTCCGTCAATAGGATAAGAGGGAGTGTGCCATTGGTTATTTTAAGGAAGAAGCTTGCGGGGATGAAATCGTAGCGATGAGGATCCACCTCCGTCTCTTCGAGGAACTTCTGGAATCGGACAGAGTCTCCGATGACGAACCAATGCACCGGATCGTCCTGAAGCTGGGTGCGGCGCAAGGTGATGTCCAATTTACGGGCAGCCATCTTGCAATGCTTGCAACCTGTGCTGACGAACGCAAGGATCTGCCTACCCTCTTGCTTCAACTCAGGATATTGGATGGTCAACTTTTCAAAATCATCGGAGGAATAGCCGACAGACTTCATTCCGAATCCGTAGGGAGCCTTGAGCACAAAGGCGAAGAACAACGAGCCCACCAGCACAACGGCCAACAACGCCGGACGCCACCTAGACTTCCAGTCCTCCAAATTCCAACCGAGGAACAAGAGGAGACCCAACAGGAGATTCTTCGCCATGGACACAAGCGGCTTCATTTCGACGAAGTCGCCGAAGCAATGGCAATTGTCACTCTTCCCGGTGATAGCCAAATAGATGAGATAGACGGAGAAGAAAATCAACAAGGCCGCGGAAAGCCGCGAAGCCAGCTTCCCATAGAGCCCAGTGACAAGGCAAACGCCCAAAGACATCTCCGTGAAGAGTAATGCCCTGACTAAAAACGAAGACACGGACAGACTGAACCAGTCAAGACCATAGATGAATAATTCGAATGAATCGACTGATAAGAACTTCAAGACGGCGGAGACAATGAACATGACACCCGCCACTGATCTACAGAAAAAAAGAATCTTCGTCTTAGATGGCATAACTATATTGCGGTACACTCCATATCCGCGGAATCCTCCAATTCGGAGCAACTTCCCTCTTGGTCATAGAATTGGGTAACCGTGTTCTTTGACTTACATTCGCAATCGGTCGTACTCGACGTACAAGATGCGAAAGCTGGGAAAAAACCACAGATCAACAGTGCCAATTTTATCCAAATTCTTGTCCTATTTACCATAACAACAATAATTTATGACAACGCACGCTGTCATTTGACGCGCAAATGTAACACTTTACGATTAGACCTCCAAACAATGGTTGAGAAATGGAGGAAAAATCAGAAATCAAACTTCAACACCACACTGTCATTTTGTTCAACATCAACGCTGAATGGTGCATTATATGACATTTTTTGCTTAAATCGCTTTCTTGACAACAAATCCGTGAAAAGGATCTCCTTGCCATCATCCGGGAGCTGCAACACATCGAACGCATGTTGAGGAATATTGATTTTCAGTTTCACTGGATTGTTCTCGAAATTAACGACAATCAGCAGGCATTCGTTCTCATACTTGCGGAAGAACGCGTATTGCTTATTCGTGTTGTAATCAGGGTTGTTGAAATTAGCATACGTCAGGTCGAAGAAGGATCCTTCTGAGATCGTCTTCTCGTTCCGACAGATGTTGAGCAACGAAGCATAGTAGGCCCGCAAATTGCGTTCCTCCTTCGTCAGCTTGCCGTAGAGCCACCGTTGGATGGTCGGCACTGCCCAATAATCGAAGATGGTGGTGCGTCCATCCACACCGCTGAATCCAGCCTTGTCCATCGCCTTCTCGCCCAGTTCCTGACCGAAGTAGAGCATGACAGGGCCTTTGTTGATGCAGGCGGAAACGACCATGGCCGGTCTACCCTTCTCAGCATCGGAGGCGAAGAAATCGGACGCGATGCGCTGCTCGTCATGGTTCTCCAAGAAGTTCAGCATGTGCGGTTCGATGCCGGAAAGTTTCTGCCAACACCCCGTGATGGAGTGGCAGGAGTTCTCGTTGCGCATGATGCCGCGCAAGGTGTCGTACAACCCGACCTTATCATATAGATAGTCGAATTTGCCGTCATAGATGAAGCTCCTGTACTGGGAAGGATCGTACGTCTCCGCGATGAAGATCACATCCGGGTATTTCTCCTTGACGGTAGGGATCACCCAATTCCAGAACTCGACGGGCACCATCTCGGCCATGTCACACCGGAATCCGTCGGCGCCCATCCCACACCAATAGAGGAGGATGTCGCACATCTTCGTCCAGGTGTTAGGTCGCGGCACGAAGTCGCGGGAATGTCCGTTCCTATAGTCTATACCATAGTTCAACTTCACCGTCTCGTACCACTCGTAGATGCCCGGATTATTAGAGAAGAAATCATTGCCCGTCACCTTACAAGGCATTTCCGTGTAAGGTTCCGTCTCTCCCGCATAGAGGTCCAAATGACCTGCAAACGGCTGATCGACAAGATAATAGAAATTATTCTGATTGGAAAAGAAGACCTCCTTCACATCGTCTTCGCCCAAGTCCCTGACCCCTTTCGGCTTCGCGTCGGAGAAATATTGGCGCGCCACATGGTTCGGCACAAAATCCATGAGGAACTTCAGTCCCGCCTTATGGGTCCGTTTCACCAGGTTGGCGAACTCCTTCTTGCGGTTCTCCACCTTGGTCGCGAGGTCCGGATCGATGTCATAATAGTCCTTGATGGCGTACGGAGAACCCGCCTTGCCCTTGACGACAGCGGGATGGTCCTTGCGTATGCCGAACTTCTCATAACTCGTCTGGGTGGCATGTTCGATGAGGCCCGTGTACCAGATATGTGTGGCGCCCAACGCCTTGATTTCCTGTAAACGTTCGTCGGTAAAATCATCCAATTTGCCACAGCCGTTCTGAGCCATGTCTCCATTCTCCACCAACTTTTTCTTCTGGTTTCCGAAGAGTCTCGGAAGCACTTGGTAAATGATGATTTTATCCATAATCACACAAATTTAAGGGATACAACCTAAATTATCGATTCACGCCTACTCGAAGTAGCTGGAGCCATCGAAGCAGTGGGTGCAGACCTGCTCCTTCGGCAGACCGATCGCCTCGACCAGATCCTCCACCGTGCAGAACCGCAGGGATGTGAGGTTGAAAGTGGCGCGGATATCCTCGACCATCTTCTTGTACTCAGGGGAATCCGTAGTCTGGTACTTCTTCAGGTTCTTATCGTGCGCGCCCTCGAACTTCTTGATGATACGTCTCGTGATCAAATCCAGTTCGCTGTTCTTGGAGGCGAAATTAAGGAATTCGCACGGATAAATCAACGGAGGGCAGGAAATCCTCATGTGCACCTCCTTCGCACCGTAGCCGTACAGAGCGGACACATTATCAGAGAGTTGCGTACCACGCACGATGGAGTCGTCACAGAAGATGACACGGCTGCCGTTCAGCAACTGCTTGTTCGGGATCAACTTCATCTTAGCCACCAGCTTACGGATCTCCTGCGTGGCAGGGGTGAAGCTACGAGGCCATGTAGGCGTATATTTGATCAGCGCCCTCTTGTAAGGGATGCCGCTACCGTTGGAGTAACCGATGGCGAAACCGATACCCGAATCAGGCACCGCCGCCACGTAGTCCGCGTCACACTTGTCCTTCTTACCCATCAGGCAACCGGCCTCATGGCGGGCGAAGTCGACGTTCTTATCCTCGTACGTGCTCACCGGGTAACCGTAGTAAACCCACAAGAAGGAACAAACCTGCATCTTCTTGCCAGGAGCACGCAACTGCTCGTAATGGTCGGCGAAGACATGGACGATCTCCCCAGGACCGACGTTGTAGCAAGGCTCATAGCCCAGATTATGGAAAGAGCAGGACTCACAAGAGATCGCATAGCCGTCCTCACCCTTCGCGATGATGACCGGCAGACGACCCAATTTGTCACGGCCGACGATGATACCGTTCTCCGTCAGCAACATGATGGTGCAAGACCCTTTGATCTTCTTATAGACATTCTCGATACCCTCCTTGAAGGAGTCCGCGTCGGAAATAAGCAAAGCGATCAGCTCCGTCTGGTTGATTTTACCGGAGCTCATCTCCGAGAAAGGCATTTTCTTGTCCAGCAACTCCTTGCCTAGTTCTTCGATGTTATTGATGCAAGCGATCGTGGCAATCGCGAAACGTCCCAAGTGGGAGTTGATCAGAATCGGCTGCGCATCCGTGTCGCTGATGACACCGATACCCGAATTGCCCTTGAACTTAGGCAAATTAGGCTCAAATTTCGTACGGAAATAGGAGTTCTCGAGATTGTGTATGCTTCGAGTAAAACCGATCTCCTCATCAAATATGGCCATACCACCACGTTTCGTCCCCAAATGCGAGTTGTAATCCGTCCCGTAGAAGAGGTCCATCAAACAACTACTTTTTTTGACTGTACCAAAAAAACCGCCCATGTTTATTTATTGTTTAGATTTGAAATATCACTTTTCTTTTTCTCCAGTTCCTCGTAGATGCGGAGCGCCGCCCAAGCGTCCAAAGCCGCATAGTGTTTCTGTTTCTCCGTGAGGAAGTCAGCCTCCCAATTGGTGAGGCGTTGCGCCTTGGAGATGCGCATGTTGAAGATGATCGCATATATTTTCGACAGACTGTTGTCCTCGATCCCGAAATTCTTCACATAAGGTTGCAGGTCGATGAAACCTGCCGGCTCGAACTCCATCTGTTTCCTGATGGCATGGAAGTCATCCTTCAGGGAGAGGCCGATCTTCAGGACCTTCTCCTCCTCGAAAAGGGGTTTCAGGAGCGGCAAGCAATTGTTCTCCTTCAAGCGGAAGAGGAAACACGTCTTATCCGTGGACAACTGCACCAGACACACCGCATTGCTTTTCCCCTTGGAGAACGAAGGCCTCGTCTCCGTGTCAAAGCCCAACACCTTCTCTTTCATGAGAGCGGCGACCGCCTTTTGGGCCTCCCTTTCGCCCTGAATCACGATTATAGTTCCCTCGAACTGTGCAGGTTGCAACTGCGCCAGCTCCGTCTTCTCAATCGTTGGTCTAAACATCTCAGTCATTGAAAAAATCTACTTCGTTCTGTTCGTCATCAAGTTCTTCCCTTTCTTCCCCTTCGGAGAGCTCCTCGTCACTGTACAAGACGTTATGGATGGCCCTCAACGCATTCAGCGCCGATTGGCCCCAATAATTCCTGAACTCGTCCGCGCAGGTGATCAGCGAATCGTTCATGATGGCCAAGTCAGCGGACTGGAAATTGCCTATCATGTCACGCAATTGTTGGTACACATCGGCCAAATTCTCCGAAATGCTTGCCACAATCGGCGTGTCGCTGTACTTCATATCCTCTTGGAAAACTTCTAGATATTCGTCGTGCTCGCCCACAATAGCTTGGATCTGTTCGCGCACCGCATCATACTGACGCTCAGACACGTACGTCGTCAAGTCCGAGATGGAACATGTGTCCATTTCCGGCACCAGAGACATCTTCAGATAAAGCAGGGGTAATAGTTTGGACATTTTGTCCAGGAACACCCGTTCGCCCATGCCGCCACATCGCTCGATGAAGGAGCAGTACTCTGCGGCTACGGTAACGAACTCTATCGTGTTCTTATCGTAGACTGGATGTTGTGGATATTCTTCGCTAACGCTCATCTCTCACAATTTTGACGCAAAGTTATAATTTTTTAGATTTCGAGGGAGGATTTATCCCTGCTTTTTCTCCACAATCGGACCGAATATTTTCCACAAACGTCCATGTCCGAAAAGCCAAAGCCCCCTTCCACACGCCATTCCACTGGCGTTCAGCGTCATTCAGAGCATAAAGATTCATCATATTAATTATTACCGATAAAAACGGGAGATTATTTCTTTTTATCTGTGGCGTCTATCTCGAATAGGAAATTTCTATAAATAAAGCATGACTTGCGAAAAACCATAGAGGTCGTTGCACGCGAAAAAAATGACGATAATCAAGAAATAAATAAGTGATAAATTTATGTGTGTAAATCAGACGATACAATAAATATTTAAACTATCTTTGGAGAGTTGATTACAACCGACAGCTATTCAGCTTTCGACTTATAGAGGTTCTTGCGAATGCTGATAAATGAATTTTTAGGACCTCACAACAGTTATTTATTAAAAAAAATCACAACATGAAACATGCAATTGCGAGAAGGTGTCAGGCCCTTCTTATGTTCGGGTGTCTTATTTTCCCGTTTTCTTATGTAATGTCACAGGATGATCCTGTTCGATTCAAAAAGGGCGATTTCGAATATGAAATCACTGATTCTGAGGAATATACAGTGGCCATAGGCGCAAAATCCCAAACTGAATTATATGGCGACATAATCCTTCCCAATGAGGTGGAATATGAAGGAAAGAAATATACGGTTACCTCAATAAATGGAATTGGATTTGGCAGGTGTAAGAATATAACATCCATTCATATACCCCAAACAGTCACTTCGATTAAGTATGCTGCTTTTAGAGAGTGTTATGCGCTGACTTCCATCAACATCCCTGAAGGAGACACTTTAATTGAGTGGAACGCATTTGAGAATTGTGAAAGCCTTAAATCCATCACGTTACCAGCGTCTCTCTCCTCAATATATTCTGACGTGTTTAGAGGATGTATAAGTTTGGAAGAGGTGAATCTCCCCAACGCTCTTGAGGGAATTGAAACAAGTGCGTTTGAAGGGTGCGCCAATCTCTCTCACATCGACTTGCCCAACTCGCTCACATACATCCAAGAAGCTGCATTTGCCGGATGCGAAAAATTGAATTATTTACGGATTCCTAATTCTGTCACTTGGTTTGGCTCTGGTAATCCATTTGGGGAATCGGGTATGTATTTAACTGGAAATGTAGGAACACTCATTTACAATGGACCTGTAGAGGGTGGTCCTTGGGGTGCGAAGAGGATCATTAGAGGGGATGTTGTGGATGGAGATTTTGTCTATAGCGACGAAACCAAAAAGACATTGATTGGCTACATCGGGACGAGTACGGAGTTAATCATTCCAGATCATGTGGAAGCCATTAAGGATAGCTCATTCATGGGATATGATGAGTTGACTTCCGTTGTCATACCGTCTTCTATCACCACTATCGGATCATGCATGTTTAAGGATTGTAAACGATTGGCTTCCATTTCCATCCCTAACACGGTCACCAATATCGGAGAGAATGCTTTTAGCGGTTGTGATAGCCTAACATCCATTGCGTTATCATCCTCGCTTGTAAGCATAGGCAAAAATGCTTTCAGTGGCTGCAAAGGGCTGACATCCATTCAGATACCTAATTCTGTGGAGGCCCTTGAAGATAGCTTGTTCTTCAACTGTACAAGTCTATCATCTGTGATCGTTCCAAACAGTGTCAACTCGCTGGGGGAAGGAGTCTTTCTGAATGACAATGGACTGAACACACTCTATATTCCTAGTTCTGTTGACACGATCGGCGACAATGCCTTCAAGGGTGTGAATGTGCTCATATACGAGGGCGACGGAGCGGAAGACATGCGTACATGGGGAGCTGTGAAGCGCTACCATACGGAAGTTGTTGAGGGTGATTTCATCTATGAGGACGAGACGAAGAAGAAGTTGGCATTGTATATTGGAACAGAGAGTGATGTTACGATTCCAGAGTCAGTTGTCACAATCGGGGAAAGAGCATTTGATAATAACTTATCCATCCAATCTGTCTCCATGTCTGATGGCGTGAAAAAAATAGAGACTGCGGCATTCGCCAGATGTGAAAACCTCACGAAGGTTAAGTTGTCTGATTCGCTAACCACGATTGGAGATGGTGCTTTTTATAATTGCAAGAATATAACAGACCTAGAAATACCTCAATCGGTTGATACGATTGGGATGTACGCATTTAATATTTTCGGATGTAAGAAAAGAGTATGGGAAGTTCCCGATTCGGTAACAGAGATAGGAAGTGAAGCATTCAATGGAGTGGATGTAGTTATATACAATGGAGATTCAGACCGTTGTCCGTGGGGAGCCAACTTTAAAGGGAAAAGCCAAATTGGCGACTTCATCTATGCCGACGAGGGAAATAAGGAGATAGCACGCTATGTCGGAGAAGACGCGAATGTCATCATACCTGATTCAGTCACAAGGATTAATCAGTTGGCGTTTATGGATTGTAAAAAAATGGTATCTGTTGACATTCCATCGTCTGTCACATATATTGCGATGGGTTCTTTCTATAATTGCACCAATCTGAAGAGTGTGACAATCCCTAATTCAGTCACATCACTTGGAGATGAAAGAGGAGGTGTTGCGTATGGTAACGTTGAAGGCAAAATGGCATATGGAGATAGAGGTGTATTTGACAACTGTACCAGCCTAACATCTATCACTCTACCTAATTCGATAACGAAGATCCCTGAGTATGCATTCCGTGGTTGCAAGAAACTCACTTCTATCGACATACCTTCGTCTGTCACGGAGATTGATGGATATGCATTTTGCGCTACAGGTCTAACCTCGTTCGAGATGCCTAATTCTGTCGATTCCATTGGTGTACACGTTTTGTCTAACAATGATAGCCTCACGACTGTCACTCTCTCTGAATCTCTTGCAACCATCAGTAGTTGTACATTCAGAGATTGCGGGAAACTGACATCTGTCACCATTCCTACTGGTGTGAAGACCATTGAAGAGGAAGCTTTCGCATATTGTCGTAGTCTTCCATCCATCACTCTTCCTAATTCGATTGAACGTATCAAATCATACGCATTCCTTGAGTGCACAGGCTTAGAGTCAATCGTTATTCCTAACTCAGTCACATCAATTGGCGACTTTGCGTTTGAAGCTTGTGAGAGTCTAGCATCTGTCACAATCCCTAATTCTGTCACTTCTATGGGATGCGGAGTGTTTTACCGTTGTGAGAATTTGACGACGATTATAAACGGAAGACCTAGGAATATGAGAAGTGCGCCGGCACAGTCTGGTGCTATTTATTGCCAAGCCACAGAGAAGCCGGAAGGATGGGATGCCGGATGGGCTTCTTCGCAATCTAAGATCGTGTGGGGAGCTCCGATGGTTACGATTGAGGCTGAGCCAGACGATGAAACGTATGGAAGCGTCATCTATGCCGGCACCTATTTGGAGAATGACGAAGCTCTTCTCATAGCACACTCGAAAGCGGGTTATAAATTCATCAGATGGGAGGATGGAAGCACAGATAGTGTGCGCACGGTGAATGTGTCTGAGGCAAAGAAATATAAGGCAATATTCTCCTCTATTGCCACTGACATACCAACCGTAAAGTCTGACTTCGACGATAGAATGATATACAGTGTGGATGGGGCTATCGTTGTGGAAAACGCTACAGAGGATGTATATGTGTTCAATGTTGCGGGCCAGTTCATTATCCGTCAGCCAGCCACTGCGGTACGCACTGAAATAGCTGTTCAGAAAGGCGTTTATGTCATCAAAACAGGAGCACGTTCGAAATTGGTTATCGTAAAATAATCGGGGAAAACGATCTTACAACATCCTTTCCAGGAAGAGGAGAGGTGTTGCCTTTAAATGGTTAGAAGCAATTGTGTCAGTCGATGGACGCTGGGGTTAGTCCCCACATCCATCGACTGACTTGGTAAATAGCGGGAAAGCAATACACGGGAAACAAAAAAAAGGAGACCGAAGTCTCCAATAGGTTTAATCGATTTGGGACTTATCCCAAAGGAAATCTCTTTTGATTCAGTTCCTGGCAGAGGGGGAACCGCTTTTCACATTGTCAGAGCAATGGATGGACAGAGCCAAACTTAGAATTCCTTTCCCAAAAGTATAGATCCTGTCGTTCCCAGTATCTCACTTGTTCCCCGACTCTACATTGATTCAATACGTCTCCTCGTCATCCACCGAGCCCCGATAGAAGGAGAAATAATAGCTGAGGGTGTAACGGAACCCCCAACTGCCGTTCTTCTCGCTGCCGAACCCGGGAGCATAAGAATGATGGATGTGATAGGCGGTCTCGTCCTTGGTCTCCGTATGGAGCAACAACTTAAGCATGACCTCCACACCAAGGCAGAAATGTCCTGCGACAGGCGCCTTCATGCCTAGGAAAACCTCGCCCCAACGCGCTTTGTTCTTCCCATGATAGGAGAGCGTGCCCTCCGTTCGGCCTTCCCCACCCCACATGCCATTGTCTATCGGATAGCCGCTGATCTCCGCGTTGAAGTTAGGGGAACACCCGTAATTCAGGCCTATGTATGAGATTGGATTCAGTTTCTTGTAATAATTCCTTTTCCAGACATTGACGGAGAGCCCCACCTTGTAATAGAGGCCGTCCACCTTGTAGCACACATCCTCCGCCGGAATAGGATAGTTGTACGTGTCGCTGGCGTCATGGGTCTGATACCCGAGGACAAACGAGGGATACAGGCGGTGGAAGAGGTCCACCTCCAAGCTCGCGTCGATTCCGTTCCGGCTCTTGTCGAACACATGGAGGATAGGATCCATGACATCGACGTCCACGTAACAGCCATACAAGACCGCCTGCGGTTTCGGGGAAACCTTCTTGGACTTGCCGGCATCTCCCTCCGCATAGGCGGAAAGGACGGAAAGCGATAGTGCGCACACACTAATAATTCTCCAAATATATCTTGACGTTCTTCGCATCGCTCAAATTAGTTACTGTGGAATCCACAACGGACACCGTACCGATACCATTATGGAGGAATTTAACGTTCTTCAAAACATGGGAGACGAAGCATCCGCACTCGGCGGATACGAACTCGACCGTGTTCGTGTAGTCAAAGACCAGCGTGTCAATCTCCGGACGAGCCACCACAAAGGTCGAGTCGTCCTCAGACCAACGCATCAGTCGAACCTCATCCGATCCCTCGAACGTGATGACACCCGTCGCCTCATCAAGCGTATAAGAAGGGAACTCCAGATCCACCCCATCCCCTGTCAAACGGACGGATGAATTCACGGACATGTAGTCGCTCACGGAATGGTCCGTCACCACCGCGCAAGCGAACATGCATCGTTCGTCACGGTTGTCCAGCCTAAGCTGTATCGACGACTGCTTGCTGCAATTCATCACGGAATCGATTCCAACACCTTTCAGCACCAACAGCGCAGGCTCAACGGTGACGGAGGTGTCCATCTCGGAGTAGAACAAAAGCGTCGTCGGCGCATACATCAATTCATCGCAATGGTCATTCCTGCAGGAAGACAGAAAAGACAACGCGACACACGCCAACGCACCCACAACGAACGATAATCCCAACCTAATTTTCTTCATATATAGGAAACTATTTCCGACAAATCCTTTCTGTTTTTCGACGGCACACTATCCGTCGCAGGGAATCCGACAGGGATGATGACGCAGGGTTCCCACGAATCGGACAAGCCCAACATCGCCTTGCACGCCACCGCATCGAAATTGCAGACCCAACACGTACCCAACCCCAAAGAGGCGGCGGAGAGGGTGATATGCTCCGTAGCGATCGCCACGTCGATGTCACAATGGTCCTTCCCGTCGGCAGGGCGCTTCCAGGAAGACGAATGGTCGCCACACACGACGATATAGGCGGGTGCGGTCGCGAACCACTCCCTGTCGTAGCAGGACCTCAAGCGTTTCTTCGCCTCTTCGCTCCGTACAACCACGAACTTCCATGGCTGTTTGTTGACAGCGGAAGGAGCCAGACGGGCAGCCTCAAGGACCTTGTCCAGCAACTCCTCCGGCACAGGACAGGACTGATAGCCACGCACCGAATAACGCGATTCAGACAATGCAAGGAAATCCATAGCCATCACTTAAACGATTTAACTTCACTTTTCAACGCGTTCAACGCCAAGTCGATAGGTGTCTCGTTCACCGCATTGTAACGCTCTATGATCATCTTGGACAACTCCAAGGCAGGCACATCGTCCGGCATGTCCGAAGCGATCGTATTAATCAATTGGATCAGGCTATCCTTCGCGTTGCGCGTCAACAGCCACACATCGTTGCCCACGTAGATCTGTTGCGTGACATTGTGTTCGAACTCCTCACGGATCGTGTTGAGCAGGACGATATGCAATTCATGCACCGTCATGTTAGGCGCCTGGGTCCGAATCAGCAAGGACTCGGGCTTCATGCGTTCCAGGAACAAAGCGAGACGTTCGTACGCGGTCAATTTCACTGGGGTCAAGGCCTTCGCCGACTCCTTCTTCATCTCATAGAAACGGGTACGTTCCGCATTCCGCAACAAATCCCGCAGGATGTAATAGGCGGCCAGCAACACAAGGATACCCGGAATCGAGATCTTTGCTATTTCCAACAAGAAATTCATCATATCGTTATCAGTCTAAGTTTATAGTACTTTCCAATTTATAATCATTCCGTTCCGAAGAAGAACGCGCGATCATCTCGCCCAAGAATCCGCACAGGAAGAGCTGCGTACCGATGATCATAGCGGTGAGCGCCAAATAGAAATAGGGGCTGTTCGCCACCAACGGAGCACTCGTGCCATCCAGGATATGGGAGAGTTTATTACCGCCCACGAAGCAGACGGAGATAAAGCCGACCAGGAACATCAAGGAACCCACCACTCCGAAGAAGTGCATCGGTTTCTTCCCGAAGGTGGAGAGGAACCACAACGACAGGAGGTCCAGATAGCCGTTCACGAAACGATTGATTCCGAACTTGGTGGAGCCATATTTGCGGGCTTGGTGGATAACCACCTTCTCGCCGATTTTCTTGAAGCCCGCGTTCTTAGCCAGATAAGGCACGTAGCGGTGCATCTCGCCGTAGACCTCGATGCTCTTCACCACGTTCTTACGGTAAGCCTTCAGTCCGCAGTTGAAGTCATGCAACTTAATGCCCGAGATGAGGCGTGTGGTCGCATTGAACAACTTGGAAGGCAGGTTCTTAGCGAGCTTGGAGTCATATCTCTTCTTCTTCCAGCCGGACACCAAGTCATACCCATCCTCCTTCACCATGCGGTAGAGTTCAGGTATCTCATCAGGACTATCCTGCAAATCGGCGTCCATCGTGATGACCACATCGCCCTGGGCGCGGTCGAACCCGCAGTAGAGCGCGGCGGACTTGCCATAATTGCGGCGGAACGAAATACCCTTCACCGTAGAGTTCTCCTTCGCCAAGTTCTCTATGATTTGCCAAGAAGCGTCGGAGCTTCCATCATTCACAAAAATCACTTCATAAGTAAACTGATGAGCCTCCATCACACGTTTGATCCATGCGAAAAGCTCGGGGAGAGACTCCTCCTCATTGTATAAAGGGACGACAACCGAGATGTCCATACTATTTTGAATTATTTGTTTTTTTTCTATTCCTAACAATCGACAGGGAAGCGAAAATCGCCACCAGACAGCCAAGGATCGTAAAGATCCAAATGGACGAGAACGCCATGTCCGACGCCGTCGTGTACCTCATCTGCTCCGCCACGGCCACCTGCTCATCCGTCTTGGCCATCTTCTCCCAATAAAGAGCGGAGGCTTGCACCATCTGGGAGAACCCATCCGGGTCCAGCCACCTGCAATAGATGAAGATAAACACCGCCACTATCGAGGAAGCCAGGAACGACGTGAACACGCACAGATGGAAAGCGCGTCCATAGGAGATAACTCCCCCCATCACATCGTCCCTGTAGGCACCCGCATACATCGTCATACACCGATAAATGGAGTACAACATCATGACCATCAAAAACGGGGAGATGGTCGGAGCGATAATGGTCAGCAAGATGCATCCAGCAAGGATCAAGCCGAGGACAAGTCCCCCACGCATCGATACCTCAACCATATTTTGTGATGTTTTTTCCAACTTCCACCCAATTTCTCCACAAAAATACTCTTTTTTCAGTCCACACCGTCATTTTCGATAAAAATAATTAAGCAAAAGCGTTTGCGTTACGAAAAAAATGTCTACTTTCGCGGTGGGTAAGTCCTACACGACCAGCTCCCTTCTAATTCCCCAGGGCCTGACCGCAGCAAGGAGAGTCGGTTGTAGCGGTGCGATGTAGTAAGCTTGCCCACCTGCCTCTTTAGCTCAGTTGGCCAGAGCACGTGATTTGTAATCTCGGGGTCGTTGGTTCGAATCCGACAAGAGGCTCAAAAAGGAATCGAAAGCCAGTGAGAACACTGGCTTTTTTTATGTCTTGCGGGAACAGGACGTAGAGACGCAAAATTTTGCGTCTCTACAGAACCACGCCTCGCAACGGATTTGAAAATTCCACAGAAATGAATCCACGGACCCAATTCAAAATTCTTAATTCAAAATTCATAATTCTCTCATTTTCTCATCCTGATCCAGTCCGCCTCATCCACCTCAACAATTCCCTGGTCACGCAGGTGGCGGACCACCGTGAAAAATTTCTTCTCATCGACATCCGTCATCGACAACAAAGAACGGATCGGCTTAGGGGAATCAGCCAACTGGGCGGAGAGGAAATCCTTCACACCATCGAAGACATAATTGGGCAACCCGCTTTCGCTCTTCCCCAGGCAATAGTCGCACGCCCCACAATCATGAGGGTTCTCCTCCCCGAAATAGCGCAAGAGCATCCGGCTACGGCAGTGGGAAGAATCCGTGGCATAGGCGATCACCTGCTCCACCCTTCTGGAGAAGCGTGCCAAGCGCTCCTCGTACACCTCCTTCGAGATATACACGCGTGACTCGTCCACCCTGCGCCGCAGGAACTTGATGTAAGGGGTTTTCTTCCCCGGTATATAGTCAATCACCCCATAATAGCGGAGTTTGGAGAGCTTATGGTACATCTCGTCGCGGGTGAGCCCCAGGCGCTTCGCCATATCGACCTCATCAATCCGCACGAAGTCGGCGAACAGTCCCGAATAGGTGCGGAGCAACATCTCCAGGATATCGTCCAAGACGGGTTCGGCGGAGAAATCATAGTCGTACAACTTACGGCGAGGCACGGAGAACATCACTTGGGAACCCAAGTTCAACTCATCCGTCAGCTCCAGGTATTCCGCCTGCTGCAGGATCTTCAATGCACTGAATGTCTGCGTGATGGGCAGGTGGAAGGAACTGCAGAAATCGCTCAGGCTGAAGGAGTGCATGAAATCCTCGCCCTCACCCTCCCCTATCTGGAAGTAGCAAGCCACCTTCGTGTAGACGCCCTTGATGAACTCACGGGAAGGATAAGACTCCGCGATCCGTTTCTTCAGGTTCGTGACATCCATCTTATTGTAGAACAGGATGGCGTAGGAACGCTTCTCGTCACGGCCAGCGCGGCCCGCCTCCTGGAAGTAGGCTTCCAGCGTATCGGGCAGGTCGACATGGATGACGGTGCGCACATCGGGCTTGTCGATACCCATACCGAAGGCGTTCGTCGCCACGATCACGCGGCACTCGCCAGACTTCCAAGCCTCCTGTTTGCGGTTCTTCGTCTCCTGGCTCAACCCCGCATGGAAATGGTCGGCCGACACGCCATGCTGCTTCAGCCAATCGGCTATCTCCTTGGTCTTCTCACGGCTACGCACATAGACGATGGAGGTGCCGTGAACCTTCTCCAGCACTTTCATCATCTGCCCCATCTTATCATCCGTCTTGCGCACGACGTAGGCGATATTCTTCCGCTCGAAACTTTTTTGGAAGACCACCCCGTCACGGAAGCGCAGCTGCCGCTGGATATCCTCGACGACCTCAGGCGTGGCGGTGGCGGTCAAGGCGAGCACCGGCACATTAGGCACGAGGTCCCGCGCTTCGGCGATGTGCAGGTAGGAAGGACGGAAATCATAGCCCCATTGGGAGATACAGTGAGACTCGTCCACCGCAATCATGCAGATGTCCATCAGCTTCATCTTCTGGCGGAAGAACTCCGTGCCCAACCTCTCCGGCGAGACATACAGGAACTTATAGTCGCCATAGACGCAATTGTCCAACGTCACGAAAATCTCCTCGTTGGTCATGCCCGAATAGATCGCGGCGGCCAATATGCCCTTGTTCCTCAGGTTATCGACCTGGTCCTTCATCAGGGCGATCAGCGGGGTGATGACCAAGCAAAGCCCCTTCATGGCAAGGGCCGGCACCTGAAAGGTGATGCTCTTACCGCCACCCGTAGGCATCAAGCCCAAGACATCCCGGCCTTCGTAGACCGCACGCACGATGTCCAATTGGAGGGGACGGAAATCCGAATACCCCCAATATCTACGAAGAATAGCCTTGAAAATATTATCGTCAACCATGAAATTGTTTTTATAAAGAAACATTGGTCATCGTGCGCCAGCGATTTGACTCGCAAACGGTAGAAATGTAGTAAAACATGTGAAATCCGTCCTTGGAACAATCGTCTCACACGACCCCGCATTATTCAAGTTCTCGTTTGTTGGCGTAAAGTTACGGAAAAACGCAATATTCTTTTTCATCACATGGAACAAAAACAGAGAAAAAATTGCAATTTTACACGCATAATGGTAAATTACGCCTTAAATGACACGGAGGGATACTCCCCCGCGAAAGGACAAAAAACATATACGAGATGGAGAGCAAAAATGATCCGATGGGTAGGGCCATAGCGGACTACCACCAAGGCAAGAGAACAGGCAAGCTAAGGGTATTCTCCCCCATGTTCGATGAGGACGAGATACCCGTGGAGACACTATTCCGCAAATATGAGGAGATGCCGGAGATTGAGCGGAAGGCCCTCGACATGACCCGTGGCAGGACACTCGACGTGGGAGCCGGATCGGGCTGCCATACGCTCGCCCTCCAGCAGCGGGGCGTGGAGGTGACCGCCATCGACATCTCACCGCTCTCCGTCGAGACGATGAAGGCTCGTGGCGTCAAGGAGGTGAAGGAGCAGGACTTCTTCACCCTAAAAGGAAAATACGACACCATCCTCATGCTGATGAACGGTATCGGCATCGTCGGGACGTTGGAACGCATGCCCGACTTCTTCCGCCACCTCGACAACATCCTGGCACCCGGCGGACAACTGCTCTGCGACTCGTCGGATATCAGCTACGTGTTCGAAGACGAAGAGGGGTTCATCGAATATCCTGAAGAATCAGCCTATTACGGAGAGCTATCGTTCCGGATGCAATACAAAGAGACCGTCGGAGAGCCCTTCGACTGGCTCTACATCGATGCGGAGACGCTGAGGCAGAAAGCCGAGGAGAACGGTTACACCGCCGAAGTGGTGGCCGAGGGAGAACACTACGATTATTTGGCAAGAATAACCAAGGCTCTGTAATGTAATCAAGAAAAGATGAGGAGGGCAAGTTACACAATAAGCTAAAAAGGAATAACTTTGCACATAGACAAAAAAGCGAGCCTATGAAGACAAAAATACTCATCATACTATCACTCCTGCTGACCTTCCAGATAGCGGAAGCAAGACGGAACAGGGACATTGTGCAGGAAACCGACTCTGTCCGCATCGACACCACCGTCGCCAAGGACCTAGGAATCAACCTCGGCACGGAGACGGACTCCCTCATCGTGGAGGATCGTCCGGAGGAGACCTACGTGCCGGTCGTCTACACCCCAAGGACCTCCATCCTACACATCCCCATCGAAATCAACATGGCCCTGATGGAGAAGATCATCAACGACAACTTCCAAGGCCTCATCTACGAAGACAACGACATCGAGGACGACAGCCTGATGATCAAGGCATGGAAGGAGCAGGACTTCATGATCACCTACGACGGGAACGAACTCACCTACCGTGTGCCCATCAAGCTTTGGATCAAGAAACGGTTCGACCTAGGCATCACGACGACCGACCGTGAGATCGAAGGCTCCATCAGCATGACCTTCAAGACGAAAATCGCCTTCACCAAAGACTGGAGCATCGTATCAGATACAAAAATCGTTGAATATAAATGGATTAAGGCACCTACCATCAAGGTCATCGGTCTGAACATCCCTATCACCACCATCGCGGAGAAGCTAATCAGGGACAATCAGCAGGACATAGGCAAGGCCATCGACAAATCCATCCGCGAATACATCCCGCTGAAGGGGTACGTGGAGAACATCTGGAACACGGTACAGGACCCGATCGACATCAGCACAGCGGACTACAAGGCGTGGATCAGGACCACCCCCAAGCAACTATACAGCACGCCTATCCACGGAGAATATGGTATTCTGAAGACAACAATAGGCATCCAATGTCTCATGGAGGTCTTCATGGGGAAAACACCAAGAAATTACACGAAACGCACCGCCATCCCGCCCTACAAACAATACAGGGAAACGGACGGCAACTTCTCCATCAATATTCTGGGAGACATCCCCTTCGAGTTGGTGGACTCCGTGGCCAAGAGCATCATGGTCGGGGAGGTGTTCGGGGAAGGAAGGCACCAAATCATCGTGGACAGCATAGAGGTCTACGGACAAACGACGGAACTGATCATCGGGCTGGAGGTCTCCGGCTTCATCAACGGTAAGATATACCTGACAGGAACCCCTTACTTCGACCAAGAAATGTCCTCGATACGGATCAAGGACGTGGACTACCGAATCACAACCAAGAACATATTGGCCAAGATCGTCAACCTATTCTACAAGAAAGGCTTAAAACGTAAAATCGAGGAGAACATGGTCTTCTCGCTGAAGGAGGAGCTCTCCCTCATCAAGGAGATGAGCCGCTCCGAACTCTTCAACATGGAGGTCATGAAAAACGTGCGGCTGAACGGATTCATCGAGAAGCTCAACGTGAACAAGATATTCCTCACGGAAGAGGGCATCAAGGCCGACCTCGACATCAAGGGGAAGATGACGGTGAAAATGCAGTAGGGAGTTAAGAGTTAAGAAGGAAGAGTTAAAAGTTAGGCATCACGATTTTTCAGAAAAAAGGAATTATGGCTAAAGTAGAAAAAGCAATCGGGGAAAGCATTGTGATTCCCTCAGAGGGTAATACCATAACACGGAATGCTTTCCAGAGCAATTCATCCCTTGTTAATGTTGTCATTCGGGAAGGAGTGACGGAAATTGGAGAAGCCGCTTTTGGGAAGTGTGAGAATCTTGAATCGGTAACATTTCCCAGCACATTGAAAAAGATCGGGATAGAGGCATTTTCCAAATGCAAGAATTTGAAGGAGGTATCCCTTCCCGATGGTTTGCAGGAGATCGGTAGATCCGCATTTTCCGAATGCACAAGTTTAACGGAGTTCCGCTTCCCAGATTCGGTGCCCTGTAATGAAAGATATTTACGAGGGTGTCACCGAATAAAGAAGGTCATTCTGCCCAAAGAAATGACGGAGATGCCTTATGGTTTTTTGTCGGGGTTGGATGCCTTGGAAGAGATTGTCTTTCCTCAGAATCTGAAAGTCATCGGACACGACGCATTTGAGGGATGTTCCAAGCTCACCACCGTTGAGATACCCGAAAGTGTTGAGGTTTTGGAGAATAGCGCCTTTAGCGGCTGCAAGAACCTCTCGTCCATAAAGCTGCCGAAACACCTGAAGAAAATCGGTTCAAGGGTTTTCTACGGTTGCGACAAATTGAAAGAACTGGAGCTTTTCGACGTGGAGGAACTCTACCGAGATTCTTTCCCGGAGAAGGCTAAAATCACTGTGGACCACGACAGCAAAAGCATCAAAATGGAGGATGGTCTGTTGCTCTCGGCTGACGGGAAAATCCTGCTTGCGTGTCTGAAGGATGCTGAACCCATCGAGATTCCTGACTCCGTCACGGAAATTTTCAAATACGCATTTGAGCGCATGCCACTCCTTACCACTATAACACTGGGGAAGAATGTGGTAAAGTTGGGGAAATCCTGTTTCAGTAACTGTCCATCTCTGCAAAAGGTCTATTTCGAAGGAAGAATGGTCGAGATAGGCGAGAATGCCTTCTACAATTGCATAAAACTGGATACGGTCTCCCTCCCATACCCGGACTCTATCGTTTCCATTGGACCTGATGCCTTTGCGGAGTGTACGAAATTGAAAAGTATAACCATTCCAGCTTCGGTCGAGGCTGTGGGCGATCATGCCTTTAACAATTCGGGGCTATCACAGGTGACCATTCTTTCGAAAGGTGCTTTGGGCAATGGAGTTTTCTCTTATTGCAGACTCAAGCAGATAGAAATACCATCCCACACGATTGGCGCGGGTGCATTTTCCGGATGCGATAAACTCACCTCGATCACATTCCTCGATTCAGTTTCGACCATAGGGAAGTCCGCTTTCCACGAGTGCCCGAAACTCACCACGATCCACATCGCCGCCTTAAATCGGGACGCGGACACGAAGACCTTTCTGGATTATAACGCCACGGAGGCAATCCAATTGGATGGACCAGACAAGAGTTGGATGGGTGAGTTGGATGACGAACTCGCCCAAATGCGGAAAACGGCAGAGAAAGGCGACGGTGAAACCCAATATAAATTGGGCGGTCGTTACTATAAAGGCGACGGTGTACCAGAGAGTCCTGAACTTGCGGTTGAGTGGTGGACCAAGGCAGCCAATCAGGGTCATGTAAAGGCCCAATTCAATTTGGGGCTTTGTTATTCCAACGGCAATGGGGTCTCCAAGGATGCCAAGAAGGCGGCTGAATGGTATACCAAGGCGGCCGAGCAGGGAGAGGCCAAAGCGCAGAACAACTTGGGACTGTGCTATGAAGATGGCGAGGGGGTACCTCAGAATTACGAGGTGGCAGCCGGATGGTACCGCAAATCGGCGGCGCAAGGGAATGAATCCGCCAAGAGAAATCTAGAAAGGTTGCAGGATGATGGCCTTATCGTATCAGACGACACCCCTAAACTCACCGACGACACATTGGGCACACTCTACCACAAAGGAAAGAAGGGGTGGATAGGCAACTCCACATCCAAATTCTCCGGGGAGGAGACACCTTTCGAGATTGAACTGGAAGGAACGGAGAAGGAGGACATCACCGAAGCACAGCGCAAGGCTTACATCGAATATGAGCAGAGGAAGGAGACCTATTTCGAGGCTCTCCAGCAGAAAGCCAAGGAGACCTTCAACTCCGCCAAACAGAAGAAGGACAACCGGATTCTGCCATCCAAGCTCTACATCGCACGTGACGGCAACTACGGCTGGATCGCCAACAAGGAGTGGGACGGCGAGGACATTGCCGTGATTCTCTCCGATGACAAAATCCTGTTGGCTGACGACGAACGCATCCTGCATGATATCGCCAAGGTGAAGTCCAACCGCACCAAGACGAAGTGGCATATCGGCGACACCTTCTACTACAACCTCTTCGGGGTACTCACGGACTTGTCGATCATCACTCCAGATGGAAATCACAAAGACCCCCTCTCGGATGAAGAGATGGAGCTATTCACATGGCTGACCCAAGAGTTCGATTCAAACACGATAAAGAAGAATGTACTGAAATACTGTAACGACAGCTACGAGAATTGGGGCGGTGATACGATTACCGCTGACGATTTGCATAAGGAGTTGTCGCTCAAATACATCCGAATCCGTGTCGAAAAATCAGGTTGGAGCAACGCCGAACCTGACATCTGCCTGTCAGGAGATTGCGGATGCGACGAGGAGAATGGAATCGCCATCGCATTCAGAGACAAGAGACTGATTGATATCGAAGACGAGAGCATCTCTTTTTAAGGGATCTCCCGTCGTCTCCCACAAAAAAAAATCGGTCAGGAGCACATCCCGACCGATTTTTTTACTATTCTATTTCTATTACAGGTTCTTCGCCTTCAGGAAATCGAGCAGCTGATTCCACTCTTCCTCAGACGCGAAACCATTCTTATCAACAATAAGCATCTGATACGAATCGTAGTACAGACAAAGGTATTGTTGCTTCTTCACCTTCAGTTTCTGAAACAAACCATACCGACCGTTCCACTCTTGACTCGAATAATCATCCTGAGACGATAAGATCACCTCCTCATCCTTGAAAACATAGCGACAGATCATTTTTTCTCCCATCTGTTTCCTTAACCTGTGTTTTACACTCCCAGGTGATAACTTAATGAGTCTTCTACCCAATACAACAATACCCAGCAGATAGATGCCCAAAAACATCCAATCCGGAGATGGAGCATTCCAAACAGAAAGAACGAAAGACACCGTAACCAGTAATAATGTGATAATGACAATATATAAACTTCTCTTCGCCCTCGTGTTAACCGAATAGATAATCTCCGGGGTAAGCGTTGTCTCATTATGTAGTTCCATCACTCAACCGTTTTTATATCCTTGATCATCAGTTGGATGGAGGTCGTTCCATTGAAGGTGTTCTCCTCTATCGTATAGCAGATGTCAACTGGGTTTAACTCTTTGATGTATTTATTGAAATCGACCTCACCCGGGCATTTCGGCTGACCGAATCCAAAGGCGATACCGTTCATGATGCACTCCGACTGGGAGTCGATCAGCTCCAGCTTCATATGTTCCTGTTCCTTGCCCACCGCGCGGCTCGTACCGTAATCGAAGACCCTGCGGGTGACGAATACCGGCTTGGAGTTCTCCGGGCCGAACGGATTGAACTGCTTCAGCAGACGGAAAAACTTCGGGGTGATCTCCTTGAAATCGATGAATGCGTCGATATCAATCTGAGGCTGTTTCTGCTCCTCCAAGATATTCTCCGTGACATACTGTTCGAAGCGACGCTTGAACTCCGGCACATTCTCCTCACGCATGGACAAGCCCACCGCATACATATGTCCGCCGAAGTTCTCCAGCAGATCACGGCACGACTCGATCGCCTTGTAGATATCGAAGCCCTGCACGGAGCGTCCCGAACCCGTTGCGAAACCGTTCGAGTGCGTCAACACGATGGTAGGTTTGTAATACATCTCGGTCAAGCGGGAAGCCACGATAGCGATGACACCCTTGTTCCAATCCGAATTGTAAACGACAATGGAATTACGGGCCTCCCAACCCTCCTCGTTCTCCAACTTAGCCTTCGCCTCGTCAGTGATACTCTTATCCAAGTCCTTTCGCTTGTTGTTGTACTGGTCGATACAGTCGCTCTTCGCCTTCGCGAAACTCAGATCCTTGGAAATCAGCAATTCGACAGACTCACGGGCGGTTTGCATACGTCCAGAAGCGTTCAGACGAGGACCGATTTTGAAGACGATGTCACTGATGGTGATCTCCTTGTCCGCCAAGTTACAGACATCGATGATACTCTTCATACCCAGACTAGGGTTTGAATTCAGTTGCTTCAGTCCATAGTAAGCGAGGATTCGGTTCTCACCATTGATCGGCACGATGTCGGAGGCGATGCTCACCGCCAACAGGTCCAACATGGTCTCCAACTTGTCAAATGGTATGCCATTGTTGGAGGCGAAAGCCTGCATGAACTTGAAGCCCACGCCACAGCCCGAAAGGTTCACGTCCGGGTAGGTGTTATCCGTGCGCTTAGGATCAAGGACCGCCACCGCATTAGGCAAGCATTTGTCCGGCGTGTGGTGGTCGCAGATGATGAAGTCCACCCCACGTTCCTTGGCATATTCCACCTTTTCGACCTCCTTGATACCGCAGTCGATCGCGATGATCAATTTGATCTTATTCTCCACCGCATAGGTGATACTCTGTTCCGACACACCATACCCCTCCGTATACCGGTCAGGTATGTAGAAGTCCACGTTAGAGAACTGCTTCAAAAATTTATACACGAGCGCCACGCCCGTGATACCATCCACGTCATAGTCGCCATAGACCAAGATCCTTTCCTTGTTGCCTATGGCCCGATTCAGGCGATCCACCGCCTTTTCCATGTCGTTCATGAGGAAAGGATCGTGCAGATCGGCCAGCTGTGGACGGAAGAAACTCTTCGCCTGGGCGAAGGTTGTGATACCCCTTTGGACCAGCAATTGGCAAAGGACAGGGCTGATGCCCAGCGCTTCGGAAAGCTGCACCTTTTGCATTTCTTGTTCGTCTGTCAGAGGTATAAAATTCCATCTGTTAATCATTATATATATTATTTTTCTATTTTTCTATCAAAAGGCATTTTTCCCCACGAATTTTTCCTCAATTCGTCAAACGGAAAAAACAACTTGTAAAGTTAATAAAATCATATCAAAAACGCATAGTGAAAAAATTTTTTTAACGATTTAGCATAATATCAGACATAGGAAAGCCGTTTTTTATTAAATTAGCCGTTCGTTTTTGTGGGAAGAAAATACAAACATGATAGAAGAATATTTCATACGAATATTACGGTGGAGGGAGGCGAACATCAGCGAGAAACACTTCACATTGTTTCTTAGTTTTCTGACAGGATTGTTCTGCGCCATCGCCGCACACATACTAAAAAACATCGTCGCGTTTCTGCACGAACTGGTGAAGAGCAACTTCACCGACGGAAGTCTGAACTACCTTTATTTGGCGACCCCGATCATCGGCGTATGCCTCGCCAGCGCCTACGTCCGTTACATCGTGAAGGATGACATCAGCCATGGAGTGACGAAGATCATGTTCGCCATTTCCCAAAAGAAGGCGCGCATCAAGCGGCACAACATGTGGTCGTCCATCATCGCCAGTTCGCTCACCATCGGATTCGGAGGGTCGGTAGGAGCCGAGGCCCCGATCGTGCTGACGGGTTCGGCCATCGGTTCGAACCTCGGACAGCTCTTCCGCATGGAGCAGAAAACGCTCATGTTGCTCGTCGGTTGCGGTGCGGCAGGTGCGGTGGCTGGTATCTTCAAGGCCCCGATCGCGGGAGTCTGCTTCACGTTGGAGGTGTTAATGCTCGACTTGACGATGGCCTCCATCGTGCCATTGCTCATCTCCGCGGCGACCGCCTCCATCTTCACCTACTTCCTTACCAGCTCGGAGGCGATGTTCACCTTCGAACCCGTTCCTTTTTCCCTCCACAACGTGCCTTACTACGTGGCGCTCGGAATCCTCTGCGGATTCGTATCGCTCTACTTCACGAGGGGAATGACCAAGCTGGAGTCCTTCTTCGCGAGCCTCAACACACCGATCAAGAAACTCTTCGCGGGCGGTATCATGCTGAGCATCCTGATCTTCTTCATCCCACCACTCTACGGTGAGGGATACGACACCATAGGCTACCTGCTCGACGGCAACGTGCAAGCCATCACGGAGAACAGTGTCTTCTACGACTTCAAGGATAATTTCTGGATGGTCCTCCTATTCCTCTTCCTCATCATCTTCTTTAAGATATTCGCCTCTGCGGCGACAAACGGAAGCGGTGGAACGGGTGGAATCTTCGCCCCTAGCCTATTCATGGGATGCATCACGGGCTATGCGATGGCTTTCATCACCAACTTCACGAGCTTGGGGACCCTGCCGGAGAAGAACTTCGCGCTGGCGGGCATGTCTGGCGTCATGGCGGGTGTCATGCACGCACCGCTGACGGGAGCCTTCCTCATCGCCGAACTGACGGGTGGATATGACCTCTTCATCTGCCTGATGATCACGGCCACCGTCGCCTACGTCACCATCCTGGCCTTCGAGCCTCATAGCTTGTACGCCATGCGTCTGGCGAAGAAGGGCGAGCTGCTGACCCACAACACGGACAAGAACATCCTCACCTTGCTGAAGACGGAGAACGTCATCGAGACGGATTTCCAAACACTCCACCCGGAGATGTACCTGGGCGACGTCATCAAGATCGTGGCGAACTCCAACCGCAACATCTTCCCTGTACTCGACTCCAAGCATAGGATGGTGGGACTCATCAGCCTGAACGAAATCCGTAACATCATGTTCCGGCCTGAACTGTACAACCGCTTCAAGGTATCCAAACTGATGGTCTCCCCGCCGGACTTCGTCTCCGCGGATGAGCCGATGGAGAAGGTGATGTACAAGTTCGAGAAGACCAAGGCGTGGAACCTCCCCGTGCTGGACGCGGAAGGCAAGTACCTAGGCTACGTCTCCAAATCGAAGATCTTCTCCGCCTATAGGGAGTTGCTCGTGACGTTGTCGGACGAGTAAAATGAGTTAAGAGTTAAGAAGTAAGAGTTAAGAGTTTTAGGGTGTACTGGTTGGATGTGCGTGGAAATCACTTCCAAACCCCAAAAATAGTAAATCGTAAATAGCTAAATCGTAAATAAGAAAGGGTCTGCCACCCGCACCCGTCCCGCACCGCAAACCGCAAATAGTAAATCGTAAATAGCTAAATAGTAAATCCCCTTACTTTTTCTTCCCGATCCTAAAGGACAAAAGGAGCTCGTGCGTATTGCTCGGCAGGGTGCAATTACTTCCCAAACCACACTCATAGACATAGCCGAAACGGACGATACGATACTCCAAGCCCAGCAACACCGAGAGGTAGGAAGGGTTGCAACCGTTCACCAGGTCAGGGCGCCACGATAGTCCGCCCCATAGTAAACGACGGTAGAAGAGCAACGTGCCCAAATCCGCCACGTGCACCTTATTACGGTTCATATAGCCTAAATCCACCCACAGGTCCCAATCATCCCCCAAGACGAAGGAACGCACCGCATAGCCGTAGAAATGGCGGTCGGACGAATAGGAAAGCGACTGGTTGTTCTGAACATGGGTGGAAGAGATTCCGAACGTCCAATCCATAGAAGTGAGCTCGAAGCCCACATTGAAGTCAGGGGAGGCCTCCGTGACTCGGTCTTTCGACAAGTCCAGCAACGCACGTTCATACTCCTTGCTCAATGTGTTGGCGGAAGGGTCATAAGAGCCCCAGAAAACACCGGCGGAGAGACCCATGGAGAGGATCCAGTGCGGATTCAGGTCTATCTGATAAGAGTATTCCGCCTTCACCTCCGTCATGCTGTGCCCCACGCCCATCACATCTCGGTAGACCGTCAGGCCCACGCCCGACTGGATGCGTTTGAAGTAGTTCGTGGCGTTCAGGAGCAGTGTGTGCGGCGAGTTGTCCACACCCAGCCATTGCAGACGCCCCATCAGGAAGATGTCCACATCGCCCGTGTTGCCCACGCCCGCAGGGTTGATGTTGCCACGGGAAAAGAGCTGCTGGGTAAGCAACAAGTCTTGCTGGGCAAAGGCGACCTGTCCCAAGCCCAAACATAGCAGCAATATGTAGAAAAGTCTCTTCATCATTCCTTCACTCTTACCACCACCCTACGGTTCATCAAATGTTCATATTCGTTCTTCGCATGCGGGTAGACCAGTTCCAACTCGCTGCGACCGATCATCGTCAGCCGTTTCGGGTCGACCCCACGGCGCACCAAGACATCGTAGACCCTTTTGGCGCGACGCTCGGAAAGTCCTTGGTTATAGACCACCGTGCCACGCTCGTCCGTATGGCCGATCACCTCGAAATCCTTTCCCTGATGATAGTCGATGAAGGCCATGATGGTATCGAACTCCGCGGAATAGTCCGTGATGAAATTATTTTGGTCAAAGATAAAATAGACGATACAGGTGTTGATGTCCGGGCGGGAGACGCGTGGCGGTGTCGGCAACGTGTCCGCAGGCTCCTTCGGAGTCTCCGTCAGCACATTCGGCAGCGTGTCCACGACGACGGAATCCTGCACGAGCGTATCCGCAGGCACAGTGTCCACCGGCAACACAGGGACCGTATCCTTCTCCGTCGTATCCCTCTTCTCCTCCTCCACGACAGGGTAACGCCAGCTACGGTAGAAAAGGGAGGACCCCCGCTCCGTGATGCGTTCCTTCTTCTTCCCGTTCACCGAGGGGAGGATAAGCAAGAGCAATAATATGGAGAGTATCTTTTTCATTCCTTTTTTTCTTTAACCCAAGAATGTACTTTAAAGCTACGATCGAAACGCAAAGCGAAGGTCGCCGCATAATCAACGCTGGACTCGTCCAAGTCGTAATAGGCCTGAAGACGGAAAAGCATGACGTCATTCAAATCATAAGCAGCCTCAGCCGTAAGCATGTGGCGGTAACGGCGCTCGAAAGAGTCATCGAAGTAGCTCCTCGATTGGAAGAGGTAACTGCCCCTGCCGGAGACAAACCCGTCACCGTACCAGTATCCTATATTGCAGTACACAAGATGTTCATGTTGTACCTTAATCACTTCGTACCCATTCTCCTTGCTGCTTGTACTTTTCGTCCACGATCCATTGATATAAAGTTGAGGGTAAATACCCCACCCCTTCTTGAAATGGGTATGGATGTGCTGCTCATTAGAACGGTTGGAGAACCCGAAGAGTGGCAGTTTCGCACCGATAGAATTTAGGAAACCATGGTTAAAATGCTTATCATATTCCAGACCAGCCGCCACGTTGGCAAGCGTCTCGATGCACGAATCCTGCACCGCATCGATTTGTCCGCCCCTATGGTTCATCAGCAGATGAATAGGGATTTCAAAAGTATGCCGTTTCTTTTCGAATTTCAGTGCATTCACCCATCCGAAAGTGAATTTTTCCTGCCAAGGGGAGTCTATGACAATGAAATCCTCCCAGTTACACCACATCTTGGAACGCCAATGTTTGGTACAGGCAAACAGCTGCAATCCATCTTCCTTGTTGGCGTAGAAGAGTCTGTCATAGTCATACATCGGTTGATAAAGTCCATGACCGATGAATCCATCGGATAACGTACCACCCACAATATTTATATTTTTGTTGGGTTTGTATTCAATCCGCACAATAGGGGAAACCTCCCGCAACTTTTTATGGTCGCCCGCAATCCCCAACAGATGGAGACCGACAGAAAGTCTTAGCCGTTCATCATGATTGTACGTCAAGGTTGGCTTCATGAAGAAACCCAATGCGCTGTACCCTTTCGTGTAAGGAAGGAAATACTCCGCGTCACGGACGAAGGTCGTCACATTCGGGTAAAACAAAAGCGTCTGCTTTTCAACATCTTTCCCTCCAATCAGACCTGTCTGATAAGGATAATAATAATACACTCCCATCGAAGGAGGACAAGTTGACTTAGAAGGTTCCGCCTCCACAGCCACAGAATCGGGAGAATAGAGTGAACGGACACCAGCCTCCACACCCAAGGCATGGAGCATCAAGGCCAATATTAGCAGCACGAATTTTCTCATACACTCTCTCCTAAAAGCAAAAAAGGCGTCAGGACGGATAAATGTCCCAACGCCTATGAATGAATTCATTAATATGATCTTGCGAAGAGCACCCTGCACTTGGATGGTTTGCCCGTCACCATGCACTTGCCAGGCTCCTTGTCGTCGCCCAGGTAGGTGTCGAACGGAACGCAACGGATGGTCGCCTTGGTCTCCTCCTTGATCTGCGCCTCCGTCTCAGGAGTGCCGTCCCAGTGGGCCAAGATGAATCCGCCCTTCTCGATCTCCACCTTGAACTCGTCGTAGCTATCCACCTTCTTGATCATGGAGTTACGATAGTCCAAAGCCTTCTTGAAGATATTCTTTTGGATCTCATCCAACAGGTTCTTAACGTATGCGTCGATGCCCTCCAGACTGACGGTCTCCTTCGTGAGGGTATCACGGCGAGCCACCTCGACCGTACCGTTCTCAAGGTCTCTTGCACCCATAGCCAAACGTACAGGCACACCCTTCAACTCATACTCGGCAAACTTCCAGCCTGGCTTCTTAGCGTCCGAATCATCATACTTAACTGTGATGCCCAAAGCCTTCAGCTTAGCGGTGATTTCGCTCACCTTGGCAGAAATCTCAGCCAACTGCTCCTCCGTCTTGAAGATAGGCACGATCACCACTTGGATTGGTGCCAAGTTAGGCGGCAAAACCAAACCGTTGTCGTCGGAGTGCGTCATGATGAGCGCACCCATCAAACGGGTGGATACACCCCAAGAGGTAGCCCACACATAGTCGAGCTTGCCCTCGCGGGTCTGGTACTGCACGTCGAACGCCTTCGCGAAGTTCTGACCTAGGAAGTGGGAAGTACCCGACTGCAATGCCTTGCCATCCTGCATCAAAGCCTCGATGGTATAGGTGTCCACCGCACCGGCGAAACGCTCCGTCTCGGACTTCACGCCCTTGATGACAGGGACCGCCATGAAGTTCTCCACGAAATCGCCATAGACATTCAGCATCTTCTGAGCCTCTGCCTCAGCCTCCTCGTAGGTCTCGTGAGCCGTATGGCCCTCTTGCCACAGGAACTCGGCGGTACGGAGGAACAAGCGGGTACGCATCTCCCAACGAACCACGTTCGCCCACTGGTTGCAGAGGATCGGGAGGTCACGGTAAGAGTGAATCCAGTTCTTGTATGTGTTCCAGATGATGGTCTCGGACGTAGGACGGACAATCAACTCCTCCTCCAACTTGGCTTCAGGGTCCACCACCACACCGCTCCCGTCGGGATTGGTCTTCAGTCTATAGTGGGTGACAACCGCGCACTCCTTCGCGAAGCCTTCCACATGGTCAGCCTCCTTGCTCAAAAAAGATTTAGGGATGAAAAGAGGGAAATATGCGTTCACATGGCCCGTCTCCTTGAACATACGGTCCAACTCATGCTGCATCTTCTCCCAAATAGCATACCCGTACGGTTTAATCACCATACAACCTCTCACTGCGGAACTCTCCGCCAAATCAGCCTTGATCACCAAGTCGTTATACCACTGTGAGTAATCCTCACTGCGTGGAGTCAATTCTTTTGCCATCTTGTATTTATGTAAAACTTATAAAGCACAAAGGTACGAAATTATAATTAAGAATTAAGAGTTAAGAGTTAAGAATTCCATAATGCAATGCGAATCACTTCCCATAAACGATGCCCTGGCCATGGCCAAACGCACGAGCAGGGCATCGATCTAATATTTTACGATTACAACACGACCTTCTTCGCGCAGACACGTCCATCGTCCTGCAGCAAATAAACCACATGCATGCCACGCAATCCCGCAGGCAGCTGCACGTCGCAAGAGCGGACCGCGCTCTCGAACACCTTTCTTCCCTCCAAATCATAGATTTCCAATCGTTTAGGAAGATTTGGGGAGATGATAGTGAGGGTATGATCTTTGTAACTCAGTTCGAACGCTTCGCTCTCCGCCAAACGCACGCCCGTGGATGCGTTCAACGGCACATAACCGCTTTCGTCGACGATAGCCTGGCCCGCATCGCTCGAGAGGAACTCAAAGAGTTTGTAAGCGGGGGAAGCCTTGTCGATGTCGGAGCGCACCGCCGTGTAGACCTTGGACGTGTAAGGATAGGAGTTGTTCAGGATATTCTCCTTGGTCATCTCCACACCGTCCACGCCGACCGCCCTGACCTTCTTGCTATCCACCATGACCTTATAGTAGTAGAAAGGGGTGAAGGCGATGCCCGCCGTGTCATCCTCCAGTTGGTAATACGGAGACATCATCGTCGTACCGATCTGCATTTCAGGGAAATCCGCGATCGTCAGTCCATCCATCACCATCGTCTCGAACTTCTCCTGGCTACCCGAGTTCCGGTTCCGTACATACGGTTTCATCACGCAATCCAATCCACCCACTTCCGACCAATTCTGTACATTGCCCATATAGATAGCATGGATTTGGTCGATGGAAAGGTTGCTGACAGGGTTTTTCGCGTTCACCATGAAGGTGAGGGCGTCCCGGGCGATCGGCTTTTCCAGCAAGGTCACACCCTGCTCCTCCGCGTATGCTTTCTCGTCGCGGGAGATGCTTCTGGCGGTAATGATAATATCCACCTTGTCATCGATGAGATTGACGAACGCCCCGTGCGTGTTGTTGTTCAACAAACGATTGAGCAGCAGGTCACGCCTCGTATCCTCATCGCATGTATAGTTAGGCTCGACATACCTTGGCGCATCCTCCTGGCGCTGGATAAACGGGCTGTATTGCCACTCATAGTCATACCCTAACAACTTGCACATCAGGATGAGCCGTAGCGGACTGGTCGATTCAGAGCCATCCAGCACAGGGAAGTTGCTTGTCGTGATGTTCAACTCGGGATTCTGTCCGAGAGCCTCCTGCCCCCTGCACGTAAAGATGGCGAGGAAGGAAAATAGTACAATTAGTCCTCTTTTCATGGTTTTAATAATCAATTAAATCAACACACGTAATGAATAATCAAACGACAAAGATATAAAATTAAAATATTTATGCAAATTCTATTTTTCGGGCATGGTTATGGAAGGGTTGTCGTTTCAAGCCGTTTCCACCCTACGCAGCAAATCCTCCGCCCGCAGCTCCATCTTGCAGAAGGCGAACCATTTCTTTCCCAAGTCCTTGATGGAGGCTCCGATGTGGTAGACCTCGTCATCGATCACAAGGAAACGATCGTGCGAGTGGGCGAACTCCCGGACGGTGACGGGACGGTACTGTGCGTTGTGCCGTTGCACGTCGAGGTGGAACGTGGCATTCAAGCTCTTGGTGAAGATGGTGGCTTCCACTGACTCCCGGCGCTTGTCGAGCATTTGCAGGACGGTATCATCCACATAATTGTCTATCAATACGATACGATGCTTCGCACTGCGTATCAAGTCATTGACGAACTTATAGGCGTCGAAGATCTGTCCGTCGTAGAAGATGCCCTCCACGGGAGGCAGGGAGGTGCGGACGAAGAAGTCTATTTTGTTCTCCGTCTCGGTCACGCGGTGCTCAAGGCGTTCGATACGCTGATTCACGGCATGTCCATTAAGGAGGTACTCCTTTAGCACCTTGTTCGCCCACTGGCGGAACAGAATACCTTGGCGTGATTTCACACGATACCCGATTGACAAAATCATATCAAGATTGTAATACTCCATATTATACGTTTTGCCATTGCTAGCAGTTGTCGCAAAATTTGCGACAACTGAAATTTCCGCCAATTCTTCAGAAAGCGCATTGGAAATATGCTTACCGATGGTTTTCACATCACGTCCGAACAGGGTTGCCATTTGGTTACGATTCAGCCAGACCGTTTCCCCATCCATACGTACTTCTATCCTTACCGCCTCATCGGGCTGGTACAATACTATTTCATTCTTCTGTGCCATAATTGCAAACAAATTTTATAATTGATTTTCAAACTCTAACACCCCTTGAATACTCCACAAGACGTCTCACCCGTCCACCACCAGCCTTTTCAACTGTCGCAAAATTTGCGACAGTTGAAAAGGCATGTTCCTTAAGACAATACTTCTTTAGCACTTTTCAAGGTTATACAACTTCGTCTTGTATTTTTCCCATCGGTGGCAGTATGTAAGGAATCCTTACATACTGCAGGTCTTCTTGTTGAACTGTCAAGTATTCCTTGACAGTTGAATACTATCACATTCCTTTGTGCCATGATTGCAAACAATTTGACAGGTTTTATTTATGCAAATATACACATTTTATTTACAACAAACAGGAGAAAGTCTAAAGAACTATGAATTATTCATACGGATTAAAAGTAGTTCTTTGTGCAGGAAGAAAAATCCCCATTGCCAAGGACAAGGACTAAGCACGAAGAAGGGACTGCAGTGGATTACGCATGAGTTCATCCGCCCAACATCTCCTTTACAACATTATTCTTTCTTCAAGAAGAACACATTTGTGAATTCATATGATCCGCCCTCGAGTTCAACTGTCAAAACCATTTTTTTGTTACTGATATCCCTAATAAGATATTTTGAGGGTGTATCTGCACATTTCCTCCCCACAAAAGGAGAGTCTTCAACTTGTTTAAAATCATCCTCTAATCTCGCTCTCGAACTTAGTTTCGAGCACGTCATAACAAGAGAGTCTCCTTTTATCTCATAAGTTCCTTCTTCGAGGAAAAAACCCAAAGAATTGACCCATTTATATGAGCCTGAAGCATCGAATTCGAACTTATTACATAGGAATTCATTTTTAGCACTTTCTATAACCGCCTCGCTTATTTCGTCCCCTCTATTCTCACACACATAGTCCGTAGGCACCCATGTTCCTACTATTTGATTCTTGGCCTCGGAACAACTAGACAATCCTAAAGCACAGAGTGCGACAAATAATTTAGCTAAATACTTCATAATACAATAGTTATATAATTTTTATTTCGGAGGATAAATGTACGAAAATATACTTGTTGGTTGAATTAAGGATATAATAAAAATTCACACGACACCCCATAGATAGGGTCAGAGGCAGTATGTAAGGATTCCTCACATACTGATTCTCGAACAAGTTCCTGTTCCTTGAAAATGTCATTTATAGGCTGAGTCACGTTGTTATGTGTTGTTTGAAACAAATCAGCCATCTGTTGTTGCGTGAGCCAAACCGTTTCGTTCTCCAAACACACATCTATACTTACCGCCTCGTCTGGCTGGTACAATACTATTTCATTCTTTTGTGCCATGATCGCAAACTAATTGACAGGTTATAAAGCCGTACAATATACACATTTTATAACAAACAGGCGAAAGTCTAGAGATCTATGAACTCATACATGTTAAAGGGGAATCCTAGCGTAGGAAGAATAAATCCCTATTGCAAGGGGACAATAGGAATTCCCCTTATCCTAATCTATATTCCAATAAGCATCTGGATCTCCTTCAAATATCGTATCGATTTCATCATCACTATAACCCATCTCATCCTGAGCATAAGAACCACAATATCTCTCATACGTAGGACCTTCATCATCAAATTGGGAAATATAATCATAGCTATCGTAGTCATCGTAATAACAATCATCATCTTCACTCAGACAATCATCCTCACTATCTCCGACAACATGATCCATAAATGATTCCACAACAATAAACTTTGGAAACATTTCTCGTATTTGGGTCAAACATGTTTCACTGATGAAAAAACATTCTATATTATTGACACACCAATAAACATACGAAGGATCTATCATAAGAACGTAAAATAACGGCAGTCCCTCATGTTTTCCGAAGTCAAATCTCGAAGAAATATCATTTAAATAATAAGTTACCATTTCCATGCATTTAATCCAAACGAAATTCACTCTTCTTCAGACATGACCCTTATAGTATCTTCAGAATGTAAAATAGCATAACTTGGCAATCCCGTAACCTTATTCATATAAGCACATAGGCATAAAAAATCATTGGAAATACACACCATGTCCCCGACCCCTTCAGACAATTCCAAGTCACCTTCTTTACCCACGTACAGATATTGATCATCGTCCTTTTCAAAGAAATCCTCACTAACATGACCCTTATATTTCTGACTTAACAACTGTTCTCCATTAAAAGGGCGACGAATCCTTTCTCGAATATAGTCTGCTTTTTTGCATACATTATCCAACATCGGTTCAATTATCAAATTTCTATCCAATTTATATTTTTTTCCAACCGCCTTAGATATTTTATGAAATATGGGGACAGGCAGTGAGGCTTTTGAAGATTTTAACAAATAAGGAGTTACTACAAGATGATCATTTAAATCTACAATTGGGTCCAATTCAAATAGATGCTTTTCGAACACCGTATAGGGTACAAATCCTATCAAGAACATTTCTTCTTGAAAACGTACTGATTGCACACATCCTTCGGCATCTTGTATACCTTCAACTTGCAACAAACACCTAACACTTGACTTCTGTAATTGTGAGTAATCCATCTTCCTCGTTTTTTTAATTGTGATTAATTATTAATTAGCACTACACACTGAACTTTATACACCCAAAGTTTGTCCCAATGATTCTTTAATTATAATACAATTGGTTTTATTACTGGGCATCACTATATCTATTCGAAATCAATACTATCGAGAGGACCAAATCCTATCTTTTCTTTAATTGCATTAATCTTATCCGTGACAGTCTGAAACATTGAACCATCATCGATGCCAAGCATTGATAATTCTCTCAAGATGTCTTCTTTGCATTCATGGGGAATAATTGCGACAGAATCTATGAAACAGTTCCTTAATGAGTTATTATTCTTATCCTCAAATTTCTCGTCACTCGTATCCATAGTGCCACTTCTATGATCATGAGTCAACGGTTTCATAATGAATGCACCACTTTGCCGTTCTACTCTAACGTTATTGATAGGTGGATAAATAAAAATAGGGGTATAAAATTCATATGTTTGAACACCTTTACGAGCAACAAAATTCACAAATAATTCATCATCACAAAGTGGATTCGTGTTGTGTTTGAACTTATATTCTGCAGTAAGTTCAGCAACTATCTCATTTTTCTTTACACAACCATTCTCATAACCGTAATATACGGCTCCATTCGTCTCTTCATTTGATTTACACGCAAAAAACAATGCGACTAATGGATTAAGTGTCACATCCAACAAACGCGTCGGCAATCCATAATGCTGTAAGAACACAAGTTTCTCTAAACATGATGAATATTTAGACAATTCGTTCCATAATATGCGTGACGATTGCTCTAACAAATCATATTCATAGGTTTCTGATAGGTTACCTCTAAAAACACTTGTCGTAATATCCCAGCCACAATTGGCTTGTCCTCTATAAAATTTAGTAACATCCTTATGTGGCAAATTTTCCACCCATCCTATATATTCTGACACATTTCGAATTTCCTTTTCTATACTTTCTGTACTCATAATATTTTTTCTTCTGTGATACATATTGTTCTCCATTCAAACAAATTCCCTATTCTGAACAATTTTAGCAAAATTTATTTATACACAAAAAACGTGAGAATCACTACATATCTCTCACACTTTTTTAAAAAGTACTTGATCGAAGAACGTTGGCAAATGTACAATATTTTTCACATACCACTATAACAAATTTCAGTTTTCAAAAAAGCTATGCATCCCGATTAATCAAACAAAAACAGACCGGTAATGAATAAAACATCACACTAAAAAGATTTCCGTACCGCCCCTTCAGGGCTCTCCCCTCCCCTCATCAATCGTCCAGGGGTTTACACCCCTGGCTGTGCTATAACGCCCCATCGGGGCTGAGAGCGTTGCGGATTGGGAAGGGAGACTCGTTCCAAAAACTAAATTTACACCCCATAAAACAATACATTATGTTATAAAAATCGGGCTTGCCCCCACAAAACATAGGAACAAGCCCAACTAACTCTTAATCGACTACGTCGAACAAACGTGTCTTAACTCTTAATTCTTAACTCTTAATTCTTAATTCTTACCTTCCCTCTCCTTCGCCTTCGCCTCGTTCCAGTACCGGTCCATCTCCTCCAAGGACATATCCTTGAGGTCCTTGCCCTTCATCAGGGTCTGCTCCTCCACGTAATTGAAGCGGCGGATGAACTTCTGGTTGCACTTCTCCAACGCGTTCTCCGGGTTTATCTTATACAACCGGGCGGCATTCACCATGCTGAACATCAGGTCGCCGAACTCCTCCTCCATCTTCTCGGCATCGAGGTGCTTCACCTCCGTCATGAGCTCGTCGAACTCCTCCTTCACCTTGTCCCACACCTGCTCCTTCTCTTCCCAGTCGAAGCCCACGTTGCGGGCCTTGTCCTGGATACGGTAGGACTTGATCAGTGCAGGGAGCGCATCCGGCACACCCGAAAGGACGCTCTTGTTACCGTCCTTCTCCTTCCGCTTGATCTGCTCCCACGTCTGCTCGACCTCGCCGGCCGTCTTCGCCGCACCTTCGCCGAAGACGTGCGGATGGCGGAATATCAGCTTATCACACAACGAGTTGCAGACATCCGCGATGTCGAAATCGTTCGTCTCGGAGGCAATCTTGGAATAGAAAACGATATGCAACAGCACATCCCCCAACTCCTTGCGGATCTCCTTCATGTCCTTCTTCATGATCGCATCGCAGAGCTCGTAGGTCTCCTCGATCGTGTTCGCTCGCAACGACTCGAACGTCTGCTTCTTGTCCCAAGGGCACTTCAGCCTCAACTCGTCCATCACATCCAACAAACGTTGGAAAGCCTTCAATTTATCTTCTGTCGTATTCATAGAAACAATACTCAAAACGAAACTATCAGACGCCTACTGCTTCCACATGGCGTTTTTCTTCTCACCGATCTTGCCAAAGGTACGCACATGGAGCGTGATGAGCGGCAAGATGATATCGTACAGCACGATAGACAATGTGAACTTCCTCTCCGTCAATGCATTGGAGGTCTTCGTGAAGACAACCAGCTGGGTGATGAGGCGGATGAGGAACAGGAACGCCACGATGCCCATCGATATGAAATCGGTCCAAACGGCGAACATCACCAGCAACACAAGCGCCAATAAATAGAAGATATAGCGGGAGATGATCTCCGAACTGATCCTGAACTTCGTGGCAGGGAGATACTCCGCATAGGTCTCCATCTGCTTCTCACGCTGATAAAGGAAGGAATTCATCGTCAGATCCCTATGCGACCAGGTGACAGCCTCCGGCTCCACGCACACCGCCGTGTTCTGCTTGGTGGAGATGTCACGGATCAGAAGGTCGTCATCGCCATACGAGAGAATCAGATGGGAGGTGAAGCCTTTCTTCGCGAAGAAGAGCTCCTTCGAGTAGGAGAGGTTTCCGCTCACGCCCCGGTACGGCTTCTTTTGCAGGGCGAATCCCATGAAACGCATCGCCTCGAACATCATGTCGTAAGCGATCATATTGTCCAAGAACCCATTATTACCCTTGTAGCCCGTATAGCCCAGCACGACGGAAGTGCCGCTGGCGTAGTGGCGCATGACATTGGCGATCCACTGGTCGCTCGCCGGCTCGCAATCCGCATCGACCAAGAGCAGATGGTCGTAATGAGCGGCCTTGATACCCACGGTCACGCACATTTTCTTACGGCTCATGTACTTCGCACCCATCGGCAGGAAGGTCTGGTAGAGGTTAGGATACTGCTCCGTCATCTTCTTCAGGAGGTCAGTGCTCTCGTCCGTGGAACCATCGTTGACCACGATTACTTCAAACTTGGGGTACTTCTGTTTCAGTACCGCCGGCAAGAAACGGGCCAGGTTCTCCGATTCGTTCCTCGCGCAAATAATGACTGACACCGCTGGTTTATTGGTGGAGAGCCGCACATCGTTCTTGTCTATCCTATTCTTGAAACGGAAGATTCCGCTATAATACCTGAAATAGAAATAGAGTTGTAACACCAGTGCGAATAGGAAAACGCCCAACAACACCCACACATACTCCTTGTATTCAGCCACACGCAACAAATAATCTTCCATTTTCGCTAACATTTACGGGGGCAATCCCCCATTAACACATACTTATAGTAAGTCCGGAGACTTAGAACTCGGTAGAGAGGTAGCCTTTCGGCAAACGTCTCAGGTTGTAACCCGACGCCATGATCTCACCGTATGCGCCAGCCGAACGAATCGCCAGGTAATCACCACGTTTCGTTCCGTTCAACATGACATCCTTGTCGAAGACATCCGACGACTCGCAGATTGGTCCCACCACGTCATACTTCTCCTCCTCCGCATCCGAAGAGATGTTCTCGATGCGGTGGTAAGCCTGGTACAACGCCGGGCGGATCAGATCCGTCATGCCCGCATCCACGATGGCGAACTGCTTCTCCTTGCCCTTCTTCACGTAAGTCACCTTGGTGATCAAGCTACCGCACTGCGCCACGATGGAACGTCCCGGCTCGCAATGCAACTGCTGTCCCGGACGCAGCTTCAGGTATTTGGAGAAGAGGCGGAAATAGGCCTCGAAATCAGCGATAGGCATGTGGTTCGGATGCTCATAGTTGATGCCCAAACCACCACCGATGTTAATGTTCGCCAGACGAACGCCCATAGCCTCCATCGCATCCTGCAACTCGTTGATTTTCACGCAGAGATGCTCGTATGAGCTAAGGTCCGTGATCTGCGAACCGATATGGAAATGCAAGCCTATCAGCTTCAAGTTCTTCAATGAATCGAACATCTTCACCACGTCGGCCAAGTCATCCATGTTGAAACCGAACTTGTTCTCGTTCAAGCCCGTCGTGATGTAATGGTGCGTGTGCGCGTCCACGTTAGGATTCACGCGGAGCTCCACGTTCGCCACCTTGCCCTTCTTGCCCGCCAATTCGTTGATCACCTCCAATTCAGGAATAGACTCAGCATTAAAGCAGAAGATATCATTGTCCAACGCAAGGTTTATCTCAGGGTCCGTCTTACCCACGCCGGCGAAGACGATACGGGAGGCCGGGAAACCGGACTCGATGGCGGCCTTCACCTCATTACCGCTCACGCAATCGGCGCCCAAACCCTTCTGGGCGATGATTTTCAACACCTTAGGATTCGCATTGGCCTTTATAGCGTAATGCACAATGGCATGATTCGCCTCCGACTCCTTCTTCACCAAGTCCAACGTCCTGTTCAACACATCAACATCGTAATAATAGAAGGGAGTCTCAACGTCCCTAAATTTATCGATGGGGAAGTTCCCCTTAACTACGTTTGCCATTTAAAATAATTTATTGTTCAATTGATTCAAAGCCATCTTTTTGTCTTTTCCATCGACTAAGATCGATATGTTCTGCAGACTTCCTCCGTAAGAGATCATCTGCACAGGCAACTCCTTGAGCGCATCCAGCACCTTGTTCGAAGCGCCTTCCCCGCAACGCATATCGCCCACGACGCATACGATCGTCATGCCCTTGCTCACCGTGACGGTACCAAAGGTCTTCAGGTCATTCACGATCTCCTCCAGGTACTTGTCGTTATCGATGGTCACCGAGACACCAATCTCGGAGGTGGTGATCATATCTATGGCCGTCTTATGCCCCTCGAACACCTCGAAGACGCGGCGCAGGAATCCGTGTGCCAAGAGCATGCGGACAGACTTAATCTTAATCATCGTGATGCCATCCTTGGCGGCGATCGCCTTCACCTGACCATTCGGCATCTCGGAAGAGACGAGCGTCCCCTCGCTATCAGGCGACATCACATTCTTCAGGCGGATAGGCATATTGGCCAGCTTGGCAGGAAGAATGGACATCGGATGGATCACCCTGTCCAGGAAATAGGAGAGCTCAGCGGTCTCGTCGAACGTCAGGGACTTCACCGGACGGGCATTCTGGACGATGGCAGGGTCACTGTCATAGATGCCATACGTGTCGCTCCAGAGGATCACCTCCTGCGCTTGGGCCGCGACTCCGATCAGGGTGGCGGAATAATCGCTGCCCCCCACGCCGAAGTTCTCCACCTCGCCATATGCGTTGCGGCAGATAAAGCCCTCCGTGACGAACGTGTCCGCCGACTTGTTCTCCTCCATCAAATTGGAGAGCGCCTCCTTGATGAACTTAGCGTCCGGCTCGTCATTCTTGTCCGTCTTCATGAAATCCAACGAATTCAGGTGAACCGCCTTGACACCCATCGTGTTCAAGTAGGATACAAACAATTCGGAGATCAGCAACTCGCCCTGCGCGATGATGATCTTCTCCTCATATTTCGTGAAAAGTTCCTTCGCCGTCTCCCGGATGACCGAGGAGTAAGACTCGACAACCTTCTTCATCTCCGCGTTCTTTTTCGCATCAGGGAAGAGGTCGTCCACCAGTTTCGCATACTGGAGTTCCATATTGTTCATCAACTCCATGGCACCATCGACATTCTTCATGTAGAGATAGTCAGCCACCTCCTGCAACGCCTCGCGTGAGCCATTGATGGAAGAGAGGACAACGATGTTACCCTTCTCGGCGGCCACCTGTTTAGCCACCTCCTTTATCTTTGCGGCGGAAGTCAACGTGGAACTTCCATACTTCAATACTTTCATATCTTTAATTCAACAAATTAGGTGAATAAAAAGTCACAATCATCTCTTAATCAACTTGTAGCCTACCGATTGCGTTCCATTGGAGACACGCAAGAGATAGATGCCGGAGGCGACATCATTCGTCTCCACCACTTCCCGCACGTTCTTCACATCGATATGCTTCACTGTCTGGCCATCCAACGTGATGAGGTCAGCCGTCACCGTCGCGCCACCGTAAGTGATTTGGTCAATCACCAGGTAGTCGGAGAAGTCGGTAGGATAAACCAAGTAGGTGTGGTCCGTCAAGACAGCAGGCGTACCTACGCCGAACTGGGAAGGATCCTTCTCCGCCATCATACGAGCCATGGCGAACACGAAAGGTGCGTTGTAGTCGCAGCCACCCTCCGTCTCCTTGTAGGCATCACCGCCCTCGACGATGTTCGAGAACTGTCCCGAGTCGGAAGGACCACCGATCATACCACCGCTCGCGAACATGAACTCACTGCTATTCTTTTCGTTAGACGGTGGGTTGTCATCCCTTCCCATCGCATTCCTATGGTGGATCTTAAACGTCATATCACCCTTGAAACCATGCAGGAACGGATGATTGAACTCATTCTTTCCCAAAACATAATCCACCACGCGGGTGATGAAGTTCTTTGCGGTCTGGGTTTTCACAGAAGGAGTGACCACATCGTCCTCAGACAATTTCACCAGCAAAGAAGTCGCAGCCGCCGCACCGCAAGCCAATTTGTTCGTACCCCACCGCTGCCCCTGCACAAAAGGGAAACCATTCTGATTGGCCCCACCGTTCTTGAGATGCTCAGCGACATTCTTGTCCATGTGGTCACGGAAATAACCGCCCTGACCATTGTTCGCATTCGCGTCATCCTTCACGATATAGTAATAAGCGAAGTCCGACATCGTGTCCCATGCCAGCGGGTAGTTGGACTCCCACTTGCCCTGCAAGTAATCCAAAGCATCCTTCTTGTAGGAAGATTCGCCCGTCAATCTATAGAGCAAGATGGCGGCAAGGGCGAGCTCGTCCGTCCACTCCCTGTTCGGGTCGGCATAGAATTCCGGGATCGCCGCATGTTGCGATTTATTTTTCTTTGCGAAGGCATACGCCTTGATGGCTGCAGCCTTGCACTGCTCCTTGTAAGACTGGTCAGGATAATTCAAAGACATCAAGGCAAGTGCGGAAGCGCAATTAGCGGCTTGAGGTCCGCCCGAGTTGTTCGTCGTCCACACAGGACGCGGGTCACCACCTTGATCCACCGAGAGGGTGGATTGCTTCGCAGAGGTACACCAGACATTATGGTCACCCGAAGAACCCACGTAGTAAACGAACGTGTTGTCGTCCGGGAAACATTTCATGAAGTAATCCGTGGCATATTTAGCCTCATCCAACACGTCCGCTATTCCATTCGGCGCGCCATACGCCTCATCGTAATTGTCTTGGAAAGCCTGTGGCCACAAATCGTACGCCACGAGCAGGAAGATAGCGGAAGAGCCCATCGTCGTGCCCACCTTGATGTGGTCACCACAATCATGCCATCCACCCGTCAGGTCATAGTTGCCATTCCCCCCGCCATTGACGGATCCCTTGCCATCCTTCATGTGGCAGGACGTCGCGCAGGCGCCTGGGTTATTCACCAACATCCAGTTATGGCTGTCTCCGCAACGCTGACCGCCAAAGAATTTCAAGCCCATATTGAATGCCGTACGATAATCCTCCGTCGAAAAGCCCTCCCCATAGGAAGAGAAATCATACGCACCAGCCGAACCCGCCGCAAGGAGCAAGGAAGTCCCCAAAAACAATCTCTTTATCATATCCAAAACTTATTCGTTTCACACTAAAAATCAATATGCGAAGCCTCCATCTTGGGCCATCCACATAGGATGCAAATATAAGAAGATTTCCGCAAAAAATTTATCGATGAAGCCCAAAAAACGAGCCTCATTTCAGCAAATTCTTGTAGTAATTCCGCACCTCGTCCCACTTGTAGTAAGGGACCACGTCGCTCTTCAACGGAAGATCCACCTCCCGCTCGTTGAGCATGATTTTCACCAAGACATCGGGAGACTTCTTAGAGCGATAGAAAATCATCTGGACATTCGCCGCCATAGGGACGATGCGGAACTCCGTCCAATAGTTCATGATCGAGTCCACATTGGTCACCTGGTCGCGGCATCCCTGCAGCTCCATCAGGGCGGTCAATGGCAGGATGGCGATGTCGTGGCCGAAGCGCAGGTTCGCCTGCACCGCACCGCTCTGAATGGCGATGTCCGCCTCGTCGACCATGATATTCAGCAGGTCCTTCGCGAAGAAACGGCTCTTGTTCTGGGTCAGCGGACATGGACCATAAGCCCCGTACCACCAAGCGTTCTGCACCACCCAGTTGTTGTACATCTCCTCCTTCGTCCACACATCGTCGAAATTGATGTCCGAGTCATCGCAGACCAAGCTGTTCTTCACCTCATAGAACTTGCGCATGAAGGCGATCGTATCGATGTTCTTCGCCACATAATCCATGTCCTTGAAAAGCTGGTTCACTATACGGGAGGGGTGGATCAATCGGTAATGGAGGTCGCCGAAAGGCTTCGACCATGCCGTATCCGCCAAGCGACGGTTCTTGTCCTCCATCGGATCGTTGGAGATGTAATACATCAGACGTTTGCTGGACTCCGCACGGATATCCAACGACGGTTGCAGCGCCTTCAACTCCTGGCAGAAGGCGGACATGCTCATCACGCAACGCACTGATGTGGAGACCTTTACCTCAACCGTCGAATTCTTCTTAAAGACCTGCGGGAAAGAGTGGAACATCCTATCCGCGATGCCCCGATGCTGCGCCACGCCCTTCGTCGTCAGGTCACCAGCCCGGTCATAATAGCGCTGGTACATCGTCTCGAAACGAGCCTTCACGCTCTTTCCTGTAGCCGTGAGGGCATTGGCGGAATCCGCCTTGGCGAACATCTCATAGAGATTACGATAGTCCGCCGCCGTATGGTGGTAACGGGATCCATGTCTGCCGTAATGGCTGATGTAGAAGGGTTCATAGCCCTTCGGGGCAGCCGTCTGCTTCGGGAATGTGGTAGGGTACGACGTGTAGTTGCCCGCCGTGTACTCGATATGATCCATCATAAACTCCTTCGTCGTCTGCGCAAAGAGAGTCCCCGTACAGAGGAGGAGTCCCATCGTAATCAGTTTTGTCCGTTTCAAATCCATAACTTCTAACAATAAAAAACTAACATTTAAACACTTAAATAGGCTCAATCACGAAAGCGCTTGGCCAGTTCGTCGAAATACTCAATGCGGCGGTCACGCAAGAAAGGCCAGATCCTGCGCACATCCTCCGAGCGGGTCATGGAGACCTCCACCACCCTATTCTCCTCCGAGTCGGCAGGCAAGTGGGCCAACAGTTCGCCCTGAGGACCAGCCACAAAGCTATTGCCCCAGAACTGTATACCGTTCGTCACCCCGGAAGGGTCCGGTTCGAATCCGTAGCGGTTCACCGTCACGACGGGCAAGCCATTCGCCACGGCATGGCCACGCTGCACGGTCATCCAAGCGTTCAGCTGACGTTCCTTCTCGTCAGGGGTGTCCGTGCTCTCCCACCCTATGGCGGTCGGGTAAATCAGCAGATCCGCACCGGCGAGCGCCATCAGACGGGCAGCCTCGGGGTACCATTGGTCCCAGCAGACCATCACACCCAAGTTGCCCACGCTGGTCCGTATAGGATGGAACCCCAGGTCACCCGGCGTGAAATAGAACTTCTCGTAATAGGCTGGATCATCAGGAATATGCATCTTGCGGTACTTCCCAGCGATGCTTCCGTCGCTGTCGATCACCACGGCCGTGTTATGGTAAAGGCCCACGGCGCGCTTCTCGAAGAGGGAAAGCACGATGACCACATGCAGGGACTTCGCCAAGGCCGAGAACTCCTCCGTGGAGGGACCAGGGATCGTCTCCGCCAAATCGAAGCATGAGACATCCTCCGTCTGGCAGAAATAGAGCGAGTTGTGCAACTCCTGCAAGACCACCAATTCGGCGCCCATCTTCGCACATTCCGTGACGTTGCGTTTCAGTTTCTCCACGTTCGCCTTCACATCCGACGAACAACACTGCTGAACCAATCCAACTTTCATATTCTATTAAATTTATAATCAATCAATTAATCTTCCAATACATAATAAGGCAACTGCATCGTCACGCAATGCAGGGAGCCATGCTGATGAATCAATGCGGAGCAGTCCACGCCCACCACCTCCCTATCCGGGAAGGCCTCGCGCAAGGCGGACAGTGCCAGTTCGTCCTTCGGAGAGCGGTAGGTCGGCACCAATACAGCCCCGTTCACGATCAAGAAATTAGCGTAGGTGGCCGGCAAGCGTTGTTCCCCTTCATAGCGGGCATCCGCCATCGGCAAAGGGATCAGGCGGTAAGGGTTTCCCTCCAGCGTCTTGAACGATTTCAGTTCACGTTCCATCAGTTTCAGGGCAGCGTAATGCTCGTCCGTCTTATCGTCACACTGCACATAGGCGATCGTATCCACATCGCAGAAGCGCGCCAACGTATCCACATGGCTGTCCGTATCGTCTCCCGCCAAATAGCCGTGGTTCAGCCACAGCACACGCTCCACGCCGAACGAATTCTTCAGGAATTCCTCCACCTGCGGCTGCGTCAGATGGTCGTTGCGGTTAGGCGAGAGCAGGCATTGGGAGGTCGTCATGAGCGTACCCGCCCCGTCCGACTCGATGCTGCCACCCTCCAGAACATAGAAGAGCAGGCTCATATACCCCACCTTGCCCGAAAAGACACGGGAGAGATACAAACTCTTCGTGATCTGGTTATCATAATTGGCAGGGAACTTCAAACCCCAACCATTAAACTGGAAATCATAGAGATAGGGAGAACCGTCCACAAAAACGGTGATCGGTCCATGGTCGCGCGCCCACGTGTCATTGGTCGGCAACTCACGGAAGAGGATGTTAGGGTTCATCGCCTCACCCAAATCTTTTCGGACAGATTGTTCGTCCCGACAGACGATCAGCAAGCGTTCCCTTTTAGAGATCTCACGGGCGATCTCCACAAAGCAGGCCACCGCCTCATCCAACATATAAGCCCAGTCGGTCTGCTCGTGGGGCCAAGTAAGCATCACCCCGCTCTGCAGCGTCCACTCGGAAGGAAGATATGTAGTCATAAATCAACTGTTTTTTACAACAAACAAAAATAAGGTTTTTTCGAGACAAAAAGAAGAGGGGGAAACAAGGAGTTCCCTGATTCCGCAGCACAATCATTAAATTTTTAAATAGTAAGCTGATTCACAAATAATTACACCAACCACGCACCATAATTAAGGAGTAAGATAAATAAACAAGAGGATGTACCGTCGCCGACACATCCTCTTGTATTTCCAGCGGTCAAACTGCTTATTGCTTGATCAGTTTCTCATTGAACACGCCATCTTCGCATTCAATCCGTACGGCGTAAATACCTTGAGGGATTGCAGTCAGATCGATGCTGACCTCACTCTTTTTCGGAGTATATTCCAACAATGCGCAACCATTCACATCGAAGACGCAGACACTGTTAATCAACGATTTCGAGTTTATTGTCACCCCGCAGGAAGCAGGATTCGGATACATTGACAATGGAGCATCAGAGATTTCGGTGTCGACCAGACCTGTGCCCCTGCACGTAATGCTACCGTTCGACTTGCCTGGTGTGGCTGTGATTTTGTCACAAACGTTGAACAGCACCCATTCGCCAGCGTTGTCGGTCTGGAAACCATACGATTCGTTGGTTTCATGCGGGTCGTATGAAGCTTCCGATATGATATCCTCCGCATCATTACTCAAGAAGATGGTCTTCGACTTGTCAACGTTCATGTTGAAGTTGAGGTAGAGAGGGCCATCAACAGGGTCATTGTTCGCCCACACCAAGACACGTTGCTTGCTTTCCACGATAGTCGATTTGCTTCCAAAAGCAATAGGGCTGAGTTTCAACTCATTCACCTTGTTCGAGAAATAGAGTCCAGCCAAATCGATAGGATCACTTCCGTAGTTGTAGACCTCAATCCAATCAGGATACTTGCCGTACTCATCCGCATTGCCCGAGTTTCTGTCGCTACTTGCGCACAACTCGTTGATGACGAGTGTATATTCATAATTGCTTGGCGTGAAGACAGCGGTTATGGTACACGTGCTTGTCAGCGAACCGCTCAACTCGCCAGGAAGGTTCGTTGAACAATTCTCCTTCTTCCCTGTCTCATCAAACCCGCTCTGGATTTCCCAATGGTCGAATTTGTAACCTGCAGGAGGGTAAGCCAAGAAGTCGGTGGCGAATCCAGCCAGATACTTACCCTTGAATCCACTTACAGTTTCTCCGTTTATCGTGAAGTGCGCACCTTTGACACTCGACTTCAACTCAAAATCGACAGCGGCGCTAGTTCCCGCATAAGTTTGAAGGTGTTGCAAGATGTTCGCAGGTCTTTCCAACAAGAAAGTCAGCATCGTGTTCGCGGCTTCTTTCGCAGACTTGCCCATATCGGCACAGTACTCCGCCTCCACCAAACTGGTGATGCTATCATAGATAGCTCTGATACGCTCTTCCGTGAAGGTGGTCGACAAGTGGCAAAGGTACTTGGTCGTGAACTTTTTCGCGAACTCCGGGTTATTGCTCAAGTGCTTGAATATGGTGGTCATCCATGTTTGGTTGTTACCCCAGTTCGTTTTACCCTCACCCCTACAATAGGTAATCATATCACTCGCACTGTTCAGTGCACCATCGTGTCCGCAACCATAATCCGTGTCGAAGACAATCCAACGGAAGCGGGAGCCATCTTTCCTTTCCCTCCAGATTTTCGTGTTGTTTCCTGGCCAATCGGCATTGCAGATGAACTGTTGGAAGACCTGGTATTCCAAGTATTCGTCCATGTCCATACGCTTGCAGGCGCCGACATAGAATTCATGGGACGAGTTGTCCGTACTCTCCAGATACGACACCAATTCATTGTAAGCATCAATGGTTCCTTTTGAGACACCGATACCCTTTTGGTCAGAAAGAGTGATCAGATCCAGATCCTCATCGTCGACACCATGGTTCGCCTTCACGTAGCTCGCATTGGTACGTTCCATCAAGGCCATCAGACCCTGGTATTGCCCGTTGAGGTAATAAGCCACCGGCTGATAAGCTTGGTAGTCGATGTTCATATTGGTGCAGTAGGCCTGCATCAGCGCATCCCTGAACTTCACCTTGTCGGTTTTTTGTCCAGTTTGCTGTCCACCCTGTTGTCCGCCTTGCATGCCACCTTGCATGCCACCTTGTCCAAAGCCGCCACCGAAGTCACCGCCGAAGTCGAAGCCACCGCCCCACATGTTCATGCCGCCATCAGCGCCTTGTCCACCATTCCTCAGATAAATGGTCTGGGTATAGAGGTCGGGCTTAGTGCCGAAGAAACGGTAGTTGACGATATCCACACCCGTCTTCTTCGAGGCTTTCAGCGAAAGCGATTTCACCGTGTATGTTCTCGTACATCCTCCCTCGATAGCAGCTTCCAACTCCTGCGAAAGCACTTGTTTCCCATCGACGAAGTATTCGAAAGTGACAGGACGAGACCAATCGTTGTTATAGTTGGCCCGCATCATGGTACAAGTTTTATCACCTTGCTTACCGTTCGAACCCGTCACATACATACCAATGGTATTGTCGTTAAAGTAACGGTCCTCCACGGTGAGGGAAACCACAGGAATGGTAACGCCTCCGCAACCGTTGTGGTCATTATCGGCATAAATATACGAGTGGGCCGCGATCGCGCTTGGCAACATGCCATTGGCGAAGGCTTTCGCGCGTATACTAGTGTTGCTGTTGATGTTAATGGAAGAGTTATAGACGTTACTCTGTTTCGTAGGCTCGCTACCATCGGTGGTATAATGTATCGTAGCGCCGGAAGTCGCACAGCTCAACTGCAGGTTCACATTTCCGTGTTTCAGTCCGCCCTTCTCGCTGAACTCGGGCACCTGGCATCGGGTCAGGTTAGCGTAGGCGGTGGTGTTCGCCGCACCCGGAGTAGGCTCCATATAACCCGTCTCGTTTCCATAACGACCGTACGATATGTGTGCGGTTTGGGCACCGTAAGCGATTGAGTCGACCAACGTGTTACCGTTCTTCAGCAAAAGGTAACCGCCATCCGCATCGAGCTTATATGGTGAATGTTTAGGCTGTTCACTCTCGTCGAACCACATCAGCGAGTAGTTGTTGGCATCCACCATAAAATCGCTCTGGATCTGCCACGTCCACTTTTCGACATATTTCTTTGAGGTCTTCTTGTAATGCACCAAAGTGTAACCTCTCAAATTGACACTTTGAGACTGATCGTTCGTGAATTCGATGAAGCCCGAGAAATTGTAATTGTCGGTGTTCATTATAGTCGACAAGTTACAAGGCATCACTTCGTTCATCTGAACAGCAGCGTTGCCAGCCATGCTTCCGCATAGGAGGAAAGACGCCAGAATTTTTTTTGTATATTTCGTAACCATAAGCGATGTTTGATTTATACTTTTCACGCATAAAAGTACTTCTTTTTTCCATACGAAGGTTATCTTCAATAGCACAAAAACATGGCGAAAACCCCATATTTCACTACGTTTCTCGGCTCTTTTCGGCGGTTCGTCGGACATATTGTTCCGTTCTTGACTAAAACATGGACTTTGGTTGAAAACTAAAATGGAGGGGTATATTTGGAGGTCCTGGGGAATAAATACACAGGGATATATTCACGCCAGAAGGATGCCGATTTCAAAGGGAGATATGGATGAAAGAGGAATCAATGACACATCTCCTCGAACACTCCTCACGGGGTAGAGACGCAATACAGGAAAAGGCATGGACGCAATGCGAGGGGAAAGGTAGGGACGCAATGTGTGGGAAAGGTAGGGACGCAATGTGTGGGAAAGGTAGAGACGTAATGTGTGGGAAAGGTAGAGACGCAATGTGTGGGAAAGGTAGAGACGCAATGTGTGGGAAAGGTAGAGACGCAATGCATTGCGTCTCTACAAACCGGATTCATAATTCAAAATTCTTAATTCTTAATTCGAACGAGCCGTTAGGCTTATTTTATCATATCGCAACCCATGTAAGGGACCAATGCCTTAGGGATTTTGATGCCCTCAGGGGTTTGGTTGTTCTCCAGCAGAGCCGCCACGATACGAGGCAGAGCCAAGGCGCTACCATTCAACGTGTGGCATAGTTGCGTCTTCTTGTCCGCACCCTTGTAGCGGCACTTCAGACGGTTCGCCTGGTAGGTATCGAAGTTAGATACGGAAGAGACCTCCAACCAGCGCTGTTGTGCTGCGGAGAACACCTCGAAGTCATAGCAAGTGGCCGCGGTGAAGCTCATGTCGCCACCACACAGATGGAGGATACGGTATGGGAGCTCCAATTTCTTGAGCAAGCCCTCCACGTGGGCCAGCATCTCCTTGTGGGATTCCTTCGAGTGTTCAGGCGTATCGATGCGCACGATCTCGATCTTGGAGAACTCGTGCAGACGGTTCAATCCGCGCACATCCTTACCGTAGGAACCAGCCTCACGGCGGAAGCACTGCGTATAGGCGCAGTTCTTGATAGGGAGATCCTTCTCGTCCAAGATCACGTCTCGGTAAATATTCGTGACAGGCACCTCGGCGGTAGGGATCAGATAGAGGTCATCCACCTCGCAATGGTACATTTGGCCCTCCTTGTCAGGCAACTGGCCCGTTCCGTAGCCGGAAGCCTGGTTGACGACTGTCGGAGGCATGATCTCCAAGTAGCCCGCATTGCGCGCCTCGTCCAGGAAGAAGTTGATGAGCGCGCGCTGCAACCTTGCGCCATAACCCTTGTAGACAGGGAAACCAGCACCTGAGATCTTCACACCCAACTCAAAATCGATCAGGTCATATTTCTTCGCCAACTCCCAGTGTGGCAATGCGTCCTTCCCCAAATTAGGGATCTCGTTACCCATCTTCTCCACCACGTTATCCTCCGCGGTCTTGCCCTCTGGAACATCATCGTATGGCATGTTCGGGATGGTATATAAGATAGAGGTGATCTCCTCCTGGGATTTGTCCATGCTCTCCTGCAATGACTTAGTGGTATCCTTCAAGGAAGCCACCTTAGCCTTAACGTCCTCCGCCTCGGCCTTCTTGCCCTCCTTCATCAGGGAGCCCACGCTCTTGGAGAGAGAATTGATTTCAGCCAATGTGGTATCCAACTGCGCCTGAGAGGAACGTCTCACCTTGTCCAACTCAAGTATCTTCGCGATGAGGTCTTTCGCCTCGAAATGTTTTTTTGCCAACTTACGGACCACCTCCTCAGGGTTCTCCGTAATAACCTTCAACGTCAACATAATCTATTATGAATTATAATATTACTATTCTACTTTAATGATAGCGTCCAACTTCATATCGTACACCAATGTGGAATACCCTGGCACCGATATTGATCTGCCCCCGTAAGAGAACTTGAGGTTCGTCGCCCCGTACATCAGGTAGTAAGGGACAAACAGATGGTAATTGGCCCCCTCCCTCATGTGGCGGACACCTATTTGGAGTCCCTCATCCAGGTCGACGACAGCCATAGTCTCTGTCTTCGACACGAAGACGGTATCCTTGATTGTCTTGCCCACGTAAGAGATCGTGACGGAATCCTTCAAGGATGGTTTATCCCCGGTCCCCTCCGTCACAACGGAGTATAGCAAACCGCTAGGGTCCTCCTTCACGCCTTGCTGCGCGCGTTTTTCCTTCAGGTACATCTCACCCTCCTCCTTATTCTTGCGGATCACGGTAATCTGATTGTTCGACAAATCCTCGTCATCCTTGCAGGACGAGCATATTACACTGAAAGTCACAAAGGGAATAACCCACCACAAAAATCTTCTCATTGCTTTATTTTTCTTATCAGCGTCATTCCGTCGCGTACGGGAACGATTACCCGTTCGACACGATCATCGGAAAGCACCTTGTCATTAAACTTCTGAATGCCGACGGTCTGCGCATCTTTCGAATCCTCCAGCACATGACCATCCCACAAAGTATTGTCCGCGATCAACAAGCCCCCCAGCCTCAACTTAGGGAAGACCACATCGAAATATTCCGAGTAGTGCCGCTTGTTACCATCCATGAAGACCACATCGAAAAGCCCGTCCAACTGAGGGATGATTTGGGATGCGTCTCCGATGTGCAGATGGATCTTCTCCGCCATCCCGGACTTCTCGAACACCTCGTCCAGGAACTCCTCCATCTCGTCATTGATCTCCAACGTATGCAACTCCCCGTCCTCCGGCAACGCCTCCGCCATGCAGAGAGCGGAATAGCCTGTGAACGTGCCGATCTCCAAGATCCGCTTCGCCGACATCATCGAGCAGAACATCTTCAACATCCTACCCTGCAAATGTCCGGAAAGCATGCGTGGCTTCAAGGTGCGCAGATGGGTTTCCCTCGTCAACCAAGAGAGCACTTCCGGCTCCTTGTCGATGTGCGAAAGCACATATTCTTCTATGGACGCGCCTGACATGTTCATATCCTGCAAAATTACATATTTTTCGAGACAATCCTTCTCTCTTCACATAATATTTTTCCGACAGAAACGTAACACGAGAAAGACGCCAATGCCACAATCGATGGAAACTACGGACAGGCTTAGCGGCCAGGAATTACAAATTCAACGGACTGTTCCTTCTTTTTCCCCGCTTTAGGGGTGGAGAAAGACTTTCCCTCGATGTTTTTGAACGCACCCCAGTATTGGTCGCTTTTGTACCTCTCCACACTCTTTTCGGGGACGTAGACCGGGATGTTTCTATCGACATTTTCAAAGGTACACCAAGTGACTTCCGGAGGGGTAACACTCTTGCACGTTATGCTTTTCAGTCCTGTGCAACCCGAAAACACAGAGATGTCCAATTCCCTCACACCGCTAGGGATGGTGATACTTTTCAGACTGCTACACTGTTCAAATGCAGCTATCTCTATAAACCTCACACTATTAGGAATCGTCACGCTGGTCAGACCCGTGCAATTGAGAAACGCCGCATAACCAATCTCCGTCACACCATTAGGGATCACCATAGTTTTTAGACCTGTGCAATTCTTAAATGCGGCAGTGTTGATTTTCTCCATGCTGTTGGGAAGCGTCACGTTTGTCAGCCCGACGCAATTCTCAAAGGCGTTGGACTCCAATCGAGTCACGCTATTAGGAATCTTGTACGCCCCTTTTTTAGCACTCGGATAAAGAATCAGTTCCGTCTTATCCCCATTGAACAACACTCCTTTTTCCGAACTATAATTAGGATTCCCCTTCATCACATTCACGTTCGTGAGACCGACGCACTCATCAAACACACCCCTTCTAATATCACACACAGTACTAGGAATTGTCACATTCTTCAAGGCGGGACAATTCGAAAAAGCGAACAAACCAATCTTCCTCACCCCCTCCTTCATCACAACATTTTTCAACGCTCCACACTTTGCGAAAGCGCCCTCCCCGACTTCACTCACACATCCCGGGATTGTCACATCAGTCATTCCACCGGCAAAAAACGCCATCTCAGCTATCGTATATTTTTTTCCCTTGCAATCGGAAGGCAACGTGATGGATTTCGCTTCGCCTTTGTATCCCAATAACTCTATGGTACTATCATTCCGCTCATAGAAAACATAATCCCCCAAGACCTTAAAATGGCTAACGGAGGGAACGGAAGTATATACATTCGCTTGATCTGCATCTATTTCCATCGAAAGATCGGATAAGTTGTACACTTCGCGAAGCTTATCACATTTTTTAAATCCGGCTCCCATTATTTTCATACTCTTGGGTATGGTTATACTCATCAGCCCATAACATACAAAAGCACCCCTCTCGACTTCCTGCACCCCCTCCGGAATCCTATAAAAACCTGATTTTCCACAAGGGCATAAGATCAGTTTCGTTTTTGGCTTATCGAACAGGACACCTTCCTCCGAGCTATAGTTTGGATTGCCTTTTGCCACAGTTATGTTCTGAAGTCTGATACACATGTTAAAAGCATCGGGATCAATTTCCGTCACCCCCTTCGGGATAGTGATGCTCGTCAAACTGCCGCATTCAGAAAAAGCATCACGTCCAATTACTCTCACCCTATCAGAAATCGATACGTTAGCCAACGATGTACAATATTTAAACGCTTCTCTTTCAATCTCTTTTACACTATCAGGGATAGTAATGCTTTTCAAGGCTACGCAACTATGGAAAGCAGCGGACCCTATCTTCTTCGTCCCTTTGGGGAGAGTCACGTCGGTCAGACTTCTACATCCCGAGAAAGCACCGCTCTCTATATACAAAACGTTATCGGGAATCGAGACGTTTTTCAAAGCGACGCATTTTGAGAAAGCGTCACATCCAATTACTCTCACACCATCAGAGATCGATACGTTAGCCAACGATGTACAATTTTTAAACGCTTCTCCTTTAATCTCTTTTACACTATCAGGAATAGTAATGCTTTTCAGGGCTACGCAATCATGGAAAGCAGCGGACCCTATCTTCTTCGTCCATTTGGGAAGAGTCACGTCGGTCAGACTTCTACATCCTGAGAAAACACCGTTCCCTATATACAAGACGCTATCAGGAATCGAGACGCTTTTCAAAGCGAGGCATTTTGAGAAAGCGTATGAATCAATCAGCCGCATGCTATTAGGGAGGACTACACTGGTCAGCTCATCACACGCCTCAAACGCTCTATCTCCTATCACCAACACGCTATACGTCACATCCTTGTAGGTCACTTCTTCAGGGATGACGACAGATTTCGAATACTCGTTTTGATAGGAGTCGCTATATTTCCCCTTATACGTTACCCTAGCATGTTTATCACGAAACTCATACCAAATCGTATCGCCGCTACTATTCACCACCCATGTGTCCGACGCCACAGCGCCCAGGCACATCAAAAAAGAACCTATAGCAGTCAATAAGAACCTTCTCAAACCCAAATTCTTAATTCTTAATTCTTAATTCAAAATTCTTAATTCTTAATTCTCACAGTGTTCCCTTCGTGGAAGGCAACTCGTACTTGTAGATATCCCGTTTGATAGCCATCTTGATGGAGCGGGCCAAGGCCTTGAAGATGCCCTCGATCTTATGGTGCTCGTTCTCTCCCTCCGCCTTGATATTCAGGTTCATACGAGCCGAATCGCTCAACGACTTGAAGAAGTGGAGGAACATCTCCGTAGGCATATCACCCACATACTCACGCTTGAACTCAGCGTCCCACACCAACCATGGCCGGCCACCGAAGTCCAACGCCACGGAGCAGAGGCAATCGTCCATCGGCAGGCAATAGCCATACCGTTCGATACCACGTTTGTCACCCAACGCCTTCAGGATCGCCTCACCCAATGCGATGGCGGTATCCTCGATCGTATGGTGCTCGTCCACGTTCAGGTCACCCTTCACCTTCACGGTCAAGTCGCAACCCGAGTGCTTGCCTATCTGCTCCAACATATGGTCGAAGAAACCTAAGCCGGAGGATATGTCGCACTTGCCAGTTCCGTCCAAATTGATCTGCACGAAGATATCAGTCTCCTTGGTGGTGCGCTGCACAGTCGCCACCCGCTCCCCCGCGAAGAGGAACTCGGCGATTTGGTTCCAGCCCGTCACCACCTTGGCGCAAGCCTCCGTCAGGTTCGCCTCCACCAACTCCTTCGTCGCCGCCTCGACGGACGGTGCGATCAGAAGGGCACGGCAGCCCAAGTTCTTCGCCAGCATCACATCCGTCAACCGGTCGCCGATCACGTAGGAATGGGCCATGTCGTACGATCCGTCCATGTAGCTGGTCAGCATGGCGGTACCCGGCTTGCGGGTCGGAAGGTTATCCTCCGGGAATGATTTATCGATGAATATCTCATCGAACTCGATCTCCTCCCCCTTCAGCGTCTCCAGCATCTTGGACTGTACCAAGTCGAAGTTCTTCTGCGGGTAGGCCTCGGTGCCCAAACCGTCCTGGTTCGTCACCATGACCAACTCGAACGAGCAGTTCTTACGGATGAAATAGAGGTTACGGAGGACACCCGGCAGGAACGTCATCTGCTCCAAGTTGTCCACTTGATACGTGACAGGCGGCTCCACGATCAACGTGCCATCCCTGTCTATGAAAAGAGCGGTCTTCATTGACATAGCATTATTATTCTTCTAAAATATAGGGTCCAAAGGTACAAAAAAACAGTGTGACAGCAAGCCAGGAAGATGAAAAAGCGAGCACGGGGGCGTATCAAGAACCGTTGTTTTGGATACGCCCCCGTGGGGAAAGCACCGTCACGACACGGTGCGAATGTCATTCATGAGATTATCTTCTTGCGACAAAAACGGTTTGGGAATCGCTGAAGACATATCCTGGGTTAAACAAGCCGGAGTAGAAATAGCCATCAGAGCTACCGCCCCAGCCCCAGTTGACGTGCAAATAGCTATTGCCGTAGACCGTGGTCAGATAGGTCATGTTCGTTATGTTACCGTTATTCACAATGGCTTGGTAGCAAACCACAGCCGCCGTCACATATCCATCCAGCACCCATGCGTGTCCAACAGCAGGATTATAGCGTGTGTCAAAGCCATGCATCATAAGAGGGTTTCTCAAATTCAGATATGGCACGATACGATCAAACGAGTAGGCGAACGATTCGGTCTGATAGCCGTACGACGACCGCAACCAATTGCATATAGTATATACAGATGCGCCTGTACCGGTACATGTATAATTAGCATTCGCATGTTGTCCTATAAAGTACATCAATGCGCCGACAGAATTTCTATCAAGCGGATTCCTGATATCAACCGCATTCGGGACAACCTTCATTCCCGACCAGTTGAAGGCCCAGCCATCCATGTTCGTAGGGTATTCATAATAGGCGATCACCTGCGCCGCAGCCACAACCGAACAACCCGCATACATATGATTATTCGTAGAGGAGCAGATTGGCAGATAGTCATAGTATGGACTAGGATTCTGGTTCCATTGGGTAGAGACGAACTGAGGAACACTCATTTGCGTGTTGAAGGTGTAATAAGTCACCGTACCTCCAGCGCTTCTCAAGGAAACGGTATCATCCTCCAACTGAGTCTCCGCCACCTTTCGCATGGAGTCTTTCTTCGCCTCGAAATCCTCGATCGAGTTCAACAGGCAGTCCTTCATGTTGCTCAGCACAGCAGACAGGGACGGATTCTCCGCCGCATCATCCAACGAACCCTCCGGCACATACGCCAGCAAAGGACATCCCACACGGTCGTCCGCACAAACGATCGCATAGCCCGCATTATCCTCGAAATTAACAAGATAAGCCAAGGTATCAGGAAGGTCGAGTGCCTTGCTCGAACCGGAGCGGAGGCTCTTCCTATCCGACTGCATCACACGGACATCACCGATCGAGCGCGCCTTGCCGGACCTAAGACCATTGTCACCACCATCAAACATGACGGAAGCATCGAGGGCGACATCCTTCGCCTCATCCAATCCAATCGTGTGGTGAGAGGAGAACAACGCCCTGTAGTTCAAAGGTTGTTCCTTCTGTTCCTGAGGTTGGAGACTGTTCTTGACATCCACCGCATCATCCTTCTCACAGGATGAGAACTGCGTCATCGCCATAATTCCGAGGAAGAAAGGCAACCTGCGCAAATAAAGCTGATTAATTTTTTGATAACATAAAATAAAAGTTTAATTAGTAAAAATAAAACAAATATAAATGTAGACAGTTTTCAACCACTACATTTGTTATTATCTATATGTTTATTATTTTATCAAAATCACAATTACAAATATATAATTTATTTTCTCTGAACAAATATTTATTTTAAATATATCATGAATAATAGCGTAATTATATCCTTTCTTGATTGATTAATAATATTTTATATTGTATTTTATTATCTACATTGTTAGTTTAACACTATTATATCACGAACAAATATATTTTGTAAATAAAAATCATTTTAACATTTTACAACACAACGCATTAGATCGAGACATCCGCAGGGAACGGACGACCAACAACCCGTCCGAACCCTAGGCAAACAAAAGCGTGTGGGGCCAAAAGCAAAGCGATTTTTTCGCTGATTTCGGTCACAATTTCCACCCAAAAGGGATTTTCCAACTCATAAAAAATCGACAATTCGGTTAAATTGTGTAAAACACAACCTCCACGAGCATTGTTTTATAAAAAATATTTCCTATATTTGATTTACACAGGCCGACGACGATTCAATACCCACCTAAATATGCGGTCGGGATAGAAATTGTGGCCTATAACATTTTTAACACAAACAAAAAAAGATTTACGCATGGAAGTTTTAACCGTATTTGTTATCATAACATTAATTATAATAGGGGTCAATGCGATCAAAGCATTGGGGAAGATCCTATCCCAGACACGGGAAAACACCGTGATTCTGGAAGCGACGAAAAAAACGATTGAGGCCCTAAGCAAGCAAATCGCCCAACTTGAGGCTCAGAGGAGAAACGCCCCCGCCCCTGTACAGGCGCCGCAGAACACACAAGTCGAGAAGCAGACAACACAGAGTGAGTCCGTCATAGGGAAAACAGAAAAACCCATCCAAAAGAACGAGGCGGCATGGACGACAATGGAGACCAAGCAGAGAGGACCCGAGCCAAAAGCAGCGCCAATCACAACGCAAACCAACAACTCCACAGTCACAACGGCTCCGGCCATCACACCGACCACACCTTCCCCTGTTCCCGGACCTGTTCCTACACAGCAACCGAGAGAAGAGGTCAAGACCGCACAACCTGTCACCCAACAGGGAACCACAAACCAAACGACTATACCTTCCGGACCTGCCCCTACGCAGCAACCGAAAGAGGAGGTCAAGACCGCACAACCTATCACCCAACAGGGAACCGCGACACAAACCACTTCCGCATCTTCCGGACCTGCTCCTATGCAGCAGCCGAAAGAGGAGGTCAAGACCGCACAATCTGTCACCCAACAGGGAACCACGACACAAACAACCTCCACGGCTTCCGGATCCGCTCCGAAACAGCAGACAGGAGAGGGAATCAAGACAGCGCAGCCAGGCATCCAACAGAAAACCGCTCCGCAGACCAACACCGCGAAAGGGCAACCTTTCAACCTTGGGAAGGCAAACGCCCCTATAGAAAAAAAGGCAGAGAAGAAAACCGACTACGAGCGTTTCATCGGAGAGAACCTGTTCGGAAAGATTGGTATACTAATCTTCATCCTGGGCGTCGGATTCTTCGTCAAATACGCCATAGACCAGAACTGGATCAGCGAGACCATGCGAACCGTACTTGGCTTTGCCGTAGGATTCGCACTATTCGGTGTCGGACATAAACTAAGGAAGGAATACAGCACCTTCAGTTCATTGCTGGTGGGTGGAAGCTTCGCCATCTTCTTCATAACAGATGCCATCGCCTACCATTACTACGGACTCTTCACCACACCTGTGGCCTTCACCATCCTATTGGTATCCATGCTGCTCATGGTCGCGCTTGCCATCATATACAACAAACGAGAGCTTGCCATCATCGCCCTGATCGGCGGATTCATAGCCCCATTCATCGTCGGCATCAGCATCAACATCGGTATTTTGGTATACATCCTGATCCTGAACTTGGGCATGTTCACACTCTCCATGTTCAAGAGATGGAGCGAGCTCCCTATCCTGTCGTTCGTGGCGACGACGGTAATCATGTGCATCACAGTGTTCGGAATCATCTCGAAGGAAAATGTCATGCAGAAAGAGACATTCATATTCGTCAGCATATTCTATCTCACATTCATCCTTCCTATATTCTACATACTGAGGTTCCACAAGGAAGACAAGATGAACATTCCGTTGGTTTCATCCATCATCAGCAACAACTTCGTCTACTTCACACTAGGACTTGTATTGATATCAAACATGGACCTCACCTTTAACGCGAAAGGATGGCTCTGCCTATTCATAGCGCTCGTCAACACAGGCATCTACTTCTGGATGTGCAAAGCAAAGCACGAGTTCCTGAAGAGCGTCTCCATCGCGTTGACCATCATATTCGCCGCACTGTTCGTACCAATGCAGTTCGACAGCTCAGTCATACACGTGGCTTGGGCGGCGGAAATGGTTGCGACCCTATGGCTTTTCATCAAGACGAAGAACAGACTGTTCGAATATGGCTCACTCGCATATCTAGTTCTGACAAACATCGCCTTCTATCTCTTCCTGATAGGATTCGACGACTCCCTATCCTTCATGAACACGGGCGCAGGTTCAGATTATAGGATGTTCGCGAACGGAACATTCGTATCCAACATCTTCACGGCAATCGCGTTCCTGGTATCGGGACTGCTGATGAACAAGTACAAACAGCCGTTCGAAAAAGCCATGATACTTGACGTCAAGAACTTCGTTCCATCCTTCTTTGTGCTTGCGGTGGCAACCACTTACCTCACCTTCCTGTACGAACTGATGTCGATACAGAATGAGGAAGTCCGTCATGCGGCGATAGCTCTTCTCACGACCGCCATCATCTTGGTGATGAGTTTCGCCCTCAAGTTCGTGTTCGACTACAAGAAGAACTACCCGCTCTACATATTCTTCATGCTCATATCAATAGTCACTTTGGCGATAGGGGCACTCTCCACTGTACCTCCTCTCGAAAGCCAAGCCTTCACGCTTTGGATATTATCCATCGTGGCGACATTCCTCTGCATGACCACCATTGCCATCAACTACTACAAGGCTAAGCCATTCTCGAAAGGCTTCACCGTGTTACTGAACATCATGGGGACCTTGGCGATCATCCTCACCGCCTTCTTCATCTCCGTACAACTGGGGCACAGTAATTTCAGCATGGCATTCTCCTTCATCCTCGGAGTGATCGGGTTCATCCAGATGTGCATCGGTATGAAGATCCACATGAAAGTCATGCGTATCATAAGTTTGTACACCTTCGCCATCGTATTGATTAAGCTTGTGGTCGTAGACCTGTGGTCAATGGCTTCCTTGGGGAAAATCATCGTGTTAGTCTCCCTCGGTCTAATCCTGCTGACGCTCTCATTCCTCTATCAAAAACTGAAAAACGTCATCTTCCAGGACGAGCAGGCGAAAGATCCTGAGAAAATAGAAAACACGGAGGTCACAAAAGATACGGAGAAAACCGAGGAAAAAGAGGAAGCTGAGAATACGAAGGATTAAGAGCTCCCCTGAAATATCACATTGCGCGAATTACCGGAGGATAACCCGACCGGACGCACAATGTGATATTTTTTTTCAGGGGATCAACGTCCCGCGCAGTAATCGGGAGATGCAGTCCGAGACCGCACCGATAATTAACCCACTTGTTTTGCCTATTTGAACTCCATTCGTTACCTTTGTGGTATGATTAAAAACATGACGGAGGAACAAAGATGAAAAGATTTTTTCGGTTTCTAATTCCAATGGGGATCATAGCCACGGCGCTACTATCATCCTGCGAAGAATCAACCCTCATCGGGGAGTGGAAATGCTATGATTTCACCATAGCGGACACGACCGGTATACCGGCGGAGCTCATCAAGAACGGTATCGAATCAGCCAAGAGCACGACCCTCTTCCTCTACAAGGACTCAACCTACCAGGAGGATTATATCGTTGAAGATGCCGAAATCATCTCCACCCTTGGGAACTACAGCATCCTAGGGGATAGCATCAGCTTCTCACCCGTCCAGATGGGAAGCAAGGAACTGACGGACACCTCCGCCATCGAATACAGATACATCGCCAACGACGAACGGCTCGCGAGCATCACCTTCCCTAAACAATACAAGTACGAATTAAAGGAGAAGAAACTGTTACTCAAAGACCTGATATACAGCGGCGCCTCAAGGAACAAGACCAACGAGACGACCATGTTCTACGAAAAGACGAAAAAATGAAGGTTTGCATTGCGGAGAAACCTAGCGTAGCAAGGGATATAGCGGCCGTTCTAGGGGCAACCACCCGCCGGGACGGATACATCGAAGGGAACGGATACCAGGTCACCTGGGTATTCGGTCATCTCTGCACCCTGAAGGAACCCCACGAATACAACCCCGCATGGAAACGGTGGGACATCTACAGCCTGCCGATGATTCCCCAGAAGTTCGGCATCAAGCTCATCAACGACGAGGGTTCCATCAAGCAATTCCACATCATCGAAGGTCTCATCAAGAATGCGGAGGAGATCATCAACTGCGGGGATGCCGGACAAGAGGGCGAGCTCATCCAACGATGGGTAATGCAGATGGCAGGGTGCAAATGCCCCGTCAAAAGGCTCTGGACCTCCTCCCTGACAGAAGAGGCGCTCAAGGAGGGTTTCAACAACCTCCACCCGCAATCGGACTACGACAAACTATACGAAGCCGGGGCCATGCGCGCCATAGGAGACTGGCTCCTAGGCATGAACGCCACACGCCTCTACACCATGAAGTACGGTGGCAACAAACAGGTGCTCTCCATCGGAAGGGTGCAAACACCTACCCTCGCCCTGGTCGTGAAAAGACACCTGGAGATCGTCAACTTCAAGCCGGAACAGTATTGGGAATTGAAGACCGTCTACCGAGACACCATCTTCGCCGCCACAAAGGGTAAATTCACCACGGAGGAAGAGGGAAGGCAATTCCTCCAAGAGGTGCAAAACAGCGAGTTCACCGTCACCGACGTGACCACCAAGAAGGGTGTGGAATTCGCCCCACGGCTGTTCGACCTCACCTCGCTCCAAGTGGAGTGCAACAAGAAATACGCCTTCTCCGCGGAGGAGACACTGAAACTGATCCAATCGCTCTACGAGAAGAAGGTCACCACCTACCCTCGTGTGGACAACACCTACCTGAGCGACGACATATACCCTAAGATTCCGAACATCATGCGGGGCATGACGAAGTACGAAGCGCTCACGCAAAGCGTCCTGGCGAATAAGATACCGAAGACCAAACGCGTGTTCGACAACAGCAAGGTGACCGACCACCACGCCATCATCCCGACAGGCGTCAACCCGACGAACCTCACGGCCGACGAATGGAAGGTGTACGACCTCGTGGCGAAACGTTTCATCGCCAACTTCTACCCCGACTGTCAAATCTCCACCACCACCGTCATGGGACAAGTGGAGAGCATCGAGTTCAAAGCGAACGGCAAGCAGATCCTCTCACCAGGCTGGCGCATGGTCTACGACAAGGAAAAGAGCGAAGAGGCCAACGACGAGGAGAAGACGCTGCCCGCCTTCACCAAAGGAGAGCATGGTCCGCACACCCCAGACCTGGCAGAGAAATGGACCACCGCCCCGAAACCCTATACGGAAGCCACCCTGCTCCGCGCCATGGAGACGGCAGGCAAACAGATGGAGGACGGCGAGCTACGTGACCTGCTTAAGGAGAACGGTATCGGCCGCCCTTCCACCCGCGCCAACATCATCGAGACCCTCTTCAAGCGCAACTACATGCGCAAGGAGAAGAAGAATATTTTCGCGACGCAAACAGGCATCGACCTCATCAACACCATCCAACAGGAGTTGCTGAAGTCCGCCGAACTGACCGGCCAATGGGAGAAGCGCCTACGCATGATCGAGAAGAGCACCTACGACAGCGCCACCTTCATGGCGGAGCTGAAGACCATGGTGACGGAAATCGTGCAAAGCGTGAAATACGACACCCAACGCACCATCACCATCGAGGAGAAAAAAGCGGAAGAGGAGAAGAAAAAAACGCCAAAGCCACGCGCCAAGGCGACAAAGAAGGAGAAGCCGGGAGAGCCTCAAACAGCCACGGAAGCGAAGCAGGCACAACCTCAGCCTCAACAGCAAGCGCAACCGCAACAAGCCGCTCCCCTACCCGCCACGATCGTCGGCATGACCTGCCCTCTCTGCGGGAAAGGAACTATCGTCAAGGGAAGAACCGCCTACGGATGCTCCGATTGGAAAGCAGGCTGCGCACTACGGCTACCCATCGAAGTGGACGGGAAGGAGCAAACCACAGAAGAACTACTGAGGCAATTGAAGACGATCAAACAATAAAAAAGTGAGAGAGGGAAAGTATCACTACTTCCCCTCTCTCTCCACTGTCAGAATCATCAACCTTAAATAAACAAACCTTAAATTAACACAAAACCAACTATCGATTAAAACCATCTAAACATCAAAAAATCAATATCTTTACAGAAGATCCCTCAATCAAATCCATGTTGTAAAAAGAGAAAACGACACGACATAGTCATCGCACTCATAAGCTAGCCCCACCATCCGAGAAGACGGAATAATTCACAACGTCACACCCGGACCATCAACCTAGATGGAGACACATGAACATGAGGATCACCAGCCCGCACTGGCTTCGGAACAGAGTTAGGCAACGCCCAATCCGGAAAGAATACAACATCAACATCCGGAAGCATAAAACATCCTCAGCACAAGCATAGCGCACCATCGGATGAACCCTTCGATACAGAATCAGCAAACCCATTCCACGAACAGACCGCCGCATTCAAGACACCAATCCCTATTCAAGGGAGCATGTCATAAAACGAATAACTTTTCTTCATACGCTTAAATTGTCCTATATATTGTCTATACTAAATGTCTATACTAAATTGTTCTATATATAATATTGCGCACAAACTCCACTTGCAAAGTTAACAAAAAATAAATTAAATAAAAGAAAATTCAGATTTTTTTTGAATAAAAATTCATAAAATACAATATACGCCCCCACCGTCCTTTCACGTAGATGAGGCAGAGCGGAATTATTCGTTCCGCATATCCGGAACATTATATCGTATAATCAGCACTGCCCACTAAAAGAGGCTCAAACAATAGGAAAAGGGGAATCGCGACGACTCCCCTTCCTCAAAAATATATTTTCTGAACATTTACGGGACCACCACCTTAACGGACGACCCGTCGCCTAACTTCACAAAGTAAACTCCCGGATTCAGCGACACGGCATAGTCACTGCCCGCATAGACTAACGATCCATTCTCCGTAAAGACAGAATAACTCACATCGTCACACTCGACCATCAACGTGGATGGACCCGCATAAACGCGAGGGCCACTAACCTGCACAGACTTCGGAACAGAGTTAGGCACTGCCCAAGATTGGACGAACACAACATCTGCATCCGGCATAATAAAATATTTACGACAAGACGGTAGAGGAGAAGGACCCCATTCACAGTCCACACTATATTGTTGGATTTCCGCCTCCCACGCCTCCTGCACCAACCAATGATACTCACTAGAATAGTGGCTCATTGCCATCACGCACACGGGAAGAGTCGTCGTGGAACAATAAGCATATCCAGAACCTGGATCACTAACACCGAACCACACGGTATCTCCAACCATAACACTATATTCAATGATGTTTCGATAAACCGAATAATCATCGGGTAAATCATCACAATACTCGTCCGCAGTTGTAAAGCGACCATTCCTTTCGCTTTTCGAGAAATCCAAATCACTGAGACTCGGAACATCTCCAAGATTCCTCAAAATTCGCGTCTTAACCGCACCTTCTGATGCGCCTGCCGTCACAGAATCACCAGCTGCGGCGACAAGATCAACATCTTGTCCCCCCTGTGCAAACATACCCTCGCCACACAAGAAGCAAAATAGCCCTAAAATGAATAAACGTTTTTCCATAAGCAGCTGTTCTTTATGAGAAAAATTCAACAATACGTTTCGCAAATATACGGTAAAAATCAAAAAAACAACGGAAGAATCAAATTTAACATAAACACATCATTAAAATTGATGCAAAAAAAAAATCGGGACCCCACAGGAGATCCCGACTTATATAATTTCCGGCGAAACCTTACGGAAGCCTCAAGCCGAAACATGCGGAGAAGGAACGTCCCTTGAATCCAGGTTGCCTTTCATTCGCATTCATATTCGCGCAACCGATTTCCGCATTCAATTTCAGCACCATGAAAGAATAAATGAAGCGAATACCGCCACACAAGCCAAGATCGAAACGATTCAGCCTAGGATTTTCACCTCCATATGTCTTATACTCCAATGTACTATAACCGAACTCAGACTCGAACAAATCGGAAGATTGGGAATAGGTACCAGCGATACCGAACCCGAGATAAGGGCCACCCAAGATCTGAAGACCCGCCTCGCGAGAGAACGGGATGTTGAAGGCGAACTCCAACGGAACCTCGATAGACATCGCGGTCACATCATAGTCCCACACATATCCATCGTAAGCGGTATAAGTGAAACCCTTGCTCTCGAACGTCACCGACGGACAGAAAGAAGTCCATGCATAAAACAAAGGAATATCACCGCCCACGCCCGCGCGGAACAAAGGCTTATAATTCGCCGTCTTCTCGCTGATCGAGGTATAAGTAACACCGCCATCGATGAGAAAATGGTTTCCGTCAAACGGGGAGAACTGTCTGTAAGGACTGATCTGAGCGCTTGCCCCGAACGCACACATTGCAGCTATTATCACCGCGAAAATCTTCTTCATATTGAACTGTACACTAAAATCGTTAACAATTGACGGGTGCGAATTTAGTTAATTTTTACAAAAAACAAATCACTTTCGCTCACTTTTCTTCCACGCCCGACCGAGACCGACCCGTCAGTTCGTCATTCACCATCCTATGCATATACTGCTGAATCATCGCCTTCAAACGCATTTCCATCGTATCCACGCTCTCCGTGCGACTATGCAAATCATACGAAAGCCGCCTGTCGGACTGGAAATCATAGACGGAGCGCACGCTATCCCCGTCGAAAGAGAGCATCAGGGAGTTGTGCAAGTACTGGTAGAACGGTGCGTTATACATCACAACGCTTTTCGACGAATCCGGAGAGAGGCAATCCTGTCCAAAAGCGACGTACGGTCTGTCATAATTCAAATACGACAAGACCGTAGGCATGATGTCTATCTGTTGCGCCAAAGTCTGGCTCCTGCCCTTCAGCAGGCTATCACTCGGGCAGTAGAAAAGGATCGGCACCTCATACCTTCCCAACTGCGTCATATACTCCTCGTGCGTGGTCTGGTTCGTATGGTCGGCCGTGAAGACGAAGAGCGTATTCGCGTACCAATCCATCTTCGAAGCCTTTGAGAAAAAGTGGCGCAGCGCCATGTCCGAATAGCCTATGCACTGATGGATAGGCTCTTTCCCTTTCGGGAAGGAGTCCGCGTATTGTTCCGGCACACGGAACGGGTCGTGCGACGATGCGGAAAAAATCGCCGTCATGAAAGGCTGTTGGAAGGTGTCCATCGTCTCCGCGAAGAACCCGAAGAAGGGATCGTCCCATATCGCCCATATACCATCGAAACAGCTATCATCCCCGAATTCCGTCATGCCATAATAATCATCGAAGCCGATGGACTTCGCGAACGATTGGAATCCCATGGAACCATTCGGCGCCCCATGGAAGAAGGCGGAATAGTACCCCTTCTCCTTCAGCAAGCCTGGCATGCCCACCACGGAGTTGACCGCGTAGGGCGTGGTGATGTACGGAGCCACAAACATCGGGATGCTCGCCAGCACGGAGGGCATCGCATCGATGGACTTCCTCCCGTTGGCATAGGAATAGTTGAACGTATAACCCTGTTGGAACAAAGAATCCAGGAAAGGAGTGTAGCCCTTGTAGGTGCCACCGTCCAAGTCTCGGTTGAAAAGCCCCATGTACTCCTTGCCGAAACTCTCCATGATGATCACCACCACGTTCATAGGGCGGAAAGCCCCCTGTGGCTTCGGATCCACCAACGGGGTGTAGCAACGCTCCGCCTCCTCCATCGTCGCGAAATACGAAGGGACGGTGAAGGATTGACACTTCGCCGTGCGGATGACGCAGAAAGGCGTGTTCAGCACCACGGCCGTCTCCTCCGGCTTCTGCACATACTGCATGGAGTTCGACACCGCCAGCGGACGGGTATATTTGCCGAATCCTCCCCGGACACCGATGACAGCCATGTAAACCACTACGGCGAACAACGGCACGTTCAAGGCATAGTAAAGCCATCGGTTCGGCCGTTTATCCCTCTGTTGGTCAGGGCGATAGTAGCACATCACCAGTATGAAAGCCATGAAGAGGAAGAATAATGTGGCATACCAATAATTGAACAAACCCGTAAGGATGACCTTCCCGATATTCCCATCATTCGAGAACTCGGAGAAGATGGAGAGGTTGGTGCGACGGTTCGTGAACTGATAATAGACCATGTCCGCCGAATTCATGAAAGCGCCCACGATATTAGGCACACAATAGACCCACTTGGCGACCTTCTGGTAAGTATTGTTCTCCCTGAACGGGAAAGGAATGGCCATCATCACCAGGTAGAGCGCATTCAGATAGATGCATGCGGAAAGGTCGAACCGTAGCCCCGCCACCATCAAACCCAGGAGACGAGAGGAATCCACATCCGGGAAAGAGGAACTGTTGACCAAGTAAAAAGCGAACCGGCAGATAGACATCACACCCATCGCCAACAGGAAATTGACGACCAGCACGAAAAACGGGTTCCTCCTCAACCCATTCCAAAAGGTTCCCATCACTCGAACACCTCCTCGCCGATCAACGTGGCGGAAGTGGTGCTAAGCACCTTCACCTTCACGAAATCACCGATTTTATGGTTGCCTTTAGGGAAAACGACCACCTTATTCTGAGAAGTGCGTCCGAATAGTTGCTCACGGGAACGCTTCGAGAAGCCTTCCACCAGCACCTCGAACGTCTTATTGACATCCCGCTCGTTGCTCAAGGCGGACATGCGGGTCTGCAAGGCGATGATCTCGTTCAGACGGGCGATCTTCACCTCCTCAGAGATGTTATCCGGCAGGTTCTTAGCGGCGAAAGTGCCCGGTCTTTCCGAATATTTGAACATGAAGGCGGAGTCGAAGACAACCTCCTCCATCAGGCTCAGCGTCAGCTGCTGGTCCTCCTCCGTCTCGTCGTGGAAACCGCAGAACACGTCCGTCGTGATGCCACAGTCAGGCACGATACGGCGGATGGCGGCGATACGGTCCAGGTACCACTCCCGCGTGTACTTACGGTTCATGGATTTCAATATCTTATTGCTGCCCGATTGCACAGGCAAATGGATGTGACGGCAGATGTTCGGGTAAGCCGCCATCACCATCAACACATCATCGTTCATATCTTTCGGGTGGGAGGTGGTGAAACGCACCCTCATCGTCGGATAGGCCTCCGCCACGATCTTCAGCAGGTCAGCGAAGGAGACAACGGCACCGTCCTCCCCCTTGTAGGCGTAGGAGTTCACGTTCTGTCCGATCAGGACCACCTCCTTGTAGCCACGTTTTTTCAGGTCCTCGATCTCATTCAGGATACTACGCACCTCTCGGCTACGCTCCCTACCCCTCGTGTAGGGCACGATACAGTAGGAACAGAAATTATTGCATCCGCGCATGATGGAGACGAAGCCGGATATCGCCGCGCCGCAAAGCCGTTGAGGGATGACATCCTTGTAGGTCTCCGTCGTGGAAAGCTCCACGTTGATAGACTTCTCTCCCCGCTCAACTGCACCCACCAGATTCGGCAAGTCCAAGTACGCGTCCGGACCGACCACCAAATCCACGACACCCGTAGCCAGCAGTTCATCCTTCATGCGCTCCGCCATGCAGCCCAACACGCCCACGATCAAGCCCGGGCGCTTCTGCTTCCGTTGGCGGAACACCTGTAGCCTACCATGGATCTTCTGCTCCGCATTGTCCCGGATGGAACATGTGTTCACGAAGATAGCATCCGCCTCATCCTCAACCTGTGTCACTTCGTAGCCAGCATTGTCCATGATAGCCGCAACGACCTCACTGTCAGCCACATTCATCTGGCATCCATACGTCTCCAAGAATAATTTCTTCATCTTTTCTATCCTTATTTTCAGGCGACAAAGATACAAATTAATACACCATTTTTTAAGAATCCGTTGTATAAATCGACAAGTTACGTTACTTTTGCGGAAGACAAAGGGAAAAGAAATATGTCCAAAAGAGAAATAAAAATCACTGAAGAGAAAAACAGCTCCGAAAAGGATGTGAAGCGCATTCAGGAGAACGTCAAAACCCATGTGGACCCATCCGAGCCAAACACACGGGAAGAACCCACCGAAGTTAGCTCCCAGAATAGAGGCAACCATTTCCAAGGGGATTCCATGGTGCTTCGCACAGAAGGATTGGTGAAGCAATACGGGCAAAGGATCGTGGCCAACAACGTTTCCATCAACGTGAGGCAAGGAGAGATTGTCGGCTTGCTCGGTCCAAACGGCGCAGGCAAGACCACCACGTTCTACATGACGACAGGACTAATCGTACCCAATGCGGGAAAGATATTCCTCAACGACGTGGACATCACGAAGTACCCCGTCTACAAGCGTGCGCAGGCCGGCATCGGCTATCTGGCGCAAGAGCCTTCCGTGTTCAGAAAGATGACAGTGGAGGACAACATCCTCTCCGTGCTGGAGATGACCAAATTCTCCAAGGAATACCAGCAAGAGAAGTTGGAAAGCCTCATCTCGGAGTTCAATCTGGGACATGTCCGCAAGAACCTTGGCGACCGTCTCTCGGGAGGTGAGCGTCGTCGAACGGAGATCGCCCGCTGTCTCGCCATCGAGCCTAAGTTCATCATGTTGGACGAACCTTTCGCAGGTGTCGACCCGATCGCGGTGCAGGACATCCAGGACATCGTGTGGAAGCTGAAAAGCAAAAACATCGGCATCCTCATCACAGACCACAACGTGGACGAGACACTCTCCATCACAGACCGCGCCTACCTCTTGTTCGACGGAAGGATCCTTTTCCAAGGGACATCCGAAGAGTTGGCGGAAAACCCTATCGTCAAAGAGAAATACCTAGGCCGTGACTTCGAGTTGAAGAAGAGAAAGCCTATCCTATAAAACACAGAACAAAACGAGACATGCAAAAGAAATTCGTATATGCCGGGTTATTGGCCTCCGCCATAGCCATCTCCTCATGCTCCGCAGGAGACAACCCGTCAGCGGTGAAAAACGACAAAACGGAGGAAAAAACAGAAGAAACGATATCCGTCCCCAACTTCTCGGAAGATTCAGCCTACCAATATGTTGTGCGGCAATGCGAATTCGGTCCGCGCGTACCCAACACGGACGCACACGAACAATGCGCCACCTACCTCAGCCAACAACTGGCAGCCTTCGGGGCGGAGGTCACCAAGCAAACATTCACCGCGACGGCCTTCAACGGGACGGAACTGAAAGCCACCAATATCATCGGCTCATACTTCCCAGAGAAAAGCAAAAGGATCGTGCTCTTCTCCCACTGGGACTCCAGGCCCTTCTGCGACCAAGGAGATCCACAGGACTTCAAGACCCCTGTGATGGGAGCCAATGATGGAGCCAGCGGCGTGGCCATCCTGCTGGAAATCGCCAGAATCCTCAAAGAGAAGGAGACCAACGTGGGCGTCGACATCGTATTCCTGGACGTGGAAGACTACGGAGACCCTTACGGAAACGCACAAGACAGTTGGTGCTTGGGTGCTCAATACTGGGCAAAGAACCCGCATTACAAAGCAAAGCCTCAATACGGCATCCTCCTCGACATGGTCGGAGGCAACTCCCCTTCATTCGGTATAGACTACGTTTCCCATCAACTCGCGCAAAACGTCGCCAGCAAAGTATGGAACATAGCCCACACCCTGGGGTATAACCAATTCAAGAACGAAATCAGCGGACAACTCATCGACGACCACGTCTACGTGAACCTGATCGCAGGCATCCCGACCATCGACATCATTGACTACACCTCCGACAGAGGCTTCACTGCCACATGGCACACGACGCACGACACGCCGGAGAACATAAGCAAAGAGACTCTCGGCATGGTGGGAAGAGTTATTACTAAGGTGATTTTCAGCGAATAACACCTCCAACGGATTTAGGCAACAAAAAAAATTGAACAAAATTCATAAAAAAACACCCAAATCCTTTGGAATATTCCAAAATAAGCGTACCTTTGCATCGCAAAACGGAACAAGAGAGTTCCAAAAGAAATGGCGGATTCGTCTATCGGCTAGGACGGATGCCTCTCACGCATCAAAGAGCAGTTCGATTCTGCTATCCGCTACGAAAAGAGATCTCAATGAGGTCTCTTTTTTTGTTAGGACATATCATCAGGAAGAAATCCACCACACCCTAAAATCAATAGCTAAATCAACCATCATCCTTCAACCATCGTTCTTCATCTGGCAGACATAATCCATGCGCTAAGAACGCACCGCACAGGACCAATAAAAAGAAGGTCGGTCACAGTGCACGCACCGTAACCGACCATCACTTCTTCAGCCGGAGCATATATTATATATATATTTCAGAGCCCCGGCGTCAACTCCCCAACGACCATTTCAGAGTGTCGTCCGAAACGGTCCACCCGTCACGAGAGCCAATCGATTCCAAGATACTTCTTTATCAGATTCTTAAACCACTTCTTAAATCCAGTAGAGACATGTATCACCATCTGAGCCCTTGGCGCATCAGAATCGTTCTCCAGCACGAGGAACGAGTTCGTGCTCTTATCGACATATGCGATCTCAACGTTGAAGTCCTCCTTCGAATAAGACACGTACTCCGTATTACCTTCGGTTCTCTCTTCCGAGCGAACATAGCCCGCCGCCTCCATGGCAGAGATGAAATTGCCACGGGATGTGGTATCCGCATTCGCATAACCGACGAACATATAGAAAGGATCGTCGCTCTCCGTGACGGAGATGATGGCCTTATAATCGGACTCCCGCGGAGTATCGTAGAAGAAAATCGATGTAGGCAACTCCAACAAGAAGCGTTGTTTCACATACTTGATCGGTGTCCTCATGTTCGGGATCTTCGAGTCCCAGCACAATTTGGAGAAATCATTGCATGGACCCTTATACAGATACTGTATCGTGTACGTACCTTCGAGCACAGCATCCTTTTTCTCGCCACTTTCCGTTGTGGCCTTCCCCGATGCGACGACATGGATGCTCACATGATTATCCACCTTTCTCTTCTCGATTCTAGCAGAAGTGGACTCGAATCCCTGCTTTTTACAGATGACCTGACCATCCTGGTCGATAACGCCCTCCTTATAATTAGGGACAGTGATGCTCACACCCGAACCGCTCATGGTCAACTTATGTCCTTCGAAATTGGAATAGTCGAGTTCATCGCCCTCCAAGGCAACCACATCCTCGCCCATCGTGATGTGAGGTTTATCCCTATCCGCCAGACTTTGGCGGCAAACCATTATAGGATCATATATTTGGCTATCCTCTCCCGTGAAAGACACTTCATGGGTCACCTCATCCCCGCCTGGCACCACAACATGCACCACAACATTTTGCGCGTCGGTAGGCACCTTGACGGAGAAATTACCTTTCTTCTCCGGCAAAGTGAACGGAGTGGACTCCACCTTCCCATCCCGCTCGTAGCGGCAAAAGACGGGGAACAGGACATTGTCATCGCACATGTTCTCCAACCTACCCGTCACAGAAGGGAAAGAAGGCAGCACGATGTCCTGTGTAAACGTGGAGTTGCCCGGCTGCCCCTTCACCAACACGGAAAACTCGTTATCATAATTCAGGTAATCCTCCTTACGCACGGTCACATTCACGTCCGTTTCGCTCGGAATACGCACACTGTACTCTCCGTTCTCGTCGGAATAGGCATACACCTGCTCCACAATGACTTTCACGCCCGAGAGAGCATTCCCCTTATCATCCTTCACCTTACCCTTCAAGACCACGAACTGCTTGGGGTCATCCAGATTCACCCAGGAGAAGTGCGCCACCTCACCCTCGTACACGTCACCATTCCTCACAGCTATTCCGCTCTCTTCCCATACGCCCTTGGACTCATTGAAATGCCACAAAGGCATTTGGTCCGGGGCATTGTTCGCCATTCCTTCCGGGATCGGGAAAGTCACCTTCGACTTCACCTCCTCATTGACTTGGAGTTTCTTCCCCTTGGCGTCCTTCATCACCACATTCACCATACCATACGACACCAGGGGGGCCTCCTCGCCCGCTCTCTGAGCGACCAAATCGCCACCCGGCATAGCTGCCTGGAACGTAGATTTCTTAGGGTCCAGATAGAGGACGTTCACATTCACATCCCCCTTACATGGAGTACCATCCTCGTACACGACACCGTTCTTGGGGAAATCGACCGTCATTCCACCGACAGAGACCTTCGAGCCCTTGGCCGCGGAGAACTTGGACTTCACACTCACATCCTTCACTTCCTCCTTCACCAGGACAACCTCCACCAAGCCCACCGAGCTGGACTCTCCGGAACGTACCACAGGGAAATACCCTTTTTTATGGAAGTCCATCACATAACGTCCACCGGTGTTTTGTATATGTTCCAACGTGAACATACCATGCTCATCCGTCCGTACCGTATAATCATTGGACTTCACCTCAACTTCGGCGATCGGATTTCCATCCACATCTTTCACCACACCACTCATGTACTCGATGCTAGGCGTACTCTTCTTACAGGAGTTCAATCCTCCTATCATCAATACAATAAGCAAAGGAAGAATAGCCTTCCTGAACATACCATTTTGATTCATAGCAAATTATATTATACAATCATTGTTAATTATTTCCAAAATTACAACAAGTTCAGAACAACGCAAAATTTCCGTCACGATTAGGCCTCACAAATTGTCAAATGCAAGCATATTTATTATATTTGCGGACTAAAAATTTTTAACACTGGTGGCGTTTGTAGGCCATCAACTAAAATTATAGATATGATTAAAGTTACATTCCCAGACGGTTCCGTACGTGAGTATGAGAAGGGAACCACTGGCATGCAGATCGCGGAGAGCATCAGCTCCCGCTTGGCACAAGAGGTGCTTTCAATTAGTGTAAATGGTGAGGTGCGCGACCTGAACCGTCCGATCGACGAGGATTGTTCGGTGAAATTGCACAAGTTTGAGGATGAAGAGGGCAAGCACACCTTCTGGCACACCTCGGCGCACTTGATGGCGCAGGCGGTCCAGATGCTTTACCCTAACGCGAAGTTCGGTATCGGTCCGGCCATCGAGAATGGTTTCTACTACGATATCGATTTCGGAGAGACCATCCTGAAAGAAGCCGACTTCGCCGCTATCGAGAAGAAAATGGCGGAGATCGTCGCACAGAAACAAACCCTCACGAGAGTGGACATTTCCAAGGCGGATGCGTTGAAGATGTTCGGTGACAGAGGAGAAACATATAAGACCGAGCTCATCAGCGAGCTCGAGGACGGCAAGATCACACTCTACGAGCAGGGTTCCTTCACAGACCTCTGCCGCGGTCCTCACTTGCCTGACGTAACCCCTATCAAGGCCATCAAGATCACCTCATTGGCGGGCGCCTACTGGAGAGGTGACGAGAAGCGCAAACAATTGACCCGTCTCTACGCCATCACCTTCCCTAAGAAGAAGATGTTGGACGAGTACTTGGCCTTGTTGGAAGAGGCGAAGAAACGTGACCACAGAAAGATCGGCAAGGAATTGGAGCTCTTCATGTTCACCGACATGGTCGGAAAGGGTCTCCCGATGTGGTTGCCTAAGGGTACCGCCCTTCGTCTCCGCCTGGAGGATTTCCTCAAGAGGATCCAGAAGAAGTTCGGTTACCAACAGGTAATGACTCCACACATAGGAAACAAGGAACTCTACGTCACTTCCGGTCACTGGGACCACTACGGAGAGGATAGCTTCCGCCCTATCACCACGCCTGAGGAGGGTGAAGTATACTTGCTTAAACCGATGAACTGCCCTCACCACTGTATGATCTACAAGTGGCAACCACGCTCCTACCGTGACCTTCCTTTGCGTCTGGCGGAGTTCGGAACGGTTTACCGCTACGAGCAGAGCGGCGAGTTGCACGGATTGACCCGTGTTCGTTCGTTCACACAAGACGACGCGCACATCTACTGCCGCCCTGATCAGGTGAAGGACGAGTTCATCCGCGTGATGGACATCATCTCCATCATCTTCAAGGCTTTGAACTTCGACAACTTCGAGGCGCAGATCTCTTTGCGCGACCCGAACAACAAGACCAAGTACGTCGGCACGGACGAGAACTGGGCAAAGGCGGAGGCCGCCATCGTCGAGGCCTGCAAGGAGAAGAACATGCCAGCCAAGGTGGAATACGGTGAGGCCGCATTCTACGGACCTAAGCTGGACTTCATGGTGAAGGACGCTATCGGAAGAAGATGGCAGTTGGGTACCATTCAAGTGGACTACAACCTGCCGGAGCGTTTCGGTCTGGAATACGTGGGTGAGGATAACCAAAGGCATCGTCCTGTCATGATCCACCGTGCGCCTTTCGGCTCCATGGAGCGTTTCGTGGCAGTGTTGATCGAACACACCGGCGGTAAGTTCCCGCTCTGGTTGACGCCTGACCAAGTGGTCGTGTTGCCAATCAGCGAGAAGTACAACGATTACGCAAAGAAGGTAATGGCCTACCTCGACGAGAACAACATACGCGCCATCCTCGACGACAGGAACGAGAAGATCGGACGTAAGATCCGTGACAACGAGGTGAAGAGAATCCCTTACATGCTCATCGTCGGAGAGAAAGAGGCTGAGAACGGAGAGGTATCCGTCCGCAAGCAAGGCGAAGGAGACATGGGTTCGCTCAAGTTGGAGGATTTCGCAGCCAAAATCAACGAGGAAGTGGAATCGATGATGAACAGCTGGCAGAAGGGCGAATAAAAAGCCCCCAAGCAAGCAGATTCAATATCTAAAAAAAATCGGAGGTGGATAGCCTTCGATTTTTTTTGATAGAGGCTCACAAATCCACAAGGCAAACGATTGATTATCAATCACTTAAATAAAGCCATCAAGCATAAACATTTCAGAACCGATTCAACCAACAAATATGAAAAAGAGAGTGTTTCTTTTGATGATCACATCCGCATTGTGGCTACCGATGGAGGCCACCAACGATATGCGAGGAGAAGAGGAAAGAAAAGCATCAGAGGTGGTGGACCAATCATCCACACCGTTGAAATTCAGGATTCTATCAGACAGTACGGTTTATGTGCACAAAGACGAATCATACAAGAGGTTCCAATCCATTTCAATCCCCGACAGAGTAAGAATAGACGACAAAGTATATACGGTCACAGCCATCGCCCCCGAATCATTCGCCGGATGTGAAGGATTGACCAACATAGAACTGCCATCGACACTAACCGACATTGGCATGAGCGCATTTTCATCATGCATTGGACTGAAAAAGATAACCATACCTTCCCGTGTAACCACAATTGGAGGATTCGCTTTTTCCAACTGCAAGAGCCTGCCTAGCATCAACATACCCGCAAGTGTGGCAAAAATCGGGGCCCTGGCATTCCTTATGTGCAAGGAGTTGTCTAGCATCAATGTCGCCGCCGACAATCCATACTTCACGAATGAAGGGGGAATATTATACGATTATCAGAAAACAAATATTATTCACGTTCCCAGCAAAACAAAAGGGATCATCACCCTACCCTCCAGCGTCACGTCCATCAAAGACCACTGCTTTTACGAATGCGAAGAATTGGTAGGCATAAAGCTGCCAGAGAGCATAACCAGCATCGAAGATTACGCATTTAAGGGGTGTAAAAAGCTAAAAAGCATTGAGATTCCCACAAGCGTGACCGAGATAGGATATGGAGCATTTACCGGATGTGAAAGCCTAACAGACGTGAAGATACCGACGAGCGTCACATCCATCTCAAGCGAAGCATTTGCAGGATGTATCAGTTTAAAAAGCATAAAGATACCAACGAGTGTCACATCCATCGAGTTCGGGGCATTTATGGGATGTGTCAATTTGAAGGAGATCAATATTCCTTCAGGAGTAACATTGATTGAGCCCTACACATTCGACGGGTGCAAGAGTCTGACAAGATTGGAGCTATCCCAAAACGTGACCAAGATTAGGGGTTGGGCATTCCGCGGATGTGACAAACTCACGCTCGTGATTGATCAGGCAGAAGGATTCATAGACTTTGCGCCATACGTCCTCCTCGAATGCAAATCAGTGGAATACACGAAAGGGGAACTACCACGTTCAAACCCCGAGCCATAAGCGACACACGCCAACGGCAGGTGCACAAACGAGGGATGAGACTTCAAGGAAAGGATTTTGGGGCCAATCATTTATAGCGGACAGCGATGAAAAAAAATGTGGAAGTCAACAGGAAAAAATAATTGAGGAAAAATACATAATATCATAAAATTAACTAAATTTGCAGTCGATTTTGAAGGAATGGCTGAATGAGAAAGGCGGGAAAGCCTTTCGAACGCACCAATTTTCTGATAGTCAATAAGTTTAACTAATTAATAGGAGGATATAATTATCGCAACAACAAAACCATTCATCAAGAGAACGGATGCGAAGACAAACGCCAACTCCAACAATGGCGGAACAGGCAGAGAGCAACATCGCATCAATGATCGAATCCGAGAGAGCGAAGTTCGTCTCGTGGGTGACAATGTAGAACAGGGAGTCTATCCGATTGAGGAGGCTCTTCGTATCGCCGACGATTTAGAGTTGGATTTGATTGAAATTTCTCCGAATGCGGTTCCTCCCGTTTGCAGGATAGCCGACTATCAGAAATTCCTCTATCAACAGAAGAAGAAGGAGAAGGAAATGAAGGCCAAGGCCACCAAGGTGGTGGTGAAGGAGATACGATTCGGGCCTCAGACCGACGACCACGACTACGACTTCAAGTTGAAGCATGCCATCGGGTTCCTTCAAGAGGGTGCGAAACTCAAGGCGTATGTCTTCTTCAAAGGGCGTTCCATCCTATTCAAGGAGCAAGGCGAGGTACTCTTGCTGAGATTCGCGAACGACCTTGAGGAGTATGCGAAGGTGGACCAACTCCCTCAATTGGAGGGTAAGAGGATGATCATCCAACTCTCGCCGAAGAAAAAGAAGTAAGATATTTTCTTAATACACAGTTTAATTTAATTTACAAAACAATGCCAAAAGTAAAGACTAATTCCGGTGCCAAAAAGAGGTTTGCCCTTACCGGATCAGGAAAGATTAAAAGAAAGCATGCATTCAAACGTCACATTTTGACGAAAAAGACGAAGAAGCAGAAGTTGGGATTGACTCACATGGGGCTTGTATCATCAGCCGACATGAAGAGTGTAAGAAGCTTGCTTTGCTTACGTTAAGAAACTTAGTATTAATCGATTGTTTAGCATGAAGTTCTCATTCAATTGAGGCGCTAACGGTCACAAATTTTTAAGAAAATGCCAAGATCAGTAAATCACGTTGCTTCAAGAGCAAAGAGAAAGAAAATTTTGAAACTCACCAGAGGTTACTATGGTGCAAGAAAGAACGTATGGACAGTAGCAAAGAACACTTGGGAGAAGGGTCTTTTGTATGCTTTCCGCGATCGTAGAAATAAGAAACGCAACTTCCGCGCATTGTGGATCCAACGTATCAACGCCGCAGCTCGCTTGGAAGGAATGTCATATTCCCAATTGATGGGCGCTATCCACAAATCAGGTATCGAGATGAACCGTAAGGTGTTGGCTGACTTAGCCATGAACCAACCTGAGGCGTTCAAGGCAGTGGTAGAGAAAGTAAAGAACGCTTAAGCCGTTCCACTCGCATAACAGAAGAGGTTACCTTCGGGTAGCCTCTTTTTTTTACCCAAGTCCTGACAAGAGGCTATCACGGGACCTCCCAAAAACAGAACAGGAGGCCTATAGGGAGCCTCCTGTTTCGTTTGCACCATACCTTATAGGTGAAACACTAACTCGTTATTAACTTACCCACGTAAGGACAAACCTATAAATCACTCGTAAAAGTTTTGTTGTTCCTCCGCGGATGTGAACTTACTCGTCATGTCAGAGAACAATTGCTCTGACCCAAGATTCTCTTCGACAGGCTCCTGAAGTACCATGTCAGGCTCTGGCTCAGCGTTAGCAGCACTCAACTCACAAGTATTGTTCAAGTGGTTTTGATAGATTACTGCAGCGGCGGCGCAAACACCCAACACTGCGAAAATTGCGATTCCTTTTTTCATGGCCGTAGAAATTTAGTTTGACATACACATTAATTACACGTGAGGTTTTTCAACCGTCACATTCCAAACTTAACATATAATTCCACGAAATCCAAACCGCAAGAAATGTTTTTTCGTCAACGAGCCAATATTTTATCTGTTCGTAATTTTATACAAATTTAACATTCTTTTCGCAATAGAATCCCCCAAGAAGTTAGTATAGGTCAAAAACATTGACATCTTTAGGATACAACTCATGGCGATTCCTCATGTGGAGCAAAGATGTATCTTTAAAATCGGGCCTTATTGCAAAACACACCGATCCTCATGCGACAGGCAGATTATGCTTCCCGTAAAACACGTTGGACAGGCACCTGCGCTCACAACGAATGACCTCGTCTCTTCCTATGATTCCCCAATTTCGGCACCGGCAGCTTCTGCGCTTGAGGCTGCGCTTTCGCGGAAGGTGAAAGTCTGCCAACCGCACCCGACACGACGCAGTTCAGATCCTTGTCCAACTTCACATGGATGTTTTTGTAGGCGATCGTCTCACCATTCAGGAGCCGTTTACGCTCCGTATCCCCTAAGCTCATCTTATCCATCACGTTGTCGAGGTTCTCCTTCGGCTGGGACATGAAGAGGTGCGCCTTATTGCCCATCATCATCAGTTTCGCCGTGTGTCCGTCCTTCATCTGCAACGGTTCGGTCAGTTGTCCGTTCCGCGCCGAACGGATGGCTCGGACAGCGCCTTCTGAGAAGATCTCCTCCAGCCGATATTCCGCGCACCTGCCATCCGCATTCGGCAGGACAATACGTTCCAGGGCTTGGTAGTCGTACGGTTTCAGCGATGTATCCACCATCACCTTCCGACACTCCGCGTTGACACGGTTGATGTTCATGACATCAACCAGTCCCTGTTCCCTCACATCGATTTCATTCCGAGGGTTCCTTCGTCCATAGTCGTCGATCTTGCGGAAAAGGTTCTGCGACACACTCTCCATCCGATCCATCTCACTGGCAGCCAAAATATTAAGACTTACCCCACCCAGCATCTCGGACAATTGTCCGGAAGAGTGCTCCGTCTTCACATTGCCCAGCACCAGCACGTTATCCGCCCTCTCCCTGCATTTTATCTCCGCATCAAGACGTCTGTTCAACTCATCGTAGAGGGGAGAAGCGACCTTGCCATACAACTGCACGGAGTCCTTGATCTTTCCCATGAAGCGAGAGATGTTCTCATCCAATTTTTTCAGGTTCCTCTTCGCCAATTCCACATCAGCGTCCCTTGGCGAGTTTTGGATGACATCCAAGGTGTCCAGCTTGGCCTTCTGCGCACAGAAGAGGTTGCGGCGATACTGGAGTTGCCTAAGCCGCGAATTAACCTTGTCATACTCCCTCGGTTTGAGATCATAATGGTTCAGGACCATGGTAAGACTCTCGTTCCCGAATTTCGCACGTTTCAGGGCACCCTTGTCGGCGAGTTCGGCAAAGCGCTCCAAGGGGAGATAATAATGAGCCAGGCCGCCCTTCCCGTAGGCTGTGTTCTCCGTCGACACACACTTGTCGAATTCGACGGGTTCCCGCAGCCTGAACGACGCCAGCACCGCCTTGTAGGTGCATTCCATCGTTTCCTTATTCTGACATGGCGCCACCTGCAACAAACGGTTCAGTTCCGATGCGTCATCCCCCACCGTCCTCAAAGCCCTTGTGGGAAACAGAAACTCGCTGGGGCGCACCCTCCCCCGATCATCTATCAAAACAAGCGCACAAAGTTCATGACCAGGCTTCAGTTCGACTTTCTCATACTTGTCGACACCCGGATACCTGTCTCCGCCCTGCCAATCCGAGGCAGACTTCATTTTTTCTTCCATAGTCTATATCATTTAATATTAACTCCAACATATTTCATCGGGCAACCCATCCAATTCGTGTCTGTCCGCTTCCGTCAAATTATCATACTCGATCGTAATGGAGATGTCAGGCTCATGCAACAAACAGATACTGGAGCGGAAAGACCCCCACTCCACGTTGTACCAATTCTCGAATTTCTCAAACGACACATGCTTCTTCTCCAAGCCCACCTCACGCATCAGGAACTCATCGTGCATACGCTTGATGCCTAACGCCGTCGACTCCCAATCCACATCATACGGTCGATGGCGGAAATCATACGACTCCATCGAGGTCAACTCAATTTGACTCACACAATCATGGCGCCCGCCCACATAGACGGTCATGTACATCCATTGGCCATCCATATCAATGGGTTTAAAGCCGAAAAAAGGATCATCCAGTCCAAACGACTTATGTTTAATGAGATAGTCCGAATGGAACAAGTCTGACCGCAGGAACGCTTCCCTCGTCATAAAAGGATGAAGTTCCCACATTTTCTGTGCGTCAATCACAAACCTACCAGTCTTTAAATCCAGCATATCATCTTCGTAATTAGTTATTTTACGGCAAATATACACATTATTATCACACAAACAAATTATTTTGCGTCAAAATAACAATAATAGCACAAGAGAAATATCAAATCAGCACTGAACAACATAGATTAAAAAGAAAAATTTTTATATTTGAATAATAGGTAGAAGAAGAAGGTACATTCACCCACCATCTGTCAAAACAGATCATATCTTAGTCTTCACTGCGTAATCCAATGTTATTACAGTATAAATCGCGATATATTTTCAATTAACAATCAATAAAGATGAATCAGAATATCATAGATGCAATTAATTCGTTAGGTGAATCCGATGAATTATTGTCAATTGGGGAAATAGAATATCCGAAGATTGCACAAGCGTCAGAAAAATTAGGTGTTGACTTCGCCAAGGAATTCATAGAATACACGCATAAATTCGGTGCGATATCAGTAGGAGGCATGGAAATATGTGGAATCATAGATGATGCTCCATATATATCCACAGTCGATCGGACACAAGAAATGCGTGAGTTATTTTCAGATTTTCCGATGGATTGTTATGTGATAGAATCGGTTGGAATAGACAATGCCGTAATGGTTCAGAAGCCTGACGGAAAGATTTATCAGTTCTTGCATGGGCATGAGTTGTTGTTTGCCGCAGATTCATTAAGTGAATATCTGCTCAATGGAGGCGATTTCCGATAAGAAAGAATCGGGTATTGGGAAGGAAAATCCGATGATTGATAAAATCATCGAATTAGGCAAACTATGTTTTACAACGAGTCCGGTACGGACGGCATATCATAGGCATGGGTGTAAACCCATGTCCTGATTGCCAAACCATGATGAAAATCCCATCCATCCTTCATTCAAACGCTACTCATAAGAGAGGTGTAAGGGAAAAGAATAAATTGGGGATGGAGTGTTCGGGGGTCAATCGAATACAACAACTGGTACTGGTGCAAATGTAGAGAAAGGTCAGAGTGAAAGTGTTGGTACAAGAAGAGGAAGATAACAATCAAAATATATAAAATCATGGAAGATAAAGTGTTAGGAGAATTAGAATTTGACAGATATGTATGGTGGAGAAGTATGAACAAATCCATATTAGGAAAAGATGTCGTGGTTGAACTTTTAATACAGGATGAAAAAAAAGAGGGCATTCTCGATGTACAACGGAAGGCGTATCAAACATATATGGAAAATGAAGAGCGATACATCAAAGAAGTGCCTCGTTATCTTCTTGACTATTACAAGTGGAATTTTGAAGAAATTGACAAGGCGGTTGAATTGGAGGAGGATAAACAAAAAGATACTATTGCAGAGGATGCACTTTTTAGAATGTGTAAAGTATTCTTTCTCTTTATCTGTAGGGATGGTAGTTTCGGATGGACATTGGGTAGTTCTTGGAGTGATGAAGATTTTGCGGTTCTCCTCTCAGAGTCAGAACCACGAGTTTTGCAGACACGAGATCAGCTTCGCCACCTCCACAAACTCAACGATCCAGTTCTTGGCCTCTTAGTCCACGACGGAGATAAGCATTGGAAGGGGTTGGAGCAACATCAATTCTATGGTGAGTTGGAGAACCTAGAGATAGAGCTAAAAGGAAGCGTTGAGGAGGGAATCTCCACAGAACAGAGACAAGCTTACATCACCTACACGCAGAAGAAAGATGAGCTATTTAAGGCCTTCTCAAAGATGATGTTGTCGGTCTATGTGGGAAGCGAAAAGAAAGCCGAAGAGATGCTGAAATTGGGGATTCCAATTAACGTGAAGACCATTTTACCCAAGAAGCTTTGCATAGACAGGGAAGGAAATTTCGGATGGACGTGCTACACCGAATGGGACAAAGACTATGTGGATATTCTTTTGTCTAAAGACCGTCCTTATGTCATGGACAGGGGAGATTTAGCAGGCTTGACCTCAGATGATGTTATCATAGATAAGGAGATGGGGGTTTTCTTTAAGGATTACCTGGGATTGAGTTCCACCGTCATAGTCAGACTAGCGGGAGAGGTTCGCACATTGCCATTCTCCATCGACATCAGTGATGGAGAAAAAGAGATTACTGACGTGATGCGAAAGTCCTACAGAGAATATCTCAAATTTAACGAAACGCTTTGGGAGGAAATAAAAGAGATAACATTAGGTCACTATCTTTCCTATTACGATGAATTCGAATCTCAGTATGATGTTCCGGAATCCATGAAGAAAGAGAATGTAGACAAAGAGAAGGTGATGCCGATGGTGGATTTCTCCAAACTGTACATGACGGAGGAAGGACGAATCGCATGGCTTTGCGAGTTCCCATTGGCACAAGATGGTCTCGCCTATGAGTTTACCGATGGTTGGATAGACCTGATCACCCAGCCTGAAATCATCTAAACCTCCGTGAGGGGAGCAAGCCTCCGCGAGGGGCAGGCACAAAAAAAAGGGGTCAACCCGAAAGGATTGACCCCGAAGACGGCGGCGACCTACTCTCCCACTATACGCAGTACCATCGGCGCCGGCGGGCTTAACTTCTCTGTTCGGAATGGGAAGAGGTGGGACCCCGCCGCGATAGCCA
>JAFZPM010000049.1 GCA_017550335.1 Paludibacteraceae bacterium
GGAGTGCAGCCCCTACTACGGGCAGGACTTCTACCACCACTACATGCTGACGGAGGACGGACACCCCGACCGCATCATCGAAGGACTCAACATCATACTAGTGGAGCTGCCGAAGTTCACACCCATGTCGGGTTCCGACAAGCGGATGATGGCGCTCTGGTTGCGTTTCCTGACCGAGATAGACGAGCAGACGACCGTCGTGCCGAAAGAGATGCTCAATTCCGAGGAGATCAAGGAGGCGCTCGGCATCGTGGAACGCTCCGTCTACACGGACGCCCAAATCCTCGCCTACGACAAGTTCTGGCAGGACGTCGACTACTCCAACCACTTCGACCCTGACTACCACTTCGGATTAGGGAAAAGGGAAGGACATGCGGAAGGAGTAGCGGAAGGTGAACAAAAAGAAATGAATGCTTTTATACTAGACCAAGAGCAAGAACTTGACTCTTCGAACGATTTATTAAAAACTAGCGTTTACGCCGATAATCTTGTTAGTTTAATAAAGAAAGCACCACAAAACAAGGCTTTCACTATAGGTGTGTTTGGCGGTTGGGGTACGGGAAAGTCTTCTATTATTAAAACGGCACAGAAAAAGATAGGAAAAGAAGGTGTAAAGTTCATTACATATGATGCATGGAAATATGCTAATGATTCATTTCGCAGGATGTTTCTTTTGAAAGTCCAACAAGAGCTGGGAATCCAACAGACTGACGAAATGATGCGTTTTTATCAGTCAGAAACGATAGAAGCGAAACCTAAAAGTAAGTTAAGTGCCAAAGGATTATTTCTTGCCGGAGTTGTTTTACTCATTTTGAGTATTGTTGTTATATTTATCTTGCCCAAAGTAAAAATAGAATGGAAAATAGCTATACCAACTCTTGGAACTTTTCTAATAGCTCTTTTTAATGGTTGTTTTTATGACTTGAGGCTAACTGTAAATAAACCCACATTGTTTGCTCCAGAGCAGTTTGAAGCCTGCTTCAAAAAAATGATGAGTAAATGCCTAAAACAAAAAAAAGATGACGGCAAAAGTGATGGTGACAAAAATAAAATAGAAAAACTAATCATTGTAATTGACAATATCGACCGATGTCCAAGCGATATAGCATATCAGTTGCTGACAGATATTAAGACTTTTTTGAGTGATGAGGAATACAATTTGGTTTTTATAGTTCCAGTAGATGATGAGGCATTAAAAAAACATTTGTTCCGTCGTTCGAATAAAGGTGCAGAAGATGAAACGAACATATATAAAGAGAAAGATGAGTTCTTAAGAAAAATCTTTAATGTGACACTACGTATTAAGCCCCATCAAGAAACTGATCTGCATCATTTTGCCCATGAGATTAATACAAAAAATAAACTTGGCTATAATAATGATACTTTAGCAATAGTAGCTAAAGAGTTTGCTGATAATCCACGAAGAATAATTCAATTGCTTAATAATTTAAGTGGAGAGTTGGCTTTGTATGAAGGCGATTTTGCAAAAGAAAACGAAACAGCCATCTGTGTCGCTTTGATTTTGCATGAAGAATACCCTGATTTTTACAAAAAAACGGCGAAAGATTTAAACATTATTCGCCAATACACAAATGAGAAAGGAAGTAGTCGTGAAACGCTGAATGCTTTTATGAGAGTGAGTGGTGGTATTATAAAGAGAACACCGTTAGATGCATTGCATCGAATATTTACTAATACATCCTCTATTTTCAATGACTTGCCTGACGATATACAGAAATCTGTACGCACATTCGATGTCGACAAGGTAAATGAATTTGCAAATACAAATAGTGAAAAGAAAGCAATTCTAGTTGATTATGCTATTGAATCAATGAAGATGGATGTCCAATACGGAGCAACATCACAAACGACACAATGGATTGACTTTTATTGTCAACTATATAAAGCGAATGTTTTTGATGAATCAACATTGCATAAAATAAATGAATTATTTGTATTTTCCTATTCTGATGCCATACCTCACACCAGTTGTCCAAATGAATTATGTTATATGGCCTACAAAATGGAATTTTTGGGTATGATAGAACTTCTTGACTGTATTACAGAATATTTAGAATCAAACAAGGATCAAGATGATAATGCTAATTATGTTGGTATATTTAGAGGTTATTTAAGCAACCTGAATTCAGAATTAGATTGTAAAAGAATAGCCAATTTAGTTGGGAATTATTATGTGAAACATCCTATAGATTTTGATATAGCATATACAGACACTCAAAAGAAACTCTTGTTTAATGATTCTTTTGTAACTAAACAAATAGAAAATCTGACCGCCACGGATAATCGTGTACATGTTAAAAATATTATTTGGTGCATCAAGAATAATAAAGGGCTTTCAGGTGACACTTATTTATCACTATTTGACAAGTACATAGAATTGTTTGGGAATAGGGCAAAAAACATAGGAGAGTATACAAAACTAATTAACCTGTTATTACCTATTTTTGAGACTATAGAAACTTCTTCACTCACAGATCAACCACAATCACTTTATGATATAGTTATAAATACACCTTTAAGTAATCCACATAGAGGTTTAATCATTGATGCGATTGACGAAGAACAAGCTAAGATTGTAGTTCCATTCTGCTATGAAATAATGCGTATTTCTGGGGGGGAGATTAACATAAATAACGCTATAAATAGATTATTCTTAAAATGTCAAGATGCGGTTTTAGAAGGAGCCCTAAAGATACATTCATTAAATATTTCCATACAACCTTTGGCCACTACACTTATAAATGTTGATGACTACAACAATCATAATGTGTTGTCTATACTGGAGATAATTATAATACTGCCTATTTTTAGAACCAGTTGCTAAATTAAGAAAATAAAACTTAAATTAGCAGGCATGAAAAGTAAAAGAAGAAATTTCACGGCGGAGTTCAAGGCCCAAGTTGCCATAGAGGCATTGAAGGGTCAAGAGACATTGGCACAGTTGTCAGAGAGATTTCATGTGTCAAGTGTGATGATTTCCAACTGGAAATCCGAGTTTCTAAAGAACGCATCGGCAGCCTTCACGGAGAAGAAGAAGGACGATGCGAAAGACAAGGAATTAGAGCAGTGCTACAGCAAAATTGGGCGTCTGGAGATGAAGCTGGATTTTGCAAAGCGGGCATCAAAAGCGTTGGGGATACCGATGCCCGCAGACGATTGATATCCCCACATGGCGGACTGAGTCTAAACGAACAATTGGAGCTTCTGAGCATAAGCAAAGGCTGTTACTATTACAAACCCGTTGGTATGGACCCGGAAACGCACAAAATCATGAAGTTCATCGACGAGGAGCATATGAGGTTCCTGGGGAAAGGCGTTGTGGGCATGAGGGATTCTGTCAATGAGCACCTCAGGAAGGAGAACCCGAACTTCCGCATAGGGGAAAGGAGGGTGAGAAAACTGATGAGGCAGATGAACATACATGTTTCCTATCCAGCTCCCCGGCTCAGTACTCTTGGACAGACGTCGTACGTCCATCCATATTTGCTTAAGGGGTTGGCCATAAACCGCCCCAATCAGGTATGGAGCACGGACATCAGTTATATCCCGATGGAGAAAGGGTTCCTTTACCTATATGCGATCATTGATGTATACAGCCGTTTCATCGTTTCATGGGGGCTCTATAGCACACTGGATTCAAGCAACGCAATAGAGGTCCTTGAACGTGCCGTCAGGCAATATGGAGAGCCCGAAATTCTCAACTCGGACCAAGGCAGCCAATATACTTGCAAAGAGTGGATTGATGCCTTAAACAAACACAACATAACTGTCAGCATGGACGGGAAGGGACGTTGTAAGGATAATATCTGGATTGAGAGATTCTGGCGTACCATCAAAAACGAGTACGTCTACTTTCACCCGTTTGAGAACGGTTTGAAAATGCGGGAGGGAATCAGGTGGTATATCACCTACTATAACAACAGAAGACCACACCAAGGTATTGAGCATAAGATTCCAAAAAAAATGTATCTTTGTCCAGGAATACCGCAAGTGGCTTGATTCGCAAATTTCGGCCGTTTTCCCCCTAGGGGGAAAGGTTATTGTTTAACTAAGAATTAACAGTAACTGGTCTAATAAGTGATAGTATTACATAATATTATCTCGACAAAGTGATGGTAGTCTGATGTTAGAAGAGGGAACAATTAGGAATAAAATAAACAATTTGATTGATAATGTTACCAATAATAACGTTGAAAAGCTTATTCTAAAGTTGGTTGAGGATGATCAACTATTAGATATAGTGACAAAATATGTTTCTCAATTGGATAGCGAAACAATTAATAAGTTGCCAACATCTGTAGCAAAATATGCAGTAACCACTTTTAATAAAGATACAGCCGGTGCATACAAGGACAATGTAGAATTTTTGATTCTTGTTTTAAAGCATGGAGACGCTTCTCAAAAGAAAGAAGTTGTTCGACTAATGAAAGATAAGATTATCAATGAGGATGATTTAGACACGGTAGTAAAAGTTCTTGATCATCTTGTTACAGACAACAAAAAAATGCTTGAAAATTTAGTAGGAGAACTTGAAGAAGTTAAAAACAGTGAGAAAGTAGAAGAAGTAACTAAAGAACGTATATCAGAATTAATTAAGAAGTTATCGTCGTTACAAAAGAAATAAAATATCATACTTCCTCTCGAGTCATACAACCCTATCGGTCGACGCACTGAAAAATAGAATGTTGATATATATAAACCGACAATCAATGGGATGTGATCCATTTCGCGTCTCATCGTTTCCCAATCAATAAATAACAATGTTACCTCAGTCCAATCAACTGAAAGCTGGAGCCGTTCTGAACTATGTCGTCATAGTTTTGAATGTGTTGGTGTGGATAATAACTTATAAATAAAGCGCCATAACACAAATGGACTAAAAACCAAGGAACTCCAATGACACAACTTTATTGGCAAGTATATTTGAATTTGGAACGTGATTTTTTATCAATTGCGGACACGATACATATCAATGACAAACAGCAAGAAGTGTATTCTATGAAGATTGCTGATTTGTTGATACGCACAGTGATAGAGATTGAAGCCTTATCAAAAGATCTGTATTTGTCCAATGGAGGAAAAATGATGGACGATGCAGATATGTACTTCGATACAGTTTGTATGGAGCATCTTAACAATTTGTGGAAACTTGACCAGAAGATTGTTTCTGTGGTTTCTCCTGCAATCTATTTGGAGAAGGAAGAAAATATAATACTTAGACCTTTGTTCAAGGCTAATAAACGAGGAACTAGTTCCGCTGATTGGAATAAAGCTTATCAAGCGGTAAAACATAATCGCGTAAAGGAGTTGTCGAAAGGAAGCATCAAACACTTACTTCACGGACTTGCAGCGCTCTATGTGCTTAATCTTTATTACAGAAACGAATCCATCAAAGATATATCTTCTGACGATAGGACAAGTGTAAATCCTAGTTTTGGCTCTTCCTTATTCGCTGTAAGGATTCATGAACTAATTGGTCTTAAAGTTGATGGAACATATCACAAAAGAGGTAATTACGATGAATGTATTTATCTTGAGGATCATGAGCAAAACAGCAAAAGAATCGCCATGGAAGCGGTAAATGCATTAAACGATTTGCATAATAATGCTGCTAAAAAATTATTGCATATGGCACAAGAAAAAAAAGAAAAGGGGGAAGAGGTGACAATGGAATGGATACAACAAGAGAGTGACAATATATATAACGATTTAATTTCTATCACATATAATAAATTGGAGAAACGTATTTACGATAGTTTTAGTAATATACGATATGATATTGTCTTAAATAAACAGCAATACTAATGCGTTAAGGATCAAAAACATACTTAACAAATACCAGTGTTAATATATCGAAAAACAATTAATAATAAAAATGTTACCGTACAACGTTGATCTGAAAGGAAAGACCATCCTAGTCACTGGAGCGGCAGGATTTATCGGGAGTAATCTCTGCAAACGTTTGCTAAAAGATGTTGAAGATGTTTGTGTTATCGGAATTGATTGTATTACAGATTATTATGATGTGAATTTGAAGTACCACAGGCTGAACGAAATAAATGCTATGAAAGGGAAATGGATGTTCATAAAAAACTCCATAGCTAAAAAAGATGTCGTTGAAGAAATATTCACAAAATACATGCCATCTGTAGTTGTTAATTTAGCGGCACAAGCAGGCGTTAGATATAGTATCAGCCACCCTGACGAATACATTGAAAGCAATATAATTGGTTTTTATAACATATTGGAGGCTTGCCGTCACCACGAAGTGGAACATTTAGTCTATGCTAGTAGTAGTTCCGTATATGGTTGCAACGCAAAGATTCCATACTCCACGGAAGATAAAGTTGATAATCCCGTTAGTCTGTATGCGGCCACAAAGAAAAGCAATGAACTGATGGCACATTCATATAGCAAATTGTATAATATACCAACTACAGGACTACGTTTCTTTACTGCTTATGGTCCAGCGGGAAGACCAGACATGGCATATTTTGACTTTACCAATAAATTGAGGGCAGGAGAGACCATCAAAATCTTCAACTATGGTAAATGCCTACGTGATTTCACCTATATTGACGATATCATTGAAGGTGTTTTCCGCGTCATGCAACATGCTCCCGAGAAAAAAGAGGGAGGAGACGGACTTCCTATACCACCATATAAATTGTATAACATTGGCAATAATAAGCCTGAAAATTTATTAGATTTTGTTACCATTCTACAAGAAGAACTTATAAGAACTAATGTGTTGCCTAAAGATTACGATTTTGAGGCACACAAGAAACTTGTTCCAATGCAACCAGGTGATGTGCCGGTGACCTGTGCGGATACTACGCCATTGGAGCAAGATTTAGGATTTAGGCCGTCCACACCTTTGCGAGAAGGATTGAGGAAATTCGTGAAGTGGTATAAAGAATTTTACGGAATATAATCTAATAAAGAATGTTTCATTTTCTAAGGCAAATATATTCTTCTTTCAAAAGAAGTAAGGATGCAAAAACGGTTTTTGCAAATTTTGGATATTTGTCTTTTTTGCAAATTGCAGGATATGCATTCCCTTTAATTACAATGCCTTATTTGGCAAGAGTCATTGGTGTTGAGGGATTTGGTAAAGTTTCTTTTGCCGCCGCCATAATCGTATGGATTCAGACTATAGCGGATTGGGGATTTAACTTGACCGCTACCCGTGATGTGGCACAAAATCGTGAAAATAAAATAGTAGTCTCCCAAATATTCAGTAATGTTTTTTGGGCAAGATGCATATTGACCTTTTTGTCTGGTTGCATTTTGTTCCTTTTAGTCTTGTTTGTACCCTTATTTAGAAATAATTTCCTTGTGATATTTACAACTTTTTTAATGGTTCCAGGCCATATTCTATTCCCAGAATGGTTCTTTCAGGCAATAGAAAAAATGAAATATACGACAATATTTAATCTCATATTGAAATTTTTATTCACAATTTCCGTGTTTCTATTTATTAAAGAGAAACACGATTATTATATTCAGCCACTTCTGACATCTTTAGGTTATGTATGTTGTGGTATTTGTGCACTATATTTGATCTTGCACAAATGGGGATTTAGAATCTACAAACCACAATGGGATAGTATATTTACTACAATCAAACAAAGTACGGATATTTTTATAAATAGTTTAATGCCTAATCTGTATAATAGTTTTTCTGTATTATTATTAGGATTTTGGGGTGGATCATCTGCTAATGGAATATACGATGGAGGAAATAAATTTCCAACAATATTCTACAACCTACAATCAGTCTTATCAAGAGCATTCTACCCATTCCTTTCCCGAAGACAAGATAAACATTGTCTTTTTGCTAAAATTAGTATTGGAAGCGCAGTAACAGGTGCGATTCTATTAGTAATTCTATCGCCAATTATTATTAAATATATGTTAGGTGAAGAGTTCGAAAAATCAGTGATTGTAATGCAAATACTCTCTTTCTCAACCATTTTTTTAGCATTAAGTTATACATATGGCACAAATAAATTAATCATTCAGCACAAAGAAAAGCCTCTTAGAAATCTGACATTTTTCTCTTCAATTATAGGAATGTGTATTGCTATTCCATTGGTATATTTCTATTCTTATATTGGAGCTGCGATAACGGTAATTATTAGCAGAGGATTCCTTGGTATAGGAGCCTATTGGTTGTCGAAAAAATATAACAATTAAAAATTTTTTTACTAATATGGGCTGTTGCTCCTATTAGTAATATGTAATCAGAATTGTTCGATTTGAAAATGATAAAGCATGCATTACACTATTTAATAAATGACAAGGCTCATTTTATGGATTCTTGTATAAAAAAAATAGCTTTTTTTCTTCCTGATAAAATATATATTTCTCTACGATATAGATTTTATATGGGCACATGGATTAATTGGAAAAAACCTAAGACATTTACAGAGAAAATCAATTGGCTGAAAATATACAATCGCCAACCCCAATTCACACAAATGGTTGACAAATACGCTGTAAAAGATTACGTTTCAAACATAATTGGAGAAGATTATATAATACCCACATTAGGTGTTTGGAATTCTATTGAAGAGGTAGATTTTTCATCTTTACCAGAACAATTCGTAATGAAAACGACTCATGGAGGGGGAAGTTGTGGTATCATTGTTTGCAAGGCAAAATCTAGACTTAATTATATAGATGTTAGAAACAAAATAAAAAAAGCTCTCAAGATTGATATTTACCGAGAATACAGAGAGTGGCCATATAAAAACGTTAAGAAACGTATTCTTGTGGAAAAATATATGGTTCCAAAAAAAATGCAAAATAACCCCTTGTACGATCTGACTGATTATAAATTTTATTGTTTCAATGGGGAACCCATATATTGTCAGGTTATTCGTAACCGAAATGAGGAAGAAACTATAGACTTTTATGACATGGATTGGAATCATCAAGTTTTCGTTGGTTTGAATCCCAATGTTTGTAATGGCAAAACTAATGTTGATAAGCCATTACAACTAGAAAAAATGAAGGATATCTGCCGTAAATTATCTAAAAGCATTCCATTTGTACGAATAGATCTATATAATATTGATAACAATATATACTTTGGAGAGATAACATTTTTCCCAGCTTCAGGGTTTGGGGCATTCTCTCCTAATGAATGGAATAAGAAATTAGGAGATTTAATAGACTTAGAAAGCAAATAGACACATCTGAATGTATTAATCTAATCGAAGTACAATGAATGAATATTTGCCCGATTATCGGTTTGTTGTAATCAACATTATAATAATGATGGTTCAATTTGTAACTTATAAGGATGAGTACCGTTATAGAACTTCATATATATCAGACAATTATTTTTATATTGCACTTTCATTGATGGCTTATTCTGTATTTGCATTTGCAGAACTTGACACCTATTCATACCACCGAATTTATGATGAAATGCGTTACACGCATTCTAAAATACATGTTGAGTCATTTTATTTTTGGTTAGCACAAAACATCACCAATTATTATCTATGGAGATTTATTATTTGGGGATTAGCCACTTTCTTCCTAATCAAGTCTCTAAAATGCTTTGAAATTGATTCCAACACAGCAGGTCTTATTATTCCTATATTCATTTATTATCAATTTGCATTAACAAGAGGATCTTTAGGTCTTTCCCTCATGTTATTTGCATTAGCATATACAGGGAATCGCCCTACTAATCATAAATATTGGTTAATTAGCATTATTGCGTTAATAATATGCGTACAATTACATAGAAGTATAATTGTTTTTATGTTGTTGATACCTGTAGCATATTTTATTCCCTTCTCAAAGAAATTTATTTGGATTAGTATTTTATTATTCCCTTTCTTATACAAAATAATATCTATCGTTCCTTCTCTTTTAATAGAATCAATTGCATTCTCTGAGGATGTGAAATCAATGGGTGAACTATATTTGGGTCAAGATGCTTCAGAAATTAACACAAACGGGTTACTGAGAATTATATATAATTTATCAGGAGTCTTATTAACTCTAACATTAACAACAAAGTACATGATTGAGCAACGGGAAGAAATTTCTCCCTCTCTAATTTTTTTGCAAAAATATGGATTTATATTAGTATATATATCATTTCTTTTCTTGGGACAACCCATGGCCAATTTTATTTCTTCTCGTACATTACATGCGGCATCCTTCCCTTTGTTGATTACAACATGTTTCTACTATCAAAGTGTAGAAAGAACAAGAAGTAACAAATTGGCATTGTTTTTATTAGGTTCATATACATTTTTATTCAACGTTTGCTACTATTTTTACTTATGGCATCATTAAATAAAATTCTTCTATTTACTGATAGCCTTGGCGCAGGTGGTGCACAAAGGCAATTGGTGGGTTTAGCAATCATGCTCAAAGATATAGGATATAAGGTCAAGGTTGCAACTTATTACGACATAGATTTCTACAAACAAGCACTTGAAAATAATGGGGTATGTCATGAATTAATTCCCAATGCGGAGAACAAAAAAAAAAGAATATGGGCAGTTCGCAGATTCTTCATGAAAGAAAAACCAGATTGTATAATTGCATATCAAGAAACACCATCTTTGATTGCATGTTTAACTCGTATACTAGGATGTAAATTTAAATTGATTGTAAGTGAACGTAATACAACTCAATCTATTGGCACAAATGAACGTATTCGCTTTTTTTTGTATAAATGGGTTGATTTAATCGTTCCTAATAGTTTTACACAAGAAAAATGGATAAAGTCTCATTATCCAAAATTGTCAAAAAAAATCTATACCATAATAAATTTTGTAGATTTAGACAAGTTTTATTATGTGGAACACGAAAGAAGATCTGTTCCAGAAATTTTGATTGTAGCAACGATTTGGCCATCTAAAAATACATTAGGGTTGATTGAAGCAATATCGCTCCTCAAAAAGAAAAGTATTAAATGTCATTTCTCTTGGTATGGAATCGAAAATAAATACCAAGATTATCTCGGAAAGTGTTATCAATTAATAAAAACGTATAATGTTCAAGATTATATATCACTCTTTCCAAAGACAAAGGATATTCATTTAAAATACCAAGAAGCTGATTATTTTTGTCTCCCGTCATTCTATGAGGGAACACCTAACGTTATATGTGAAGCCATTTCTACTGGTGTTCCTGTAATATGTAGTGATGTTTGTGACAATCATCTTTATGTAAAAGAAGGATTTAATGGCATTTTATTCAATCCCAATAATATTCTAGATATCACAGAAAAAATTGAATTAATATTACAATTAGATGAAACCCACTATAAAACATACAGGAATAATTGTAGAGGTCTTGCAGAACGGCTTTTAAATAAAGAACTTTTCATCAAAAGATATACTAATATAATAGAATGAAAGTATTATTTTGCTCTCCATATCTTAATTCGCACAATGTTATAAAAGGTGGTATAAACACCTGGGGAAATTATGTTTTTAGTTATTGGAAAGAATATGGCATGGATGATGTTGAACTAATTCCAATATCATTTGACCGCTATAGTAGGGATGTGGGTGAAGTAACAAATGATTTTATTTCTCGAATAATAAGCGCTATAAGAGAATTAAAATCATCATTTATACTCGCAATAAAAACAATGAAACAAGAACATCCTGATGTGATTCATTTATGTACAAGTGCATCTTTATCTCTATTTAAGGATATTATACTCATCTATATAGCTAAAAAAAACAATATAAAAACAGTTCTTCATTTTCATTTCGGAAGAATCCCCGAGTTACAAAAACAAAATAATTGGGAATGGAAGTTGTTGCTTATAATAGCCAAAAAGGTTGATGTTCCAATTGTAATGGATGGAAAATCCTTAGACGCATTAAAAAAACAGGGTGTTAAGAATGTGGCCTATCTACCCAATCCACTTTCAGAGAACGTTCTAAAATATTGTGATAAAAACCATAATATTAATAGAATTCCAAATCAATTATTGTTCGTTGGGCATGTGCTAAAATCAAAAGGTGTAATTGAATTAGTCGAAGGATGCATGAACATACCCAATGTCACACTTCATATAGTCGGGAAATACACAGAAGATATTAGACAAAGTATAGAAACAATAGCAAAAAGACGAAATAATGGCAACTGGGTAAAATTTTTTGGTGAAATACCTCATGAAGAAGTTTTACAGCAATTTTTTACTGCAGATATATTTGTGTTTCCGAGCTACACAGAGGGATTTCCCAATGTCATACTAGAAGCCATGGCTTGTGGATGTCCTATAGTCTCATCTAACGTAGGAGCAATTCCTGAAATGTTAAATATTAATCATAATAATGCATGTGGCATATGTTTTCCTCCTCAAAACGCAGAATTTGTAAAAAATAGTGTAAACAGAATATTAAACGACGAAATCCAAAAAAGGGAGTTTTCCGAAAATGCAAAACATAGAGTTAGGGAGGAATATACAATGTCAAAAATATGGAATCAACTAACTAAAATATGGTCATGAATTATTTGACCCCACATAAGAAAAGAATAAATCGAAAAAATACAATGTATTTATGTTTGCAAGAAAAGTAAATAAATCGTACGTTTGCAGAGATAAGTGTATAATGTGTCACCCAAATATCAATTGAAGTATAATCAGGATAAAAATGCAGAAGAAATCTGCACGGATGGATAAAAAATGTCAAAAAATTAACCGAATTGAGGATGTAAGCCGTTAATGTGTAAAGTTTCATATGGCAAAGAAGATATCGATCATCACCACGTCGTATAACAGTGGCGAGACCATACGGGACACGTTGGAGAGCGTGCTCAGACAGACCTTCCGGGACTACGAGCTGATCGTCAAGGATGGAGGTTCGACAGACGACACCCTCGCCATCTGCCGGGAGTATGAGCCCCGCTTCGGCGGCAGACTCATCATCGTCTCCGAACCCGACAAGGGCATCTACGACGCCATGAACACGGGCCTCGCCATCGCGACGGGCGACATCATCGGCATCCTCAACTCAGACGACTACTACACCGCGGACAACGTCCTCCAAATGGTCGCCGACACCATGCGCGACCCTATGCTCGACGCTGTCTATGGCGACGTGCACTACGTGTCGCCCGAAAACCTCGAACGCTGCGTCCGATACTACTCCTCGAAGGTCTTCCGCCCTTCCCTGATGCGCTTCGGCTTCATGCCCGCACACCCTTCCTTCTACTGCCGCAAAAGCGTCTACGACCGCTACGGCACCTTCGACAAGCGCTACCGCATCGCGGCGGACTTCGACCTGCTCCTCCGCTTCATCTACCTCGGTAAGATCAAGACCAAATACCTGCCCCTGGACTTCGTCACCATGCGCACGGGCGGCATCTCCACCTCCGGCCTCCGCAGCCACCTCAAGGTGCTCAAGGAACACCACACCTCCCTCAAACGCAACGGCGTCAAATCCGACTACTTCACCTCGGCGTGCAGGTTCCTGTACAAGCTGAAGGAGTTGAGGATCAAGCCGTGAGAGAATTAAGAATTTTAAATTTTGAATTTTGAATTTTGACGTTAAGAAACGTCAGTTCAACGAAGGCAATTTTTGGGAATGCGTATCCCCACATGATGCGCACAACCCAGCTCTGAAAGAGCGCAACACATATAGCCTAGGGCAACACCCTAGGGGAATTAAGAATTTTGAATTATGAATTTTGAATTTTGAAACGTCAGTTCGACGAAGTCAATTAAGAAAGCCTGAATAGGAGGCGATGAGCTAATTAACCAAACGGAAAAAGCAGCGAACGATCACATTTCGCTGCTTTTTTTATCTCGTTGGGAGGGATCACAGATTATCTATTTCTGATTCCGGTAGATGTGTGATTTTCGAAATGACATCTGTCGGGATTTTATTTTGTTTCATCTCCTTGGCAATGCGGATGGATTCTTGCTGAACACCCTGTTGCATACCTTGTGCAATACCTTTCCGCATACCGTCCGCCATGCCACGCTCATAGCCTTGCTTCTCCATGTCGATCTCGTCGGCAAGGAGCTTCATGCTGGCCTCGTACTGGTCATACTCCTTCTCGCTGAGGGCTCCCACCTCGGCGCGCTTGATGAGCTGCCGAAGTCCTTCGTCAGCCCGCTCATATACAGATGGGTCTATAAATTCCATATTGCATCAGAATGATCACAGATTATCAATCTCCTCCTTCGTCAGATGTGTCACCTCCATGATGACCTCCACTGGCATCTTGTTCTGTTTCATCTCTTTGGCGACTTGGGCGATGCCTTGCTGCACACCTTGGGCGATACCTTGTTGCATACCTTGGGCGATACCTTGCTGCATACCTTGGGCGATACCTTGCTGCATACCGTCCGCCATGCCACGCTCGTAGCCTTGCTTCTCCATGTCGATCTCGTCGGCAAGGAGCTTCATGCTGGCCTCGTACTGGTCATACTCCTTCTCGCTGAGGGCTCCCACCTCGGCGCGCTTGATGAGCTGTCGAAGTCCTTCGTCAGCCCGCTCATATACAGATGGGTCTATAAATTCCATATTGCCTAGGTTTTTGAAAAAATAAATCCATATGTTCCGCGTCGTGATATCTTTCCTATCAAACTCGAAATGTGGCAAAGATAGGAATTTAATTAAGAATTTTGAATTATAAATTAAGAAACGATAGCTCGCCGTAGTTAATTAATAGTTAAGAGCAAGTGGCAGATGGTCTAATTGCCCCAAGCCCTGGAAGGGCGACATCCCCCAGGCAGGGGTGTGAACCCCTGTTAGACAAAGGGTGGGCGACAGAGAGTCCCGAAGGGACGACACTTGATAATTAGGAATTATGAATTTTGAATTAAGAATTTTCAGTTCGACGAAGTCAATTATGAAACGGTAGTTCGACAACACCCCGACAACCCACCCCCGCATATTGAAAAAAACCGCCGATAAATTGACAAATAAAAAAACATTTCCTATATTTGTACCGAATGATGTTTGGCGTTTACCCCAAACAATCTATCTACGATTTTAACCTGAATTATTAACTTTTAAACCAATTGATTGTATATGAAAATCTTAGTGACAGGTTCGGCGGGATTCATAGGGTACCACCTGACGAAACGTTTGCTGGAAGAGGGCCACGAAGTGGTCGGACTGGATAACCTGAATGAATATTACTCCGTATCGCTGAAGCGCGCGAGATTGGCCGAATCTGGGGTGGTGGACCCGATGCTACCGTATGGCGTCCACATCTGCAGCGAGACCAAACCCAACTATAAGTTCGTCCGCATGGACCTCCAGGACCGGCAGCAACTGCCGAAACTATTCGTCCAGCACCACTTCGACTGCGTTGTCAACCTGGCCGCCCAATGCGGCGTGCGTTACTCCACCGAGAACCCGTTCGCCTACATCGAGAGCAACCTGCTCGGTTTCGCCAACCTGCTCGAATGCTGCCGCCACAACAACGTCAGACACCTCGTCTACGCCTCCTCCTCCAGCGTCTACGGCGGTAACGCCAAGACCCCTTTCACGGAAGAGGATAGGGTGGACACCCCGGTCAGCCTCTATGCCGCCACGAAAAAGGCGGACGAGCTCATGGCCAGCTGCTACAGCAAACTCTACGACCTCGCCAGCACCGGCCTGCGATTCTTCACCGTCTACGGTCCGTGGGGTCGCCCGGACATGGCCCCGATGCTCTTCGCCGACGCCATCCGCAGCGGCAAGGAGATAAAAGTGTTCAACCACGGCGACATGCTCCGCGACTTCACCTTCGTCGATGACATCGTCGAGGGCATCGTCCGAATCATGGGCAAAAGACCGAAACCCCAGGAAGACGGCAGACGCCATAAGATCTATAACATCGGCTGCTCCAACCCTGTACGCCTCATGGACTTCATCCAAGCCATGGAGAAACAGTTCGGCAAAGAGGCTAAGAAGGTTTTCCTCCCAATGCAACCCGGCGACGTCTACCAAACCTACGCGGACACCTCCGCACTCGAACGGGACTTCGAATACAAACCGTCCACCGACCTCGAGGAGGGACTGCGCAGATTCGCGGAATGGTACGGGGGATACTATAAGTGAATTAAGAATTATGAATTATGAATTAAGAATTATGAAACGTAGTTCGACGGGGTCAATCCTGACGTGTCATAATTCGCAATGTTTTTTCATATTCTTTTTTGCTGTTAAGGTTTTTTGAGATAACTTTGCTAGCCAAAACAAATGGATTGGAGATAATGAACGGACGGTTTCTTACATTGGGGGTAGCATTGGCCACATCTCTGATTTCCTGCCAAAAACCGGCGGAATACGTGGAGAAGGTCTATCCCATACAAGAGGAGGTGGAACTTAAAATGGCGGGCAAGTGGGAGATCGCCACAGTGGACAACGTGCCGGTGCTGACCAACGAGAAGCAGGTCGTCACCTACCAAGAGGGGTGGACCGCCTTCCGCAGCGCCTCAGACTCCGCGCAAAAGCCTAGCTGGATGGAGCGTGAACCGATGTCCTGCTCCATCTACGGCAACGACATCACGGAAAACATCAACACCGCCCAGCCGGCCTTCCTCAAAGTGACCTCAAACGTCGAGACCATCACCGAGGAGCAGATGACCGCCAACGTGAAGCAGATTCACTCCTCCTCAGACACGGCTCAAAGCCATTTCATCGTATACAGGAAGATCGACAAAGACTTCAGCAAGGATATCGTCGGCCTCTGGGAGGGTAAGCTGGCCTTACCGGGCATCCCGGGCGTCACGGACCACCGTTGGGACTTCCGTGAAGACGGAACATTCCTCAGCTTCGACCGCGACACAATCAACGACGAATGGGTGGTGAACCATACCACCACCAACCAATACATGGTCGACGGGACATGGCTCGCCATGCGCAAACAGGCCCTGGATCCCGTAAGAGACTCCCGCGAATGCTGGGATATCTCCGTCGAGGGAGACAAGATGTACTGGAGCGCCCTGCGCGCCGATAGCGTCGGCCAGCGCCACGAAGACCAGATGGAACTGACCCGCATCGTCGAATAGGGGACAACCAAGGGTACAGACCACCTCTTCTTCGGGAGAGGAACTTTTAGAGGTATATTTTATATAATGGTTAAAAACATACTGAGAATCATATTGCCCCCATCGTTGATCAGCGAGGCGAAACGGGACATCCGACGGGTGCGGAACATGCTGAAACATGCGGAGAAAACCTCCTTGTCGGATTTCAAAGAGGCTCTCACCGTTCAGCTCGGTCTCCAAGCGGGAGACAAGGTGTTCGTCACCTCCAGTTTCGCCAACCTCAACGCGGAAGGCTATACCCCGGAGGACGCCATCCGCGCACTGATGGATATAGTGGGGCAGGAGGGGTTGATCATGATGCCCTATTACCCTCCCGTCAGCTCGATGGAATGGGTCAAAAGTGGAGCGACGTTCGACATGAACAACACCACCTCGGGCATGGGTGTCATGACCAATGTATTCGCCCACATGGAAGGCGTGACGAAAAGCGCACACCCCACCAAGGCGGTATGCGTGTGGGGCAAGGATGCGGAGGAGTACGCCAGTCTCCACTACGAATCGGTGGACCCCTACGGCGACCAGACACCCTACGGGAGGCTATTGGCGGCGAAACCCTCCAAATCGCTCTCACTCGGTGTGGTCAACCTGCCGATGTTCCACGCGATCGAGGACAAATACCAACAGGAAGAGACGCTCTACTATGCGGAGGGAATCTTCGATGTGCCGCTGAGGACAAAGGATGGCGAGGAAATCATCTGCCACACGAAGGTGCATGACCCCGCCAAATGCGCACAGACAATGATGGGAGGCGAATTCGTCAAACGCTTCCCGGAACCGATCAGGAAATCCGTCCGCTTCGGATACGACAACCTGTACATGATAGACAATACGTTGTTGGTAGAGGCGGCACGCAAGGAATTCGCCTTGGGACACACACGTAAAAAAGATTGAAAACATTATGAAAGAGATAATTCTAACACTAGATTATGAACTGTTCGGCAACGGAAAGGGGGACGTGTTCCACCAGATCGTCGAGCCGACCGACCATATATTGAAGATAGCCAAACGGCACAACGCCCACTTGACCATCTTCTTCGAAGTCGTCGAGTACTGGCGCATAAAGGAGGAGTGGGAGCGCGGCAACAAGATGGGCTACGACCAAGACCCCATCTCCGCCATGGAGAAACAGATCCTAGAAGCGGTCAGGGAAGGCCACGACGTGCAACTACACCTCCACCCGCAATGGGTGGACGCACAATGGACAGACAAGGGATGGGTCGTGGACGACACTTCCCACAAGCTAAGCCAATACAACAGAGAAGGGGAATACTCGATGGTCGGTCTACTACGCAAAGGCAAGGAGACGCTGGAGCAACTCATCACGCCAGTGAAACCCTACTACCACTGCACAGCCTTGCGCGCGGGAAGCTACAACGCATACCCCTCCGAGGAGATCGTGAAAGCGATGCGCAAGGTGGGACTGAAGCTGGACAGCTCCCTCTATCCAGGCGGATTCACCCAAGGCTACCAAGCCGAATACGACTATCGCTCCCTGCCGAAGGAGAAAGGGATCTGGAGCGTGGCGGAGAGACTGGAGGAGCCTACACAAAGCAAAACAGGGCTCTACGAACTGCCCGTATGCAGTCTGGATATCACCAGATGGCGCAAATACGCCTCCTGGGAAAGAGTGAAAAGCATACTATCCAACACCCAACACGCCAAGGAACTCTATACCAATAAGATGTCCCAATCGGCGCAGCAGGGAAAGAGAAGCCTGTCCGATAAGATAAAATTCTTCTTCGAGAAGGAGTGCCAGACATGGGACTACTGCCTACTGCCCGAAGCGGTGCACAACCTCTTCCTCGCAGAGATGGAGAAACAGACCGACAGGAGATATTACACACTGGTCGGACATCCCAAGAGCTACATGGGAGACCAAGGCTACACGTTCCTGCTGAAAACATTGAACGACAACGGATACCGCTTCACAACAATCCAAGAAATACTGTCAAACCTAGAATAAAACCAATCAACCATGATCAACGCAATCTTCTTCTATCGCATATCAAGATGGCTCTATCTCCACCACATACCCTTCTTGCCGAGCCTGATCACATTACTTATCTTTCTGATATACAACAGCAAAGTATCCTACAAATGTGAGATCGGCGCAGGCACGAAACTAGGCTACGGAGGCATCGGCGTGGTGATCCACCAGGACGCGAAGATCGGTAAGAACGTCTCCATCGGACAGCAAGTGACCATCGGCGGAGGCAACAACCACTACCCGGGCGTGCCCACCATCGGAGACAATGTCATGATCCACAAGGGAGCCATCGTCTTCGGAGGCATCACCGTGGGCAACAACGCGGAGATCGGAGCGAACGCCGTGGTGAACAAACCTGTGCCGGAGAACGCGGTGGTCGTGGGAGTGCCGGGAAAGGTGATACGAATTAAGAGTTAAGAGTTAAGAATTAAGAGTTTAGGATTTTTCGAATACGATCGATCCTCTATACGGTTGTATCGCATTTGTTCCTCTTAATCCTCCGTATCCCCTTCTTCACTATTCTGAATAGAAAATATTCCAATGCGGTAGCCAACGCAGACAATAGGATGGAGATGAGGCCTTTGACTACGTAGAGATGGTTGTCGTTGTGGACTTTCCAATACAAATCTTCTGTATATCTTTTAGCTGCCACGAAATCCTTCTGTTGTACTTTTTCCGGCAACTCGGACAACGATGACGCCACAGTGACATTTGATTGATTATCAATGCGTATGTATGAGCCACCCCTGTCTGTAACAACAATATATTGATCGTATTCAGCCACATCGTAGATATATATTTTATTATAATCACCATTCTTGTCATATATTTTTATGTGCATGAGGTCGTCATCACTATCAGCGAATTCTCCATATGGCGTTTTGACGCTGATATAATCATGTAAAATCCTATCGTATGAGATTCCGTACCAACTATCAATCTCCTGGGTTATAACGTATACAAACTGTGCATTATAGACAAATAAGAAAGCGATGATGCAATTACGTATGATATGTACGGAAACTTTGTATTTGGAGATTCCATAAGCCAATTCAGCTCCCAATATCGGAAAAGTGAATATATATGATATTAAAAAAGCAGACACTGCAACCACGTTGCTATTCTTCATTCCGCTAAATTTGACTAGGAAGTAAATGATAGAGGATAATGCCAAGAAAAAGGCAATGGCAATGATCCTATTCCGCTTGGTATGTGCAGGCGCTTTGTTTTGGAAAACATTATAGAACACGATACCACCTAGAATCGAATAAACAATGATAGCTAATTCCACTGGCACACGAATAAGCATCGCTATACCGAGAAAGCCATAGAGAAGAAATATGCCAATTAATAAATCTAACATCTTTTGCTATTTGGATGTATTGCCACAAAAATAAAAAAGTTTTTTACATGTTGATGGTTCTAAATCAAACAGCATTGATATAGAGCTCAGTATAAAGCATTTACACATTTTTTCCATGAATTAGGACTATAGCTATGAGAATAAGCCAGTTCAACTCACAAAACCATCAAACGCCTCATTTTCAAGCGCTTTCAAATCGAAGCATGAAATATTTCCCCAAATACGACACATACCTCTCAACTCTTAACACATAACTCTTAATTTCTTAATTCTTTTTTCCTATTTTCGCGCCTATAAATAGATACTATGAGCGCATTAAAGAAAATTTGTAAGTTTATATTCAATCGAATCGGGTGGAAGGCGCAGTTGAACGTGGAGATTCCTCCCAAATGCATCTTCGTCGTGGCACCCCACACGAGCAATTGGGACTTCATCATGGGAGAAATCATGTACCAAGCGTTTGAAGGGGATGGCAAGGTGAACTTCCTCATCAAAAAAGAGTGGTTCAAATTCCCTTTCAACTATATCATGGGACCAATGGGCGGCGTGCCGGTGAACCGAGGACACAGCACCTCACTTGTCAACCAGTTGGTCAACGAGTTCCAACAGCGCGACAAGATACGCATAGCCATCACACCGGAAGGTACCCGTAAGGCGAACCCCAAATGGAAGATGGGCTTCTACCACATCGCCAAGAACGCCAACGTGCCTATCCTGCTGGTCTATCTGGACTACGGCAGGAAAGTGGCTGGCATCGACGAGATCTTCATCCCGACGGACGACGAGGCGGCCGATATCCAATACATCAAGCAATACTACACCCAATTCCAGGGCAAACACCCTGAATCCTTCGCCATATAACGCACGATGAGAATAGCGATCGCACAGATGGACCTGACATGGCGCGACGAAGCCGCCAACCTGCGGAAGGTGGAACAACTCGCCGAACGTGCCCAAGAGGCGGACCTCCTGGTGTTGCCGGAGATGTTCACCACGGGCTTCTGCATGGACGCGGCCGAACTGGCCACCACCATGGAAGGCGCTGTCATCCAACAATTGAAGGAGATATCCCAGCGATACGACCTCGCCCTATACGGCAGCCTCATTGTCGAGGAGAACAACCGCCACTACAACCGCGGGCTCTTCATCACCCCCGACGGCGATGTGCGCACCTACGACAAGCACCACCTCTTCAGCCCAGGCACCGAGGCGGAAAGCTACAGCGCCGGAAAAGAGAAGGTGATCGTCCCCTACAAGGGATGGAACATCTGCCTGCAGATATGCTACGACCTCCGATTCCCCGTCTTCGTGCGCAACGTCGGCAACGAATACGACCTCATCCTCTACGTCGCCAACTGGGCGGAGTCCCGGATCTCCTCATGGTCCCGACTATTACCCGCCCGCGCCATCGAGAACATGGCCTACGTCTGCGGCGTGAACAGGGTAGGCGAGGACCCCTACGGCGCACAGGGAGGCGAATCCGTACTGCTCGATCCGCTGGGCAATAGCCTGCTCAGCTGCGGCAAGGAAGAGGTGCTCCTCATCTCGGAAGAGCTCACCAAGGAGCGCTTGGAAAGAATGCGCCTGAAATTTCCCGTGCACAAAGACGCGGACCATTTCACGATTCAATAAAAAAAATTATATTTGCGTATAGGTGATGAAGGGTCAGACGCAAACGGCCCATCCCATCCCCGCAGATATGAGTATGAATGGTTTCGCTAAAATAATCACAATAACCGCTTTGATGGCGGGCGTTCCCCTGACGGACGTGGGCGCCGCGGACACGCTGACGGTGGATCTGACACACACGATCCGCCCCGCGACCCATTGCGCTTCCGGTTCCCTCTACGGCTTGACGGAGAAACTTCCGGTGGACATCAACGAGATGGTCGCACCCCTCAAACCCAACGTGTTCTGCCAACCCGCCTCGGCGTTGTCAAGCAACCAACACGACTTCGGCGATGGATTCGTGGTGGCCGAAAGGTTGAGAGGCACCACGGGAAGCGTGCAGTTCCTGCTGGCCGACCTGCTTCCCAATTGGCCCTACAAATGGCCAGGGCAGGAGAAGTGGCTGGAGCTGGTGGAGGAGGTCCTGAAGCGGCACGAGGAGGCCAATCCATCAAACATAGACAGCTACGTCATCTGGAACGAATCCAACGAGACGTGGCAGGAGTCCAACGGAGATTTCCTCAAGGATCTCTGGGAACCCACCTACCGACTGATACGCCGCTATCAACCCAACACCAAAATCGTGGGGCCCGCCACCTCCTTCTACAGCAGGGGGTACTTCGAGCCGTTCCTGACATTCTGCAAGGAGAACGATTGCATGCCAGACCTGATCTGCTGGCACCAGTGGGGCAGTGGAGGATTCGTCGCGGCCGTGGAGGACCTCCACAAGCTGGAGCAGGAGCTGGAGATACCCGACCTGCCCCTCTGCATCAACGAATACAGCGCCAGCTCAGACTACGAGATGAGGAAGTACGAGGGATGTCCCGGCTACAGCGTCCCCTTCATCTCCAAGTTCGAGCGCAACAACGTGGAGAGCGCCACCATCTCCTGGTGGTTCACCCACCTGGCCGGACGCTTGGGCAGCCTGCTGACGGAAAGCAACGAAAGGGGCGGCGGCTGGTGGCTCTACAAATGGTACGGCGAGATGGAGGGCGACATGACTATGGTCACACCCCCTAACGACAAGAGCGACGGATTGGACGGTTTCGCCTGCGTCAACAAGTATTGGCACACCGCCAGCGTGGTGCTGGGAGGCAACTACGTAGGGGACGTGGACGTCGTATTCCCGCAACTGCCACAATGGCTGCAAGGCAAGGCAAGGATAAAGATAGAGCGCGTCACGTGGGAAGACAAAGACATCCCCGTGGACGGCACCGACCTGATCGACGAATATGAGACCACCCTCACAGGGAAAACCTTCACACAATCCGTGAAGGTCGAGAGCGAGCTATACGCCTACCGCATCACATTGACCGCCATCGATGTTCCCCGTAACCCATACAAGAACACGATCGCCACCGTGCCGGGCACCATCGAGGCAGAGAACTTTGACGAGTCAGGTCAGGCCATCTCATATTACGACACCGACGACAAGAACAACGGAGGAGAATACCGTGATGAATGCGTGGATATCGTCGCGACAAAGGAGGGTGGATACGCCATCGGATACACGGCAAAAGGAGAATGGGTGGAATATACCATCCAGGTGGAGGAAACAGGCGACTACGACATCACCGCCCGCATCTCCGACGCTTGGGAACTGGACGGATTCCATCTCTTTGTCGATGGGAAGGAAATCACCGAAGCCTACACGATTCCGGCGACCTGCGACGATTGGAGCCAATACGAGGAAATAGGCGTTTCCACCGCACATCTGACCCAAGGGAAGCACATCCTGAAACTGCAGATAGAGGGAAGCTACGTGAACATCGATTGGCTGAAGTTCGAGCCAGAACAACAGACACAGATAACGGAGGTGCTGGCCTTCGCGGAGAGATTCTCCCTGAAGGATACGCAGTTCTACAATCTGCAGGGAAATAAAATAACCCCTGAGAGACTGCAGCCCAACACGCTCTACATCGCCGTGCAGGCAGGACAAAGCAAGCTAATACTAATAAAACAATAGCCTATGAACGGTCGTGAAATCATATATAATGCAGTGAAGGCAGTGCCCTATGCCACACTATTTGTCGTATCCAGTTCAATTCTCCTCCTCGAAACGGAAAGGAAAGGGTACCATTGCCTTCCCATAAGTTTCATGATCATACCCGTCCTCCTACTCATCTCACCAATATTCTGGTTTATACTAAAGAAATACCCCGTTATCCCTGGAGTCATTTGGGGCATTGTGGTGCCGCTATTGGCCAAAGACTTATCAGATTCAGGCGGTATAATTTGGCTCTTATTCCCTCTTGGGGTAGGGCTCATCACCTATTTCTACCACAAAAAAATGTACGATGAAAAGGTGAATAAAGAGCAAGCGTTAGCCATATCATGGATACTCTTCTTTCTGATCATCATCGCTACGGTAGCATACTTTGCGATCAGATTCGGCGACTAAGCAGTCATCATGATAATAAACAATAGCATATGAAGATTCGTGAAATCATGTATAACGTGGTGAAAACATTCCGCATCCATGGGACAGATGGAATCGTAAATGGTAAATGGTTAAATAGTAAATGATTGTAAATATCCAAATTGGCAAATTGGCAAATTGGCAAACTGCCGTACGGGAATACCACTAATCCTTCACAAAAGTTCCCATTTAGGAAATAACGTATTATCTTTGTGGAACAAAATATAAACCGATAAAAAGGAGGTATTGAAATGTCAGTACACAGTGAAATCAAGAAAGTGACCACGAAAGTCCTCGCAGACATGAAAGCCCGTGGCGAGAAAATCTCCATGTTGACCGCCTATGACTACTCCATGGCGAGTGTCATCGACCAAGCCGGTATGGACATCATCTTAGTCGGAGACTCCGCATCCAACGTGATGGCAGGCAACGCCACCACATTGCCCATCACATTAGACCAGATCATCTATCACGCGCAGTGCGTGGTACGTGGCGCTAAACGAGCCTTCGTAGTGGTGGACATGCCATTCGGCACCACAGAAGTCGGCAAGGAAGAGGCTGTGAAATCAGCTGTCAGAATCATGAAGGAGAGTGGGGCGGACGCTGTGAAGATCGAGGGAGGCGAAGAGCTCATCGATTCCATCCGCGCCATCATAGCAGGAGGCATACCCGTCATGGGACACCTCGGCCTCATGCCACAATCCATCAACCAATACGGATCCTTCGCGTTGCGCGCCAATGACGACGCGGAGGCACAGAAGCTCATCAACGACGCACTGTTGCTCGAGAAGGCGGGATGTTGCTCCCTCGTCCTCGAGAAGATACCTGCGGCGCTCGCCAAGAAGGTGGCCTCACAGCTCCACATACCAGTCATCGGCATCGGTGCGGGCAACGGAGTGGACGGACAAGTGCTCGTCATGCACGATATGCTGGGCATCAACAAAGGATTCTCACCTAAGTTCCTCCGCCGCTACGCCAATCTCTTCGACGTGATGACGGAAGCATTGCAACATTATATCTCGGATGTCAAGTCGGGTGACTTCCCGAACGAGAGCGAATCATACTGATTCATAGGTACATACAACCATATCACAGAAAAAAGGGGAATCTTCACAGACTCCCCTTTTCTACTTTATTTAACCTAAACCATAACTAAGAAAATATAATATGTTTATGCATTTGTAAAGTTCCCATATTTTTATGATATTTGAAAGTGCTAAACGAAAAAAAAATGGGTGTAATCAAAAAAAATGTTAACATACTGAAGATATTCACACATAAACCGGACATCAAGGGATGGAAAGGGGTGTTGAAATACATATTGAAGCGTGTGTTATTCATATTTTTCGCATCCAGCATATTCATGACGATCCTCTACCGTTTCGTACCCGTACCCGTCACGCCGCTCATGCTGATACGCAACATGGAACAACTATCCGACGGGAAGGAATTGCGCCTCAAGAAGCAATGGGTCCCCATCGAGAAGATATCCCCCGAGATGGTCAATGCGGTCGTCGCCTCCGAAGACAACCTCTTCATGAGCCATTGGGGCTTCGACTTCGACGCCATCTCCAAGGCCAAGAAGATGAACGAGAAGGGGAAGAAGGTATACGGGGCGAGCACCATCTCGCAACAGACCGCCAAGAACGTCTTCCTTTGGCCTAGCCGCACGTGGGTGAGGAAAGGACTGGAATGCTACTTCACCGTGCTGATCGAAATATTTTGGCCGAAAAAAAGGATCATGGAGGTCTACCTGAACGTGGCGGAAACCGGCGACGGCATCTACGGCGTCGAGGCGGCCAGCAGACACTACTACAAGAAGAGCGCGGATAAGTTGACGCAAGAACAGGCCGCCCTCATCGCGGCTTCATTACCCGCTCCCCGCAGGTACAATCCCGCCAACCCGACCTCCTACATCCGCAGCAGACAGAAGAGAATCATTCGCCTGATGAAGCAAATCGGACCGGTAAAACTAGAAAAAAAGGGAAAGGAGACCGAACACAAGGGGAAAAGCACGAGTACCGGACAGAAGACAAAAAGTACAAAAACCACTGAACGCAAGACAAAGAAATAATCTCCCATCCGAGCACCATTCCCCTTCATAAGGCATCTCCCGAAAAAACGCCCATACCCGAACAGACCAATCCCTCATCGAAAAACGAGCCACCAACGGCATTCCAAACATTCCTCCATCCACATCCGCCATCCGTTTCCATGGAATGCTAAAATTCAGTAAATGTTTTTTTTATGAAAATTATTCACTAGTTTTGCACCTCGTTAAAGGAGATGTATATGATCCATTCATTGGATTGAATATTGTAAACCATTATTTACAATTTTTTAATGCTCATTGAGAAACCGATAAGGTTCAATAATTGTTTTCATAAGTATGTCGAAGCATTTCATACAATATTTCGAGGATTCCTTCAAGGAGAATTGGGACTTGAAGTCCATGTATAATTACGCGACCAAACAAAGCATCACGTACGGGGAGCTGGCGGATAAAGTCGCCAAGATGCACCTCTTATTCAAGGCATTTGACATAAAGCAAGACGACAAGATAGCCATCGTAGGCCCTAATTCGCAGGAGTGGACCATCACATTCATCTCCGTCATCACCTATGGGGCGGTGGTGGTACCCATACAAGAAGATTTCCACCCGGACGTCATCGAGGAGATCATCAACCATTCGGAAACCAGGCTTCTATTCATCTCCGACGAGAACTGGGAGAGGATCGACAAGGAGCATATCACGAAGGTCGAATCCATCCTATCCCTTTCCGATGTGAATCTCTTGCGAATGATCGGCGGGAAACATGGGGAAGAGATCCTAGGCGGCATGCAACAGTTGTTCGACCAGACCTATCCGAACGGATTCCAAGCGAGTGACATATCTTTCACGAAGAAAGACGAAAACGAGATGTTCGTTTTAGTCTACACGTCAGGCACCACAGGTTTCACGAAGGGTGTCATGTTGTCTGGCGGCAATTTCCGTTGTGTGGTGGACTTCCTTCGTCACTCCATCGCGGCGGGTCCGGGCGACAAGGTGATTTCTTTCCTTCCGCTTGCCCATGGCATGGCCCTGATGAATGATCTCTTCCTGCCCATGGTCTTGGGCGCCTACATCGTCTACCTCTACAAGGTTCCGAGTCTGAAGGTGTTGATCAAGGCGATGCAGGAGGTGAAGCCGGAATGGACCTCGATGGTGCCGATGTTCTTCGAGGCGATTTACAAGAAACATGCCTTGCCTTCCTTGAAGAAAAAGCATATTCAGATCCTTTATAGGCTTCCATTGCTTTCCCGTATCGTATGTTCCAAGCTCAAGAAGCGTGTGATGGAGGCTTATGGTGGCCACATCAAGCTGATGTTCGTCGGTGGTGCTGGTCTGAACCACGAGGTGGAGGACTTCTACCATAAGATCGGGTTCCCGTATGCGGTGGGCTATGGCATGACGGAGTGTTCGCCGCTCGTCAGCCTGGTTTACAAGCATCCGAAGCCGCATGCGGTGGGTAAGGCCATTGATCAGGTGACGGTGAAGATCAACTCTTCCGACCCGTATGCGGAGGCGGGCGAAATCCTTGTGAAGGGACCGAACGTGATGAAGGGTTATTACAAGAACGAGGAGGCGACTCGCTCGGTGTTCACCGAGGATGGTTGGCTCAAGACAGGGGATGTGGGTATTCTGGATGCGGACGATTTCCTCTATATCAAAGGCCGCACGAAGAACATGATTCTCACATCGACAGGACAGAATATCTACCCGGAGGAGATCGAGTCGAGACTGAACCACCATCCTTTTGTGGAGGAGAGTCTGGTAGTCTTACGGGGAGGAAATAAGCTGGTGGCCTTGATCTACCCGAACCATGCGGCAATAGGGGAGGAGACGGATCCCGACAAACTGAAGGAGATGATGGAATCCGTGAGACTAAAAACGAACCATGATTTGGCGTCCTACGAATATATCAACGCGGTGGATATCATGACTGAACCGTTTGAGAAAACGGCCAAGAAAAGCATCAAACGGTATTTGTACCAATGAATAGACTTAGACTTTAGGATTTAGTTGGTAGACTCTAGACTTTAGACTTAGACATTAGACTAAAAATAAAGTCACCATGGACCAAGTCTAATGCCTAACGTCTAGCGTCTAAAATGCTTGCCTAGAGGTTCTTTGGTTCCCTCTCCGTCTAGAAATGCGGAGAGTATATCTCAAACGGACAACTTCACATTCACATCGAACGTATCAAAGTATATCCCTATCGAAATAGGAATCAGGGGATACCTGAAATTTATTATATGTAGTTTATTAAGGTTAGCGTAAAAATTTACCCATAGGCAACTTCCTTATATTATTTTTTTATGAGATGAAAAGATTTATTGTCGACCGTGATCAGATACGTGCCGGCTGAGAACTTGTCGCAGATCCACGCATTTCCCTGATTGTCGGAATGGATGCGGTCCCGGAGGCTCCCATTCTCCGAACAGATGGCGATCTCGCAGGACGGAGGCACACCGGTCAGCTGGATGGACCTGCTCTTGTCGGAGATGATGCGGATGGCATCGGATAATAACTCAGGAATGGAGGACTTGTTCTCACAGAAGTGGTAGCCCTTGACATCCTCTACTCGGTATGAACGATCGTCTGAACTTTCGACCGTCAAACACCCCTTCCGAATCGAAATCATCGGATTGTCTGTGATTGAGAAAGAAAACTTCTTTCCCGACAACGTCTCTATCGTCAGATACTTCGACTCTGTCGATATTGTCCTTGACATAGAGGCGAACAAACCTTGAATTGGTTTTAACAACTTACTACAACTTACCATTAGCATGCAAATAAAAATTTTTGACACTGAAAAAAACTATCACCCGAAAGTCACTAAAAGGTATTACATCATATACACACTTAACAACTTACATCGTTCCAATTTGTGACCCTTATTTGTACTCTTACATCACACATTAATACGAATATAGCGAATCGATTCGAGGATTCCAAATCGTATCACTCAAATCTCCATTCTCCACACTTATTTTGTGTCAATTGATTAAATAACTTGGTTATATTGATTATTTACGATTCCACACTTTTCCATCGTGCCTCAAAACCTGTGGAATCTGACGCTTCATGGCCTCACGGTCTTTTCTCTGAGCGCCTTCCACATCGCATTGGCAGCCCTATCCGAAGCGGATTCGTGGCCCAACAGCTCTATGAGCTCATCATAGTCCTTCAGCATTTGGTTCCTACACGCTTCCGTCCGCAGACGATCTATCTCCGCACGGACCTTCCCGACCGTGAAATTCTCGGAGACGAGCTCCTTCACCACCCATTTGTCAGCTATCAGGTTCACCAAGGAGATATACGGGACACGGATGAAGAGCTCCAGGAAACGGTGGACCAACCAGCCGCCCGAAATCATGTAGACAACCACCTGCGGCACACGCAGTAGGGCAGTCTCCAACGTGGCCGTGCCCGAACAGACGATGGCCATCTCCGACTGCTGCAACAGCTCGTACGTCTCGTCGTAGATGATTTTCGCATCGTAGTTCTTCAGGATAGGCTCGTACACGCTAGGATCGACCGATTTCACGCCTGCGACAACCATCTGATAGTCCTTATAATACGATGCGGCCTCCAGCATGATGGGAAGCGAACTCCTGATCTCCTGGACACGGCTGCCCGCCAACAGACCGATGATCGGTTTGCCCGCGACACCTGTGCGTGCCTCGAAGGCTTCCCTTGGCTCATCCTTGTGCCTCCTGGCTTCCACCGCATCGACGCACGGATTGCCCACATAGTCGACGGTGTAGCCTCTCTCCCCGAACCATTTCACCTCGAACGGCAGGATGGAGAAGACCTTGTCCACGTATTTACGGATGGATTTCAGACGATATTCCTTCCAAGCCCATAGCTTGGGTGAAATATAGTAATACACAGGCACGGAAGGCATGTTCTCCTTCACGAACTGCGCCATTTTCAGGTTGAAGCTGGGATAATCGACCAGGATCAGCACATCGGGTTGGTAATCCAGGATGGCCTGCTTGCACTGCTTGATGTTCGCTAGGACGGTACGGGCATGCAGCAATACAGGGATGATACCCATGAAGGCCATCTCCTTGTAATGTTTCACCATTTCGCCACCCTGGGCCGACATCAGGTCGCCGCCTAGGAAACGGAACTCCGCCGAACCATCGTTTTTCTTGATGGAGGCCATCAGATTGGAGGCGTGCAGGTCTCCCGACGCCTCACCCGCTATGATGAAGTATTTCATACGACGTGCAGGAATAAGAAGGCTGTGATCAATAGGGATGCGACCACCACGCCATAGTTCGTCTTCCAACGCTCCAATTTGTAGAGGATGAAGAACAATATGAGGTTCGGTATCATGGCGGACATCATGATAGTCTGGAAATTCACGCTGTCATAGACCTGCTTCAGCAAGTCTTTCAGCCCCACATCGGGCAATTCGGAGAAGGTCACCAGACGGATGGTGATGATGGATAGCAACACTGCTCCGAACAGGCCGATAAAGAAATTATCGAACGGCACAGAAGGCTTTTTCTCTTCCATCCAATCCGCTTCGAATTGTTCCTCGACCATATCGTCGGAAGGCATCATTTCATCATCCAACTCCTCATCCTCCTCGTCGGAATGGTCCTTGTCCAAGTAATCTTCGTTTAAATCGTTATTTGCCATATTTGTATTTCAGTTTATTTAAGTAGTTATAATCTGTACGATCCACGAGCATCGGCACGACGGAAGCCATGTGGTGCGAGAGCGCCCACTCGTCGGTGTCCTCCGCCTCCGGCTCACGGTTATTGAATTCACCCGCCAAGAGGTAGCTGTCGGTTTCGTAAGGCATGTACTCCTCGCTCCAGCGGGCATTGGCCTCACGGCAGAAACGTATCTCCTTCACCTCGCCTTCAGGAAAGTTCACGTTCAGCAACGTACCCAAAGGCAATGGGGTGTTCAACACGTCGCTGATAATCTGGGAGATGATGGGCAACGCATGCTCCAAGTCCAGTTTCTCCGCGAACTGCACGCTGGAGAAGGCGATGGAGGATATATTGTTGACGCATCCCTCGACAGCCGCACCGATCGTTCCTGAATAGACCGCATTCACCGAAGAATTGGACCCGTGGTTGATGCCGGAGATCACCAGATCGGGACGATTCTCCCTGAAGATGGTGTAGAGGGAGAGCTTCACGCAATCCACGGGCGTTCCGTTACAGGAGTAGACAGTCATCTCCTCGCTTTCAGAAACCAAAGTCATCTTCAGGGGTATGCCATGGGTGATGGCGCACGATTTTCCGGACTGTTGGCAGTCTGGCGCAACAATCACCACCTTTCCGTATTGGCGGGCCACCTCCGACAATTTAGCGATGCCGTCCGATTGGTAACCATCGTCGTTGGTGATCAATATGACCGGTTTTTTCTTATTCATCATTCGTATATTTTTATCATTGTCTGTTTCGTCGGCGGCTGTTTCTTCCAATACAGGAAGGTCTCCGGTTCAGACTCGTTCCCATAGCGGTTCACGGCCGTGACGACAATGTTGTAAATCGTATCATTGAGCTTATACTGAGAGAGGTTGACCTCCGTATCAGGAGTTAAGCATAAGATGTTCTTAGGGTTATCGAAGTCACATATCTCCGTGTCCTCGAAAGCGTAGACCACATAGTAGGAGACCGCCTCTCCACCCTCCGCCACGACGGGGCTCCAATGGAGCGTGTCCGAGTCTATGCGCACGTTCAGGGGGAAGAATGCCTCCGAGCCCTTCCCGTGGACAGGAGGCAGGGCGGGGTAGGGCTGGAACGTTGTCTTCAGGCTATCCAGCAAGCCCTGAGGGTTTCTCAGGAAGTAGCAGGTGCTGTAGTAGATCACACCCTCGATATCGACGCATTGCTCGTTGAAGCGTAGCTGGCGGGCAAGCTCGTTAGGCGTTTTCCACGCCTTCGTCTTGTTCACGGCGAGGCCCGACGCGTAGAGTCCGAAATAGAGGTTGCAGTTCTTCACGTTCTCGCGCCACCATGGGGCCAGGACCGCATAGTCCGCCACGGTCTTACCCACCTCCCAGTATAGTTGCGGGGCGATGTAGTCGATCCATCCCTTGTCCGCCCAAAGCAGCACATCGGCGTAGAGGTCGTCGTAGTTGGTGCATCCCGCCTTCGTGTTGGAGCCCCTCGGGTCTTGCGACTTGTTGCGCCACACGCCGAACGGGCTGATACCGAACTGCACCCACGGCTTGGTCTCGAGCAACATCTCATGGATACGTTTCACGATACGGTTGACGTTGTCGCGCCTCCAGTCTCCCTTATTCTTAAACCCGTGGTTGTTCGCGCGGAAGGTACCCTCGTCGGGGAATTCCTTCCCTTTGATAGGGTATGGATAGAAGTAGTCATCCAGGTGCAGGCCGTCGACGTCGTAGCGCGTGACGATGTCCTTGAGCACTTTAAGCAGGAAATCAGCGGTTTCGTCCTTTCCCGGGTCGAAATATATCTTCTCCCCGTAGGTGATGAATAGTTCAGGTTTTTTACGGTAAATATGGTTGGCGGCGAGTTGGGAGGTAGGGGTGTTGGTCACCCGGTAGGGATTGATCCAGGCGTGCAGTTCCATGCAACGCTTATGGCACTCCTCCACAGCCACCTGTAGAGGGTCGAAGTCGGCTGACGGGGCCTTTCCTTGTTCCCCCGTCAACCACTCGGACCATGGTTCCAAATCAGACTTATAGAGTGCGTCGGCGGTCGGCCTCACCTGAAACATGATCGCGTTGACACCGCAACGGTGCAGCGAGTCGATGGTTTTAATCAGTTCCTCCTTCTGTGTTTCGGCGGAAGCTGTCCTGTCCGTCGGCCAATCGATGTTGGCTACAGTCGCCATCCAAGCGCCCCGCATTTCACGTTTTTTCTGTGCGGAAACTACAGAGAGAGAGGCGAATAGAAAAAATACAACCGCGAATGCCCTCGTTATAAATCTTTTACTTTTCATGCAATTTCTTGTAAATATATTTACCGGACTCCGTAAGAATCCGTTTGTCGCAAAGGAGAAGGTTACCTTCGTTCCACTTCAGGGTCGCGCTTGCGCCACCCTCCGCGCTGAAGCTCCAGTTGCACCAGCTGACCTTCTGTCCGCCAAGGTTATCACCGTCCAGGATCTTCAACCAACGGTCTGTGATGTCTGGTCTGAAGTTGTTCCAACCGCTTGCGTCAGTCGTTCCGAATTCGGTTACAAAGATAGGCAAAGTAGCCAAAATACAAGGCGTATGGGAAGCGGAATCTCCCTCGCGCAACGGTTTCATGTAGTCATGGCCTCTGTACGGGGAATCTTTGTCTATGCCGTCGTAGTGGGAAGCGGAGTAGAAGTGGAAGGAGTACATCAGGTTGTCATATACATTTCCGTTCTCGTCCTGAGGCTCGTTGCCGATGACCACGTGGGCGTCCTGACTCCAGTTAGGCGTACCGCAGATACAGATGACGTCCTTATCGTAGGAACGGATGATCTTCAGCATATCCTCGCAGTAAGGCTTGATATGGTTAGGCCAGGTCGTAGCGCCGTTGCGAGGGTTCGGCTCGTTGCAAAGCTCGTAGATCACATGTTTCTGGTTCTGGAAACGACGTGCGCAGTAGGTGAAGAAGTCGCCCGCCAAGTCGATGCCCGACGATGGGTGCTTGCGGTACTGCTTGGCCTCCGGGTTGCCCGGATTGTGCACATGCCAGTCGATCAGGAGGTACATACCGTTCTCTCCGCACCATTTCACCGCATTTTCGAGGTGACGGGAGCGGTGGGTCTCATTGTATGCGTATCCGCCCTCCTCGTCCACGTAGAAGACGATACGGAAGACGGAGCAGTTCCAGTCGTCGCGCAAAGCCTTGATGTTCTCCTCCGTGATTTCAGCCACACCCGCCCACTGCAGGCCATGTGAGCTCATACCTTTCAGCTGAACAGGATTACCTTTTTCGTCGCACAAGACGCGGACCCCTTTATCATTAGGGGCGACCTTCAGTTTGCCCCACTTGCCGACGGGAGAATTAGCCGGATACTCCATCGGAGGAAGGATCTCCGCATTAAGCGCCCCCTCAGTAATCACACCGATGCCCGAAACTTTCTTCGGAGCATTACTCTCTGTACTTTTCCCTTCACTTTCCTTCGCATCTTTGCCTGCTTGGTCGTTCGTGTTCGAATTTCCGCAAGCCATCATCAAAGTTGCCAAACATGGTATTAGAATACGTTTCAACATAAGCACTGATTTAAAAAGTAAAACTTGTTCATACAAATATAAACATTTTTTTCATTCTCGCAACAAGAGAGACGCAAAACTATACGATGAAACGTTCCATGTTTTTTTAACATCAGGCGAAGGACAGCAAGAAGACTCCCGCCCCCCGCACGGATCCCCATCCATGGCAAAAGGCCATCAACTTTCATAAAATCAAACCTTTGGTATTCAAAAACTTTATTATAACTTCGCGACGATTGAATAATGAAGTATAAATATATGTTTTCATAGGCACAAACACATGCAATCGACAAACGCAGAGGGAACGACAGAACTGAAGGATAAGAACACCCTTCCAAAAAGGAATTACGGACTAGACAACCTAAAGACGATCATTTGTCTAATTGTGGTAATTGTCCATGTAATGATTCCATATACCAATATGGAGGTCAACTGGTATTTCCGTCCCGAACTACCGGGCGAGGCCCTTACAGAGAACCCGATCATGAATTTCATAAAGATATGCGGCATGGCCATATTCTTCATGGTTTCAGGTTATTTCATCCCCACCAGTTACGACAAACAAGGGTTTGCGACATTCATTTGGAAAAAGACGAAACGTCTGTTGATACCAGCCTTCACCTTCTTTGCCATTAGCATACTATGTACACCATACCCCATGTACCATATTTGGTTCCTCCAAATACTTTTCTTCTTCTGCCTATTGTATGCCCTGTTCAGGTTGATAACGGGATGGAGAATCAAGGAAGGGAGCAAGTTAGAACTATCACTACCCATATTGGCAGGCTACTTTCTCCTCATATGCGGAACCAACTTGATTATCCGCCAGAAATTCTATGTCTGCCATTTCACATTGCTGTTCGACCTCTTCCTGATCGAACCCGCGAAAATGATGGAATACATCCTGACGTTCCTTTTCGGAGCCCTTGCGCGCCGTTTCAACTGGTTCTTGCCCCATTCCAAGAGACTGGTCATCGAGGTGAGCATCATAATCATAGCCACCTATATAATCAAAGAGAGGTACATCACGTTAGATAATTACATCGGAAGCCGACTCTATACGATATTGGAGTCCTCTTTCTGCCTCTTCGGGAGCCTAATGATTATCTGGATCTTCAACAAGTTCCTGAATATAAGCAACAAACTGATTGCCTCGATTTCCGAGAATTCCATGGGTATCTATCTGATACACATGCCGATACTCTATTATGTACAGACCTACACGAAAATGTGGGAGATTTATTTCCCCCTCAAACTGACATTGATCATACTCTTCGTCATGGGTTCAGCCTACTTGGTAAGTTTTCTGCTGAGGAAATCCAAGTTCATCAGAAACTTTCTGTAAAACAAATTCAGGAGGAACACCATGCGACCAACAATCGGGAATAAAATGGATGCGAATACACTTCCAAAAAGAAACTACGGACTAGACAATCTCAAATTGGCGATCTGTCTACTTGTGGTCACGGCCCACACGATGTTACCATATACGGATTTGTTTTACGGATGGTATTTCACCCCCTCTTTGCCAGGGGAAAAAATGTCCGTGAATTATCTGATCAACACGAATAATTTGCTTAGCATGCCTATATTCTTTATCGTGGCAGGCTTTTTCGTACCGACAAGTTATGACAAGCAAGGATTCGGGACCTTCATCTGGAAAAAGACCAAGCGCCTATTGATACCCGCCATTATCATGCTTGCATATTGCAAGATATTCATACCTGAGCCGATATTCCATGTATGGTTTCTCCAAATGCTCTTCCTCTTTTGCCTGACCTACGCGATTTTCAGGGAATTGACGCAATGGAGGATAAAGGAGGATTACAAGCTAAACGTTTCACTGCCCCTGCTGACAGGCTGCTTCCTCATCATCTGTGCCGTGAATCTCATCATCCGGCAGAAGTATCTCGTCAGCCATTTCACCGTACTGTTCGACGTGTTCTATTTTGAGCCAGCCAGATTGGCCCAATACTTCCTGTCATTCCTTTTCGGCGTCATAGCCCGCCGTCTTGATTGGTTTAAGAACGAATCGAAACTACTGATCATAGAGATAGGCGTAGTAATCCTCCTATACATCGTCATCAGAACCATCTTCCTCAATGAGAACAATTACATCGGCAGCAGGCTCTACACGATAATGGAAGCCTGCGCCATCATCTTCAGCGGATATATGATCATCTGGGCATTCAATAAATACATGAACAAAAGCACCAGCCTCACTGCTTCGCTATCCGAGAATTCACTAGGCATATACCTCTTCCACGTGCCTTTACTCTACTACGTGCAGAACTACACGAAATCCTGGGAGATTTACTTCCCCCTCAAGCTGGCACTGATCCTGCTCTTCGTCATCGGGACATCCTACTTGTTGAGCTTTCTATTACGTAAGTCCAAATTCATCAGGCAATTCCTCTGATGACGCCCGACGGCCCCACGCCATGAGGTGGGGTAGACCCGGAATTTCAGGCAAGGGAGGCACCGCGATGCTTCTACATAAAGCTTCATATCCCATATCGTAGTAACATTTATTAACGGCTTCCCCTTTATTTTATCTGTCCATATTTCTTTTTCTATGATTTTCTTCCTACTTTTACTCCCATCCATTTGGACCAATAATATACCTAGGAAAAAAACAAATCGATATGAGGAAATATATATTTTTAGCGACGACCTTATTCCTACTGGGCATATTCGCTCAAGGTTGCAGCAAAAACAAGAATTCGGATTCGGAGTCGGAATCGATAGAGTTGAGCTATAATGGCGAAGAAGAACCTGAACCGGAACCGGAACCTGCCGCATCATTTGGCGCGGACGACGAGGAGGGGAATTACGAAGGTGGATATAGCCAGAATAATAGCGCATCGGAAGCCGAATGTAAAGACATCGCCTGTGAAACCTCCGAAACCAGATCGAGGACACAACTATCGAAAGCAAAAAACTACTCCGTGGATTATTCCAAGAACCTCCCTATCGGCAGGAAATTGGAGAAGAAAGCCAAGTTATGCATCGAGTCATCCGACATCAACCTATGCAGGAAATTCACAGACAGCTTATCCTCCCGATACGGAGCCTACGTGGAGAAAGAGCAATACTCCTCCGCCATCCAGGCATACTCCATAAAACTGAGGGTCCCTTCCGCCTCCTTGGATTCGTTCCTCTCCGGCATGCATGGAATAAACGGAACCATCACGGAGAAGAACGTGTCGGTGAACGACCGCACATCCGAATACCGCGACAACGAGTCTAGACGGAAGACCCAAGAGGCCATGCTGGATCGTTACCGCGCGATGCTGAGGAATACCACCAAAACATCGGACATACTGGAGGTGCAAAGACGCATCGACGAGATACAGATGGAGACGGACCGTGTGCAGGGCAGGATGAACGTGATCGACCACAACGTCAGCTACAGTTTGGTGAACATCATCATCCAACAAGAGATAAAGAAAGAGCCTGTCACGATCGTAGAGGAGGATAAACCAAGTTTCTGGAAAGACCTAGGCCAAGCCTTCGGTAGGGGATGGAGCATCATAAAAGCCATCGTATTAGGCATCATCACCATTTGGCCATTGTGGATCATCGCCGGAGTCGTCGTCTATATCTGGAGAAAGAAGAGGAAAAACAAACCGGATCAGCCTAAAAAGCCACTATCCTTCTAGAACAAAAAAAAACATGTGGTACACCTACTTGATTCCCCCCGTTGTGGGAGCAACGATCGGCTTTTTCACGAATGAACTAGCCCTCATGATGCTTTTCCGTCCGCACAAGCCCAAATATCTTTTCGGACATAAGATACCTTTCACACCAGGCATCATCCCCAAGGAGAAGAGCCGCATCGCGACCGCCATCGGTGAGACCGTGAGCAACCATCTGGTGAACAAAGACACGCTCTCCAAGACCCTCCTTTCGGACGAGATGATAGCGAAGATCGAGGCGGGCATCGACAACTACGTGGCGGAACTGAAGGAGAAGGAGGAGAATCTTCGCGACTATATCACGCAATACCTTCCTAGCGACGACCTCGACACGGTGGTCAGGAAGGTGACAGAAGAGTTCTCCGGCAGGATAGGGGGGAAGATCGAGGAGAACAACCTCAGCCAAGGCATCTCGCACAAGGTGGTGGAATATGCCATGGAACAGACGGGGAAAGGATTACTCGGCTTCCTACAGACCGATAAGCTGGTCAGCAAACTCTCCGAACCGATCGAGAAGGCGCTGAGCAAACACCTCGACAATATCCTCAAGGAGAACGCGGGGGAGATCGTGACGAAACTGGTGGACCATGAAATCACCGCATACCTGGACACGCCGGTCTGCGAATTCATCCAAAACAAGGATAATATCGTGGAGAAGGTGAAGGGGATAGCCATCAATAGCTACAGAACTATCATAACGGAGCAACTGCCCACCATGATGGAATCCATCGACATAAAGAAAATCGTGGAGGACCGCATCAACGGCATGGACATGTCCGACACGGAGAAAATCACCTATTCCGTACTGAATAAGGAACTAAGAGCTATCGTTTGGCTGGGAGCATTGCTAGGCGGCATCATCGGACTCGCTAATATCATCATCCTGTAGATTTTTTCAGGGCAATTGCGGAAAGACAGGGATTCGAACCCTGGGAACAGTTACCCGCTCACCGCATTTCGAGTGCGGCCCGATCGACCACTCCGGCATCTTTCCTTTATATTTGATTTAAGTATGCCCTTAAAATAAAAAATCCGAAGCACTCTTCGGATTGCGCGGAGAGAGAGGGATTCGAACCCCCGGTACCTCTCGGTACGGCGGTTTTCAAGACCGCTGTAATCGACCACTCTACCATCTCTCCAAATCTTCTAAACTCACTCGCCTCCGCAAGTTCTTCGTCTTTGTTTTGTGACCCAGCAGGGGATCGAACCCTGGACCCACAGATTAAGAGTCTGTTGCTCTACCAGCTGAGCTACTGAGTCATTGTCCTTTCGTTTTGACGTTGCAAAAGTAGTGCTTTTGCTATGTTCCACCAAATTTTTGGAGCACTTTTTTTCGCTTTTTTTTCAAATTATTTTTGGAAGCATTCTATTTTTTTCATTATCAACGAAATAAGAAAATCGGGCAAATGCTTGCAGAAGGGCAGGAAAAGGTAATTGATGAGTCCGGGGATGTACTGACGCCTCTTTTTGAACATTTTCGCAATCGCTTTCTTCGCCAATTTCTCCGGTGGAATGGATACGCCTAGGCGGACCGCCAACCGACGGAGGTTCATGCTCAGGTTGTAGAGACCCGTGTCCACCGCTCCGGGACACACTGCGGTGACCCCCACGCCGAACGGATTCAGTTCGTACGACAACGCGACGGAGAAGGAACGCAGATAGGCCTTGGTGGATTCATAGACGGAGATGCCAGGGAACATCATCCATGCGGAGAGGGAGGACATGTTCAGGATATACCCATGCTTCTCCCGCTTCATATCTTCGCCGAAGAGACGGCACAGTTTGGTGACGGTCACAACGTGGAGCTGCAGCATCACATCGATGCGCCTCATGTCCGTGTTCGTGAGACTATTGAAGAAGAATACACCCGCATCGTTCACCAGGATCTCGACCTTCTTCCCTGCCGATCGACACATTCCGTATAACTCCTCCGCGGCCTCGCTCCTCGCCAAGTCCATACAAATCGGTTCCACACCCACATGGTAAGTCTCCGCGACCTCCCGCGCCACCTCGCCAAGCTCCTTTTCCTGATTGCTCACGATGATCAGATCGTGGCCTCTCCTCGCCAACTCAAAGGCGTACTGCGCACCAATGCCCGAACTGGCCCCTGTAACTAACGCTAACATCCCAATTGCTTTTACGTATAACTATTATATTATTATCCGACCATGTAAAAATGGTTTATCCAACCCTCCCAATAACCCCTCGTTCACATCATCCCCCTAAACAGGCGGAAGACGGAGCGGGAACGTCTCACCGGAAGATGGAACAAAATTAATCATATTTATCCAAAAACACCCTTTGTCCCCACGGCTCTTTCATTTAGACGAGGCAAAGGCCTACAAATCCTCACGTAGAAAAGTGTTCACGGGAAAGGGAGAACCCTACTATTTCCACAAAAATCTCCGGGACTTCCATGCTGTTAATTTTTAACCCGTCCATTTCCAATGGACACTAGCGCTGGTAAATAGTAAATAGGTACAGCTCCCCATAAAAAAAGCGAAGCCCCTGAAACGAATCAAGGGCTTGCGCTCTGCTTTGTATGCTGACAAGGAATCACCTCTTCAGTTTAGGGCAGTCGAGGAAGACATCTTTCCCCAAAGCCGTATGGGAAGGGACATTCACCTCCACAAGGTTCTGGCAGTAAGCGAAGGCGCTGTCGCCCAGTTTCTCGACAGAGTCAGGGATGTCGACCCGCTTCAGGTTGTTACAATCACCGAAAGCACGCCTGCCGATCTCCTTCAACCCGTTAGGCAACTCTATTTCCGTCAGAGAGGACTCCGAGAAGGCATATTCACCGATGCACAACAACGATTCCGGCAATACCACCTTCTTGACGCTCTTGCACTTGGCGAACGCGTATTTGTAAATGTCCACCACCTTATAGGTCATGTCATCTATCTGGAATTCGGACGGGATGGTCACATCACCATCGCCCATGAAACCAGAGATGGTATAGTAATTTCCCTCGATAGGTTTCACCGCCAAAATAACGGAAGAACCGTTTTTGCCTGAGGCGGACAAGTCGAGCGACTTGCAATTGAGGAAAGTCTCCTCACCCATCAACACGATGCTCTGCAGCCCCTCCAACACCTTCAATTGACTACAGTTGGCGAACGCCCTTTTCTTAAACTCCCTGACACCAGGGACGGTGATTTTCTCCAGACTCGAGCAACTACTGAAGGCTTTATCGCTGATGACAGACACACTTTCCGGCAGGGTGATTTCCCTCAACGACTCGCACGAAACGAAGGCCAATTCGCCCAACGATTTCAACGAGGAAGGAATAACCACAGAAACAAGTTTCTTACAATTGCTGAAAGCAGACCTGCCGATGGTTTCGACAAACGCAGGCAAGGTCACCGTCTCAATCTTTTTCTCCATGAAAACGGAGTCTGCAATCTTCACCACCTTGCGCAAGGAGCCTTTGATGTAGACGGAGTCGTTGAGGATGACATCAGTTCCCGCAGGGAGATATGAGTTCAGGATGCAGGTATCGCCTGACAATTCAGTGTATTCGAAGGCGTCGACCTTGCATCTGGCATCGTAGAAGGAATTGGTAGCGATCTTCCTGAGATGCTTCGGCAAATCAATTTTCTCCAAGCTTATGCAGTTGCCGAAAGCGGATCCCTCTATAGACTCCAGATCAGCTGGCAAATCCACATGCTCAAGTGCGGTACAATTGAGGAACAGGCTAGAGGAGATAGACCTAATGCTGTTCGGAATGCTGATGGACTCCAGTGATACGCAAGAGGAGAACGCGTTTTTGCCCAACAAAGACAATCCATCAGGAAGGACAACCTTTTTGAGCTGTGCGCAGTCGTCGAAAGCATAGTCCTTGATCTCCTTCACCGAAGAAGGGATCTCAATCTCTGTGAGGGAAGAGGAGGCGAACGCATTGTCGGCGATCATCTCCACGGTGTCAGGCAACACGACCTTACCGATCTTCTTTTTCTTAGAGAACGCATAGCCGGCGATACCGATCACCTTATACGTCTTTCCGTTCTTATGCATCTCGGACGGTACAACTATCACGTCGCCCTCACCCTCGAAACCGGATATGTTACAGGTCTTGTCAGTCACTGGCTTCATCTGGAACATGGCCATGCTGGCTCCGGCATCGGAGGAAACTTTATTCTCCTGCATGTAATCGCACGACAGGAAGGCGTAAGCCTCAATGTTCACGTTTCCAGGGAGCGACAGGTTCTTCAGGTTCTTGCATTTGGTGAAAGCGCTCTTCTTGATCTCCTTCACGCCCTTGCTGCTGAAGCTCTCCAAATTCTCACAATATTCGAACGCATATTCAGGAATGGTGAGGACTCCATCGGGCAGGCTGACCGACTTCAGGTGGGTGCAGAATGCGAACGCGCCCACATCCAACTTCTCCAGCGTCTTAGGGAACGACACCTTCTCCAAGGCGACACAACTATAGAAGGCGGCTTTCGAAATCGTCTTCACGCCTTCCGGGATAATAACCTCACGGATGGTCTGGTAGCCATTGTAATTAGGGTCGACCGACTCTGGGATAATAACGACGGAGATCAAGTTGGTATTTTCCACCAACTCCTCCTCCCATGCGATCTGTCCGGGAGTCTTCTTCTTCGCGAAAGCCAATTGTCCGATCTCAACCACCTTGTAAGACTTGCCTCCCTTCTGCAACTCGGACGGGATGCGTACGATCTCCTCGCTTCCCGTGTATTTGACGATGGCGCAGGTATTGTCACTCAGCACCTCGATCTGGTACAGACTCGCGTCCGAAACCTTTACAGAAGCCTCGGAGGAGGTATCCTGTGCGGGCTCCTGCGCCGCTGCGGAAGCATCCCCGGACGATGCGGAAGAGGCGCCATAAGAGAACTTCAGAGAGGAGCAGCCCGCAAAGACACTGCTGTCGAGACGGTCCTTCAACGCTTCCGAGATCACCACGAGTGTCAGTTTCGAACAATCATAGAAAGCTCTCTTATCTATCTCCTTGACAGAGGAAGGAATCTCCAACTCAGCTATCTTACAGGAACAGAACGCATTGTCCTTGATCGACTCCACACCTTCGGCGATGGTCAGCCGCTCCAAGTTCCCGCAGTTGGTGAAAGCCTTGCTGGCGATCACCTTAAGTCCAGAGGGTAGGGCAATGGCGCTCAACGACTTACAATACTCGAAACAGTGTTCGCCCATCGCAGTCAGCGACGAAGGCAACTGGACGCCGTCGAGCTTGAAACATCCCTTGAAGACATTGTCCTTCATCTCCACGAGGGAGGACGGCAACTTCACATCCTCCATGTAATCACACCCGTTAAAGGCGCCCTCACCAATTATCGTCACACCTTCGGGCAACGACAAATGCTTCATCTTCTTGTTTTGCTTGAAGGAGGAAGGGCCAATCTCCACAACTTGGTACGCTTTCCCGTCCTTTTCAATGACTGACGGTACCTCGACCGTCTCATCCGAACCAGAATACCTCTTAATCGCACATGTAGTGTCGGATAGCACTACAATAGAAAAATCTTTTTGTTCCATCTAAGTTTTATTAATTGTATTAAAAATCTAATCTTTTATGTACTTGTTTTAGATTATGGAATGACAAGAACGCCCTCGCATCCTTTCTTAAAACCATATAAACATAGCTCCTATCGTCTCAATAAATAAAGGTCCCGCCCATCCATTATCACCATTAGGTGGAACCTATAACCACTTATCGAAAAGTCATGTCGCTTTAAAAAGACAATCAAAGATAGAAAAAAGAATTAATATAAAGCAACCTTCACGCACAATATTTTTACACAAAATGTGTTTATTAAACATTATTAACATTTAAAAAGGAAAAGAAAGCGGATCATTCGCCCATGCCCTTCACCGCCCGCCGCAATAGTTCCACATCAGGATTCCCTTAGACGAACCGTTAATGATCTCCTTGGCCTTCCGGAACCCCTTGGAGGTGATCGTGACGCAACCCGAGCAGGAGGCACCGTTCAGCGGAAGATGTTTGCGAGGTATAAGCGACTGTCCATCAAGGAAATAGGAATCATGTATCAACAAGCCCCTGCGCAAGGCATTGCTGTTGGTCGGGTCCAAGCCCACGATCACCCGGCTGCGCTTTTCCCCTAAGACCTTGCCATATTGGTTTTTCCGCACGGCGAATCTTCCCAAGGAGGAACAATTGCTCCCCAAATCATTGCTGAAGATAGGGGTGCTCTCCGTGTTGCCCTTCCCGGCACCATGCATGCAAAAGTCCGCGAAATCAATCTCGTCGGTCGCGAAGTTCCAAATGAAGAACCTAGGTGTACCCGACGGCAGGGAATAATCCACCAGGAAACAATGACAGGTGTCGTAACCATTCCGGACCGCATAGGCTTTCAATGCATGCGCCTTCCCCTGCGCCGAAGCATAGACCGCACTCCCGCTACGGGGCGGAACACATTTGCATTGATGAATGATATAAAACACCCCCAACGCCAAGGCGAAGAGCGCCAAGCCACCCAATAGTATGCGAATGATGGTCCTTTTCATCTACGTTAAACATTTATGAATAAATCGATTACGAATCCATAATCATCCATTTTGAAGGCGATGGACAATCCCGTATCTCTTTCCATCACAAATCTAATCATATTTTACCATATCTTAACAAGTCTACGTTTCAATTCACCGCCTAATGACCCAACAAACAAATTATTTTCTACCTTTGCCTTCGGAAGTCTCATATACATTTGAATTGTAAAGCATGAAAAAAATTCTTTTTCTATTATTGATTCCCGCCTTATGCCTCTCACTGCTGACGGGCTGCTCCTCCGCTCGAGGGGTGAAAAATTTCTCGAATTGCCAATTCAACTATAAGGATGTCACGAATATCCGTCTGGCCAGCATCGATGTCTCCCATATACGCTCTCCCAAGGACCTGAGCTACGTCGATTTGCTGCAACTGATCCCTGCATTCAAGGACAAAAGCCTCGGACTGAACATGAACGTGAACATCAACGTGACCAACCCCAGCTCCAACGTGGCGAAGTTGGAAGGGGTGGACTACATCGTCTGGGTCGATGAGCGGGAGGTGCTCTCAGGCAGCATGGACCAGAAAATATCCATCGGCTCCAACCAGACGGAAGTGCTATCGATCCCTGTCTCCGTCAACCTACTGAACATGGCAACCTTCTCCACGATGGACGCGTTGCTCGAGTTCGCCATCGGACTCGTCACCGACAACCCTGACGCCAGCCGCATGAAGGTTTCCCTGAAACCCTACTTCAACATAGGCAACAAAAATGTTAAGATGCCTTTCTACATTACGGTCGGAGGGGATAAGATCATGCCTAAGAGAAATAAATAAGCACAATACATCAAGACAATGTCCGGAAGGCACACCATACACATGCTCCTCGCTTGGCTCCTGGCTTCGCAACTGAACGCCCAGGAGAAGAATTTCACGTACAACAACATGGATAGTTGGGTACAGCGGGACATCAAGGAGAGCCGTCTCATCGGCGGGGAGACGAAGACCGTGTGGGAAGTGGGGGCGCCCGCTCACCTCACCAAGGCGGAGGCTTGGAAACAGGGGGATTCTCCGTGGGAGACCTCCAGCATATACGCCCACGTCATGGGCATCGACAAGGTCAGCAGCACCGTCTTCCCTGAGAAACGTGGCGAAGGATACTGCGCCCGCCTGGAGACCCGTCTGGAGGAGGTCTACGTCTTCGGATTCATCCACGTCACGGCACTGGCCACCGGCAGCCTCTTCACCGGCCGTCTCATCGAACCCATACAGAGCATCAACGACCCGATGCAGAAGATGTCGCAGGGTGTTCCCTTCACAAAAAAACTGAAGGCGATCAAATTCGACTACAAAGCGAAAACGGGCGGCAAACGCATCAAGGCGTCCGCCATGAGCAAGGTGGACGTGGAAGGGAAAAACGCAGCGGAAGTGAGCGTGTCCCTGCAGAAACGATGGGAGGACAAGGATGGCAACATCAAGAGCAAACGCATCGCCACCGCCTATATCCGCATCACGGAGAGCACAAATGATTGGATCAACGGCTATACCCTCGACCTGCATTACGGGGACATCACCCACCAACCATTCTACAAAGATTACATGAAACTGAACTATGAGGGTTATCCTCAATATGCGCTGAACTCCAAGGGAAAGATGAGCTTCGTGGATGAAATCGGCTGGGGAGACGAAAACGACCAGCCAACCCATATCGTAGTAAGGTTCGCCGCCGGATACGGGGGTGCCTACGTCGGTGCGGTGGGGGATTGCCTATGGATCGACAACGTGGAGTTTATCGAGGAGTGAGTCTACCGCCTATACCAGAGCCTCTCACCAACCACCTCTAGCGGCCGTTCGACGTTGTTCACGTACAATGCGCCCGTTCCGAGTCCCTGCGGAATCTCTATGCCTAGGGTGGCCGCCCATTGGGCGATGGCGTTGAGCCCCACATTCGATTCCAAGGCGGAGGTGATCCAATAACCGATGTTTCTTCGCTTAGCCAAAGAGATCCACTCCTCCGAACCCCTTATGCCTCCATGCAAGGAGGGTTTCAGGATAATATATTGGGGTCGTATCACATCCAACAGACGATTCTTCTCCTCCGTGTCGTTCACACCGATCAACTCCTCGTCCAATGCGATGGGCAAGGGCGTGCGGGCGCACAGACGGGCCATCTCCTCCCACTGTCCCGCCATGATAGGCTGCTCGATGGAGTGGATGTCCAATGCGGCGAGACGCTCTAGCCGCTCCATGGCCTCGGCGGGCTTGAACCCACCGTTCGCATCCACCCGCAATGTAATGGTATCCTTGGGAAACCGTCCCCTGATCTTTTTCAGCAAATCCATCTCGTCCTCAAATCGTAACGAACCGATTTTCAGTTTAATGCAGGAAAATCCAGCCTTCAATTTCTCCTCGATCCGTGCGGCCATCTCCTCATAGGTGCCCATCCATATCAACCCGTTGATCAGGATGCCGGATGTGCCTTCCGTGAAACTACTTTTCCACATCACACCCCCCTCCGAGTTCAGGTCACGGAGCGCCGTCTCCAAGCCGAAGAGCATGGAAGGGTAATCCTTCATCGCCTCGTAATCGATCGTACCGTCGAACCGGTCGCAGAAACCCTTCAGAACAGACTCATAATCAGGCAAGTCATCACAGCTCAGCTTCACCAGGGGCGCACACTCGCCCCAACCGACCTTACCGGGACGGTCCGTGTCTGTCAGCCGCACATACCAGACCTGATGGTCGGTATAGACTCCGCGGGAAGTGCCCGCAGGCTGCTTAAACACTAGTGTTTTGGGAATAATGGTTACGTGATACAAGATAATTTTGAATTAAGAATTATGAATTATGAATTAATGGTTCGTCCTGTAGAGACGCAATGCATTGCGTCTCTAACGCATCACACCGCAACATATTGCGTCTATAACATATCCCGAACCTAACACATTGCGTCTATATGCATTGCGTCTCTACCCCCTTAACGCTACATCAAGGGAATTTAGGGTAATCCTTGAAATTAGGCTTGCGTTTCTCCAAGAAAGCCTTACCGCCCTCCTGCGCCTCGTCCAGGCAGTAGTAGAGCATGGTCATGTCACCCGCGAACTCCTGCAGACCCGCCTGACCGTCCAGCTCCGCATTCAAGCCACGCTTGATCATGCGCAGGGCGAGAGGGGAATGCTCCATCATCTTCTCCGCCCAGGCCACATATTCGTCCTCCAACTGGTCGAAAGGCACCACCTTGTTGATCATACCCATCTCCAACGCCTCCTGGGCGGTATATTGCCGACAGAGGAACCATATCTCACGCGCCTTCTTCTGACCCACCAGACGAGCCAGATAGGAAGAGCCGAATCCTGCGTCGAAGCTACCCACCTTAGGTCCCGTCTGACCGAACTTAGCGTTCTCCGAGGCGATCGTCAGGTCACAAACCACCTGCAACACGTTGCCGCCACCGATGGCATAGCCGTTCACCGCAGCGATCACAGGCTTAGGCAAGGAGCGGATCTGCTTCTGCACATCCAAGACGGAGAGCCTAGGGACACCCTCCTCATCGATATAACCGCCACGACCCTTCACGTGCATGTCACCGCCACTGCAGAAGGCCATGTCGCCCGCACCCGTGAAGACCACCACCTGGATGCGCTGGTCCTCCCTGCAACGCAAGAGCGCGTCGCTCATCTCGGCCGTCGTGGTAGGCGTGAAAGCGTTTCTGTAACGAGGACGGTTGATCGTGATACGGGCGATGCCGTTATAAAAATCAAAAAGGATCTCCTTATACTCCTTGATTGTTTCCCAATTTCTTGTTTGCATAATATCTATGGTCTATAATTTTAATTCATTCAAATTGACTATAAAAGAGTTTGTGCGCCTGCTCGTCCAGCTGGGCGTCCGTGAAGACCTCCATCACACGTGGGGAATCTCCCTTTCTCAGAAAGGCATCCAGATTCTTCTGGAAATCGTCCTCGTCGAACACAGGAAAGTATTCACAACCGACTGACTCCACCCAGCCCTTGGCCGAGGCATGGTGCGTGGCCATCACATACTGACGGGTACTCTCCGTATCCGCCAAGCCCTTCAGGTTCCTGAATATCGCCCCGCCACCGTTGTTGAGGAGCAAGACGTGAAGATTCGAGGGCAGATGGTTGTTCCACAAAGCGTTCATATCGTAGAAGAAGCTCAAATCACCTATTAACAGAAAAACCTCTTGGGAAGGATCCGCCGAGGCGATTCCCACAGTGGAGGAGAGGGAACCATCGATACCGTTCACCCCCCGGTTGCAATAGACGGAGAGGCCCTCCGGCACATCCGCCAACTGGGCATAACGCACCGCCGAACTATTCGCCAACACCAAGACGGAAGGGCGGGGTAGTCTCGAACAGAAGTCCATGGCCACACTGATGGAAGAGAAAAGGGACGGAGCCTCCCGCTTCGACACCGTCGCGCGTTCCGCCTCCTCCCACCTCGTCAGGTACGCCTGACGCTCAGCGGACCCGCATCTCTCCAGCGAGCCTAGGAATGTGGCCGCATCCGCCACCACCACATCCGTCAGGCACTGGAACGTATCCGCCACAGCACCCTCCGGGGAGATGCGCCAGCACACCTCCGGGCGAACCGTCCGCAACCATTGTTTCAGCCGTTTGGAGACCAGATGGCCACCCATATATATCACAAAATCAGGCGCCAAAGCCTTACGATTGGCATCCGATAGTAGAGTCAGGTCAAAGTTCCGCATCAGATTCCTTCCCCGCAGATTAGCGAGCGATTCGCACAAGACCGGGCAGTCCAGTTCAGGCAACAAGGCGGAGAGACCTTCAGCGGTAGCGGTATCCAGCTGACCGACGATCAGCAGAGGAGCCTTAGCCTCCCGCCAAGCACGATTCAACGCCTCACGCTCCGTCGCCCCATTCCGCAAGCGAATCACACGCTCCTCCGGCAAGTCCGTCGCCGAACAGTCGAAGAAAGGCTCGGTGATAGGCACATTGATATGGACAGGACCCCTCGCACCAGAGGTAAGGGAGATCAGCGCCTCGTTGATCAGCCTATTATTGTACCAGCGCTGCGTCTCGTCCGAAGGCTCGCACAGGTTCGCCTCGAAGCGCACCAGCGACCCGAACACGCCCGTCTGCGGCAATGTCTGACCATCCATCTGACCGATCCAAGCCTGGGGACGGTCCGCCGAAATCACCAGCAACGGAACCTGCTGGTAGTAAGCCTCGGAGACTGCGGAGGCCAGATTCAGCAACGCGGAGCCCGAAGTGACACAGACCGCCACCGCCGTGTTCTTGCGTTGGGCAATACCCAAGGCGATGAAACCGGCGCTACGCTCGTCCGTCACCGCATGGCAATCCATCCCACTCAAGTCCGCGAAGGTCTGCGCCAGAGGCATATTACGCGAACCAGGGGAGATGACCACGTCATGGATACCATGGCGAAGCATCAGGGACGCAAGCTGTCGAATATTATACTTTACAGAATACATATCAATCGAAAAGAAGACGTTTCATGGTAGTCATTTTCTCCTCCGTCTCGTTCCACTCGGAGATGAGGTCGGACGAGGCGAGGATGCCACCGCCGGCGAAGAACTGCGCCTCCGAATCGTCCAACCGCACGCAACGGATGTTCACGAAGAGGTGCGTCTTATCGTTTCCGTCCGTCCAGCCCAGGAAGCCGGAATAGTAGGAACGGTCATATCCCTCGTTCTCCATGATGAAGCGCATGGACTCCTCCTTCGGAAGTCCGCACACAGCCGGAGTAGGGTGGATGGCGGAGATGAAATCGGACCGACGATCCTTATCCATGAAGAAATAGAAATCCGTCCGCAGGTGGGAGACATGGCCGGCCGATACCGAGTAAGGTCCCCACTCATCCTTCAACGTGCCGAAACAAGCGATACGCTCACGAAGATAGTCCGCCACGATGCGCTGCTCCAAGCGCTCCTTCTCGCCCCAATCGGAAATCCTCACGGCATGATCGTCCTGATTGCGCAGGGTACCCGCCAAAGCCACCGTGCGGGATTGTGTATCGTCACCCGTCAGAAGCAGTTCAGGCGAAGCGCCCAACCAATCGCCCGAGCGGGAGGAGTGGAAGAGGTAGACCATCGCATCCGGGTATTCCGCACATGCCCTACGGAAAAGGTCCAAGCGGTCTATCGGAGGGATGACGCAACGCGAAGTACGCGACAAAACCAGCTTCTCGAAGCGTCTCTTGCGCACCGCCATGACAAACTTATGGAAAGAGGAGCTGTAAGCGTCATCCGGAAGAGAATCCGACCGTCTAACCTCCACAGCGGTACGGGGAGGCATCCCCTCCAGTTCGAAAAAATCCAAATTCTTCGATGGAATCGCCAAAATCGGATGATTATCCGTCGAAAAAGGGAACATCACGAACGAATCGTTCAAACACACAGATGAAGAGGGAAGACGATCCATAACGTCCAGCCGATCGGAGGAGACAACACACCCCCTCTTTTCGTTCGGCAAACGGAACAGCACGTAATTTTCCGCCGTCCGCATCACATTTCGTACCTCATTCAAAGTCATCGCAAAACCAAATTACCCTACAAAGATAGTCTATTTAAACAAAAATTGTGTTATCTTTGTTTGTGCAACCGTGAAAAACAGATGAGGTGATTGTTTTTTCGCCAATGCAACTCTTTGTGGGACAAAAAATGATGAGATGAAAAGACACCATATCATATGGATCTTGGTACCAATGTTGCTGGCTTGTATCTCGAAGAGCGACAAAAGTACAACCTGCTCGGATTTGGAGAAAATCTTGGCGGAGGATACGTTGCGGGTGGTGACGCTCTCACGTTCCACCTCGTATTTCGACTACAAAGGGGAGGAGATGGGCTTCGAATACGAATTGGCGCAGCGCTTCGCCCAGTCGTTGGGCGTGCAGCTGAAAGTCATCACGGCGAAGGACGAGCCCGAAATGCTCCAGAAACTATACGACAAGGAGGTGGACCTGATCGCCTATCCAGTGGTCATCTCCAACGAAACGAAAGAAAAAGTCACCTTCGTCGAACACACCTTCAACACCTATCAGGTATTGGTGCAGCGGAAGAAGAAAAACAAATTCGAGCAAGTCAACGACGTGGTCGACCTCATAGAGAAGGAGGTGGTCGTCGTGGACAATTCCAAATACCATAAAAGACTCAAGAACCTGGACGATGAAGTTGGAGGCGGAATCAAGATCACCACCGTCACCAATGAGGAGGATGAGGAGTCACTCATCGAGAAAGTGTCCAAGGGAGAGATCGAATACACGATAGCGGACGACAACATCGCCAAAGTGAACAAGACCTACTTCAAAAATATCGACATAGGACTGCGAACAAGCTTTACACAAAGGTCAGCATGGGTACTTCGCAAGCACTCGGACGAATTGGAAAGCACTGTGAATAAGTGGTTTGAGACATCAAATGCGGATTACACATGCCAATACCTCCATCACAAGTATTTCGAGCAGGAAAAGAAGTATTCCAAGGAGAAACCGAAGTATCTCAGCAAGGATAAGATATCCGAATACGACTCCTATTTCAAGAAATATTCGGGAGATCTGGAGTGGGATTGGAAGATGCTCGCCTCCGTGGCTTACCAAGAGTCCCGCTTCAATCCCAACGCCAAATCATGGGCAGGAGCCGTCGGACTGATGCAACTGATGCCCAGCACGGCGAAGAAGCTAGGCACGGACAGCCTCTCCATGCGCAAACCGGACGTGAGCGTCAAGACAGCCGCCATCTACCTGAAAAGGGTAGACAACATATTCAATTTCATCGAGGACAAAAACGAAAGGACCAAGTTCGTGCTCGCCAGCTACAATGCGGGGGTGGGACATATCCGGGACGCGATGGCCTTAGCTGAAAAGAACGGTAAAAGCCCTACAAAATGGGAAGACGTGAAGTTCTTCGTGCTACTCAAATCCAAGCCTGAATTCTTCAACGACCCCGTGGTGCGCCACGGCTACCTGAGAGGCGAGGAGGTGTATAATTTTGTAGAAGAAATAATGGTACGTTATCAAGAATATGTCGATGTGATTAATGATTGATTTACTGCCTATTAGACTAGGAACAAGTTGAGATGAGTGATTTGATTTTTTACAGCATGGCCACAGGAAGCAGTGGCAACAGCTATTATTTCGGGGACTCCGAATGCGGATTCCTAGTGGATGTGGGCATCCCGTTCCGAACCATACGCAAGAGGTTGGAACAGATCGGTGTGCCCATGACGCGGGTCAAAGCCGTGCTGGTCACGCACGACCACTTCGACCACGTGCGCTCCGTCGGCTTCTTCAGCGAGAAACAACACATTCCGATATACGCCACACAAGCCTCCCATATTGGCATCAACACCAATTACGGCATCACGGAGAAGGTATCCCCATGGAACCAGCGGCTGCTGACAAGAGGCGAGCCCCTGGAGATCGGACGATTCTCCATCACACCCTTCTCCATCCCCCATGACAGCAAGGACAACAACGGATTCTTCATCAAATACGGAGATGTCCGATTCACCCTCGCCACCGACATCGGATGCATCACGGACGACCTAAGGAACTACATCTCCATATCCGACTACCTGGTCATCGAAGCCAACCACGACGAGGAAATGCTCAAGACAGGTCCCTATGCGCCCAAGCTCAAGGTGCGCATTATGGGCGGTGGCGGTCACCTCAACAACCAACAGGCGGCGGATGTCGTGGCGCAATGCGCTTCCCCCTTCCTGAAAAAGGTTTTTCTCTGCCACCTCAGCAAGACGAATAACGAGCCTGAATTGGCGCTATCAACCGTACAAAAAGCGATCAAGACGGACACAGAAGTCATCGTGCTCAAACGCAACGAGGGCATGTTATTCAACCTGTGATTCATCCAGGGACAATCCCAAACGAATGTCCCACATCAGTACAATTAGTATAATCAATTCATTTCCAATAATATGAGCAAAGAAAACATCGTCTTCCTGACAGGAGGAAGCGCAGGTCTGGGAAAAGCGACCGCCGAACTATTAATGCAAAACGGCTACACGGTCTACTCCGCATCCCGCAGGCTGGCAGAGAGCAAGGAAGACCCCTCCAGCCAAGGGAAAATCATACCGCTGCAAATGGATGTGACGGACATCCCCAGCATAACGGCCGCAGTCTCCGCGATCATGGAGAAGGAAGGTAGGATAGACATCCTCATCTGCAATGCGGGAAACGGCATAGCCGGGGCGATAGAGGAGACCTCCTCGGAAGAGGCCAAATTCCAGTTCGAGACCAATTTCTTCGGCACCGTGAACGTCATCCACGAGGTCCTGCCCATCATGAGGAAACAAAGAAGCGGGAAAATCATCACCACATCCTCGGTGGCAGGCTTCATCCCGATCCCGTACCAAGGATTCTACTCCGCAAGCAAGGCGGCCGTGAAGATATACTCTCAGACACTCTCCATCGAGATGAAACAATTCAACGTGCAATGCTGCTGCGTGCTGCCCGGCGACGCGAAGACGGAATTCACCCAAAGCAGGAGGTTCACCCAAGCTTCCCAATCGCCCGACTCGGCCTACACGAAAAAGAGGGAAAAGGCGGTCAGCATCATGGCGCACGACGAACAGAACGGAATGCGTCCCATAGAGATTTCCCGCGCGATCCTGAAACAGATCCGCAAGAAAAAAATGTCGATCGTATCCATTCCGGGAGCCAAATACAAACTGATTTCCTTCCTCTTCAGATTGGTTCCGAACAGATTCATGTTATTTGTCGTAGATAAATTATATTCATGAGGATTATACATATATCACAATGAAATTCAATACTTTATAAAAATCGTCCATTAGATTTGTCCATGCATCTTGACAGAATTATCCATGGATTTGAGAAAATATTACATGGGTAAAAACGGCTTCTCCCCTATCTTTGCAATAGCAAATGAGAGGAAACGGAAAGCATAGATTTCCATTCACGTCTTCTCAAGGTGCGACGGAAAAAACGAAGGAAAGATTTTTATGAAAACTATATATTGAATAACTTTTAGAAAACCACGTAACTAAACTTTGATTGTGATTTTTTATGTTAGTTTGCAAAAAAGAGGGGTTGATGAAACTCCTTTTTTTTTGCCCGTAACCTTCCTCTTCATTACCTTTGCGGAACATAAATAAATATTGGCTTATATTTCATGTTAACAGATCTAAATTCAGTCATGCGAGGAAAGGGACAGAAAAAGGATGTCCGTTCCACATTCAACTTGGCATCCACCAGGATGTCACGGGGAGCATCCCTCCTTTCACGAAGACTGACACACTGCCTAACGCTCACGATGATACTCCTATACAATCTGTCCGCGACATCCGCCTATGCGGTCACGACGGACAGTCTAGCGGTAGAGGAAAAAGAGGGGACGGAATATTACCGGTTCCACGCCACGCAACTCATCCTGCCGGCCACACTGATCACCCTCGGTGCGATAGGCGTCAAGAACGAAAAGATCTGCGACCTGAAATACAATATTAAGGAGAACATGGACCAATGGCGCGGGGAAAAACGCTGCCACATCGACAACGGACTACAATACCTCCCCGTGGCGGCCTACCTGGGACTAGACTATATAGGCATGAAATCAAAGCACAACCTTCCCCAAAGGATAGCCGTCAGCGCCACGTCGTACACGATCATGATCGCCATCAGCGAAAGCTTCAAGCACACCGTGAAGGAAGGGCGTCCCAATAGCCCCCTCTCATTCAACTCGTTTCCCTCGGGGCACACCGCCACCGCATTCACCGGTGCGGAACTCCTTCGGATCGAGTATGGGAACAAAATGGGTATAGCATCCTACACATTCGCCTCCGGCATAGCCTTCATGAGGCTCTTCAACAACCGACATTGGCTCAACGACGTGGTGACAGGCGCAGGCATCGGCATACTCTCCGCCAGAATAGGTTCCTGGCTACTGCCGTTAGAAACCAGGCTCTTCAAACTGGATAGGGGCAAACACAACTTGAGCGTGATTCCCACCTGCAATCCGTCCGACCAACACTTCGGAGCAATCATTTTCGCTGAATTCTAGGCGAAGGAAGGGCGACATTCCTCACGTTCCAAACCTTTCGAGAAAAATTTTTCAACAAAAAGTACCACGTGTCTAAAAAAATAGTACATTTGCAGGGCTTGTGGAAAAGCGAGAGTGATTTTTAAGCGAAAGAATCGGGAACGGCAATGACAAAGAAACGAATTGGCCAACCCGACGAAAAGCCTAAGTATAAATAATTACATTGTGTGTATTTTTATTTGTTTTATTAAAGATTAATTATGTATCCTAACGAAGAAGAATGGCAAAAAGATTCCGGGAGGAACTACAGTGCCGAAAACAATGATGGAGAGATCCAGAAAGAGAGAAAAAGTTTCAACCCAAATTTCAGCAACGATAACCGGGTAGTTAGAAACAATGCGGACCCTTCTATGAAACGTCCTAGAAGGAGAATAGGGGAGTCAACACGCTACAACATGGAAAACGACGGTGAATACCAGAACAGTCGCCCTTACCGTCCGAACAACCGTTACAACAACGGTGGCGGATACGGCAACAACGGTGGCGGGTACAACAACGGCGGCGGATATAACAACCGCAACTACAACAACTACCGCGACAACCGTGACAACGACAACCAAGGGAACGGCAACTACGACGGTGATTATCGTCCGAACAACCGTGGCGGATACAACAACAACCGTGGCGGTGGGTACAACAACAACCGTGGCGGCGGATACAACAACAACCGCGGCGGAGGATACAACAACAACCGCGGCGGCGGGTACAACAACAACCGTGGCGGCGGGTACAACAACAACCGTGGCGGCGGATACAACAACAATAACCGCGGCGGCGGATTCAAGAAGGGTGGTAACAACAAACAATTCAAGAATATCACTAGACCAATCGAATACCGCTCCATCGTGGAGGACCCGAACGAGCAGATCCGTCTGAACAAGTTCCTCGCCAACGCAGGTATCTGCTCACGTCGTGAGGCAGACGAACTGATCCAGGCTGGTGTCGTAACGGTTAACGGCGTGAATGTCAGCGAATTGGGAACTAAGATTCTCCGTGGCGACAAAGTCATGATCCATGACCAGTTGGTTTCTCCGGACAAGAGAATCTACCTCTTGCTGAACAAACCGAAAGACTGCGTCACTTCCAACGACGATCCATACGCAAAGTTGACGGTGTTGGATATCGTGAAGAACGCTTGCCACGAACGTATCTACCCTGTAGGTCGTCTCGATAGGAACACGACGGGTGTGCTGCTCCTCACCAACGACGGTGACTTGGCAGCCAAACTGACCCATCCGAAGTATAACAAGAAGAAGATTTACCAAGTAACCCTGGATAAGGGCCTTACGCAGGATGACTACGACAAGATCATGTCGGGTATCATGTTGGAGGACGGAGAGATCAAGGCCGACGAAATCAGCTTCTTGGATGAGGACGAGCACAGAAAGATCGGTATCGAGATCCACTCGGGAAGAAACCGTATTGTCCGCAGAATCTTCGAGCACTTGGGCTACAAGGTGGTTCGCCTGGATAGGGTCTACTTCGCAGGTTTGACGAAGAAGAACCTCAAACGCGGACAATGGAGATTCCTCTCCGAGAAGGAAGTGAATATGTTGCGCATGGGCGCATTCGAGTAAAATAAATTGCATATCAAATGAAAGTTGACGTATTGTTAGGTCTTCAATGGGGAGACGAGGGTAAGGGAAAAGTGGTTGACGTGTTGACACCCAGCTACGACGTCGTTACTCGTTTCCAAGGAGGACCGAATGCCGGACATACTCTCGAGTTCGAAGGTCAGAAGTATGTGTTGCGCTCGATTCCGTCAGGTATTTTCCAAGGCGGAAAGGTGAATGTGATCGGTAATGGTGTGGTGCTCGACCCTGCACTCTTCAAGAAGGAGGTGGAGGAGTTGGAGAAATCCGGCCATGACCTGAAAAGCAGATTGTACATCTCCAAGAAGGCGCACTTGATTTTACCGACCCACCGTCTGCTGGACGCCGCCTACGAATCCGCCAAGGGTTCCTCTAAGATCGGCACCACCGGCAAGGGCATCGGACCGACCTACACGGACAAGATCAGCAGAAACGGCCTCCGCGTGGGCGACCTGCTGAATAACTTCGAGGAGAAGTATAACAAGGCTATCTCAAGACATAAGGAGATCCTAAGCCATTACGATTTCCAATACGACTTGGCTCCGATCGAGAAAGATTGGTTCGAGGGCGTACAGAAACTGAAGGAGTTCCAATTCATCGACAGCGAATACGAATTGAACGGCATGCTCGCCGAAGGCAAGACCATCCTCGCGGAGGGTGCCCAGGGTACCATGTTGGACGTGGACTTCGGTTCTTACCCGTTCGTGACCTCCTCCAACACAATCTGCGCAGGCGCTTGCACAGGCTTGGGCGTCGCTCCGAACAAGATCGGTGACGTCTTCGGTATCTTCAAGGCTTACTGCACACGCGTGGGCTCTGGTCCGTTCCCTACCGAATTATTCGACGAGACCGGAAAGACGATCCGTGACCTCGGGCATGAGTACGGAGCTGTGACGGGTCGTGAGCGCCGTTGCGGTTGGATCGACCTCGTCGCCCTGAAGTACGCGGTCATGATCAACGGTGTGACCAAACTGATCATGATGAAGAGCGATGTGTTGGATGGCTTCGATAAAATCAAGGCTTGCGTGGCCTACAAGGTGAATGGTGTCGAGACCGACGAGTTTCCTTTCGACGTGACGGAGGGCTCTGTGGAACCGATCTACCAAGAGATGGACGGATGGAAGACTAAAATGTCAGCCATGAAGAGCGAAAACGAATTCCCAGAAGAGTTCAACGCTTACCTCGATTTCTTGGAGGATTACCTTGAAGTGCCTATCAAAATCGTCTCCGTCGGTCCAGACCGCGAACAGACGATCATCAGATACCGCGACTTTGAATAACAGGTACGGTTGACCCGAAAAATCTTTCTGTACGATACCATCTCATAGGGGCGAAAAATTTTTCGATAGAATACCGTAGGGGCGAAACGATAGAATACCGTAGGGGCGAAAAATATTTCGCCCCTACATTTTTAAAACATAATAGATACATCTATGGAATTCATCATCAATCTTTTTGCGGGTACAAACATTGCCTCGACATTGATCTACCTATGCATCACCGCCTTTTTAGGCCTCACATTAGGCAAGATATCCATCAAGGGCATTCGTTTGGGCATCGCAGGCGTCCTATTTGTGGGAATATTCCTGGCCCACGCCAAGGGCTTCTTCGGCTCCACACCGCTCGATGCGCAGATATTAGGCTTCGTAAAGGAATTCGGTCTGATACTCTTCGTCTACTCCATCGGTATCGACGTGGGTCCTCGCTTCGCGGGCTCATTCAAGAACGATGGTATGAAACTGAACCTGCTGGCCGTCGGCTACATCGTCATGGGTGTGATCGCCACGATCTGCGTCTACTACGCGACGGGTCTGGACAAGTCCGTGATCGTGGGTATCCTCTCCGGAGCCGTCACCAACACGCCTAGCTTGGGTGCCGCACAACAGGCGCTCGGCACGGACGCTTTGGGCATCGAACAATCGGGTATGGCTTATGCGATGGCTTATCCTTTCGGTGTGATCGGTATCATATCGACCATGCTCATCATCAGGGCTATCTTCAAGATAAAGGTTAAGGACGAGGCCGACAAATATACCGAGCAAATCGCCAACAACAAACGTGGCAAACTGGAAAGCGTGCAGGTGAAGGTCACCAACGCTAACCTGATCGGCAGAACCATCAGCGACTTCAAGAATATGTTCGGTCAGAACTTCGTGCTCTCCCGTGTGTTGCACAACGACCGCTTCGACATACTTCACGACGACGATGTGCTGCAGGAGGGCGACGTCCTCTTCGGTGTCTCCAACAAGGACTACGTGCCTAGCCTGGAGATGGCGGTGGGTCCCGTGGAGCTGGGCATGAAACGTGAGGTAGACGGGGCGCTGGCCATGTTCGAGGTGTTGGTCACCAACCGAAAGATCGCGGGCAGAACCATCGAGCAGATCGGTATCTACAGACGCTACGAAGCCAATATCACCCGTATTTTCCGCGCTGGTATGGAGATTTTGCCTACACTGGATACCACGGTCGAATTGGGCGATACCGTGCGCGTGGTGGGAAAGAAAACGTTGTTGCCTGAGATCCAAAAGGAGATAGGCAACTCGCTCCAACAATTGGCCGTTCCGAACGTCGTGGCCATCTTCTTAGGCATCTTCCTCGGCATCTTGCTGGGAAGCGTACCGTTCGCTATTCCAGGACTTCCAGCCTCCGCTAAACTGGGCTTGGCCGGTGGTCCGCTGATCGTGGCGCTGATCCTTGGCCATAAGGGTAGGGTGTTCGACATCAATTTCTACATGACCCCAGGCGCGAACGCACTGATGAAGGAATTGGGCATCATCCTCTTCCTGGGTAGCGTGGGACTCTCCTCCGGTACCAATTTCGTGGAGACATTCTCTAACGGAGGCTACGTTTGGATGCTCTACGGTATGATCATCACCTTCGTGCCTGCGATACTCATTTCGGTCACCGCACGCATCATGAAGATCAATTACCTGAAGATCTGCGGACTCCTCTCCGGCGTGACCACCAATCCGCCTGCCTTGGAGTATGCCAATTCCATCGCACCCGTGCAGGCGCAATCCACCGCCTACGCCACGGTATATCCGCTGACGATGTTCCTGCGCATCCTATCCGCTCAGATATTGGTTTTGATTCTGTAGGGGCGAAAAATCTTTCTCCCCTACCTTTCGCCCCTACCTTTTTAGCAACAAATTCTGTTCTTCCTGTTCTTTCTGTTCTTCCTGTTCCTCCTTTTCCCCCATTTCCTTCTTTTCCCACTTTTCCACCTTTGAGAAATCTTGCAGGAACCATTCCACTTTTTTCCATTGAATATCCTGCTCAATCTTATATTCCATTTCACGGGGATATTTTTCCCCTTGGATGATCGTTTGCAGATATTGGTTGACAGGCTCAGGATTATGCACCTGCCAATATGCGTTCAAAAAACCGTCACACGTTTCCCTAGCCAGAAAAAGAGCGTTGGGGTGTTTCGGATCTCCTTTAATGGCTGAATCCAGTTGAATAAACCAATCAAATACAAGGTTTGACTCCTTCGACGTTGGCATGCCTTTGTTAGCCAGATCCTTGAATTCAATCGAAAGAGAGCATGTCCAACTGAACACATCCTTATTCTTAAAGCCCCGCAGACTACTATTCACAACAACAATCGAGGGTTTATCCTCATACATGCATTCCACAACAGAAAATTTTTCTTCCGGAATCTCGACACTAACCAGCTTCGGATCCTTATCCTTTGAATACGTTTTCTTCTTCTTCCTATTCCTCTTATTCGCATAAAGATGAGGAATAAAAGATAACAAAAACAGACTGACAATCACTATGACCGATACAATATACATATCTCTAAATTTTATATTAATCGTTTAATATTCAATATTTTGTAAAATTACATTCTTCTCGGCATGGATTGATGAGGGTTTGGATAATCCTAGCCTAACCTTTATTTTTTTAATATAATTGAATCATCAGCAAAATTAAATTCAGAATTATGGTTTCGTAAATAAATAGACATATAGTCTAAAATTTCATAAATAGACTTGTCTTCAGTTGACTTCCAAATATACTGATCTTGTTTATTTTTATAAATATATCCAATATCTCTACCGGGAGCGATTAAATTATTTGTTTGAGTATAAAGGAAAACACTATCGGCATTCCCACCTGCTGATATTACGAAATCAATAACCGTATCATTTATATAAACTTTTATGCTATCAGACATTATATCCAATCGTAATTCTTTTTTTATTGAATCAAATTCTCCATCAATTTTTTTTGGCCTTACATAATGAATGTCAGCATTGTACGAACCTATCCATTGATCTTTATATACTGAATCTATCACGTTCATTATTCTCCATACAGCAGCTGTCATAGAATCTACATATCCATCATACTCTTTATATTCAAGTAAGATATGAGGTTCCCCTTGGGGCCCAAGAAGATAGAAGTCGCTATTCCATACTATTTTTTTCCCTTCTTCTTCAATTGATAACACTCCAAAATCTTTATTTAAAATATCATCAGTCACATCTTCTCTTAAATCTTTAAGACCAATTAGTTTTATTTTACCAGGACCTAAATACTTTGAATAAAACAGATAAGTTCCTGTTATGCATAGACATCTAAAAATAATACTATCTTTTTTTATAGTTAACGAATATTCGTTATTTTCCTCATGCAATTCATCTTCAAAATCCTCTCGCCCGTAATACACCCCTTCCCAATTATATAGGGTATCAAATTCCGACACATAAGAAGCTAAACTATCCGAGGCATCGGCATTGTCAGAATTTTGATTGGCATATCCGCAACTGTTCATGACCAAAAGAGACAAAAGAACAACTATACAGATTATTAAATATTTGTTTGAATTGAATTGTTTTTCCTTCATCTTGTCTACCATTTCGTATTAGGATAATTGAAAAACATATCACCGAACGATCTTCTGTCCATTCACCACATACACACCCGACCGGATCGGCTTCACGACACGCAAACCGGCCTGCATATAGAACTGGTCCACCAATAGACCACGCATATCGTAGATCGTCACCCATTGCGCCTTGCCCACCGTCTCGAAGCAGAAGCCCTCCTCCACATTGTAGACAAGCAGGGAAGTGGTCTCGTTCCGCAGTTCATCCACCGCCGTCAAATCACCCGCCAATGCCTTCACTTCGGCCTTGGAAAGGATGATCCACCTTTGCTGGCTCGCAGAATTCTGGTGGTCGAATCGCGCGGCGGAAACACTGTTGTTCGCGGAGGATAAGGCCATCGGACGGTTCGTTCCGTCAGCGAAGACCATCCAATAGGACTTCAGGTTGAAATACTGGTTAGTGACATTCTGACGGGAACCCATCAGCTGCACCGCATATTTCTCCTGCGAGCCCAAGGAGAGCCTTGAATTGGCGCAGGAGAGCGATTTATCCTCCGATACGTTCCGGAAATCATACAACTGCGTTTCCGGCTCGAAATGGATCTTCCAGGCGTAGGAATTCTCCTTGAGCATGGTCTGCCAATCCGTGGCCTTCACCGAAAGATTGCCGTTCTCCAACCGTAAGGAGGTCGGTGTGCTTGCATCCTGAGCAGCGGACAAAAGGTAATAGGTCTCGTAATCCTCCTGCGTGAACGTGTAGGCTGGGGAAGCGAACGCACCTGACACCGGCGGCAAGTTATCCTCTCCCAACGCTTGGATAATCAGCGCATTGGCGTAATAGAGGATACGTGTGCCGTCATCCTCGTGCGCCCCATTGATACCATACGGCCAGAAGTGCGTGTTATCGCCCTTCAATTGGGCGGAGTTGTCATTCTCCAGGAAATGTAGGATCTGGTCCGTACGTTCTCCCAGCCAGAAGCCTTTGGTCGTCTCCTGTCGGTAGATGGATGAGTTCATCCAATTATCCGTCGTACCGACACCTGCGGCGTGGCACATCTCATGCTGGATCGTACCCGTACGCTGGTAGCTAGCGTTCGGTCCGACCCTCATCCAACCTCCATAGCTACAATCCGCGGTCTGGGTGCTCGCCCCATACGAAACGGTCAGATGCAGGCCACGGATGCTCGTGATATTGTTCCAGACATCACACGCGTCCGCCACAGCCTCGTTGATACGATTGTTCTCCTCGTCGGAGCCTCCATTGTTGTACGACCAGGTGATGTCACCCTTCGGCAAGGTGCAGATCTTGATGCGCTCGCCATAACCCACCGCATTCGACCGCGTGATCGCATAAGGGCGGATATAATAGACCGTGGAAGGGGTCAACCCTGTCATGACATAGATGGTCCCGTTGTTAGTGTAGGATAGGGAAGAGCGGTCGTCCAACACCGTCGGGTTGGAGGAGGTGGACCAGCAGAAGCCCCGCTCCGTGATGTTATTGCCTGAGAACGTGGCACGCCCGAAAGCCATCGTCGCACCCGTCGCATGACGAGGATCCGTCACGACCGTAGGGATATCCCCCGTCGCATTCGACACCTGGAACGTGAATATAGCGTCGTCGAGCCGCTTCACACACCCGTCAAGGTCATCCACACCCATCGACTCATTGCCTAAATACTTCTTCGCCTCGTCTATGGCCGCCTGCAGCTCTGCGCTACCATTCTTTCCCTCCTGATAGGTGTTCTCGGCCAAGGCTATCTCCTCCGCAAGACGCTGGAACGCCGCGGCCGACGAACCCGCCAGCTCGGTATACTGACGAAGACGTGTCGCGATGGAGGAGAGATCCTTCTCGTTCGGACTTCCCAACCACGCCTTCGCCTTGGTTACCTCAGCCTCCAATTGGGTTCGGTATGCCTTGTAGATTGTTCCACTCAACAGATCCTCAGCCACATCCACACGCCGTTGGATCTCCGCCGTATAATCGTCCATGCTAGCCGCACTGTACATTAGCCTGAAATTATCCACCGCCAACCAGTTGCCGGAAGCGTTTTTAGCCACAAAACCTATTGAAAAGTTCTCCTCCATATGGGTGAACTGCAAGGTATATTCCTTCTTCTCGGAGACCGCCACACTGTCACCGCCCGCGATGATCCATGCGCCCGTCTGACCATTCCTTCCGTCCTGCGTGTTCTGCGCCGCCACCTTCAGCGTATAGACACCGTTGGGAGCCTCCGAACCAATCTCCTGGACAACACTTGCGCTACCCACCTTAGAGCCTGCGGAAACCCATTTCTCCGCATAGTAGTTGCCTGATTTCAGCGAGAACGACGTGTTAGACTGCGTCTGTAGGCCTGACACGCTCCATCCCTCAAAACCATCCTCGAAGCTTGGGTTCACGATGAAACGGGTCATGTCTGAAGGATGATCCGAGGAGGAGTTGGCCCAACCATACACCTCCAACTGATTCCTCAATGCCTCGTCCGCCTTGAAAAGATCCGCATAGGAAGCGCTCTCATCGTCGCACACACGCTGCACCTCGTCCATCACGGCCTTCAGATCGGCCGCATTGTTCCCCGTACCGCTACCATAGGTGGTGCTGGCGGTGGAGAGGGTGGTCCGCAGTGTGGAACGCATCCCGGCGATCAAGTTGCTATTATCACCCACCAGATAGAGCCTCACGAAATCGACCACCACCTTGGCGGAATTGGCCGAACCGTTCGCCACGCCCTTGAAACCGATCTGCACCTTGCCTTCCTTCTCCGACGAAAGGGTAAAGGAGACCTCATCCACCGTCCAATTCATAGGGAAAGAGGAGAGGCGGGAAAGGGAGGAGGAGCCGTTGTCCGGAATCCATCCCAAAAGGCTATATCCATTAGTGGAATTGCTACCGTTGTAGAAGGCGGCCTGCAGCTTGTACGAACCAGCCGGCAAGGTGATCTTCTGATAATACTTCAAAGACTCCTCCCAGCCCGTGCTGAGCACCAAACAGCCACCCTTCGAGCCCTGATAGCCCGACGAAGGAACCTTTCCGTTGGTGTTGAACGTCTTGCCCGTTCCCAGCTCATAGACACCCGTCACGGTGTAATCCACACCGATATCCTTGCTCCAGCCGTAGACAGGGAGAATCTCCTGCGCCACGTTCCCTTGCTCATTCGCCTTATAATCAAAGTGTTCCGAGTCGTCGAACCCATAGTTCTGCAGATAAAGGTCCGAGATATCAATATCAGCCCACGCCGAAGCGCAGAAAGCCAAAGAGAACGTAATAATGGATAATAAACGTGTTTTCATGATATGTACAATATAAAGGGCAAACGCAAGACGCATCGGCCTCGCATCACCCCTGCGTTCAGTATAGCGCAAATGTAAAATAAAAATCCCTAAATGCCGAAAAAACCGTCGAATTTTATGGGAAGGTCCAACCGTGCTTCCCCTCGTTCAACGTCAACGGAATTTTTATATAAAAGATTGATATAGAGTAGGGTAATGTCCCATTCCGGACATACCCTAATTGAATAACTTATCCAGTTTTTGTATGCTGGAGGACAGACAGAAGACGATCACATCGTCGCCCGGCTGGATATGGGTATTACCGTTCGCGATTTCCCCCTTGCCGTCACGTATCACACCACCGATGAAGATGTCGCGCGGTATCTTGAGGCCCTTGATCTCCGCCTTGGTGATGTAGGCACCCTCCTTAGGCGTCAGTTCGACAACCTGCGCATCCACGTGCGTCAGTCCCTTCACGTTCCTGACGTCGGCGTCCAGCGTATATTGGTAGATATAGCTGGCGGCGATCAGTTTCTTGTTGATGACCGTACCGATGTCCAAGTTCTCCGCCAACGGTATGTAGTCAATGTTCTCCACCTCCGAGATGGTCTTCCGAAGACCGAATCTCTTAGCGGAGATGCAAGCCAATATATTAGCCTCCGAGTTGTCCGTCAAGGCGACGAAAGCGTCCACATCCTCGATGCCCTCCTCGCGCAGCAGCTCCAAGTTCGTGGCGTCACCCAAGATGACCAAGGCGTTGTCCATCTTCTCCGCCAGCTTCATGATCTTGCTCTTATCCTTCTCGAGGACCTTCACATGGATATCGTCATGGAGCATATCGACGGTACGTTGCGTGATGTTTCCACCACCCATGATCATCAGATCCTTCACCTGGATCACCTCCTTACCCGCCTGTTCACGCACATTGGCGATGAAGTCGCGCGTCGTGATAAAGTAGACTATATCGTTCGCCAAGATCTCGTCATCTCCCTTAGGGATGATGGTGGACAAGTCTCGACGGATAGCCACGACACGATAGAACTCACTGTGTTTCAAGTCTTTCAGCGGTTGGTTGATGATAGGAGCGTTACTACGCACCTTCATACCGATCAGGGTCAACTCACCGTCGCTGAACTCCATCCATTGGCGGACCCAGTTCATTCTGAGCGAATTGACGATCTCCTTAGCGGCCAGCACCTCAGGATAAATCAGGGAATCGATGCCCAGATCCTTAAATCTGGCGGTATTTTTAGGAGAAAGATATTCGTAATTATTGATTCGGGCCACCGTCTTCTTAGCGCCCATGTTATGGGCCAGTATGCACGAAGTGATATTCTGGCTCTCGTATGGTGTAACACCGATAAACAAATCTGCCTGGGAAACATTCGCCTCTTCCAAATCCTTGATGGACGTGGTGCAGCCCGTGACCGTCATCAGGTCATAATTGGACTCCATCCTTTGCAGTTTCTCCTCGTCATCATCCAAAAGGATGATGTCATGGTTCTCTCTCGACAACATCTTCGCCAAGTGAGTACCCACTTCTCCAGCACCTGCAATAATTATTTTCATAAATTCTAATTTGTATCCCGCGAATTTAGTGAAAAATATGATAGGTGTACCATAGAAACGTTTACAAGCGCTTTTTCCAGGAAACTACAACGTATGTATTCCCTCCCTGAACGTCGGATATTTCAGCTGCGGGAGGAGTTCCGCCCTCATGCGGCTCGTGTCCCCATAATAAGGCACCTTCCCGATGGTGATGAAGTCCTGCGTCAATGGCGCGCGGCATCCCGTGAGACTGGAAACCGTCTCGAACACCCATGCGGCAGTGCGGATCATCCACATCGGCATCACCCACGGACGGCAGGTTCCCCATTCCTTCGCCGCCTCGTCCAAGAACTCCTTCAGCGTCTGCACCCCTTCGTCGCCGAGATGATAAATGCCCGATGCGGTCGGGGAGAGGATGGCCGCCTTCGTCGCCGCCACATAATCGTCCTTGGAAATCAAGTGGATATAGTTCGGCTCCTTCCAAATGCCCAACAAGCAATGGCGGGAAAACCAGTGCGCGGCGTCTATCATCAGGATGCCCTTCCCATAGACCATTCCGCAACGTAATATCACCTTTTCAAAGCCAGTCTCCGCCAACAAGAGCTTCTCCTCCTCCAAACGGGTCTTCGCATGCACCGAATTGGGCGTGCCGTCCAACCTGCCTGTCGCAGGGTGCTCAGGGGTGGTATCCCCCTCCACGTGCGGGAAACTGAACAGGATCACTTTCTTCACACCGGCGGTCTTCGCCGCACGGAGCAGGTTCGAAAAATATTGCGTGTTGGTGGTCGGAAGAAACTTCTCAGGATTTCCTTTGAACAGGATGCCTGCGAAATGGATCACCGTGTCTACGCCTTTCAGCGAATCAATCAGGGAGTTCTCCTCCCGCAAATCCACTTGGAAAGGCTTCACCTTCTCATGCTTCAGTAACGACTCCGGCAGAGGATTCTTATGCCATAGGAGATGCAACTCGACCTCGTCGGAGAGGAGCCCCTCCGCCAATAGGCTACCCAAATTACCAGCCGCTCCGGTTATCGCTACAACTTGTTTTTCCATACCTGCTTAATTTTTGGAATTGATGAATAGATTTTATATGATGCGCAATGCGGACAAAATGCGTCACTTCGAAGAAATATCCAGCGTCAGAAGAGGGTAGGCGACCTCCTTCATGTTATTGCAACGGCTCACGTTATAGAGGGTCATCCCCCTCCATTTCACCCTTTTATGATTACCTTGGTGGATATGTCCGCAAAAAACGTAACGTATCTTACGAGACTCAAGCGCAGCCGTCAGCTCCGGACTTCCCACATCCAAACCATCCTCCACACCCGCCAATCCACCGATCTCGAACGGCGCGGCGTGGGCGATCAGGATATCACACCTCTCGGGTATCCTCTGGAACGTCTCCATCAACTGCGCCGACTCCTCGCTGAAGGCGATGTTACGCTTCGGCGGCAGGGTATTGGGCGTCCCGTAGAAACGAAGCCCCTCCAATGTCATCGAATTATTGCACAATATCTTCAGCTTGGACGAAGAGAGCGAGGTGAGCCGCTTCCCCTTGTAGAGCTCCTCGAAATAGTAATCATGGTTGCCTGGCACCAAGACGACGTACTTACAAGGCAAGGAGGAAACCCATGGCGAGAAATAGTCGTAAAACCACTGTTCCTGCGCCACCGCATCCTTATCCATCTCCTTGGGAAAGACATCCCCTCCGATGATGACAATGTCACATGCGGAGATGTTGGGCAAATGACCATGGATGTCCGATGTTACCGTGAACTTCATATTTCTTCTCTTATATCCGCAAAGTTAATAAATGTTCCGTTTCCAGCCTCATTTCCACCCTTTTTTAATCGTGAAAACGGACGAAAAAGGGAGAGGAGACCACCAACGTTAAACAATGTTAAATATTTATTCAACTATTGTGTAATTATGTTTTATAACATATTTTTGCAACATCAAAATTAAAGGAAAGTTGAACATAAAATACTAAGCAAAATGGTTTGTTTGAACATGATCGTGATTGCCCTGATTAGAAAGTACGCCAAGTTCTAATCTGAAAGAAATTTCTTCATTTTAAGGTTATTAAATTGTTAAGCGCATTTGGTCGGCAAGCCGGATGCGCTTTAATTTTTTTTTTTAGTATATATACTAGAGGGAAGAGGGAAAAATACTACTTGCCACACCAAAAGAGGAAACATCATAACATCACAGAGGATGGACAAGCAAAAAGATGCATAACATCCATACGACTAAACATCCATAGATTTCACGCCTCAGAATAGGGACTCAACAAAACAAGATAAACAAAGAAAGGGCATCCTCCCGGATGCCCTATCCACAACAGTTATATATTAAAATAATTAACGTGCACAAATGTAGTAATAAAAAATGAAACACAAACTATTCCTCTGATTTTTTTTGCATTAGAAAGTAAAAAAATTTCTTCACCAATAGAGCAACATCATCAAACATAAAATATACAACAATAAATCAATCACGATAACAATGGAACAACGCTCCTTCACCCCCAATATCGGGTAGGGGAAAAAGAAAATCCCTACAAAAAAATGTAAGCGAAAAAAAAGGGCGACACGAAAATCGGCCGCCCATGGGATATTACATGAAAAATTCATCAATTCACATCTGACTGAAGAATCGGACCTGCGACAATGGTACCCGCATCACCTGTCATGAACTTTTTAACGTTAGGGTACAGACCCTCATTCTTCTCAGGTTCGGTCACGGACCATACATAATAGACCGTATTAGGCTTCAGTTTAGGAATAACATAAAAACCGTTGTTGTTCACCCTACAATCATCCGACGTCAAGGAGTTCTCCGCACGGATATAGATCCTTTGGTCAACACCCGGCAAATACTCGGAACCTTTAGAAGCGAAAGCCTCCATATAACCAACGACGCCACACAAATTAGCATTTTTACCATCGTTAATGTAGAAATCGCCGCCATATACTTGTCCTCCGTCAACCTTCACGTCAAACACTGTAGCCGATTTGCCGTCCACATTGTCATTGTAAGCGAAGATTTTATAGTTGCCGTCATTCAGGTAATCGAATCTGTATGTACCATCATAAGAGGTTCTAGCCTTATCGTCGTACCCATATTCATGGTCCCCATATATGATGAACACATCCTCGTCGCATCCAACGATCGTATCTTTCCCGAAACGGAACATCCGATTCATAACCCTTGTGTAGTGGTCCCTAAGGCTGGTCAAGGAATCCATCTGCGCTGAGGTAAGCGTCTTCTTCCCATACATTTTGTTCAAGACCGCATTATTCTCACTGATCGTGTTCATCAAATTCTTCAGAACGTCGGCATCTCCATCAATGTTGGAATTACAATAGATGTCCCCATCGTCGATGATCTTATAAACCTTTCCCACGATGGAACCATCACCACCTTCACCTTCCTCTTTCTCACACGAATAAAAGAATCCTGACAAAAAAGATAAGCCGGCCAAAATAACTAACGTGTTTCTCATATTCTAAAAAATAAAATCCTTTATATCCTTTATATTCCCGGTTCAAAATTATAGATTCTATAATTCATACCCAAAACATTTTCAACAAAAGAGTGAAATAAGCGCAAAAAATAACGTATCACTTATCTATCATCCTGTCATGGAACAACACATAACCGATGTTCAGACCCGCATTCCAGTTCTTCTCCGGATATGAATATCTGTTACCATACAATGCGGCGGAGATGAACTTCAAGTGTGCGACCAACGTCAACTCATTGATGAAATAGAAGCTGAAGAAGGGACGGTACTGGGCTCCATAACTACCTGTCACACTGATTGGTTTGAACGGCACATACGCATAATTCTCGAAGCGCAGATGGAACACATTGTTGAACTTATATATCGGTGCCAAGCCTCCAGCCACATAGGTATGCGAACAGAATGCGGAGTTAAACACAAATTTACCATAGTTGGACGGCGCGAACATAGGGGAAATCAAAAGGCTCTCTATGTAATTGCTCCTCAATGGCACATTGGAAACCACACCGTCGAAATATACCCCTAGGGAGAGATGCTTGCAAAAATCGAAGTATCGGTCACAATTGGCGGACAACTGTATCCAAGAGGTAGGTTCCTTTTTGTGGAAAAGCTTCAGGAAGCCATTTTCGTCTATCCCATACTTCTTCGAAGACAAGCTGCCGCACACATAATGGCCCGTAATGCTGATACGCATTCCTGACACTGGATACTGCTTGTGGGACAGAGAGTTATGCTTATATTGCAACGTACCGATCCTTAGATAGTAGGTCGTGGAGTTCCATTTATCCTTCTCTTCCGGCAGATAATGGAAATGGTCATTCTTTTGTCCATATCCGAATCCGAGATCCAACTTACCCTTCAGGGAGAAAGGGATCATCATCTTGACCTTCCCGTAAAACTCGGAAGTGTACGCCTCCGTCGATATATTGTTCTTGATATCGTTCTCGTAGAAAGGCTCCTGTTCATTCATATAATTGATGTGACAGTAATCCACGATCATCTTCAGGCCCAACGGCACCCGCCCCGGACGATCCAGACGCAATTGAGCATGGGCATTCTTGTACAATGTGCCGATCTGACCATCCAACGCCACATTGTAGCCGAAGTAATGTATACCCCTTTTTTGAATCCCCAAATAGAGATTATTCGCGGCGGACGATGAGATGTTTCCTCCGAAAGAGACCTCGAAATCACTGTTCAGCTTAACATCGAGATAGAGGTCATAGTTTCCGACGGAATCGTTAAAATAGGCATGCGGAACGATTTCGGATATTTTCTCGTCCGACAATAATTTATAATATACCTTCTGGAAACTATTGATATCCAACACCGAATCCTTTCTGCTCAATAGGAAACTGTTCATCACATACTTACGTTGAATCGGATTGACACCACGGACAGTCACAGAGCCGAACACCAATTCCTTTTCCTTCTGAACATATTCCGCCCGTCGCTTCCCGACCTCTTCCGCACTGGTCCTCCTCGCCACCCGGCTCTTGATCCGCTGGATCATCGCCTTGGTGGAATCGTACCCCAACTGCTCCAACTCCTTGATCCTATGGAAATCCAACAATCCGACATCCGTGAAATGGAAATCTATCAACACACCTTTCTCTTCCGGTATCTCATAATTGGTTTCGTCCATGATCAGTTTCTCAAGCAGAGCCACCGGACTCGCCTTGTTCCCCCCATCAAGGGAAGGGTTGTCACTCACCGCACATCCGATGATGAAATCGGGATGGAAATCATTCTCCATCACATCCACAGGGAAATTATTGTATATTCCGCCATCCAACATCAACAAGCCATCCACCTGTATGGGCTTGAAAACGAATGGGAAAGACATGGAGGTGCGCACCGCATCGCCCAAATCACCCTTACGGTGAACATACGCACGCTTGTGCACCACATCGGACGCCACACAACGGAACGGCACAAATAAGCTGTCGAAATTCCCCTTGCATGCCGCATTCGCCTTGGAAAACAGATCCATGAACGCGATGTTCAGCTGGTCCGGCGGCAACACGCTGGCAGGAATCAGGAAATTCGCCCCGGAGTTAGCGGAGTCCCGCACATTCACCTTAAAACTGATGAAATCCGGGGTAGGGTCGTCCCTCTTGAAAAAAAACGAATTACGCTCATCCAAGATTCCGTTCTGCCAACGCATGAACTTCTCGGACGAAATAAACGAGGTCATCTCATCGGGAGAATATCCCATCGCATATAAGGAGCTGACGATGGCCCCCATGGAAGTACCCGCGATATAATCGATGGGAATACCTTCCTCCTCCAAAGCGCGGATCACACCAACATGGGTACATCCCTTGGCACCTCCACCACTAAGGACCAGACCCACCTTTTGGGCGGACACATCAGAGCGGCCCACCCATGAGAGAAGGAAACATATAAATAATATCCGACAAACAAAACCTCTGTTCATCCCAAGTTTATATTAGACCTCGATAGTGCATTCCGTCGAGTTTTTTTCCTTATTCATCACAATGACAAGCCGATTCCCTTCCTTCGGCGCATTACTCAAGATGGATTCCGCCACAGGATCCTCGACGTACTTCTGCAACGCTCGTTTCATCGGTCGGGCTCCATACTGCGGATCATATCCCTGCTCCGCGATGAACGACTTCGCCTCCTCCTCCAATGAGAGGGAAAAACCTAGCTCCTCCATGCGTTTGTAGATATGGGCAAGCTCCAAATCAATGATCTTCAGGATGGACTCCTTGGTCAACTGGTCAAACATGATCACGTCATCGACCCTATTCAGGAACTCAGGGGAGAAGGTCTTGTTCAACGCCTTCATGATCACGCTCTGCGCCAATTTGCGATCCCCCTCACGACTCGACATGGAGAATCCAATTCCCTTACCGAACTCCTTCAACTGGCGCGTACCAGCATTCGAAGTCATGATAATCACCGTGTTACGGAAATCTATATGGCGTCCCGTGCTATCGGTCAACCGCCCTTCATCCAACACCTGCAACAACATGTTGAAAACGTCCGGATGCGCCTTCTCAATCTCATCGAACAAGACAATGGAGTAGGGCTTACGCCTAACCTGTTCCGTGAGCTGGCCACCTTCATCGTATCCTACGTATCCCGGAGGCGCTCCATTCAGCCTGGAGACGGAATATTTGTCCATGTACTCGCTCATGTCCACCCGGATCAGAGCGTCCGCACTGCCGAACATCTCCTTCGCCAACGTCTTCGCCAAGTAGGTCTTGCCCACACCGGTCGGACCCAAGAATATGAACGAGCCGACAGGCCTGTTGGGATCCTTCAATCCGATACGGTTGCGTTGAATCGCCTTCACCGTCTTGTCCACCGCCTCGTCCTGACCGATGACCATCGACTTCAGCAACGTGTTCATCCGCACCAATTGCTCGCCCTCCGAACGCGCCATACGCTGAACAGGTACACCCGACATCCTTGAGACGACCTTCATCACATCATCCTCGGAGACCCGCAGACGATTCTCCTTCTGGTTCTCCAACCAAGCCTTCCGTTCCGCCGCCAATCGGGCAGACAAAGACTTCTCCTTATCACGGTAATCAGCCGCCAGCTCGAAATCCTGCGACTTGACATACTGCATCTTCAACTCCTTCACCGACTCGATCTCCGCCTCCAGATTCAAGATGTTTTCCGGCACGGAGATGTTAGCGATATGCATGGCGGAACCCACCTCGTCCATGGCATCGATCGCCTTATCAGGGAAGCAACGGTCCGTTATGTAACGACCCGTCAGACGCACACACGCCTCCAACGCCTCGTCCGAATACGACACGTTATGATGATCCTCATAACGCTCCTTCACGTTCTTCAGGATCTGAAGCGTATCCTCCGGGGAGGTAGGCTCCACAAGGATCTTCTGGAAACGACGCTCCAAGGCGCCATCCTTCTCTATCTTCGTGCGGTACTCGTCCAACGTCGTGGAACCGATACATTGGATCTCACCCCTGGCCAAGGCAGGCTTCAGCATGTTCGCGGCATCCAAGGAGCCCTGCGTTCCGCCCGCACCCACCATGGTGTGTATCTCGTCTATGAATAATATGATATTCGGATTCTTGGACAGTTCGTTCAGAATCGCCTTGATGCGTTCCTCAAACTGACCACGGTACTTCGTACCCGCCACAACTGCGCCCAAATCCAAGGAAATGAGACGCTTATCATGCAGAATCCTTGACACGTTCTTGTTCACGATCCTTGTCGCCAAGCCCTCCACGATGGCAGTCTTACCGACACCCGGCTCACCTATCAGGATCGGATTGTTCTTCTTCCTGCGGCACAGAATCTGCGCCAGACGCTCCATCTCGTCATCACGACCAACCACTGGGTCGAGCTTACCTTCCTCCGCCGCCTTCGTCAAATCGACACCGAAATTGTTCAGCACAGGCGTGTCGACACCACCGACAACAGGTTCGGTCTTCGTATTCGAGAATGATGCGGCACTCTCCTCCGACGGACGGGCCTTGCCACCGGGAGCCGCACTGCCACCATACATCGGATCGTCCACATCATCGTCATCGTCCATTTGGTCAAATTTATTGGAGAAGTCCACCTCATCCCTATGCATCAGCAACGTGAGCTGATCATACGTAACATTCTGCTGGCGGAGAGCCTCCGCCGCCAAACTCGTGTTCTCCCTCATGATGGCCAAGAGGATATGGTCAGTCCCCAACTCGTCGCAATGGAACATACGAGTCTCGAGACTAGCGTATTTCAATATTTTTTCAGTCGATTTCAAAAGAGGCAGATCACTATCGATAGCCACCTCGTTCACCTGTCGGAGCCTGTCTTCGAGGAACTCCTTCACCACCTTGACATCCACGTTCATAAGACGAAGCAATGTGTTGGCAGGACCTCCGCCATCGCGTATGATACCCAGCAACAAATGCTCGGGAGCGATACATGAATCACCTAACCGCTGCGCCTCCTCCCTGCTGTACGACAAGACATCCTTTACGTTCTGAGAATATTTATATAGAGCCATTTTCCTTCTAGTTTATTCGGCAAATATAAGAAAACGGACAGACTCATACAATATTAAAAGGTAGGAATACGATGAAAAAAGCCCCGTTATTCATTTTTTAACCAAAAAAGAGCAAAAATAATTCCATGGTTTTGCTCCGTTGTGTTTTTTTTGTACTTTTACGATATTTTTACGGAGTAGAATAAAGTTGAATATATAATGGTTGATCAAGACAGAATTATCCAAATCGACATTGACAAAGAGATGCGCTCCTCGTACATCGATTATTCAATGTCAGTGATTGTGTCCCGTGCGTTGCCAGACGTCAGGGATGGCTTCAAGCCAGTTCATCGCCGCGTCTTATTCGGTATGAGCGAATTGGGTTTAGTATCCAACAAGCCAACAAAGAAATCAGCAAGAATCGTAGGAGAGGTTTTAGGAAAGTACCACCCGCATGGAGATTCCTCCGTGTACGGTACGTTAGTCCGCCTTGCACAGGACTGGACCTTGCGATACCCGCTCGTCTACGGGCAAGGTAACTTCGGTTCCATCGACGGTGACTCCGCAGCGGCTATGCGTTACACCGAGGCTCGCCTGCAGAAAATCACAGAGGACATCCTGGTCGATTTGGATAAAGACACTGTCGACTTCCAAGACAACTTCGACGGCGAGCACCAAGAGCCTACAGTTCTGCCAACCCGCATCCCGCAATTGCTGGTGAACGGAGCCTCCGGTATCGCCGTGGGTATGGCGACGAACATGCCGCCCCACAACCTTTCCGACACGATCGACGCCTGCGTGGCCTACGTGGACGATAAGGATGTGGATATCGAGACTCTAATCAAGCTCATCAAAGCTCCTGACTTCCCGACGGGCGGTATCATCTACGGCTACGCCGGCGTGCGCGACGCCTACCTGACAGGCCGCGGACGTGTAGTCATCCGCTCTAAAGTGGAGATAGAAAACGAGAACGGAAGGGAAAAGATCATCGTCCGCGAAATACCTTACCTGGTGAACCGCGCCGAGATGATCAAGGACATCGCCGACATGGTCGCGGAAAAGAAATTGGAGGGAATCTCCAACATCAACGACGAGTCGGACCGCGAGGGTATGCGTATCGTGATCGACGTGAAACGAGACGCCAACTCCAACGTTTTGCTTAATAAACTATACAAATACACAGCGCTTCAGTCTTCCTTCAGCGTGAACAACATCGCCTTGGTTCACGGAAGACCGAAATTACTGAACCTGAAAGAGTTAATCGCAGAATTCATCGCTCACCGCCACGAGGTCGTTGTCCGCAGGACACGTTACGAACTGGCGGAGGCTGAGAAGAAAGCGCACATTCTGGAGGCGTTGATCGTCGCTGTGGACAACATCGACGAAGTCATCCGCATCATCCGTTCCTCCGAGAACGTGAACGCGGCCAAGGAAGGCTTGATGAAACGCTTCGGGTTCGACGACGATCAGGCTAAGGCTATCGTCGAGATGAGACTCGGCGCTTTGACGAAACTCTCCATCGACGACTTGAGGGCTAAATACGAAGACCTCATGAAACTCATCAACCACTTGAAGGATATCCTCGCCAGCGAAGACCTCCAAATGCAGGTGGTGAAGGAGGAATTGCTCGATGTGAAGGCTAAGTACGGCGACGAAAGACGTACGGAAATCAAGTATACTTCGGAGGAATTCAACCCTGAGGACTTCTATTCGGACGATCAGATGGTCATCACCATCTCACACCTCGGCTACATCAAGCGTACTCCGCTCGACGAGTTCAAGGCGCAAGGTCGTGGTGGCGTGGGCTCCAAAGGAAGCAGCTCGCGCGACGAGGACTTCATCGAATACATCTATCCGGCGTCCATGCACAACACGATGTTGTTCTTCACCCAAAAGGGCCGTTGCTACTGGTTGAAAGTATACGACATCCCTGAGGGAAGCAAGACGACCAAGGGCCGCGCCATCCAGAACATGCTCAACATCGATGCCGACGATAAGGTGAACGCATTCATCAAGATCAAGTCGCTGAACGACGAAGAGTTCTGCAAGTCACACTACTTGATGTTCTGTACCAAACGAGGTATCGTGAAGAAGACCTCTCTGGAGGCCTATTCCCGTCCTCGCGCCAACGGTGTCAACGCTATCACCATCAGGGAGGACGACCAAGTCATCCAAGTGAGACAGACGACCGGAAACAGCGAGATCATCTTGGCGAACCGCAACGGACGCGCCATCCGTTTCAACGAAACGAAAGTGAGGGAAATGGGTAGGACAGCGACCGGTGTACGAGGCATGACGCTCGACGGACCGGACGACGAGGTGGTAGGAATGATCACCATCAACGATCCTCAGACGGAAACAGTGATGGTCGTATCCGAACAAGGCTACGGAAAACGCAGCGACATCGAAGACTACCGCATCACCAACAGGGGCGGTAAGGGTGTCAAGACGATGAACATCACGGACAAAACAGGTCTATTGGTAGCTATCAAGAGCGTGACGGACGAGAACGACCTGATGATCATCAACAAGTCAGGCATCACCATCAGATTAAAGGTGACCGACGTCCGCGTGATGGGCCGCGCCACACAAGGCGTGCGTCTCATCAACCTCACCAAGAAGAATGACCAAATCGCATCCGTATGCAAGGTTCTTTCCCAGCCGGACGAGGAAGAGGAATTGGAGGAAGAGGAAAACCCACAAGAATCTGGAGATGAGAACAATATTAACGAACAAAACTAATTATTAAATATCATGAAGAAAATAGCAATCACGGTTTTCGCCATGGCATTGACCATGAGCGGATTCGCACAGAAAAAGTTGGTTAGAAGCGCTGAAGGATATCTTTACGAGCAGCCTTTCAATTCAGCAGCAGCAGTAAAAGACATTGAGACAGCCATGAAGGATCCTTCATCCAGCAACTTGGCATATACCTATGACGTGGCAGGTCAAATATATTTCAAGATATATGAGACAGAAGCACAGAAGAGGGAAGTGAAGATGGCGTACGACCAGAATCTCATGAGCGAGAACTTGATGAAGTCGATAGACGCTTATCTGAAATGTGGAGAATTGGACCAACTACCAGATGAGAAGGGAAAGGTTAAACCTAAATACACAAAGAATGTAAAAAAGAATGTCTCCACGTACTCTACATACCTATTGTTGGAGGCTCAGCAACACCAAAACAAGAACGAAATCGATAAAGCGTTCGATCTGTTGTCAAAATACTTGAGCTTGCCATCCAACAGCATCATGAAAGATGAAGGAATCGAGAAGAACAAAGAGATCAACTTCAATGATGTAAAATTCCTCGCGGTCAACTTGGCTGCCCAAGACGAAAAGAAACGCCCGACCATGATCAAGTACATGGAAGAGCTGAAAAAAGAGTCGTACAAGGAAGAGACCATGTACGAGTGGTTGTGCGACGCATACAAGAAGGATCAGCAGAACGATAAGATGATCGCCACGATCAACGAAGGTCTCAAAAAATACCCTTCCAACAAGTATCTCATGGGAAACTTGATCAACTATTACTTGGAGAACAACAAGAAGGATGACGCGATCAAGTATCTGGACGAAGCCATCGCAAAAGATCCAAATAACCCGCAGTATTATATCATCAAGGGAAGAATGCTTCTGAAGGATGAGAAATTCGACGATGCCATCAAAACCTTCTCCAAGGCGGTTGAACTAACTCCAAACGAGTTCGACGCACAGTTCGAATGCGGTTTGGCATACGAGAAGAAAGGCGAAAAGATCATCAACGACGCCAACAGCATTAAGGACATCAAGAAATACAATGCTGAGAGATCCAAGGGAACCGCAGAATTAAAGAAATCTCTTACTTACTTCGAGAAAGCTCGTAGCATCAACGAAGAAGATGTGATGAACCTCCAGTTCCTCCGTTCCGTATACTACAAATTGGGCATGAACGACAAATACAAAGAGGTAGACAAGAAGTACGAAGAAGTTAAGAACAAGAAATAAGCAGAGAGTGGGCTCTGGCGATTCCGAAGAGGTATCCCTCGGTTGTATCCGTTGAACGAATACAGCTAATTCTCGGAAACCGACCTACATGCTTCGAAGACAGGGAAGGCGGACATTCATTTTGTCCGCCTTCCCTTTTTAGTAATATTTAATGGCAAAGCATTGTTATTTTCAACATAAATCATTATATTCGTTAGAAAGCGATGTCAGATATGAAAAAAGTAACAATCATTATTGTCGGCTATAATTCTTGGCATTACTTGCAAAAGAATTTCGCATCCCTTGATTTCCTGAAGGATAACAAGGATGTGGAAATATTGTATATCGATAACGGATCAACGGACGAGACAAGGACCGCCGTAGAATACTCATACCCCAACATCCGAATGATTTGCTGCGCGGACAACAATGGGGTCGCCGCAGGAAAGAACATAGGAATCGTCAATGCGCTCCACAGCGAATACCTGCTTTTCCTGGATTCGGATACGGAAATGAATCCAACGACCTACGAGACAATGCTGGCCTACATGGACGAGAACCCGGAAGTGGGGCTATGCAGCTGCAAACTAATAGGATTGGACGGCGAAACACAGCAAAGCTGCAGGAAATTCCCGAGGATCCGGCACATCGTCAAAGCATATATCCACGATGTATCGCTCCGGTACAACATGGAACTATTCAGCAAAGACTACCAAGACACGTTGTACGACATGAACCAAACGGAACCCTTCGAGGTGGACTACGCGATAGGAGCCTGCCACCTTATCAGACGGGAAGCACAAATAGCCGTCGGATTCTGGGACGAGAACTTCTTCTTCGGTCTCGACGACGCCGACTTCTGCTTCAGAATGAAGAGGGAAGGGTACAAAGTTGTTTGCTTGCCACAGGTAAGCATCCAACACGCCTACGAACACAACACCACCACAACGCAAAATTTCTTCTCCAAATTGACATGGAAAAAGATTTGCGGCTTCTATCACTACTTCAAAAAAGTACGATTAAAGAAATATTCAATGATAAAAAATAAAATTCGACTCCAAAGAAGAAAAAAAAGTTAAAAAATTTCTCTGTTAATCACAAAAAGTATAACTTTGTGCCATGTAAACGTGTATCGATATGTACAGGACAAGAACATGTGGAGAGTTGAATATCGCTGACGTGGACAAAACAGTCACATTAGCAGGGTGGGTACAGAAAGCCCGTAAAATGGGTGGCATGACTTTTGTCGATATTCGAGATCGTTACGGGATCACTCAAATCGTCTTCAACGAGGAAATCAACGCTGAACTATGCGGGAAAGCCAATAAGTTGGGTAGGGAATGGGTGATTCAGGTGACCGGCAAGGTTGCGGAGAGAAGCAGCAAGAACCGGAACATCCCGACAGGCGAGATAGAGATTATCGCCGAAAAACTTGAAATACTGAACACGTCGGAAGTGCCGCCATTCACGATCGAGGATAACACGGACGGAGGCGATGACTTACGCATGCAATACAGATATTTGGATCTGAGACGTAATTGCGTCCGTTCCAACATCGAATTGAGGCATAAAATCGCTTTTGAAGTTCGCCGTTTCCTGGACGAGCAGCATTTCCTTGAGGTCGAAACCCCAGTGTTGATCAAATCAACGCCAGAGGGTGCCAGGGATTTCGTCGTTCCTTCCAGAATGAACCCAGGCCAATTCTACGCTTTACCGCAATCCCCTCAGCAATTCAAACAGTTGTTGATGGTAGCTGGTTTCGATAGATACTTCCAAATCGTCAAATGCTTCAGGGATGAAGACTTACGTGCGGATAGGCAACCTGAATTCACCCAGATAGACTGCGAGATGTCATACGTGGAGCAGGAGGATGTGCTGAACATCTTCGAGGCCATGATAAAGCATATATTCAAATATGTGAAAGGAATTGACTTCAAGGAACCATTCCCTCGTATGACATGGCACGAATGTATGCGTCTTTACGGTTCAGACAAACCGGATATGCGTTTCGGCATGACTTTCGTCGAACTGAAAGACCTGACGGAAGGCCACGGATTCAGCGTATTCGACAACGCTAAGATCGTCGTCGGAATATGTGCTGAGGGTTGTGCGGAATATACCCGCAAACAATTGGATCAGCTGACTGATTTCGTGAAAAAACCGCAGGTGGGCGCCAAAGGTCTCGTGTACGTGAAATACGAAAAGGACGGCTCATTCAAGTCCAGCGTGGATAAATTCTATGCGAAGGAGGACTTGCAGAAATGGGCGGAACGTTTCAACGCGAAACCAGGAGACTTGATGCTGATCCTTTGCGGCGACGACGAAAACAAGACACGCAAGCAGATGAACGAACTGAGGTTGGAGATGGGTGACCGTCTCGGACTGAGGGACAAAAATAAGTTCGCACCGTTGTGGGTCATCGATTTCCCTCTTTTCGAGTGGAGCGAGGAAGACCAACGGTTCTATGCGATGCATCACCCATTCACAAGTCCTAAGACAGAGGATATTCCTTACTTGGACAGCGATCCGGGACGTGTACGTGCGAATGCTTATGACTTGGCGATGAACGGAGTAGAGTTGGGTGGAGGTTCCATCCGTATACACGACTCCCAATTGCAGAACAAGATGTTCCAATTGCTTGGATTCACTCCTGAAAAGGCGATGGATCAGTTCGGCTGTCTGATAAATGCGTTCAAATATGGTGCGCCACCTCACGGAGGACTTGCCTTCGGATTGGATCGTGTCGTTTCCATGTTGGCGGGATTGGATTCCATCCGCGACTGCATCGCATTCCCGAAAAACAATGCGGGCAGGGATGTGATGATAGATTCACCTTCCGCCATAGACGAAGCACAATTGAAAGAGCTTTGTCTAAAAGTAAATTTGTAAATATTTTCCATATATTCATAGTTTTATTATTTTGTGTGACACTGCTTCGTGAGAAGCGGTGTCTTTTTTTTGTGGATAACTTAAAAGATATTCCCGTTTGAAAAAACAAAATCTTTATTATCTTTGGTAAAAGGTGAATTCTTTTAATTCATCGTCGTAATAGTGTTTAACATAAAATAGAGGATTATGCCAAACAGAATAATACCACCTTCCGAACTGATCATCAACGAGGATGGATCCATATTCCACCTTCACGTCAAGCCAGAACAACTGGCGGACACGGTGATTCTAGTGGGAGACCCGACAAGAGTCAGCATGGTCGCCTCCTTCTTCGACAGCATCGAATGTGACGTCCAAAGCCGTGAATTCCACACGATTACGGGCGTCCATAAAGGGAAGAGGATATCCTGCGTCTCCCATGGCATCGGAACGGACAATATCGACATCGTGGTCACCGAACTGGATGCGCTGAAAAACATCGATTTCCGGACCAGATGCGTCAAGGAGCACCACACCACACTGACGATGGTCAGAATCGGCACTTCAGGAGGACTGCAGGATTTCACGCCTGTGGGCTCTTACGTGGTCTCTAAGCGCTCGATAGGCTTCGATGGCATGCTACGGTTCTACGACCTCCCGGAAGGCGTCACAGACGAGGATTTCGAGTCAAAATTCTGTGAATACACCAATTGGAGGAAAAAACTATGCATACCTTACGTGGTCTCGGCCGACGAGGAACTGGTCAACCGTATCGGGAAAGACATGGTGATGGGCGTGACCATCTCCGCTCCAGGCTTCTACGGTCCACAAGGACGATTTGTCCGCATCCCTCTGGCAGACCCCGAACTGAACAAGAAAATCATGTCGTTCGACTACAATGGCGAGAAAATCACCAATTACGAAATGGAAAGCTCCGCCGTCGCAGGAATGGCGAAACTGTTGGGACATAAAGCCATGACGGTATGCTGCATCATCGCCGGACGGGTCGACAAGAGCATGAACACCTCATACAAGGGTACAATGGAAGGTCTCATTAAAACTGTGTTGGAAAGAATTTGAAGATAGAAGAGGATGGGAAAAATATCGGAATGCTCCTTTGCCGAACTCATACCAAAAGGAGCGAAAATAATAGTGGGACTGAGCGGCGGAGCCGACTCCATCACGCTATTAGATTCGTTGCACAAACAAGGTTATATGTGCATTGCAGCGCATTGCAACTTCCATATTCGCAACGAAGAGGCTAATCGTGACTCAGAATTTGCACATTCGCAAGCAAATGCGCGAAAAATTCCCTTCTTCCGAATCGATTTCAACACCAACGAATACGCCACCCTCAAAGGCATATCCACAGAAATGGCGGCGAGAAACTTGCGCTATCAATGGTTCGCGGAACTCAAAGAGAGGGTGAAGGCAGACTACATCGCGGTGGCCCACCATGCGGATGACAGCATCGAAACCTTCCTGATCAACCTATCCAGAGGAACTGGGCTGAAAGGATTATCCGGCATCAAAAAAATGCAGGGCGACATCGTCAGACCATTGCTCGAATTCACAAAGAAAGACATCCTCGAATACATAGAGGAGCAGGGATTATCGTATGTGGATGATTCCACGAACTTCGAAAGTGTCTATTTACGGAACAAATTCAGGAACCAGGTCATTCCCTTGCTGGAACAGATCAATCCAGCCTTCCGACAGAACATGATGCAGACCATCTCACATCTACGCATGGCGGAGCAATTCGTGTCGCACCAGCTTTCGGCCCTCACAGGGATAATCCAGCACGGTAACGGATGGACAATACCTAAACAAAACATCCTTTCCAACCCCGACAACGAATTCATCCTATACGAGACACTGAGTCCCTTCGGCTTCTCGTCCGACGTCGTGCAGAAATTGCTCCACTTAGGGATGGATGGCACAGGGAAACACTTCCTTTCCTCCCGATACGAACTGCGCTGCGAAAGAACGGAGTGGGAGATAGTCCCCATCCAAAAAAGGAGGGAGGTTTCCTACACGATCAAAGACCCCGATGACGTGCAAAATCTACCCATCCGACTAAAAATCGACCTGATTTCAGCCGAAAACCTGACCATCAGGAAGGAAAAACGGACTTGCTACGTGGATTTTGACAAGATTACCTTCCCTTTATATTTAAGAAACAGTAAATCAGGAGATTATTTCTATCCATTCGGCATGAAAGGACGTAAGAAGACCAGTGATTTCTTTATCGACAACCACTATTCGCAGGCAAAAAAGGAAAAAACATGGGTTCTGACCAACTCCGACGGAGAAATCATCTGGATAGTAGGAGAGCGAGCCGACAACAGATTCAGAATCGAGGGGACAACCCGCCAAGTCTACCTCTTCTCAATCGAATAGGCAAGCAAAATTGTTCGACAAAGTCCAATGGAAAATATGGGGAAATGTACGGGGACACTCCGACTAGCGTTTCCTGGCGTTAACCTCTTGCCTGACTTTCTCAAGCCATTCGCCGAAACGGATAAAGATATTTTTAGGGGAAGAGGTATTCGCCTCCCGTTGCGGCTCAAAATACGAGAATGCTTTTCCGGACGTCACCTGACGATAGATAGTCGTCCAATCAGGCACACCGCCCAAATTACGGTCGTCGATGAAGAGATGGGCGTTCACCTTGCAGGAAAAATAAGCAGAAGAGTCAGGTTCCCCCTCCTCGAAGCAATGCGTATTGACCGCATCGAACACCAAGCCACGTTCCTCGCACCATTTCAGCGCCTCATCGAGGTATTCACCGTTCCTGACCGTCCATAAGATCAGCACATGGTGCTGCTCCTTCTGGAACTTCTTCAGGACATCCACCGCAAACGGACGTTCTTCCCCAATCTCAGGGAAACAATTCTCGACGATCGTACCGTCAAAATCCACCGCTATTCGCATGATTTCTCCTCCTGGTGATTCTCCAACATATAGGTCAGATCGTTACGATTCGGTTTGCAGAAAAAGAGCAGGAAAAGCAGGCAGATCACCACGCACAAGAAGGCGGACTGCGATCCGAAGACCATCCAGGCGATGAAATTCAACGCTAGAGCCACCAATACGACACCGATACGCAACAGGAACCACTTGACGATATGGGCCACCTTCTGCTCTTCATCCTTCTCCTTCGGAAGTTTATTCTTCGTATAGACGTGGTACAGACGGAGGGACAATGGGATTCCCAAAAGCATGGTGAGGATAGCGATAGACTCGCCGACGATCCTATCCGACTGGTCTTTTATCACCATCACATCATGGTTGGGGTTATAAACACTCATATAATAGAAAGCGTATACGACGGCAAGCAACACGACGCCCATAATGACCCAGAAAGCAACCGTCATTTTCTTTATCCAATCCATCTTCATGGTATAGTCAATTTAGAATTATCACATTTTATAGGGGGTACGATTAAGGATGGAACGTCCCAACGTCACCTCGTCCGCATATTCCAGCTCGTCACCGATGGAAACGCCCCGGGCTATCGTGGTGATCTCCACATCAAACCTGGAGAGTTTCTTGTATAGGTAAAAGTTGGTCGTGTCCCCCTCCATCGTCGGACTCAAGGCCAAAATCACCTCCTTTATGCCGCCAGCCTCCAGCCGTGCGATCAGTTCATCGATCGCCAAATCAGAGGGGCCCACACCGTCCATAGGAGAAATAACGCCGCCTAGGACATGGTAGAGGCCGTGAAACTGCTGGGTATTCTCGACAGAAATCACCTCGTTGATGTTCTCCACGACGCAAATCTGAGACGAATCGCGCCGCTCGTCCGCACAAATACCACAGATATCCGAATCGGAGATGTTATGGCAAACCTTACAGTACCGAATACCATTGCGTAATGTAATGAAAGCATTACCGAACTGTTCCACATCCTCACGGCTCTGGCGCAACAAATGCAACACCAACCTCAATGCGGTTTTCTTCCCTATGCCGGGCAATTTAGAAAACTCCTTTACGGCATTATCCAAAAGAATCGAAGAACACGGATTATCCATTCTCTACAACTAGCTTTGATATACGTATGCAAATTTATAAAAAATAGGGCATCCCTAAAAATAATTAAGGTCTGGTATCACCGTCACACTGAAAAACCATGTTTTTTCTGGTTGAAAGTTAACCTCACGAGAATCGAATATTTGGAATCCCCTTCACACCACACGGGAAATATTCGATTTTCGTACATATGGGATTTTACAGGAATCTAAGCCACAAGGGGAGTTTAGATCTGTTTTATAGAGCATACAAAATAGCACTGAAAAATTGCACATTTGTAAAACTGCAAATTCACGTATACACACCATTACAAATGTAAAACGCAAAAATTCGATGGTAAAAATCATAATTTTACAGTCTGTAATTAGCTAAAAATACATTTGTAAATATACAATTGTAAACATTTACAACAATATAAAAACACCGACAGATTACAATAATGTAAATGCAAATTTAAACAGATAAATATAGTAATATCAGTTAATTAAATATCGAAAACGAAACTTTCACTTTAAATAAAAACATTACATCGTCCAAAAAATGGGAAAATAGCCGATTTTACCATCAAAAATATTTAACACAAAATACATACAACGTTATATATTAAACATTTATACAATTAAAGTAAAACTAAAACTTTAAAAACATGGAGAATTTAAGGGAAACGATCTGACGATGAAACAGTAAAGCTGTCACTTACAAGGGCAATGTCAGTAGAAAATACGGCTATTTTTGGCGTGACGTACCACAAAAACCGCCCATATCGCATAAAACGGGTGAAATAAAGGTATTTATTAGCCGCACAGTCCATTAATCCTCCTCTGGGCACATAATTGGCCGCCTAAGGAGATATAGAGGCACCAGAGCACAAGAAAAAAGTCCCACACAAGAGTAAAATGGATGAATGGCTGAAAGCCACCACTATTACACGAACAGGATGCTTAGGAACGTCTGACAAACGCAGCGATTGAACACGGAAATACAAGTATCTGCCTCCAAACTTGAAGTCGGATTTTTACAACAGGATTAAAGGCTATTACATACGTAAACAACGAGTATGCATATTTACACTTGTAATTTACAAAAATAAATAACAATTTTACATTGGTAAACAAAATATTAATTACATTTGTAAATCGAACATTTTACAAAATAAAAATGACAAAAAGTGTAGCAGAACGCATTGCGGAAATCATAAAGATGGAGAATTTGACCAATTCTCAGTTCGCACAGCTGATCGGTATACAACCATCGGCGGTGACGCACCTACTCAGCGGCAGAAATGCGCCAAGTTTGCAGGTCATACAGAAGATTCTTGACACTTTTCGAGGAATTAGTCCAGAATGGTTCGTGTCAGGCATTGGAGATATGTACAGAAAATCACCCGAACAGATTGAAAACAAGGTAGATACAACAAAAAAGCAGCAAAGTTATCCCTATCAGCAGTCGTTATTTCCTGAGATTCCGATACCTCCACAGGAATATGGCAAGGAAAACGAGATAAATTCCAACGACGATGAAAAGGAAAAATACGCGAGCGAACCGAGGTATGAGCAAGCGCCGATCCAACGACAAGAAAATCCATTATGGAGCGGAACGTACAACAACGCACCCCAACAACCGATGGCGAACACACCGGTGCAACCTCAGGAAGAAAAAAAGGAGAAACCGGAACCCATTCCAGTCTCTCCCCGTATCGTGAAAAAAATCATCGTATTCTATTCGGACAACACCTACGAAGAATACGGTGCGCAACTCAACAACTAATTAGTTGAACATACTCTTGAACCTGGACAAGAAGTTGCGCTTAGCGCTTTCCGTCGGAGTCATGTTCTCCGACTTGTCGAGTTCCTCGAAGATCTTCTTCTCCTCTTTCGAGAGATGTTCAGGGATATAGACCCCTATATTCACCAACAAATCGCCGTTTCCGTAGCCATTGACGGACGGAAGGCCCTTGCCCTTCAGGCGTAAGACCTTGCCCGGCTGCGTACCCGCCTCGATTTTCACCTTCACCTTGGAATCCACCGAAGGAATCTCCGCCGTACCACCGTTCACCAACATTGGAACAGAGAACAAAGCGTTGTAAATAAGGTCGTTTTCGTCGCGTATAAGCTCATTATCGGGTTCTTCCTCTATCAACACCTGTAAGTCGCCGTCAATGCCGCCATTTCGAGCCGCATTGCCCTTTCCTTTGACGCTGAAATACATTCCGTCAGCCACGCCGGCAGGAATCTTAACAGGGATGACCTCCTCCTCCTGGACGACACCCGTACCTCCACAATGCTTACATTTCTTCGTGATGGTCGTACCCATACCGTTACAGTTCGGACATTCGGACTGCACCTGCATGGCGCCGAAAAGCGAATTCGTGACACGGTTCACCACACCTGCGCCACCGCAAGTGGTACACTTCGTGACAGAATTACTATCTTCCGCACCGCTTCCGTTACATGCGGCGCACTTGACATAACGTTTCACCTTCAGCTTCTTCTCCACGCCGAAAGCCACATCCTTCAGCGTCACCTTCACACGGACACGCAGATCGGAGCCCTTGCGGACCCTCTTCCCGCCGCCTCCGCCACCGAAGCCGCTGAAACCACCAAAGCCGCCACCGAAGTGGCCACCGAAAATATTACCGAATTGGGCGAAGATATCCTCCATAGACATACCGCCGCCATCGAAGCCGCCGCCGCCAGAGAAACCGTCCAAACCCGCATGTCCGAACCGATCGTAACGGGCTCGTTTATCGGCATTGCTGAGGACGTCGTACGCCTCCGCAGCCTCCTTAAACTTCTCCTCGGCAGTCTTATCCCCCGGATTCTTGTCCGGGTGATACTGAATGGCCAATTTACGGTAAGCCTTCTTTATCTCATCAGCAGAAGCGTCCTTGGAAACCCCCAACACTTCATAATAATCTCTCTTTGCCATATCGTAACAAATTATTGTCCCACAATAACCTTAGCGAAACGGAGCACCTTGTCTTTCAACATATACCCCTTCTGCGTACAGTCGACGACCTTGCCCTTCAGATCCTCGGAAGGAGCAGGGATCATCGTAATAGCCTCGTGAAAATCGACATTGAACGGAGCACCTTGCGTCTCGATCGGTGTGACACCGTTCTGAGCCAGGAACGAATTGAACTTGCTGTATATCAAATCGACGCCTTCCTTTACGGAAGAGACCTCCGTAGCACTCTCCATCGCCTTCATCGCACGCTCGAAATCGTCCACAAGAGGCAACATGTTCGCGAATATGCCTTCGCCCGCAGACTTGATCAACTCCGAACGGGCCTTCAATGCCTGCTTCTTGTAGTTCTCGAAATCAGCGTACAAACGGATATAGTCATCATGTAATTTAGCGCATTTTTCCTCCAGCTCCTTCACTTTGTCCGCATCAGAGCCAGCTCCGTCCGCAGCCTCCTCGGGAGCCTCCGCCTTCGTATCCGCAGCCTCCTCAGCGGCAGATGCGTCGACTTTCACTTCTTCGTTTTCATTCTCAATCGGTTGTGATTGATTATCCATTGTTGCATTCTCTTCCATCGTATATTAAATTTTCATTATTAGCGTAAACATATAGTGTCTCATAAATAACCTATCAAAAAATTTGCCATCCCGCATATCCGCACTAAAACATGACACTGTGACACGACAGCAGACATTCTGGCGGATTCCTCAAGGAAATATCTGACAGAAAATCATTTGCCCAAGTTCTTCAGACGCGCATATTTCTGCAAAATTTTCTTCTCTCCTAAATTTTGGAAATTGATGGTGAACTTCACATCACCCCCCACATTCTCTATCTCAAGGACGGTTCCCCGACCGAACCTTTCGTGTTCCACCCAACAGCCCACCTCTATGCCATCCGTATTCGGCATAGGCTTTGGGACGGACACAGACGGAGCAACCACCTCTGCAGACACCCTCGGAAGGGGTTTCAGATTTCTCGGCGCCACATAAGTGGTGGAGCGGGGCATAGGCTCAGGATCAGGCTGATACGTTTTCCGCCATGGCTTCGAGAAAGGGGAACTGCCACCTCTGTTCGAGAATGCGAAGTCATCCTCGTCATCCCACATGGAATAACGTCCACGGGACTCCGAACGATTAAAGCCCCCAGCAGGGCAATCCAACAATTTTTCGTCTATATCCTTGAGGAAACGGCTCGGCAACGTGTTGTCCCTGACACCATTCCTGAACCTGGACTTCGCATAGCTAATAATACAATTCTCCTCCGCACGGGTAATCGCCACGTAAAACAAACGACGTTCCTCCTCTATACCATCCTCACTCAGAAGAGACGCTTTAGGAGGAAACAACTCCTCCTCCAATCCCACAACGAATACATTCTTGAATTCCAGACCTTTAGCGGCATGGACAGTCATCAGCGTGACCTTATCCTCCACATCGACTCCGCCATCATCGATGTCCGACATCAATGAGACCTTCTGAAGGAAATCGGAGATAGTGGCGTCTTGACCCGTCTCCTCACGGTTGGATTCGCAAAACTCATGGATACTGTTCAGCAACTCATCCAAATTCTCCAATTTGCCGATACCCTCCGCGGTCTTGTCCTCCTCCAAATCCCTTCGTATTCCCGATTCAGTCAGCACTCTTTTCGTAAAAGAATAGGCATCCGTAGTCTCCATATCCCCACTTAATCCATGGATCAAAGTGCGGAAATTCGTCAGTTTCGTGGCCGTTCCGGCATTCACCGGCAAATTATAGCCCAATGGATCAGATATGACGGTCCAATAAGAGATGCCGAAACGCAGGGCAACCTCCGAAACCTTAGCCATGGTCGTATCCCCGATACCCCTTGCGGGATAGTTGATGACACGACGGAAAGCCTCCTCGTCATCATGGTTCAGGATCAGACGGAAGTAGGAGAGGACATCCTTGATTTCCTTGCGCTGGTAAAATGAATGACCACCATGGATCACATAGGGAATAGCACGTTTCCGCAATGCCTCCTCGAAGACACGCGACTGGGAATTGGTGCGGTACAACACCGCCATATCCTTGTAAGCATACTTTCCGAAAGAGACGAAATCACTAATCTGGGACACAACGGAAGAGGCCTCGTCCAGATCCGAATAGGAGCAAACCACCTTCACCTTGCTGCCCTCCTTCTGCTCGGAGTAGACATTCTTCTGCAGTTGCTTCTTGTTCTTTTCGATCAAGCTATTCGCCACCTTGACAATATTCGGGGTGGAACGATAGTTGCGCTCCAACTTGAACACCTTACAGTTCGGGAACACCTCCCTGAATTTCAATATATTATCAATATTCGCCCCACGGAACGAATAGATGCTCTGCGCATCGTCACCCACCACGCAGACATGATGATGAATCGCCGCCAACTTCTTCACCACGAGGTGTTGGGCGAAGTTCGTATCCTGGTACTCGTCCACCAAGATGAACTGGAACGCCTCCTGATATTGCGCCAAAACCTCAGGAAAATCACGGAATAAGATGTTCGTATAGAGCAATATATCATCGAAATCCATGGCACAAGCCTTGTAGCAACGGGCGAAGTACAGGGAATAGATTTCCGACAGGCGAGGAATCTTCGCATAAGCGTCATTCTTCTGCCAGTCCGTATGGGTACGGTAGACATCAGGGGTGACTAAGCTATTTTTCAGTTGGGAGATGCGGGAGAGCACCGCCTTAGGCGTATACTTCTTCTCATCGAGTCCCATCTCCTTGACGATGTTCTTCACCAAGCTTTTAGAATCCGCGGTGTCATAGATGGTGAAACTAGGTTTATAGCCTATTTTTTCAGCCTGTTGGCGCAGGATACGCGCGAAAATCGAATGGAAAGTACCCATCCATAACCGTCTGGAGACCCCTTCGCCGACAATACTATCGATACGTGACTTCATCTCGTCCGCCGCCTTGTTCGTGAATGTCAACGCTAAGATACGGTTTGGCTCATATCCGGACTTCAGTAATCCTGCGATTTTATAGGTCAGCACACGCGTCTTTCCAGAGCCGGCACCCGCCACCACGAGCGAGGGTCCATCATTGTAAAGAACAGCATCCTTTTGATTGTCATTCAGTTGGCTTAAAATTTCCTCCATACGATTTTATCTCTCATTATCCTCTGCGAAGATACGGAAATTTCTGCTAAATTCGCGCAAGGAAAAACGATACTTGAGGAACTATTATGTTAGAGCAATATCATGTCATATTAGCCTCCAATTCCCCACGAAGGAAAGAATTGTTGGCAGGGTTAGAGATAGATTTCGAGGTGAAAACGATCAAGGGGTTGGAGGAACATTTCCCCAACAACTTGCGGGAAGGAGAGATTCCCCTGTATCTGGCGAAACAGAAGATGCGGGCATACAGCCACCTCATCCAAAGCAACGAGTTGATCATCACAGCCGACACGATCGTATGGAAAGACAACGACCTGATGGGGAAGCCCAAGACCAAGGAGAACGCCATACAGATGCTCCGAAGCCTCTCCGGCGACACGCACCAAGTCTACACGGGCGTATGCGTCAAAACCAAGGAGAAGGAAGTTTCCTTCGTGGCGCAGTCGGATGTCCGTTTCGCCACGTTGACGGACGAGGAGATCACCCACTACATCGAGCGTTACAAGCCATTCGACAAGGCAGGCTCATACGGCGTGCAGGAGTGGATCGGCTACATCGGGGTGGAGCACATCAACGGCAGCTTCTACAACATCATGGGGCTTCCGATACAGAAACTCTACAACGTGCTGAAAGAATTCTAGAGAATTATGGAACGTCAGTTCGACGTAGTCAATTTTGAATTTTGAATTGAAGGAGGTGGGGAATCACCTCCTTTTGTATTTGGAGGAGACCCTGACCTTCATCCGCAGTTCATCCCAATCCACCGCATCGAGGGCGTTGCAGGCATCCTCGTAACCGATTTGGAAAACCTCCTCGGCCTTGGAAGCGTCGAACATGCCATACGACCTTGCGCGGAACGTCTCAACCAAGATATCGCAATCTTTCTTCTCCTCGATGGTATTACCATTCACAGAGAGGTGGAAAACACGCTCAGAAACGTCCTTTATCCCCTCAAATTTGTCCTCATGGGTGATGGGATTGACATGTACACCAATCACGATGTCACAGCCCTTCTTACGCAAGATTTTAGCCGGCAAATTACAAAACAGGCCACCATCCACATATAACTTCCCGTTGATGCACATTGGTTTGAAGAAGATAGGCACGGAAGCGGAAGCGATGACACAATCGAGGAGAGGTCCCTTGTCGAAGTATACATTCTTGCCGTCATTCAGTTCCGTCGCATTGACAACCAGCGGGATACGCAGATCCTCGAAGTTCTCGGCCTTGATCTTATCCTTGATGAACTTACCGAACTGGTCCATACGGGTTATACCTCCATGACGAGGCATGGTCAAGGAGAGCATGTGGTACATGTCACTCTTTTTGATGTATTGGCAGATATCCTCGGGCGTATTACCGTCCGCATACAGCGCACCCATGATGGCGCCCGCGCTCACACCTGAGATATGATCGACCTCAATGCCACGCTCCTCCAACACTTTCAACACTCCTAAATGGGCGATGCCTTTCGCACCCCCGCCGCTCAACGCCAAACCGACCTTATAACCTTCAAACATAATCGTTAAATCAATCTACTGCTTAAACCATGAAATGTGCTCCGAAGGACACACTCCTCCAGCAAACACTTCGTAAAAGTAGCAAAAAGAATTGGATTAATAGCCTTTTTCCCGATTGTTTTCAAGTTCATCCAACAATGATTGAGGAATATTCTCCTTTCCTTCCCTCAAGATACACTGATGGCAAGCCATTTCCTTCGAATACATACGTCCGATACAGTAGTTGGAATGGTCGCAGGAGACACGCGCATGCTCATCCGCCTGCATATCATTCACGAAATGGGGGTTATTGAGCAGAGCCCTCGCCATGGCCACGAAATCAAAGCCATCGTCCAGCACCTCATCAATCTTATCCTTGGAAACCAGACCGCCCACATAGCACAGAGGCATCTTCAGCGCCTGGCGGAACTTCAGCGCATCCTCCAGGAAATAAGCCTCCTTGAATTTCACCGGAGGAACCAACTTCGACCCGCACATGCGGACCAGAAGAGGCAATAATCTCTCGTTCATGTAATACGACATCGTGCGGAGCGGCATCGCACCACGCATGACGTTCATCGGCGCACTGCTGACGAATCCGCTACTCAACACCAAGCAATGGACGCCGGAGCGCTCCAAGGTCTTCGCCACCTCCAAGCTCTCGTCCAACTCCATGCCATGGCGGCAACAATCGCGCATATTCATCTTCACCAGCACGGCCATGTCACCCTTGGCGGCCTTCAGCACCTCGTCCACCGACATCTTCATGAAGCGCATCCTGTTCTCCAGCGAGCCACCGAACTCATCCTTCCTATGGTTCGTGGAAGGGGAGAGGAACTGGCTGATCAAGTATCCATGACCCGCATGGAGCTCCACCGCATCAAAGCCAGCCTCACGGGCCAATTCGACGCCATGTCCAAACAATTTGGCGCTCTTCTCGATCTCATCCTTGCGCATTCCCCGCACGATGGTCGGAGAATAGATATTGAAGCCAGTCGAGGCGGAAATAGGGGTGCATCCACAAATCTTCTTATGGGACATGTTTCCGCAATGTCCGATCTGGATGCTGACGGCGGCACCTTCACGGTGGATATCATCCGTTATTTTCCGCAACGCAGGGATATTTTCCTCCTTCAGCCACAACTGATGAGGGAAGGAGAGTCCGCTCTGCTCGACAGCGGAATAGGCGAGGGTAGTCATGCCCACACCCCCAGCGGCGACAGAGACATGATAATCATGCAACATCTGGGACGGTGCATTACCCGGACACATACCCTCGAAGGCGGCGGAACGTATTGTCCGATTTCTTAATGTCAAAGGCCCGATCCTACCGGGCGAGAACAACAATGAAGCCATACCAATTCGTTTTTTCCGTGTTTTTCAGTAAAGAAATGGAATAATACGCTTCAGATGAAGGTTTTCCATTTCAGGAAACATGATCCTATATTTTTTATAAATCGTATTCGCACGAGGCGTCAAATTCGCAAAAGTCCAGAGAGCGAAAACCGCCCCCGCCCAGGACCAAGTCATGATGGCGAAACCGATCCATTCCATCAGTTCACCCAGATAATTGGCGGAAGTGACATAGTTGAACATTCCACCCTTGGGCAAATAATGGTTCGGATCTCCCGGCTTGCGAAGATGACGGACAATGTGGTCAGAATGCAGGTTGACCCCCATTCCCACGAGGAAGATCAACACCCCCACGATGAACTGAGGAGTGGTCAGCCAATCGACGGAATAGCGTCCTTCGGGCGATACGTAGAAAATCCAGCCTCCCTGCATAAGTCCATTCAACGTGTTGAAAATAATGCCCATAGCCATAATCATTATCGGCATACGGCTCTTTCCCCGCATCAGGGAAGGGAATATGAAAGATCGCTGGAAATAATGCGACTGGAACAACAAGAAAAAGATGAAAGGGACCAACTCCCAGGTGCGGTCAGAGAACCACCAGCATGCCAGCATGACAAAAAATACCGGAGACTCCATCAAGACCCATCCAACCTTGTTATTCACAGAAACGCCCCATTTCTTATCGAACATAATGCCATACCCCGCATCCACAAAATAGAGGGACACGAACACGATCACAGCCACTATAGCCATAATCACAAGAAACACATTGAAATAGGACAACGTGAACAAATACATACCATTCCTTAAAAAAGAACTTGCGAATATAATATTTATTCATTACATTTGCACTATGTTGAATATTTTTTATTTTTACCTTTAACCTATGAACGGGACGAGAGTCCCCTAAACTAAAAAGTTGTCTGACTGTCGTCAGACGTCGTCCGAGACGGTTTGCTTTTAGTCGAAGACGAAAAAAAATGCCAAAGGATTCCTTCCTTTGGCATTTTTATTTCATGGTGAGGAAACACAGCGCCACACGGGCGCGGCGACCGCTATCTGATCAGCACGAGCTTTCCACCGATAGCATAAACACCCTTCGGCAAACCACGCACTTCCGTCAGGCCTTCCTCATAACGGATAGGCTTAACCACCTGTCCCAAACGATTGAACAGACACGTGACGCCAGCGTCCACCGACTTGATATACAACACGTCGCCCATCGAATAGACTTGGAAGGAGAGCGCATCCTCGGAATCGGCCACAGAATCATAAACCGACGAGCTCTCCGCCGAATTAAACTTAGGGTATCCGGAGTATTCCCCAGCGACCCATTTCCTATACACGATAGTATCCTGTGTGCCATTCAGGGAATCCACGCCATGGTTCAACACATCGATGAACTTCGTCGATTTGATGAACTCCGTCGTGGTGGCGATCACGGAATCGTTCACCTGTCCCCAATAGCCCTCGTCAGAATAGAACAACGTGCTGTCATAGTAGCAATTATCGAGCGTCTCGATCAGGAATTCGAAGACGAACGGGCTTCTCAAGCCAGACTCCTCGGATGTGTTTGTCACATGGCAAGATGCATAGCAGTTGACGAATCGGCAGTTGTCCTGCTCCACCGCCACAAATCCGCTGGCCTTACCATCGCCACGCACATCACCCAGATTGAAGCAGTTTAGGATATCGCAATCGATGGCGACTCCGATGAAGCCAGCCGCACCATCAGCGGACGTGCCGGTAACCGACGCCTCACCGCCACAATTCGCGAAAGTGGAAGACTCCGCATATGCGCAGATCGATCCCGCATAGTATCCCGTAAAGGAAGAGGACTTCACGGTCAGGTTCTCTATCAGCGCATCCTTCACACTGGAGAACAGTCCTACGAACTCTTGCTCCCTCGTCACATTAAGATCATAAATCGAGTAATTCGCCCCATCGAAGACACCACTGAAGGATGTGCCGCAGCAGAGGTCATGCTGGCCAATCGGAACCCAATCACCGTTAGCGGAGACATCGCTCATGTCTATGTCGTCCGTCAGACGTCCCTTAATGGTAGTGGCCCCGCCATTCACCGCATCACGGAACAAGCCGAGATCCTTCGCGTTGCCGATCAAATAGAACCCATCGTTATCCTTCTTGAGGAAGTTTTGCTTCAGGACTTTCGTCACCAGGACCACCGTATCGCCCGTCACACCCTTGCCATCGAACGAATTGGCGAATTGGTAAGAGAAAACGGACTCGCTGCAGATCGGCAATGTCATGGCATCAGAATAGACATCCATACCGAAATAATCGCCCCTATACGTGACGATAAAGACCTTCTTGGGACGTAAGACAACATCCTCGAACCTCGGATAATCATCCACACCAGAGACCTGCATCCACGTCTTGAAATAGATGGTTCCCCCGAAGAGCGTCTCCTCACGTGAAGGCGCTGACTCGACAAAATTGTTCAGGAGCCTCAGCACCGAACCATTCTTAAACGCCGTTGCGGCATTGATTTTAAGGCCAGACTCGAAATCGTTCTCGTTAGCCATATCCTCCAATCCGAAACAGTTCGAGATGGTTGTTTTTCCCGAGCTTCGCACCTGTCCCGTCATATGACCCGTTGATAATCCGCTGATCTTGTTAAAGTTATAACAGTTATAGAAAGAACCCACATCAAAGGTGCCCACGATGCCACCTGCGATGCCCTCGTATATCACATCATTTTCCGCCGTGATATTCGTGACCGCCTTCACGCGTCCCAAGTTATAGCAATTGATGATGGTGACACTTTTCGTATAACCGGCGATGCCACCCACATTGTTCGCACCGACTATCGTACCGCTATTGCTACAATTGGCGATATTGGCGGAGACCATATCCGCACCGGAGGTTATGCCTCCCACGTTACTCAGTCCGATGACGGTTCCATCAAAATGGCAGTTGTCTATCAAGCACTTACGAGCAGAACCATAACCGCTCGACACAATACCCGCACAATTGTCCGATCCTTTCACATATGCGTTCTTGACGATCAGATCACGGATCACATCCGCACTGAAGAAGAGTCCCTGCGCGTTATTCTTCGTGAAGATATAAAGGTTAGAGATCGTATGGTTCGCCCCATCGAACCGGATGGAAAGACGTTTCCTATTGATCGGCACCCACGTCACTTTCCGCCCGTTGATGTCGCCACACACCGTGCTCATGTCGATGTCGCTCGCCAACCGACCATCCATCGCCGTACCGCCATTGACGGCATCCCTGTACTCAACCAGATCATCCACACTCTTGATCAGATAGTACCCCTCCGCATCCTGCTCCAAAGCCGCTAAAGAGGCTTGGCAAGACAAGAGCGCAATGATAAAAGCACCTAAATGCCTGAATTTCTTACCCATATGCATCATATAAAAATATACCATGTATTTAGTATTCAAATATAACAAAAAATATTGAATATATTCAAAAAGGATGAACGAAAGAAAATGCTCACGCACAAACTTTCTGTAGGAAAAGCTTTAAGAAAAAAGTCCGAACCTCACGTATGCGAGATTCGGACCCCCTATTGTAGAAATTAAAAATCCGCTGTTTTAGGTGTTCTGGGGAAAGGAATGACATCCCTGATGTTCTGCATTCCGGTCACGAAGAGCATCAAGCGCTCGAAGCCCAAGCCGAAGCCTGCGTGAGGGCATGATCCGTACTTACGGGTATCAAGATACCACCACATATCCTTCATAGGGATATTCAGCTCCTGGATCCTTGCCATCAGCTTGTCATAATTCTCCTCTCTCACGCTACCACCGATAATCTCACCGATTTGAGGGAAGAGGACGTCCGTACCTTGAACGGTCTTGCCGTCGGTATTCTGCTTCATGTAGAATGCCTTGATCTCCTTAGGATAATCGATCATGATGACTGGCTTCTTGAAGTGTTCCTCCACCAAGAAACGCTCATGCTCGCTGGCCAAGTCGCAGCCCCAATATACAGGGAACTCGAACTTCTTGCCCTTCGCGATTTCCGCCTCCAGGATCTTGATTCCCTCCGTATAAGGCAATCTGACGAACTCCGTGGAGACAACTGATTTCAGACGCTCGATCAGACCCTTGTCGATCATATTGTTCAAGAACGTAAGATCGTCCATGCAGTGCTCCAACGCCCAGTTCACGCAATACTTGATGAACTCCTCCTCAAGGTCCATCAACTCAGCCAAGTCGATGAAGGCGACCTCAGGCTCGATCATCCAGAACTCCGCCAAGTGGCGAGGCGTATTGGAATTCTCGGCGCGGAAAGTAGGGCCGAAGGTATAGATGGCACCCAAAGCGGTGGCACCCAACTCGCCCTCCAGCTGGCCGGAAACGGTAAGGCTGGTCTGCTTGCCGAAGAAATCGTCGTCATATTTGATGGAACCGTTCTCGTCCTTCTTCAGGTCGTAGAGGTTCTGCGTGGTCACTTGGAACATCTGTCCGGCACCCTCACAGTCGGAAGCCGTGATGATAGGGGAGTGCCAGTAGAAGAAGCCCTTCTCGTGGAAGAACTTATGGATAGCGATTGCCATGTTGTGGCGGATCCTCAAGACCGCACCGAACGTATTGGTCCTTGGTCTCAGGTGGGCGATCTCACGGAGGAACTCCATGGAGTGACCCTTCTTCTGCAACGGATAGGTATTGTCGGCCAATCCGTAGATTTCAATCTCACTAGCCTGAATCTCAACGGCTTGACCAGCACCTTCAGACTTCACCAACTTTCCCGTCACACTCAGGCAGGCACCCGTGGTGATCGACTTCAGCAACTCCTCGTCAAACTTATCGACATCCGCAACGATTTGGATGTTATTGATGGTGGAACCATCGTTCAACGCGATGAAATTCACCTGTTTGTTACCACGTTTGGTACGGACCCAACCCTTCACGTTCACTGTCTCGCCGTATTGAGTCATCTTGACCGCCTCGACAATCCTCGTCCTTTTCATTTTTCTATCAGTATATTATTATATATTTCTCTCTTTAAAACAATCTGCAAATATAAAAAAATGTCGCGAAAGAACAATCATTCCGACAAAAACGCCTCCGCCCATTTCAGATCGAACACCGTAGTGATTTTTATATTCTCACGGTTCCCCTCCGTCAGGCAGACAGGGTGTCCAAGACGTTCCACCACGCTCGCATCATCCGTAAACTCCTCACAATAAGGCTGTTCATACGCCTTACGCAGAAGATCCGAGCGAAAGACCTGCGGGGTCTGCACCAGGCGGAAATCCCCACGGTTCCGGGCCTTGTTCGAACCATCCGCCGAGACCTCACGGATAGAGTCCACCACAGGGACAACCGGCACAGCCGCCCCGGAGCGTTGCGCCTCAACGAAGGCGGTGTCTATGACCGACTCCGAAACGAACGGGCGGACCCCATCGTGGACAGCCACGCACACGTCCGATGCATACGCCACGTATGCCAAGCCATTCTTCACGGAATGGAACCTCGTCTCTCCGCCCAAAGCCAACTGGTACGGCACCTCGAAGCGATATTCCGCGCATAGGTCATTCCAATAGGGGATCTGGTGGGCTGGAAGCACGACGACAATGCCCATCTGAGGGTCGTAGTCATGGAATTTGCGGATGGTCCGCATCAGGATAGGCGTACCCGCCACTGGCAAGAACTGCTTGGGAACATCAGTACCCATCCGCAAGCCTTTTCCTCCCGCCACGATGACAACGTATTTCTTCATTCGGTAAACATAGACGTTATGGATAAACAAAAAAGCCACCCTGACTAGGCGGCTCCACTTCTTGTGGTCCCACTAGGATTCGAACCTAGGACCCTCTGCTTGTAAGGCAGATGCTCTAAACCAACTGAGCTATAAGACCTTTAAACTCTCTCAACGGACACCGAAGCGGCTTTTCCAACCATCGGAACGCTCTCCGACGCCCCCGACATCCTTTTTTTGTGGTCCCACTAGGATTCGAACCTAGGACCCTCTGCTTGTAAGGCAGATGCTCTAAACCAACTGAGCTATAAGACCATTCTAAAAAAATCATCCACTACCATGTCAACCATTCACCGCCTTTCCCTAAAAGCGTTGCAAAAGTAGTGCTATTTTCGGAACATCCAAAAAAATCGGCGCATTTTTTTTCAACATAAACAAATTAGCTCAAGCAAGGAGGTAAAGGAGAAGCCGGATCCGTGGCATTCGGGCAGACCAACAGGCTAGGGAAGCAACGCCTTCCAACCCGTCAGCACATATTGTAATAAACTAAAAATGAGTGGCTTTAAAAAAAAAGCCACTCATCATATGGATCCACCGTTCCCAAGTGCCGACCGAAAAGAAGCGGCACGATGAAACAGGCTAAACGATTTCCGCCACCACGTACGTGCTACCGCCAATATAGATGATATCCTCGTCGCATGCGTCCGCAAGGGCAGTCTTGTAAGCATCCGCCACGGTAGCGTAGGAAGTGCCAGTCAAGCCCTTTTGCTTGGCGAGTTCCATCAGTTTATCCTCCGGCATCGCCCGTTTGCTGTTGGCTTTCGTGAAATAGTAGACCGCATGTTTCGGCAATAGCTCCAGCACGTGGCTCACGTCCTTGTCGCCCACCATACCGAAGACGATGCGCAAGGTCTTGCATGGCATGCTCTCCAACTGTCGGACAACATATTGGATTCCTCCCACGTTATGGCCCGTGTCGCACACCACGTAAGGAGTCTCCCTCAGCTGTTGCCAGCGTCCCATGAGGTGGGTCTGGTCTAACGTGTGCTCGATGCCATGGCGCATGACTTCACGAGGGATATGGTAGCCTAAATGCCGCAATTCCTTTACGGCGCTCAGGACGGTCGTCATGTTCTTCCGCTGGTAGATACCCAGCAGAGGCGTGCGCACCATTTCCTCCCCGATACGGAGCAATTGGAACGGTTGCTTGTACGAAGCCTCCATGCCTATGAATTCGCAATCCTCCTGAGGAGCGAAGCAGATACGCGTGTTCACCTCCTCCGCCTTGCATTGGAACACCTCCTTGACGGAACCCTCCGCCTCACCGATCACGACAGGGATGCCCTCCTTGATGATACCCGCCTTCTCCGCTGCGATCAGTTCCACCGTGTCGCCCAGCAGATTCATGTGGTCCAAGCTGATATTGGTGATGACACAGAGGTCTGGCGTGATGATGTTCGTGCTGTCCAGACGTCCGCCCAATCCGACCTCAATCACGGCCACGTCCACCTGCTCCTGCCTGAAATAATCGAAGGCGATGGCCACGTTCACCTCGAAGAAAGAGGGGCAAACCTTCTCGATCAAGGCACGGTGCGCCTCCACGAACTCCACAACGAACTCTTCAGGGACCATCTCTCCGTTCACGCGTATGCGCTCCCGGAAATCCCTCAAGTGAGGGGAAGTGAAGAGTCCGACCTTGTAGCCCGCCGATTGCAGGATGGAGGCTAGGGTATGGGAAACAGACCCCTTGCCGTTCGTGCCGGCGACGTGTATCGTGCGGAATGATTCATGCGGATGACCGAAATAGGCATCCATCGTCTTCATACTCTCAATGCCCGGCTTATAACCAGAGGAGCCAACCGTCTGGAAACTAGGCATACGACTGAATATATATTCAATAGTCTCTGCGTACGTCATTTTTATTGAACTATGTTTGGTTTTTTCAAAATAATCACTAACTTTACCAATACGAAGGTAAGGATTATTTCCTTCAAAAAAAATAATGATTAACACTTAAATTGTATGACCATGGGCGCTAAGAAAAATTTCGTATTGGATACCAACGTTATCCTTCACGATTACAAGTGTATTTACAACTTTCAGGACAATGACATATACCTTCCGATTGTCGTCTTAGAGGAGTTGGACAAATTCAAAAAAGGAAATGATCAGATCAATTTCAACGCGCGTGAATTCGTACGCGAGTTAGATTCCATAAGCGGTAGCAAGGACATTTTCCAGAAGGGTGTGAATTTGGGGGCAGGACTCGGAAAACTATTCATTGTCACGAACTCGGAGTATCCGGAGAAGATCGCGAAAGCTTTCTCCGAGAAGATTCCTGACCACAAGATACTGGCCGTGGTGGACATTGTCGCCACGAAATTCCCGAAGGTGAAGACCATCCTCGTCTCCAAAGACGTGAACCTCCGCATGAAGGCGAGATCATTGGGCATGGAGGCGGAAGACTACAGCACGGACAAAGTGACCAACGTAGACGTGTTCGACAAGGCACAGACCGTATTCGACAATGTGGATGCGGACATGATTGACAAACTCTACGCCTCACCGACAGGACTGCCGCTCGACGACTTCAAACTGGACGGGGAAGTAGGCGCCAACGAGTGCTTCATCATGAAGAGTAGCCGCTCGACCGTGATGGCACGCTACAACGCCAACACGAAGTTGGTGGAGAAGGTGAAGAAGGAGAAGGCTTTCGGCATCGAGGGAAGAAATGCGGAACAATCGTTCGCATTGAACGCACTGCTGGATGACGACATCAAGCTGGTGGCCATCACAGGAAGGGCCGGAACCGGTAAGACATTGCTGGCCTTGGCGGCGGCGCTGCAACAGCACGAGAAGTACAAACAAATCCTCTTGGCGCGTCCTATCGTGGCGATGTCCAACAAGGACTTGGGCTTCCTGCCAGGCGACGAGAAGCAGAAGGTCGCTCCTTACATGCAGCCTCTGTTCGATAACCTGAACGTCATCAAACACCAGTTCGGACCAAGCAGCAAGGAACTGAAGCTCTTGGATGACATGCAGAAGAGCGAACAACTGATCATCGAAGCATTGGCCTTCATCCGTGGTAGGAGCTTGAGCAACACCTACTTCATCGCGGACGAGGCGCAGAACCTGACCCCACACGAGGTGAAGACCATCATCACGAGGGCAGGAGAGGGCTGTAAGATGGTATTCTGCGGCGACGTGCAGCAGATCGATACCCCTTACTTGGATATGCAGTCCAACGGACTCGTTTATATGATCGACAAGATGCGCGGACAGAACATCTTCGCCCACGTGAACCTGATCAAGGGCGAGAGAAGTTACCTCTCCGAGTTGGCCAGCACATTGCTTTAAGAGAAGTCTGACAAGGACCGTAATAAATAGAAAGAGAGGATTTCCCACACAAGGAAATCCTCTCTTTTTGTATCCGCCACGCAGAAAATCAATCCATCGAGAAGAACCCAACCCAGGCTTTCTGCGCCTCAAAATAGTAATTCGTAAATAACTAAATAGTAAACCGTAAACCGTAAACAGATAAATAGTAAATTGTAAATAACTAAATAGTAAATATAAATGGTTATTTAGAGACGGAAACCGCACGGACAAGCATGCCGAACATACGATCGTCCCAGTTGGAACGTACCCATCTCCATGCGAAATAGAAGCCCATCGACCTATTGCTGGGATCTAACAGGTTTTGTTTAAAATCCACGTCCTTTACCAGATCGGAAGACCAATAGGCACCAAATTCGCCCACGTTCTTATGGTCTTTGTTAAACTTGAAGCCCGCCGCAGGGAAAAAGATGAAGCTCTCATTCTTCTTTGAGACACCCATGATACCTGCGACGCCAGAGTTGTTATAGTTTTGGACCCACAACCAATCGCACCATTCGATAAGCTCCTCTATCTCATCTAAGGTAGGCATACGCCATTTATTTCCCCATTGTGCGGTGGCCGCGTCATCCTCAGGGAGAAGCGTTCTCAAAGTGTCCATAACCGCACCTTTCTTCACATATGTCTTTCCTTCGAACTCGATGTAGCTATTGGCGCAATATTTGGTTTGTATCTTTTTAGAAGAAGGTTTCACCTCCCCGTTCTCGTCCGGACGGGTCCAGCCTTTCGTGATTTTCGACCATTTATAGGTATCCCAATTGTATTCCTTTTTCTTCTTGATCTCACCCCAAGCAAAAAAATCGCCCGTTTCCACCGGTGATTTCGCACCGATGTTGCAGGTCGCCCATAAAACCCCGCTTGGCAATCCTAAATCCACATAATCATGCTTCCCGATTTTACCGCTAACCGTAAGCTTTACCCCCTCGAAATTGGAGATGAGGGTGACATTGTACATGTGTTTCTCCTTATCATAGGCAGTTGAGTCATGGAGTTGGAATACAGTTTCCTGTGCCCAATTAGAGGCGCTGGCCACAATCAACGTGACAAGGGTTAATAAAAGTTTCCTCATGATAGTTAGTTTTAATGATTAGTGAGTAATTTTAAACGAATATATACAATTTATCATTGACAACCATCCATTTTATATTTTTTTCTATAGTTTACACAAAGATTTTAGAAGAGGAGAATAAAATCCATATCCGCCACATTCTAAAATAGTAAATCGTAAATAGTTAATAAATAGTAAATTGTAAATAGCTAAATAGTAAATTTATTCATATCTTTACCAGCGATTGTCAATTGAGGGGTGTTGATTTGCCAGATGATTGGTTCTTAACCCCTCCTAAAAAAGTTATTATGAGGATAAGAGGTTTATTTTTAGCCGTTTGTGCTATTTGTGCGCATCTCAACGGCAGTGCACAAGAACATTTTTACGTATGGCAGAAAGATGGTTCCGTCACCCAGTTTGATGTGGCCGATGTGGATAGCATCACTTTCTCCATGTCTGACGAACCGGCTGAGATGGAGCTGAAAATGACAGCTACGCAGTTAGCCTCCAAGATGTTCCTGGCCTGCAATATCGGCAACACGTTCGAATCCGTCGGCTGTTCCACCACCTCCAGCAACGAAAGCTGTTGGGGCAGCCCGAAAATCACGCAACAGATCATCGACGCCTACAAAGAGGCTGGATTCAATACCGTGCGCATCCCTGTGGCGTGGAACACCTATGCGGAGGCGAATGGAGGTGTCATACCGGAATGGTGGATGAAGCGCATACAAGAGGTGGTGGACTATTGCATAAAGGACGATCTGTACGTGTTGTTGAACATCCATTGGGATGGGGGATGGTTGGAGAGGCATGTGGAGGCGGCTTCACAATCCTCTGTGAACAAAACGCAGGAGAACCTATGGGGGCAGATCGCCTCCCATTTCAAGAACTACGACGAGCATCTGGTCTTCTGCAGTGCCAACGAGCCAGACACGGAAAATGACGAGCAAGCCGCCATACTCAAGACGTATCACCAGACTTTCGTCAACACGGTCCGTGCCACGGGAGGCTACAATGGAACACGATGCCTAGTCATTCAATGTGCGGGGACGGCGGCCGACAAAGCCGTGCAGTACGACTACATGCCGACCGATATTGTTCCGGACCGCCTGCTGATGGAGTTCCATTACTACCCATACACCTATGCGTTGATGGAGGAAGATGCCGATTGGGGACCCGCCCATTGGTTCTGGGGAAAGGATTATCAGAACATAATCGTGGATGGAGTGAATCGTTCCTGCTCTTGGCATACGGAGGAGACCGTCATATCCGAGTTTTCCGCCATCAAAGCGAAATTTGTCGATAAGGGCATACCCGTCGTGATGGGTGAGTTCGCCATCATGAACCGTGAACTATCCGCAGAATGGCAGGACAAGTTTGAGGAGTGTCGTGCGGCCTACTATTATTTCCTGACCAAAACCGCAAAGAATTATGGCATTGTGCCCGTGTTATGGGACACACCGAACGGATCCAAAAGTGTGATCGACCGAGACAAGTGCACCGTCGGGAACCAAAAAGCCATGGAGGGCTTGCTGAAAGGCGCGAACGAGGGGGTGTATCCGTTCTGAAAAGAATGGAGGGGGAATGTCGGTAAGATAACCCCTTCTTCATGGCGGATATCGGAGGCGCAGGAGGTGCACCGCCCGATCCCCCATGAAAAATAATTTTCTATTGAGCGGAAAAATCCTTAACTTTGCAAAAAATAATCTCTCATGCATAAATCAGGTTTTGTAAATATTGTGGGCAACCCTAACGTCGGCAAATCGACGTTGATGAACGCTTTGGTGGGTGAGAGGATCTCCATCATCACTTCGAAGGCGCAGACCACACGACATAGAATATTGGGCATCGTGAACGGGGAGGACTTCCAGATCGTCTACTCGGACACGCCCGGCGTCCTGAAGCCTAACTACAAGCTCCAGGAATCCATGCTGAACTTCTCTACCAGCGCACTCACCGACGCGGATGTGCTGCTCTACGTGACGGACGTGGTGGAAAGCGCGGAAAAAAACGCCGATTTCATCGAGAAAGTGAAGAAGCAGAAAGCTCCTGTTCTGCTCATCATCAATAAGATAGACTTGACCGACCAGCCTAAGTTGATCGAGTTGGTGGAGAAGTGGAAGGGTATCCTGCCGGACGCGGAAATCATCCCTATCTCCGCACAAAATAACTTCAACCTCGATTACGTGCTGAAAAGGATCAAGAGTTTATTGCCGGATTCACCGCCGTTCTTCGAAAAGGACGCATTGACCGACAAACCGGCTAGGTTCTTCGTCACGGAGATCATCCGCGAGAAGATCCTCACTAACTACGACAAGGAGGTTCCCTACGCCGTGGAGGTCGTGGTGGAGAACTTCAAGGAGGATAATAAACTCATCCATATCAACGCCGTCATCTACGTCGAACGTGACTCCCAAAAGGGCATCATCATCGGTCAGGGCGGCAAGATGCTGAAAAAGGTCGGAACGGAGGCCAGGAAGGATATCGAAGCTTTCTTCGATAAAAAGGTCTTTCTTGAGCTCTTCGTCAAGGTGGAGAAGGATTGGAGAAACAAGGACAAAGACTTGAAGGATTTTGGCTATCAACCTGAATAACCATTGATAACCCTAACAGAATAACGAAAAGGAAATGAGTAATTTAGTAGCTATAGTAGGCCGTCCGAACGTCGGTAAGTCTACACTATTCAACAGACTGACCCAAACACACCGCGCCATCGTGAACGACGAGGCCGGCACCACGCGTGACCGCCAGTACGGAAAGGTGGAGTGGAACGGTGTGGAGTTCTCCATCGTCGACACCGGCGGTTGGGTGGTCAATTCGGACGATATTTTCGAGGAGGAGATCCGCAAACAGGTGAAGATAGCCATCGAAGAGGCTGACGTCATCCTCTTCGTCGTCGATGTGACCAACGGTCTGACGGACCTCGACCAACAGGTGGGACAGATCCTCCGCAAAAACAAGAAACCGGTCATCTTGATATGCAACAAGGTGGACAACAATGAGTTACGGTACGACGCAGCGGAGTTCTACAAACTGGGATTGGGCGATCCGCAGTGCATATCCTCCATCTCGGGATCGGGCACGGGAGACCTGCTGGACATGATCCTGGAAGAATTGCCTAAGAAGAAGGAGGAGGAGATGGACGAAGACCTGCCACACATCGCCATCGTGGGTAGGCCGAACGCAGGAAAATCATCCATAATCAACGCTTTCATCGGAGAAGACAGGTATATCGTGACGGACATCGCCGGGACGACCCGCGACAGCATACACACCCGTTACACGAAATTCGGATACGATTTCTACCTCGTCGACACGGCGGGTATCCGCAAAAAGGGCAAGGTGACGGAAGATCTCGAATACTTCTCCGTCATCCGTTCCATCCGTTCCATCGAGGATTCTGACGTCTGCATCCTCATGATCGACGCGACAAGGGGCATCGAGGCGCAGGACATGAACATCGTCCAACTGATCCAAAAAAACAAGAAGGGCATCGTCGTGTGCGTCAACAAATGGGACCTCATCACGGAGAAAGATTCGAAGTCGACCCTCACGATGGAGAAGGCCATCAGGGAGCGACTCGCCCCGTTCGATGATTTCCCTATCGTCTTCACCTCAGCGCTGACCAAACAGCGCATTTTCAAGGTGATAGAGGCCGCCATGGAGGTCTATGGCAACAAGAAGCGGAAGATAGCGACCAGCAAGCTGAACGAGTTCTTCTTGCCGCTTATCGAGAACTATCCGCCACCTGCCACGAAGGGAAAATACATCAAGATCAAATATGTGACGCAATTGCCAAATACGCAGATTCCATCGTTCGTTTTCTATGCGAACCTTCCTCAGTACGTGAAGGATCCGTACAAACGATTCCTCGAAAACAAGATGAGGGAGCAATGGGAACTCTCCGGTACACCGATCAACATCTTCATTAGGCAGAAATAACGCTAATGAGTTAAAAATCAATAGTTAAGAGTTGAAAATTGGAGAATTAGAGATAGTTGCGGGGATGTTGTTGCGGGGTGATGACGGGCAATCTGTTAAAACACCTAAAAAACACCCGAAGGTTTTTCCTCTCTATGGTGATTTTTGACTCTTTTTATTAACTTTGCGGTTATAGAAAACTGGATAGAATGGGCAAAAAAGAGCAAGATAAGAGAGCAGACGTGGAGAAAAACACAGAAGGAGAAGGGAAAGGTGGTTTGTATCCATTGCTCAAAAAAATGAAGGACGAACGTATACAGACGGCCGTCGGGCTGGTGTTGCTGACGTTTGGACTCTATTTGGCATTGGCTTTCGTCTCATTCTTCTTCACAGGCTGGCAAGACCAAAGCCTGGTGCAGAACACACAGGGATTCACCATCGACTACATCAACGAAAACGTAAGGAACTGGGCGGGCCTGAGAGGCGCGAAGCTGGCTGATTTCTTCATCAACAGGACTTTCGGCATCTCTTGTCTCCTCTATCTGTTCTTCTACTTCCTTTGTGCGCTGTGGCTGATGCACATCCGTCCTTTCCGCATGTGCAGGACATTCCTGATCTGCTCCTTCTTCCTGATCTGGTTGTCGCTCTTCTTCGGCTTCTTCTTCGTAAAAAACTACGAATCCACCCATCTTTTCTGGGGTGGCGAGCACGGTTATTTCATGTCCATCTGGCTACGCTCCAACGTGGGCGTTGCGGGAACGGCGCTGTTGCTGATATTGTCATTGATCCTTTTCGTCATCTGCGCCTATAAAACAGCGATTTCACGGGCGAAAACGGTGGGTGTGACCATCGTTTCCAAGCTAAGGAAACTCGATGATGGGACTGATCCTGCCATTGCAGGCGTGGAGGGTGACCCTGAGCCAGAAGGACCGAAGGGTGATAACGTGACCGGTGAGGGCGAGAATGGCGAATCCACCGTGAAAAACATGGATGGAAACGACGGTGAAAACGATGATCCGAGCAAGGAGGGGAATGATCCGACCAGCGACGATAACACAATCACTTTCACTGACAAACAAGAGGGTGAGAAGGAGGGTGATAACAATGCTGGTTCCAGCACAAAAGGCGGCGAACCCGAATTCATTGTCAACCAAGGAAACACGGAGAATTACGAACCGCAAAACGATCCATCCCAGGCAAACAACGAAGGAGATAACCTCACATCGTCCACCAATGAAGGAACCGACACACCGAAGGGTGGGCAAGAACCTGCTACCACTGACGCTCCCGCGGGGGCGGACAATGTAGATTTCCAGGTGGATAAAATCAAGGAGGATGACTTCGTGGATCAGGGTGATATGCAACTATATGATCCGACGAAAGAACTTAGCTTCTATAAGAAACCATCGACCGATTTGTTCGATGAATCCGTGGTAAGTGGTCCTACCATCAACATGGAGGAGCAGACGCAGAACAAGAACAAAATCGTCGAAGTATTGAAGAGCTTCGGCGTCGAGATATCTTCCATCAAAGCCACGGTCGGACCGACAGTGACCCTTTACGAGGTGACGCCATCCGCAGGCGTGCGCATCAGCCGTATCAGGAACTTGGGAGACGACATCGCCCTCAGCATCGCAGCCAAGGGAATCCGTATCATCGCACCAATTCCAGGCAAGGGAACCATCGGTATCGAGGTGCCGAACAACAAGCCTCAGACGGTTCCGATGGCGGATATCATCAATAGTAAGAAATTCCAGGAGTCGAAATACGAACTGCCGATAGCGATCGGTAAAACCATCACGAACGAGGTCTACATGGTGGATCTCTGCAAGATGCCGCACGTGCTGGTGGCCGGTGCGACCGGACAAGGTAAGTCCGTGGGATTGAACGCCATCATCACCTCCATCCTCTACAAGAAACATCCGGCGGAGGTGAAGTTCGTCATGGTGGATCCTAAGATGGTGGAATTCAGCATGTACGCACCTATTGAGAAGCATTTCTTGGCTAAGATACCAGATGCTGAGGATGCGATCATCACGGATGTGAACAAGGTGGTGGAGACGTTGAAATCCCTATGCGTCGAGATGGACGACCGCTACACATTGCTGAAGGAGGCTAACGTAAGGCAGGTGAAGGAGTACAACGAGAAGTTCATCAACCGTAGGCTCAACCCGCTGAAAGGACATCGTTTCATGCCATATATCGTCGTAATCATCGATGAATTCGCCGATTTGATCATGCAGGTCGGCAAGGAGGTGGAGCAACCGATCGCCCGCATCGCACAAAAAGCGCGTGCCGTAGGTATCCACATGATCCTCGCCACGCAAAGACCATCCGCCAACATCATCACGGGTGTCATACGCGCCAACTTCCCGGCACGGTTCGCTTTCCGCGTGTCGACCGGCTTGGAGTCTCGCGTCATATTGGACCAAAGCGGGGCGGAGCAGCTGATCGGACGAGGAGACATGCTCATCAGCCAAGGAAACGACTTCGAGCGCGTGCAGTGCGCCTTTGTCGACACCCCGGAGGTGGAGCGCATCACGCAGTTCATCTCCGAGCAGCAGGGCTATCAGGAGGCTTACGCATTGCCGGATCCTCCGTCGGAAGGCGAGAGCGACGGACCGAAAGATGTCGATTTGACCAAGCTCGACCCACGCTTCGAGGAGGCGGCCGCACTGATCGTCTCCACGCAACAAGGCTCCACATCCATGATACAAAGGAAGCTCTCCTTGGGCTACAACCGTGCGGGACGTTTGATGGATCAGCTGGAGGTAGCTGGCATCGTAGGTCCGCAGGAGGGAAGCAAACCACGCGAGGTCAAGATTACCGACTTGGATCAATTGGATATGATAATCAGCAAATTAAAGAACCAATAAACAACACGGAAACATGAAAAAGATATTATTACTCATATGGGTCTGTTTGACAGCCCACATCGCCTTCTCGCAAAACGCGACGAAGGAGGAGAGCATCGACCCAAAGGCAAAATCACTGTTGGACAAGGCAGTGGCCGTGATGGAGAACAAGAAGGGAATGGAGATCCAGTTCACCATCAAGGTGGATAACGTACGTGATTCGAAGTCGGAAACATACAATGGAAGCGCCATGCTGAAGGGCGAGAAGTTCAAATTGTCCCTCAAGGATGTGGACACCTATTTCGACGGAAAAGTCGAGGCGGTACATATGGTGAAGGAAAAGGAGGTCACCCTCAGCAAACCAGACAAGGACGATCTGAAGGAAGTGAACCCGATTTTGCTGATGAAATCGTACAAAACAGGCTACAAGATGCGATACATGGGCGTCTCCACAGTCAATGGCAAACCATGCGAGGAGGTGGAGTTATATCCGGACGACCTGAATAGTCCGTACTCCATCATCCATCTTATTTTCGAAAAGAAATCATTATTACTGGAAAGCATATCGCTTCGCGGCAAGGGTGGCATCCACACCTACTTCACTGTCACGAAGGTATCCCCTAAGGAGTTCAAGGACACGGATTTCGTGTTCGACGTGAAACAACACCCAGGGATTGAAGTGGTCGATTTACAATAAAAAAAACACACATGGATAAAGTACGTTGCTTAATCATTGGATCAGGTCCTGCAGGATACACGGCCGCCATATACGCCGCCCGCGCGAACCTGTCCCCCGTATTGTACGAAGGGTCGATGCCCGGAGGTCAGTTGACAACCACGACGGAGATAGAGAATTTCCCAGGCTATCCGGATGGTATATCAGGCGCACAAATGATGGAAGATCTTCGCAAACAAGCGATTCGTTTCGGTGCGGACATCCGTGTGGGTATCGCCACCAAAGCAGTCCTCCAGCCTAACGAGAGCATCATCACCATCGATGGCGAGAAGGAGATCCAAGCAAGCACCGTGATTATCTCAACGGGCGCTTCCGCCAAGTATCTGGGATTGCCGGACGAGAGGAAATATGCGGGCATGGGCGTTTCCGCCTGCGCCACCTGCGACGGTTTCTTCTACCGCAACAAGACCGTGATCGTGGTAGGCGGAGGAGACACAGCCTGCGAGGACGCCATGTACCTCTCAGGACTTTGCAAGAAAGTATATCTGGCCGTAAGAAAGAATTCCCTGCGCGCCTCCAAGGTGATGCAGGAACGCGTATTGCACAACGAGAAGATTGAAATACTCTTCAAGCACGAAGTGATCGGTCTCTTCGGTGAAGACGGTGTCGAGGGCGCCAACCTGATGAAGAACAGGGGAGAGAAGGATCAAGAGGAATACAGCATAGCCATCGACGGTCTCTTCATCGCGATAGGCCACCATCCGAACTCCACGTTGTTCGAGCAATACCTCGAACTGGACAAGCTCGGTTACATCAAGACCTTCCATGGCACGCAAGAGACAAACGTGCCGGGAGTATTCGCCGCTGGAGATGTGGCGGATCCTCGTTACAGACAGGCAATCACCGCGGCAGCGAGCGGATGCAAGGCCGCCATCGACTGCGAGCGTTATTTAGTCGAAAACGGATTGTAAGCCATGGCTGACAACTATTTGGAAAAGAAATACGAGGAGTATGAGCAGAAGAAAGCCCAGTTCCTCAAGAAGAAGAAATTGGGGCTTATCAAAAAGACAACCCAATCTTCCTCTTCCTCTCAAAAATGAATAGACACTGCTGAACAAATATAGATGATCGTATGTCCGACATTGGTGAAATCAGCGTAAAAAACGCCCATATCCACAATCTGAAGGGGATTGACATCACGATCCCCAGAAACAAGTTCGTGGTCGTGACGGGTCTCTCCGGTTCAGGCAAATCATCCCTGGCCTTCGACACTTTGTATGCGGAGGGTCAGCGACGGTACGTGGAGAGCCTCTCCGCCTACGCCAGACAATTCCTCGGCAGGATGTCGAAACCGGAGGTGGACTATATCAAGGGACTGCCTCCCGCCATTGCGATCGAGCAGAAGGTGAACACGCGTAACCCGCGCTCCACCGTCGGCACTTCCACCGAAATATACGAATACCTGAAACTCCTGTTCGCCAGGATAGGAAAGACCTATTCCCCCGTCTCAGGCCGTGAGGTGAAGAAACACACGGTGAGCGATGTGGTGGATTATATCTACACGAAACAAGAAGGTACCAGAGGCGTCATATTCGCCCCGATCATGCTACAGAAGGAACGCACCTTGTCCCAACAGATCGAGGTCTTCCGTATGCAGGGCTATAGCCGTGTGGAGGTGGACGGAGAGATGATCAAGATGGACGAGGCGGTCGGACGCATCAATGAACTGAGCGAGAAGGCTGATCGTGTGAATTTGGTGGTGGACCGTTTCTCCGTGCGTGACGATGCGGACACCCGCACCCGTCTGGCGGACTCTATCCAGACCGCTTTCCTAGAGGGCGGAGACATCTGCTTCGTCCGATTCTATGAGAACGGGGAGGAGAGTGTGGAGCGCTTCTCGAAACAGTTCGAGGAGGATGGTATCCAGTTCGAGGAACCTTCCGACCTGATGTTCAGCTTCAACAGTCCTTATGGCGCTTGTCCAACTTGCGAAGGATTCGGCAAGGTGATGGGTATCGACGAGGATCTGGTGATCCCGGACCAATCACGCTCCGTCTACGATGGCGCCGTCATTTGCTGGCGGGGTGATAAGATGTCGGAGTGGTTGAACGAACTGGTCTACAACGCATCGAAGGTCAACTTCCCGATCCATACCGCCTATGCGGACCTCACACCGGAGGAGAAACGGATGTTGTGGAAGGGAACGCCTTATTTCCATGGCATAGATGATTTCTTCGAATTCGTAAAGGAGAATCAATATAAGATACAATATAGGGTCATGCTGGCCCGATTCAGGGGGAAAACCACCTGCCCGACCTGCAACGGTAGCCGATTGAAGGAGACCGCCAATTACGTGAAGGTGGGCGGGAAGAACATCACCGAACTGGTCTCCATGTCCGTCATCGAACTGAAGAAATTCTTTGATGAGCTAACCTTGACCGACGATGAGATGAAGATCGCCAAACGGTTGCTGACGGAGATAAATTTGAGGCTGCAATGCCTGATGGATGTGGGGTTGGGTTACTTGACGATGGACCGTCTCTCCAATTCCCTGTCAGGTGGAGAGAGCCAGCGTATCAATCTGGTCACCTCCTTGAGCAGTAGCCTGGTAGGTTCCCTTTACATCTTGGATGAGCCTAGCATCGGTCTTCACCCAAGGGATACCCACAAACTGATCTCCGTACTGCGGAAGCTACAGCAATTGGGCAATACGGTCGTCGTCGTGGAGCATGACGAAGAGTTCATGCGGGCTGCGGATTACCTCATCGACATTGGCCCTAATGCGGGACGATTGGGCGGTAATGTGGTGTTCCAAGGCCAATTGACCGATGATCTATTGAACGATAAGAAACTACAGGAAGATAGTTATACCATCAAATACTTGCTAGGCACGGACAAGATCGAAGTGCCTAGCCTGCGCAGGAAATGGAGCAACTACATCGAGGTGGTCGGTGCGCGGCAGAATAACCTGAAGGGCATAGACGTTAAGTTCCCGCTGAATGTGATCACCGTGGTGACTGGCGTCAGTGGTTCGGGCAAATCATCCCTCGTGCAGGACGTCTTCTACAATGCGCTGAAACGTGCGTTGGACGGTGTGGCGGACAAGCCGGGACTGCACTCCTCGTTGAGGGGAAGCCTGAATCTGGTGCACGACGTCGAATTTGTCGACCAAAACCCGATAGGCAAATCATCCCGCTCTAATCCAGTCACCTACATCAAGGCGTACGACGAGATCCGTAAGCTCTTCGCCGACCAACCATTGTCGAAACAGATGGGCTACACGGCGGCCACATTCTCCTTCAACGTGGAGGGTGGACGTTGCGACGAATGTCAGGGAGAAGGTACAGTCACGGTAGAGATGCAGTTCATGGCGGACCTGATCCTAGAGTGTGAATCCTGCCACGGCAAACGCTTCAAGCCAGACGTGCTGGAGGTGCTCTATCGCGGCAAGAACATCTTCGATGTATTGAACATGACTGTCAATCAGGCGGTTGAGTTCTTCTCGGAGCAACAAGGAACCATTGAAAAGAAGATCATCCGTAAGCTGAAGACGCTGCAGGATGTCGGATTGGGCTACGTGAAGCTGGGACAATCCTCCAACACGCTCTCCGGCGGTGAGAGCCAACGCGTGAAACTGGCGGAGATATTAGGCATGGAAAAGCCTGAGCCGATGATATTCATCTTCGACGAGCCTACAACAGGACTACATTTCCACGATATAAAGACGCTGATGAAAGCCTTCAACGCATTGGTGGCGAACGGTCATACCGTCATCATCATCGAGCACGATCTGGACGTGATCAAATGTGCGGACCATATCATCGACATCGGTCCGGAGGGCGGAGACGCGGGAGGAAAGCTCGTATTCGAGGGGACTCCGGAGGAACTCGTGAAATGCAAGGATTCATATACGGCGGAATTTTTGAAGAATAAATTGAATTGACATGGAAGATTTCAAGGAAGACATAAAGAACGCCCTCAAGACGTTGAAAGCCGGCGGCATCATATTGTACCCGACCGACACGATCTGGGGATTGGGTTGCGACGCCACGAATGAGGCCGCCGTGAAGCGCATATTCGAACTGAAGCACCGTTCGGACGCCAAGTCCATGTTGGTGCTCACCGATAGCATATTCAGAGTGGAACGGGTAGTGGACGAGGTGCCGGAAGTGGCCTATAGCCTGGTGGAGTGCGCCGACAAGCCGCTGACCATCATCTACGATGGCGCCAAGAACCTTGCACCGAACCTGATCGCGGAGGACGGAAGCGTCGGCATCCGTATCACGAACGAGGCCTTCTCCAAGAAACTGTGCGAGGAGTTCCGCATTCCGATCGTCTCCACGTCCGCTAACATAAGCGGGGAACCCTCTCCACACAACTTCTCGGAGGTCAGCGAAGTCATCAAAGCGGGTGTCGACTACATCGTGTCATACAGGCAGGATGAGAAGACATCGTCCACGCCTTCCTCCATCATCAAACTGGGCAAGGGTGGAGTAGTCACCATCATCAGAGAGTGAGAATGGAACAGAACAAGAGGAACCACGGCAGCAAAAAAATGCAACGCATCAAGTACATCCTATTTGATGTGGTGGCAGTCTTATTGGCCTGGGCACTCTTCTTCCTTTTCCGAAGAATAGAAATCGAGTCGAATGTGGTGCGGGAGATACAACTGTTTTCGCCCATCTACAACTTCGAGAAGCTGATCATTGGAATCCCTTTCTTCTGGCTCTTCATTTTCTGGATTTCGGGATACTATAACAAACCTTTCCTGAAATCACGTCTCCATGAGTTCGCTCAGACATTCCTCAGCACACTGATCGGTTGTACGATACTCTTTTTCCTCCTGTTGCTCAACGACCCTGTGGTCAACTACAAAGACTATTATCTGTCGTTTATCGTACTGTTCCTCATCTATTTCTCCGTGGTATACCTCCTCCGGTATATGATCACGAGGAAGACGACAGAAAGGATCCACAACCGAACCATAGGTTTCAATACCATCATCATCGGTACAGGGGAAAAGGCGAAGCAGATCTACGGGCAATTACAATCCATGAAGCTCTCTTCAGGCAATTTCATCAACGGATTCGTATCCTGCGAGGAGCATATGGTGATCGACGGCTCACTCATACTGGGGGATATCTCCCAATTAAACGATATCATAGAAGCGAATCAGATCGAAGAGGTGATCATTGCGTTGGACAATAACGACAGGAACGCCCTGCTGCCCATCTTCAATATCCTGTACCACCATGATGTGACGGTGAAGGTGGCCCCGCAACTATATGATTATCTGATAGGTGGAGTGCGCATGACCTCCATCTTCGGTGCACCGCTCGTCAGTGCATTGGATGTTCGGCTGAATGAGTTCGAGAAAAACGTCAAACGTCTCTTCGACATCCTCTTTTCCTGCTTCGTGATCATATTGGTTTCCCCTTTCTGCATGATACTATCATTGCTCATCAAACTCACATCCGATGGCCCCGTATTCTACAAACAGGAGCGGGTAGGGTTGCATGGTAAATTATTCCATATCCTGAAGTTCAGGACCATGGTGAGCAATGCGGAAGCGTCAGGTCCGCAGTTGGCTTCAAGCGACGACCTGAGAATCACGAAGATAGGTCGCACGCTTCGGAGATTCCGCATCGACGAACTGCCTCAGTTCATCAACGTGCTAAAGGGTGACATGTCCATCGTGGGACCTAGGCCGGAACGCCCCTTCTACGAAGAGCAGATCGCACAAAAAGTACCCTACTACGGCATCGTGCATAAGGTGAAGCCAGGCATCACCTCTTGGGGCATGGTGAAATACGGCTATGCGACAGACGTGGACAAGATGGTCGAGCGTCTACAATATGACATCATCTATCTGGAGAACATCTCCCTTCTGGTCGACCTGAAGATCTTGATTTACACCGTCAAAACCGTCGTTTCGGGAAAGGAAACGTAGGGAATTAAGAATTTTGAATTTTGAAACGTTAGTTCGACGTAGTCAATTAAGAATTAGGGGGCGGAGGCTAAAAACCTAATATTCAACTTACTCCTTCGTCCTAATCAAGCTAATAGAACCCTTTCTCAGGTATTCCTCTCCGTCTGTGCCTTTGGCCTTGATCACGTAGAAGTAGGCGCCGATGGAGGCTTTTTCGCCTCTGAATGTGCCATCCCATCCCTTCGTGATATCATCTGATTTGTAGACACGTCTTCCCCATTGGTCGTAGATGGAAATCTCGAACGATTCGATGGAGCGGTAGCCAACCCTGAATTCATCATTTATGTTGTCACCGTTAGGGGTGAAGGCGTTCGGCACGTAAAGTTGAGACTTGGCGATCTGCAGGCAAGCGTATGACTTGTGGTCACAGATGCTATCATTACGGATATTGCTTACCGTCAACTCGATGCAATGCATGGTCGGTTCGCTTATCTCAAAAGAGTTGATATCCTTGCCGAAATAAGTGTACGCCCCTTTGAAGTCACCATTTCTAGCCTGTTCACCATCCGCAAAAGCCCATTCGTAATGGTTGACCATATCGTTGGAATAGCTGTACAGGTTCAGGACAATCGGTCCCGACTGGCGGAACTTGGCTATATTTTCCTTAGCCTCCTCCAACGAAGTATAGAAATGGAGCGTGCTATCCGTTCCCTCATCCCCCTCATGCTCATACTTGGAGCGGGTCTCCATATATGGATAAGCCACCACCGCCTGCGTATGGAACGTATCCGTGACAATAGGCTGGACATCCAGTTTCAGCTCATTCTTAGCCATAAGGTCCGTCACCTCGAAAGGAGTGTCCAAATAAGGCATCACATCCAATATGACGGAACTCGTCCCGTCCTTCTCCTCGGTCACCTCCTCCTCGGAAGGGAAATCTCCCTTCAGGAGATAGTTTTTGTATCTCACAGAAACCGTACGGCTGATTTTTTTCGTGTTTCCATATTCGTTGAAATACTCCATGACAGGCGCGATCGCAAGCTCGAAATCACTGCAGATGACCGTGTCCTTAGGGAAAGAAACACTTTGCAATGGTTTGAACTCCACCACGCATGTATAGACGTACGAATCCAGCTCTTCACCATACGAATAATCCTTATATTGAATCAGATAACCCGTATTCGCGGATAGATTATTGAATGTTACCATCTGAGAATCAGCGGATAACACATATTCGCTCGATTGAAGAAGCAAAGAGTCGATTTTTTCCTCTCCCAAAGTGATTTTATAGCAATTCAACCCCCTGAGAGCCAAGCTATCCGTCGAAAAAGAGAAAGAACCCTCACTGGCTTTCTCGAAAATCAAGTAATCCGCCTTCTTGCCACTAGCCACGCCTTTCCCTCCTGTGATGGAGAATGTGCCGGAAAAACTGTTCGCCGCAGCGAAAAAAGAAATCAACAAAAATAGAATCCTACGTTTCATCATTTATCATTTACAAATTGAGTGCAATATTACAAATATTCAAGGGAATTTTGAAATATTTATGTAAATTTGCAACTCAAGTTTTTAGATATTATGAGGAAATTTTTATGTAGTGTGATAGCTTGCTCTTCCATGGTCATTTCAGCATGGTCTGTTGACTTGAATTATCCTAAGAAGAAGATTAACGGCAAGCAGTATTACGAGTATGTGGTACAGAAAAGCGAGGGCTTCTATTCCATATCAAAGAAATTCGGTGTGACGGAGGAGGAGATCAAGTCCGTGAATCCAGGCACAGAGAACGGCCTGACGTTGAACGCGACCATCCTAATCCCAGTGAAAGCGGATTCCTACATCACACACGTGGTGGACAAGAAAGAGACATTGTACTCGTTGTCGAAGAAATACGATGTCACCTACGATGACCTATACGCTCTCAACCCTTCGTTGAAGACGGACGGCCTGAAGTACGGCACCGAAATCAAAATCCCCACCAAGAAGACCATCACAGGCCAGAACATGACGGTGAGCGACACGCTGCCGAAGGTGAAAAAAGAGACGAAGCCTTCGTTCGTGATCCGTGAGGTGAAGAAGGGGGAGACACTCTATGGCATCTGCCGGGAATATGGCATCACCTCCGAAGAGATCATCCGATTGAACCCGGATGTGAAGGATGGTGTGAAGGTGGGCCAGAAATTAATCATTCCACCCGTACATGCCAACACCGCCCTGACGGAGAACTCCGTCGAGAACAAGGTTCCTAAGACGTTCAAATACCACAATGTGAAGAAAGGCGAGACACTCTTCAGCATCTGCCAGGAATATGGCGTCAGCCAGGAAGAGGTGCTGCGTCTGAACCCGAAGGCTGCGGACGGATTGAAGGCTAACATGGTGCTGATCATCCCACCGTCCATCGACGGGCAACAGAACAAGGACAACGCCACCCAATTGGCTGATGCGGCGCAGGTTGACACCGTGGCGGTCGATTCGACCCCAGCCGTTGTCTTCGTGCCTCAAACCACACCGAAAAAGGAAATCAATATGGCACTCGTCCTTCCTTTCCAGTTCAGCAAATACTCCGAGACAAGCCAAATCGACGGCAACATGGACAAATTCCTTGAGTTCTACCAGGGTGCACTGCTGGCGATGGATAGCCTACGCAAGACGGGACTCTCCTTCAACATGAACATATTCGACTCCGGCGAGTCCGAAGCCGACATGAACAAATTACTGGAGAACCGCGACATCGAGAAACTGGACTTCATGATGGGTCCCGCCTATACGGGACAAATCAAAGCCATGTCCGATTACACTAAACTGCACGACGTGAAGATGGTGATACCTTTCTCTTCCAAATCGGAGGAGACGGTCTCTAACCCGAATATCTTCCAAGTCAATACGCCGCTCAACCAATTGAACTATTTGATGGCGGATCTCTTCATCAAGAATTTCTCCGATAAGAACATCGTATTGGTGCGCTTCAACAACTCCAAAAACGACAAGAATGAGTTCGGCGACACGTTGGCGGCAATGCTGAAAGCGCAGAAGATCAATTTCAATTCCGTGAATTTCAGTACATTATCCGCCATAAGAACACAGTTGGTCGCTCACAAGGAGAACATCGTGGTTCCGCTGACCTCCAACCAGGTCTCACTGAGCCAAGTCCTTCCAATGATCAACATGATGAATACGGACAAGAAAGAGGTCTCCATCTTCGGCTTCTCGGAGTGGCAGAGCTACCCAAGCATCGCGAAAGATCTGTTCATTCTGAACACGTACATCGTCACACCGTTTTACACGGACTTCGAAGATCCTCAGGTCATCAATTACCTGAAACAATTCAGGAAATACTACAATGCGGAGCCGGTCAACAGCCAGCCACAATATGGCATGTTGGGCTACGATGTCGTGATGTACCTCTCCGAGGCTATCTCCAAATACGGACATGATTTCGAGCATGGAATGAATAAAATACGCATCAATGGACTACAGTCCCACTTCTTCTTCAACAAATTCGAGAATGGAGGATACTACAACAGTAGCTTCATGCTGATGAGACACAACAGGAAGGATGGCGTGGTGCTGGTAGGCGGTACCGTTCCTCAAGAGTTCAAACCGCTCATGGACAAGCAAACGGAAAAGGCGAAGGAGAAAGAGAACGAGAAGAAAAACAAGTAACCGATGTTGCGGACAAATCTTATGCACAGGATATTTTTAGCAGCCGTCTTATCCATCGTCTCCCTCTCATTGTCCTATGGACAGCAACTGAGGAGAGATTTCCTCCAAGAGGTATCCATGGGTGTAAACGCGGGTGTGAACCTCACCAAGGTCAGTTTTCTCCATAACATGAACGACCGGCTATATGAGTTGGGTAACCAATCATTGCGGCAAGGCATACGATTCGGATTCGTCACGAGATATATCCACCAAAACCATTTCGGCGTCCAATTGGAGCTGAGCTATGTACAAGCTGGCTGGACGGAGAAATTCCACGAGAACTCAGGCGTCTCCATGGTGAACGACATCGACATGCAGGACGTGGAATTAGGCAGGAGGCTGGAATATTGGGACATACCGGTTTTGGCTCATATCTATTTCGGTAAAAGAAGGTTGCGCTTCTTCGTGGACATGGGTCCGGAGATTCGTGTCATGTCCAAATATGGGGAGGTCAAATGGAATATCCCGGAGGGTGACGAGCGGCGCAATGCCTTCCAAGCAGGGGACAACCGATTCGAGGAGGATCATCATAACGTCGACTACGGATTGACAGGAGGCGGAGGCTTCGACCTGAAGATCGGCAAGATGGTCCATGTGTTGGTGGAATGCCGCTACTCGTACGGATTCGGCGATTTGTACAACAATAACAAGGCGGACTTGTACCAACGTTCCAACAACCAAATGCTAGGAGTGATGGGCTCCGTGATGGTTCCTGTCTTCAAATTCAAGGAGAGGAAAGACAATCCTGAAGCCGAAGAATAAGGGACGTTCCCATATCGGTTCTGAAAGAAAAAAAATGAAAGGCAACTCACATGAGCTGCCTTTCTGCTTTATGTTTAATACGTTATTGCTTAAAGCTTTTGCAAAGCCTCGTCCAACGTGAGTCCCGCATAATCTTGTGCGGAGAAAAGCCTACCGCTCTTCTTGTCGTTCACGAATGCGCCAAGCACCATGCCCGGGATGGTGGAGTCTGGGTCATTCGGTGCCTTTGGTCCACCGAGGTCTGTCCTGCACCAACCCGGATCCGCCAAACTGATGATGACATCCGTTCCGTCCACTGTTCCGGCCAAATCGGTGGTCACCTTGTCCAACGCCGCCTTGCTTGCGGAATAGCCCGCCTGCTCCGGCTCGTTCTTGATACCGCTTGTGGTGTTGATCACACGTCCGAATCCGCGCTTGATCATGTCCGGTACGAAGGCGTAGCACAGCATCATAGGAGCGATAGTGTTGATGTAGAAACTGGTGGAGTAGTCTTCCACTGGTGTCTCGAAATACTGTGTTCTATAGGCGATCTGAACCGCCGCATTGTTAAACAGCAAGTCCACCTGCGTGCCTTTCCCCTTGATCTCTTGGATCATCGCCTCAACCTCCTTCGGATTCGACAACTCGGCGGCGACACAATAGGCCTCAACACCCATCGCCTTCACCTCCTCCAACACGTCCCTTGTGTGGTCCAAGCTACGGCTATGCAGAATCAGGTTGCAGCCCTGCGATGCCATGAATTTCGTCACTCTGTAACCGATACCCCTGTTGGCACCTGTGATAAGTGCCCATCTTCCTCTCACATCTGTTTTCATAAGTTTTAAGTGTTATTTGAAACATTATACTTTCTAACATTGCAAAGATAAATATTTTACATCAGTAATTTGTTCTGTGCCATAAAAATTGTAACTTTACGTTGTTATGGCTTTGAAAAGAACGAGTGACTATTGTCCTGACAGGACCATTTGACAACGAATAATTATCAGAATCATATATTTAAAATTAAAAAAATTTTTTTATGGCTAAGTTTATTTGTACAGTGTGTGGCTATGTCCACGAAGGTGATTCAGCTCCAGAGAAGTGTCCTCAATGTAAGGTGCCAGCCTCTAAGTTCAAGAAGTTAGAGGAGTCTGACGAGGCCCTTTCTTTCGTCACAGAGCACGTGATCGGCGTGGCCAAAGGTTGCGACGACGAGATGATCAAGGATTTGAACGCTCATTTCAACGGAGAGTGTTCAGAGGTGGGTATGTACCTCGCGATGAGTCGCCAAGCGGACAGGGAAGGCTATCCTGAAATCGCGGAGGCTTTCAAACGTTACGCATGGGAGGAGGCTGAACATGCCGCTAAATTCGCGGAATTGTTGGGCGATGTGGTATGGGACACAAAAACGAACCTCGAGAAGCGTAAGAACGCGGAAGCGGGCGCTTGTGAGGATAAGATGAGAATCGCTAAACGCGCGAAGGAATTGAATCTGGACGCTATCCACGACACCGTGCATGAGATGGCGAAGGACGAAGCCCGCCACGGAAAGGGATTCGAGGGATTGTACAACCGTTATTTCAAAAAATAAAAGACTATGGTGGTAGACTCTTTGGACAATCTTTTGGCATACGTCTCCCTTCATCCTCGCTTCGAGTTGGCGTTCGATTTTATCCGCCAGCTCGATTTCACGAAGCTGAAACCGGGACGGATTGTGGTCGACGATGACATTTACATCAACGTGGACGAAGTGCCTCTGCGCCCTTTGGAAGGAGCTCGCTATGAGACGCACGACGCCTACATCGACATTCAGATTCCTATCACAGCTGGGGAGACGATCGTCTATGCGGAACGAAGCACTTTAGGCACGCCGGTGGAGGTCCACAAGGACAAGGACTATGCCCTTTATGACGCTCCCTTGTCTACACGCATCGATTTGAGGGTGGGGGACTTCGCCATTTTCTTCCCGCAGGATGGTCACATGCCGATCATCGGTGAGGGAATCACGAAAAAGATTGTGGTCAAAGTGAGAGTCTAAGCCATCGTTTTTACAACAACAGAGAATCCACAAAAAAAGGCGTAGCTCAATGAGTTACGCCTTTGCTTTTCTATCGATTTAGGGATTAGCCCTGCTCCTTCAAGATAACATCGTGAGCACCGCCTTCGATGATGGAAGTGGAGGATACCATGGTGATCTTCGCTTTCTGCTGCAACTCAGGGATCGTGATGGATCCGCAGCTGCACATCGTAGAGATGATCTTGCCCAATGTCTGGTTCAGATTGTCCTTCATCTTACCTGCGTAAGGAACGTAGCTGTCGACGCCCTCCTCGAACTTCAAGGCTGCGCTTCCGCCCATATCATAGCGTTGCCAGTTCTTCGCGCGGTTGGAACCCTCGCCCCAGTATTCCTTCACGATTCTATTTCCGATGGTCAATTTCTTAGTCGGAGACTCGTCGAAGCGAGCGAAGTAACGTCCCATCATGAGAAAGTCCGCACCCATGGCCAAAGCCAACACCATGTGGTAGTCATGGACAAGTCCACCGTCGCTGCAGATCGGCACGTAGATGCCCGTCTTCTCGAAGTATTCGGACCTCGCCTTAGCTACATCCATCAGGGCAGTCGCCTGACCTCTACCGATACCCTTTTGCTCGCGGGTGATACAGATGGAACCACCACCGATACCCACCTTGATGAAGTCCGCGCCAGCCTCAACGAGGTAGTTGAAACCTTCAGCGTCCACCACGTTGCCGGCACCCACCTTCACTTTGTCGCCGTATTTAGACTTGATCCAACCCAATGTCTCTTTTTGCCACTCCGAGAAACCATCCGAAGAGTCGATGCAGAGCACATCCACACCAGCCTCAACCAAGGCAGGGACACGCTTCTCATAGTCGCGGGAGTTGATACCTGCGCCGACGAGCAACTTCTTGTCGCTATCCGACAACTCGTTAGGGTTCTCGTGATGGCTGTTATAATCTTTTCTGAAGACGAAATATTGCAGATTACCCTTGTCGTCAACGATAGGCAAGGTATTCAATTTGTGCTCCCAGATGATTTGGTTCGCCTCAGAAAGGGTGATACCCAATCTTCCGACGGTCAATTTCTCGAATGGGGTCATGAAATTCTTCACAGGAGCGGTAAGGTCCTCCTTGTCGGCGCGGTAGTCACGGCTAGTCAAAAGGCCCTCCAACTTACCGTTAGGCGTTCCGTCAGAAGTGACACCGATGGTGGAATGACCCGTGAGCCCGATCAAGCTGATCGCATCCGCCAAAGAAGTGTCTGGCTTAACGTTCGTGTCGCTGATCACGAAACCCGCCTTGAAGTTCTTCACTCTCCTGACCATTTCGGCCTGAGATTCGATCGGTTGAGAACCGAAGATGAAGGAAAGACCACCATTTCTCGCCAACTCGATGGCAAGACCCGAATCGGAAACCGCCTGCATGATAGCGGAAACGAACGGTATGTTCAGGTTAATCGCGGACTTTTCGCCTTTCTTGAACTTCACAAGCGGCGTTTTGAGCGACACGTTGCTCGGAATACACTCTTTTGTCGTCAATCCGGGGATGAGAAGAAACTCGCCGAATGTTCTTGAAACGTCATTTAGAATCTTGGCCATACTATGATATCTTTTTTGTTACTTTTCTTCCAATGAAAAATTTTGCAAATTTACATATTTTCCCGTTAAATCTATGCTTGACGGACGAAAAAACGACACGAAAAAACAAAGCGGTATTTCCTAGCCACAAAGTCCACGAACAACCATTTATATACTAAGGGGGAAGGGCACATCAACGGACCAATCTCCCCTGGCAGGTATTCCGTTCCACCAACCTTTTCTCCAACTTGGCGGTGAATTCATAATTTTTCAGTCCCCAGTCAGGAGCGATCAACAAATCCTTGGGCGATTGGGAGACGAACCGCTCGACCACCATCTTACGAGGCAATAGTTCGAGGAAATCGATGACAAGGTCGATATACTCGTCCGCCGTGAAGAGGTGGAACCACTCAGGGTGTTCTTCGTGTTGTTGGGCCATCACCGTTCCCTTGATCAACTGCAATTGGTGCAATTTAATCGTGTCGAGGGGCAGTCCCGCCATCCTGCGCGCATGCTCCAGCATGGTCTCCCGGCTCTCCCTAGGCAATCCGAGGATCAGGTGCGCACAGACATGCACACCTGCGGAGGCAGTCCGTCTAATCGTCGACTCCGCCTCGGCGTAGGAATGGCCACGGTTGACTAGGCGCAACGTGTCGTCATCAGTAGACTCCACTCCATATTCGACCATCACATACTTCCGGCGGGAGAGGTCTGACAAATATGCCAGGAGATCGTCCGCCATGCAGTCAGGTCGAGTACCAAGGATCAGTCCGTCCACAAGCGGGTGGGAGAGAGCCTCCTCGTACTTCTCGATAAGACGGTTCGTCTCGCCGTACGTATTGGTATATGATTGGAAATAAGCCAAATAGCGCATGGATTTATATTTCTTGGAGAAAAACGCTATACCTTCCCCTATCTGTTCGGTGATGCTTTTGGTGGATTGGCAATAATCCGGATGGAAAGTACGATTATTGCAGTAAGTGCATCCTCCGAAGGAAATACGTCCGTCCCGATTGGGACACGAGAAGCCACCATTGACGGAAATCTTCTGCATCTTACAGGGGAAAAACTCCGCCAAATAGGTTGAATAATCAGAGTATCTTTTACAATCAAGCGACATGCTTTACTAAATCTTGCATATTTTTACAAAAATAACCATTTTACTATTGATTCTTACATGTTTTTTTGCTACATTAGCAGAAAATTAAATGAGCATGATGTTGACGGATGTGGATATAAACTACTTAGCAGAAAAGGGTATTTCCAAGGAGATGTTTGAGGAACAGCTATCCCGATTCAAGAACGGCTTTCCGTTCATAAGAGTCGAGCGTGCCGCTGTTGTATCCGACGGGATCTCCGTTTTGGAAGAATCTGACCGAAAAGAATGTATTGATGTGTGGCGTAATTATCTGACGCAGAATAAGATGATTGTCAAATTCGTTCCCTCATCGGGAGCGGCTAGCCGAATGTTCAAAAGCCTATACGGATTCCTCGCCAAAGAGAAGAATGAGTTGAGCGATAAAGACGTGGCCTATTTCTTCGACAATCTGGAGAACTTCGCCTTCCTCTCGTCCCTGAACTCGAGATGCAAACGCAACGAAGGCATTGACGCAATAGCTCTACGAGAGAGGGGAAGATACTTGGACGTGGTCAATAACCTATTAGGCAAGAAAGGGCTGAATTACGGATTCCTCCCAAAGGGCCTGTTGCTTTTCCATGACTATGCGGACGGCGCACGCACACCTTTCGAGGAGCACTTGGTGGAGAGCACCATGTACGCCAAGAACAGCAGGGGAGAGGTGAACCTTCACTTCACGGTGTCGGACGAGCATATCTCCTATTTCAATTCGCTTTGGGAAAGCAAGAAAGACAATCTCTCATACCGCTACGGAGCTAACTTCAACGTGTCATTCTCCGTCCAGGACCATGCGACGGACACTGTGGCGGTCGACATGGACAACAACCCGCTACGCGGCGAAGACGGCAAATTGGTCTTCCGTCCGGGCGGACATGGCGCACTGCTGAAAAACCTGAACGACATCGATGCCGATATCATCTTCATAAAAAACATCGACAACGTTTCTCCTGACATATATAAACAACCTACCATCGAGAACAAATTCGTCCTCGCGGGCATGTTGGTGAAACTGCAAAAAACGATTTTCGAGTACCATTCGGCGCTGGAGTCGGGCTCGTCACTTTCCGACGACAATATCCAAAAGATGTTGGACTTCTGCCAGAACAAACTATGCGTCACCAACAAATTCAATCCACTGGAGACGAAAGCGGACAAAATCGCTTACCTGAAGATGGTCCTCAACAGACCATTACGCGTCTGTGGCATGGTGAAGAACCAAGGAGAACCGGGTGGCGGACCGTACATGTGCCAAAACCCGAACGGAACCATCTCCGCCCAGATATTGGAGAGTTCCCAATTCGATGAGCAGAACGAGGATCAGATGGCGATCCACAAAAACGCCACGCACTTCAACCCTGTGGATATCGTATGCAGCGTGAAGAACTACAAAGGGGAGAAATACGACCTCACCCAATACGTGGACCCGAACACAGGCTTCATCTCCCTGAAATCCAAGAACGGAAAGGAACTGAAAGCGTTGGAGCTTCCCGGGCTCTGGAACGGCGCCATGTCAGATTGGAACACGATCTTCGTGGAAGTGCCTATCGAGACATTCTGTCCCGTCAAGGTCATCAACGACTTGCTTCGTCCCGAACACCAATCTATTCAGCAGGAAGTTTGCTGATTCTCTGATAGAAATGGATACAAGAGGCTGCGTAGAAATACCCGACAGCCTCTTTTTCTTTTCCACGGATATTGGTCCTGACATTGGTTGGACTACCCATCAATGGATTACTACCGATACTACCCGAGATATCCCCCATATAGCCTGAATAACCGCCTGGTATGCTATACATCGTGATATGGACCATATCACCGATATGAAGCGTCTCCTTCGTCAAAGTCTGGTCCAGATAGAAGATTCCCTGAGGATAGACATTGAGCTCCTTATAAACCATGTACATCTCCTTTCCGTTATAGTAAAAGCCACTCAACGCCCCCATGCGCATACGAGCCCGCCTGCTGAGCGTATCGGTGATGTTCACATCATTGATGGACAAATCGAACATGTAATAGATATCCTTTTTCGTGGTCTGGAAAAAAGGGCACACCTTGTACACGTCATCGCTCACCTCATCAAGCATAGAGTATTTGTGGACCTGAATGGAATCGATCCGCTGCGGACAAGTGTCTATCGAACTTTCCGCGAAGTAGTGCTGTTCCTCGCCATGATCGGATAAGGTGACCTCCAAACGATACGAATGGTTCAACACTCCCGACACGGAATCGGTCTCGTAAATACCCGTGGAGCGCTCCGTGAGATTGAAGGTGTCGGACGAGGTCTGGTCCACAATGATGACATGGGCGCCGGGAATCATCTCAATAGCCTTATCGGAATAGAAATCGGCGGTACGGCTGATGGTGATGCGATGTGGTTTCTTATCCGTCGTGATGCCACCATAGATGCCTATTTTAGGTGAACCAGTCTCTGTGTCTATGACAATATCCTCCTGACACGCCCCTAACACCAAGAGGAGCATGCTAAAGGGAAAAAGTATGGAGAATCGTTTATTCATCAGAATTTGAAATTATAAGAAATAGATGGAACAATAGAGAACAAATATAATTTAGTCGTGCTTATGCTATTATTACCCCCATCCGAGAACAACACGGCCCAGGTGTTATGTCTAGCGTATGCGTTGTAGACGGAGAGGTTCCATTCGCTCTCCCATTTCTCCTTCTTCCTTGTTTTCCAGGTGAGGGAGACATCCAATCTGTGGTAGTTGGGATAATTGCTTTGATTCCTATACCCCGTGTAGATGGCATACGAAACATTATCTACGGTGAATTTGCCATAAGGGTTGGTGCAAGGCTGTCCGCTCATGAATACCCAGTTCGCCGAAACGTTCAGACGCTTCGTGACATCGAAGCTGAGAACCGCCGTGAGGTTATGCGGACGATCGAACGGAGACCTGTACCTCTCCCCGAAGTTAATATCCTCGATGGTCTGGTAAGAGTGAGAATACGTGTAGCTAAGCCAACCCGTCAGCCTACCGCTGTTTTTCTTGAGCATCACTTCCAATCCATACGCGAAACCGTTTCCCGTCCTTATCTCCCCGTCAATTTTTTCGTTGCCGTAGACATCCGCATTGTCCCTGAAATCTATCACGTTGCGCATCTTCTTATAGAACACCTCCGCGGATGTCTCGTATTGATTGTTCGAGAAGTTCCGGAAATAGCCGGTGGACCACTGGTCACACATCTGCGGCTTCACGTTAGGGCTCGTAGGGAACCAAATATCGAACGGAAGTCCTCCCGTGGAATTGCAGGCCACCTGCGCGTATTGCACAGTCCGCGTATAGGCCGCCTTGACAGAGGAGGATGGGGTGAGTTTATAAAGCAACCCCAAACGAGGCTCCGCATGGATCTCCGTGTTGAAGATCTCGCCTTTCCCGTAATCGATGGTGTCGACGCACTTATGGAGATCGTTCATCAAGTAGAACCGCTCCCTACCCACATTCTGGAACATGGAGAGGCGAAGCCCGGCTTTGGCGATGAATTTCTCCGTGAAATTCTTTTCGTACGAGCCATACACACCATACTCGAACGCCTTCCTGACCTCCAGGATCTCCTCCTCGAAAAGGTTGTAGTAGGCCTGAGCCTTCTCCGGAGTGGAGAGCGAACCCTGGTTGAAGCGATGGAAAGTGGAGGAGATTCCCACGGAGAGATTATCGTCATTCTCTGTCTTCCGCTTCCAATCATACAAAAGGGACCAATCCTTCGTGCCCGCATTTATGGCACACTCATACGGAGCGAGATAAACGTCTATGTTGTAATCATACTTCGTACCGATGACGGAGAGGTTGGACGATGCGTTCCTGCTCCACATGTGGTTCCATCGGAAGGTGGTGTTCGTATTGCCGAACTTCAAACCAAGCTTTTCCTTGATTCCCATCTTATCGGTGCCCAGGTAGCCATTCCAGAACAATTTATTCCTTCCGTTGATCTTATGGGATAGTTTCGCGTTCATGTCATAGAAGAATAGGCGAGTCCCCTTGAGCGATTCGTTCTTGGAAAGAGGGAGGAAAAGGTCCGCATACGTTCTTCTGGCGGCCACCATCAAGGCGGTCTTGTTCGAGACGATCGGTATATCCAGCATGAGTCGGCTGGATATGAGTCCGATGCCACCTGCTCCATGGACTTTAGACGGGAAGCCCTCCTTCGTATCCACCTTCAGCACGGAAGACAAACGCCCTCCGTATTGGGCAGGGATGTCACCCTTCAGCAAAGTAGCCTCATTCACCACATCATTGTTGAAGATGGAGAAGAAACCCATCATATGGGACGCGTTGTACAAACAGGCGTCATCAAGCAATATCAGATTCTGGTCCGTCTTTCCGCCACGGACACTAAAACCGGAGGTGCCCTCGGCGGCGCTCTGCACACCAGGCATCAGTTGGATCACCTTGATCACGTCCACCTCACCCATAAGAGAAGGCATCCTCTTCATCGTGAGGCCATCGACTCGCTGGACACCTAAGGTCGGCATAGCCACGTTCTCGTCAATCCTATGCCGGGAAACGCTCACCTCCTCCAAATCCTCATATTCAGTGTCCATAACAAAATCCGCACGCTTATCCTTCCCGTTGATAGTCAATTTCTTAGAAACGGGCTTATATCCGACGGACTCCGCCCCGACAAGGTAACTCCCATCCGGGAGCATCAGTTCATAATAACCCTCCTCGTTAGTGATAGCACTCTTCACGGTCGCATCACATGAGACCAACACATGAGGAATAGGAACACCCGAAACACGATCCTTGACCGTGCCGTACAATTTATGTTCTATCCCCCAAGCGCTCAAGTGAATGAACAACGAGAATAAAATAAATAACTTTAGTTTCATCTAATGAATTACCAGTTTAACGATTGATATTCAGGAATATCACGTAAAAAAACATATTTTTTCGTCGCACCATCCATTCGGCAGCAATAATGCTCCAAACCATTGGAAACGATTAACACATCAACATTCAACACGAAATTATAGTTGGCGATTTGGTCGAACACCTTCGGGGTGATCTTCACCGTGGGCGCCTTGTACTCGACAATGACGCGCGCCCTCATCTCCTTATCGTAGATGACCGTGTCGCTCCTTTTTCTCATGCCATTGACAACGACAGTCACCTCGTTGCCAATCCTCGCCGCAGGGAAATTTTTAGCTTGGATAAGATATTCAACCATATTCTGCCTCACCCATTCCTCGGGAGTCAGCGCCACGAACTTTCCCCTACACCTATCGAAAATGCGAAGTCCATCTGGCATCTCCTTTATACGGAACGAATATTTAGGCAAATTCAATTCCAACATTTTTACGTATATTTGCAATGCAAAATTAAATAAAAGATGGCAAAAAAGACAATTGATTACAGAACAATTATCAACGATATTTCCAATCAGAAATATAACCCCGTCTACTTCCTTCAGGGAGAGGAGCCATACTATATAGACATCATATCCAATTACATGGCGGAACACCTGCTCACGGAAGAGGAGAGGGAATTCAACCAAGACATCATCTACGGGCAGGACACGGACATTCGGAAGGTGATTGACCTTGCGAGGTCGTTCCCCATCAACTCCCCGAGGCGCGTCGTCATCGTGAAAGAGGCGCAGAAGATCGACTCCATGGACGACCTGAGTTTCTACCTGCAGAAACCATTGGAGAGCACCATCCTCGTCTTTTGCTACAAATACAAGAAACTGGACGCCCGCAAAAAAGTCGTCAAAGACCTGGAGACGATGAAGGCGCTCTACACATTCGACAAACTGTACGACTACCAGATACCGGACTTCGTGGAGTCCTATCTGCGGGAACGGGGCGTATCCATCGATCAGAAGGCCAAATCGATCATAGCGGAACACCTCGGGAACGACCTGCAAAAGGTGGCGAACGAACTGGACAAACTGCTGACAACCAAAGCGGCGGACTGCAAAACAATCACCAGCGACCTAGTCGAGCGGAACGTGGGCATCAGCAAAGACTTCAACGCCTTCGAATTGGTGAACGCATTGTTCGCCCGTAACGTCGCGAAAGCGAACCTCATCACCTTCCAAATGGCTAAATCAAAAGGATTCAGCATCATCCCCACCATCACAGCCATTTTCTCCAGCTTCTCCAACCTGATGGTCTACCACTACATCCCCAACCTGCCCGGAGCGAACTACAAAAGCGAACAGGAGGTGGTGAGCGAACTGAAAATCAAACCGTTCGCGGTCAAACAATACAGAGAGGCGGCGGCGAACTTCAAACCCAAAAAGACGATGGAGATCATCTCCCTGCTACGCACCTACGACGCGATGGCCAAAGGAGTAGGGAACAGTTCCGCCAACGACGGGGAACTACTGAAAGAACTAGTATACAAAATCTTACATTAGGAAATAGAATTATTCACACAAAAAGCGAAAAAACAACCACCTAAATATCAATATTTTATAAGAAAACCCGAAACCGAAAAACCATTTTTAGACATAATTTGTTTCCATATTTAACAAAAAATTGCTTATTTTGCAGAAAAGAGTGAATAGGGGGGAACAAAGTATGAAGTATATCGGGGCACATGTCAGCTCATCAGGAGGAGTGGAGAACGCACCTCTCAACGCATCGGCGATTGGAGCGAAGGCATTTGCGTTGTTCACCAAAAACCAGAGACAATGGTTCTCGGCGCCGCTAAGCGAGTCGAGCATAGAGGCGTTCAAACGGAACTGCTCCGAATTGGGTTTTTCCAGTGAACATATACTTCCGCACGACAGTTACCTCATCAACTTAGGGCATCCCACGGAAGAAGGTCTCGAGAAATCCCGGGAATCTTTTCTGGAAGAGATGCGGAGATGTGAACAATTGGGCCTCACGAAGCTCAATTTTCACCCAGGTAGTTCTTTGAAGGAGATCTCCACGGAGGAGTGTTTATCCCGCATAGCGGAATCGATAAACATCGCTTTGGACAAGACGCGAGGCGTCTGCGCCGTCATCGAGAACACGGCGGGACAAGGCAGCAACGTGGGGAATAAGTTCGAGGAGATCGCGTTCATCATCAGTCGCGTCGAGGACAAGGGCAGGGTAGGCGTATGCATAGACACATGCCACGCCATGGCGGCCGGTTACGACTTGAAAGGGGAGAACGGAGTCTCCGAAATGCTCAGCCAATTCGACAGAATCGTCGGACTACAATATCTGAAGGGTATGCACCTCAACGATTCAAAGAAAGGAGTAGGATCACATGTCGACCGGCATGAAAACATCGGAATGGGGGAAATAGGGTTGGAGGCCTTCAAGGCACTCATGCAAGACAAAAGGCTCGACAACATCCCAATGATACTGGAGACACCCGACGAAAGCAAATGGGCTGAAGAAATCAACACGCTATATTCATTGTGCAACTAAGATTATTAAATTAAACTGTATCGAATCAAACTTAATTGTTAGGAGAAATTGAACATGAAAATTAAATTAGCTTACATACTGACATTGATTTGCTGTATCGCTTTTTCCTGCAGAGATGACGAAAAGGAGCCATCCGCGGACTCGAACGAGATAACAATTACAGTATCGAACGTTAATTTTAATATGGTACTCGTAAAAGGCGACACGTTCGTGATGGGTGCGGATACCGTACTGGACAAGGACTTCTGGACGGACGAAATACCTAACCACAAGGTGGTCCTCTCCGATTACTACATCGGAAAGACGGAGGTCACCCAAGCTTTGTGGAAAGCGGTGATGGGAACTATCCCTTCCGACAACTTCAAAGGGGGTAATAAAAGCGACAACTATCCTGTGGAAAGGGTGTCCTGGGATGACTGCCAGAAATTCATCGAGAAACTGAACCAGATGACAAAAAAGAATTTCGAATTGCCAACTGAGGCTCAGTGGGAATTCGCCGCAAGAGGTGGAAGGAAATCCAAATCCTACAAATTCTCCGGCGGCGACGGAATGAAACTGGTAGGATGGTGCGAGGAGAATAGCGGCTCGGAAACCCATCAGGCAGGCGAAAAGAAAGGAAACGAATTGAACATCTATGACATGAGCGGAAACGTTCGTGAATGGTGCTCCGATTGGTACGATGAATACGATGACACCCTGCAGGTCGACCCGCAGGGACCTGACGCTCCAAGGAGTGAAAACCCCGACAGAGTGGCTCGTGGAGGTAGTTTCAGCGACCCGGCCGAGTATTGCAGAAACGCCATGAGACAAAGAAGTGGCCCTTCCAGCAAGATGAACTACGTCGGCTTGCGTCTTGTGCTTAACAAGGATAATTCCACGACGACGACTACGACAACCACGACGACTACGACAACAACAACTACAACGACGACGACAACAACTACTACGACAACAACAAGATAAAAGCGCACTAGATGCTGGAATATTTTGTCCAATGGGATAGGGATGCGATGGTCCTCCTCAACATGGGGGAGTCGCATACATCCTTTTGGGACTCGTTCTTCTGGATGGTATCCGACATCCTGGTGTGGCTACCGATGATGTTGCTCTTCTTCTATGTGGTGGTGAAAAATAAACGAAAGGAATCCATTTTCATCTTTTTGACAGTTATTCTTGTATTCTTACTGTGCGATCAGCTTTCATCGTCCATTATGAAACCCACGATTGCGAGACTACGTCCTAGCAGGGACCCCGCAGTCATGGATATGCTCTCTTATGTGCGCGAATATAGGGGAGGACTTTTTGGATTCCCATCTTCGCACGCAGCTAACTCGTTCGGTTTCTGCATGTTATCCTCCTTACTATTCAGATATAGGCCTTACACGGTGATTTCCTTCTGTTGGGCTGTTTTATGTGCCTATTCGAGGATATATTTGGGGGTTCATTTCCCGCTGGACATTCTCTGCGGCACGATTTTAGGACTACTGATGGGCTATCTTTCTTACCGGGTATACCTGTTTCTCCGGGAGAGGTTTCCGGTCAACCAAACCGCCCAAACAACACAGGGAGCCACCACAAGCTCCGGCTTCCTTCAGTCAGACATCAACCTGCTGATCATCGTCCTGCTGGTCATTCTTTTCACGTTCGTTTGTTGCGCACGGTAAAGATTCTCACAAAATCAAATATCCTAATTTTGTGGAGACGCAATGTGTTGCGTCTCTACGGTACGTTAATCGACCAACAACTAGGATGCATAAAATGCGTTTCATTGTAGAGACGCAAAATCTTGCGTCTATGCGACGATCATGAATTGCGGTTCATTTTGGACGGTTGTAGAGACGCAATGCATTGCGTCTCTACGGTGCGGTGACCAACCAACAACCAGGATGCACAAAATGCGTTTCATTGTTAGAGACGCAAAATTTTGCGTCTCTACGGTGATTCCTCGTCGTTTTTCCTGTTGTTCAATATCGTTTGGTATATCTCCTCGGCCTCGTACACCCGTTCCATCCGCCCCGCCTTCAATTGCTCCTTACATATTCCCTTTATCCTTGCGATAAGTGTGACGTGCTCATGTCGAGCCTTGGGGAACTGAGGGCTCCCAGCCTGCGCCAATTTCATCAGCTCCTTGTAAGATGCGTCTATTTCTTTTAACAACGACAAGTTGTTCGCACAGATTTTGTAAATGGAAGACTTCATCAGTTGCTCGTCGGGAAGAGCGTCCTCGTCCGCCAACAGAGACCGCAAACCGTCTAATATGGCACACTGATGTTGGTAATTGACGATCATGGAATCCTTTTTGCGCCATTCGAGTTCTTCTTCCTGAAGTATCCGTCGGCACTCAGCCAAACAGCATTCCGCCTTCTCGACATCAAACATGGAGATATGCACATCAGCCAAACGCAACTGCTCGTAAAAAGCATATCGCATAAGTTTAGGTCGTGGGATAGGGGAGACCTTTTCCTTTCGTTTCAGGTATTTTTCGCGCAGATCCTTCACCAGGGTCTCATCCCGCTGATCCAGAAGGATACCTTCCTCTGTAGACGGATTGCTCGTCACATGCCACCCCATGCAGAAAAAGCAATAGTAACAGCGGCAGGGAGCCTTTCCTCGACTTTGAAGTATCTCGTCACGATTGAATCTGATGAAGTTTTCCGCCTTTTCCTGCGTCTCGAACAGCATCTTGGTATGTCTGGTTGCTCTGCAAAATATACGGTTCTTGACGGGCTTCATATCGGATCTTCTTTACGTTACGGATTTGTGGATTTAAATATAATTGTTTTTTTGTAGAGACGCAAAATCTTGCGTCTCTACGGTGTTCGTGAATTGTGGTTCATTGTGCACGTTGTAGTGACGCAACGCCTTGTAGAGACGCAATGCATTGCGTCTCTAACGGTGTGGCAACCAAACTGACAACATGACGTAATGTGGGTCATTGTAAAGACGCAAAATCTTGCGTCTTGCAAAATCTTGCGTCTCTACGGTGCGTGTCCGACCTATTTAACCTATTTCATAAACAACAATCCGACCAACGGTAAGAAAAACAGGCTGACAGCCAGTAAAATCCAAAACAGGAGGCACATACGAGAGCCTATTGTTCCCTCTACCGTCGAGGATATATATAGCAGGGATATAAGCAATATGAGTGGGGAAGCAATGAGCGACATGCCAGCAATAGTAAAAACAACGGTAGAAGATGAGCATTCCATAATAACATAGAAGATACCCTCCAGTATGAAATACAGCAGAAGAAACATAATTGCAATGCCTAAAATGGCGGAAAAGAGAACCAATAAGATGGCTCTCAAAAGAGGATGATCATCGTTTGTGTGGCGGTAGTACCACAGGGAAAAAGGAGACAATGCAGTAACTATAAAGAGGACAGAGGCAATAATTGCATTATTAGATTCAATAATTGAATCTAATATACAAACTGCGCCGATAAGACCACCGATTTGCAGGAAAACGCAAATTAAGGTCATGCATTTTAGATATTTCCAGAATTCGAGCGATATCATACGGAGGGTGTTTTTGATTGTAGAGACGCAACATTTTGCGTCTCCACGGTGCCTATTGCAATGTATTTGATTGTGGACATTGTGGAGACGCAATGCATTGCGTCTCTACGGTGCGGTGACTGACTGAGAAACGGCAAGAGGCCAAAGATTATTCTTCATCGTCATCGACAGGAATATTCCTCTTCTTATATTCCCCTTTGGTCAAAACCCAAGAGATGAAAGGTTCCAAGGTTTTGTCGCCATACTGTTTTGTGCCCCAGATTCCGCTCCAGAGATACAACGAGTCGGTTCTTCCTTCGTAGTGGTTATGCCAAACGAAAGGCACCTTTAATACGCTGCTGGGGAAATAATCAGAAGTTAGGTTGTCGCTGGATGTAACTTTCTTGTTGAGAAAAGGATTGGGTTGATATGTTATTCCATTTACCGAAATTTCCCAACCCGGTAAATATGTTGTTGAATCATTCCTGTCCGTGATGTATGGGAAGAGTTGGTGAATCCAGCCTGTAATGGCATATGTGCCATATGATGTTTTGTCTTTATAGATATTCGCCCAAAACGACTTATCCGCCTTTCCTTTGGATGCTGCGATGAACTGGTCGATGATAGGGAGGAGGCTAGACTTCCATTTTTTCATCCCTAAGGTGTTCAAAATGGATAACTTCTTCTTTATCAGTTCCCAATCTTCTGTGGTTCCCCTTAAAACGATCCAAGGAATGCCACAGCCCGAATCCACAGAATATGAGAAGCCTTTTTGTTGGGCATGTAAAAGCGTGATTTGGTAGGCGACATGATCGATAGGGGAGGTTGTGCTGAATTGTGGCACGAAAGCCTCGTAAAAATAGGGGTCGGTGTATCGACGTGTTTGTTGGGCTAATGAGTCGATCGCGACGCTCCATTGGGTGGAATCGAACGCCACGGTATCAACCCTCACTTGGATTGCGTCAGAATGTCCATTTTTGTATATTTTACCCTCTAACGATTTAAAATTCAAATTAATATGGATAGACATGCCTTGGCAGATAGTAAGCCAGATCACATCGGGAGAAAGAGCCAACGGATGATGTCCGTGGTAAGCGTTTCTTACGGTTTCAAGCAAAGCATTCGAATAGACAATGTCTGTGGAAGGCACGATTCTCATCTGTGCATGCTCATCAGGCATATACAAGATTTCTCTCATAGTCATTTCCTCAAAATGAATTTTAGCATCCTCTTCACCACTGAATCTATCACAGATGGTAACATCTTCCACGTCGAAACGGACACCTTCGGGAGCATACGGGTCATTTTTCTTTAAAATCCCCATAATGGAGTCTTTTTCCTTTAAAATCCTCATAATGGAGTCATTATAATCAGGATCGTAGGTATCTAAGTCGTCATCGGGGATTATAGGTACAAAGCTCTCCGCAGGTTCAATGACCATCTGAGCATTTTTCTGACTTGATTTACAAGAGGATGATAATAGTATGATGGTGGCAAGTAATAATGGGATACACCAAAGGATTTTGCGCATTGTCGTCATAATTCATGAAATAAGATGATTGCAAATATAATTAAAAACGGCATCTATTTATGTTTTGTTGTTCAATATTCGATTTATTTGTAGTTCCTATGTTTGTAAAAAAAACAGACAAGAAACAGAAAAAGAGCGTTAAAATTTGTAAGTTTAAAAGTCAAAGGTAAAACGAACAAATAAAAACGCCCTCATATATGCAAAGGAACAATTTTAATTTTAGAAATCAA